>JAYVMW010000017.1:0-126864 GCA_043758755.1 Oxalobacteraceae bacterium
TGAAATCGGTCACGATAAACCAGAATGGCCGGTCACGTTCAATCGGAATGGCCGGTCACGATACCAGAATGACCGGTCACGATGGACCAGAATACCCACCAAAGACAAAACTTGGACGTTGGCCGATGGAAATGGTCTGTATTTAGAGATTATTCCGAGCGGGAAAAAATGCTGGAGAATGGCATATCGAAGGCCCGTAACCAAGAAAAATAATAGGCTAAGTTTTGGGGACTATCCCCTAGTAAGTCTGGCGGAGGCTCGGGGGAAATGCCTTGCCGCCCGCAAACTATTAAATAACGACGTTGATCCTGCAGAACAACGTGACCAGAATAAGCAGGTCGCCATAGACAAAGCTGGCAACACCTTCGAAAAAATCGCTCGTGAATGGCATAACAATCGGCTGAGCGCATGGAGCGCATCAACAGCCAAAGACACCATCAACCGATTAGAAAAAGACATCTTCCCGCAAATTGGCGACCTACCAATAGCTTCAATTTCGCACCAACAGATGATTGGAGCACTTCGCAAGATTGAAGAGCGCGGCGCTGGTGAAATAGCTCATCGCATAAAAGCCACTTGCGCCCGGGTATTCAGCTATGCTAACCAAAACGGGATTGAGAATAAGAATCCTGCTGCCGATCTGAAAGACGTACTAAGGCCAGTAAAATCAGGTCACTTTGCAGCAATCTCGCCAGAAGAACTACCGGCGTTCTTGGAATCAGTTCACAAAAATGATGCGAGGCTATGCAACGAGTAAAATAGATGTAGCGATTGCTTTCCCCATACCCATCACCATTTTTGTCGATTTTTCGATACGTTCTTGAATTGGAATATTTTCATTTAAGAGGATGCTCAGAGCGTTGCGAAGCACTTCTATCTCCCTCGCCGCATTACGACCTTTCCTTTCTAGTCCTGTCCAATGGCAGTTGTTTTTAAATGACAAGAAGGAAATATAGTCTTCCTGCGAAAGTGCTGAAATGTTATTCGAACAAAAAACAGGCTGATATTTAGTAAGAACTAATCGCTGTTCAGGAACGATTTGGTCATAAATTTTATCTCCAGGTTTGAATTTGGACAGTGTATTTTTTAGGTGTGATACTGCGTTCAAATAATCAGCTCTATTTAACACGTTAAATCCTTTTTTTGAATGAAATCTATTTTTATAAACTCATTATTTAAGATGAAAAATATATGCACCTTTAATGTGACCGCGTGCCGAGTTTCCCATAATTAAAGAGATTTAACTACATAAGTTTTGCTTCTATAGGGGTTCAGCATCTGTTAATAGTTCCGGATCAGGCTCTGGTTCAACTCCTCCTCCAATACCATCAAAAAGTAACCCGGGAACCGACGCAGAACTACCTTCAACGACCGAAAGTTTTCTTGTTAAAACTCGATTTCGTTTCTCAGTGTTATCCAGACTTGAATGAGCTTCTTCAAGTTTTTTCTTTGTATGGGCCAATGCGGTACCAAACTTTTCAAACTCAGATTTCACCACGCCTAACACGTTCCAGACTTCCGATGAACGCTTTTCAATGGCTAACGTTCTGAAACCCATTTGCAGGCTATTTAGCATCGCGGCCAAAGTCGTCGGGCCAGCAACGTTGATTTTGAATTCGCGCTGTAGAGTACCAGCAAAATACCAAGCGGCAGCTGATAGGATTAACGCTAGGCCAGGCTGTATTGGATTTACTACTAATATGCGCGAGATGGAAAATTATTTGCATTTTGAAGCTATAAACGAAGTGTTCGGCATTGCTCTATAGAAACCTTCTTAACTTTTGTGTATGTCTTTGGTCAAGAGGACCTAACTTTATCCAAATTTCGTTTCGAAATTTGGCAGTTAAGCGGATTAGCTGATCGACAGAAATTGCAGCCAAGTTCCTGTGAAGGAAAAAATAAGCTCCTAGCTGAAAAACTCGAAATGGAGACCCTTCAAATTAGCATTGCAAATTCTCCATATTTGACCGAGACATATAGCGCTCGACAAGCGAAAAAGATTTTGTCAGGGGAATGGAGTCAATTACGTGATTGGGGAGACCTGGCTTCGGCAGCAGGTATTCATCCTAGATATTTTGAAGGCACCTATAAGCATTTATGTGGATATAGCCACTCCAGTTACATTAGCGCCATGCAAATATCGCAGGCTAGAGACATTTCGACGCAACTCAATATGGCAACAACTTGCTTATCAATGAGTTTGTTTTACATGGCCCATTTCATCTTCAATTTTGCAAAAAACTCGTCAAGTGCGACACTCGCGTTAACAAAAAACGAGTCCGCAAAAAGATTGATTAATAAGTGGCATATTAGTAGTGATAATTGGGAGAAGGTCTATACTTCATAAGACGCCGCACAGCCAAAACATAGCAGGGGTTGAGTCAAGGCGTTGTTAGTTCGACTAAAAGCTACTAGGCCTACACAAGAAATTCGCACTAGACGCTCTCTGACATGTTCGTCACTGCCAAATTGAATGCCGACTATTCTCTAGCAAGCGTGACTCCGTAATACGAAATAATAACCGTGCTGCCGTCCAAACAACATAAACTTACCGATTTGCCTATGGATTTTTTTTGCATCCATTAGTTGATCCATGGATTATTTTCAAATATTACAAACTCTTTATTCATAAGGGTTTCAAGGCATGATTCGACTTCCCCTTTCCGCCAGAACATAAAATGCCCGCATCAGCGGGCATTTTTGTTTTGGGCGAAGAAAAGCGAGCATGCTCGCGTGGGGGGTTCGAAGGGTTGGGCATGCAGGCCCAACCGCGGCCCGCACCATGCGGGCGAATCCCCCGCGTGATTATAATCACGCTCCGCCAAAAACATAAAATGCCCGCTGACCTGGTTATACAGAATACGCCCGCAAAAGACCCTGACTTCTGAAGGTCGGTTCAACTTTCCAACAAACGCACCACAATCGGAATCAGCCACGGCGCAACGAAAGCAGTCAGTACCCCGTTCAATCCCATCCCCAACCCCGAGAAAGCGCCCATTTCCGGGCTGACCTGAAACGCTCTGGCCGTACCGATTCCATGCGAGGTCACTCCCAGGGCAAAACCACGAATCAGGTGCGACTCGATGCGCATCCAATTAAATATGAACCGCGCCAGCACGGCACCAACAATACCGGTACTGATCACCAGCACTGCAGTCAGCGCGGGCAAGCCGCCCAATTTTTCAGATATGCCCATGGCAATGGGCGTGGTGGCGGATTTTGGGCCCATCGAAATGGCCAGCTGATAGCTGCCACCCATTAACACAATGATAGTCACAGCTGAAAAAATCGCCGTGACTGAACCCGCAAACAGGCCGGCCAGCAGCGGTGCAAACGAGCGCCTGACACGCGGCAATTGACGCGCCATCGGTATAGCTAACGCGACGGTGGCCGGTCCAAGTAAAAAATGAATGAATTGCGCGCCCGAAAAATAGTCGTGGTAATTCATCCCGGTCACATTCAGTGTCAATGTAATCAGAGCGATGGTGATGGCTACCGGGTTGGCAAGAGGAGAATAGCGACAGCGGGTGTACACCCAGAACGCGACAAGGTAAGCACACAGCGTCAACGTCAAACCAAGCAGCGGTGAGCCTGCAAGATAAACCCAGATACGTCCAAACTGAGAAAGATCGTTCATGATTATTTATCGGCTTCCACGTTAAGACTGACGTTCTTCGGTTTTATCTTTTGTTGGCCTGGCTGAATCAGAAATAAAAAAGCGCATCGTCGCAGCCGTCACCATCAAAGTAATCACCGTACTTACCACCACCGCCACAATGACCCCGACCCAATGTCCCTGCACACTCCCGGCAGAAACCATGATGCCTACGCCTGCCGGAACAAATAACAGCGATAAATGGCGCAACAACTCGGTCGCGGTTGCTTCCAGTTGCCTAAGCAACGCAGGTGAAAACAATAAAGCAAAAAACAGCAGCAGCATGCCGACCACTGGCCCAGGCACCGGCAAATGCAGAACAAAGGACAGTCCTTCACCGATGCATTGAAAAATCAGTAAAACCGCGAAAGTGATCAGCATAGTATTGAATTATTTATAAATTTAAGGGGACGTCACCAGCAAGCCTGCAGTGTAGAGGACAGGCGGCGTCTGGTGGCGTCGTTTATGGCAATTTAATTGTGCATTAAACGCATAGATGAATCGAAACTATGACTGATTTGAGCTTTATATACAAAAGAACGTCCGTGTGAACAACATCAAGCAGGCGGCAGGCAGTTCACTGCTGCGCTCCGGATCTGCTCAGTCGTTGAACAAAATACAAAGAAATAAAAACAATCATCCAGACCGCAAAGACCTTAAAAGTCAGATCTGACAGATTGACCATAATATAAACACAGGCGGCGATACTCAGACCCGGCACCAGGTACGGCCCGAATGGCACGTGGAATCCGCCGCGCACGCTTTTGTCGCTCTTGTGACGCATGACCGGCACCGCAATGGCCACAATGATAAACGCGGTCAGGGTACCCATGCTGACCATGTCCCATAAAAAGCTCGCATCAACCAACGCTGCGACGATGGCCACGATGCTGCTCACGATCAGCGTATTCTTGACCGGTGCAAAGGTTTTCGGATGGAGCTCCCGAAACACTGCCGGCGCCAGATTGTCACGACTGACCGCATACAGGATTCGGGTCTGACCGTAAATTAAAACAAGGGTAATGCTGAACACCGAAATAATGGCACCAACCGACAGCACGATGGCCGGCCAGACCTGACCGGTGACGTCCTGCAGAATCACGGCCAGCCCGGCTTCCTGACCAATAAATTTGGCGGCCGGCTGGGCTCCGACTGCGGCAACGGCGACCAGCATATAGAACAGCGTAACGATCCCAAGAGCAGCCATAATGCCAATCGGGACATTGCGTTTCGGATCCCTGACTTCAGAACCGGCGGTGGCAATCGTGTCCAGGCCAATGAAGGAGAAGAACACTGTTCCGGACGCCGCAGTGACGCCTGCCATGCCGGCCAGTCCGTGACTGTTATCGGTGTTAAAAAACGGGACGAAATTCTGAGCGTCAAAACCTGACAGCGCCACCACGACGAAAAATAACAGGATGGCCAGTTTGATGACAACCATGACTGCATTGGTGCTGGCTGATTCCCTGGCGCCGCGACAGAGCAGAAAAGTGCACAGGATGATCAAGATGACCGGTGGCAGATTAAATTGACCAGGGTGAAATTCGGTACCGTTTGCACCCAGCACCACCATTGGCGCACGCAGCATCGCGGGTATTTGCCATCCAGTAGTGTTCTGCAAAAAGTTATTAACATAGTCAGACCAGCCGATCGCGACCGCGCTGCAGGCCAGTCCGTATTCCAGCAGCAGGCAGGCAGCAACCACATAGGCGGCAAATTCACCCAGCGAAGCATAGGCAAAGGAATAAGCTGAACCTGAGGAAGGAATGCGGAACGACAGTTCGGCATAACACAGCGCGGTCAGACCGGCTGTCAGGGCAGCAATTAGAAAAGACAGTATGACTGAGGGGCCGGCTTTGGGGACCGCTTCAGCCATTGTGAAAAAAATACCGGTACCAATTGTGGCGCCAACGCCTATCATGGTTAACGGGAACAGGCCCATCTTGTGATGGATTGAAGATTCTCCAAGCCCAGGTTCAGTTCCCGGTTTCAGGCTGGCCTGTTGGGTGCGTGTCATTTCCTGAAACAGCATTTTCGCCATGTTGGTCCTTATTTTTAAAAAGAGATGTTGCACTGACAAATCAACAATACTCACTGTTGTCCGAGACACCACGCGGGCACTTTATTGAAAAGTAGTATATACAACTTGAAGTTGATTGCATAGAACTAAGAAACCTGGATTGTTTAACCGAGTAACGTATCAGACACATATATATAAATCTGCCTTGACTCCTATGAACATAAAACCGTCTGAAGATAACACTGATGTTATGGATTTTCTCATTGCGCGGCAGCCAATATTGGATCGCCGTGAAAAATTGACTGCCTATGAGTTACTGATTCGACGTGCATCTGGCGGCCCGGCCAACGTAACAAACGACATTGGCGCCGCAGCCACAGTGATTGCGCAAGCCTCCCAATTAGGGCTGGTCAATGTCATCGGCGCCTTGCCCGGCTTTATCAGTGTGGATACCAAGGTGTTAATGAGTGACTTCATCCAGTTTTTACCCTGCGACAAAGTATTTCTGGAAATCCTCGAGACAATCAAGATCACCGAAGACTTAATTACCCGAATCAATCAACTCAAATTGGCCGGGTATCGTTTTGTCATCGACAAGGTGATTGCCGATAGCGAAGAATTGCGCAGATTACTGCCGTTTGCCGATATGATCAAAATCGACATTATGAAAATGAGCCGTGAACAGCTGGCCAGTCTGTTTCACGCGCCGAAAGGCGCTAACAGGCAGATGTTGGCTGAAAAAGTCGAGACGCTGGACGAGTTTGTGTTTTGTCATGATCTGGGATTTGATTTTTTTCAGGGATATTTTTTCGCCCAACCAAAAATTTTAACCGGAAAAAAGCTGCACACCGCACAATTAAGCGTGGTCAATATCCTGAACATGTTAATGACCGATGCTGACATCAATGAGATTGAAACTGCGATCAAAAAAGATGCAGGTCTGGCACTGAACCTGATACGACTGGTCAATACGGCGGCAGTCATGCCCAGACAGCGTATCGCCACGATCAAACAGGCCATCAATGTGCTTGGTCTTCGTCAGTTGCAACGCTGGCTGCAAATCTTAATGTACGCCGACCCAGATAATTCGGGCAGCGCAATGTCTCCCCTGCTAAACCTTGCAACGACGCGCGGCAGGTTGATGGAACTGATGGCAATAAACACAAATTCCCATGATCACCTGGCTGCCGATACCGCCTTTACGGTTGGAATCATGTCGTTGATCAATGTCCTGTTCGACACGCCAATGGTGCAACTGTTAGCGCAAATTTCAGTGTCCGATGAAATAAAAAAGGCATTGACCAACCGTACCGGTGTTTATGGCGACCTGCTGCAGCTTGTCATTGATATTGAGTGCATGACAGATGACGAGGCACTGCCAAAATCAGGCCTGCAAAAACTTCATTTGCATATGGAAGATCTCAGAACCATGCAATTGCAGGCGTATGAATTCAGTAACAGCATTGCTGCAGATGCTGTTGAGGGTTAGACATTTGTACAGGATTCCGATGCAATTCGACATCAATCACACGTTGCCCAATGAACTGGAAATGATGCGGCACAGCGTTGACCGCGCTGCAGAAAGCATTTTTTGGCTCAACCGGGAAGGCAGCATTATCTACGTGAACGACGCAGCCTGCATAGAGCGTGGCTACTCGCGCGAAGAAATGCTCGGCATGAAAATTTTTGATCTGGATCCGGATTACCAGCCCGGGGTCTGGGACCTGCATTTCGAAGATCTGAAGCAACGCGGAACCATTACTCTTGAAACGCGGCACCGCACCAAGTCTGGCCACGAATACCCCGTCGAAGTCAGCGCAAATTACATCCACATTGGCGAGAATGAATTCAATTTCTGCTTTCTGCGCGACATTACCAAACGCAAACAGGCCGACCTGACAATACGGGAAAGCAGTAAGAAATGGCAATTGCTGTTCGAGAATATGCCTACCGGATTTGCCTTGCACGATGTCGTTTGCGATGAACAGGACAAAGTGGTTGACTACCGCTTTCTGGAAGTTAACCCGGCCTATGAACAACTCACTGGCCTCAACGCAAATAGCATCATCGGCAGGACCGTACTTGAGGTACTGCCGGATACCGAAGCCTATTGGATAGAAATTTTCGGCAACGTCGCATTGACCGGCAAATCCACAACCTATGAAAATTTTTCAACCGAATTGGGGAAATGGTTTCAGGTCAAAGTATTCAGCCCCAGGTTACGCCAGTTCGCCCTGATGCTCAGTGACATCACAGAACGCAAGCAGGCCGAAGATCAGCTCATTAGAATGAATAACGAACTGGAAGAACGTGTCACCCGTCGTACCAGCGATCTAGCCGAAATTAACAACGCACTGCACCGAGCCAACGAAGAACTCAAGCGTACTCAGAACGAATTGATTCAACGGGAAAAAATGACGGCTCTGGGAGTACTGGTGGCAGGCGTGTCCCATGAAATGAACACACCGCTGGGAAACAGTCTGACTGCCAGTTCAAGCATGCAGGAAGAGATCGTCCACTTTGAAACCGACTTCGAAAATGGCAAAGTAACCAAAACCCGACTTAAGGAATTTAATCAATACCTGCAAAACGGGCTTGATCTGGTCACACGCAATCTGAACCGGGCCATTGAACAACTGGTTCACTTCAAACAGGTGTCTGTCGACCAGGCCAGCGAAAACCGGCGCAGCTTTGATCTGAAAGCGGTGGTTGACGATAATATATCCATTCTGCTGCCTCAATTCAAACATTCGCCACACCACATCGAAGTTGATATTCCCGGCGGGATCAGGATGGACAGCTATCCCGGCGCAATCGGTCAACTCATTACCAATCTGGTTCTGAATTCATTGATTCATGGATTTTCGGCTGATATGAAAGGCGTTGTCTCAATTTCTGCGACGCCAGAAGATGGCGGCACAGTGAGATTGATTGTTACTGACAACGGTCATGGAATTCCTCCAAAAAATCTGGATCGGGTTTTCGATCCATTCTTTACAACACGAATGGGCCAAGGTGGAAGTGGGCTCGGCTTGAATATCGCATTCAATATTATCAAATCAACTTTGGGCGGAAACATTCAGGTGGATAGCCAGGTCGATAGCTACACCACTTTTACGATGATCATGCCCCGGACTGCACCTTGAGAAAATCGATTTAAAAAAGGATGTGAAGCGCAGTAATGTTCGGATTCATCAACCCGGATTGTCAGTCTTCCAAAATGAACTTAAGTCCCGCATGAGATTCAAGGCGCTTGACCAGTGTGCTACCCATGGCACTGCCCGGTGTCCAGACGCCACCAACCGTTCTGTTTTGATCGATATCCTGAGCCAGACATAAAGCGCTTTCAGCAATCATTTTGCAGGTTGAGCCGTACCCGGGGTCGCGATCACCTTTAACCGTGGCCCGCAATTGTTGACCCTGCGCCGTTGCGCCAATGAATACAATCTCATAACGACCTGCTTCCCTGGAGGCCTGATCAGGTCCCTCACCCGGCTTTGGCAGTGCAAATCTGCGCAACAATGCGCGGGTCGGCGCAAACCCAAGCAATGCGTTTTGAATCCGCGTCGAGCGCGCCAGCGCTTTGGCCCGCTTCAATCCCTTTGCGCCGTCACCCGTTAACATGCGCTCGTCATACAAGAAGTCCCGGCCCCAGGGATGGCCAAGCAGTGCATTGCTGCGATGGATATTTTTGGTGTTGATCGTTGCCATGACAAAAGGACCGGTCCACGACCTGGCCCACTCGTCATACGCTGCCGATTCGCCCTCGGGTTGCTGCGGGCCGTTAAATCCCGGGGTCAGGGCAAATGGATCTGCCATGGTTTTTGCCAGTTGCGGTTCGCGCGCCATGCGTTCAATGGTGGCCAACGCGCTGGCCAGTGTTCCGCCTGACATTTGACCTTTCATTACCCGAACCCGGCCATGGACGCGACTCAATGGCTGACCAAAGCGCTGCCGCGCCTGCTCCTGCAGAAATACCACACCAAGATCAAACGGAATCGAATCAAACCCGCAGGAAAACACGATACGTGCACCGCTGCTGCGTGCCGGCGCTTCCAGTTGCGGAATCATGTGCGCCATCCAGCCCGGTTCACCACACAGGTCAACATAGTCGGTGCCAGATGCCGCGCAGGCCCGCACCAGCTTTTCGCCATACAGCTGATATGGTCCAACAGTGGTAATGACAACTTTGGTGCGAGAAACCAGTTGGGCCAGCGCAGCAGAGTCGCTCGCATCGACCGCAATTAAAGGCACTGCCGGTGCTACGCCGATCAAATCCCGGACATCAGCCAATTTGGCAGCGCTGCGTCCGGCCATGGCCCAGGCAACGTCACCGGTTGTGCCATAAGTGGCGTTGATATATTCGGCCACCAGGCGCCCTGTGAAACCGGTAGCGCCGAAAACGATTACGTCAAATTCTTTTTTCATGGTTGAGATCCAACTTTCTTATTTATTATTCGGATTTGCACATCATATGCTTCTGGCGCCGGCCCGAAACAATAACCAGGTACTTTCAAAAAATTCCCTCCGTTCGACTTCGTCGGATAAACAAATCCGGTTACCCAGCAGGTGCTGCTGGTAGATCCAGCCAGTGCACATGCCACCCAGGGCGCGACACAGGTGGACCAGTGGCACATCAGAACGAATCTGGCCGCTCGATCGGGCCGCGTCCAGCAATCTGGCAAAGGTATTTTCAATCGGACAGAACGCGGCCTCAATGACCTTGATGGCCAAATCCGGAAAGCGGGTTGATTCGGCAATCATGATCCGGTACAGCGCCATACTTTCCGCATTGGCAAACGGCACATTCATCAGATTCCAGCACAGTTCCCGGAGCGAATCCAGACAATTTTCCGACTTCACTTCAATTTGCAAAGGACTGTCCAGCACGCCATGAATCATATCGAGAATGACCGCAATGAACAGTTCTTCTTTGGAAGAATAGCGCCGGTAAATGGTCTGCTTGCCGATTTCAGCCCGTGCGGCAATCTGTTCAATTGAGGTCGCTGCATAACCCTGCTGGGCAAACAGCATCGTTGCGATGGTCAGTATATGGCGATTCAACAACTCAATGGTTTGCGCATCAGGGCGTCCGGTGCGATGCAAGGTCAGGGTCATAAATTGCTCGTTTCCGGTGATGGCTTGCCAATCCGGTACCAGGCCGCATACAGCGCCGGCAGAAACAGCAGCGTCAGTACCGTTGCCACCAGCAGCCCCCCCATAATGGCCCAGGCCATCGGGCCCCAGAACGTCGAACGGGTCAACGGAATCATGGCAAGAATCGCCGCAGCAGCGGTGAGCATGATCGGCCGAAAGCGCCGAACTGCCGATTCGATGATCGCATTCCAGACCGATTCACCCTGTTCAATATGCTGGGTGATCTGATCCACCAGAATCACTGAATTGCGCATGATCATACCGGCCAGTGCAATCACGCCAAGCTGCGCAACGAAACCGAACGGCACCTGAAACAGCGCCAGAATGACTGCCACACCGATAATGCCCAGCGGTGCCGTCAACAGTACCAACACGGTATTGACGATATTCTGCAGCTGCATCATCAGTATGGTCACCATCACCAGCACGGCAAACGGCATGATGGCCATGATCGAACCTTCAGCAACCGTGCTGGCTTCCTGAGAACCGCCAACGTCAATGCCATATCCGATAGGCAGTTTTTTGCGCAGCTCGCTGATCTGTGGCAGCAGCGCCATGGTCACATCCGGGGCCTGGGCACCGTCCACGTCAGCGCGCACCGCAATGGTTGGCATGCGATCGCGGCGCCAGATAATACTGTCCTCACTGTCCAGGCGCAGCGTGCCGATTTGCGACAGCGCCACGTAGCGCCCGCCCGGCAACTGTATCTGCAGGTCGCGCAGATTATCCAGATTGGTTCGCTGCGGTGCAACCAGTCGGGTGACCACATCAATGTCGCGGTCGTATTCACGATACTGCGTGACGCTGATGCCGGACAGGGAGTTCTGCAAGGCCTGGCCGATCTGCTGTGAAGTCACACCCAGTGAGCGGGCCCGGTCCTGATCCACTTCGAGTCGCATGACCTTGCTGCGCTCGCCCCAGTCGGTATTGACGTGACGGACGTGTGGATTGGCGCGCATGACCGCTTGCACCTGTTCGACCACCGGCCACAGATTGACCGCCTGCGGACCATACACCCGGAACTGCACCGGATAACCGACCGGCGGGCCGCTTTCGAGTCGCGACACCCGTCCACGCACCAGAGGGAAGTCGGTTTCAAACCACGCTTCAATTTTGGCGGCAACCTGTTCCCGAACGTGTTCATCGCGCGTCATGACAGTGAGCTGGGCAAAATTCAGATTCGGCAATTGCTGATCCAAAGGCAGGAAAAAACGTGGCGAACCGGTTCCGATATAACTGGTTACGCTGACCACATTCGGGTCCAGCTTCAGCCTGGCTTCAACTGCCTTCACCTGGTTCTCGGTTTGGGCAAAACTGGACGCCTGCGGCAGCCACATATCCACCATCAGTTCCGGCCGGTCGGTGCTGGGAAAAAACTGTTTGGGCACGATCTGGAACGCCAGCACCGCCACAAAAAATGCCGCCAGTGTCGAAAATATGACGACAAACCGGTGATCCAGGCACCATACCACCACAGCGCGGAAGCGCACATAAAACGGCTTCTGATACACCGCGTTTTCATCTTCGCTGTGCTGCGTCTTGGGTAAAAGAATGAAGCCCAGATACGGCGTGAACAGCACTGCGACCAACCAGGACAGCAGCAGTGAAATGCCCACCACCTGAAAAATCGACTGGGTATATTCGCCGGCATTGGACTGGGCCAGACCGACCGGCATAAAACCGGCTGCCGTAATGAGAGTACCGGTCAGCATCGGAAAGGCCGTTGAGGTATAGGCAAATGTGGCCGCGCGCACCCGGTCCCAGCCTTGTTCCAGTTTGATCGCCATCATTTCCACGGCGATAATCGCATCATCAACCAGCAGACCCAGCGCAATGATCAATGCACCCAGCGAGACCCGTTGCAGATCGATATGCAGCAGGTACATGACGAAAAAGGTCATGGCCAGCACCAGAGGAATCGACAGCGCCACGACCACGCCGGCGCGCAGGCCCAACGAGAGAAAAGACACCGCCAGCACAATGGCGATCGCTTCGACCAGGCTTTTTACAAATTCGTGCACCGATTCGGCAACCACTTTAGGTTGATCCGACACTTCGTGTATCTCCATGCCGACCGGTAATTCGCTGCGCACGCGCTGAACGGTTGCTTCAAGGCGCTTGCCAAGAGAAATCACGTCACCGCCCTTGCGCATGCTCACAGCCAGTCCTAGCGCATCCTGCCCATTGAAGTGCAGCCGGGTGGCAGGCGGATCAACGTAGCCGCGGTAAACTTTGGCAACATCGCCGAGCCGCACGTGATGAGCACCGACATTGATACCGATATTGCGTATGGCATCGACCGAGTCAAACTCTCCCGTTACCCGCAGCGCCACGCGTTCGCTGCCGGTTTCCACGGTGCCGGCCGGAACCATGGCATTGGTCGCCTGCAGGGTCTGGTAAATCAGTTGCGGACTGAGTCCGAGGCTGGCCAACCTGGCGGCCTCAGTTTCGACATAAATACGCTCATCCTGCACGCCAAGGTAGTCGACTTTATTGACATCCGGAACCCGCAGCAGTTCATCGCGTACCGCATCGACATATTTTTTCAGTTCAGCCTGACTGAAACCATCGCTGGTAAAAGCGTACAGGTTGCCGAACGTGTCACCGAATTCGTCATTATAAAAAGGGCCGAGTGTACCGGCCGGCAGTGTGTGCTGAATATCAGCTACTTTTTTGCGCACCTGATACCAGATTTCGCGTACATCTTTGGGCGGCACGGCTTCACGCAGGGCGATGTGCAACTGACTTTCACCCGGCTTGGAGAAGCTGCGGATATAGTCCACTTCCGGAATTTCCTGCAGCTTGCGTTCGAGTTTATCGGTCAGTTGCAGTTCCACTTCGCGTGCCGAAGCACCGGGCCAGTAGCTTTGTACCACCATCATCTTGAAGGTAAATTCAGGATCTTCCTTGCGCCCGAGTGTCAGGTAAGCGAACACACCGGCGCCGAGAAAAATCAGAATCAGATACAGAACAAATTGCTGGTGTTTGAGTGCCCAGTCAGAAAGATTAAAGTCGCGCATGTCGATTCCTCAGGGACGAACCAGCTGGCTCTGGGCCAGGCGGACCCGTTCGCCTTCGTGCAGCACATGGGCTCCGGCTGTCACAATCACATCTCCGGATTTGACACCGGCTGTGATCCAGACTCTGTCACCATGCACGTCACCGAGCTGCACGGATTGCGAGTGGACTGTCTCGGAGGTCTTGTCAACAACCCAGACGCGCGGTTTGCCATCGGTATCGTAAATCGCGGTCAACGGCATCGGCACGCCCTGCATCGGACTGGTCGGCAGGGTGACGTTGGCCGTCATGCCAAGTCGCACATTGGCATCGGCATTGACGATGGTAATGCGCGCTGCGTAAGTGCGCGTGGCCTGATCGGTATCAACCGCCATGTCACGCAGCCTGCCGGTGTAGTGGTGGCCGGGAGCCGCCCACAGTTTGACGTCAAAAGTACCGGCATCCTTGATTTCGCCTACCCGTGACTCCGGCACGCTGATGGCCACTTCACGTTCACCATCTTCGGCAATTGTGACCACCGGTTGTCCGGGGGCTACCACCTGACCGGCTTCGGCACTAACGTTGGTGACTACCCCGTCATGTTCGGCTTTCAGAAGCGTATAACCATCCTGATTGGCTGCAAGCTTGTATTGCGCTTCGGCCACATCCAGCGAGGCCTTGGTTTGATCCACATTCGACTGACTCACAAACCCATTGTTCTTGAGTTCACGCGATCGGTTAAAGTCCATGGTTGCCTGATCCAGCCGGCTTTTCGCCGCAGATGTCTGCAATGCCAGATCGCGCCCGTCCAACCTGTACAGCACCTCGTTGGCCCTGACATGCCGGCCCAGCTCAACCGAGCGTTCCACGATCCGTCCGCCCAGTCGAAAACCGAGCTGCACCTCGCGGCGCGCCGTCACCGTTCCCGCATAATCGGCTGTGCCGGCACTGCCGCCCTGCCGCGCGACCTCGGTACGCACGGGCCGGACCTCCTCATAAGGTTTGCTGTCGCGGTTGCAGCCGGACAGTACTGACAATCCGAGCGTCAATGCCGCGATTAAACAGGTCTGCTTCATACAAACTCCAAAGAGGAAATGGTGCAACGTTTTGACGTGAAATGGATTTGGCCCACACAGGACTGATTGGCCATCGGCTGGAAAATGTCATTTATTACAATACGAGACGATTGCGTCTAGTTTAATTTCTGGACGAGATCTTGTCCAGTGGCAAAATGCTAAAAAGGGTCGGCTCGGTGAAAATCAGTGTCTCAGGGGGCTAATTGCAACGCGCCTGTGACGGTGGGCGCAGCGATGAGTGCTCTTTGGATCATCGGTTCGGGCGCGTCTGCGCTGTAGGTCAAAGCCAGCGCGACGGGTAAATTCAGGCGTGCTGCCAGAGTGGCAGCGGGCCAGAAATCGGGCGAGACGATACTGCTGGCGCCGGCAATATCGCTGGCGTTGCCAGTTACGCTGGCCTGCTGGTTGACGTTGGAGGCAGCAATTCCTTCCGAATTAATGAGCGCCGTGCCGCTGGTCTGCGCAAACAGATTGGCCGTCATCGCAAGCGATTGGGTACCGGCTACCGCATTGATAAAAGCGCCGCCGGGATGGTTGTCGACCAGCGTGTTATGAAGCATCTGCATGCTATTGACCGGCCACATCAGGCCTTCCTCACCATAGGCAATGACGGTGGGGTTCCTGGCCATTACCCCCTTTTGCAGCAAATTGCCGCACAAATAGACCTGGCCACCGTTGGGAAAATCCATCGTGTAGCTTGCCGTTCCGGTGCTGCCATCCATGAAATAACTGTTTTCTATGTGGGTTTGCGCAGCACGGCTTTTCAGGTTATGCCCGACTTTGGCTTCATGGAAATAGCTCGCCGTGACCGTGAGCCTGGCAATCTGACCGATATACAGATTGTGGGTGTAACCGTCGCCGTAGCCATTGCGGGCAAATTCGGAGCGATCGATGGTTACTGTGGTTGGCGTGCCGGCGAGTCCGCCCAATATGCCATTTTCGCCATCGTAAAAGCCGCAGTTGATGACAGTAAAGCTGCCCGTCGTATTCTGAATCCGTACCGCCGCGCCATTGTTATTGCCATTGCCGGGCGAATAAGGGATCGTGGCGTTGTGAAATTCAATACTGTCGAGCGTGACGTTGGCACCGGAAATCACCCAGATGCCTTTGCCCTGCACACTTTTGCCACCTGAATAAAGCACAGCGCGTCCGCCTGTGCCACAGATAGTGAGGTTATCCTGATTCCATGCCGCTGCGTCACCCGTGTAGTTGCCGGCGCTGATTTTGATGATATCGCCGGCCTGTGCAACGGCAGCCGCAGCACTGGGAACCGCATAGGTTTTACCGGGGCCGACCAGCAGCACCCGCCCCGTTGCCGAATCACAGGCAGTTCCGGTCGCCGGTGTTGAGAGCGATGTTGGATCCGTCGCAGCGCTGGCGTGGTCAGCTGGAGTGGCAACTGCGAAAGTCGGCCGGAGACCTCCACTGCCGCCGCAGGCCGTCATAGCCACGCCAGCCAGAAAGATCATAACCCGGCTCGCTGTGTGAGCGCCTCTGCGTCTACAGGTGTTCATATTCGACGCCTCCTTGTCAATTGACCGGAAACCAACCCAGCAGTTACGAGTCCATTCTATGCCTGAAATCCAAATCAAATGCGGCAGGCACTGACATTGCCTGAGTAAATTTTCTATGTCAACATGGCGCTTTGCAATTTGTTCCAGTTTTAATTCCCCAAAGTTTTACCGCGAAAGATCCCAATGAAAATAACCGGCACAAAGTTGGCGCTGTTTGCAGGCATTCTGTTTTTGGCTCAGGCAAACCTGGCACAAACCAATCCCGCAGTTTCCAAACCGGCCTATCCGGAATTTCCCAGTGAAACACCGGAAAAATTTGTACCGGTCACGGACTATTTTGATTACGTTAAACGCATCGTCGCTGTGCCAATGCGCGATGGCGTCAAGCTCAATACCGTCATTCTGGTCCCCAAAGTGGCCAGTGGTGCACTGATAAAAAATGCGCCAATCCTGCTCACGCGCACGCCTTACAGTGCCAGTGAATTCACCAGCCAGAGCGAGAGTTCGCACCTGGCATCGATACTGCAGGGTGAAGACAACGTCACCGATGTGGTCGTGGAAGGCGGTTACATCCGCGTGGTGCAGGACGTGCGCGGCAAATATGATTCTGAAGGTGATTACGTCATGAATCGTCCCTTGCACGGCAAACTCAATCCCACCCCGGTCGATGATTCCACCGACGCCTGGGACACCATAGACTGGCTCAGTAAAAATATTCCGGAATCCAACGGCAGGGTTGGCATTATCGGCACTTCCTACAATGGCTATTTGTCGCTGATGGCGTTGGTCAATCCGCATCCGGCACTCAAGGTTTCGGTGCCGATCAATCCGATGGTGGATGGCTGGCGCGGTGACGACTGGTTTCACAACGGCGCGTTCCGGCAGCTCAATTTATCGTATGTCTATGAACAGGTCGTCACCCGTAAAAATGAAGCGAAGTGGGTGACCACCAATTTCGACGATTACGATATGTTCATGCGTGCCGGTTCGGCCGGGGAACTGGCGCGTTTGCGCAGCCTTGAGCAAAGCGGGTTCTGGAAAAAGCTGCAGGCACATCCGGCCTATGATGAATTCTGGAGTGAGCAGGCCGTGGATAAAATCCTCGCCAAACTGCCGGTCACTGTCCCAACCATGCTGGTACACAGCCTGTGGGACGCCGAAGATATTTACGGTGATATTGCAGTCTACAAGGCCATCAAGCCCAAGGACGTGAATAACGACAAAGTGTTTCTGGTTCTGGGCCCATGGCGTCATGGTGGCAGTGTCTTTGAAGGCAGCAGTCTGGGAGCGATACGCTTTAACAGCGACACCGCGCTGTATTTTAGACAGGAAATTCTGCGTCCGTTTCTGGACCGCTATTTAAAAACCGGTGCAACTGCCGAACCGGGGGCCCAAATCTCCGCAGTAAATGCATTTGAAACCGGCACCAATAAATGGCGCACGCTGAATTCCTGGCCGGCCGGCTGTGCCAGCGGGTGCGCAATCAAACCGGTTGCGCTGCATCTGAACGGCGCACAAAACGCCAGCTTCAAGCCGGCAGCAAGCGCCGGTTACGAAGAATATATTTCCGATCCGGCCAAACCGGTACCGTATCGGGCCCGTCCGATTCCGCCCTGCTGCTACGATGAATCGAAAGGACAGACCTGGCCACGCTGGCTGGTGGATGACCAGCGTGAAGCCTCCGGCAGAACCGATGTGCTCAGCTTTACCACCGAGGTGTTGAGCGCGCCGGTAAAAATTGCCGGCGAACCGATTGCCAACCTCGTGGCTTCAACCAGTGGCACCGATTCAGACTGGGTCGTCAAAGTGATTGATCTGTATCCGGACGAGGTGGCCAGCCAACCTGCGCTGGGCGGCTATCAGTTGATGATTTCCGCTGATATTTTCCGAGGTCGTTACCGTGAAAGTTTTGAAACGGCCAAACCGATACTGGCCAACAAGGCACTGACCTACCGGTTCGGACTGCCCACGGCAAATCATGTGTTCCTGCCCGGGCATCGGATCATGGTGCAGATTCAGTCGAGCTGGTTCCCGCTGTATGACCGTAATCCTCAGACCTTTGTGCCCAACATTTTCTGGGCCAAGGCGGACGACTACAAAAAAGCGACGCAACGTATTTATTATGGTGGGGCCGGTGACAGTTTTATTGAGTTGCCGGTCGTTGAAGCGGCGCAATAATCAGCGCTGTTACCAACCCGTGACTGACCAGTGCAAAGGAAATCTGAAATGGATGTACTCAGGCTCTATCAGGGATTATCAAAATTCCCACTTGGTAAATATGTATTCTCGGCCCTGTTCTGTTGGACAGCGCCCTACTTCGGCTCGATTCATCCGCGTTTTCTGGAGCTCAGACCCGGGCGCTGCGTTGTATCGATCAAAAATCGCAGGGCGGTCAGAAATCATATTGGCACGGTACATGCCATTGCGATGTGCAATATGGCCGAAGCTGCTGCCGGAACCTGCGTTGAAGCGTCGCTGAGCAGGCAGCTGCGCTGGATTCCGTCAAAAATGGAAGTCCAGTATTTAAAGAAGGCCAACACTAACCTGAAAGCAGTCTGCGAGTTTGATCCCGCCTCTCTTGAGCCTGGAGAAAACCATATCAACGTGGACGTCATCAATGAAGCGGGTGAACGCGTATTTTGTGCAAAAATCACCATGTTCATTTCCAGTAAAAAATGATCCTTCCGCAATAGTAGCGTCAGATTCTTTCAGTAGCGTATACTCATGCCTGACCAACGCTCGCCAACGGCCGTAACCGCATCCATTTCGAGGTCCGGTTTCTGGTGCAAAGACAACCGCACCGAAGGCTGATCATTTTGAACACTATTTTGGAATTCTCCCATGGAAATTAAAGTCAACTTTCTCGACAAGCTTCGTCTGGAAGCCAAGTTCGATGACTTCACGGTGGTGGCCGACCAGCCGGTCCGCTACAAGGGCGATGGCTCCGCGCCGGGTCCGTTCGATTACTTTCTGGCCTCCTCGGCCCTGTGTGCGGCCTACTTTGTGAAGCTGTATTGCGTAACCCGCAATATTCCGACTGAACATATCCGGCTGTCGCAGAATAATATTGTTGATCCGGAAAACCGCTATCAGCAGATTTTTAAAATTCAGGTCGAGTTGCCTTCAGATATATCTGACAAGGACCGTCAGGGAATTTTGCGCTCGATCGAACGCTGCACCGTAAAAAAAGTGGTGCAGGCCGGCCCCGAGTTTGTGATTGAAGAGGTTGAAAATCTCGATGCCGATGCACAGGCCCTGCTGAGTCTGGCTCCTGTTTCTGAAGCAAACACCTATATCGCGGGCAAGGATCTGCCGCTGGAGAAAACCATCGCCAATATGTCGACCGTGCTGGCAGACCTGGGGATGAAAATTGAAATCGCTTCGTGGCGCAATCTGGTGCCCAATGTCTGGTCGCTGCACATCCGCGATGCGCACTCGCCAATGTGTTTTACCAACGGCAAGGGCGCGACCAAAGAAAGCGCGCTGGCCTCAGCGCTGGGCGAATTTATCGAACGACTGAACTGCAATCATTTCTATGGCGCGCAGTTTTGGGGCGAACAGATCGCCAACGCTGCGTTTGTACATTACCCGAACGAACGCTGGTTTCAGCCCGGCCCCAACGATGCGCTGCCAGTTGAGATTCTCGATCAGTACTGTCTGGATATTTTTGACCCCGATGGCGACCTGCGCGCATCCAACCTGATCGACACCAACTCTGGCAATGTGCAGCGCGGCATCTGTGCGCTGCCGTATGTGCGCCAGTCGGACGGCGCGGTCGTGTATTTTCCGTCCAGCCTGATTGAAAACCTGTACGTCAGCAATGGCATGAGTGCCGGCAATACCCTGGCCGAAGCGCAGGTGCAATGTCTGTCGGAAATTTTCGAGCGCGCAGTCAAGCGCGAAATTCTGGAAGGTGAATACGCTTTGCCTGATGTGCCACAGGAAGTGCTGGCGAAATATCCTGGCATTGTGGCCGGCATTCAGGGTCTGGAACAGCAAGGCTTTCCGGTGCTGGTCAAGGATGCATCGCTCGGTGGCGTGTACCCGGTAATGTGCGTAACCTTGATGAACCCGAAGACCGGCGGTGTGTTTGCCTCGTTCGGCGCGCACCCAAGCCTGGAGGTGGCGCTGGAACGCAGTCTGACCGAACTGCTGCAGGGGCGCAGCTTTGAAGGCCTCAACGATTTACCGCGCCCCACCTTTGAAAGTAACGCGGTAGCCGAACCAAACAATTTTGTTGAACACTTCATTGATTCCAGCGGTGTAGTGTCGTGGCGCTTTTTCAGCAGCAAATCGGATTACGAATTTGTAGAGTGGGATTTTTCCGGTCAGGGTGACAACTCCAACACTGAGGAAGCCGCAACCCTGTTCGGTATACTCAACGACATGGGCAAAGAAGCCTATACCGCAGTGTATGACCAGTTAGGCGCGACCGCCTGCCGCATTCTGGTGCCGGGTTATTCGGAAGTGTATCCGGTGGAAGATTTAATCTGGGATAACACCAACAAGGCACTGTTGTTCCGCGCTGATATTCTGAACCTGCATCGGCTCGACGATGCCAGCCTGGAAGAATTGCTCGATCGTCTGGATAACAACGAGCTCGACGAGTACTCCGATATAGCCACCCTGATCGGCATCGAATTTGACGAAAATACGGCCTGGGGCCAACTGACCGTGCTGGAGTTAAAGCTGCTGATCAATCTGGCCCTGCAGAAATTCGAAGCTGCGCACGAACTGGTGGGCGCGTTCCTGCAGTACAACGACAACACGGTTGAGCGCGGCCTGTTTTGTCAGGCCCTGCATGCAGTGCTGGAGGTGTTGTTGGATGACGATCTGGAACTGGACGATTACGTCGTCAATTTCCGCCGCATGTTTGGCAACCCGCGCATGGATGCGGTGCTGGGGTCGGTGGATGGCAGTGTGCGCTTTTTCGGCTTGACGCCAACCAGTATCAAACTGGAAGGACTGGACCGACACCGGCGCCTGATCGACAGCTACAGCAAATTGCACTCAGCCCGGGCTCGCGCGGCCGAGGCGGTTGCGTGAGTTTGTGGGAACGGTGGGATGCGTGTCAGATCAATTGACAAAATCAATATTAATCAATACGATTCGAGAACAATCATAAATAATCACACTTGATTATATGACCATGTAGAGGTTAGATTTCGAGGTAATATCATGGCTCCATTAGATACCAAAGTATTAACGGCTCATATTCCGGTACTCATGTTGGAAAAAATTGACTTATTAGCAGCGCGCCTTGAGCGTTCGCGTGGCTGGATAATGAAACAGGCATTATCGGCCTGGATTGATCAGGAAGAAGAACGAAGCCGTTTAACACGTGAAGCATTGCTCGATGTGGACCAAGGCAGTGTCATTGATCATCAATCCGTACAGGCATGGGCAGACAGTTTAAGTACTGGAAATCCACTAAAGGTGCCTGACTGATGGAATTGAAGTGGACCAGCAAGGCCCTATCCGATTTATCACGACTGTATCAATTTTTGGCGTCGGTCAATAAAGGACCCGCAGCCCGTACCGTGCAGTCCCTGGCTGCCGCACCAGCCAGTCTTTTGACCAACCCGCGGATAGGCGAACGACTTGAAGAATTTGAACCGCGTGAAGTGCGTCGAATTCACATCGGCAATTATGAAATTCGGTATGAAATTCAGGGATCATTGATCTACGTGCTGCGATTGTGGCATACCCGTGAGAATCGCTGATACTACATTCATTTTTTCTGTATAAAACCACTACGCCCGCATCAGCGGGCGTAGTGGTTTTATACAGAGAAAAAAGCGCTCAAGGAATTTTGCACTCCGGATCATTCGGACAGATAGTCAGACTGCCGTTTTCGAAGTCCTTGTTGATAATCCTTCTGTTGAAATCAACATAGGGTGTAGTGCCATGATTGAAGAAATATGGCGTGCCGTTTTCTGCTGTGAACCGTACGTTCCCGTCCGGACTGCCGTGTACCAGCGCCGGATTGGCCGCAACAAAATAGACATGGCCTTCGATTTTGTGGGTTGTCACAGAATGATCGGCACAATAGACGATCGGTACTGTCTCACCGGCACCCACAGGAACAGTATAGGTTTTGGCGCTGCGGTAGTCGCCAATACCCGTATCCACCCACTGACCATCGCCGGACAGATATTTGACCGCACCGGCGTTGAGAGATCTGCCAATATCTCCGCCGATCACGGTCGTGATAAACACCACATTCCAGTCGTACCGGGAATTATTGTAGATGTAGGTATGATCGCCCATCTTCGTTAAGATCCCGCAGGCGTCATTGAGCGGGGTAACGAGCGGGGTAACATTTTCGGCAGCAGCATGTGGCGCAAGAGAAACCAGCACAGGCAGTACCAGCACGGGCAGGAATTTTTTTGTTGAGGAGAACATTCGGTTAATCATTATCGTCGACCTTTCATAAAGAACAGATACGGAGCGATCAATGTAATGATTATTTGCGAATAAAATAATACGTATTTTCACCTTGCCTGTCCGAAAATACAACATGCCCGCAATGCGGGCATGTTGATTTTTAGCAGAGTGAAAAGTCACTGCGCAAAGGCAAAATTCAAAAGCCGTCACCCGTTGCAGGTAACGGCCGGTTTCTGTCAGAAGTTGTAATTCAGGCGCGCATAGTAATACGCGCCATTCATGCCAACCGGTGAAACAAAATTGTATGGAAACGCGCCGCCATAACTGTCATACGAATTGGTGGTGCGAGTCGGATACTGGTTGGTCAGATTGTTGCCGCCCACCACAATCGAGGTGTTTTTATTCAGCGCATATTTGGCTTCCAGGTCCAGCACCCAGGCGGCATTGAATTCCATCGGAGCACTGGCCGAATCATACGACATCACCGACAGGCTGCCATAGCGTGTGACCCGGCTGGTCAGATCCCACTGATTCACATGCCAGTCGGCCGACAACACCAGTTTTGTTTTCGGCGTTTCATGCATCAGATCATACAGAGTCTTGTCATAAAACAGCGCTGTGCCATTGACGCCGGCACGTACCGAATCCAGTTTGTTGTCGTTGTAATTGAACGCCGCAGTCAGATTCAGTTTGCCCGCTGCCAGATCCAGTTCATGCATGAGAACCGCATCCACACCCTGAGTCGTGGTATCGAGTGCGTTGGTGAGGAAATTGACCGCACCCAGAGTCGGGTAGTTCGGATCAGCAATGCTGATCGGGCTCGACAGGGCAATGCGGTCTTTGATTTTGATCTGGTAGGTATCCAGCGTCACGTTGGTGTTGCCGGAAACACGCCAGGCCAGACCCAGTGTTTCGTTGACCGAGGTTTCCGGTTTTAATGGCTGCGCACCCTGCGCCCGTGCCAATGGATCGGTGGACGAAACCAGCGCCACGTTGGATAAATTGCCGTTGTTGTCAAAGCCCAGCACGGTGTTGCGATAGCCGATTTGCGCCAGTTGCGGAGCACGGAAACTGTTAGACACGGAACCGCGCACCAGGAAGTTGGGGGTGAATTTATAACGGGCCGAGAGCTTGCCGGTCGATTTGCTGCCGATATCGCCAATTTGCGAATAGCGCGCGGCCACGCCAACCAGCAGATTTTTGGTCAGGTCACTGTCCACGTCGATGTATACCGATTTGTCGGTGCGCGACAGATCGACCGCATCCGAAGGCTGCAGTCCAGGGTCGCCCTGCGAACCTGGTTGTCCATTGGTGTTGGGACCGGCCGCATACGAAGCCGGATCGCCCGCCTGGGTCACGTAGGTATCGCGCTGCAGTTCCGCGCCAAACGCCACATTGACCGGTACCGACAGAATGCCGTCAAAGCTGCGATGTGCATCAGCATTGATACCCTGCTGACCTGAAATGAAATTGGCCAGATGGAACGAAGTCGGGCTGGCAGTATCGAGTGACGAGTTGATGGTGTGTTCGAGGTTGTAGCTGAATTGGTTGCGTCCCAGACGCAGACTCAGATCCACGTTCCACTCACCCACTGCGCCGCGCACACCGAACACCGCGCCGACATCTTTGCTGTTGTTGACGCTGACCGGCAAGAAACCATTCGGATAGACTGCCGCTACATTGCCCGGGTCGCCAGGCCAGCGGAAAAAGCCGGTACCAAAGGAGCGGCGGTCATTGAAGGTGGCGAACGAATACACTTCCAGCTCACTCGACAGCGGCACTGCAGCGTTGTAGAACAGATTGGTGTTGTACAGTTTCGGGTCGCCCGATTTGAACAGAACCTGACCGACCAGAGCCACATCGGCAGGCGTACTGTTATAGGACGAATCATCGGATGGCCCGGCACGGTTGGTACCGTTTTTATCCTGATAATCGAAACCAAACCGCACATAGCCTTTTTCACCGATTTTCAGTCCGGTATTGGCACCGGCCTGAAAGTTCTGACCATCGGTAATGGTTTTGTCGGTCGGTGCAAATGGCGTGTGATTGCCACCGTAAGAAACGTAAGTTTCAGTGCCCTGTGGCGCTTTTTTCAGAACAATGTTGATGACACCGGCCACGGCATCGCTGCCGTATTGTGAACCGGCACCGTCGCGCAACACTTCTATGCGTTCGATGGCGCTGACCGGGATCGAATTCAGATCCACCGACACGGTGCCCTGGAACAACCCTTCCTGATCCATGGTGGCATTCGGATGCCAGCGCTTGCCGTTCACCAGAATCAGCACTTCATCAGGGGCCAGTCCGCGCAACTGAATGGTGCGTACGGTGTCGGAAGTACCGCTGGCTGAGGCGCGCGGCATATTGATGGAAGGAGACAGGTTCTGCAGGATCTGCCCGATTTCACCGGTGCTGTTGGCGTGTTCCAGATCCTGTGCCGTGAATACATCAACCGGTACATCGCTGTCGAACAGGGAACGCACTTTGGCGCGCGAACCGACGATGGAAACCGTCTGTACCTGTTGGTCAGTTGCCATGTCAGCGTTTTGATCGGCCGCATAACCGAGTGGAGCATACAGAGCAACCAAACCCGCTGCTGCGAGTGACTGCCTGAGAACTGCATTTTTTTTATTGATCATGATTTGTCTTACCTGTTAATGGAAAAATGGTTCAAGGCAATGGGACAATTTATTTTTTCGACGCAGCTGCTTTTTCAATTTCAACATGCCACTCGGCACCTGACTGAACATGATATTTCTTAGCGAAATCACCCTGATTCAGGGCTACCGAGAAATTCAGCAGACTGTTGACGTAGGCCAGCGGTTTGCCAACCCTGACTTCACCAAAGGAATTCGCAAACGGAACCGTTACCGTGGCAATTTTTTTGTCCTTGTTATAGATGCGCACAGTCAGCAGATCGCCGGCCCTGATCGACAACTGATCCAGCATTGCCTTGGAGACATTGGTCCAGACATTGCCAAAGTTAACATCCAGAACCGGGATGTTGCCGCGCAGGGTGTTGCCGGACCGGTCGGCTTTCTGATAGGCGATTCTGACCAGACTGTCCGGATCAAGCACCGGGCCGACCTGTTCAAACGTGATCACGCCAGAAGCCAGGCGGGCGCCGGTATAGGCATATACATCGCGACCATGGAAGGTATAGCTGTCGCCGGAACCAGGCAAACGATTCACCTTTTCATCGATTTCACGCATCTCGGCAATACCGTCGCGCTCGGCAATCAACGTATACAGACCGTTATTCGGTCCGACAAAGTAGCGTCCGTTTTTCAATTTCAGCACCACCGATTTGCGCACGGTGCCCACACCGGGGTCAATCACAGTGACAAACACGCTTCCTTCAGGCCAGTAATTGACGGTCTGGTATAAACGATAGGCGGCAATCCAGATATCGTAGGTTGGGATCTGATGGGTCAGATCTGAAATATTCAATTGTGGATCTACACCAAACGCCACACCGCGCATGGCCGAAACTGCACCGTCAGCCTGACCGAAATCGGTCATCAGTACCAGTGGCTTGCGCACCTGCGCCTGAGTCTGTGCCTGCACCAGTCCTGCGGTGCCTGCCAGTGCGGCGATCAGAAATAGTTTTTTGATGATATTCATAAGATGAGTTAAGAAGTTAAAAAAGTAAGTAAAAAAATCAGAGCACCAGTCCCACCACCGTCGCACTTAAAAAACTGACCAGTGAAGCGCCGTACAAAAGTTTAAAGCCAAAGCGCGCCACCACATTGCCCTGTCTGACATCAAGCGCCTTGATGGTACCGCAGATAATTCCGATCGAACCAAAATTGGCAAACGACACCAGAAATACCGACACGATCGCCATGCTGCGCTGATCAAACAGATAGATGGCGGCATCCATGCCGCTTCTGAGTTCCTGCATGGCCACAAATTCATTGCTGATCAGTTTGGTGGCCATGATGCTGCCCGCCCCCACCGCTTCATGCCACGGAATGCCAACCAGAAAGGCCAGCGGTGAAAACAGGTAGCCTAAAAAATGCTGAAAGCTGATGCCGAAAAAATTGGCAAAAATGGTATTGGCCATTTCAATGACCGCAATAAATCCGACCAGCATGGCCGCGACGATGACAGCAATCTTGAAGCCGTCCAAAATGTATTCGCCGAGCATTTCGAAAAAACTCTGTCCTTCTTCATTCACTGCGAGCACATCGTCCTGTTTGCTGACCACATACGGATTGATCAGTGAGGCGACAATAAAGCCGCCAAACAGATTGAGCACCACTGCGCACACTACGTATTTGGGATCGACCAGTTGCATATAGGCCGCAATGATGGCGGCCGACACCGTGGACATGGCCGAGGTGCACAGGGTGTATAAGCGACGTTCCGGAAGGTGGGGCAATTGCTTCTTGATGGAGATAAATACCTCCGACTGTCCCAGAATTGCCGAGGCCACGGCGTTGTAGGATTCAAGCTTGCCCATGCCATTCACCTTGGATAGCATGATACCGATCGAGCGGATCACCAACCCGAGAATTTTCCAGTGCTGCAAAATCCCGATTAACGCCGAGATGAACACAACCGGCATCAACACGGTAAAGAAAAACGAAAAACTGTGTTCGTTGACCAGACCGCCAAACACAAAATTGATACCGACCGCTGCAAATTTCAGCAAATCCTCAAAGCCACTGACGATGCTCCTGATGATGACCTGACCAACATTCGAATTCAGCATCGCATAACCGAAGAAGAACTGCAGACCCAGCAGGGTAAATATCGGTTTGAGTCGCACCTGGGATCTGTCGTAACTCACTATATAAGCCAGCAACAGGATGATCAGAACACTTAACGCGCCTATTATTATTTTCACGATACCTGCCTAAAAGAATAACCTGTGATTTTATTTGCTCTGCAGCTCTTAAATCAAGGTGAATGATGAAAAGGTGTGCAGCATATCATTTTGAAAATACAAGAAGGCATGCAATTGCCGGTGCGCTGTCGACTTTTCTTACACAGCCGCAGCTCTATCTGTGACCGAAAATATTGATTTTCAAATTTATCTAATAAAATCAGTAAGTTATTTTTGCAGTTGGGTCACTGGCATGCTCTATGCGTCGATCTCATGGTTTTGAATCACTCATATGAATCAGTGTTTTTCAGAGGAGTACGCCATGTCAAAAACAATGATGGTATTGCTTGCCGCCAGCATGAGTCTGGTTTTTGCTTCCGAAACGCAGGCAACCACGATAACCTTTGCGCCCTTTGTTTCACAAACGGACGTCAATGCAGCGCTCAGTCCAGGCGATTCCCAAGTCATCGGATTTGCCTATGCCGGCAATAAATTTGTCGGCTCTGTTTATCCCGGCAATTCCCAGCTGTATCAGACCAATCTCTCGGGCGGCGCTGTGACCAAATTCGGCGCACCGATACCTGGCGGGAACAGCGAACTGTATGTCTCGGCGTCCCTTGGACTGGGAGGCTTTGCCAACCGCGACATTTATGCCAGTGCCGGCCCTACGGTAGGTGGTCTCTATCATTTCAGCAATGACGGCACATCTCAGGGAACGTTCACTGTCACCGGTGCCACCAGCCTGAACACGGAGTATGTCAAAGGCATCGCGTTTGATCCCTACGGCAATTACGGGTATGACATGATCGTGTCAACCAACTCCGGCAGTCTGTATAAAGTCTCCTCCACCGGCGTGGCAACCCTGCTGGCCAGTATTCCAGGTGCAGTTCTGGAAGGTATCGACTTTGCGCCTGCCGGTTTTGGACCGGTTGGTGGACAGGTGGTGGTCGCATCAGAGAATTCCAGCACGCTGTTTGCAGTCAGCACCACCGGTATCGTCACCAACATGGCAACGCTGGGCGTGATTGTCGGCATGGCCGAAGAAATTGGTTTTGTTCCGCTCAATCTGGGTTCAGGTGGCTCGCTTGAAGGATTTTACGCCGCTGCCTATCCTTACTCAGGCATACAAAAAGCTGCCGCCAGTGAATTCAGCGGCATGTTGGGTGACGCCATCGTGACCGGTGAATATGGCGGATCTGGCCCTGTTACCGATGTGCACTGGAATGGCACCAGCTACGTTGAAACCAGCGTCGGCAGTCTGCCGGCTCAGGCTGAGGATGGCATATTCGTCACCTCTGCCATTATCAAGGGCGGAGGTGATGGTTCCGTTCCGGAACCGGCAACCCTCGCGCTGCTGGGATTGGGTCTGATCGGACTTGGTTTTTTGCGATCAGGCAAACGCGGATAACACCGAAGGAACAACCATGATTACCTACATTGGATTGATGAGCTTTACCGAGAAGGGCGTTCAAAGCATGAAAGATACGACCAAAAGAGCGGTCGAAGCGAAAGAGATCGGCAAGAAATTCGGTGTCAATCTGCGCGATATTTATTGGACTCTGGGAGAGTGCGATCTTGTATGCATACTGGAAGCCGAAGATGAAGCCTCACTGGCAGCATTCAATCTGGCCACCGCAATGAAGGGAAATCTGCGTTCCAGATCGATGCGCGCGTTTACTGCACGCGATATGGAACAGGTTTTGAGCAAATTACCCTAGGAGCCTGCCCTGCATATGCGCTTCTTCGCGCTGAAAGTGGTCTTTTGCATACTCGAGCGGCTCCTCCAGAATTTCGCCCGCAACCGTGCGCCCTTCGCCCTGCTGGGTTGCGGTATGCAAACTGGTTGACCAGACTGATCAATTTTTGATGATCACTGTCGATAAATTCATTGCCGACAGTGAGATCATCTCCCCATTCAAAATAAGCCACTTTGTTCTCCCATAGTCAGTAACAGCAATGCATTTGCCTGAATTACTCCACCGCCGTCAGGCATGCTGCAACCGCAACTGTTTTTCTGAACGCCCCGTTTTGACTGGCGTAATTTCCGCAAAGCCTGTGATATGAAAAACGCTGACCAGCTCCTTGAGATCCCGGGCCTGCTGTTCCAGCGAAGCTGCCGCTGCGGCGGCCTGCTCCACCAGTGCCGCATTCTGTTGTGTGACTTCATCGAGCTGTTCCATAGCCTTGGTAATCTGGCCTATACCTTCAGACTGCTCCGTGTCGGCCCGTTTGATTTCAGACATGATGGCGTTGACGCGGCGCACGCTGACTACAATTTCATCCACGGTCGAGCCGGCCTGCTCAACCAGCTTGCACCCCGCATCTACTGTATGCACGGAATTGCCGATCAAGTCCTTGATATCCTTGGCTGCGGCAGCCGAACGCTGCGCCAGATTGCGCACTTCGCTGGCGACCACAGCAAAACCGCGCCCCTGCTCACCGGCTCTGGCGGCTTCAACGGCCGCATTCAATGCAAGAATATTGGTCTAAAAAAGCGATACTGTCGATCAGGCCGATGATGTCAAAAATCTGCCGCGAGGAACTGTTGATGTCGTCCATGGTGCGCACTACACGCGCAATCATTTCGCCACCCTTGACCGCAACCGCAGAGGCCGACGCGGCCAGTTGCGTGGCAGTGCCCACCTCGCTTAAATTATTTTTAACGGTGGCAGTGAGCTGTTCCATGGTTGCCGCCGTCTCTTCCAGCGCACTGGCTTCTTCTTCGGTACGGGAAGACAGATCCAGATTGCCCGCGGCGATCTGACTGGAAGCCGAGGCGATTGAATCGGTGACATTTCTGACTTTGCTCACAATTTTGACCAGGCCATCGTTCATCATGCCCAGTGCCTGCAGTAACTGACCGGTTTCGTTTTGAGAGGAACTGACTATGCGTCCGGTCAGGTCACCTTGGGCGATTTTCTCGGCAAAATACACTGCCTGATGTAGTGGCGCGGTCACTGACACGGTGATGCGGTAACCAAACCAGGCAATCACGCACAGTAACGTCACCAGCGCGACGATCAGTTCATACAACGTCGTTTTGAGCACGGCAACGCGATTGTTCAGTGCGGCGTCCAGCCGGCTCAGTGACTGATCATTGAGTTTGAGCTGCACGTTGATGGCCTGTGTAACCTGATCAAAGAAGGTGGCCGAAGCCAAAGTCAGCTCTTCGGGTTTGACAATGTTTTTCTGTGCCATCTGCAGTGTTTGCTCGCCGGTTTCAAACGAGCCACGCGCCAGATCGGACAGTGCACCTTTCAGATCCGCATTGACGTCAAGCGCTTTGGTCAGGGATTCGCTGGTTTTCGCATACAGGGCATTGATTTTGTCGATCCGCCCCCTTAAATCAAGCCGGTCATCGGCACTGGCTGTTTTGGCCGCCAGCAGTCCCGATCCTTTGGCGCGCAGGCGACCGAGTTCCTCTGTGAGCACCGGCGACTGAATCAATGTCGATTCAATCAGATTACGGGTATCGAAATCAGAATTGACGCTCAAACCATACCGGTCGATCAACACGTCACTCAATTTGAGAAAATGCATCACCAGTGTCGTATGTTCGGTAAAACTCTCTTTGCCGGTGATGGTCAGATGATCCAGCTTGTCCGACAGCGCAGCCCATTCGTTTTTCAAGGCAGCAACTCTGTCATTGAGGTCTTTTTCCCCGAGCGCCTGCAGGGTTGTTTCCATGCCGGTCATGGCCGCATTGACGTCGCTCTGTTTTTTGCTGCGCAGCGCCTTGGCATCTTCGTTGCCATTTAACACCATGGCTGAAAGTCCGCGATGCTGTTGTATCATCTGCACAACTTTAAACAGCGACTGGATCGGCACAATCGCCCGCGCCTGTTCCTGCGCCGAATGCACCGCCTTGTTCGATTCCAGAATGAACAGGGTCAGCGGTACAGCAACCGAGATCGCACCGAGCAAACCCAGCAGTGCGAATTTATGCCACAGCAAAAGTCGATTCAACAGTGTATTCATTTTTAGCATCCTTCATTTCGGGCAGGGTGGTACATCTATTTAATATAATCACCTGCGCGCCTAAGAGAAGCACAAAATGCTCTATTTGAAGTGCATCTAAAGCAGCATTTCTCTAAAGGTTGATATACATCATGAATTGATGCACGGCGGGCGGGCAATTTCACTGTCTATCAGGGAATTCCACAGCGGGATGTTGTGATTGACATCAAATTCGCGCATTGAAAAGGTTGTGCGACTGATATGGGTAATTCATTTCCAGAAGTACCCTGTTATTTTTTGCAAGTTTGGAGAAAGTGACGATGGAACAACTGATTCCCGATCAGGAAATGAATCCGGAGCGTTATATCTTGCTGGCTGAGCAGGACACGCCGCGTGTGCATGTATTCAAGCACGAGACCGACGGACTCTGGACTAATGGCATATCAGAAGGACTTGACGCCACAGTCGCCATGCCTGAACTGGCGCTGTCGTTAGCGCTCGCAACGCTTTATGAAAGAATCCGGTTTCCGTTCCGCCCATCGCTGCCTGAACCTTCCTAAACCTTCACCGAATTCCGGACCCCAACTCCAATCGGCAATTCTGCAAACCAGTTAATAAAGCGCTCCACATCCGCACCCTGATAAATGGCACCGTGCTGCGGGCACATCATGTCAATTTTCAGTTTACTGACGCGTTGGCACCAGTCCAGCTTGGCTTCATTGGAACCCATCCAGCGCCGGTGAAAGCCCTCGGCATGGCGAATATGCTGGTCGAAATTGGTGACCATCAATCCGTCAGCGCCGGGTGGCAGCAGCGCCGCACCGATATCACCGGAAAACAGGATGGCAGCCTTGGGATCATACAGATTGAAATTGCCCGAGGAATGCAGGTAATGGGCCGGTACGGCAGTCAGCGTGAGCTTGTCGAGCTGGATATGCATGCCTTCATCGGGTAGCGGTATAAAGGTTTCGGCATTGCCGCCAAAATGAGGAATAAAGGAAGCCCATAACCAGCTTAAATAACATTTCAGGTCCGGGTTGAATTCCAGCCACAGGGCCAGTGAAGAAATGATGTCCGGATCCTGATGGGAGGCGAACAGCGCCTCAATATTGCGCGGATCGTATTTGGCGCTGATCGACGAAAAAACGGCCGGGAATATCTCCATGCCGCCCGGGTCGGTCAGCAATGCATGCCCGGCGTAACTGATCAGATATTCATTGGTATCGATCAGGTAGTCCGGCTTTTCCGGATCGCGGGTGATGACGGCCCATTGATGCGGACCATTTTCATAAATGATTTCGATTTTTTTCATATGGTTTCACTCAATGACTTCAATCCGTTCACGGCCTGATTCATGATTTCATCAATCCGGGTCACGATGAACTGCATGTCTTCCAGCATGGTCTTGCCGTAAGTGGCTTCAATTCTGCCGTTATTGGACAGCACCGCGCCGCGCCGGCATAACGACAGGGCACTCCGGATCTCTCTGGCCAGCCGGTCCCAGGTTGCATGGCTGACATCGACCTCTTTCTGAAGATTTTTTTCGGCGATGGCATAGCGCTCTTGCAGCAACATTTTTGTCTGATCATTTTTAAGCATGGCAAGGTTGAGCAAACTTAAATTCTTCTTTAATTTGAGCAATGCGGCGATATGCAGCACGTTGAGCTGGATCAGTTTTTCCAGAACAGCCATTTCATGCTCAATCTTCTGCCCAAACGAGCGCAATTCCAGCGCAACCACATGAAAACCGGCCGACTCCGATCCGGCCCGCTTGGCAATCAGCACGGCATTGAGGGCAACAAGATCAATTTGACATGCGATGTCGATCACTTTTTTCAGGATCTCATTGATGGATACGGCACTTTCCAGGCTTAATGCATAAACTGGTTCGTTGCTCATGTTGCGCTCATCCATTCCAGTAACAGTTCAGGGTTCAAATCGAAATACTCACCCAACCATCATAGTACATTGCAAAAAAACCGCTATTGCTAATCCACGATGCGTGCGCGGTACAGCCCCGCAACCAGATCAGAATTCGTGACTATCCCGACCAGACGGCGCTCGTCATTAATCACTGGCACATGCCGGTGGCCATGATCCGTAATCAGATCAACCAGTTCGGTAATCGGCACGCTGTCGGTTACGGTACGCACCGTTCTGGTCATGATCTGGCCAACAACCTCCGGTCGTTCCGTATGAGTTAAGCCGGTCCGACGCAAAAACTGCTTCAGATTGGCCTGATAACCTGAGATAGATTCAATTCCGGCATGCTTTAAGAAATCGGCCAGCGTGACGATGCCGATCACCCTTCGCACCGTATCGACAACCGGGAGCGCCTTGATCTGATGTTTATTCAATAACTCCCACGCCTGTTGCAATTCGGTTCCGAACTGCACGCTCACGACATCTTTGGACATAATATCGGCACAGGTGATTTCACCGAAACGACGCCGGTACGCCTGCATTTCAGTTTGCAACAGCAGCGATTCCAGATCGTCACGACTGACGTCCAGAACCTGGTTGTAGCGCGCCAGTACCAAATCCAGATCGGCCGAAGTGAACCCCACTCTTGCACCGGCAACCTGGTCTTTTGTCAGATGGGTATTGTCGTGCTGCAGGACGGTATGCGGATAGCGGTGCCGGGTCAGATTGTTAAAAATCAGCGCCACTCCCACAATAATGAGCGAATTGACGCCGATCGGAGCCAGCAAAAAGTGGTAACCCTGGGCATGAATCACCGGCCCACCCAGCACGGCGGTCAGCGCCACTGCGCCGCTGGGCGGATGCAGACAGCGCAAGGCCAGCATGGCGAAGATTGAGCTGGCTATGGCCAGCGCCGCGGCCAGAACCGGGTCAGCAATCCACAGTGCGCAGGTCACGCCCAGCGTAGCAGCAACCAGATTGCCGCCAATAATCGACCAGGGTTGGGCCAGCGGACTGGCCGGCAGCGCAAACAGCAGCACGGCCGAAGCTCCCATCGGTGCGACCAGCAGTGGCACAGGCGCGTTGGGCCCGAGCAGCCAACGGCTCACCAGACCAGTCAGTAAAATGCCGAGCAGCGCGCCACAACAGGCGCGCACACGTTCGGAAAGATTGACTGCAGTTGGTTCGGGCATGAACCCGTGCAGCCAGTGTTTCGCCAAATTCGTTGGCGCCCTACCCTTCCCGGCCATCAATCCTCGCGTTAAAAAGGTAACGACCATAGGTCAGCGCAAACAATAAAAAAGCACTGGACCAGCACACGCCGGCCAATACCAGCCCCACCAGCATCAGCCTGCCGTTCAATGCGGCAAGCACGCGCGAGACAGCACCCAGCTGGATCAAAACATAAATGGCTATTTCAATTTTTCCTGCGATCAGCATGCGTCCGGTATGCCCCAGCGTGGTCCGGGTCATCATTCCCAGTATCAGGCCGGCCATTGAACCCACCGTCAGAGCATGAAAGGCAGCACTGACTGAAACAATATCCAGCTCGGCCAGCGCCAGCAGTACCAGGCCGACCGGTATCCAGGCCGTCGACAGATGCAATATCCACAGCAGCGGAACACGCCAGGTACGGTGTGCCCGCCAGGCAAACAACCGGTACAACAGTGCCGCCCCCGCCAGGAGCGCCAGCGTCGCACCGAGCAGCGCGGGCAAACCGGCTATCCACGCCAGACTTGCTGCAACCAGCAGACCGAGTGTGACCTGATCACGACGCTGGTTGACGATGGGCTGCACGCCTGGCGCACCGTTGCGGGTGAACATGGGAATGACCCGGGTACCGATGACCGATTCAATCACCACAATAATCAGTATCGCAATCTGCACCGGTGCCACGGTTGCTATGTGCAGCCATCCCAGACGTGCAGCATGAAAGGCCAGATTGGCCACTGTCAGCAACCCGAGCAGCACGATCAGAAACAGATTGCGGGTATTGCCGGACTGCCGCAACACCCGGTACAGCGGCCAGGCCGCCAACGGTATAAACAGGGCGTCGATCAATGCTGCAAGCAGGGGCGAAGCAAACAGCATGGCCAGCCGCCCGGCCAGCCAAAGTCCGGCCAGCGTAGCCAGATGCGTGCCACGCGGCGTCCATAATTCAGTCCAGTTTTTTGCTGCGGTAAATAAAAAACCGATGATCACGGCCAGCACCATGCCAAACACCATTTCATGCATGTGCCAGTTCAGATCGAGCTGTGGCCACTCAGTTGCCCAACCCAGATAGCGTGCCAGCCACAATGGAATGGCCAGCGCTGCAAACACGGCAGCCAGCAGATAAAAGGGCCGAAACCCCATTTGCCACACCGGATGCCCGGCCTGCCACAGCCTTGGTTTTCCATCCGGCGCAGTGGGCTTGATGGTCGTAATGGGTATTGGTCGCATTGGTTAGTCCTGGGCTTTGTTCATCATGGTGACGGGGCGGGCTCTGGGCTTGCGGTTACTTTTCAGCGGATCGCTTGCGATCAGATCCTGTAATGTCACACCATCGAGCACCTTGAGATACGCCACTGTTGCTGCGCCCAGCACACCTTTCAAGGCACAGCCCGGCATGTAGGCGCAGGTATTGCCGTCCCGGTTGAAACACTCTGCCATATAAAAATCGGTCTCGGTCTGCCGGACGATGGCGCCGATATTGACATCGGTGGGCACCCTGTTGAGTCTGAGTCCGCCGTTGCGGCCCCGCACCGTTTCAACCATGCCCGACAGGCCAAGCTGGTGCACCACTTTCATCAAGTGATTTTTTGAAATGGCATGCAGCTCGGCGATATCGTTGATCGTTACCAGCCGGTCCTGATTCAACCCCAGGTACATCAGCGTGCGCAACGTGTAATCGGTGAAGGCAGTTAATCTCATGTTCGGTCCAGAATGAAAAATTGGCAACGGTGCAGTTAAATCAGGTAACAAGTATACATGTTATAGGCTGGTCTGAAACCAGCTATTGATCTAAATCATTAAAAGATATATTTACATTACATCTTTAATGTTTCAATTTAAAATCAATTTTATCAAGAGCCATCCTCAGGGGGGTAAGCGGGATGCCAATCCAGGAACAGACGGTCCAGCTACGTTTTGGAATTCGCTTGAGATGCGTCGCTGCCGCTGGCATTCAGCAAAACAAACCGGGGCATCACTTTGGATGAGCACCCGGCACTTTTGCCTTGACGTTCGAGGCGTTTTTGACCGGAACCAGATAATTTTCACGCCGGGTGTTTATGATTTGCTGGATTTTTTCTCTTTATGCGCGTAATCGTCAGCCGTTGCTGGCAATGAGGCAGTCAGACAAAACAGGCGATACTGACTTTTTGCGGCCGCAATATACCTAAGATAATCATCTTTTTTGGGGTTGGGTGAATTTGATATTAATTCGACGTAGGCATCGATGGCGGCCTCATTTCCTGCCTTTAAAATATCCAGGAAAAATTTGACATAACCTGAAGGGTACTCTCCGACAACCACCCATTGTTCGAAGAAGCTGCTTTCGTCGCTCATGCCCATGGCATCAAACAGAGAGCCGATATCCCTGATTGAATCTGCGTCCCCGCTCTCAAGCAATCCGATTAATTGCAAACCCACGTCGTTGATTGTCCATAGATATTCCTTTTTTCCATAGATCGAATCGGTGTCAGAAATATAGAATTGTTCCAGATCTTTATCCTCAACAAAGGCCCACAGCTTCCGGTATTTTTCTACCAGAGCACTTGGACTGGCCCCTGAATCGATGACGAGCGCGATGACAGGGCGATAGAGCAAAAATGGAAATGCAATCGAGGCAAAATCCTTTTCGGAAATTGCGTGCATCAATTCGGTATATATGTCGAGCAGGGCCAGTGTGGTCTTGTATTGCTGCTCAGACGAGTCGCACTCGTGGGCGAGCGTGTCAAGGCTTTTCAAGGCAATGGCAAGGCAATTCTTAATTGTTGGTACCGTCAGATATTTCAGCATTTTGCCGTAGACGGTAACCGTGTCTGCATCGCCCCGCGCAACCGCGTCCCTGATGGTTCCGTGCTCCATGGTGGAAAGCAGTTTTCGCACATCCTCGCCAATGGTAGCGGTTGTTACCATGCCAGGTGAGACGCTCGTTGAAGAACTCGAACTGACGCTTGAGTTTGACGACAGTTCGGATGCTGAACCTGACATGGCGGAACCGCTGGAGGAACTGGAACTGGAAGATGAACTGAATTTGAAAGATGAGCTGGAAGATGAGCTGGGTATGGATTGCATGTTGAACTCCTCGGTGGCGTTGAAAAAAACATGCCGGCAGTATTTTATATTTAAGACAACAACACCATACGTACAATTCCCAAACTTCGGCAGTCTTTCAGGATGCCGTCATGCCTGACGCATCACACAAAACATAACCGTCCTGTACCCGTAAATCAATTGACATAAAATTTGATTGAACCCAAACTGCCAGGCCAAAGCACGGGAAGTATTTGCAAGGCAGATTGCTTTGAGCCAGACCCTGCTGCAATAAACAGAACATTTGGTATTTTTACATTATCGATCGGACCCACATGGCAATTTCAACAAAATACAAATCCGCTGCATTCAGCTTTACCTCTCTGACTCTACTGATTTCTACCCTGCATGCGGCAATCGCCCAGGAAATACCCATGCCGGCAGATAAACCCTATCCCGGCGTAATTCAACTGGATGTCGATGCAACCAATCTCGATCAAAAGATTTTTAATGTCCATGAACAGATTCCGGTCAGCGCCGGCAAGCTGGTGCTGTTTTATCCGAAATGGTTACCTGGTCACCACTCCCCTGGCGGACCGATCAGCCAGTTGGCCGGCTTAAAGTTGAGCGCCAATGGCAAGCCGCTGGAATGGAAGCGCGACACAATAGACATGTACGCATTTCATCTCAACGTACCATCAGGCGTTGAATTTATTGATGCCCAATACCAGTTCCTGTCGCCGGTGGAAGCGAATCAGGGGCGCATTACTGTCACGCCTGAAATAGTAGGTGTGCAATGGAATGCCGTTGTGCTGTATCCAGCCGGCTACTATGCGCGCGACATCAATTTCAAGCCCAGTGTGACCTTGCCGCCCGACTGGAAATTCGGCACGGCGCTGGAACTGGAGAAACAGGTCGGCGCGCAGGCACAATTCAAACAGATCAATCTTGATGACCTGATCGATTCACCGATGTTTGCAGGTAAATATTTCAAACGGATTGATCTGAACCCGGGTGCAAAAATACCGGTATCGTTAAATCTGGTTGCCGACAGGGCAGCCGATCTGGACGCCAAACCAGAGCAGATTGAAGCACACCGTACTCTGGTGCAGCAGGCTTACAAACTGTATGGTTCACAACATTATGCGCATTACGACTTCCTGCTGGCACTGAGTGACGAATTCAGCGGCATCGGTCTGGAGCACCACCAGTCCAGCGAAAACGGCGTGAAGGAAAATTACTTTACCGAATGGGCCAAAACCTGGGAAATGCGCGGCTTGCTGCCGCATGAATATACCCATTCATGGGACGGCAAATTCCGCCGTCCGGCTGATTTGTGGACGCCCAATTTTAACGTTCCCATGCAAGACTCCCTGCTCTATGTGTATGAAGGGCAGACCCAGTATTGGGGTGAGGTATTGGCGGCGCGTTCGGGCCTGGAAACAGCGGAACAGGTCCGTGACCAGCTGGCCAGCGTAGCCGCGTTTTATGATCACCAGGCCGGTCGCACCTGGCGCAATCTGCAGGACACAACCAATGGGCCGATCGTCTCGAATCGCGGTCCGACCGCCTGGTATTCATGGCAGCGCGGTGAAGAATATTATCGTGAAGGTCAACTGATCTGGCTGGATGCGGACACCAAAATCCGTGAATTATCCGGCGACAAAAAATCACTCAATGATTTTGCTCTGGCATTCTTTGGTGTGGAAAATGGCCGCGCTCACGCCTTGACCTATACCTTTGATGATGTGGTGAAAACCCTGAATGCGGTGCAACCGTTAGACTGGGCCAGCTTTTTACGTACACGTCTGGACAGCCATACCGAAGTTGCACCCAAAGATGGCCTGACCCGCGCTGGCTGGAAGCTGGAGTATACCGACCTGCCCAGCAGTCATGACAAGTACACAGAGGAGCAGCGTCATGTCACTGATTTCAACTATTCGCTGGGCTTTTCGGTTGGCAAGGAAGCCCGTATTGAATCTGTTGAGTGGAACGGCAATGCCTTTAAAAAGGGCATGACTTCTGGTGCCACCTTATTGGCAGTCAACGGTCGCACCTATAAACCAGAATTGCTCAAAGAGGCCATCACCGCGGCAAAAACCGGAGCGCAGCCGATTGAACTGTTGCTTAAAAAGGATGATCGGTATCATATGGTGAGTTTTGATTATCACGAGGGATTGAAATATCCGCATCTGGTTCGGATCGAAGGAACACCGGATCGACTCAGTGATATTCTGGCTCCGATGAAATAAAAACGTAGCAAAAGGCAGCGTCACCTGACGGCGACGCTGCGTGCTTTTTTTCTGATGGCTGTCGTTGAAATTCCTGGCGGGAATGACTACTTCAATTCCGCCCAAACCTCAAAAATTCTCACAGGACGCCTCGGTTTAATCGCACTTCTATTATCACGTCGTGCGTTTTTCGTTCCGAACCCAAATCGGTTCTGAGAACCTGCCAATGCTGGCTATTTGATTGAGAAAAACGAGGCAGCGCCAACCAGCTGCAATGAGGAAATGGATGCGACTTCAATTCTCGGAAAATTGTCGTGCGTATTGGGTCCACCGTACACCCGGCATTTACAAATTAAAGGAAGCGGTTTCTGATCGGATTTGTGTTCGTAGCGGGAAAAAACTGCAACATCTTGATGCTGCACCGGTGAAAATCGGTTAGGATGCTTGCTGAAAAATAATATCAGCAAACCCGGAGAGCGAAAATATTATGTCTAAATTGCTAGACTATCTGAATCATCTTGACCAGGATGCGAATGCTCGCGCAGAGCACGAACATAATTCACGGCAGGCGATGAGAAATTTTGGGTTATCGCAGCAAGAACAGCAGGCAATGCTGTCCGGTGATAAAGAGCAAGTTGCACAATTGCTTGGTATTAGTAGTGATCAGTTGCCGGTAATCGAAGTGTCGATGTTTTCAGGCATGTAATTGCTATGAGAGTTTGCGCACAGAAATGCGCGGCGATATTGCGATTTTTTAGCGTATTTGCGCTGCTGATCACTTTATGGGGCTACCATTTTGATGCCTGTGCATCAAGCGATCCAGATCTCGAACAGGAATTGAATCGGGTTGGACAATTATTAAAAGCTGATCCTCAACAGGCGCGTACCGCACTGTCGGAACTGGAATTGGCGCAATCCCGATTCACTCCACAGCAAACCTTGCATTTTCAAATATTAAAAGCCTCGGTGCTCGGTTTTTTCGATCAGCATCATGAGCGCGTCGCCTACATCACCAAATTTATCGATTCAGTACAAGATCCAAACAGTAAATCCAAACTTCTGTACCAGTTATCATCATCGTACGCAGTGCTGGGCGAATATGAGCCGGCGTTAGATGCCATGAATACGAGTATTGCCCTGCTGCCGCGTGTGACTGACCCAATCGCCATGCTTGCCACTTTGCATGCAGCGGTCACTATGCTCAAATCTTTGCATGCTTATAGCGAGGCATTGAGTTATGCCAACCGTTTGTATGACTTACCCGTACTGAATCAGGATTTATCGGCGAAATGCATCGCCAGTGGCGATCGCGTTGAGCTCTATATGCTGCTCAACCAGCGTTCTTTAGCGCGAGAGCAAATGACAGAAGCGATCGACTTGTGCGATAGAAATGGTCGGACTTACGTTTCTCTGATCGTCAAAGCTTTGGCAGCAATTGATTTGATTGATCATCAGGAGTTTGGAAACGGTATCAATGCCGGTTTGCCGGCCCTGCATGCATTCCCGTCATCTATGCTCGGCCTCGATTATGTGTCGCGTCTGGAGGAAGGATTGGCGCGGGCCTATCTGCAAACTGGCCGACTGGCTGAAGCGGAACAATATGGGCTGCTCGCTTATCAGCATGCTGAATCACAAAGGCTGGTTCAGGAGACAGAAAAATCTTTAGGAACGCTGGTGCAAATCAAGAAAGCGAAAGGCCAGTATCCAGCCGCGCTCGGTTATGCTGAACTGGCGCTGGCTCAACAAAATATTTTACTGGACGAACAATTGCAAAAAAATGTCGCGTATCAGCGCGTCAAATTCAGCGTGCAGGATCAGCAGAATCAAGTCACGTTACTTGAGAAGAAAAATAAAATTTTGGCGATTGAAAAACAGCTGGAGAAAAAAAATAGCCAGAATTTATGGTTAATTATCGCGCTTGGGTTAGTTGGTGCCGCGGCCCTTTGTTTCTATTTGTGGAAAGTAATACGGCAAAAGAATTTTTTACGACACAAGACGGAAATTGACGGTCTTACCCATATCAGCAATCGCAGTCATTTTGTATCGTCCGCAGAACAAGCCGTCAATTCTCGTACCGGAATCGTCAGCCTTATATTATTCGATATGGATTTCTTTAAACGGATCAATGACAGCTTTGGCCACCCGGTTGGTGACTGGGTTTTGAGAAAGGTCTGTCAAACCGTCAGTGCATCATTGCGCGCCGGAGATTTATTTGGTCGAATCGGCGGTGAGGAATTCGCGATTTGCCTTCCCAACACAGATCCCGCAATGGCGTGGCAGCTGGCGCAACGATGTCGTGTTGCGATTTCCGAAATTGATACCGAGCCAAGCGGGGTGCAATTTTCTTTGAGTGCCAGTTTTGGTGTCGCCAGCATCGGTCAGCACGATAGCGGCCATTACGCGAATTTGATGGAGGCGGCCGATAAGGCGCTCTACCAGGCAAAATCTGATGGGCGCAACTGCGTTTCGGCCAGAATTTAATTTTTTGATTTTATAAAAACATTGTGATGATCCAGAAACAGCCAGGTAAATTGGTGTGCGTTGGTACCGGCATGCGCATGGCAGGACAGCTAACTCCATTGGCCAAAAGCTATATAGAATCGTTCGATATTGTGTTTGGTGCGGTGCCAAATATTTTTACACGTAAATGGTTGCAGGGCGTGGCCAGGGAATACGTTTGCCTGTTGGATCATTACGACGACACTAAAATCGATGGCAAAACCCGACGCGACACATATCGGCGCATGGCAGATACCATTTTGCACGAATTACGTGCCGGCAAGCGCGTGTGCGCAGCTTTCTATGGACATCCAGGAATTTTTGCCTGTATCGCACACATGGCAATCGCCGATGCGCGACGCGAAGGTTTTGCGGCCCATATGGAACCAGGAATTTCAGCATTGGATTGCCTGGTCGCTGATCTCGGGATCGATCCCGGCAGTTCCGGTATGCATTCTATGGAAGCAACCCAGTTCATGATATTTCAGCGCCTCGTTGATCCGGGCGCGTTATTCGTGATCTGGCAAATCGGTATTGCCGGTGATCTAACCTTGAAGCGGTATGACACCGAACCAGCTCACTTGCAAATAATTGTCGACAAACTGGTTCGCAGTTATTCACTGGATCATGAAGTGATACTGTATGAAGCAGCCACCCACGCGCTTGAACAGACGCGTACAGACACGATTCGCCTTGGCGATTTGCCGCAAGCCTGTTTGACACAACATACGACATTAGTGATTCCGCCGGCACAGAGCCTGCAATACGATGAACCGGTACTGGCCAAATTGCAGGAATTGGAACGATTGCGGATTGCGTCTTAACCGATTTCGGTGAACGCCAACTTCAGACATTGCTGGAACTGTGGATGGTACGTGGACAGTGCAGACAGCAGTCGTTGACCCGGATGCGCAAACTCTCCACTGATACGCAAAGCGGTTTATCTCAATGTTGAAGTACCGGAACTTGCCCTTCAAATTCAATATCAAACCTAACGCTGGATGACCAATAGAGAACGATGGCGCTTCAGATAACGGTCATTCAATCTATGAACATATTCATTTAGGCTGTCCCCAAGGTGGTGATCCGTCTTGAGACAATATTTTCAGTGCATCCTCGCGGGGTGTCGAAATCGGAAGGCAGATGGCATGGGGAATGACATACTTCGTGTCCATGGTCTTTGGCATGTCGGCTTCGATACCAAGTTTCTCTCCATACCGAAGCGCAAGGCCAATGGTGATGCGGACTTCCCAAATTTCAAACCGGGCCTCTTGCAATGCGGCCCCAAAGTGGACTCTCGCCTCCTGACCAAGCGGCCCCTCCCAATTTTCAAGTCCGCGCAATTTTGACCATGCCGCCTGTTCGCGCGCCTCGGCATCATTGAATCGTCCATTGATTACCGCAAACGCGCCAAGTCTCCCCTGTTCCTCGGTATTCAAGAGGCTGACCCTGCCGCTACCAGTCGCTGCTTGCCATCGTTGATTCGATAAAAAATAAATTGATGGCTGGCTAACCCAATTTGGTTGCGTGGTCAGCGCTCCGTCGCGCGATTTTTTTAGAATGTCACCGATTTCATCTAACCTGCGCTCTATGCAATCCTGTGTCTCTAGCCGACCACGCATGAACGAAAGGTTTTGCCTGATTTCTTCCCTCACGGCTTCGCGCGCCTCAGACGCGATACTTCGATCATGTAAAGTCCGGACTATTTCTTCCAGGGAGATCGCAATTACGATACCGATCACCACCACTCCGACCTCTGAGAGTAGCTCTCTCCAATTGTGAACCGCTTTTGGTTTATGTATATCCATGATTATTTGCGAGTCGCTGTAAAATTAGGCAGTATATCAGTAACGAAATATACGTTTCTTCATTTGTGAAATGCGTGGAAATCCTTTCATTATGGCGATTCTATCTACTCCACGTTGGACCGCCAGCATCACGCGCAAGTCAGTCAATTATTGCGTTTTGGTTGATTCGTCCGTTGGCAGCATCGTGTCGCATGCCGCCTTTGGTGCAGATACATCCAAAATCAAGCTATACAAATTGCTCGTTGTCCTAGAGTAAACCGTTAGGTCCGTGCAGCATAAAACCACTGCGTTCGCTCAATCTGTTGTAATACGCAGCAACTGAAAATAACTGGGGACGTTTAATCGGGGCTGACATCCGGCGATGTACTGACAGGCCGATGACAATATCGGCCAATGTAAAGCTGCTTCCAGTCTGTTGCCTGCCAATCCATCCATTTCTCGATCTGGGCTCTTGCCATCGGATCATTTCGGAGCAAATCATTCCGGTTATGTTTGCTTGCAAGGTAGCGGCAAATAGTATTGGATTCCCTGAGCACAGCTCCTTCGTCCTGTATCACAGGGACCATTCCGTTGGGATTGAAATCGCCGTGAAGCGAGTTCCTGTTTCGTCAGCGTCGCCAGGCATTGCGGCAAATTGATGTCAGGTGTGTCCGGGATGTAGAAGTTGACGATCGATCCGTGTTTTGCAGCATGGTGCGAATCAACTGCCACGTCGGATGAATCCATCGCGTGCGAATTCAGTACCACGGCAGCACAAACCATGAAAATGGATAATTTCTTGCAGTGCATATGCGCCTCTAACAGGTTTAAATTGACACGGTTTGGCAACATCAATCCGGCAACCACTCGCCGCGCGTCTGGTCCAGAACTCGCTTGGCCTGTTCTTCAATGACTGGTACACGTTTGGAAAACATGGTGATCAATACCGGCAGTACAATCAAAATCAATAGCGGCGCGAGCAAAATGCCGCCGACCACCACCAGCGCCAGCGGTCGTTGCACCTGCGAGCCGATCCCGGTTGAAAATGCCGCCGGCAACAGCCCAACGCATGCCACAATGCATGTCATCATCACCGGTCGCATCTGAACCCGGCAGGTGCGCACGATGGCGCTGGCGCGATCAAGGCCATTCTCGATATGCTGGTTGTAATAGGACAGCACAATAATCCCGTCCATTGCCGCAATACCGAATAGCGCGACAAATCCAATCGCCGCGGAAACACTGAACGGTGTGCCGGTAAGGAACAGCGCATAGATACCGCCGATCAGGGCCATGGGGATTACGCTGGCGGCCAGCAGCATGTCGATGGCGGAACCAAAATTCATGTACAGCAGAATGCAGATCAGCAGAATACTGAACGGTACCGCAATCGCCAGCCGCCCCAGTGCTTCCTGCAAATTTCCAAATTCGCCGACCCATTCGAGCCGATACCCGCCCGGCAGCTTCACTTGCTCTTCCACCTTGCGTTGCGCCTCCAACACCGCTGAACCAAGATCGCGGCCACGCACGCTGAATTTGAGCGGAATATAACGCTGTTGCTGTTCGCGATAGATGAACGAAGCTCCCGACACCAGACTTACTTTCGCCACATCTGCCAACGGGATTTGGACCACGCCGCTGCCGTTCGGATTAGGTGCGCCGATGGTAATGCGCCGCACTGCGTCGATGCTGTTGCGGTACTCGCTCGCCAGGCGCACCATCATGGGAAAGTTGCGGTCGCTGCCAGGTTCATACAGATTGCCGGCCGCCTGCCCGCCAATGGCGGCCTGAATTGTGGTATTGATATCGCCGGTGGTCAATCCGTAGCGCGCGGCCAGATCACGGTCGATGTCAATCCTGACGGTCGGCTGGCCGAGTGAAGTGAATACCGACAGATCGGTAATACCCGGTATGGTTTCCATGACATGCCGGATGCTATCGGCAGTCTTTTGCAGCGTTTCCAGATCGTTGCCGAAAATCTTGATCGAGTTCTCGCCTTTGACGCCCGACGCAGCTTCTTCCACGTTGTCTTCGATATATTGCGAAAAATTGAAATCCACACCGGGGAATCGTTCAGTCAGTTGTTGTGTCATGCGCTCGGTCAACGCGTCCTTGTCGACGTTTTTTGGCCAGCTATCAAACGGTTTCAACGGCACGAAGAATTCAGCATTGAAAAAACCGGACGTATCGGTCCCGTCATCGGGTCGGCCGTGCTGCGAAACTGTGGTATCCACTTCCGGGTAGCTGTTGATTATTTTCCGCATTTCATTGACGTAGCGGTTGCTTTCTTCCAGAGAAATCGAGGCCGGCATGGTGGCGCGTATCCACAGATTTCCTTCTTCGAGTTTTGGCAGAAACTCCAGGCCAAGCGGATGCACTGCCAGCGCGGCCAGCACCAGCAGCAGCCCCATTATTCCCAATGTCAGTTTTTTATGAGCCAACGCATAATCAACCGCGGGGTCGTACAAACGGTGCAGAAAGCGTACGAAAAACGTCTCCACTTCGGTCATTTTGGCCGGTAGCAAAATTGCGCTGAGCGCCGGCGAGATGGTGAACGTGGCGATGAGTCCACCGGCGATCGCGTATGCGTAAGTTTTAGCCATCGGGCCGAAAATGTGGCCTTCGATGCCACTCATGGTAAACAGCGGCACGAAGCCGGCGATGATGATCGCGGCCGAAAAGAAAATCGCCCGATTTACTTCGGTCGCGGAATTGGCAATGACGGCGAACTTACCGCGCAGGCCAAGCGTGCCACGCACCGTATGCATCAACGCAATACCTGATCTGCGCGACTCCGAATTCTCGGACAGATGTCGAAAGATATTCTCGACCATGATGACGGACGCGTCGACCACCAGACCGAAATCAATTGCCCCCACCGAGAGCAGATTGGCCGATTCGCCGCGCAGCACCAGCAGGCCAATGGCAAACGCCAGTGCAAACGGAATTGTCAGCGCAACAATGGTGGCGGTGCGCAGATTGCCGAGGAATGCCCACTGCAGCAGAAAAATCAGAACCACGCCGACCAGCATGTTGTGCAAAACGGTATGGGTGGTGACGTTGATGAGGTCAATACGATCATAGATTTTTTCAAGACGCACGCCCGGCGGCAGCATGTCGGAGCTGTTAATTTTTTCCACCTCCGCTTCCACCTTCTTGATGGTTGGCATACTGTCGCCGCCGCGTCGCATCAGCACAATCCCTTCGACCACGTCATCGTCATCATTATGTCCGGCGATGCCGAGCCTGGGCAGATGGCCGACGCTGATCCTGGCGACATCGCCCAGCAGCACTGGAGTGCCATGATTAGACACCAGCATCATCTTGCGCATATCGTCCATCGACTGCACCAGTCCAATTCCGCGCACCACCGCAGACTGGGGTCCGATGTTGATGGTTTGGCCGCCGACATTGGTGTTGCTGTTGTTTACAACCTGCAAGACCTGCGGCAACGTCAATCCATAGGCGACCAGACGATTCTGATCTACCTCAATGTCGTATGTCTTGGTTTTGCCACCCCAACCGGTCACGTCGACGACACCCGACACTGCCTTGAAGCGCCGTTCCAGCACCCAGTCCTCCAGCGTTTTGAGATCGGTGACGGAATAGCCGGGCGGCCCAACCACCCGGTAGCGGTATATTTCACCAGTCGGGCTGGTTGGCGAGATTTGCGGTTGCGCACCGTTTGGCAGAGGTGACAGCTGCGACAACCTGTTGATCACCCACTGTTGCGCCTGGTCATAGGTAAAGTCGTAGCTGAACTGAACCTTGACGTCGGACAGGCCGAACATCGAAATGGTCCGCACCACGGTGACGTGAGGAATCCCGGCCATGCCGACCTCGATCGGGATGGTGATATAGCGTTCTATATCTTCTGCAGACTGGCCGGAACTCTGGGTAACGATATCGATCAGCGGCGGGACCGGATCAGGATACGCTTCGATATTGAGTTTCATGAAACCTGCTATGCCCACACCGAACATGGCGATCAGCAGGATTACCATAAGAAAGCGCTGTCTCAGCGCAAAATTGACGACTCCGTTCATCCTTACTTTCCTGAAAATTCTTGCGCAGCGCTGCCGTTGCGCGCTTCGTTATTCTCGGCGCGCTTCCACCAGCCTCCGCCGAGCGCCTGAAACAGCGCGGCAGTATCGGTAAAGCGATTTGCCTGCGCCTGCACCAGTGCCACCAGCGCCTGCTGGTAGGCCTGCTCGGTAACGAGCAGTGACACATAGCCAATATCGCCGAGTTCGACCTGACGGTGCGCAACTGCCAGGCTATCTGCGGCGGCGCGTTCGGCAATTGCGGCGGCCTGCAACGCCTGGGCGTCATAATGCAGGGCCTGCAGCGTATCGGCCACGTTCTGGAATGCGCCGATCACGGTGCTGCGATACTGCGCAGCAGCTTCATCATAGGCGGCCTCCGCAGCCCGCTTCCTGTGCAACAGTGTGCCGCCCTCGAATAAGGGTTGAGTGATACCACCAGCCAGGCTCCAGAAACCGTTGCCGGCTTTGAACAACTGATCGATCTGGGTGGCCATGCTGCCAGCGCTTGCCGTCAAGGTAAGTTGCGGCAGCATATTGGCCATGCCAACACCGATCTGCGCGCTGGCCGAATGCAATTGCTCTTCGGCCGCACGCACGTCTGGGCGCTGTTGAACAAGCCGGGACGGCAGACTGAGCGGCAAATCCTGCGGCAGTTGCAGCATCGAGAGTTCAAATGTTTCATCTGGCGCCTGACTTGGGAAACGTCCACTTAACGCTGCAATCAGATCACGTTGCTGCGCGAGCTGCTTTTGCAGCGGGCTCAGTTGTGCTTGGGTCTGCGCCAGCGTGGCGGTCTGCGCGATGATATTGGCTTCCGGTATCGCGCCTAACGCAAGCTGCCGGCGAAACAGCTCGAGCTGCTCCTGCTCGATCTGGATCATCTTTTCGGTCGCAGCGATCTGAGCACGTAACGACGCTTCCTGAACCACTGCGGCAACCACATTGGTGGCAAGGCTGAGTGAGGCCGCTTCAACCAGGAATCGTTGCGCATCTGTCTGCGCCTGCAGGCTTTCAACAGCACGCCGGTTGCCGCCGAACAGGTCGAGGGAATAGCCGATGCTGAGTTGCGCAGTGTGAAGATTGAACAGTGCAGCACCTGAGGCCGCCGACGAGGCGACGCTGCCAAGTGCTTCTTTTTGCCGGGTCGGCGTGAAACTGGCCGTCACGGTTGGGTAATAGGAGCCGATTTGAGCATAGGTGGTTTCTTGCGCAACCCGCAGCGCAGCGACCGATTGCTGCAGGGTCGGATTATTTTTGAGCGCCTGTTCAATCAAACTGTTGAGCGCTTCGGAATGAAACAGCGTCCACCATTGTTCCGGGATATCCGCGTCGTCCACAAAACGCTGCTCTGCCCCCGCCTCTACCGGAGCCGATGCAGTTTGCAATGCCGGCAACTCCGCCGTATAGCGATTCACCGCCGGCGCTGCAGGTCGCGTGAAATCCGGGCCAATGGCGCATCCGGCCAGCAGGCCTAAAACCGTCACGGCCACTGCGTGCGTTTTCTGAGGAAAGCGTTTCATGCTTAATTGCCCGCCGCTGCACGGTCAATAAACAGTGCGCCGCTGGTGACAATTTTTTCACCGGCAGTCAGGCCGCTGGTGACCTCGACCAGGCCGTCGTTGACACGTCCGATTTTAACCGAGCGCAATACCAGACTTCCGTCGTTTCGTGCCACGAATACGTGGGCGTCGGCGCCTTCAAAGACGATTGCACTTTGCGGGACTCCAGGTGCGTTCACAGTATCTCCGGACAGGATGCGGAAACTGGCAAACATCATCGGTTTCAGAGCGCCGTCGCGATTGTCGATTTCAGCGCGAACCAATAACCGATGTGTATTCGGGTCAACCAGAGGGGCAATCCAGGCAATTCTGGCTTTGAATACACGTCCCGGCCAGGCCGGCACTTTGACTTCGACCGGGGTGCCAATCTTCATAAACGGGGTATCAACTTCGCGCACATTGGCCACCAGCCATACAGTCGACAGGTTGGCGATCACATACACTGGATTGGCAGCGCCGGCAGCAGCGCCTTGGATGTTTTGCCCGACTCCGACCTGGCGCAGAATGACAGTGCCGGCGATCGGGGCGCGCACGACGGCTTCGGGGCGGGTCTTTTGCAATGCCGGTTCAAGTTCGAGCGCCTGGATTTCTTCATCTGTCTTGCCGAGGATACGCAATTTGCTGCGCGCGGCGCCAACGGCTATTTCCGCACTGCGCTGCGCGCTTTGAGCCCCAGCCAGATCTGCCTGGCTTTGTAACCAGTCCTTTTGCGCAGCCGCCCGGGCCAGTAACAGTTCGTGCTGACGCTGTTCCGAGGCTTCGGTCAGCCTGACTTGCGCACGCGCCGTATTCAACGCGCCCAAAGCACTGATCAGATCATTTTGTCCCTGCACAAATTCCGACGCATCCACCGCCATCAAAGCCGCACCTTTGGCTACGACGTCACCCGGTTTGGCGAACAGTTTGGTAACGTGCCCGGAAAAGGGCGAAAACACCGGGGTGGCAGTGTCGTCATTGGTGGCGATCACGCCATCCGTTATTTGTTCGCCGCGAAAATCCATGGCACGCACCGGCATAATTTGCAGTGCCTCCAGTTGTCCTTTGCTCGGCACAAACGAACCGGCCACGAGCGCTGCCGGCGCCTCCCTGACAACAGGCTGGTTGCCTGAATAGTGCATGATCAGTGCGCCTGTCGTGATCAATAACACGATGGCGGCGATCAGGACCGCCCGGGATTTGGGTGACATATTACGTACGTTTGGCATGGATTTGGTCGGGATAATATGGGGAATTTTTTCATGGCATTAACGCCTGGGCGTCTTGGGCTGCAACCAAAATGCACGATATTGCCGCCGCGGCACGCATGATAATTGAACCGGTCTTTGTGCAACATTACGAGTTGGAAAGAATTGAAAAAATTGCCACGCCAGCGCGCGTAGTGAAGCGACTACGGCAATCGACTTATGATTGGTCGGATGACACGCCGTGAGCGTTGGCTAAGGCACATGGCAAGTCGAGACGGGCTGTCAGTCCATGTTCATTCACAAGAACGAGTACGCCACCATGCAAGGTGGCGATTGCGGACACAATGGCAAGCCCGAGCCCGTTACCCGGTTGGTTGCGGCTGCTGTCGAGTCGGTAAAACCGCTCGGTGACCTTTGGCAGTTCCGGCACTGGAATACCGGGTCCATTGTCTCGCACGAAGACAGACGCAACACGTGTGTCGCAGGAGGTGCCGACTTCTACAAAGGCGCCCTGGCCCGCATATTTAATGGCATTATCAATCAGGCTCGCTATCGCATTTTTTAAAAGATGCCGGTCACCGACTGCAAAGACAGGGCTCTGGAATGCGGTTTTCAGAACGATCCCATGCTCTTCGGCTGTTGCATCAAACAGATCCACCATATCGACAACCAGATCATTGAGGTTGACAGTGTCAAACGACTGCGTGCGCATTCCCGTTTCCGCTTCGGCAATCTGCAACAGCTTTTCGAATACGAAAATCAGGTCGTCGATATCGCCAATCGCTGAGTGTGCAGCATCGGAAAGAATTTCGACCGTCATTTTGTGGCGTATCGCGTCATCGAGCTTGCTGCGAATGCGGCCCAGAGGGGTTCTCAGGTCATGAGCAATGGCGTTTGAAACATGTCGTACCCCATCCATCAAATGTTCGATTCGGTCAAGCATGCGATTGATATCGCGACTCAGCAAGCCAAACTCATCGTCGCTGGAAATTGGAATGCGATGTGTGAGATCACCAAGTTCAATTTTATGGGCAGTGCGGCGGATGTCGTTGATCCGCCCTTCAATCTGGCGTCGAAAGAACAGTGCCCCAGCGCTCGCCAGCAGCAGCGAAAGCGCGGCGCCTGCCGCAATGGAGCGCAAGACGAGGCTGCGTATTGAATCATGTTCGCTCAAATCATGACCGACAAACAAACGGCCGCCACCGGGCAAGGCACGTATGAGCAATCGGGCCGAGGTAGTCTTGCCAACCCGAACCACATCGCGCTTGATGAGTTCTCCCAGAGGTGCATCTGCTTCGGGCCAGGCGGTCAGGTTGCCTGCAATGTGCTGTCCGGTGGCCGATACCACAAGGAGAATTTCCGTATCACTGTCGATCCCATCGTTGAGTTCACGGCTGATTTGTTCCGACAGGTCTGTTATTGGCCTATCCTGGAATGTATCGACCAGTCGGTTTGAAATCGCAATGATCTTGTTGCTGATATTGCTGTCCAGTACACCAAAGGTGGCGAAATAGAACACCCCGGACAACAATGCAATGGAAGTGGCAACCATTAATCCGTAGCCCAGGACCAGCCGGGCAGCAATGGAGGTGCGCAACTTATACATCGGCTGCCGCTTCCACGGCCAGGCGATAACCGGCGCCGCGTACGGTATGGATGAGAGCGTTCGCGAAGTCCTTGTCGATTTTGGTGCGCAGCCGACTGATCTGAACGTCGATGACATTGGTTTGGGTATCGAAATGGTAATCCCATACCGCTTCGAGAAGCATGGTTCTGGTTACCGTCTGGCCCTGGTGACGCATCAGGTATTCCAGCAACCGGTATTCGCGCGGTTGCAACAGGATGACAGACGAGCCGCGCGTGACCCGCATGGTGCGCAAGTCCAGCACCAGATCAGCTACCACAAGCTGGGTCGCATTTTGATTCGAATCGGAGCGACGCAGCAGCGCTTCAATGCGCGCCAGCAATTCAGAGAATCCAAACGGTTTTGAGAGATAATCATCGCCGCCGCCGCGCAGCCCTGCAACGCGCTCATCGATGTTCGTCAGCGCACTCACAATGATTATGGGGGTTTTTTTTCCCAGCTCGCGCAGCCTGGAAATAACAGCAAGTCCATCGAGATTCCCTTTTAGCATACGGTCAAGTACGATGATGTCCCACTGCTCACTGGTGGCATAATTCAAACCATCAAATCCATTATCGCAGGACGTCACCGCGTAACCGGCCTCGCGCAGGCCGTTACAAATATATCGTGAAGTGTCTATCTCATCTTCAATCACCAGACAGCGCAAGGCATTTCCCTTTCATTGATCCAACCGGGTTCATTGAACCCCATATTTCTGCATCATCTCTGCCGTGACGCCATTGGCATGCGCAATCTCGGAATACAGTGCGGCCGATTTTCTCGGAATCCGCTTGAAATCGTGTTCATAATCCACCGCTTCCAGGCCGAACTTCGCATCAAAGCCATTGACCCACTCAAAATTGTCGAACAGTGACCACTGCATATACGAGCGCACGTCGGCACCGCCATGATGGATCGCCAGCCAGACTTCGCGCACGTGCGCTACGATATATCTCTGCCGCGCAACGTCATCCAGAGCCTGGTCAGCCGTGCCGTTTTCCAGTACGTATACCGGCTTCTGGTAACGGTGATACGACTCGGTCAGGATGTTGTAAAAGCCGTGCGGATAATACTGCCAGCCCATGTCGTTGACAATGGCCTGCGGATCATCCGGGTCGCGCATCACGATGACGGGATTGCCCGGATCAAGCAGATCGCTTTTGACAAACACGCGCATGTAGTAGTTCACGCCCACGTAATCCTGGGTGCCCTTTAATCCTGCCACCATATGATCGACCGAGGTGTTGGCCATTTTCAGCCGGCCACTCTGGATCGCATCCAGAAAATCCCAGTTCCAAGCCTGCGCCACCAGCTTTGTGATCACACGGTCGAGCGGCGCCCAGTTGCGCAGCGGCTCAAACGCTTCCATGGCCTGCGTGATACCCACATTTACGTTGACGTGGCGTTCGGCAGCGACCCGGTGCAGGGTCTGATACGCCAGTGCATGGGCTTTAAGCAAACCCTCGATCACGCCAGAGGTTGCCTCGAGATCCTTGCGGTGTTCCAGCGGTGGATACAATCCGTCGATGTAGCCGCTGTAGACATACACCATCGGCTCGTTCAGTGTGCACCACTGTTCCACGTCAGGGATGAAATTATTGGCCACGGCCTCAACAAAGCGCTGCCAGTGTTGCATGGCATCGGCGCGTTCCCAGCCTTTTTTCCCGCTCACGTCCGGCTGAAAAAACCAGGCTGGCGCCACGTAATGAAACAGCGTCAGGAACGGCGTGATGTGATGCTTTTTCATTTCGGCGATCATGTCTTTGTAATACGCGATGCCCTGCGGATCGGGTTCGGTCATGTCAGCGCGCGGAAACAGGCGCGCCCATTCGATCGAATTGCGAAAGCCGTTCAGCCCCATCTGTGCAGAGGTTGCAAAATCCTGCGCATACAGTTTGTCGAAGCCGGATTTGTCACGCCGCACCTGCTCGGACCAGTTGCCGTAATTGCGGATGTGACCAGGTTTGGTGGTTTCCATTTCCTTTCCGGCTTCAAAGCGTTGATGCAGGAACGCATCGTTTTCGAAAGCCGCCCAGTCGCTGGCCTGCCGCGTTTCAGCCTGCTCGCCGGCGATTGAGGCTCCCCAATAAAAATTTTTGGGGAACTCGAGTTTTTCGGCAGCGGGGCCGTGGGTGTATAAACTGGCGCCACGACCCTGCATCGATGAGAGATAGATCGCCAGGGTCAGAATGACCAGAAGTACGAAGAATACAATACGGGAGATTAGTTTCATTATATTTTCGATTAATAAAAACTCCAGCCAGTCAAGCTGAAATCTTCCATTCACGTTCGACTGCTCTCTAACAAAAATCTTGAAAATGAATAATTCACCATTTTCTGTAAAGTACCCTGAACCAATCGGGGCTGTAAATCTAAACTTCAGTCAATGGCCGGGCCGTGTCCTGAAGAGACGGCGGACATTCAATTTACCACCCGTCGTCCCGCGACTTTAGGCGGGAAACTGGGAGCCTGCGCTCCCCCTGATTATTTTTTATGTCAATACCGCGTGTTATAAATGACGAAAATGTGCCGCCAGCCGTGCTATGTCGCCCCTAAATCTTTTCCTGCATGGCTCACAAAAATGCTCTCAAAATGCTCGACAGTTGGGAACGGATCATAAAAATGATGGAGAAGTCGTTTCCATTCTTGATATTCTTGTGAGCCACGAAAACCAACGGTGTGATCTTCTAAACGCTGCCAATTTACCAGCAAGATATATCGACTGTTATTTTCCAAACATCTTTGCAGCTGATGCGACACATACCCACTCATACTTGAAATAATTTCTGACGCTGCACGGAATGCAATTTCAAATTGCTGTTCCTGCCCGATTCGAACATCAAGTGTAGCAACTTCCAAAATCATTAAATTCTCCGGTATTCAAAATCAACAGTACTTAAATTTAAATGCATTCCCAAGCCACGGCAATGTGCCGCGTCCTTCCATATTAAATTCGCCAGCGATCAGCCGCTCCATCCTTCAGCGACACATGCTCAATTTGTGACGATGACAAATGGGCGGCCTTTGTAGATTGGATCAGTAAATTTTCCAAACGTCCCGCGCTCTTTGGTTTTAGCTAGCCAAAAATAACAACAGTCGGCAAAGTTTCATGATTCGCGTTTGGTTTGATTCATCACCAAAGCAGCTTACTTGACACGGTAGATTGCGCACAGCTTGTTGCCGTCCGGATCCCGCACATAGGCCAGGTGCATCGCGCCCATACCACCCTCACGCAGGCCCGGGGGATCTTCACAGGTATGGCCGCCGTGCGCGAGCGCAGTGTCGTGAAATTTTTCCACCTGTTCAGCCGAGCCGCATTTGAAGCCAATGGTTCCGCCGTTGGCAAACGTCGCCTCGCCATCATTAATCGGCTCGCTGACGCAAAAGGTGCTGCCGTCGTGCCGGTAGAACAGTCTGGTGTGACCGGAGGCTGCCTTGTTGACTATCGGCGCGCCTGCTTCCAGCACTCCAAGCACCGCATCGTAGAACCGTTTTGAACGTTCGATGTCGTTCGAACCTACCATCACATGACTGAACATGATTTTTCCTTTATATCTGATTGATCAAGAGTTATACGCCAACCGGCAGCACCGGCCAGCGTGCTTCAATTTTGTCACCGCGCACCAGCACCAGATCACCAAACTGCAACAGCACCGCTTCGGACTGGGTCGGGCGCAGGAAAATGAAATCATCCACGCCGATCTGCACCGAAGCCGAGGCATTGTAACCCTGCTGATTGGAACTGGTATAGGCAAAATTCGGTGACAGGCCCGGCGGCGCTTCGTTTTCTGCCAGCCAGTTGCCGCTGTAACCAAAAATCATCTGCGCAGAATTCACGTCCCAGCCGCGCAGCAAGGGACCGAGTACACCGAGCGCCGGCAAATTGCCGCCGATGACTTTTTTCAGAACCGGTGTAGCGATGAAAGCGGAGGGTTCAAAGTCTTTCAGGATTCCAATGTCATAGTGGGTCGGTTTCATCAGGCAGGTGCCGGCGGACAGGTCGTTGACAAAGGTGTCGTTTTCGTAATGCCGAAAAGTCGGACTGCCGGCCGCATTGAAGGTCAGGCCGTCATGCAACAGTTGTGGAAATCGGGTTTTGAGCACATCCTGAAACGCTTGGTAACGCGCTTTGACTTTCGGTAATTCGCGCTCCGCCAGAAAACCGGGCAAACCCATCAGGTGTGCGTCATAACCCATGAACCCGGAAAAACTCAGATGCTGCGGGTTCGCGCTGATCAGTGTTAACACCGGCACCAGCTCTTCGGGCGTACTGAAGCCGCCGCGATGCAGTCCAACATCAATTTCCAGATTGACCCGCAGCGCCAGATTCTGCGCCCTGGCCAGTTCCAGATACTGTTGCAGCCGCGCTTCGGTATCGATCAGCCATTGCAGCTGGGTTGCCGGATTGAAGGCGCCGCTGTGATTGGCATAGAAATGATGCGCCGCGCTGACCGGCATCGGCTTGCCCAGCAAAATATCGGCATCCGGTCTCAGGCTGGCCATTTCCTGCAGAAACGGCCGGTGAAACACCATCAATGCGCGGGTATGGGAGCGCTGCGCTACATAATCAACCAGTTGCGGACAGGGGATCGATTTGACCACGATGCGGTAGTTTTTGCCTGCACCGCTGCCGGTCGATTGGGTGACCCGGTCAATATTTCTGTCCAGCCGGTCCATGTCGATCACCAGCACCGGGCGGTCAATTTCCTGGCTGCGCAACAGTTGGTTCAGATTGTTGAAATAGGCCGGACAACTGCCACCCTTGTCAGACGGTTTGGCCAGCGCTGCGCCGACCAGAACTGCACCACCACCGATGAGCATGCTTCGACGAGTAACCATATCAGATTCCAAAAAGTGATTTTAAATGCGCATTGAGCATACGGCCGGACGGATCAAGCGCGCTCCTGATTTCTTTGAAGTCCTGCCAGTGATGCGGATACAGCGCGGCGAGCTGCGGCTGTGTCAGTGTATGAATTTTTCCCCAGTGCGGGCGTCCCTGGTATTTCCAGAAAATCGGTTCGATCTGACTGAAGTACGCCTTGTAATCCAGATCGCCGTACTGATGCACCGAAATCGCAATGCCGTCGCGCCCTTCAAACATCGACAGCCAAATATCGTCGGCCTTCACGTACCGGTATTCGAGCGGAAAACAGACCGGAATTTTTTTGTCCCTGATCGTTTTCAGAATCTCGCGTACACAGGCTGCGCCCAGCTCCGCCGGCACGGTATATTCCATTTCCCGGAACCGTACGGTACGCACATGCGGGAACACTTCAAACGACTGGCCGGTGCGGATTTCAGTGCCGGCCCCGCCCAGCGCCAGCGACAACACTTTTTCATAGGTTGCATCGGCAATACCCGGCAGCCACGACAGCGCGTTGAACACTTTGCGCAGTGTGTGCGCAGCGCTGCTGTCTTCCTCGCCCACGTTCACATCACCTTCTTTGGCAATATCGGTAGTCACGGTTGCGCACAGTGAAGTGTGCGGCAAAGGCAGAAATTCAAAATGGCGGTGTTGGGCAATACGCGCAGCAAAATCATCCAGCACATCTTCGGTCTTTTCCACCCGATTGGTTTCAACCAGTTTGAATGAAGGCAGGTTCTGCAGCTTCAGACGCGACACCACCCCGAGCGCGCCCAGTGAAGTGCGCGCCGCCTGAAAAATATCGGCATGACTGGTGGCGCTGCATTCCAGCAGTTCACCGGACGGGGTCGCCAGAGTCAGTCCGGTTACATAGGAAGACATGGAACCAAACCCCTTGCCGGTAGCATGCGCCGAACAGGCGATGGCACCACCCATGGCCGGATAATCCATATCAGGCTGGTTGGGCAACGCCTGACCGATTTCATGCAGCATGGGGCCGAGGTTGTGCATGCGCGTGCCGGCCCAGATTTCAGCCTGCACAGTAACCGGGTCGTGACTGATGACGCCGGACATCAGGTCAGTGGTGATCAGGGTGTCGTTGGTGGGAACCACGGCGGAAAACGAATGGCCGGCACCGACGGCCCGTATGGTGCCTTCGGCACCCTTTGCGTTTTTGAGCATCGCAACCAGTTCATCTTCATGGACCGGGGCCAGACGCGCGCTCGGGAAACAACTCTGATTGCCGGCCCAGTTAATCCACGGCAGCGGCTTGCCCGGTGTAAAACTGACCGGGCTTTGTGGTTCGGCTTCAAACCCATCACAGCCGGCCAGCAGACCGGTGCCGGTCAGTGCAGCAGCCGTTTTAAGAAAATCGCGGCGGTTGGTCATTTGGACTCTCCCTTGACAGCAGTCTTGTCAAAATCCGGCAGATTGGCCATGAAGCGGATCAGGGCGCGGAAATCCTGCTCGTCACAGGCGCTGCAATAACCCAGTGGCGGCATGCCGCGCAGGCCGACTATGACATTCATCAGCAGTTTTTCTTCGCCCTGTTTGCTGCGTTCCTTCCAGTCGGCAGGATTGCCCATGATCGGGGCACCAATGTCCACGCGTGCATGGCACTGCACACAGTTATTGGCCAGTAACTGGGCCTGGCGTTGGGTCAGGTCGGCCGCAAAGACGGCCGGGGGCAGGAACAGCAAGGCAGCAAGCATGGCTGTGCAGCGTTTGGTCAGATGCATGAAACGATTTCCTGTTGCTAAAAATAGTTGACAAAAATTACAGGCAAATTCCGGATATGCCCGGTCAGTGCTACATGTTGATTTTAATTGTCCAGACCATGAACCGGGAGATTGCATTAAACCAGTTTGTTTTTGAATCGCCAAGCAACACAATAGGGTTTTCATTCAAAAACTAAATTAGAATCAGACAAATCAAAAAAATGAGACATCGCTGACAGATTCCTGATTTGTCCTGCCAGACCGGTGTCAATCAATGAGACAAAACAATCAGGAGTGTCTATGTCCAAGCATGTCACGCCAGCGCTGATGGGACAATGATGGATCATCCATTTTGTATTCGCCATCAGGCGCCGCCCAATGCTACTTCTGCCGCGCCTGCCAGCCTCGCGCGCATCAACCGGCCAACAGCAGCAGTAAAACGACCAGGCAAAGATTGAAGGAGTTGTACAGGGAATATCGGTTCATCGTGCAGTAATTATTCATTCATCCATCATTAAAATTAAAGGAACAGACATGAAATTCAACTACCGCAAATTAGCACTCAGCACTGCCGCTGTGGGGGCAGCCGCTGTTTTCGGCGTCAATGCAGCGCAGGCCGAAACCATCAAAATTGCCTACATCGATGCCGTCACCGGCCCGTTCGCGCCGCTGATCAAAAATTCCGCCAATACCCTGCAGATGTATATCGAACGCGCCAACAAGGAAAAATGGGCCGGCGACAATACCTTTGAACTGATCGTCCTGGATGGCAAGGGCTCGCCGCAGGAAACACTGCAACAGTTAAAAATAGCCAGTGACCAGGGCGTGCGCTACATCGTCCATCAGGTTGGCTCCGGCGTGGCGCTGGCGCTGGTGGATGCCATCAACAAATTCAACGAACGCAACCCGGGCAAGGAAATCGTGTACTTCAATGGTGCTTCGATTGCACCGGCGCTCACCAACAGCAAATGCAGCTTTTGGCATTTCCGTTTTGACGGCAATACCGAAATGAAAATGGATGGCATTACCAACGCACTGGCCAAAGACAAGAACATCAAGAGCGTGTACATCATTGGTCAGAATTATGCGCACGGACAGGAATTTTCCAAAGCCGCCAAGGAAATGCTGGCCGCCAAACGACCTGACATCAAAATCGTCGGTGATGATCTGCACCCGATCGGCACGGTCAAGGATTTCTCTCCTTATATTGCCAAAATCAAGGCGTCCGGCGCCGACACGGTCCTGACCGGCAACTGGGGGCAGGACCTGGTGCTGCTGGTGAAAGCAGCCAAAGATGCCGGACTGAAAACCAACTTCTATACCTTCTATGCCTATTTTGACGGCACTCCTACTGCGCTGGGCGCCGATGCCGCCGACCGGGTCAAGATGGTTGCCAACTGGACCAACAATGCCGAAAGCAACGCGGCCAACACTGACTTAATCAAAACCTACAAGGCCAGATACGGTCAGGATTTTGAATTCCTGAGCAACGAAAGCATTATCGGCATGCTGTCCAAGGCGATCAAACAAACCAAATCCACCGATACCATCAAGGTCGCATATGCACTGGAAGGCATGAAATTCAACGGTCTGTCCGGCGAAATTGAAATGCGCAAAACCGATCACCAGATTCAGGAACCGATGTATATCGTGACCTGGACCAAAGTCAACGGCACCACAGTCAAGAACGATTCGGAAGGCACCGGTTACGGCTGGCGTACCGACCTGAAAATTCCGTTGGCGGATGCGGTGCAGCCTACTACCTGTCAGATGACGCGACCTGCTCAGTAAAGTTTGAAGGGCGCGGCGATCATTCAGTATCGCAGGGTGCAATAACATTGCACCATTCTCAAATGAGCGACGAATTACAAACAGGAGACACAGGTGGAATTTGTTTTGATAACCATGCTCAACGGCCTGAGTTACGGACTGCTGCTGTTCATGCTGTCATCCGGACTGACCCTGATTTTCAGCATGATGGGCGTGCTCAATTTTGCCCATGCCAGTTTTTACATGCTGGGCGCCTATCTGGCCTATGCGATCAGCGCGCAGTTCGGGTTCTGGCCGGCGCTGGTGTTCGCGCCGCTGCTGGTCGGTCTGGCCGGCATGCTCATTGAACGCTACGCGCTGCGCCAGGTACAGAAATTCGGGCATATCTCGCAGTTGCTGTTCACCTTCGGTCTGTCGTATGTGATGCTGGAACTGGTGCAACTGACCTGGGGCCGCGTGGCAGTACCGTATCTGATTCCGGCTGAACTCAACGGTGCATTATTTACGCTGTACTCCACCGACTTCCCGATCTACAAAGGGTTCATGATGCTGGTGGCTCTGGCCATGCTGGGTTCGATTTATCTGCTGCTGACCTACACCCGTATCGGTCTGATCATTCAGGCTGCGCTGACCCATCCCGACATGGTGGAAGCACTCGGTCACAACGTGCCGCGTGTGTTCATGCTGGTGTTTGGCGGTGGCTGCGCGTTAGCCGGTCTGGCCGGGGTGGTGGGCGGCAATGCCTTCGTGACCGAACCGGGCATGGCGGCCACGGTCGGCAGCATCATTTTTGTGGTGATTGTGGTCGGCGGCATGGGCTCGCTGGCCGGTTCCTTCTTTGCCTCGCTGCTCATTGGCATCCTGGTCACCTATGCCGTGGCGCTGGATTATTCCATGGTTACTCTGCTGAGTAAAATCGGGGTCAGTGTCACACCATCCACACCGGGTTATGCGGTACTGAACCTGACCATCGCATCGAGCGCGCAGATACTTCCCTATGTACTGCTGATACTGGTGTTAATTTTCAGACCCAAGGGTCTGATGGGAAAAAGGGAAGGCTGATTTCATGAAGAAACTGAACAATACCGGCCAGATCCTTAACTGGGCTGGTTATGCAGTGGTGCTGGTCATTGCGCCACTGGTGTTTTACAAAGGTGCCTCCCTGTCGATCCTGTCACAGATGGGCATCATGATTATTTTTGCGCTGTCCTACAACATGTTGCTCGGTCAGGGTGGCATGCTCTCGTTTGGACATGCGGTGTATGCCGGTCTGGGTGCGTTCTTCGCCATCCACGCCATGAATCTGGCCAGCGACCATGTCATCACGCTGCCGGTGTCCCTCATCCCGCTCGTGGGTGGCTGTGCCGGCATGCTGTTCGGTGTGCTGTTTGGCTATGTCACCACCAAAAAATCCGGCACCACGTTTGCCATGATTACGCTGGGCATCTGCGAACTGGTGCACTCCTCGTCGCTGATGTTTCCGGAGTTCTTTGGCGGTGAAGGCGGCATCACCACCAACCGCGTGATCGGTGCGCCGTTTCACGGCATCAGCTTCGGCCCGCAGATACAGGTGTACTACCTGATCGCGTTCTGGCTGCTGATCTGCACCCTTGGCATGTATGCCTGCACCAAAACCCCGCTGGGAAAAATCATGAATGCAGTGCGCGACAATCCGGAACGCGCCGAATTCATCGGCTACAACACGCAGTGGGTACGCTATCTGACCCTGATCATTTCTGCGTTTTTTGCCGGCGTGGCCGGCGCGCTGTCCGCCATCAACTATGAAATTGTCAGCGCCGAGAATGTCAGTCTGACGCTGTCGGCCAATGTCTTGCTGTTTACTTACATCGGTGGCAGCGGTTATTTTTTTGGACCGGTGATCGGCGCGGTGGTCGGTGTGCTGCTCACTACCGTACTGTCCGGATATACGCAGGCCTGGCAACTGTATCTCGGCATATTTTTTATGCTCAGCGTCATGTATATGCCTGGCGGTCTGGCCAGCAGCATCATGCAGAACCTGCAGCTGGTCCGGCACCGGCAGTTTGCAATGGTATGGCGCCTGCAGTCAGTTGTGATCGGGTTTGCCCTGCTGGCTCTGACCGGATTTGCCGGCCTGACCGAAATGCTTTATCACCGCAATTTTGAATCGGACAGCGGCTCTGCAATGAAACTGTTTTATCTGGACTGTGACGTTGCCAACGCCACACCATGGGCGATTTCGGCACTCATCCTGGTAGCCGGCTTGGCCGGTATTCACCTGCTCAGGCCCGCCATGCATGCACGGCGCCTCAACGCTGCGAGTGCCATTGAAGCGGCGCTGAAGAAGGGATCGGTATGAGTGCATATTCACTTGAGCTGCGCGACGTGCGCAAAAATTTCGGCAGATCGGAAATTATTCGCGGGGCGACTCTGCAGGTGGCCAAAGGCGAGCGCATCGCCATGATCGGACCCAACGGTGCCGGAAAGTCCACTTTGTTCAATCTGATTTCGGGTCGCTTTGAAATGAGTTCCGGCGATATTTTATTGAATGGCGCCAGTATCCGTGCCCAGAAGTCCTATCAGATCAACCGGCGCGGCCTGTCGCGCAGTTTTCAGATCACCAATATTTTTCATCAGCTGTCGGTCTACGAAAACCTGCTGTGTGCCGTGCTGTGGTCGCTTGGCTACCGGTATTCGTTCTGGCAGCGCCTGTATGGCCTGAAGGATGCACAACTCGGTGCCGAACAGGTCATGGAAAAAATCGGCCTGCAACACCGGCGCGATATCAGCGCCGGACTGCTCAGCTACGCCGAACAGCGCGCACTCGAAATCGGCATCACCATAGCCGGCGGCGCCGACGTGATCCTGCTTGATGAACCGACTGCCGGCATGAGCCATTCCGAATCGGCAACCGCGATTGAACTGATCCGGCAGGTGACTGCCGGTAAAACGCTGGTGATGGTTGAGCATGACATGAACGTGGTGTTTGGACTGGCCGACAAAATCGCAGTGCTGGTCTATGGTGAAGTCATCGCCTGTGACACGCCAGCCAATATTCGCAACAATGCGCGCGTTCAGCAAGCGTATTTGGGCACAACCAAGGACTCGGCATGACAACACTACTGGCCATCAATGATCTGCATGCCTGGTACGGCAAAAGCCATGTGCTGCACGGCGTGAACCTGAGTGTGAATCAGGGTGAAATTGTCAGTCTGCTGGGGCGCAACGGCGTCGGGCGTTCCACTACCGTGAAAGCGGTGATGGGGCAGGTAAAAACCAGTGGCTCGATTCTGTTTAAAGGGCAACAACTGACCGGCCTGAAAACCTTTGAAATTGCGCACAAGGGATTGGGCTATGTTCCCGAACAGCGCGACATTTTTCCCGACCTGACCGTCGAGCAGAATCTGAAGCTTGGTGAAAAACGCGCCAACAAAAATCCGCGCTGGAAAATCGCTGACATGTACCGGATGTTTCCGCGCCTCGAGGAACGCCGCCACACCGCAGCCGGTGTGATGTCGGGCGGCGAGCAGCAGATGCTGACCCTGTGCCGCACGCTCATGGGTGACCCGGATCTGATCATGATCGATGAACCCACCGAAGGACTCGCGCCCAAGATTGTCGATCTGGTCGGCGAATATCTGAATGAGCTGAAGAACCGCGGCATTTCGATACTGCTGGTAGAGCAGAAACTGGCGATCGCACTGGCCATTTCACAGCGCGTGTACGTGATGAGCCATGGTGAAATCCAGTTTGAGGGTACACCGGATGATTTGCAGCGCAATGAAAAAATCCGCAAGGAATGGCTGGAAGTCTGAATCAGAAAAAATTTGAATGGCCGGAACCAATTGCCGGGGGTCAAGCACTCGAGCGAAAACATAGTCGACACATGGAAAGCATTGAGTCCACAATTCAAGCGTTACTGAGTTTTTTCCAATCGGCGTGCCGTATAATGCGCGGACGAGATTGGTTGATATTTTTGGAAAGGCAGGTTCGAAATGATTGATCCCCTGATCGACCTTGAACAAAGGGCGGCCCATTTAACGTTAGACGAGAGGGCGCAATTTGCCTTGCATTTTCTGGAGTCGTTGGAAGCCAGCGAGAGTGGCGATATTGAAGCGACCTGGCGCACTGAGGCTGAATCAAGGCTTGAGCAGGTTGAACGGTCTGACGCGATTCTGTCGCCTGCTGAACAGGTGTTTGATAAACTGCAGCAACGCCTGAATTGAACCCGATCCAATTTCACAGCGAGGCGGAAGCGGAACTGAACCATGCTGCGATGTATTACGAGTCGTGCTTCATTAATTTGGGATCTAAATTCGTTGCCTCGGTGCGCAGAACCGTTGACCTCATTCAATCCCGTCCAGTAGCGGGTTCAGCGATCGGTGACAAACTCCGGCGTATTGTTGTAAGGGGATTTCCAACAAGAATTATTGGCTGCAACAGCCAAACAACTTGAAGAGGCCATTCAAACGGGCGCTCTGCTGGAGATTTGCCATGACAAACAAACCTAAATCAAAAAGCAAAATTCTCGGTGCTGTACATGAAACGGCCATCGATTTGCACAAATTGGGGTTCATTGATAAACGCAAGATGCGCAATTTTGATTTGCTATGTCTTGAACCGATACCAGAATATAGCAGTGAAGAAATCAGGGCTTTACGTGATCATCTCCAATTGAGCCAATCAGTATTTGCCGCTGTGTTAAATACGAGTCTATCCACAGTACGCAAATGGGAAATTGGCGATAAGCATCCAAGTGGTCCTTCACTCAAATTATTGAATTTGCTTGATCGGAAAGGGCTGGAAGCAATACTTTGATATTTTGATATTTTGGATTGATTTTCCAATGACCGCTTTGTAGAGCATCGGCAGACCGGTTAGGGCACAATCCCGCCATTGGCAAATGTTTGAACACACTTTTTTCAGACGATTCACTGTGCAGCACACAAAGTGCCTGGGTGTCCGTTTTCAACCGATTGAACGGGTAGACCAACCAAACCCGGATCGATGATTTCAGCATCTCCGGAAAAATCATAATTCATAGCTTTTAATATATTTCAATCAAAATGCAGTTACCCTTTTACCGATGCTGACAAGGTGATTACTCAATGAATCCAATTACATACGTCGTCGCCCATACGCTGAAGGTCTGCTCTTGCTGTGTACGGATCAGTGCAGCGCTGCTGGTGGCATCCCTTTGCGGTTGGACCACATCAGCCGCAGCCTGGAGCGATCACACGTTATGCACCTGGTATGCACTGGATGCCCAGCCCGAGCTGGCCGGACAGCAGGTTGTCGCTGAGCCGCTGTCGCAATTCCTGCAGATAGAATCACACACCTTGCCGGCATTTCTCGACCAGGAAGAAAACTGGGCACGCACCCATCTGCCTGAATATGCACCGCGTCCGGATCCACTGCGCTTCCACGCTGGCACCGGTGCCAATCTGCAGCGCGCCTTTTTGCTGGCATTGCGCGTCAATGCGTTGATGCCGATGCCGCTGTTCCGCCAGCTCCGCCCCGGCGCATCGGTAGCAGCAGCACGGCAACTGGACTGGCATCAACTCACGATCCTGCCTGATGGCTCCGGACTAAAAAATAATTCCTTCGAAACCCTTGCGGCAGGCGAGCATATTTCTGCCGTGGATGTGATTGCGACCGCTGCCAATGAACCGGACTACGGCATGGATCTGGGCTTGTGGGAAGACAATGGTACTGAACAGGGCCGGCAAGCCGGCTTCGGTCCTCAACCGTTCGGCAACCCACGTTTTATTGACAGCGCGCAGGCCCCGTTTCACATGGGTTTCTATCACGAAGCCGGTATTGTGTATCGGTCCGCGCCATTTCTGAAACATACCTATCCCCAGGCGCGCATCCATCTGTATCTGCAGCTGGCCCACTTTGCGTTTGCGCATGGTCACCCCTACTGGGGCTATCGGTTTACCGGCTGGGCCATGCATTACGCGCAAGACCTGACCCAGCCCTACCACACACGCGTTTTACCCGGTGTGGGTGTCATGCGCATGCTCTGGATTAATGTGCTGGATCTGGCAGGTATGCATGGCGCCAAACGCGACGCCGTCAACCTGGTTGCCAATCGTCACACCGTGGTCGAAAGTTATCAGCTCTCGCGCATGGTTGGGGCGATCCGCTCAGGTCAGCGTAACGACGCGCTGCTGCAGGCGCTGCGGGATGCGCGCGCTGACGACGGGTTAAAGGGTTTCAAGATGACCGATCTGCTCGCGCCGGTCACCCTGCAGTCGAGCAATGCAGCCGATGCGCTCGACGGGCAGCTTGAACGCAGCTTTCCGGCGCCCTATACCAGCAATCCGGATACCGTCCTGAGCGACGCCGATGAACTGGCGATGGTGTCGATCGCGCAGTCGTGGTCAAAAACCGAAGACGTGAAACTGGCGCAGCTGGTGGCATTGCAGCTGCGCCAGTTTGGCGTGGTCAGCCGCTCCGTGGTACGTGCAGCATTGAATAAGGACGCCAACGCGGGTTCGTTGTGAGTGTGGTGCCGGTCTGAAAAATGAACAGTTCATTGGGATCATCATTGCCATTGAGGTTCAGGTAATAAATTAGCCGGGTTAATTGGGGTGCTCTGTGGGGTACCGCACATTCAGATTTTCAGCGCTGCCGGCAAGGGCAGAGTGTTGCAACGGATGTGGAAATCACTTTGCTGAACCGGTCGATGCACAAAAAAATGACGGACCGTGGCGCTGTACAAATGCCGCGCTGCCGGTGACAATGCAACGCTGTACTGACTGAAAGGAAACCAGACATGACCATCAATGAAATTCGCTTCGACGACGGCGCTGCCTACGAACAATACATGGGAAAGTGGAGCCAGCTGGCCGGTAAAATTTTCCTTGAGTGGCTGTCGCCCAAACGCGGCTTGCGCTGGCTCGACGTTGGCTGCGGCAATGGCGCCTTTACCGAACTGCTGGCCCAAACCTGCGCGCCAGGTTCGGTGCATGGCATCGATCCTTCTGCAGGGCAGCTTGCCTTTGCTCAGGCACGACCGGTGGCGCGTCTTGCCGAGTTTTCCCAAGGCGACGCCATGGCGCTGCCGTTTCCTGATGACAGGTTTGACATTGCGGTGATGCCGCTGGTGATTTTCTTTGTTCCACAGCCTGATCTGGGTGTGGCTGAAATGGCGCGGGTAGTTGGCCCGGGCGGCATGGTTGCGGCGTATGCGTGGGACATGTACGGCGGTGGGTTTCCGTATGAGCTGCTCAACAGCGCCATGCGCGATATGGGTGTGGCAGTACCCAAACCGCCGAGCCCGCAAGCCTCGCGGCTGGATGTGATGCAGAATTTATGGAATACGGCAGGTCTGACAGCCGTGGCAACCACTGAAATCACGATACAGCGAACCTTCGCAAATTTCAGCGACTACTGGAACACCGTACTGGGGTCACCGAGTGCCGGTGCCAACCTCGCCCAGATGGGGCCGGCTGATATCGCGCAGCTGCAAGTTACGTTACGGGAACGGCTGACAACTGACACAAACGGCTTGATAACCTGCACTGCCCGAGCCAACGCAGTGCAGGGCATTGTTGCCCACTGAGATTGATGCAGGCTTCCTTAAGGAGGTACCCGGCGCCTTGCAAACCAGAGCGCTAACGATGCTGCGCCGATCAAGGCCAGACCCGATGGTTCCGGGACAGCTGCGCCATCACCCAGATCGACAAAATTTATATAGCCGAGTCTATAACCGGCATCGCCTCCGGTATCGTAGGTGCCCAACGCAAAGGTCGAGTTATCGGTTCCTCGTTGGTTGAAGTGGTCCGGGGCAAAACTGTCACTGTAAGCATCGCCCACCAGTACGAAGTTATACAGATTTCGGTTATCCGGTACGTACCAGAGCGGCAGCGCGCCACATTTGACATAGTTATTAAAATAACTAGCTTAAAAACCACATCAGGGATTTGAAAATTTTCCGTGTCAAAAAAATCTCCGCCCAGCGATCTTCCTGAGTGATATCTGGCACTGCCGGTTGCTGCAATTTTCACCTGTTACATCAACTCCTTAATTGATGTAACAGGTGTAATTGATTCAGGTATTAAATTCCAAATTCCGTCATTATCAGTTTGAACATTCCAAACCATACTCACCGGCAGGTTATTGAGTTCGCCAAACAAACAGCAACGCGTAAAGGCATCGTATGGATTTGCATCTGAGGCGCCCGATTTCAGGCAGTGGGAATGTCATTAATGACGCCAGCCGACCAGTTCCCTGAACCACCGAAACCGACAGCCTGACAGGATTTATCGAGGCAATGTGTCCGGAATTATCCTATGCTGAAGAATCAAAAAAATATGAATCATTTTGTCACCAGTAATCTAACTCAGGGTTTCGAATGGAATCATCAGATCGTGTTCCCTCCATACTGGCGTTTGTACACGCCGCAGAACAAGGCAGCTTTGTCGCTGCAGCACGGACTCTCAATATTTCCGCTTCGGCCATCAGCAAAAATATCTCCAATCTGGAACGCTCGCTGGGAGTACGCCTGCTCAACCGCACCACGCGCTCAATCCAGCTCACCAGCGAAGGACAGGCTTTTTTTGAACGGGCCAGAATTGCCATCGATGCGCTCGACCATGCCATCGACAGCGTCACGGCGCACCGCATTGAACCGGTAGGCAAGGTACGGATTTCAACCGGCAATGCCACTGGGCACGCCTACCTTTTACCTGTAATCCCAGAATTGGTCAAACGCTATCCGGCCCTGAATGTGGAGGTCGATTTCGATGACCGGCGGGTTGATCTGGTCCGGGAAGGCTATGACCTGGCGCTGCGCGCCGGCTGGCTGGAAGACTCCAGCCTGATCTCGCGCGCAGTCTGCCATTTGCCCAACGTGCTGGTAGCGTCGCCAGAATATCTGCAGTTGCACGGAATTCCGCGCACCCGCGAAGATCTGGCTGCGCATCAGAATGTAGTGGTGCGTTTTTTAAGCGGCAAAATGATGCCATGGATGTTTCATGCCGAAAACGGCAAAATTCAGGAATACCTGCCGGAATTCCCGGTGGTGCAGGTCTCTGCGCCCATTGCCGCGCTGGAAGCAGCAGTGCTGGATATGGGGATTGCACAGGTTGGCCTGCATCAGGCCTGGTCTTTTTTAAAGAAGGGGCAATTAAAGGTGCTGCTGCCGGGCCTGCATTATCGCGGTGAGCGCAGACTGTCACTGCAATATCCACACCGCGCACTGGTTGCACCGCGGGTCCGGGTGACGGTGGACTTCCTGCTGGAAAAACTGACGCTCAACGAAAGTCTGCAAAGCTACGCCAAAGAGCTAGACACGTTCCTCGCCGTTTAACTAAACGTCCTGTTCCCCGGTGCCCTTGGGCACAATCCAGAACGACATGACCAGAACCGGGAACGACGCCGCCAGTACCCAGACAAAGAAATGCTGGTATCCCAGCGCAATCTGAATATCGCCACTGACGGTTTTAAAGATTGCCAGCCCCAAGGCCATGAAGCCGGTGCCGAACGCATAGTGGGCCGTGCGGTATTTGCCCACCGACAGTACCTGCATCATGTATAAAATCAGGCCGACAAAGCCAAATCCCAGACCGAAGTTTTCCACCAGAATGGCCGAGCCGATCACGACCAGATTGGTCGGCATGAAAGCGGAGAGAAAGAAAAACGCCAGATTGGGCAAGTTCATGCCCAGCACCAGGAAGAACATGGCGCGTCGCAAACCCAGCCAGGCAGCAAAATAGCCGCCCACCACGCTGCCGCCCATAAACGCCAGCGACCCGACCACGCCATACAGAGCACCGGTTTGGGCCGTGGTCAGCCCCAGGCCACCGAGCGCGCGCGTGTCGCGCAGGAACAGTTGCGCGATGGTGGAAAGCTGCCCTTCTCCGGCGCGAAATAAAAAGATGAACAACAGCGACTTCCAGATGCCTGGCTTTTTAAAGAAATCGATGATGACGTCATAGAGTGTCGTGAAGGATTTCTTCAGCGACGCATCCTCCAGTTTTACATTCAGGGTACCCGGCAGAGCCCAGCTGTGATACAGACCCAGCGCAATCAGCAAGCCGCCCAGGATCAGGAAGATGACACCCCAGGCCTGCGCCGGCGCCAGATAGTGTTCAATAATTCCGGCCAGAATCACCAGCGGGCCGACAGCAAAAAACTTGGCGGTGTTATAAAACCCGCCCTGCCAGCCGGCATAAATACTTTGCTGCTTGCCCGTCAGCGATGCGATGTACAGACCGTCTGCGGCAATATCGTGGGTAGCAGACACCAGCGCCACCACACCGAGCAGTGCGATGCTGATCAGAAAATAATTCGACAACTGCAGCGTGAGTGCCAGCAAAATCATGGCGGCGCCCCCGATGAGCTGAAACAGCACCACCATGGATTTTTTGCTTTTGGCCATTTCCAGCAGCGGACTCCATAACGGTTTGAACACCCAGGCAAAGGTAATCAAACCGGTCCAGCGCGCAATCTGATCATTCGGTGCGCCCATGCTTTTATACATCAGGCCGGCCATCATGATGACGATGTAGAGTGGCAGGCCTTCAGCAAAATACAGGGTCGGGACCCAGGTCATGGGGTGTTTTTTGTGCGGTGTTTCAACGGTCATCTGGGTTGGCCTTATTTTTGTTGGTATTTCTTTTCAATACTTATCATCAGCCGCTGTTACGCAACCCCGCCGCAATGCCGTTAATTGACAGATGGATCCCTCTGCGCACCTGTTCATCCTGGTCACCATGCCGGTAGCGTTTCAACAATTCAACCTGCACATGATTGAGTGGTGCCATGTACGGCAACCGGTTGCGGATCGAGCGTTTGAGCAGCGGATTTTCTTCCAGCAGTTCGGTGCGCCTGGAAATGCTTTTCAGTGCCGACAGCGTTGCAGCGTGTCCGGCACAGATCCGGTCAAAAATAGTCTTGCGTAACTGCTCATCCTTGACAAGTCCGGCGTAGCGGCTGGCAATGCCCAGATCCGATTTGGCCAGCACCATTTCCATGTTGGACAGCAGCGTGGTGAAGAAGGGCCAGTCTCTAAACATGTCCTGCAGCAGCGCCAGGCCATCCGGATTGGCCGCCAGATAAGACTGCACGGCCGAACCAAAGCCATACCAGCCCGGCAGCATCAGACGGCACTGCGACCAGGAAAATACCCACGGGATGGCGCGCAGATCATTGATGTCGGTGGTTTTTTTGCGTGAAGCCGGACGTGAACCGATATTCAGACCGGCGATTTCGGAGATCACGGTCGATTCCCAGAAATACTGCTCGAACCCTTCGGTCTCGTAAACCAGATTGCGGTAAGCCGCAAAGGCATGTTCCGACAGTGCATCCATGCAGGTTAAAAATTCGGCGCGTGGTTCCGGATCGGTTTTGGACAGCAGACTGGCTTCCATGGTCGCTGCGACCAGCACTTCCAGATTGCGCCGTCCGACTTCCGGGTTGGCGTATTTGGCAGTGATGACTTCACCCTGCTCGGTCAGCCTGATCTGGCCCTGCACGGCACCGGCCGGCTGCGCCAAAATCGCCTGATAACTTGGTCCGCCGCCGCGTCCGACCGAACCGCCGCGTCCGTGAAACAGACGCAGGCGCACGTTCTTTGCCGCAAACACGTCGATCAGTGCCAGTTCGGCCTTATACAGTTCCCAGCCGGAAGTCAGAAAGCCGCCGTCCTTGTTACTGTCCGAATACCCGAGCATGACTTCCTGGGCCGAATCGCGGCTGACCAGCAGCCGTGCATAGGCCGGCAGGTTGAACAGTGCCTGCATGACCGGAGCGCTGTTGCGCAAATCGCCGATGGTTTCAAACAGCGGAATGATATTGACGTCCAGGCGCGCTTCATGCGGATGCAGCAGTCCGGATTCCTTGAGCAGCAGTGCCAGCTCCAGCATGTCGGACACACTGTCGGTTTTGGAAATGATGCAGTTTGGTACGGCGATTTTGCCGTAGCGTTCCTGCGCGGTTTTCACGGCGCGATAAATCGCCAGTTCCGACTGGGTCTGCTCCGAGTATTCCAGATACGGTGACGTCAGCGGGCGCGAGGTACTGATCTCGGCAACCAGTACCGCTACCCGGCCGGCTTCATCGAGTTCCAGATAGTGGCAGGCCGGATCGGCTGCGGCGAGCAGTTCTGCCACGACCCGTTCATGCACATCGGAATTCTGACGGATATCGATCGGCGCGAGCGAAAAGCCGAACACGCTGACCGCACGGCGCAGGTGACGCAAGCGACCGCGCGCCAGCGGTGCCGAGCCGTGCGCAATCAGGGAACGGTGCACGATATCCAGATCGTCTGACAATTGTTGTACGCTCAGGTAGGCGGTACCGGGCCGGGTCGGATGAATGGCAGGCTCCTTGCCGAGCAGGTCATGATAGGTGGCCGCCAGGCGTGCATAAATGCCGGTGATGGCGCGCCGGTACGGTTCATCCGAGCGATGTTCGGACTGGTCGGGCGAACTCTCTGCCAGTGCCAGCAGTTCGTCCGAAACGCCCACCAAGAGGCGCGCCAGCGAGAGTTGCGAACCGAGTGCGTGCAATTCATCCAGATAAAACCGCAGCACGCGCGTGCACTGCATGGTCAGGGTCTGTTCCAGCACACTGGCGGTCACGAACGGATTGCCGTCGCGGTCACCGCCGATCCAGCTGCCCATTTTCAGGAAACTGGCCAGTTCGACGTGGGCAGTATCAGCATGCTGTCCGAGCAGATCTTCCAGACCGGCATACAGATTGGGAATTTCGCGCAGCAGGGTGTAGTCGTAAAAGGTCAGGCCGTTTTCGACTTCGTCGAGCACCGACAGTTTCGAATTGCGCAGCATGCGCGTTTGCCACAGCGTGAGCACGGCGCGGTTCAGCGCTTCTTCATTGGCAGCGCTTTCTTCCGGGGTGAGTTGCATGCGGTCGCGCTCGTCAAGCAGCCGGCCGATTACCATCTGACAGTTCAGTATGCTTTTGCGCTGCACTTCGGTCGGATGTGCCGTCAGTACCGGTGCGACCTGGGCCGATTCAAAAAAATGTACCAGCTGGTCTGCCGGAAAACCGCGTTCCAGCAACGTGGCGATGGTATAGGCAATGCTGGACTGTTTAGGAGGTGAACCGGCCAGCAGATGGGCGCGGCTGCGCCGGATATGGTGCTGGTCTTCGGCGATATTGGACAGATGCGAAAAATAACTGAAGGCGCGAATCACCTTGGTCATCTGATCGTTGGACAGTGTGTCCAGCGAAGTTTCCAGATTCTGTTTGCTGGAGCTGTCCTGCTCACGGCCAAAGCGGATCGAATTCTGGCGCACCATTTCGATCAGATTGAAAATGGCATCGCCGTGCTGCGAACGTACGGTGCCACCAAGAATGCGACCCAGATGACGGATATCGTCACGCAGTTGCTGGTCTTTATCGTCGGCAGGCAAGTTAACGGCAGGGGAAGCTTGTATAGAAGAGTTTGGCATGGTCAAGGATTTATCAAATGTTCAACGACTGGCGCAAGCGCGGCGGGACGGCATCCGAATGCGGCCAGGCGGCCTTGAGCTCCGGGTGCCAGATCGAGATCATACGGTAAACGACCGGCCACCAGCCATAATTTGTCATGCGGAAGTGCAGATATCAGCTTTTGCTGACCCGGCGCGAAAATGGCGTTGTATGATTGCAGCACAATCTGCTGCCCATCACGCGCAAAGGCCAGTGCCGCGGCCACTTCTTCATCAAATGCTTCAAACGAGATCACCTGTTCGCGCACGGTAAAACCGGCATGCTGCAGGGCACTTCGCATGGAACTGCGTCCTTCGCGCAATTCCACCGCTTCATCCACTTCAGTACGGTTCTTCACTTCCACCGTGATCAGACTGACCGGCAGCGCGCGATCCAGCGGCTTCAGACTGCCAGTCACGCGCACGCCGGCCCGGTGCACCTGACGTGACAGGGCCAGCGACTCGCTCAGCATCAGCCCCTGTGGCAGCACAGGCAGGCTGCGCCAGTCGGTCACGGCCTGACTGCGCTTGAGTTTGGCCACGCGCTCCAGAGATGCATCGATGGAGGTAATCGCCCCGGACACCAGCGCCTGTCTGACGGCGTCGATCGCCGCGAGCTGACGTTCAATCAAATGCGAAACCAGCACAATGTCGGCACCAGCCTGCACGGTCGCCAGCGCACCGGCAGCAACCCCCACACCTTCCGAAATGGCGGCCATTTCCAGACAGTCGGTAATAATGACGCCGGCAAAGCCCATCTCGTTACGCAACAGATCGGTCAGCACCGCCCTCGACATGGTGGCCGGCAGATCGGCCTGCGGCTCGATGGCCGGAAACACCACGTGCGCGGTCATGATGGCATGCACACCCTGTTTGATTGCGGCATGAAACGGCGGCAGTTCCAGACTGTCCAGCCGCTCACGGTTGTGTCCCACCAGCGGCAGCGCGTAATGGGAATCGGTCGAAGTGTCGCCGTGCCCGGGAAAATGTTTGGCGGTAGTCACCAGTCCGGCGGCCTGCTGACCGCGCATGGCCGCCATGCCGTATTGAATCACCGTATCGGCATCTTCGCCATAGGCACGCACGCCGATCACCGGATTCATGGGGTTGTTATTCACATCCAGTATCGGCGCCAGATTCATGTTGATGCCGATCTGGCGCAGTTCATCGCCCAGCACCCGGTTCAGCTTTTCACAGTTTTCGACCGAAGCGCCTTCCTGAAATGCCATCGCGGACGGCATCGGTGTGACGCCCTGCTCGAGCCGCATTACCATGCCGCCTTCCTGGTCGATGGCGATCAGCAGCGGAATGTCACTGACGGTGGCATTCAGTTCCTGCAGCGAGCGGCACAACCGCGCGACCTGTTCGGGGGTATCGACATTGCGCCGGAACAGAATCACGCCACCGACGTGCTGCTCCTTGATCATGGTTGTGATGTGTTCGTTGATTTCGAGCCCGTCGAAGCCGACCATGAACAGCTGGCCGATTTTTTTATTCAGATTCAATTCCATGTCCGTACCTTCGAAAATGTGTGATATTTTTTGTTGATGCAATTTTAAACTGTGTATTCGTTGATTGACCAATTGGTGCAATACGCTGCGCTATTACACCCTACTTTGGTTACCAGCAAATAGATGGCAATGTTCAGGCTTAAAATGAAGCGTGCACCTGTCACCGGCTTTCAATGCCCCCTGCCCCACCGGCTGTTTCACCGCAATCAATTCGTCCATGCCTTCCATACGAACGTACACAATGCAGGAATCACCCAGAAATTCTACGACTGACACGGTAGCACGAACGGTATACTGATCCACGCTGCCGATACCAATGTGCTCGGCACGAATCCCCAGCGTGACCGGCTCGCCGGGCCGTATCGTATCGGGCCGTATTGTATCGGCCCGCACCGGCACCTGCACTACTGAACCGTCAGTAAGTGTCAGTTGTGCCGCACCGCCGTCCACAGCGAGAACCTTGGCCGCCAGAAAATTCATTTTCGGCGCGCCCAGAAAGCCGGCTACAAACAGATTGGCCGGATGGTCATACAGTTCAATGGGTGTGCCGACCTGCTCGATACGGCCGCCGTTAAAAACCACAATGCGCTGACCGAGCGTCATCGCTTCGACCTGATCGTGCGTGACGTAAATCATGGTGGTCCCGAGTTCCTGATGCAGCCGGCTCAGCTCCAGACGCATCTGCACGCGCAGGCCGGCATCCAGATTCGACAGGGGTTCATCAAACAGAAACACCTGCGGCTTTCTGACGATGGCGCGGCCAATAGCTACGCGCTGGCGCTGTCCGCCGGACAGGTCTTTGGGCTTGCGTTTGAGTAAATGGCCAATCTGCAGCACAGCGGCGGCCTGCTGCACTGCAGCTTCGATCGTGCTCGCTTTCATGCCGGCGAGCTTCAGACTGAACGCCATGTTTTCATACACCGACATATGCGGATACAGGGCATACGACTGAAACACCATGGCCAGACCGCGCTGCGCCGGGGCAATGTCATTGGCGCGTTGAGCGCCTATGCACAGCTCACCGGACGTAATGCTTTCGAGCCCGGCGATCATGCGCAGCAGTGTCGATTTACCACAGCCGGACGGTCCGACAAAGACCACGAATTCGCCGTCGCCAATCTCGAGATCTATCCCGTGGATGACGGCGTTGCCGTCATCAAAATGTTTGACTATATTGGAAAGTTTGACTTGCGCCATGGTTTTAAATGTTTTCCCGAAGTTATTTCACAGCGCCATCCATACCACGCATGAAAAAACGCTGCGTGAACAGAAAGGCAATCAGTACCGGTACGATGGTCAGTATGGTTCCGGCTGCCACCACGCGGGTACTGCTGCCGTACGTGCCGCGCAGGTACAGCACACCGGCTGACAGCGGAAACGATTCCGGCTTGCTCAAGACGATTGAGGGCCAGATATATTCATTCCAGGCCTCGACTGCCGACAGAATACCCACCGTAGCCAGCCAGGGTGTAATTAAGGGCAGCAGCACTTTCCAGAAAATGATCCATTCCGATGCACCATCCACCCGAGCGGCATCGATCAGGTCCTGCGGCACCTCTTCAAAAGCCTGTTTCAGCAGCAGGATCGATACGGCATTGACCACATTGGGCAGAATCACACCGGTGTAGGTATTGACCAGACCGAGTTTGGTCAGGGTGATGAAGTTGGTCAGAAAATTGACTTCGGACGGCAGTACCATGGTGGCGATGATGACGCCGAACACCAGTTTGCTGCCGGTGAATTTCATGCGCGCCAGCGGGTAGGCTGCCAGTGAGCAGATCAGCAGCTTCCAGAACACCGTGGAGACGGTAATGATGAGCGAGTTGCGGTAGAACTGCCACATCGGAATCGAGCTGAACACTTCAATAAAATTATCCAGCGACGGCGCCTGCGGCCAGAAGGTGGGCGGAAACGCAAAAATATTGCCTTCGGTAGAAATTGCCGTGACAAAAGTCCACCAGAATGGAAACACGCACAGCAGCGCCAGCGCTGTCAGGATCAGGTATTGGCCAAGCCGGGTCAGGATTGTTCCGGAATAGTTCATCGATGCCCTAACGATGTTTCGGTTTCAAAAAGCGCAGACACAACAGCGCAATCGCAATACAGAATAACGACACCACCAGCGACGCGGCCAGACCGCGCGGCAGTTTCAGATGTTTCAGACCCTGGTCGTAGGCATAGTACAGCGCAGTAAACGTCGAATTCATCGGCCCGCCCTGCGTGAGTACATCCACTTCCTGATACGCCTTCAGGGCCGACAGTACCGACATGATGGTGCAAACCATGATGGTCGGATACAGCATGGGTACGGTGATTTTCCAGAACACCTGCCAGCGATTGGCACCATCGAGCCGTGCAGCTTCCTGCATCTCGGATGGAATCGACTGCAACCCGGCCAGATACATCACCATGTACCAGCCCAGTCCGCGCCACGCCGTGACGAACATGATCGCAAAAATCGCAATGGCGTCATCCGACAGCCAACCCACCGGACTGTTTACGGCATGGATTTTCAGCAGCAGGTAATTCAGTGTGCCCTGTTCATGGAACAGGAAGCCCCACATGATGCCAACCACTGACACCGTGGTCACTACCGGTACATAGTAGGCCGCGCGAAACAAGCGGATGCCGTGCAGCTGATTGTTGACCAGTACTGCCAGTGTGATGGCGCCGATCTGGATGAAGGGTACGATCAGCAGAAACAGCAGTGAATTTTTAATCCCGGTCAAAAACATCTCGTTGTCGAAGATGTAGCGAAAATTATCCAGACCGACCCAGTGGGTTGGCCTGACCAGCGAGAAATCGGTAAAGGCCAGAAAGGAGCCGAAGCCGACCGGCCAAAGGGAAAACAGCGCCAGCAGCAACAACGCCGGCAACAGAAACAGCCAGGGTTTCATTTCTGCACCTGCAGCTTGCGGTTCCAGATCGCCGCAGCCTCATCCAGTGCGGTCCTGATATCAGCCTTGCCGGTCATGCCGGCTTCCACCGCCTTGACCAGCACGCGGCGCATTTCATCGTAATCTTCCAGACCGGCCACATACACGCTGTGCGAATATTTCATCGAGGCCGCGGCAATCGGCTGGGCCAGCTCGGCAGCACCGCCATTGAGCGGTGTCTGCATGAAATACGGATTGGCCAGGGCCTGTACCGCAGTCGGCATTACACCGGCGATTTTCGAGAACGCCAGCTGATTTTCGTCATTGGTCAAAAAGTCGGCAAAGCTGGCCAGCGCCGGGTACAGTTTGGGATCAACCCCTTTCGGTACGGCATATAAAAACATCCAGCCGCCATCGGCAATTTGGGTCGGTCCCAAGGGTGCCGGAGCCACTTTGGTAACGGCATAAATATCTTTGGCATCGATCTGGATACGGCGCAATGCAGTCGGTGCCGACACCATCATGCCCAGCCGGCCGCCTTTATAGGCATCAATCACCGCCGGAAAGCCATCTTCCGAAAACAGCCGGTCTTTCAGAAACCCGCCGGCCTGGTAGGTGTCGGCCAGTTTTTTAACCAACGCCACATGCTGTGGCGAATTGAAAACGGCGCGGCCATTTTTTACAATCGGCAGTCCCTGCTGCATGAAGAAACTGTCGATTTTGCCCAGCGTCGGTGCGTAACCGGCCTTGCCGGTTCTGGCGTAAATCTGTCGGGCGAAGGCCAGTTCTTCATCCATGCTGCGCGGTGCTTCAGTCAGGCCCGCCGCCTTGAAAATACTGGTGTTGTAGGCGACGACGTTGACGTTGCTGTAATGCGGAAAGCCGTACAGGTGGTGGTTGAAGGTCAGATCATCGAGTGCCACTTTGGTGTACATGGCCCGGTTGAGCATCATGCCGTCCACCGGCACAATCAGGCCATCACGCGCATATTCTTCCGCCCACGGCACGTTCAGATTGACCAGCGCCGGCGGCGTGCCGGCGGCGATTGCAGTAATCAGTTTGAGCTGCAGGATATCCCACGGAAAATCCACCCATTCAACTTCAATGTCCGGGTGCAGGGTCTGAAATTGTTGCACCACGTTCTGGAAGTACGGGGTGAATTTGGGTTTCATGGACAGGGTCCAGAATTCAACTTTTTGCGCAGCTGCGCTTTCACCAGGCAGAATCAGGCACGCCACGAGCATGAGCATGAGCCAGTTCGGCTTTTGAAGCAGTGACAGCGGCGCAATTTTCATTGGTTCACTAACTGGTTTTGGTAACTTTGCTCAAATGCCGTGGCTTATCCGGATTCAATCCGCGTGCCAGGGATAATTTGGCCGCCATCATGTAAAACGCCTGAATTGCCACAATCGGGTCCAGATCGGGCGTACCTGCCACCGGAATGGTCAGATTGCGCTCGGCCACATCCGCCGGTGCGGCCAGCAGCACGCGTGCACCCCGTCCACGCATTTCTTCGGCCAGGTGGATCAGCCCGGCCTGACTGGGACCGCGCGTGGCAAAAATCATCAGCGGGTAACCATTGTCGATCAGCGCCATCGGGCCGTGCTTGATTTCCGCGCCGCTGAAAGCTTCCGCCTGTATCACCGAGGTTTCCTTGAGTTTGAGTGCGGCTTCCAGCGCTACCGGATAACTGATGCCGCGCCCCACCACCATGATGTTGTTGGCCGGCGTCAGAACCTCAATGGCTTCGGACCAGTCCAGCTCGGTAGCGTCTGCCAGTGCTTCGGGCAGATCAGCCAGCGCAGCCAGGAAACTGGCGTCATTTTCCCAATGACCGGCCAGCTGCGCGCCGGCTGCCAGTGAGGCAATATAACTTTTGGTGGCAGCCACACTCAATTCAGCGCCGGCATGCAGCGGCATGCACCACTGCGCGCTTTGTGCCAGGGGAGAAGTAGCGTCATTGACCAGTGCGACGGTGGTTGCGCCACCCTGTCTGAAATAACGTATGGGCTCAATGACATCCGGAGACTGACCGGATTGTGAAATGGCAATCGCCAACGCATTGTCGGCATGCAGCGGCGCCTTGAGCAGCGTCACCAGCGACATCGGCAGTGAAGCAACAATACGACCCAGACGCGCCATGATCAGATACGCGGCATAGGCCGCGGCATGATCGGAGCTGCCGCGCGCAATGGTCAATACGGTTTGCGGTGGTTTAGCGCGCAGTGCAGCGCCCAGTTCAGCGTAACGTGCGCCTTCGGCTTTGAGTTGTGCTGCAACGACGTCAGACGATGAACAGGCTTCCTTAAACATTAACGAGGTCAATTTTTACTCCTTCTACATATACGGCTGTTAAATTCAAATCCCGGTCCAGTACCACCAGGTCGGCAAAACAATGCTGCTGCAAACGGCCGCGCTCGGTTTGCCCCAGAAAGTCGGCAGCAAAAGTCGAAACACGTCGCGATGCATCAGCCAGATCCAGTCCGATGCCAACCAGATTGCGCAGCGCCTGGTCCATCGTCAAAGTCGAACCGGCCAGCGTGCCATCGGCCAGTCGCACCCCGCCCATGCATTTGTGCACCACCTGGCGTCCCAGCATGTAGTCACCATCCGGCATGCCCGAGGCCGCCGTGGAATCGGTTACGCAATACAGATGCGGAATGGCGCGCATGGCGGCACGGATGGCGCCGGGATGGACATGCAGCAGATCCGGGATGATTTCGGAATAACTGGCGTGAGCCAGCGCGGCACCCACCATGCCCGGTGCGCGATGATCCAGACGCGACATGGCATTAAATAAATGAGTAAATCCGGACGCACCGTTTTCCAGCGCGGCACACGCTTCTTCATACGTGCCCAGCGTATGACCAAGCTGCACTTTTATGCCCAGTCCGGTCAGATCGCGGATCAGGGCCAGGTTCGCACCGATTTCCGGTGCCACCGTAATGAGCCGGATCGGTGCAATGGCATTGAGTTTTTCGACATCGGCCAGCGTGGCTTCCTGTGCATAATCGGGCTGCGCTCCGAGTTTGTGCGGATTGATGTAGGGACCTTCCAGATGCACACCCAGTACGCGCGCCATGCCTGGCTCGTGATCTCTGATGGCCTGCTGTATGCCATGCAATGCCAGTTCAATATCCGCCATGGGTGCTGTCATGGTGGTGGCCAGCAGGCTGGTAGTGCCGTGCCGTGCGTGCATTCGGGCGATCACCCGGGTTGCGTCACCGGCTTCCATGGTGTCTTTGCCACCGGCGCCATGGACATGCAGATCAACGAAGCCAGGCAGGATATACGTGTCCTGATTCAAGGCCGGATCAACTGCGACGCCGGCAATGCTGTTAATGCGTTGATTGAACCGGATCGTGCCAGAGCACCAGCCTTCCGGGGTCAGGATATTTCCGTTCAGTTGCGCATCATGATGTCCTGAACCTTCGACCTGATTTGCACTGCTGGTTTTTTCATTCATCGAAACAGCTCCGCCACAAAATCATAATAATCGCTGCGGCACCAGGAATGCGTCAGCTCGATGGCACTGCCGTTGGCTGCATAGCCAACCCGGGTAATAAACAGCATGGCCGCACCGCTTTTCAATCCGGCCAGTCTGGCCTGCTCCGGCGTGGCGTTCACGGCCCGGATATGCTGCAAGGCGCGTACCGGTGCACAGTCGCCGGCTTCCAGAAAACCATACAGGCTGTCGTTGACCAGTTTCGGATTGGGCAGATACTGGGCGGGCAACGTCGAATTCTCGATCGCCATCACCACATTGTCCGCAGTACGCAGGCGCTTTAAACGCGACACCAGTGTGTTGGGCGACAATCCCAGCGCGAGAGTTTCTTCGGGTGTGGCCATGCCGGATTCGCGCGACAGCCACTGCGAACCTGGCGCGAAACCGCGCTGGCGCAATTCTTCACTGAAGTTGGTCAGGCGTGACAGCGGTTGCTCGAGCTTCGGAGTAATAAAGGTACCGGAACCCTGCTTGCGGTTTAACAGGCCACGCTCGCACAGCATGTCGATGGCTTTTCTGGCGGTGACCCGCGAAATGTGCAACTGGTCCGACAGGGTGCGTTCCGAAGGCAGCGCCTCGTCGGGCTGCCAGACCCCGCCATGGATGGCGTTGGCCAGCTTGTTGGACAGTTGCAAATACAGCGGCGTGGCGCTGGCACTGTCCGGCTTGAAGTCATTCATCAGGCTTAACATCATTATTTTTCCTTGCTGTATTCAACACTGCACCCGGCCCGGCCTGCGCCTGTTGTTCTGGCTCAGATCGGACCATGTGGTATTGCACTGGTTAGCATGCGACGTCAACCACTTGATACATGGCATAACACATTGAATATACTGACTTTTTATGATTTAAATATTCAATATGACAATAGTTCCGCACATCATATTTTGACTGCCTGATGTGCAGCAAGTGTATTTTCTTCACAAGTGGATGTCAACAGGTATTTAAGTGGTGTTATTAATTTCAAGAGTATTTCAGATCTGTTATTAATTAAGTGCGGCACAAACCTGAGTGCAGTCAAGGTGTCACAGCGGGGATCGGGACGGAAACCCGACAATTGCACCGAAAAATATTCCTGAAAATTGTCATGATGTTGTAATTATGTGGAATCACAAAAAAACAGTAAGAAAACAACAATAAGACCAGTTGTAGAAATACAGCAAATAAAAACATATTTTTCTTTTTCAAAACAACAAGTTATCTTATTTTACATTGAAGCAATTTGGATACCACTAAAAGAGTAGGTAATACCATCAAGATACCTATTGACAACCACTTTTGTGATATCTACAGTTGCCATAAATCTTTCGGGTATTTGTGGAACCTCAATAAAACAGAAATGTCCGAATGGATTTCAGGAAGTTAAAACAGGTTTTATGGGTTGTGTGGTAACGGGTGGCTCTGCGCAGCAGTGATTTTATTGTGGTGAAATCAAGCGCAGAAGTCTGGAATTATGAAACAGGTCTACTTATAAAGACCTTCATTGACGGGGAATAAATGAAAAAGAATCTAACACCAATCGCAGGAGCAGTTGCGCTACTGATGTTCAGTATCGCGGCACAGGCTCAACAGGCCGATACATCACAACCAGAGCAGGTGGTAGTGACAGGTATTCGCGCATCCATGGAAAGTGCGATCAATATCAAGCGCAATTCTGAAGCTGTCGTTGATTCCGTCACAGCTGAAGATATCGGCAAGTTCCCGGATACCGATGTCGGCGAAACGCTGGGACGCATTCCCGGCGTGTCAGTTGGTCGTCAATTTGGCCAGGGCTCATCCGTCTCGGTGCGCGGCTCTGATCCGCAGATGACTTACACAACACTGAACGGTCAGACTATTGCCTCTACCGGCTGGTATGATCAGAAATCAGTTGATCGTTCGTTTAACTACTCACTGCTCCCATCCGAATTAATCGGCGGTATCGATGTCTACAAATCTTCCCAGGCAGATTTGACTGAAGGTGGCATCGGCGGCACAGTGATTGTCAAAACCCGCAAGCCACTCGATATGGCGGCAAACAGCGGATTCGTTTCCGTCGGTTACGGTAAAGGTACTGTCAGCACCGATCCGGACAAAACCGCCGCCGGTTTGTTCAGCTGGAAAAATGACGAGCATACTTTTGGAATATTGGTTGCCGGCGCGATTGACCATGGCAATTATATTCGCCGCGGCATTGAGTCAGATACAACCTGGTCAGCTGACGTTGAGCCAACCACTTTTATCCAGGACCGCAAGTCGTCTGCAATGAATATTGACGTGCAGGCCAAGCCGACCCGCGAACTGGATATGGATTTGAATTACCTGCGCCTGATTCAGCATGGTGACAATTCGAACACCAGTCAGTACCTGTTCCAAAGTGGTTTCTGTACTTCAAAAAATGCAGCTGGTGTTTGTACTACAAGTAACACGCCGACCGGCCTGCCACCAAGCTCGTACGCTGCCAATGCGCCATTCATGCAAACCTGGGCGCGCGATGCTGAAATGAATTCAGACACGCTTACTTTGAACGCGCACTACAAAGGCCAGGGGTTCCGGGTTGATGGCGTAATCAATACCACCAAAGCTGACGGTGGCACACAGGAAACGACCAACTATTCTTATTACAACGGCTGGCCTGCTCAAAGTGCTGCCAATCCTTACCCGAATGTTGCATCAACTTTGCCAGTCTGGACCGGTACCGTGAACGCAACCGGCCACACCCTGCTGCTGAACCCAACTTCCAATCAAAGTTCAACGCTTGCGAATCTGCCGGCAATGGAAGGCCCGCAGGGCGCCTGGGCAACATCGAAGGGTCCAAATGAAGACAAGGAAAACGCATTCCAGACTGATTTGACTCTGGATCTGGACGCGTATGGTCTGACTTCGTTCAAAACCGGCCTGCGCTATTCACAGCACACTTTCAACAAGAGCACTGATCAGGGCGTTTTTGCGGCCAACGCGGTACTGGTACCAACTGCTTCCTTGTATAACGGTTCGATGCCCCTGGGCACACCTGGCTGGTCCGTGCCGAAACCAAATATTGACGCCATGATGGCCAATACCAACGCGAACCTGACTGGCTGGACCCAGGAACGCTCAGGTTACGGCAAGCTGGAAGAAGACAACACGGCGCTGTACGGCATGTTTGAATTCGCCCAGGACAAGTTCCACGGAAATTTTGGTCTGCGCTATATCGGCACCAGCGTCACCGGCACCGCGTATGCATTCGACGGCACTAACGTTGCAGGCGATATTGGGGCCAATGCAGGCTGGAACACCAGCATGACATCCCAGTCGGCCAGCTACCATTATGTATTGCCAAGCCTGAACCTTGCCTATGATGTGAACAAGAACACAATCGCCCGTTTTACTGCGTCGCAGGCGATTACCCGTCCCAACTTCGACAACATGTTCCTGTACAACGAAACCGGTTATCAGGACGGCATCGCAGGCAACGAAATCTTCACCAGAGGCAGCGTCGCACTCAAGCCAATGATGGCGACCCAGATGGATCTGGGTCTCGAATATTACTATGGTAAAGGCAATATACTCGCCGTGACTTACTACCATAAAAACATCAACAACTTCATTACGACCAATACACAGATCAATCAATCGATCGGCGTGGTCAGTCCCGACAGCGGCCAGGACAGCTGGACGGTTAACCAGTATGTGAACGCAGGTGGTGGCAAGATCGACGGTTTGGAATTGCAAGCCACCCATAATTTCGCCAATGGCTTCGGTGTTTCAGGTAACTTCACATTGATCAATGCTGTGGCACCTGCATCAAGCTACACAGACGAGCTCAATATGTTTACCCAGTCTTCGAAAGACAATGCCAATCTGGTCGCCTACTGGGAAAATTCAAGTTATTTTGTCCGTGCGGCCTATAACTACCGTTCTGAATATATGATCCGTGAAACAGGTTATTACGGCAATCGTATGCAGCAAGGCATGGGGCAGCTGGATGCCAGCGCTGGCTGGAATATCACTCCAAAAATCAATTTGATGCTGGAAGCAACCAACCTGAACAAGGCAAATGATGTTGAATATGGTGTGGCACCACTTGGCGCGAAAGTGTCAAGTCCTGCGCAGCAGTTAGGCTATCCGGCATGGTCGTTCATGGGTGAAACCGTCTACAGGGTAACGCTCAGCGCCAAGTTCTGATAACGTAACAGGAAGTCAAAAAGCCCGGTAGTGTCATTTCACTGCCGGGCTTTTTTATATGTAGAACCAGTTAAATCAATACCCCACTGTTTTTCAAAAGTCGTAAAATGTATTCACAGTCAATCTGCCGTTGCGCGGATCTGCATCAATACTGATGGATGGATTAACGCAGGCCGAATGCAGCAGACTGCCGTGATAAATCACCAGCCGGTTGAATTTGGCCGGGATCATTCCCAGAAACGTGAAGTGTTCACTGGATTTATCAAAGTAGCGCTGCGGTGGTATTTTCGAATTTATCTCCTGGTAATACACGTCGAGATAATGTTCACGAGTGGCCTCCGTAATCTGTTGCAGGCCGGTTGCATTGTGGCGATAAAAGCCTGTACCGCCGTGACGCCCATCACACAGATACAGCAGTACCGCCATATGATGCGGTGTACTGGAATCGAAATGGGGAGTGCGCTGCAAAGGTCCCAAATCTTCAGGAGCCATGCTTGTCAGCGAAAACGCGCACATGCTTTTTCGCAGCGCAAGCTGTTCCGGCACGTCGAAATTGAACCGGATCACGGGTTCGAGCAGTGCCGTGAGCGTGGAAGAATAGTCGGCCGGCGCCTCTGCCCGTATTCCAGGATAACCCTTTTTGCTGTCAAATTTGGGGTAAGGAACAAACTGACTATGGGCAGCCACATCCAGCATGGCTTGCGGATTGTCGAGAAAATTATCGATAATCAGGGCCTGATGTTCACCTATCATGACTGAACGAATATCGGGTGGCATGCGAATTGAAAAATCGCTATTCATATTATTTTACGGATTGAGACAGAGACTGCCGGTACGCGATGGAAAATTTTTCCAGCCACTCCCGGTGTCCCATCAGTTGACCTGCCAGTTCTTTTTCAGTGAGTCTGATCCGTTCCATTTCCCGCGCAAAATACTGCACCTCATAGTCGGTCATGGCTTTGGGACTGGTGTGGAATTTCATGCCATACAGGACATACAGAAAATTATCCACACTGAACAAATCGAAGCGGCTGAAGAAATCCGATTTTTTTGGGGAATTGGCGCGCCAAATCGCCAGTCGCTCGGACAGCGTGTCGGACAGTTCTGCATCAGTGGTGGCAGCATGCCAGAATTCCGAGTCGCGCCGGTCTGAAATAAAGTAATGCATCTGCACAAAATCAATCACGCGTTCCCAAGCGTAGGCAACCACTTTATTGCAGTAGCCCGCGGCAACTGACATCGTTTCTTTTTCGACTGCAAAATTTCGGGCAAACAGTTCCGCGCAAAAATCGGTCACGAAGATCGAGGTTGCTTCAAGTGGCTCAACAAAGCCATGCGCCAGGCCAAGCGCAACCGCATTTTTAAACCAAAATTTTTCCCGATATCCCATGCGCATGGGAATCTTACGTGGCGAAATGTCGCCTGCATCCACCTTCAGATAAGTCGCCATGTTTTCGATTGCGCGCTCCTCGCTCATGTGATTGCTTGAATACACAAAACCGACACCACGCCGGTTGGTCAGTGGAATATCCCAAATCCATCCAGCCGAGTGCGCAGTAGCCAGTGTATAGGGTGCAATTTCAGCTCCGCCCTCAGTGGGAAGTTGTAGCGCCAGCGCGGTATCAGTCAGAAGCTGCCGGGATTTTTCGATAAAAGGAACCTGAAATATTTTTCCCAGAATCAGAGCATGAAAACCGGAACAGTCTACATAGAAATCATATTCAAGCTGCTCGCCGTCCTTGGTAACAAGACTGGCAACTTCACCGCTTTCATTTAATCTGGCATCCACTATCGTTGCCGACTTACGCATCACCCGCAACTTTTCACAGGCGTTTTTTGCCAGTAACTGCCCAAACTTCACCGCATTGAAATGGTAGGCGTAATTGACGGCGCCTTCATAGGGCGGGGATGACATTTTCTTGGGTGACTTCATGGCCTCGGCCAGAGCGACAACCTCGGACACGTCAGAAAAATTCATGGTGTCGGCATGGTTCAGATACAGCGCGGTTATATCAGTGCCACCAGGGAAAGGCGAGGAAAATGGATGGTAATAACTGTTGTCCGGTGTGCCCGCGACCGGCGCCATCCAGTCGGCAAATTTGATTCCATTTTTAAAAGTGGCGTCGCAGGTGGCAAGCATGTCAGCCTCGGAAATGCCAAACTTCATCAGCGACTTCTTGATATGAGGAACCGTACCTTCACCGACGCCAATAATGCCGATTTCCGGCGACTCAATGACGGTAATGGTAATGTCAGTTTCAGCGCTGAGCTCCACCGCCAGATGATTTGCTGCCAGCCATCCGGCAGTGCCACCACCAATAATCGCAATATTCTTCACTTTCATTTTTGCCCACCAAATTAAAGTCGCTAATAAAAATCTTACAATACCACTTAAATACCTATTGACAGTCACTATACAACATAATAGAGTGGGTCATATCAGGTATGCAAATGAAATTTAATGCAGCGCCTATCGATGTTTTCAGGAATATAAAAGATTCAGCATGACGGACAAAATCAACTATTTAATCGGTGTCGATGGCGGTGGTACCGGTACCCGTGTTTTGGTAACTGATCCGACTGGTATTGAACTGGCGCGTGGTTCTGCCGGCGCCTCCGGCTTACGCAATGGCAGCGATTTTGCCTGGAATTCAATTTTAAATGCGATCAATGGCGCATTTCAATCCCTGAACCAGTCGCGTCCTGAATTGGAAGTCATGGCAATCGGCCTGGGGCTGGCCGGTGTCCACAACAAACAGTGGGCCAACCATTTCATCGAAAAAAATCCTGGTTTTGCCAGCATCAGTCTGGAAACCGACGCTTTTACCACACTGCTCGGCGCGCATCAGGGTCAGGCCGGCGCCATCGTTGCGATCGGTACCGGCAGTGTCGGCGAATCGTTATCCAAAGACGGCGTGCGCTGCGAAGTCGGCGGTTGGGGCTTTCCCTGTGGTGACGAAGCCGGCGGCGCGTGGCTGGGTTTTTATGCAGTCAACCACCTGCAACAGGTGATCGATGGCAGAGCACTCGGCAGTGCTTTTTCCGATGCAGTATTTCAGCATTGCGGTGGACAGCGCGATGCCGTGTTCAGCTGGCTGGCTGCAGCAACGCAGGGCAGTTATGCACAGATTGCGCCGCTGGTGGTTCAACATGCCGCAGCACATGACAATCCGGTCGCAATCCAGATTATGAACAATGCCGCACGCGAAATCGTCAAAATTGCTACCGCGCTGGACCAGACCCTGAGCCTGCCGATTGCACTGTGCGGCGGCCTGGCGCAGTCGTATGTACCGTATCTGCCTGACACAATATTGAAACGGCTGGTTAGCCCGCATGGCGATTCCGCTGCGGGAGCTTTGCTGCTAATTAAAAAAGCAATGGAAAGTACTTCATGAAAAGCCTGTTAAAAGATTTCAAACCTGACGCGGCCAGTGCCACGCCGCTCTACCTGCAGTTGTCCAACAAACTCGCCACCGCCATACACAGCGGTATCTGGCAACCCGATGAAGCCCTGCCTTCGGAACGCACTTTGTCTGAACAATTGAATATCTCGCGCGTCACAGCCAGAAAGGCCATCGACATGTTGTGCGAGCGCGGTCTGCTGACCAGAAAACAGGGTTCGGGCACCTTCATTACCCCAAAACTGGAACAACCTTTATCGCGCCTGACCAACTTCAGTGAGGAATTGCGCCAGCGTGGTTTTGTGCCGGGTTCGCAGTGGTTATCGCGTGAAACCGGGATTGCCGCGCCGGAAGAAATTCTGTCGCTGGGCCTGTCACCCAACACCCTGGTGTCACGCCTGAAACGGCTGCGCACGGCCGACAATGTCGTCATGGCCATCGAAAATACCACGGTGCCGGCGCAATACCTGCCCAACCCGAAGCTGGTCACGGACAGCCTGTATGGTTTTCTGGAAGCACAGGGCGCTGCACCAACGCGCGCCCTGCAACATATCCGGGCCGTGAATGCCACGGCCGAACAGGCCAAACTGGCCGGCATCAAAAATGGCGCTGCCATGCTGTTCATCACCCGGGTTGGCTATCACGCCAACGGCAGTGCCATCGAACTCACGCACTCGTATTGCCGCAGCGACTATTATGATTTTGTCGCCGAGCTGTTCAGATAACCCTACCATTTTCATTTAAACCCATGGCCCGATTTTCTTCGATTGACGCGCTGCGCGGACTCACCGTGGCCGGTATGTTATTGGTCAACAATGCCGGCGACTGGGATCACGTCTATGCCTGGCTGGAACACGCCGAATGGAATGGCTGCAATCCGGCCGATTTCATTTTTCCTTTTTTTCTGCTCATTGTCGGCGTGTCACTCAATCTGGCCTTCGCGGCGAAGATCGAAGCGGGAGGCAATCTGGCCCAGCTAAAAAAAACCGTCATGTTGCGCGGCGTGAGAATTATTGTACTGGGACTGATACTGAATCTGATTGCATTTTTGCTGATCGATGGCCCGGCTTTCAGATTGCCCGGTATTTTGCAGCGCATCGGCATCTGTTTCACGGCCGCAGGGCTGATCCATCTGAGCTGGCAGAACGCAAAGCTGCAATGGACTTTGATCACTGCGATTCTGCTGGGTTACTGGATGCTGCTGTGGTCCAGCGGCGGTACTGCGCCACAACTGAATCTGGCTGACCGGATTGACACGCTGCTGCTCGGCGCGCGTGCTTATCAATATGATCCCGTCACCGGCCTGGCGCACGATCCGGAAGGCTTGCTCAGCACCCTGCCCTCGCTGGCCACAGTCCTGCTGGGAATACGCGCCGGCGATTGGCTGCGACGCGCTCAATTAATGAAACTTCTGGCCGGGGGTGTTACGGCCGTGCTGCTGGGAGGACTCTGGGCTATGGTACTGCCACTCAATAAACAGTTGTGGACTTCGTCGTTTGTTTTGTGGACCGGCGGGTTCGGCATGCTGGCCATCGCGCTGATGCATTACCTGATCGACCAGCGCAACTGGCCTGCCATCGGAACAAGTTTCGGCATCAATGCCATTGCGGCTTACGCCGGCTCCTGGATAGTGATCTGCATTCTGTATGGCAGCGGCGCATTCAGAGCAATTTACCCGGTCCTGTTTGAAGCGCCCTTTGCGCACAGCGTCAGTCCCGAGTTTGCTTCATTTCTGTTTGCAGTGGCTTTTACCGCTGTCTTTGCGCTGGTGATGAAAGTCATGGCAGTACGCGGCTGGCGCATTGTCATCTGACGTATTTTTAGATAGACAGGGTGCAATATCATTGCGCCCTACACGTATCTTTTAGCGCAGCTCAAACATCGCTTTGCTCAGTGAGAACGCCGCATCATCCTGATCCAGCGACCACGACATCATGCCGCCCAGTTTCAACTTGCGGGCGTACAGCACTTTTTCATGCACTACCTGCGCATCGTCGAAAGTCCAGAAAGTGCCGTTATCGTAAGTCCACAACTGGCGCGTGAGTGGATGATAGAATTTGCTCAGCGTTTTTTTTGAAAGATGCGCATAACTGTCCGCGCCGGGTTCTGAACCCGATTCCGGCACCGCCGGTCCAGCTGCGTGCTGGTACAGACCGTTATTATCTGGATTCACGCCACGCCATCCTCGTCCGTACAGTGGAATGCCCATGACGATTTTCCGGCTCGGTACGCCGGCTTTGAGCAATCGTTTTATATCGGCGTCGACAGATGGTTTTTCCGGATCGGGGTCGACCGGATCAGAAAATAGGTTGGACTGAAAACTGGCAGGTCCGTTGTTATCCCAGGCACCGTGGAAATCATAGGTCATCAGATTGATCCAGTTCAGATATCTGACATAACTGGCCGGATCGGTATACACCACGTTTTTTCTGCTGCCGTTAATGGCCGCCGTCAAATAGTATTGTTTGCCGTTCTGCCGACTGGCTTCATCGAGCTGCTTTCTGAATTCAGCCAGCAGCAACGTGTAATTGCGCCGGTCATTTTTACTTACCGTGTTGTACGACATACCTTTGAGACCCGGATGTTCCCAGTCAATGTCAAAACCGTCAAACAACCCGGCGGCCGCACCCGCACCGCCATACCCTTTCCAGAGCGGCAGGTTGCCGGTGATGTACAGATCGATGCAGGAGGCAACCAGTGTCTGGCGCAACGTTGGCGTCGCCGCAGCAGCTGAAAACCAGCGCGACCAGCTCCAGCCACCCAGTGACACCAGAACCTTCAATTGCGGGTGCAGTACTCTGATTTGCCTTATCTGATTGAAGTTACCCGCCAATAGCTGCCCTTCTTGATCGGCACTGCCATTCACTGCAGTCAGTGCGTCGAACCGGCCCGCATAATCCAGTGTGGCACGCATGCCCAGTCCTTCGTCATGATCCTCGACATCTGCGCCGCTGTTGCAACGGTAGGTTCCGTCGGGCATTTTATAAATATTTTCGAACGCGTAATTCAGATAGGTAAACTGATCAGTCACGCCCGATTGCTCAAGCTGCTTCAGAGTGAAGCCGTTAGCTTTGCTCCATGCAGGGTAATAGGATCCGATTTCTGCAGCACTGACTGCATTGGCGCAAATAAACATCAGTATCAGCTTTGCCGTCGCTTTTTTCAGTCCCGCTTTCAATTGAATTTCTCCAGTGTTCGAATTATTTTTTTGAAAGGTGACTGTACCACAGCCTCACAGTACAAGGAGAAGTCGCGACCTTCATTCAAGCTGCAAAATGCTGTTGCAGCCATTCTTGATGGTGCTTAGAACGACCGAGCTGTTGATTCGCTTAATGCACGCATGTGGCCTTAGCCTGTGTTCCAAAAATTGATGGAAGTCTGCGGCCGTTTTGGTGGCAACCTGCAGCACGTAATTGAAATCACCGACCGTACTGTAAAAGCCCACAACCTGCGGCAACGTGCTGATCATTTTTTCAAATTTCTGGCTGGTATTCGGTCCGGTAATTTCTGCGTTGATCTGCACAATCGCCTGAAACTTGAATCCCAATTTCTCCCGGTCAATCAAAGCGCTGTAGCAGGTGATGATGCCACTGGCTTCCATCTGACTTACGCGACGCCAGCACAGCGCTTCACTCAAATTTACAGCCTCGGCAATTTTGGATTTCACTGACCTGGCATTCAATTGCAACAATCGCAATATTTTCAGGTCAATTTTGTCAATGTTATAAGGTTCCATGTGAAATAGTCAATTAATTGTAAATTTACCTACGAATCTTAGCCATTTTGGTCAAAATTAGCAAAGTAATTACAGCGCAGATATTGATAATAGATAGCTGGCACTGTACAAGATTAATATTTTGTAAATTCATTTAATCAATACAATTTTGCCGCAATAATTTTTCTTTGGAAACTTTTAGACCATGCAAAGGAGCTAACTTGAATATCCTCATCCTGCATCGCATCCCTTATTACAAAATCAACTACCACCTGAGTATTGACCACGAAGTCCATCAGGTGACCTATATCGGACTGGCGAAAAATCTGGAGAATCTGCCCACCCATATCCGTTACCAGACCATCGAGCGAGCCGGGGCAGGCAATCTTGCCGACGAAGTACTTGCTGCAATTCATTCCAGGAATCTGCCGGTGGATCTGGTGATATCCCTTTCTGAAAATGAATTGACCGATGCAGCAAGGTTGCGCGAGTCGCTTGGTTTGCCGGGCGCTGGCATTAGCGAGACTCACCAAATGCGCGACCGGTTGCTCATGAAACAGCTGGTAGCACAGGACGGCATACGCGTGCCGCAGACTGTGGCGCTGGCCAGATTTGCCGCTGTCCTGAAACTGCCATGGAAGGGGAAAACGGTGCTCAGGCAGGCAAACTCGGTGGCAGGCAATATCATCAGAATTTATGACAGTCCGGCCGATATCCTGTCGGCGATCAACCAGAAAAAAACCGGCGTTGCCCAACTGGACAAGAATCAGCTACTGCTGGATCAGTTCGAGGTAGAAGAATATATCGACGGTGATAACCTGCACTTCGATGGACTGGTCAAAGATGGCCAGATTCTCATCATGCTGGGCAGCCAGTATGTGGGTAACTGTTTTTTATATGCGCAGGGGCAGCCGCTGGGTTCAGTTCAGATTGAAACCGGTTCTGCCTACAGCAGATGGGTGCAAAAAATCATTGACGCAACCGGCATACGGCAGGGTGCATTTCATCTTGAACTGATCAGCACCGGCAAAGACAGGATATTTCTGGACATCGCCAACCGCCCCGGCGGTGCCAGTGTTGTGGATACGTTTCGAATGGCCACCGGTATCAATCTGATTTCGGCAGAGTTGAGTTTGCAGCTGGGAGAGGAAATCGTTATGAAAGTCAGGAAAAAATCGAAGCGTTTTGGCTGGTTCATGTTTCCTGGTCACCACCTCGAACCGGGCACCTGCAAGATTACCGGACATACCGCTTTCATGAAACATCCGTACCTGCTGCGTTTCGAGCTGCTGGGCAAAACCTGCGCTGTACCGCGGGCAGTGACGTATCAGTCCGGCATAGTGCCGATATCTGGCACCATTGGCGGATCGTCGCATGACGACATGCGCAACTGGCTGGGAAAGATGTTCAGGGAAGTTAACGTCAAATCGGTGAGCAAAATTTCCAGGACATGAACACAGATTCAATCTGTCTGAAAAAAATGCAGGGGGCAGCAACTGGCCCCTGTATTTTTTCCCGGAATCAGGCAGGGATTGCAGAAAAAATCGCTCAGATTCACGCAGTTTTTAAGCATATAATTCAACCTTGCAATTAATTCACCCCGCCCGACAATGCCCAAAAAAAGCAAGCAACAAGGTTCACTGTCCGCCGTTGAACAACGCCGCATGCAAATGGCCGATGTGGCCCGCCTGGCCGGGGTTTCCACTTCCACCGTGTCGCGCGCTTTAAGCGGCAGCTCGCTGGTCAACCAAGAAACCAGGCAGCGCATCGCAGACCTGGCCCGTTCACTCAGTTATACCGTCAACATCAGTGCGCAGAATCTGCGCATGAAACAGAACCGCACTGTAGCCGTGGTCATTCCTTACGATGGAAAAACCCGACAACACCTGTCTGATCCTTTTTTTCTGAGCATGCTCGGCTCCATCGCGGATGCCCTGACCGAGCGCGGCTTTGACATGCTGCTGTCACGGGTTGATTCAGAACAGCTGTATTCAGCCTCCCAGCCTTATGATACCGGACGCGCCATCGGCATCATTCTCATTGGTCAGTGGCGTCACCATGACCAGTTAAATCAAATGGCGGGACGCAAGGTACCGATTGTGGTTTGGGGTGCGCAGTTACCGCAACAGCTCTACGTCACCATCGGCAGCGACAATGTCACCGGCGGTTTTCTGGCCACCGAACACCTGATTCTGAAGGGGCGCAAGCAGATTGCGTTTTTTGGCGATATCCAGTTTCCCGAAGTCGCGCAGCGGTATGCGGGGTATAGCAAAGCGCTGGCGCAATACGGTATCAGGCTGGATCCAAAACTGGTCGTAGCAGCCTCGTTTTCTGAGGATGGTGCCGAACTGGCACTGAAGGAACTGCTGAGGCGGAAAATAAAATTCAACGGCCTGTTTGCCTGCAGCGATCTACTGGCCACCTCCACCATCAATCAGCTGCGGCTGCAGCAGCTGCAGGTGCCACAGGATGTGGCAGTAGTAGGTTATGACGACATTGAACTGGCGCGCTATTTTCATCCACCACTGACCACCGTCCGGCAGTCGATACTGTCGGCCGGCCAGGCGCTGGTTGATGCACTGCTGGAAATCATCGATGGCAAATCACACAGCGCCCAACTTCTGCCCACTGAGCTCATTGCCCGTTCTTCGAGTTAAAAAAACCTGCATCCGAACAGCAGATGCAGGCATTCAAAGTAGTGCGCGAGATCAGAAACTGTATTTCAGACCGACTCTGACAGTACGTGCATTCACAGACCGCGCGCCCTGACCGCCGTCATACTCGGTATATCCCACTTTGTTCAACAGATTGTTCGCTGACAGCCAGGCCGAAGTATGGGTGCTGAGCTGGTAATTGCCGAACAGGTTGACCGTATAAAAGGCCGGCAGGATGATGGTGTTCTGGTCATCACCGTAAGACTTGGCGGTACCAACCAGAGAGCCGCCAATAGACCAGTTGTCCATCTGGTAGGACGGTGCAATCTGGTAGGTGTAGGGCGCCAGTCGTTTTGGATGATCACCATTCACCGAACTGCCGTCGGCCTGGGTTTCATTACTGGATTTGATCGTCGCGTCCACGTAGGTAAAGCCGCCGTTGATGCTGAAGCCGCCGTTGTGATAAGCACTCTCAATTTCGACACCGTTGGCATTATAGGTGTTGGCTGTTTCCTGATTCAGCGTCACGTCGTAATTGCTTTCCGACGTTTTGGCATTGAAGAGTGTCACGAAAGTGCTGAAACCGCCACTGCGCCATTTCACGCCGCCTTCAAGCTGCTTGACTGTATTCAGCGGAATCGGTGCGCTGCCGTCAAATGGCCCGCCCATACGTTCGATGACATTGAACGAAGCACCATCGCTGTAATGCGCAAACAGCGCCAGATCGGAACTGACTCTGAAATCGCCACCCAGCGAATAGGACGTGTGCGAAACCGTGTAAGAAACCGGTTGACCGCAGGCAGTGGGAAACACGCCCGGCAGATAGGTGCCGGAAGGTAAAGTGTTGGATTGGCACCCGGAAGCATTTTCCCGGTCCTGGCGAACACCGCCATCCAGATTTAACCGACCCAGTTCATAACCCAGACTGACATAAGGCGAATCCATCAGATACCTGGTGGAACGGGTCTGCTCGCTCCAGTTGCTGGAATCAGGCAGCAGGCCACTCGTGTCGGTTGCCACGCCATTCTGGCTGGTGCCGGCCAATGGAATCGGATTGCTGTTGGAGGTCATCAGAAAATGCGGCAGAGTCTGGGTTACGCCGACATTTTGCATATTGAGGTCCCAGCCGAACAGGGTCATCAGTTTGCCGGATTGGGCCATATCAAATTGCCTGGATAATTTCAGACCGTTGAAGGTACTGTTCAGATTATCCAGGCTTGCATCAAAGGCAGAAACTTCGGTAACCAGTCCCGTGTAGGCTTTGCCTTTATTCGGGCCGGCTGCGTAGGTTGTGCCACCGTTTGCGGCAAACGGATTGCCGGTTGGATAGCCGGCCAGAAATGCGCCACTCTTGTTTGACTGATGCAGCGTGTCATCGAGCTTCCAGCCATCGCCCATATTGAACGATCCGACCAGACCAATACTGTTTTCAACTACGGTCAAGCCATTGTTAATGTTGGTTGTGCTGAGCTGGTTATTCGCGTCGCGCATGGTAATGCTGGGCCAGTACGGTGAGTAGTAACTGTAGGTGAGCGGATTAATGCCGGCATAACTGCCGATCGTTGCGGGATTTGATTTGGTCGGGTTGGCCACATTTTGGGAAAACGCAACCGGCATGTCGGATGGGGTCTGGTCATTCAGATGTTTGAAAGTCAGGCGGATAAAACTGCCGCCGCCGAGTTCGTGGGTGATATTTCCCTTGATTTCCCCGCCCATTTCCATCGGTGCACCACTGTCTCGCACGCCCTGACCTTCGCGATAAAAACCGCCGATGAAAAAGCGTGTGGTGTCGGAAAGACGTCCGCCGTAATCAAAATCAAAGCGGTTCTGATCGAATCCGACACCTTTGGAAACACCGACGCTGCCGCCCTGCTCCAGCCCGGTTTTGGTAATGAAGTTGATGATCCCGGCCGGCGAATTCGAACCAAGAACGCCGGCACTGCCGCCACGTACCGCTTCCAGATGATCCAGACTGTTATCAACACGCATGAACATGTCCGGTGTGACAAATGCATAGTCGCCGTTCAGCAGCACCGGCACGCCATCTTCCTGCATGCCGATATAACGCGAACCGCCGGCAGAAATTGGTATGCCGCGTGCGGTAATGTTGGCATTACCTTCGCCGCCCGATGCCTCAGCATGTATGCCTGGGATGCTTCTGAACAGATCGGCGGCGCTGGTTGGCGCGGCCAGTTGGATCTGGTCTTCATCCAGAGTCGACAGCGAACTGCTCGATTTCATTTTTGAAATCCCGACCGGTGCGCCGGTAACAACAACCTGACCCAGATCCAACTTGTTGACATCCGGTGCGGCAACTGGCGCTGCCGGCGCTTCCCCTGCGGCCTGTTGTGCATAAGCCATTTGCATGGAACACAGTGCCAGAGTAACCGCGCCGGCAAGGCATTTCATTTTCATCGCTGGTAATTTCGTATTCATTGTCGCCTCATAATTTATTGATATTGATCTGGTAGGTATATCCTGCGCTGCGCACGTCCCTGTGGCGGGCAATATGCAAACAATCGATGTCATTTCTCAGTGCAGTGTCCGCATTATCAACTTTAATGCAATCGATTGCAATCGTGCGTCGCAGCAATCAGTAAATCTGCCTGAAACATTTGACGAATGTGTCTATGCATTACGCTCAAAATACGTCTCCATCCAACAACACTACAGGTGCACATCCCGGTATTTTATTGCGCCGCAAAATTGAATTATCTGCAATCGTTTGCATTATTTGTTTTGCAGTAAGATAATTCAGCCTGCCTGTTGCCCGACCCGGCACTTCAATCATTATCAGACCATGACCAATACCGAATTCAATCGCGACACATATATACAGCACCTGCAAAACAATTTAATGCATGCACTGCCGGCTGCTTTGCGCCCCGAAATTGCGCAGCGCTTTGCAAAGCATGCGCCTGTGCTGATCGAACATCTGCAAAAACTGTATGGGTCCAGGCCGGAATTCATGGACTGGCTTTCGGTACTGATGCTGTCACTCGGGGAACAACTGGCGCAACGTCCCGAAGCGCTGCGCAGACTGGACCGCGAACGTGCACAGCACGGCGACTGGTTCCTGCGACAGAACATGGCCGGTTACTGTGCCTATGTTGACCGGCTGGGTGGCACGCTTTCAGGTGTGCAGGCCATGATCCCGCATCTACAGCAACTCGGCATTACGTATTTACACTTGCTGCCATTTTTGCGGGCCAGAGAGGGGGACAATGATGGCGGATTTGCCGTGGCCAGTTTTCTGGAAATCGAACCGGCACTGGGCACCATGCAGGATCTTACTGAGCTCACCGGCGCTTTGCGTGGTGCCGGCATCAGTCTGTGCTCCGATTTCATTTTGAATCATGTCGCCGACACGCATGAGTGGGCTGAGGCAGCCATGCGCGGCGACAGGCAGGCTCTGGGTTATTTTCACACTTTCGCAAGCCGGCAACCGGTGGATGAATTCGAAGCCGGCCTGAATCAGGTATTTCCCGATGCAGCGCCGGGCAATTTCACCTGGAACCAGGCTCTTCGCCGCTGGGTCTGGACCACGTTCTATCCCTATCAGTGGGATTTAAATTATGCCAATGCTGACGTGTTTGCCAATATGGTTGCCGCCATGCTGAATCTGGCCAATCAGGGCGTGGAAGTATTTCGCCTTGATTCGACCGCCTATATCTGGAAGCGGCCCGGTAGCAACTGCATGAACCAGCCCGAAGTGCACTGGATCCTGCAGGCCATGCGCAGCATCATCGATATCATTGCGCCAGCGGTGCTGTTGAAAGCGGAAGCGATCGTACCTACCCATGAACTGCCTGCTTATCTGGGTGGGTCTGCACAGCCAGTTCCCGAATGCCATATGGCGTACCACAGCACTTTGATGGCCGCCGGCTGGACCGCGCTGGCCAGCCAGAATGTTGATCTGATCAGGAAAGTAATTCAGGCCACCCCCACTATTGATGCGCCGGTTTCCTGGCTTACCTATGTGCGCTGTCATGACGACATCGGCTGGAATGTACTGCTGCCGGAAGCCTGCCAGAGTAGTGAGGTACTGCATAACGGCTCCCGGCGTCTGTCCGAGGTCGCGCAGTTTTTAACCGGTATGACCGGTGGATTCGGACGCGGCGTAAATTTTCAGACCAGCAGTCCCGACAAGGTACACGGCACCAACGGCATGACGGCTGCGCTGTGCGGCATCGCTGCAGCGCAAACCGAAGCGGAGCTGGAAGCAGGGATCAAACGACTGCTGCTGCTGTACGGGCTGGCCTGCAGCTTTGGCGGCATGCCGCTGGTCTATATGGGTGACGAACTGGCTCAGGATAACGATTACTCGTACTTAACCGATCCGGCACGCGAAAACGACAGCCGCTGGGTGCAGCGCCCGTACCTGAAACAGGCGGCCCTGCAGGCACGGATTGACGCCAACAGCAAACCGGGCCAAGTATTCGGTGCGCTGTGCAGACTGCTGCAGACCCGCAGGGAGTTGCCGGAATTTGCAGCCAATGCTCCGCGCGTTTTGAAGGACAGTGGCTCTGAATCGGTACTGGCATTTACGCGCGGCGACTCTGCCACCGGGGTCATCCTGTGTCTGGCCAATTTTTCTGATCATGCCAGACCGCTGGACCTGCAGCAGATCACCGGAACCGGTTCGGCCCACGCATGGGTTAACATGCTGGACCAGAAAGTCCACGCCCATGTGTTAAGTTTGCCAGCCTGGTCGCAGCTCTGGCTCAGGCCGGATGGCGGATAAGGAGAACGTTATGCACAATAGTCCAGTTCGCGCGCTGCTGGTTTTCGGAGAAGCATTGATTGATGACTTTCCAGATCAGAAAATTGTCGGCGGAGCGCCTTTTAACGTAGCACGGGTGAGCGCCTGTTTCGGTTGCGCGCCGCTCGTGATTACCCGGGTCGGCAGCGACGCCAACGCGCAGCTGGTGAGGAATGAAATGCAGCGTTTTGATCTGGACCAGCGTGGTGTGCAGACCGACCTGCTGCATTCCACCGGTCTGGTGCGGGTTCATGTTGAAGCGCCAGCGCACCGCTTCGAAATTTTGGCGGATCAGGCATATGACTACATCAATACTCAACAGGCCGAACTGGCCGTTCATGACTACCTGAGCGTTCAGGCAAGCCCGGGTCGCCCGGCTCTGATGTATTTCGGCACGCTGGCACAACGAAAGAAAACTTCGCGCAACACGCTGCTTGGGCTGCTCACGGCCAGTTCAGGCATCAACTATCTGGATTTGAATCTGCGCGACGGACACTATACCCAGGATGAAATTTTTACGTCCCTGCTTCATGCCGATATCCTGAAGGTCAATGACGATGAAATGCAAATACTGATCAAAAAATTTAACCCTGGCTACGGAGCACCGGATTTCCGGCTGCGGGATTTAAACGACTGCAGGCGACTTTTTGAAGCAATGGAACATCTGCTGATTCTCTTCAAACTCAGCGCCATCATCGTCACTCTCGGCGCACATGGCTACCTGTATGCTAACGAGCAGGGTCTGCAGCACAATGGTTATCAGGCAAAACCCAAGCCGATAACGATAGTGGATACGGTAGGTTGCGGCGATGCATTTTCATCCATATTTTTAGCCGGGCTGGCCAATGACTGGCCACTGGCTGTCACACTGCAGCGCGCGCATGCGTTTGCCGGCGCGGTTTGCACGATCCGTGGCGCGGTCAGCAACGACATGAATTTTTACCTGGACTGGCAAAAAACCTGGTCCGGGTCCAACAGCACAGATGTACTTATCGGACCACCATAATGACTTTTAAAAAGCCGTTTTTAACTTTCTGGCAGATCGTGAACATGAATGTCGGATTTTTCGGAATTCAGTTCAGTTTCGGCCTGCAGCAAAGCAATATGAGTCCGATTTACAAATATCTCGGCGCCAATGAAGCCAGCCTGCCATATCTGTGGCTGGCCGGTCCGATCACCGGTCTGCTGGTTCAGCCGTTGATCGGCGCCATGAGCGACCGGACCGTTACGCGATGGGGCAGGCGCACACCGTATTTTTTTGTCGGCGCGATTTTGTGCAGTATTGGGCTGTTGCTCATGCCGTTTTCCGCCACGCTCTGGATGGCAGCCTCGCTGCTGTGGATACTGGACGCGGCCAATAACGTCACGATGGAACCGTATCGCGCATTTGTGAGCGACAAACTGAATCCGGAACAGCATTCGGTGGGTTTTTTAACCCAAAGCGCGTTTACCGGGCTGGGGCAGACGCTGGCTTATCTGACTCCGTCCCTGCTGGTGTTTCTGGGCATGGACAAGGATGCGACCAACAGCAGCCATATTCCACAAATTGTGGTGGTGGCGTTTCTGATCGGCGCAGTATTTTCAATCAGCTCGATTTTATGGAGCCTGAAAACCACCCCGGAAATATTGCCAACTGAAACTGAAATAAAGAAAATGCACAGCGCGCCTTCGGGCTGGCTGGCCAACCTGACCGAAATCAAAAGCGCCATCATCGACATGCCGCCAACCATGTGGCAGCTGGCGTTGGTCAAACTGTTTCAGTGGTACGCCATGTTTTGCTACTGGCAGTACATCATGCTGTCACTGGCACGTACCATCTTCCATACCAGCGCTCAGAATTCGGTCCAGTTTCACGATGCCGGACTGCTCAATGGTCAGATCGGTGCGTTCTATAATTTTGTAGCATTCTTTGCCGCCTTTGTGCTGATTCCATTTACCCGCCGTTTTGGCGCGAAAATCGTGCATGCCGTGTGCCTGATTATCGCCGGCATCGGCATGGAAATGATTCCGGAAATTCACAGCACTGGGCTGCTGTTTATTCCAATGGTCGGAATAGGACTGGCCTGGGCCAGTATGATGGGCAATCCCTACGTCATGCTGGCAGGCTGCATTCCGGCCAAACGTACCGGCGTGTACATGGGCATTTTCAACATGTTCATCGTCATTCCAATGATCATCCAGATCTTCACCCTGCCGCTGTATTACCAGAGTTTTTTGCATGGAAATCCGGAGAATGTGATCCGGCTGGCCGGTGTGCTGCTGATCGTTGCGGCACTGGCGGTTTCTCTGGTGCGAATCAGCAAGCCGGATCAATAGACGATTTTGTTGAATTATCAGAGATCGTAAATGGCCAGTATACAGCCCGCCCTGTTGACCAGTTCGTGCCTGCCTCCGGCCACCGCCATATCAAAATCGGCAGGGATCGCTCCAAGGTAATCTGACATGTTCCGGATCAGCACCAGAATTCGTTCGAGCTCAGTCCTGCCGGTGCTGGCCTCGACCATGCGTGCCAGTTCCAGTACCGCCTCTGGATCAGCCAGTTCAAAGAATGGGAAACTGTTTGTCAATTCGTCGTCGGAGTCTTCGATCGCCATGTTGCAGGCATCAATGATTTTTTTTAAATTAACCATGGCATGTCCTGAGTTCTGAACAATGATTGAGATTGCGGAGCAGCCTGAAAAAAATCTGCCTGCTCCACCTGCGTTTCTTTGAAGTCGGGCCAGCTTATTCGAGTTTTCTGCCATTAATTTAAAGTTAATTAAATTTAATTCCCACGTGTGGCTTTTGACTTCAAGCCGGCTCGAAAGCAGACTCACGCCAGGCAGCGCCTCAAGCGCAGGCACCATGCCTGACGGCGGCACCAGTTTCTCCATATCTGCGTACCGGCCATTAACCATGTCTGTGCATGCGGTATTCACTTTTCAGATCCACATTGGACTAGAATGTCCATTCAGAACACTGCCCTTCAAGCATAGTTCATCGATCCGGAAACAAATCAAACAACACCGGTGTAAATCAACAGATTCAAAGTGCCACAGGAATACAATTTCGGGTCGTATTCTCAGTCAGGCACACTTGGGTAACCGCAGCCTTTGAATCAAAATGGTCGAATGAATTTTCTCCATGACCGTGCAATAAAAAAACAAGTTCTTTACATTAACAGTATTTAATTTACTGTACATAGTGTTTTGCTAGAATCACATCGCTTCAATGGGAAGGGACCATGCACGTGACAATTCATGATTTTTTACAGGATAAAACTGAATCAATGTGGCACACAAAAACACCAGTTCATGCACTGACAGAATGGGTAACAGCATGAAAATTCTGGTCGTGGAAGACAATGACAGAGTCGCCCAGTTTTTAAGGAAAAGCCTGATTGAAGTCGGGCACACCGTTGATCATGCCTGCAACGGGGAGGAAGGCATGTCTACGGCGTGCGGCAATGCGTACGATGCCATCATAATGGATCGCCTGCTGCCCGACGAGGTCGACGGTATCAATATCATCATGGCACTGCGCAAGCAGGGCAATAAAACTCCCATACTGATATTAAGTGCACTGTCTGAAGTGGACGATCGCATATTCGGCCTGAAAAGTGGCGGAGACGATTACCTGGTCAAACCGTTTTCCATTGGTGAATTACTGGCCCGTATGGATGCCATTGTGCGTCGCACTCAGGACAGCCTCAGTGAAAATATTTTGAGCCTGGGCGATCTTCAGATGAATCTGTTGTCCCACAAAGTGACCCGAGGTGAAAAAATCATCATGCTACAACCGCGTGAATTCAAACTGCTCGAATATCTGATGCGGCACTCAAATCAGGTCGTCACCCGTACCATGCTGCTTGAAAACATCTGGGATTATCACTTCGATCCGCAAACCAATGTCATTGATGTGCACATCAGCAAACTGCGCCAGAAGATCGACGCCAATTGTGAAGTGCAGCTGCTGCGCACAATTCGAAATTCCGGGTATATGCTCAGCAACGACGACTAACGGCAATGATTAACCGATTTCTGCGTCTGTCCACCTTGTCTGTCGCTGCAGGCTATGTGGTTGTCAGTCTGGTGGTACTGGGCATGTTCGCCATTCCGGTTGTATATGGTTGGCAAGCAATGCTGGCCGACCCAAAACATGTCAATCAGCAGTTGGTGGAAGTGCCGTTCTGGCTGGGACTGTTAGGCGCCGTCGGTATGATTTTTCTGATTGGCATCCTTGGCCGGGTGTTTATACGGAAGGCACTGCTGGCTGAAATTAACCGCATCAGCACTACCACGAATGCGATTATTGGCGGCGATCTGACCCTGCGGTTGCAACATGCTGACAGTAACGACGAACTCGATCTGCTGGCCGTCACCGTCAACCGGACTCTGGATCAGATCGAACAGTTAGTCCACTCCAATCGCCATGTATCAGATTCCATCGCACACGATTTGCGCACACCTCTGGCTGAGCTGCGCTTCCGGCTCGAGTCGATCACCATGGTACAACGGCCCGTGGAAGAAATTCTCAACGAAATCGATGCCTCAATCGTAGATGTCGATCGGGTCATCATGGTGTTCAACGCATTGCTGCGTCTGGCCAAAATCGACCATAGTGCCCGACGTTCCGGATTCGAACAGGTCGATATCAACAAAATGATTGAAGACGTGGTCGATTTCTATCAGCCGCTGGCAGAAATCAAAGGCATTCCGCTGACCTTTGAGCCAAGTGAAAAAATTTGCGCTGAGGGCGACCCATTGCTGCTGGCTCAGGCCATCGGCAATCTGATCGACAATGCCCTGAAATATACCCACAGCAAAGTCTGGATCGATTTGACATTTCTGCCCGCCTCCTTTCGGATCTCGATTACCGTCTCCGACGATGGCATCGGCATCACAGATGAAGACAAACCGAGAGTAGTGGAGCGCTTCTACCGCAGCAATACCAGCCATGACACTGAAGGTGTCGGTCTGGGCCTGAGTCTGGTCTCAGCCGTGGCGCGACTGCACGGCGGCTCGTTCGAGCTCAGCGACGCCAACCCGGGACTGCACGCAAGCCTGCTGATTCAAACCTGTGGCAGGCGCACTGCGCAATGATCTGAGCGCTTTATTTGCCTTAACCTCTGCCTGTATGTTTTAATGCCCTGCTTGGTTAGATAGATACTAACTTTATCTTTTGTCATGTAGAGACTTAAAATTCAACTCCTTCACTCCACCCTGCTCTCCATCTTGTTTACTACCGCGATTGCCGGGGTCATCAGCATCAGTGCGGCTGCGATATTCTCGTTCACTCTGCTGTCCAAAATGGTGGAACGCATGGTCAGTTTGTCGGTCGGGATCATGCTGTCCACCTCGTTTTTGCATGCCTTGCCGGAAGCCTTTGAATCAAAAGCCGACAGCCACAACCTGTTTGCGCTGCTGCTGGCCAGCCTGCTGGGATTTTTTTTGCTGGAAAAATTCGCAATTCTGCGTCACTCGCATCACCATGAAGCAGACGGGCATCACCACGCGCACGGGCATGACGCACAGGAAGCCGGCAAATCCGGCTGGATGATACTGGTCGGAGACGGCTTGCACAATTTCACAGACGGCATCCTTATTGCGGCAGCATTTCTGGCCAATCCGGAACTAGGCATCGTCACCGGTCTGGCAATCATTGCCCATGAAATTCCGCAGGAAATCGGTGACTTTATCGTCCTGTTAAATGCCGGCTTCAGCAGACGGCGCGCCTATTTATACAATCTGATTGCCAGTCTGATGGCGGTCATCGGCGGCATCCTCGGTTATTACACACTTGAAAGCGCTGCCAACCTGATTCCTTATGTACTGGTGATTGCTTCGTCCGGCTTTATTTACATTGCAGTCAGCGACCTGATGCCACAGATGCAGCGCCGCGCCACGTTGAAGGAAACCATTCCGCAGATTATTCTGATTGGGCTTGGCGTGTTGATTGTGTTGTATTTGACCGGCGGGCATCATTAGGCATTCCCTTGAAATCTAAGTTTGAATTGTTATAATCCGCAAGTGTTGATTTAAAAACCATTATTCCTAAGGATTTCATATGCTTAACATCGTTTTGCCAGAGGCACTTGAGAATGAAGTTACTGCCGCAGCACAACGGAATGGGCTGTCAATCAATGAGTACATGACTGTTATTTGTTCTGACGCACTTTCACTGGAAATTGATCGTGCCCGCGTTGATTCGTATTTGGCAGGTACGCCTGCAATCTCTCATGAAAGAGCGAAAGCTTGGCTCGCTGATTTATCGGAAGGGAAACGCACAGAGTGCCCAAAATAATCTGGCATCCAGATGCACTGGAAGATGTGTCGAGACTTTATGATTTTCTGGCCTCGGCAAGTCCAAGTACAGCACAGCGCGTTACGCAAATAATTGGCCACGCCGCAGATAAAATTGCAGAAAACCCCGGAATTGGAACACCCAGAGCAAATTTTAGAGAGTGGCCGGCAAAATTCGGACGTAGTGCATACATTTTGCGTTATTACGATATTTCAAAAGACGAAATTCTTACAACTCGAATATGGCATAGCCGGGAATTTCGAACAGAGTAACCAGTATTAGATGTAATACGCCACCTTGGTCATCACCTTGGCCATCCCTGTCATCAACGTCTTGACCGAAGCCGGTAATTCCGAAGCCCCCAGCGCCTGCGCTGCAGCACCATGTTCAATTTCATCATCCCGCATCTGCACCACGATGGCGCGCGATCTGGCGTCGTCCGGCGGCAGACTGTCGAGATGGCTGTTCAGGTGGGCTTCCACCTGTTTTTCAGTTTCGACCACAAAGCCCAGGCTGGTGGCGTCACCCACCTTGGCAGCAATGGCACCGATGGCAAACGCACCGACGTACCATAACGGATTCAATAGACTGGTATGGGAGCCAAGTTCGGCAATACGCTGCGCGGTCCAGGCCAGATGATCTTCCTCTTCGCGACCTGCGCGCCGGAACTGCTCTTTGAGTTCGTCACTCTGAGAAAAAAGTCCCTGTGACTGATACAAAGCCTGGGCGCAGACTTCCCCGACATGATTCACCCGCATCAGCCCGGCGCTGTGTTTGCGCTGTTGTTCATCAACCTGCGCATCGGCGTGGTTGTCCAGAATTTTTTGTGCGGGATTGGGCCGACTCTGAATTGCCACGCCAGCAATGGCACGCAGCGACTGGTCAAACAGGTTAATAAGGTGGTCGGACGGGATGGACGTAATTGGGTTCATATAAAAAATAGTGAAATGGAATGAAAGGTTTAGTTTATCCTCATCCTTACCCCTTTCGCGTTGAACCGGCATAAGAATGTGACAGATCAAAATCACCGGGGTCTGTCGCCAACATGAAAAAGGTTTAATGGAACCGATATTGTGCCTTACCTATAATCCAGTGAAATTATTTTTTAACCCTCCCATGTAATGGAACTTTGAGGTAACGACATGCTTTGGATCGTCCGAATAGCCCTGAAACGCCCTTATACCTTCGTCGTGCTGGCGTTGCTGATCCTGATTTTCGGACCATTGGCGGCCCTGCGCTCCCCGACAGATATTTTTCCCGATATTAAAATTCCCGTGATCAGCGTCGTGTGGAGTTACACCGGTCTGCCTCCTGAAGATATGTCAGGACGTGTACTTTATTACTATGAGCGCTCCCTCAGCTCGACGGTAAATGACATCGAGCATATTGAATCGCAGTCACTGGCCGGTTACGGTATTGTTAAAGTATTTTTCCAGCCGAATGTTGACATCCGTACTGCCACCGCGCAGGTCACATCGATCTCGCAAACCGTATTGAAACAGATGCCGCCCGGGATTACCCCGCCGCTGATCCTGAATTACAACGCATCCACGGTGCCAATTCTGCAGCTGGCACTGTCCAGTATCGAGGAAACCGAACAGAAGCTGTTTGACTTCGGGCAAAATTTCATCCGCCCGCAGCTCGCTACCGTGCCCGGAACTGCCGTGCCGTCTCCATATGGCGGCAAAGTGCGGCAAATTCAAATTGACATCAATCAGCAGGCCCTGCAAGCCAAGAAGTTGTCGGCTGAAGATATCGAAAATGCACTGGCTGCGCAAAATCAGATTATTCCGGTAGGCACGCAAAAAATCGGTCGTTTTGAATACAGTGTTAAATTAAACAACAGCCCGGATGCCTTTGAGCAGCTCAAAGACCTGCCGATCAAATATGTTGACGGCACACTGATCTACATGCGTGACGTGGCCACCATTCGCGACGGCAATCCACCCCAGACCAATATCGTCCGGGTCAATGGCTCGCGTGCGGTATTGATGACGATTTTAAAAAGCGGTGCCGCATCAACTCTCGACATCGTCAATAATGTCAAAAATCTGCTCCCCACCATCAAGGAAACGTTGCCGCCATCTATACATCTGGATGCGATCGGAGATCAGTCAATATTCGTCAAGGCGGCCATCAGCGGGGTAGTTAAGGAAGCCATCATCGCAGCCCTGCTGACCAGCCTGATGATCCTGTTGTTTCTGGGCAGCTGGCGCTCTACGTTGATCATTACCATCTCGATACCTCTGGCGATTCTGTCATCCATTATTGGTCTGTATGTTGTCGGTGAAACACTGAACATCATGACTCTGGGCGGACTGGCACTGGCGGTTGGTATCCTTGTCGATGACGCCACGGTTACCATTGAAAATATCAACTGGCATCTGGAACAGGGTAAAGGCGTGCATGAATCGATCATGGACGGCGCGCATCAGATTGTTGTGCCGGCGCTGATTTCCCTGCTGTGCATCTGTATTGTTTTTGTGCCGATGTTTTTCCTGAACGGGATTGCTCATTATCTGTTTGTACCTATGGCTGAAGCGGTTATGTTTGCGATGATTTCGTCATTCATTCTTTCGCGTACGCTGGTACCTACCATGTCGCTGTATCTGTTGAAACAGCACAGTATTGATGGTCACCCTTCCGGCCAGTTATTGCAAATGGCGCAACCGGAACACCATACCCCGTCACACTCAGGCAACCCACTGGTCAGATTTCAACAAGCTTTTGAACGTCAGTTCATCCGGGTACGTGCAAACTATTATTCCTATTTGCTCCTGGCGATGGAAAACCGGAAAAAGTTTGTACCAGTTTTTCTGATTGTCGTGCTGATGTCATTTGCGCTGCTTCCCATGCTCGGCCGGAATTTTTTCCCGAGTGTCGATTCGGGGCAGATCAAAATGCACGTGCGCGCCCAGGTCGGTACCCGGATTGAAGAAACGGCAAAATTATTTGATCAGATTGAACAGCAAGTACGCAAAGATATACCCAAGGATGAACTCGGTGCGATTGTCGACAATATTGGCTTGACAGTCAGCGGTATCAACCAAGTATACAACAACACCGGGACGATCGGCCCGCAGGACGGCGATATTCTGATTTCGCTCAACGAAGGCCATCGCCCGACCGATGAATACATTACGCAGCTGCGTCTGAGTCTTGCCGCGCAGTTTCCCGGCACCACATTTTCTTTCCTGCCTGCGGACATGATCAGTCAGATTCTGAATTTTGGTGCACCGGCTCCGATCGATGTACAGGTCATGGGTCCGGATGGTGCTGCCAATATGGAATATGCCCAGAAGCTCATGCGTGAAATGCACGCCATACCTGGTATCGCTGACGTGCGTATCCAGCAGGCCAACAACTATCCGCAACTCACCATTGATGTCGACCGCAGCCGTGCAAAGCAGCTCGGCATCACCGAACGGGACGTTACCAACAGTCTGGTGGTTTCGATGGCCGGCAGTGGTCAGGTGGCACCGTCGTTCTGGTTGAACAAAAAGAATGGCGTGTCCTACCCTATCGTGGCGCAAACTCCGGAATACCGAAATCAAACGCTGTCCGACCTGTCCAACATTCAGGTGACAGGTGAAAATGGTACGCAACAAATTCTGGGTGGCCTGGCCACGATCACGCGCACCAATGCGCCGGCTGTGGTTTCGCATTATGCTGTTCAGCCGGTTATCGATATATTCGCCACTACCCAGCATCGGGATCTGGGCGGCGTGGCGCAGGAAATAACCAGGATACTGAAGGCTAATGAGGCTGGACGGCCGAAAGGTTCCATCATCTCATTGCGCGGACAGGTGCAGACCATGAACAGTGCCTTCAGCAGTCTGCTGTTTGGATTGCTGGCTGCAGTAGTACTGATTTATCTGCTGATCGTAGTGAACTTCCAGTCCTGGAGCGATCCGTTTGTCATTATTACCGGCCTGCCTGCCGCATTGGCCGGCATTGTCTGGATGCTTTTTATTACCAACACCACCTTGTCGGTACCGGCATTAACGGGCGCAATTATGTGTATGGGCGTCGCAACGGCCAACAGTATTTTGGTAGTCAGCTTCGCCCGGGAACGTCTGCAACACCTTGGCGACGCGACCAAAGCCGCTCTGGAAGCTGGGTTTACGCGATTCAGACCTGTACTAATGACCGCCCTTGCCATGATAATCGGTATGGCGCCGATGGCCCTGGGTCTGGGTGAGGGCGGCGAACAGAACGCACCTCTTGGTCGCGCAGTCATCGGTGGACTGATGGCTGCAACCATAGCAACTTTATTTTTCGTGCCGATTGTTTTTGCTATCGTGCACAGAAACCATCAACCGACCTCGTCCCATGGAGAATCCGAGTGAGCGATAAGCATCCTACCAAGCCTGCCCATCTTAAATTAAAGGCAATTATTGTTGTCATTGCTGCTGTTGTGATCGTCGTCGGCGGCACGGCTTTCAGGGCCCGCAATCAGTCCACGCTGGTTGATCTGGCCAAACAGCAGGATCTGCCGATAGTGAAGGTGATACTTCCAACCAACTCCAAAACCGCACTGGACCTGGTCTTGCCTGGTACGCTGCAGGCCTGGTACTCTGCATCGGTGTATGCGCGCGTTTCGGGATATTTAAAACAGTGGACCGTTGATATTGGCACCCAGGTCAAGTCAGGGCAACTTCTGGCAACCATTGAAACGCCTGAACTGGATCAACAATTGAAACAGTCGGAGGCGAATCTGGAAACCGCACTGGCCAATTTGCGTCTGACAGACATCACCAGCAAGCGCTGGCAAAATCTGCTCAAGACCGATTCAGTGTCAAAACAGGAAGCGGATGAAAAGAATGGCGACTTTGAAGCCAAACAGGCATTGGTCTCGGCCGCCAGGGCTGATGTCAAACGACTTCGCGCGCTGCAGTCATTCAAACAGATTACAGCGCCATTTGATGGCATTGTGACTTCACGCAAAACCGATATAGGTGCCCTGATCAACGCCGGTCATGATGCAGGCCATGAATTATTTACCGTTGACGATGTGCATAAATTGCGACTGTATGTCGATGTGCCACAGAATTATGCGCATCAAATCAGCGCCGGAATGAAAGCAAAACTGGATATCCCGGGACTGCCGGGCCAGGCTTTTGACGCCGTTCTGACCTCGAATTCACGCGCAGTCAATGCCGCAACCGGCACCATGCTCGTTGAACTGCATGTCGACAACGCTGATCGTAAGCTGTTGCCCGGCGGGTATGGCAATGTTCATTTTCAATTACCTCACGAAAACAATGTTGTTCAGGTTCCGGTCACGGCGATGGTATTCCGCAAGGAAGGAATCTCAGTGGCCACGCTGACTGCCGACAATCATGTTCAGTTCCGTCCGGTCAAGATTGGAAATGACATGGGCAGTGCAGTTGAAATTATCTCCGGACTCAGTATCTCTGACCGGATTATAGACAGTCCGCCTGACTCGCTTGAACAGGGTGATGCGGTCCGTATTGCACAAGGAACCGGCAAATGAAATCCAGATCAGTGATGCGACTGACGATGCTGGCAGCAGCAACCTTGTTATATGGCTGTTCACTGGCGCCTGTGTATCATGTGCCGCAGGTTAATATGGCAGGCGATGTCTGGCAGGACGAAACATGGCACCTTGCTCAACCGGCCGATGATAAGCCGCATGGCGACTGGTGGCAGCTGTTTAATGATCCGGTTTTGAATCAACTGGAAAGTCAGGTTGATTCCGCCAACCCTGGTCTGGCTGCGGCTCTGGCGCGTTATGACGCGGCATCGGCATACACAAGGCAATTGGAGTCCTTGCAGGGACCAACTGTCGATGCAGGAGCCAGCCTGACAGATAATCGGCAGTCCAACAATCGTCCCCTGCGCGGCTCAGGTCAACCGAATGTATATAACGCAAACACGGTGGGCCTTTCTGCGAGTTACACGCTGGATATCTGGGGACAGGTGCGCAATCTGGTTGCTGCCGGCCGGGCTGAAGCCGAAGCCAGTGCTGCTGATCTGGAAACCGTCAGACTGTCGCTGCACGCAACGCTGGCCGATAACTACGTGAGTCTGCGCGGAATCGATGCACAGATCCGGATATCCAACGATGCCATAGATGCCTATACCAAAGCACTTGAATTGACTCAGCGTCGTCATGAAGGCGGCGTGGCATCCGGAATAGATGTGGCTCGTGCGCAAACCCAGTTAAGTTCAGTGCGTTCTGAGGCATCCGACCTGCTTGCACAACGTGCTATTTATGAGCATGCCATCGCCAGTCTGATTGGTCGTCCCGCAATGGATTTTCATCTCCCGGTCGTCAGCGACACAATGCCGGTGCCGGCAATTCCCGCGAGCGTTCCATCACAATTATTGTTGCGCCGCCCAGATATTGCCGCTGCTGAACGTCGCACAGCGGCAGCCAATGCAAACATCGGTGTGGCGCGCGCGGCATATTTTCCAAGCCTGTCGCTTGGCGCAGTGTACGGGGTACAAAATACGGGCGGCGCAAATTTATTTTCAGCGCCCAATACCTTTTGGGGAATTGGTCCATCGGCACTGCTGAATCTGTTTGATATGGGCAAGCACGATGCGCAACTGGACCAGGCCAAAGCCTATCTGGAACTGGCCAGTGCCAACTATCGCACTGTGGTGTTGACCGCATTCCAGCAAGTTGAAGATAACTTGTCGCGTTTAAAATTTGATCAGCAGAGCGCCATTGACCAGCAACTGGCAATGCTGTCCTCAGAAACAGCGTTAAATCTGGCCTTGAACCGCTACCGGGAAGGCGCCGTTAATTATCTGGAGGTTGTAACTTCACAAGAAGCAGCACTGGCGGCGACGCGTCGCTCGGTCGATATTCATACCCAACAGCTTAAATCTGGTGTAGATTTGGTACGTGCGTTGGGTGGTGGCTGGTACCAGACCACTCAAACAGCCAAAACACCTTGACCAGCCATGCAAGCAACCACTCATCCCACACCGGCCATCCGGATACTGACGATCGAAGACGATCAGACTACCGCTGACGAGATTGCCGCTGAACTCGGTGCGCACGGTTACGTCGTTGATGTGGTCGGGGACGGCAAGATTGGTCTGGAAAAAGCCCGCAACGGCAAATATGATGCAGTTACCCTGGATCGCATGCTGCCTGGTCTGGATGGCTTAAGCATCGTCACCCAGTTGCGTGCCGACGGGATTGAAACACCAGTTCTAATGATCAGCGCATTGAGTGATGTGGACGAACGGGTACGCGGATTGCGCGCCGGTGGCAATGATTATCTGACCAAGCCTTTTGCTATTGAAGAAATGTCGGCCCGTTTGGACGTATTACTGCGCCGGCGCAAGACTCCGGGGTTGATCGTCACGTTGCAGGTCGCTGATCTGAGCCTAAATCTGATGACTCGCAGCGTTCAGCGCGGAGGAGTGGAACTGGAATTGAAAACCACCGAGTTTCGACTGCTCGAATACATGATGCGCAATTCCGGACAGGTATTGACCCGCAGCATGATATTTGAAGCGGTCTGGAATTACCATTTTGACCCTTACACCAATCTGATTGAAGTGCATATGATGGGATTGCGTAAAAAAATCAATCTTCCCGGACTGTCACCACTTATTCGTACCATACGTGGATCCGGATATGTGCTCGGTGATCCATGAACAATACGCTGCGCGAACACTGGCGGATTTCCACTTTCCGGCTGGCGGCGTTATTCGGCGTATTGTTTACATTTGGTAATATTGCACTGCTGAGTCTGATTTACTGGCAGACCAGCAGTTATCTTGTCCATCGCATCGATGACAGCATTATGGACATAGCCAGCAACTTCAGCTACCAGGCCACCAGCAAGGTCAGCGTCGAAGTTCGGGAGGCAATACAGTATGATCTGCGCCGATCAAATCTGTATGGATTGTTTCATGCTGACGGCACCGTGATCGCCGGAAACATGAAAGCCATGCCAACAGATTTACCGGTCGATGGAAAAATTCATCAATTTGCACAGCTGAGCATCCCGCCATTTGCGTTGCCCTCTCTGTCAACGCGACCGGTGGACGGACTGGCGCGCGCTTTGGTACAACGCCTGTCAGACGGCAATATCCTGATCGTGGGACGCGACTTTACGCAACTGGCTGAAATCAGATCCATCATACAGAACGCCCTGATCGGCAGCGGCGCCTTGATTTTATTCATCGGACTGCTATCCGGATTTGCGTTAAGTCTGACACCCCTCAAACGAATCAACGCCATCCGCGAAACCAGTCGACGCATCATGCAGGGCGAATTGAGCCTGCGCCTGTCCGTGTCGGGCCGGGATGATGAGCTGGACATACTGTCAACCATCGTCAATGCGATGCTGGAAGAAATTGAGCGACTGTTGACAGAGGTAAAAAGTGTCACGGATACGATTGCGCATGATCTTCGCACACCATTGACCCGACTGAGGCTGACGTTGTATCGAGCCCATCAGCAACTCCCCCTGGATTCGCCTCAGCATCAGTTGCTCGAACATGCACTGGAAGATACCGATGCCCTGTTGGGACGTTTTCGGGCGTTGTTACGAATTTCTGAAATTGAAAACCGGCAGCGCAAATCCGGGTTTCGCTGCATCAATCCGGAGGAAGTCGTCCGCCAGCTGTTCGAATTGTTCGAACCTCTGGCAGAAGATGCTGGAGTGAAATTAACTATACATTGTGAACCAGCTGGGGTTATTGATGCCGATCCTGACCTGTTGTTTGAGGCACTGAGCAATCTGCTCGACAACGCCATTAAATTTACCCCGTCTGGCGGTGCGGTACAGGTACGACTGAGTCAGAACGATGGCACGCCCAGAATTGATATTATCGATACCGGTTGCGGTATACCGGCATCCGAAAGGGAATCAGTGTTACTGCGTTTTCATCGCAGCAGCAGCTCGCAAATTCATCCAAATAAAGAAGGTTACGGTCTAGGCCTGAGTATCGTTGCTGCTGTCATGCGCATACATGGTTTCAGTCTTCAGTTTCAGGATATTGATCAGGGTACGCATATCAGCGTATTGTGTTCAAACGAGTTCCTGACGTCTTAGATTTTATGATTGAGCCCAACGGCTAATCCGATAGACGTTGATTTATTCACTGCTGCATCCTGAAACTGGGTCACGTCTCCGCCCCGTTTGTTATAGTCCAGCTCCAGATATGCCAGGGTATTTTTGGAGAATTTGTATTCTGCAAAACTAATGATGCGCTCTATCGTTGCATTGGGTTTCACATCATTGGTCCAGCTGCGTTTAACGTTGTAATACCCCACGGTCAGATCAATAACCGAAGTCGCGGCATAGGTTGTCCCCACTGAATAAACGTCGGTTTTAATCTGCGTGGCCACGGTATTGTCAGCCGTATTACTGCCAAAATTGGCCGATACCTGCCAGTCACCTTCGGTGAGCCGGCCACCTAACGTGCAGGCCTTCAGCTTGAACACACCAGTCGAATTGTTCAGCACCTCATACGCTCCGGCCAAAGCAACCGGACCTTGTTTATAAGTCAGGCCTGCTTCAGTGCTGGTACCGTCCTGTGCCGCGCCAGCCACACCGCCCAATGAATACAACAGTGTTCCCGAAAATGATCCGAGCTGCGCCACATATTTGACGGCATTATCGTGTCTCATCATCGAACCGTTACCTGCATCACCGGTGCCAAAGTAAGTTGCAGGCGAACTAACCAGTCCGGACGAATTTAACGACGTGTACTGCAGGTTTGGATTGAACGAAGTAAAGCGACCATCAATAGCGTCAATGCCATCAATAATGTCGCGGATGACACTTTGCTGGCGGCCCAGAATAATATTGCCCGCCGGAGTAGCCAGACCAACCAGAGCCTGACGCTCAAAAAGTCGGTTGGCAGTAGCGGCCACGGTATTTTTATCGGTGCCGATGTTGACATTGGTGCTGCCGGTATTGAGGTACAGGTCGCCTTCCAGTGTATAAATGGCCCGATAGTCGCTGCCGAACTCTTCAGCTCCGGTAAGACCGAATCTGCCCGATCTGTCCACGCCACCGGCCAGGGCAGTAACACTGCCTGAATTTGCCGACGGAGAGGAAGTTGCTGACAAACCCAAACCGTCAGAAAAGCGGACTCCAGCGTCGAGAACGCCGTAGATAGTTGTACTGAGCTGCGCCCGTGCGCCCAAACTCGTCAGCAGGGCAATCAAAGCGATTGCGCTGTTCTTAAATACCATTTTTTCCCTTTTGCAATATGAATTTGGCTGCATTGCCTGTTATGTCAGGTTTGTTTCTGTCAAATAACCGAAACGGCAGATTAGCATCCAGCTTCTTATTACAAAACGAATGGTTCCGAGTTTGAATATGCAAAAAAACATATAAGACTACGGCGCAGATGTTTTCGCACGCGAAAAAAAAAACCGTTCAATCTGCATTGAACGGTTTTCATACTGACGGCGTGCTGCCGTCAAATTACAACAATCAGAACTTGGTGCGCAGACCTACAGCAAAAATGTAGTTGCTGCTGTTGAATGTTACTGTTGGATACTGGTCACCTTTGTACTGTGAATACATTAAACCGGCATAGGCATCAGTACGCTTGGTGAAATGGTAATCGGCCAGCAAAGAATATTCATAGATATTGCCGTTTTTCTGTTTCAGATCATCAGACTGCTTTGGTGAAATGTCGTAGAAACCGGCAGCCAGATTGAATGCAGGGGTGAAGTTGTAATCAGCGCCGAGCCAAATAATGTCGGTCTGTTTATCTGCACCAGTCCAGTTAGCAGTTGCGATATTACCAATTTGATAGTTGTAGTAGGTTGATGTGCCAAGAGAAGCCAGAGTATCACTTGGTTTTGACAGGGTAAATGTTTCATAACCACCGGTTACCTTGGCATCGCCAAATGCATATTTCGCAGCAACCATATACGACTTGGAATTGTAGTTGGTAACGTTGACATCGTTCACAATTGCGCTGTTTGAACCAGTCAAAGTATCTGTTGCCTGCTCATAGGCGGCCTGAATACCAAAACCGTTAGCTTCGTAACCTGCACCAACACTATAGTTGGATTCGGCACTAGATTTACCTGCAATGCCTCCAAGTTTGGCCATACCGACAACATTGAAATCACCGAATTTGTTGGTGTACTTGATACTGCTGTCTTGACGTTTGTTCTCTGTCAAACCACCGCCAGAGTAGGAACCTGAAAAGCCCAGTGGTGAAAACAATTGCGCATCCTGCACCGCATCGTAGGCTACCAGAATATCGCCCATTGGTGCCCATTGACGACCTAATGTCAATGTACCAAAGTTGGCATCAACCAAACCAACGAAGGCTTTATCGTTAAACAACTCACCATTCACAGAAGATGGTGCCGACACTGTGCCCGACGTACCGTTTCTGTTGTTCGCCAAAGAAGCCGCCGCGTTGCTCAGGGTTCCTGAAGTTATCATGAAATAGGAATCCACATTGAAAATGGCCTTGATACCGCCACCCAGATCTTCAGTGCCGCGAATACCCCAACGTGATGGCGTAATACCACTGTTGAACACGCCGGTAGTTGCCTGATTTACCAGTTTGTTGGTAGGGGAAGCAGGATTAACAGATGCAGGGAAATTCGGGTCCGCAGCCAAAGAGTACTCAACGGTACCAACAGCAACGTCGAGTACGCCATACAGTTCAACTGAAGATCCATTGGTTGATTGTGCGTATGCGCCGCCAGCTGTAAAAAGCATTGCGATGCTTAAGCCGATGATTTTCTTATTCATTGTTCGTCCTTTAAGGTGTGATAAAAATTTTTTCGTTATATTTAATTTAGGAAATGATTGCTGCTGAAATTACAACAAACCATAATCCCAAAGCAATTGCAAAGTAAAAAATTGAGACAAAATTCGGCAGCATGACTTAGATGAAACATGGGCCATTGAAACATTTAACGACTACCCGCTTACTCGTCACTACTGAATCAGGGCAAAATATAATAACCCATTGTTACAACCGCATGACAGGTCTGTTGCTGCAGTGCGACAATTCTCTTAAACCAACTCATTATGTCTCATTATTACAGCAATTGATTCTAGAAGAAAAATCAGAAATATCTAGGTTTGATATGCATCAATTAATTTGTTTTACATTCATATGAAATACAACAGAATAAATTGCGCCATTTCAAGTCTTTGAGGAAATATTTCACTAATCCAGCTAAATATGACATTCGCATTTTATTGTCATAAAAGATGTTTTTCAAACCCTGAGTGAAATATTCCCTCACCTCCATTTTTCAAAATGCCGCCGATGATTTTCGCGATCGTCGTAATGAAATAATTCTATATGGATATATTTCGATCTAAACTGGCGCTCAATGTGAGCGTCCAATTCGTCGTATTAATCAGTGCGCCTGATCCCAATTTTTCCCGACGCCAACTTCGGCTATCAGCGAAACTTGTAACTTAGCAACGTTTGCCATCAGTTCTGGTAGTTTGTGCTTTACCAAATCCAATTCCATTTCCGGCACTTCCAAAACCAGTTCATCATGTACCTGCATAATCATTTTGGATTCAAGCGCGTCACCCTCCAACCATTTCTGCACGGCAATCATGGCCAGTTTGATCAAATCAGCGGCGGTTCCCTGCATGGGCGCATTAATTGCAGCTCGCTCAGCACCCTGACGGCGCTGACCATTGGCTGAATTAATTTCAGGCAACCATAAACGACGACCGAATACGGTTTCCACGTAACCTTGCTGTTTGGCCTGGATTCGGGTTTGGGCCATATAGTGCGCAACACCGGGATAGCGGCTGAAATATTTATCTATATAGCTTTGCGCTGCGGCACGCTCAATACCAAGATTGCCAGCCAGTCCAAACGCGCTCATGCCATAAATCAGTCCAAAATTGATCACTTTGGCATAGCGACGCTGTTCACTGCTGATCTCAGCCGCAGGCACCCCAAAAATTTCGGCAGCCGTGGCCCGGTGCACGTCCTCACCTTCGGCAAAAGAACGCAACAGGCTGGCATCTCCGGAAATATGCGCCATGATGCGCAATTCGATCTGTGAGTAATCTGCCGACACGATTACGCTGCCCGCAGGTGCAATAAATGCTTCCCGAATGCGCCGTCCTTCGACACTCCGGATCGGAATATTCTGTAAATTGGGATCATTCGATGCCAGACGCCCGGTCACCGCAACCGCCTGTGCATAATTGGTATGGACCCTGCCGGTTCTGGCATTCACCATTTTGGGCAATTTGTCGGTATAGGTCGATTTGAGCTTTGCCAGGCCGCGATATTCCAGCAACACCTTCGGCAATGGGTAATTTTCGGCCAGTTTTTGCAGTACTTCTTCGTCAGTCGAAGGCGCGCCGGAGGGCGTTTTTTTTACAACCGGCAATTGCAGCTTGTCGAAAAATATGTCACCGAGCTGCTTGGGTGAATTCAGATTGAACGGTTGCCCGGCCAGCTCATACGCCTGCTGTTCCAGAGCCATCAGTCGCAAGCCGATCTCATTGGACTGAACTGCCAGCAACTGGGCATCAATCAACACGCCATTGCGTTCGATTTTCTGCAAGACCTGAGCAGTCGGCACTTCAATCGCACCATATATATAAAGCAGCTTTTCATCTGCAGCGACTATCGGATACATATTCTGGTGCAGGCGCAGAGTGACATCGGCGTCTTCTGCGGCGTACTCAGTCGCGCGCGCTATATCGACCTGATCAAAGCAGATCTGGCCGGCGCCTTTGCCACACACTTCTTCAAAGCTAATGGCTTTATAGTCCAGGTGGCGCAGGGCCAGACTGTCCATATCATGTGATTTGTGGGATTCGAATACATACGACTGCAACAAGGTGTCATGGGCAATACCGCGCAACGTGACGCCATGATTGGCAAAAATATGCGTGTCGTATTTCAGGTTCTGACCGACCTTTAATTTGCCGGCATCTTCCAGCCAGGGACGCAAACAGGACAACACTTCATCGCGAGACATTTGGGCAGCAGCTCCCGGATAACAATGGGCAACCGGTATATATGCAGCATGCCCTGCTTCGCAGCACAGTGAAATGCCAACCAGTTGCGCCGTCATTGGGTCCAGCGAGGTGGTTTCTGTGTCAACAGCAGTTAACTCTGCCTGCTGAATTTTATCGAGCCATTTATCCAGCTGTTCGCGAGTCAAAATGGTTTCATAAATGGCGTTGATTTTTTCAGCCGGTGATTTCATCGGTGCTGGCTCATTATCCTTTACGACCGGAGCGCCCAACAAATCCGCTGAGGACGTTGTCTGGTGCGCCTGCGCTTCACGCAACCAGGATTTAAATCCGTAGCGGGTAAAAAAGTCGATCATCGCCGTGTTATTTTCTGGTTGGGCCACCAGAGATTCGCTGATCGATTTCATATGCGCGGAAAGGTCGCAATCGGTCTTGACCGTGACCAGCACACGTGCCTGCGGCAGCCAGTCCAGGGCCTGGCGCAGATTTTCACCAACCACTCCGCCGATTTCGCCGGCATGCGCCATGACCCCGTCGAGCGAGTCATACATTCCCAACCATTTCACTGCAGTTTTCGGTCCGACCTTGGCAACGCCGGGAACGTTATCAACCGTGTCACCAATCAGACTTAAATAGTCGACGATACGATTGGGCGGCACACCGAATTTGGCACTGACTCCGGCGTTGTCGAGCTTTTCATTGCTCATGGTATTGATCAATGTGACATTGTCGTTGACCAGTTGCGCCAGATCCTTGTCGCCGGTTGAAACAACACATTGCAAACCCTGTTTGGCACAGTCAACCGCCAGTGTGCCAATGACGTCATCGGCTTCCACGCCGTCGACCATCACAACCGGCCAACCCATAATCTTGACCACTTCATGAATGGGCACAATCTGCGCCGCCAGGTCTTCCGGCATGGAGGCGCGCTGCGCCTTGTACTGCGCATATAAATCGTCCCGGAATGTTTTTCCTTTTGCGTCGAAAACACAGGCCATGTATGCTGCAGGATAATCCACCCGTAATCGGCGCAGCATGGCAATCATGCCGTAAATGGCGCCGGTTGGCTCATTGCTGGCATTGCGCAAATCAGGCATGGCATGAAATGCGCGATATAAATAACTCGATCCATCTACTAACAGTAACGTTTTTTGCATAAGAATTTTAGTGAGAGTGCCAAATGAATGACAGCAGAAAAAATATATTAAAGCTAAGACAAATCACCGACAAACAGCGTGCAACGGAGATCAAAGCCAGGGAATCGTGGAATATGCTGACGATTATGGCAGAATTTATCGATGCCACCGAGCGTTTATCCGAAGTCCGGCCGGCGGTCACCATTTTCGGGTCGGCGCGCACCACCCCGGACGATCCCTTTTATCTGAATTGCGTTGAACTGTCCAAACGACTATCCGATAATGGTTTTTCAGTCATCTCCGGTGGCGGACCCGGCATCATGGAAGCTGCCAATAAAGGCGCGTACGCCGGCTTGTCTTCGTCAATCGGACTCAATGTCGAGCTGCCGCGTGAACAGATTCCCAACCAGTGGCAAAACATTTCTATCTCATTCCGCCATTTTTTTGCCCGCAAGGTCGCCTTTGTCAAATATGCCGATGCGTATGTCATTTATCCAGGCGGTTTTGGCACGCTCGATGAGCTCGGTGAAGTCTTGACCCTGATACAAACCGGAAAAACCCGTCGCATACCGGTGATTCTGGTGGGCACACAGTTCTGGAACGGTTATCTTAACTGGCTCAGGGAAACATTACTGGGTCACCAGATGATTTCCGAATCCGATCTGAAACTCGTTCAGCTTATCGATGAACCCATGCACATCGTCAATGCCATTTTTGCCTTCTATGAGGCGCTCGATATAGAAACCACTTCAGATGAACTGCATCAGTTGTTGTAACCTGGAGTCTGACGGCCGTTGCCCCGGTGTTACAATGCACAAAACACCCGGGCAAGCCTGAATTGAAGTCAGCAATCTATAAAATCCAATATAAATTATGAAAAACACATCCATACTGATCCTGACCTTGTCCTGTTTGTCCTTTGCCGGCGCGACCATGGCCGCAGATCAAACTCCGCCGTCAGATGCGCCTCCAAAGGTGAATCCGGCTGATGACGGCAATACGGCTGTCACCAACTTGAAACCAAACAAAGTCAAACAAACCGAACAGATTATCCAGAACGGTCAGCAAACCGAAATCAAAGTTACCAACAGCGTCGGGACTTATATCGTCAAACCCAACCAGAGTATTGGCACATCCCTGCCGGGCGACGCATCCAGCAACAGCAACAATCCCGTGCAATGGGTACTGAAGAGCTGGGGCGGCAGCAGGGATACTGAAAACAAGGATGAAGCCCCGCCCACACTGCAACCCAATCCGAATCCAATTCAACAAAAATAAACCGCGTTCTGGTCAACGCACTTTTTTAACTTACACTTTTTTCTCAAATGGCAGTATTTACTCCGGTCAGTCTGGCTGACCTTTGCGGATGGATTCCGCAATTTCCCCTCGGATCGGCACGCGCCATCAAGGGTATTTCATCCGGTATAGAAAACAGCAATTTCTTCATTGATACCGATGCCGGTGAATTTGTTCTGACGATTTTCGAAAATCTCAGTTTTGAACAACTACCCTTTTATCTGCATCTGATGGATCATCTGGCCCGGCGAGGCATTCCGGTGCCTGCTCCGATAGCGAACCGCCAGGGCAATCTGGTCACGGCTTTGCACGGCAAACCGGCTGCCATCGTGAGTAAATTAAGCGGCGACAGTGAACTCAATCCGGCTCCGGTGCATTGCGCAGCAGTTGGTGCAATGCTGGCCAAAATGCATCTGGCCGGTCAGGATTTTGGGATGCATCAGGATAATTTGCGCGGGCTGGCGTGGTGGAAGGAGATAGCTCCTAAAGTAGCCGGCTATTTAAATGGGCCCCAACTTCAGTTGCTGCAATCCGAATTGCACAATCAGGAAACATTTGCCGCCAGTCCGGCATATCAGCAATTGCCCAGAGGGCCGATCCATGCGGATTTATTTCGCAACAATGTGATGTTTGATCAGGAGCGGCTTACAGGATTTTTTGATTTTTATTTTGCCGGTTGCGACACCTTCATCTTTGATCTGGCAGTAACCTGCAACGACTGGTGCGTCGATCTGGCAAGTGGTGCAATCGATCCGGTCCGTGCGGCCGCGCTCCTGAATGCCTATGAATCGGTACGGCCGCTGACCACGGCCGAGCAAATTTCATGGCCTATCATGTTACGCGCAGCTGCATTGCGTTTCTGGTTATCGCGCCTGTTTGACTTTTATCAACCCCGCCAGGCTCACATGTTGACACCACACGACCCAACCCATTTTGAACGCATTTTACGCAAGCACTCTGAACAATGAATAATTTACCTGCCCAAACGGGTTGGCTCTGGATCAAACAGGGCTTTCAGTATTTCCGACAGCAACCCATGGAATTTATTTCACTGTTTTTGGCATATCTGTTTTTTGTGCTGATACTCGGCCTTATTTCCTACTCTGTTTCCGGACTGATCCCCCATTTTGGGCAAATTCTCACATTTATATTGCTGCCCCTGTTCACCCTGCCCTTTATGCATGCCTGCAAAGATGTTGATCAGGGCCTGCGGGTCCGTCCGCAATTAATTCTGACCGGATTTCGCTCAGCACAACTGACATCGCTGCTGGCGCTGGGTGTGCTGTATCTGATTGCGGCCATAGTCGCTCTGTTTACATCGACCTTGATTGACGGCGGATTGTTTCTGCAACTGCTCACTGAATCAGACAAACTCGACCCCGCCATGCTGGCAGAGGGAAATATGGCTCTGGCCATGCTGCTGGCCATGCTGATTTATGCGTTGGCGCTCATGGCGCTATGGTTTGCCGGCCCACTCATCGCGTGGCAGAAAATGCCGTTGTTCAAAGCGGTTTTTTACAGTTTTTTTGCCTCGATAAAATCCGTGCGTGCCTTTATCATTTTTGCACTGTCCTGGTTTGCCGTTGCAGGAATCATACCGGCCATGCTCATGATTACGATCGCCGCCCTGACCGGCTCTCAGGATGCGGTAGTCATGCTGATGCTGCCGGTCTCATTGCTGAGCAACGTCATTTTGTACTGTACGTTTTACCCGTCCTACAAATCAGTATTCGGTCAGCCTGATACTGGTGAGTCATCCACGATTTCATAACTTTGGGTGATTTCTGCCGTTTTTTCCATCATGATCGAGGCTGAACAATACTTCTCATGAGACAGTTTGATGGCACGCTCTACCGTGTTCGGTTTCACCGCAGTCCCGGTCACAACGAAATGAAAATGTACCTTGGTGAATACTTTCGGTTCTTTTTCAGCACGTTCGGCAGTCAGCTTTACCTCACAATTGGTGATTTTTTGCCCACTTTTTCGCAGAATTAACACAACATCGTAGGCAGTACAACCGCCGGTTCCCAATAAAACCATTTCCATTGGACGCGGTGCCAGATTGCGTCCGCCCCCATCCGGTGCGCCGTCCATTGCGACTACATGACCTGAGCCCGTTTCGGCCAAAAAAGTCATTCCGGATAATCCAGTCCACCTGACCGTGCATTCCATTGCGCTATTCCTTGTTGGTAAAAAATCTGATTGTAGCCTGAAATACACCATTGATTTCCACACAAACATATTTACGCACCAATATATTGCATTGCAAAAAAGCACTCTGCACCTATTTGGCTATGCTGGTTTGCGACAAAAATCCATGGAAATATCTTGCATTGCACAATTTATTCCATTAAACTCGGTTCATCGTTGGTTCAGAAGCAGTCTGAATCAACAACCGCTGTCTCCTCCGCCTCTCAGGTGGATTTCAACCCGAAATAGCAATATTTCGGGTTTTTTTTCGCCCCTGCACATTTTTTAAGCATTTCTTGACACTAAGTCTTTGAAAAGATTATAATTCGCGGCTTTCCATCTCGCTTTTGGAAAAAAGATATAAGGATGAGTCTGAATTGTTGTTTTTTAAAACAATCAGAACCGCCAACACAATCAAAGCGAATTCACTTTTAAATTAGAAAGTCATCATGAAAACCTTTTCCGCAAAAGCACACGAAGTGCAGCGTGACTGGTTCGTGATTGACGCGACGGATAAAATCCTCGGACGTGTTGCCAGCGAAGTGGCACTCCGATTACGCGGCAAGCACAAACCAGAATTTACTCCCCACGTCGATACTGGCGACTTCATTGTCGTTGTCAATGTTGGCAAATTACGTGTCACCGGCACAAAAGCCCTGAACAAAACATACTATCGCCACACTGGTTATCCAGGCGGTATCTATGAAACAAACTTCCAGAAAATGCAGGAACGTTTCCCTGGCCGTGCTCTGGAAAAGGCTGTTAAGGGTATGTTACCTAAAGGCCCGCTTGGCTATGCCATGATCAAAAAACTCAAAGTGTATGCTGAGGCAACTCACCCACACTCTGCCCAACAGCCTAAAGTACTCGATATCTAAGGAACAGACATGATCGGTAACTTCAATTACGGAACCGGCCGTCGCAAGAGCGCAGTAGCTCGCGTCTTCCTGAAATCCGGTAGCGGCAAAATCGTTGTAAACGGCAA
>JAYVMW010000018.1:0-95510 GCA_043758755.1 Oxalobacteraceae bacterium
GATCCATTCGCGGGTTTCGTGGATGTGCTTGCCGGTCGACAGATCCATGACATTGTCGCCACCCCAGCGGATCGCCCAGGTCATTTTTTCGACTTCTTCACCGATCGAAGACGTCACTGCCGAATTGCCGATATTGGCGTTGATCTTGACCAGGAAATTACGACCGATGATCATCGGTTCGACTTCCGGATGATTGATGTTGGCCGGGATGATGGCGCGGCCACGTGCGATTTCGGAGCGGACGAATTCCGGTGTGATCGTGGCCGGGATCGAGGCACCGAAATGCTGACCCGGATGCTGACGGCCCATCAGGTCGGCCAGTTTGTTGCCCATTACACCCGAACCACGCAGGTTGTCCAGATACTGCTGGCGCTGCATGTTTTCACGGATCGCCACGTATTCCATTTCTGGCGTAATGATGCCGGCGCGCGCGTAATGCATCTGGCTGACATTCTTGCCTTCCTTGGCGCGGCGCGGGTTGCGTTTGAGGTTGAAGCGCAGTTCGGCCAGTTTCGGGTCCTGCAGCCGTTCCACGCCATACGCGGATGACGGGCCGCTCAGTTCCTCACTGTCGTTGCGCTCGGCGATCCAGGGTGCGCGCACCGGCGCCAGACCGGAGCGGATATCGATCTTGACGTTCGGGTCGGTGTAGGGACCTGAGGTGTCGTAGACGTAAATCGGTGGATTGGTCTCAAAACCAAATGAGGCCGGCGTGTCAGACTGGCTGATTTCACGCATCGGCACCTGAATGTCCGGACGACTGCCCTGTACATACACCTTGCGTGAATTCGGCAAAGGGGCAATTGCTGCGGCGTCCACCGTGGCAATGGCTGAGAAGAATTTGGGATTGGCGTTCATGGTGCTTCCTAGTTTGTAAGTGAATTACGGCGCAGGGAAGCAAATGAGGGACAGGCTGGTGGCCCGTTACAGCGTGCTTCCCTACGCTGGCATTATCCAGATCAGGTCAAGGGTATTTCTCACCTGCCTCAATATGTGGCAGGACCCCTAGCTAGCCGACATTATATGCCATCAATGTCGGCTTCTGGCTTTCTGTTTCAGACTCTTTTCAATATAGCAATTATCGTGCAAAAAACGCATCGCCAGATGCAGATCATGATCCCAGTCATCCAGCAGGTAGAGTTGCGCCTGTTCGCAAAATTCCTGCCAGTCTTGCAGCAGACTTTCCTGTTTTTCATGCGGTGCATGGAGTTCGATGAACTGGTTGGCCAGTTGCGGCTGAAATCCGTCCTTGCGCACTTTTTTGATCAGAGTTTTGGCGGTCGCTTCGGTCAGGCTGTTTTTGCCCGGCATGGCGCAGGCGATACACAGCAGCACGGTAAAAATGGCATCGACATCGCTTTTGCCTTTGGTGTATTTGCTCCACTCTTTGGACACCAGTGCGTCGTAGCGCGCTACATCGTGTTCGTCCTGTTCGAGAATGAAATACCGCCCTGACAGTTTGCGGATCAGCACATCGAGTGGTATGGCGCTGTCGTTGACCAAGGGCCGGTCGGTGCTGTCCATATCACTGTGCACCTGTTTGAGCAGGTCGATTTCTGCGTTGCTGAACTCGCCGGCCAGAGCTGCTGATTTGGTCGGACCTTTTTTACGCAGCCGAGTCAGGATTTCAGCGAATTCGAGCAGGTTGATACCGGCAGGTTGTTGTGAGTCGGCGATCGCAGCCAGTAACGCGGTACGGATCAGGGCAGTGGCTTCGCAGTGCTGTTCCTGGGCGATGGCGTCACTGACACCCAGTGCCTGGCCCAGTTTTTTCGCAAGCCGGATTTTGGCCTGATTCTGTTCGCGTTCGGTTCTGGCCGCACGATAATCGTCAACGGTCTTTTTACGCGACCAAAATTCCAGAAAATCTTCCACCCGACCATGTTCAAATTTGCCCAGAATTGCATATTCAGGCAGGGCAAACAGTTCCTTGATGAGGTTTGAGCCACCGCGCGACAATGTCAGAATGGTGTTGTCGCGAATCAGGCGCGCGGCGTTGTCCAGGTCGCCGGCACTGGATTCGAACAGGTACAGACTGATCAGCTGCACCATGCGCTGTTTGGCCAGTTCCAGTTCGGCACGCAGATAGGGCGAGCCGAAAGCCGTCGCAATCTGTACCATGCCTTTGGGTGCATCGGCAGCGATGGCGTTAAGTTTGGCCGCATCGATCAGACCCACCTGCACTCCGTGGCGCAGTGCTTTTTCAAAAAAAGGCCGGTTTTCATAACCGGCAATCTGAAATGCTGTCATTGCTTCATCAGGTGAATTCGTCACAGCGCGGACTCTTCCTGCAGACCTTCAAAGTCGGGGCGGTCCTGGCTCGGCATCGGTTTGTCGTTGTCGAGTACGCCTTCGGGCAATTCATCCATTGATTCCATGAAGGCTTCCTGAGCAGCCTGTTCTTTTTTCAGGCGCGCGCGCAGTTTCAGCAGCACTTCGCGGAAAATGTCCGGATGCTGGTAGCGCAAAATGACGGTAACTTCCTGCCAGTCATGGTCCTCGAAATTGGTCATGTCGAGCGGTGACGACTGCGGTTCATTGTCACGGGTCAGGTTCAGCAGGTCTTCATCGATGGCCTGGGTCTTGTTTTCGTCGCTGTATTCAAACAGGTCAAAGGTGGCGTAGCGGTAAAAAAATTCGATGCGTTCGGTGCGCTCGGAAAGATAGTCGGCCAGCGCTTCGTAGCCGCCTTCGACTTCGCTGATGGCATATAGAAATGCCGATGGGTCAGCGTCGGCGCGAAAGATGACGGAATTGATCATGCCGCGCAGCTGTTCATGGCTAAGATCGGCATAGCGCTTTTCCAGCACCACGGCTTTGGCAAACTGTTCGGGTGTGACCAGCAGATTCACCAGCGATTCCTTGGAACAATCGTATTCGCGAATGATGGCCAGCAAATCCTTGGCCGGAAACTGATCCAGCGCTACCACTAACGCATGATCGCCCTCGGTTTCGGCCAGTGTGGCCAGGGCGTGTTCAGCCCCTGCGATATCGCCGGATTTAATTAATTTCTGGGCTTGTACTAATGCGGGCACGCTCATAATCCTGGCTTCCTCTGGAAAAAATTATTCTTTACGGTCAAAACCCTGCTCGGCCAGAAAATCGGCTCCAGCCTTGTCCAGATAAAATTCATTGCTTTCGCCTTCGTGACTGATCACGTCGTCAGAACTCAGATTTTCTTCGTAGCGGTCATGGTCCAGCTCTTCCTGTTCGTGTTCGAGGTCCTCTTCATCCTGATCCAGTTTTTCTGCAACCGGGGTGGTGGATTCGTGGCCGTGTTTGATCAGGAATTCCAGCCCGACGGTGGTGGCCAGAAAGTGTTCGCCGGCCGGGTCAGTCAGGACGATGGCAATCAGACTTTCAGCCCAGGACTCGACTGTTACTGCATTCTGCAGCGTGGCCCAGCCAGGCAGGCTGCCGGATTCTTTGGCCACCAGCGCTTCGAGCGTTTTCTTTTGTTTGAAAATGAAGCCGCCGTGAAAGGCCGCTGCCACCATTTCCGGTGCAAATTTCATCATCGGCAGTAACTGCTGCATTTGTTTGCGTTTGGTGTTCAGGCGTGCCTTCAAGACGTTGTTACCCTCGGAATCGGTGCGCAGATCGTCCAGTTCGGCCTGATAGGAAGAACACAGACCGCCAAAATAACGTGAGATTTTCAATTCAGTACTCCTGATACGTAGTTCGACCAGATTTCCTGGGCTGTTTCCAGTGGTACTTCAAGCAGATTGCGCCGCCTGTTGTCGTCGTAGTCGGCGCGTTTGCCCGGGTCAGACAGAACATCATAGGCTTCGCGCACCGCTCTGAATCTGGCCGGAGCCAGTTCCGAATCGTTACGGTCCGGATGGAATTCCGAGGCCTTTTGCCGGAACGCTTTTTTAATGTCGTCCGGTGACGCCGTGCTGTTTAAACCCAGTACGGCGTATAAATCGATATCAATGCTCATCGTGGCCATGGTCATGTCCGTGGGCGCCGTGCACGTGGCCGTGTGCAATTTCTTCTTCTGTGGCAGCGCGCACTTCGAGAACCGTGGCTTCAAAACGCAGCGGCATGCCGGCCAGCGGATGGTTGCCGTCGACCGTGACCTTGCCGGCGTCAATCTGGGTAATGCGGAACTGCAGCGCATGGCCGGTTTCAGGGTCATGGGTTTCAAACATCATGCCGACTTCAATGTCAGGCGGGAACAGGCCGACCTCTTCTTCACGCACCAGACCTGCGTCGATTTCACCAAACGCTTCTTCTGCACGCATCGACACCTTGACCGTATCACCGACTGCATGACCTTCGAGGGCGGCTTCAACCGGAGGCAAAATGTTGTCATAGCCGCCATGCAGATATACGATAGGTTCAACGTTTTTGTCGATTAACTGATTGTCCTTGTCGAACATGCTGTAGTTCAGGCTGATAACGGTGTTTTGAGAAATTTTCATAATTTGTAGTGTGTGTGGTGGTTTGAGCTTGTGCGCAGCTTCGCAGTTCTGAGGCGGTCAGGCTGTTTTTGATGATGTAAGACGCAGCATTGTAGCAGAGCCGGTCGTGATTATACTCCTGGCACTCAATGTCAATTTATTCGGTATCAAAACAAACGACTGCGCAAAAGGCACTGAATTGTCGTGTCATTTTGGAAAGTTCGAATGACTACTCGCCCCCAACAACAGCTATCAGCTTTATAATCAGCGCTTCTTAAAATTAACCAGAATCACACCATGACGGAATTAGCAAAGTCTTTTGAACCTGCAGAAATCGAAAAAACCTGGCGCACTCTGTGGGAACAGCGCGGCTATTTCGCCGCTTCCATGGACAACAGCAAACCGGCCTTCTGCATCCAGCTGCCACCTCCCAATGTGACCGGCACCCTGCACATGGGGCATGCCTTCAATCAGACCATCATGGATGGGCTGACCCGTTACTACCGCATGCGCGGCTTCAATACCTCGTGGGTGCCGGGCACCGATCACGCCGGCATCGCCACCCAGATCGTGGTGGAACGCCAGCTCGACGCCCAGAAAATTTCCCGTCACGATCTGGGGCGCGACAAATTCGTTGAAAAAGTCTGGGAATGGAAAGAAAAATCCGGCTCGACCATTACCGGTCAGATGCGCCGGATGGGCGCTTCAGCCGACTGGCAGCGTGAATATTTCACTATGGATGAACCGCGCTCCAAAGTGGTCGCCGAAGTGTTTGCCCGACTGTATGAACAGGGTCTGATCTATCGCGGCAAACGTCTGGTGAACTGGGACCCGGTGCTGGGTACGGCAGTGTCCGATCTGGAAGTGGTGTCGGAAGAAGAAGACGGTTCCATGTGGCAGATCCGTTATCCCTTTGCGGACGACTCAGGCCATCTGACAGTAGCCACCACCCGTCCTGAAACCATGCTCGGTGACGTGGCCGTGGCAGTGGATCCGACCGATGAACGCTACAACCATCTGGTTGGCAAGACCCTGAAACTGCCGCTGACCGGTCGCCTGATTCCGGTCATCACAGATGAATACGTGGACAAGGCGTTTGGGACCGGTTGCGTAAAGATCACGCCGGCCCATGATTTCAACGATTACGCCATCGGACAGCGCCACAATCTTGAGAAAATCAGCATCCTGACGCTGGATGCAAAAATTGTGGACGACGCCCCCGAAGCCTATCGCGGTCTGGACCGTTTTGTGGCGCGCAAAAAAATCGTGGCCGATCTGGATGCACTGGGCTTGCTGGATTCAGTCAAGCCGCACAAGCTGATGGTGCCGCGCGGTGACCGCACCGGCGTGGTGATTGAACCGATGCTGACAGACCAGTGGTTTATGGCGATGAGCAAACCGGCACCGGAAGGTACTTTTTTCCCGGGCAAATCGATCGCCGAAGTCGCGCTCGAAAAAGTGGCCAGTGGTGAAGTGAAATTTGTGCCGGAAAACTGGAGCACCACGTACAACCAGTGGCTGGGCAACATCCAGGACTGGTGTATTTCACGTCAGTTGTGGTGGGGTCATCAAATCCCGGCCTGGTACGGCGACGACGGCCAGATCTTTGTGGCGGCCACAGAAAGTCAGGCGCAGGTCAAGGCCCAGCAGGCCGGTTATAGCGGCGCGCTCAGACGCGACGAAGACGTACTCGATACCTGGTTCTCATCGGCACTGGTGCCATTTTCAACCATGGGCTGGCCGGAACAAACGCCTGATCTGTCGGCATTCCTGCCGTCGTCCGTACTGGTCACCGGATTCGATATCATTTTCTTCTGGGTCGCGCGCATGGTCATGATGACGCTGCACTTTACCGGCAAGGTGCCATTCCATACCGTGTATGTGCACGGTCTGGTGCGTGACGCCAATGGTCAGAAAATGTCCAAGTCCAAAGGCAATACGCTCGATCCTATTGATCTCATTGACGGCATTGCCGTTGAAGATCTGGTGGCCAAGCGCACTACCGGCCTGATGAATCCGAAAGACGCCGACAAAATTGCCAAAGCCACCAGAAAAGAATTTGCCAATGGCATTCAGGCCTACGGCACTGACGCGTTGCGTTTCACCATGGCCAGCTATGCGTCGCTGGGACGCAATATCAATTTCGATCTGGGACGCTGCGAAGGCTATCGCAATTTCTGCAACAAGCTCTGGAATGCCACGCGTTTTGTGCTGATGAATACCGACGGCAAAGACTGCGGTTTTGACAGTCATGTCGACGGTGTATGCAAACCGGAATATCTGGATTTTTCACAGGCCGACCGCTGGATTGTGTCAATTTTGCAGCGCACCGAGCAGGATATTGCCAAAGGATTTGCCGACTACCGTTTCGACAATATCGCCACCAGTATTTATCAGTTTGTCTGGGATGAATACTGTGACTGGTATCTGGAAGTGGCCAAGGTGCAGATGCAGTCCGGCACCGATGCACAGCAGCGCGCCACGCGGCGCACCCTGCTGCGGGTGCTGGAAACCATTTTGCGTCTGGCGCATCCGGTCATTCCATTCATTACCGAATCAATCTGGCAGACCATCGCCCCGATGACCGGAAAAAAATTGAATCCGGCCGGTGACAGCATCATGCTACAAACCTATCCCGAAGCGAATCTGGAAAAACTGGATGAGGCGGCCGAAGCCTGGATGACGACGCTCAAAACACTCACCGACTCTTGCCGTAATCTGCGCGGTGAAATGCAGTTGTCGCCGGCGCAGCGCGTGCCGTTGTTGATGCAGGCAGTTAATGCAGAACAAAAACAGCAGCTCGAAGGGTTTGCTCCCTATCTGCAGGCACTGGCAAAATTATCTGAGGTGCTGGTATTGGACACCCTGCCTGAATCACCGGCGCCGGTATCGGTGGTCGGCGAAACCAGACTGATGCTGAAAGTGGAAATTGATGTCGCTGCCGAGCGTGAACGCCTGAACAAGGAAATCACCCGTCTGGAAGGCGAAATCAGCAAGGCCCAGTCCAAGCTCGATAACGAAGGCTTTGTAGCCAGGGCACCGGCCCAGGTTGTGGCGCAGGAAAAGGAACGTGTCGCTGCTTTTTCCGCCACATTAATCAAGCTGCGTGAACAGTTTTCAAAGTTACCGGTGGCATAATAATCCAATTTATAACCTCGATGGAGACAGGCATGAACTTTAAAAAATGGGTTGCGGTTGCATCAGTGTTGTTGGGTATGTCGGTCAATTATTCGGCTCTGGCGCAGGAAGCGTTGGATTCTCCGGTGGGCGTGTGGAAAAATATTGACGATGTTACCGGCAAGGCCAAAGCGCTGATCCGCATCACCGAAACCAATGGTGTTCTGTCCGGGAAAATCGAACGCCTGTTCAGAGGGCCGACCGAAGATCAAAATCCAAAATGTACCAAGTGCGACGATGCCAACAAGGATCAGCCGATACTTGGCATGGTGATTCTGTCTGGCCTCAAAAAAGAGGGTGGCGAATACACCGGTGGCGATATCCTGGATCCGGACAATGGCAAGCATTACAAAAGCAAGCTCAAACTGGAGGAGGGCGGTAAAAAACTCAATGTACGCGGCTATATCGGCTTCTCCTGGATCGGTCGTTCTCAGACATGGTTACGTGAGCAGTAAGCAGATTTGCCAGCCTGTCCATGTTTGGCTTATTCGAACCCCGGAGTGTCAATGATGAGAGTTCCAATTGCAGCCCTGCTGTGCGGTTTACTGTTATGCGCGTCACACAGTCAGGCCGCTGACGAAACGCCGCTCAAGGAATTTCCCTACACGCCGGGGCTGGATGTCAGCGCTCTGGATACCGCAGCCAATCCCTGCGAAGACTTTTACCAGTATGCCTGCGGTGGATGGCAGAAAAACAATCCGATCCCGGATGACCAGTCGAGCTGGGATGTGTATTCCAAGCTGTATCAGGACAATCAGCGTTTTCTGTGGGGTATTCTGGATACCCTTGCCAAAGCCACCGACTCGCGCACGGCCAGCCAGCAAAAAATCGGCGACTACTTTGCGGCCTGCATGAATGAGAAGGCCATTAATCAACTGGGCACGACACCGCTCACGCCGTTTCTGTCCGACATCAATGCACTGCACAGCAGGCACGATCTGCCTGCGCTGCTGGGACGATTGACCCTGAATGCGCCCGGATCTTTTTATTTTGATACTGGCTCGACCCAGGATTTTTCTGATTCCAGCCAGGTCATCGCGCTGCTGTCCGCCGGGGGTCTGGGTTTGCCGGACCGGGACTATTATGTGAACACGGATGATAAATCGGTCGAACTGCGCGCTCAGTATGTCAGCCACATCGCTGCCATGCTCAGCCTGGCCGGCACCGACAGCGCAACGGCCAAAGTCCAGGCCAGCCGCATTATGGCGATGGAAACCAGTCTGGCAAAGGCGACACTGACCAATGTTGAAAAGCGTGATCCGTACAAATTATTTCATCGCATGGATCAGAAATCGGTGCAGGTACTGACACCGGCATTTTCCTGGCAACCGTTTTGGAAGGCCATGGAGCGCACCCAGCTGAAAACCTTCAACGTCACCGAACCGGCATTTTTTAGAGCACTGTCGCACCTGTTCGCGACTGCTCCGCTGGAAGATATCCGTTCCTACCTGCGCTGGCACGTCATCAGTGCTTCGGCCCCGCTGCTGTCCAGTCCGCTGGTTGAAACCAGTTTTGACTTTTATGGCAAGACTCTGTCCGGCACCAAGCAGCTGCCGCCACGCTGGAAACGCTGCGTCACCCGGGTCGATGAACAGCTCGGCGAAGCGCTCGGGCAGGAATATGTGCAGCGCACCTTCGGACCGAAACTCAAGGCCGATACCCAGCGCATGACCGACCAGATCGAAGCCGCCATGGCGCAGGAAATCAGCTCGCTGGACTGGATGAGCGAGCCGACCAAATTGCGTGCTCTGGAAAAACTGCATGGCATCGCCAACAAGATCGGCTACCCGGACCGCTGGCGTGATTACACCGCAGTGGTGATCAGGGCCGATGATTATTACGGCAATGTCGCGCGTGCCAGCCGCTTCGAGCTCAACCGCCAGTTTGACAAGATCGGCAAACCGGTGGATCACGCCGAATGGCAGATGACGCCGCCTACCGTCAATGCGTATTACAACCCGCAGCTCAACGATATCAATTTTCCGGCCGGGATTTTACAAAGTCCGCTGTACGACCCCAAAATGGACGATGCGCCGAATTACGGCAATACCGGCGGCACCATCGGACACGAATTGACCCATGCCTTTGATGATGAGGGACGCCAGTTCGATGCGCAGGGAAATCTGAAGGACTGGTGGAACGAAAAAGACGCGCAGGAATTTAAAACGCGCGCCCGGTGTGTGGTCGATCAGTACAGCCAGTACACAGCGATTGATGATCTCAAGATCAAGGGCGAGCTGACCCAGGGTGAAGATATCGCTGATCTGGGCGGGCTGGTGCTGGCCTGGATCGCTTGGAAGGAACAGACCAAAGATCAGGTCTTGCATAATGCTGATGGGCTGACACCGGAGCAACGCTTTTTTGTCGGCAATGCGCAATGGGCCTGTGCCAATATGCGTCCCGAAAAAGCCCGGCTGCTGGCCCTGACCGACCCGCATTCTCCGGCCAGATACCGGGTGAACGGACTGGTTGTGAATATGCCGCAGTTTGAGCAGGCCTTTAACTGTAAAAAAGGTCAGCCTATGGTTGGCGCAAAACGCTGCCGGATCTGGTAACTGATCCTGACGCGACACTGTCGCATTCAATGTTGAGCTGTTTTTGTAACTGCAAGTCAGGATAGTCATGGCCAAAGCGCAAGTGAAACCAGTAAAAAAGCCGGCATCAGGTGCAGACGGCATGGAAAAGTATGCGCTGTACGTAGCAATTTTCACCATCCTTGTGCTGGTGGCGTCGCTGGGCCTGTATTTTTTTACGCATTCCAAAACCAAAATTGAAAAGAAGGAAAATTATCTGGCGCTGCCGCAGCTGATTTATTCGTCAGAAAGCGAGACGGTCAGAATGCAGATCGCGCTGCAGGTCAATGACAAGGATCAGGAATGGCTGAATAAAAACAAGGCAGCCATCAATGAAATTTACAAGATCACCATGGAAGCTATCGATCCGTCTACCCTGCGCAGCGCGGAGGGCCGGGTTGCGGTGCAGGAGAAATTAAGAGATGAAATCAACAGCAAGATGAAGGTGGATAAAATTGAGGCAGTGCTCTACAACGACCTGCTTGTTCAGATTAAGGAAGAGGAATAAGAAACCGCCTGAACATTGATGTGACCCGTTTCTAAAACCCATTTAAAGTTCCACTACATGAAAAAACAGATTGCCCGCGGGGTTTGTTGTCTGCTGCTGTGCTTAACCGGTTATGCATCCTGGGCCGCGCCGGTTCAGGTTGCTCCGGAAAATGACCCCTATTTGTGGCTCGAAAACATCGACAGTCCTGCTGCACTGAAATGGGTCAGTCAACAAAACGACCTGACTGCCAAAAAGCTCGCGCGCCAGCCCGGTTATACCGGGATGTATAACGACGCCCTGACAATTCTGACTTCCACTTCCCGCATTCCGCAGGTCGAACAGCATGGCAGTTATTTTTACAATCTGTGGCAGGATCCGCAACATCCACGCGGCCTGTTCCGCCGCACTACGCTGACTGAACTGAGCAAGCCGGATACCCAATGGGAATTGCTCATCGACATCGATGCACTGTCCAAAACAGAAAACAAACTGTGGGCCTTTGGTGGTGCGCATTTTCTTGCTCCTGAAAACCGGCGCTGCCTGATCGCTCTGGCTCCCGGTGGCGGCGATGCGGCCGAGTTCCGGGAATTTGATGTTGAATCAAAACAGTTTGTTGCTGACGGCTTCATCCTTCCGGCTGCCAAGTCGCAGGTCAGCTGGCGCGATGCGGATACGCTGTATGTTGCCACCGATTTTGGCCCGGACAGCCTGACCCGTTCCGGCTATCCGCGCATTGTCAAGATCTGGCAACGCAACACACCGCTGGCCAGTGCCGTTACGCTGGCTCAGGCCGATCCTGCTTCGATGAGCCTGGCGGTGCGAGTTGAACCTGTGCAGGATGGCAAGAAGTTCGACATCCTGGAGGAAAAGCTGACGTTCTGGACCAGCCGTATCAGTCTGGTCGTGAATGGAAAACTGCAGCCTGTGTCGATTCCGGCCACAGCCAGTATCAATGGCGCCTGGCAGGACCGTCTGGTGGTCTGGCTCAAGGAAGACTGGGTGGTCGGCGCCGTAACTTATCCGGCTGGCGCCGTGCTGCTGGTAGATCCCATGGTGGCACCTGAGCAGACTGGTTCGGTCGAGCTGGTTGTCGCATCCCAGGCTCATTCGAACGTGATTGGTGTGGTGGTGACGAAGAATGCGCTGCTGGTGTCGACGCTGGATGACGTGCGTGGGCAATTGAAACGTTATTCCCGCACCGCATCTGGTTGGGAATTTGTGCGGGTGCCATTTCCGGATAACGGCGCGCTCACCGTGCAGTCGGTGGATGAACAATCTGGCGCTGCGCTGGTGCAGTTCCAGACCTTTCTGACGCCACCTTCGCTGTATTTTGTGGCGCCTGCAGGTAATGAAATTACTTTGTTAAAGCAACAGGCTCCCAGTTTTGACGGCAGCAAATTTGAAGTCAGCCAGCACTGGACCAGATCGGCCGACGGTACCGCGATTCCATACTTTGTGGTCGCAACAAAACATATCAAAATGAACGGCAAAAATCCGGTCTGGATGTTTTCTTATGGCGGCTTTGAAAATTCCCTGACCCCGAGCTATTCGGGATCCTATGAAGACCTGCATGGCGCCTACGGCAAATTGTGGCTGGAGCGCGGTGGCGTGTTTGTGCTGGCCAATATCCGGGGTGGCGGTGAATTTGGCCCGCTCTGGCACACTTCGGCCCTGAAAGAAAATCATGTCAAGACGTTTGAAGATTTTGAAGCAGTGGCCTCCGATCTGGCCAGGACCAAACTGTCATCAGCGCGTCACATCGGCATAGAAGGACGCAGCAACGGCGGGCTGCTGGTGTCGGCAACCATGTTGCGTCATCCCGAGCTCTACGGTGCTGTGGTCTGTGGCAACCCGCTCATCGACATGCAGCGTTACAGCAAGTTGCTGGCTGGCGCGAGCTGGATCGGTGAATATGGCGACCCGGATGTGCCCGAAGAATGGCGTTACATCAGCACGTACTCGCCGTATCAGAACATCAGGCCCGGCATGGCTTTGCCACCGGTGATGTTTTATTCCACCACCCGTGACGACCGCGTGCATCCCGGTCACGCCAGAAAGATGGCGGCCAGAATGAAAGCCATGCACTACCAGGTTGAGTATTTCGAGAACGTCGAAGGCGGGCATCACGGACCGGTAGTGACGGCGCAGCTGGCAACGCGGATTGCCAGAACTTACAGTTTCCTTTGGCAGCATCTGAAATGAACCAGAAGTCTCACCGTTCTGTTCGACCGGAATTGCATGTTTGATTGCGTTGGTAATCAATTCATTGATTAACAGCCCACAGGGAATGGCTGAATTGATCGGCAAATTGACCTGCCCGGCATTGACTTTCAGGTCGATTTTTTTGTCGCGGTGGTGAATTTCACCAAGCAGCAAGTCTTTCTCTTTCAGCGAACATTGCATTGATTTCTGAAAAACATCACCACTATAGAAAATACCGCTGCCAGCTGCACTTTAAATTAATTTAGTATTGCTGCCAGGATTTCTTGCTGATTCATGGATTCAACTCGAGCAATATCACCCAAACGCTGCTAGACTCAGCCACTGATATTCCTAATATTTGTTACAGGAAACAATATGACCGAAGAAGAAGTGCTGCGAACCTGTTTTGCCATGCCCATGCATAATCCGGCCTATCCTCCCGGGCCGTACCGATTTATTGATCGCGAATTTTTGATTATTACCTATCGAACCGATCCAGATCTTCTGCAAAAACTCATACCGGCTCCGCTCCGGATGACCGAACCTGTCGTTAAATTTGAATTCATCAACATGCCTGATTCAACCGGGTTTGGCCATTATTGCGAATCGGGTCAGGTCATACCGGTTACACTGAACGGGCTGGCCGGTGGGTATGTGCACAGTATGTACCTGAATGACCACCCACCGATCGCCGCCGGGCGCGAATTATGGGGCTTTCCCAAAAAACTGGGTGAACCGGAGTTGCGCGTGCACAAAGATACGCTGGTCGGAACGTTGGATTATTCGGATACGCGTGTTGCAACCGGCACGATGGGCTTCAAGCATAAAACCCTCGACACCAGTTCCGTTGCGGCGGGCTTGGGCGGGCCAAATTTTCTTCTGAAAATTGTTCCGCACGTGGATGGTACCCTGCGAATCTGTGAACTGGTGCAGTACAACCTGACCGACATCGTGATCAAGGGCGCCTGGAGTGGCCCGGGCGCGCTGGAACTGGGCGCGCATGCACTGGCTCCGGTGGCGGCATTGCCGGTGCTGGAGGTGCTTTCTGCAACCCATATTCTGGCCGATCTGACCCTGCCGTATGGCACAGTAGTACATGATTATCTCAATCGTTAATTTTGAATAAGGAAACCGGATTATGTTAAAAGGTAAAGTAGCCATCATCACTGGCGCTGCCAGCGGTATAGGAAAAGAAATCGCCTTCGAGTATGCACGGCAGAATGCCAAAGTCGTGATTGCCGATCTGTCTTTGGAAGCGGCACAGGCGACCGCGGCTGAAATCGTCAGGTCGGGCGGAACGGCAATGGGCGTGGCAATGAACGTGATTGATGAGGCGCAGGTCGACAAAGGGGTCGCCGATGTGGTGGCAGCCTACGGCGGAGTGGATGTCCTGATCAGCAACGCCGGCATCCAGATCATCAGTCCGCTGGTTGATCTGAGTCTGGATAACTGGAAAAAAATGCTCGCCATTCACCTGGATGGGGCGTTCCTGACGACCCGGGCCTGCATGCGCGCTATGATCAAGTCCGGTCGCGGTGGTTCCATTATTTACATGGGTTCGGTGCATTCTCATGAAGCATCACCTCTGAAGGCACCCTACGTTGCCGCCAAACACGGTCTGATCGGTCTGGCCAAGGTGGTCGCCAAGGAAGGCGCCAAAGATAATATTCGGGCCAACGTGATTTGCCCGGGTTTTGTGCGTACGCCGCTGGTTGACAAGCAGATCCCCGAGCAGGCCAAAACACTGGGAATTTCGGAAGCCGACGTAATCAAGAATGTCATGCTCAAAGATACCGTGGACGGCGAATTCACCACAGTCCAGGATGTGGCGCAGACCGCCATCTTTTTGGCCGGATTTGGCACCAACGCCCTGACCGGTCAATCGATTACGGTCAGTCACGGCTGGCATATGCAGTAAGTCGCATGGAAATACAGGATCTGGAGGTACTGAAAACCGCGCTGGACTGGCTGCACAGTGGCCATCAGGTCAGTCTGGCCACAGTGGTACAAACCTGGGGCAGTGCGCCACGACCTCCCGGATCCGTCATGGCACTGCGCGATGACGGTCAGGTAGTCGGATCGGTTTCCGGCGGGTGCATTGAAGACAATCTGATTGTCCGTCTGCGTGAACAGGGCATGCCAGAGCGTGTCGAAACGGTGCAGTATGGGGTTACCCGTGAACAGGCGCAGCATTTTGGATTGCCCTGTGGCGGGATACTGGAACTGGTACTGGAACCGCTGCGTGATCCTTGCTGGATTAAGGAGGTTTTGCAGCGTACCGCAGGGCATGCACTGGTGCGGCGCACGCTGCACCTGGACAGCGGTGTCGTGCAGTTATCGGACGACCTGCACAAGTTACCACTTTCCTTTGATTCCCAACAGCTGAGCATGACCTTTGGTCCGCAGCTGCGACTTTTGGTCATCGGAGCAGGTCAGCTGTCACAACTGGTCGCGCAAATGGCCCGGCCACTCGGGTTTGCCGTACTGATGTGTGATCCGCGTGAAGAATATACCGGCAACTGGCAACCGGTCTGGGGTACCCATGTGGCCGGCATGCCGGATGATGTGGTGCTGCAGATGAAACCGGATGTGCATACCGCCATCGTTGCACTGACCCATGATCCGAAACTGGACGACATGGCTTTGCTGGAGGCGCTGAAATCGGATGCATTTTATGTTGGCGCTCTCGGTTCACGCGCCAACAACAAAAAACGTTGCGAACGTCTGGCACTGTTTGATCTGAGCGCTGCGCAGATTGATCGGTTGCATGGGCCGGTTGGTCTTCATATTGGCAGTCGCATTCCGGCCGAAATTGCGGTTTCGATTCTGGCGGAAATCATCAGCGTCAAAAATGGCGTGCTGCCGGTTCAAAAAAAAGCCGTGTAGCTTATTTGCTCAACAGGCGCATGCCGCGTTCCAGTCCATCTATGGTCACCGGAAACATGCGGTTGCCCATAAGCTGGCGAATCACCGCAACCGACTGACGGTATTCCCACACCCCTTCCGGCTCGGGATTCAACCAGATGGTTTTGGGAAAGGTGGAAGCCAGCCGCTGTAGCCAGGTCGCCCCGGCTTCTTCATTGTGGTATTCAACCGAGCCACCCGGCTGCAGCACTTCGTAGGGACTCATGGTGGCGTCGCCGACCAGAATCAGTTTGGTATCGGGTGGATACTTGCGCAGCAAATCCCAGGTGGGCAGCTTTTCGGCATGACGCCGGTGGTTGTTTTTCCAAAGGTAGTCATAGACACAGTTATGGAAGTAAAAAAATTCCATATTCTTGAATTCGGTTTTGGCAGCGGAAAACAATTCTTCGGTGCGCGCAATATGGTCATCCATGGTGCCGCCCACGTCCAGCAGCATCAGTACTTTGATATTATTTTTGCGCTCCGGCTGCATTTTGATGTCGAGGTAGCCGGCATTGTTGGCGGTGGCGTGGATAGTGGCATCCAGTGCCAGTTCTTCTTCGGCGCCCTGGCGGGCAAATTTGCGCAGGCGTCGCAGCGCGACCTTGATATTGCGCGTACCTAATTCGCGGTCACTGTCGTAATCGCGGTAAGAACGGGTTTCCCAGACTTTTACCGCGGTGCGGTTGCCGCCCTTGCCGCCGATCCGGATTCCTTCCGGGTTGGTACCGCCATTGCCAAACGGCGATGTGCCGCCGGTGCCGATCCAGCGGTTGCCACCTGCGTGGCGTTCTTTCTGTTCCTTGAGCAGTTCGTTAAGCCGATCCATGAGTTTGTCGTAGCCGAATTTTTCCAGCGCGGCTTTTTGCTCATCGCTCAGTTCGCGCTGCATGCGTTTTTGCAGCCACTCCAGCGGAATTTCGGGATTTTTTTCAAACAGGGTTTCGATGCCTTTGAAATACAGACCGAAGGCCTTGTCGAACTTGTCAAAATGGGCTTCGTCTTTAACCATGATCAGACGCGCCAGAAAATAAAAATCGTCCAGCGAGGTAGACGCCAGATGCTTTTCCAGCGCTTCCAGCAGCATCAGAAATTCCTTGATGGTGACCGGAATTTTGGCGTCTTTGAGTGTGAAGAAAAATCCGATTAACATTATCTGTCCAGTTTAAAGCGCAGGTTCTCTTCGACGCCCTGCCATTCGGTATTCAGAATGCTGTACACCACTGTATCGCGGATTCTTCCATTGGGCATGATTTTATGGTTGCGTAATACGCCGTCGCGCTTTGCCCCAAGCCGCTCAATGGCGCGCTGGGATGGTTGGTTCAACCAGTCGGTACGGAATTCCACCGCGATACATTTGAGCTTTTCAAAAGCATGGCGCAACAACAGCAGCTTGCATTCGGTATTGATAGCACTGCGCTGCACCCGTTTCGCATACCAGGTGTAGCCAATTTCCAGACGGCGGTTATCCATGTCGGGATTGCAGTAGCGGGTGGTGCCGACCACTTTGCCGGAAAAGTTTTCCATTATCACAAATGGCAATGCCTGACCTGACTCACGCAGTGCAAGTGCGTTATCCAGCCAGCCCTGCAATTGATCGGGTTGCGGTACATTGGTGAAAAACAGCTTCCACAATTCTCCGTCCGACGCAGCTTCCTGCAGGCCGGTCAAATGCATTTGTGCCAGCGGTACCAGTGTAACAAAGCGTCCGGTGAGATTGACCTGTTCCATTCCTGCCCTTAGCGGTTGTGGCGCGACATCATGACGATACGCTCGAACAGATGCACATCCTGTTCATTTTTCAGCAGGGCGCCGTGCAGAGGTGGAACAATCATTTTCTGATCTTTGCTGCGCAGTGCTTCGCTTGGGATATCTTCGGCCAGCAATAACTTGAGCCAGTCCAGCAGCTCTGAAGTCGACGGTTTTTTCTTGATGCCGGCCACTTCGCGCACCTCATAAAAACTGGTCAGTGCGGAGGACAGCAAATCGGTTTTCAGAGTGGGGAAATGCACCTGCACAATTTCCTGCATGGTTTGGGCATCCGGAAATTTGATGTAATGGAAAAAGCAGCGCCGCAAAAAGGCGTCGGGCAATTCCTTTTCATTGTTCGAGGTAATGATGACCAACGGGCGATGCACCGCCCTGATCAGTTCGCGCGTTTCGTACACATAAAACTCCATGCGATCCAGTTCACGCAATAAATCGTTGGGGAATTCGATGTCCGCCTTGTCAATTTCATCGATCAGCAGCACCACTGGCCGGTCGGCCGTGAAGGCCTGCCACAGCACGCCCTTGATGATGTAATTGTGGATGTCCTTGACCCGTTCATCACCGAGCTGTGAATCGCGCAGGCGCGAAACCGCATCGTATTCATACAGACCCTGTTGAGCCTTGGTGGTGGATTTGATATGCCACTGCATCAGCGGCATGTTCAAAGCTGCCGCCACTTCTTCTGCCAGCATGGTTTTGCCGGTGCCGGGTTCACCTTTGATCAGGAGCGGACGTTGCAGTGTGAGCGCGGCATTGACGGCCAGCTTCAGGTCATCGGTGGCGACGTAGCTTTCGGAACCTTCAAAACGGGTGATGTGCATAATGGATTCTTTTAAAGTGTAGTGATGTGAGGCAATAACTGCATAGTATAAACGCGGATGTGGAAAGCTGCTGCAGTTGTCACGCAATTAACTCCAGAATTGAATAAATCAAATTTCAGGATTATTTAGAACATTAATTCAACGTTGATTATTGATTTATATCAAGAACGTGGACTGAAATTAGCGCTTCGGTTAGAATATTTCTTTTTTGAGTGCAACTGTATGCTTTCGGTTCAGGCCGGGAAGCTATGGATTGCTTTCAACCTTGCAGGTTTATCGCCAACTTATCAAATATTATGAAAAAAATTATCGCACTTGCTGCTTTATTAAGCATGGTTGATGTTGCTCTGGCAGCCGACGTAACAGGAGACGCCAAAGCGGCCGAAAAGAAAGTGGCCATGTGTATCGGTTGCCACGCCATCCCAGGTTACAAAGCCTCTTTCCCTGAGGTATACCAGGTGCCCATGTTGGGCGGTCAGTCGGCCAAGTACCTTGAAAATGCGTTGCACGCCTATAAAAAAGGCGATCGTAATCACCCGTCAATGCGCGGTATTGCCGGCGGCCTGACCGATCAGGATATCGCTGATCTGGCGGCTTACTATGCACAGCAAACACCTACCCATAACTAAGGTATTGGAAAGATTCCGATGAAAAAATTAATGTTATTAGCAGCAAGTGTCGTATTAATGAGCAATGCATGGGCCGGTGGCAACGCCAGTGAAGGCAAGGCAATGGTTGAAAAATTAGGTTGTGTTGCGTGTCATGGCGCTGATTTTAAATCCCCTATCGATCCGACCTATCCGAAACTGGCCGGCCAACATCAGGATTACCTGGAACATGCTCTGGTTGCGTATCGTCGTGGCGGTGGTGTTGCGAATGGTCGTGTGAATGCGATCATGAACGGTCAGGCCAAACCGCTGACTGACAAGGATATCCAGAATATCACTACCTATATCAGCGGCCTGCCTGGCACCCTGGTTCTGCAAAAATAATCTGAGATTGCCCCGTTTTTGAAACCACGCTCTTGCGTGGTTTTTTCATTTCAGGCGCTGCTGAACGGCGGTGACATACGCAGCGCCATCAAACGGCGTGCCGTTGCGCTGTGATTCCCAGATCATGGCACCCAGACAGTCCATCATGATGTGATGTGCTTCATGGACTGATTGCAGACGTTGTGACAATTGTGTAAATGCCGGCGCAATACCGCCTGGTTGATTGATGGCGACCTGTTCGGCAATCGACAGGTGCATGGACAGATGAAGAAACGGATTGGTTTTACCCTGATCCACCGGATATTCGGCTTCCAGTGCCGCATTCACGTCGGACAGATCGGTTTCATATTCGGGATGCTCTATGATCCAGTCCGAAGCAATACTTTCCAGCGGAGTGAGAATTTCACGCGCCAGACTTTTGCGGTAAGTCTCGCAAAAAAAACGCCGCACGTCGTGCTGGGTGGGATTGAACATGATTTCTGAAAAAATTGGATCAGCCGGCATTGTACTTAATTTTACGTGCTTATTTTCAATCAAATTTTGAATTGCGGCGCTCTGTTATGATGCTGGCTTTAGTCTTATACAAGGAACAATCATGTTAGATCAGGTAGCACTTGCCACTTTGTTTACTGAAGCCCGTACCCACAATGTCTGGCAGAACAAACCGGTAAGCGATGAATTGTGTCATCAGATTTTTGATCTGGCAAAATGGGGCGCCACTTCGGCCAACTGCTCCCCGGCACGGATCATTTTTGTGAAGTCGGCAGCGGAAAAAGAAAAACTGGTGGCCTGCATGGCACCCGGCAATCAGGAAAAAACCGGCCAGGCACCTGTGACCGCCATCATTGGCATGGATATGGAGTTTTATGAAAAGCTGCCCAAGCTATTCCCTCATGCCGACGCCAGGTCGTGGTTTGTCGGCAATCAGCCGCTGATCGACAGTGCAGCATTTCGTAACAGCAGCCTGCAGGGCGCGTACTTTATGCTGGCAGCGCGAGCGCTCGGTCTGGATTGCGGTCCGATGTCCGGTTTTGATGGCGATAAAATCAATGCAACCTTTTTTGCCGGCAGCAGCGTCAAGGTGAATTTTGTATGCAGTCTGGGCTATGGCGATAAAGCCAAATTATTTCCCCGCTCACCGAGACTGGCATTCGAAGAAGCCTGCAAAATTATCTGAATCAGACCCCGGCGTCCGGCAGCGGGGTTTTTTCTTTGTAATCACACAGGTCGGCCAGCATGCAGTTCCAGCACTGGGGTGATCGTGCCTTGCAGGTGTATCGGCCGTGCAGGATCAGCCAGTGATGTGCATTGAGCAGAAACTGTTGCGGCACATTCTTCAGCAGTTCCTGCTCAACTTTTTCTACCGTTGCACCGCTCGCCAGCCCGGTGCGGTTGCCAATACGGAATATATGGGTGTCAACGGCGATGGTCGGCTCACCAAACGCACTGTTCAACACCACATTGGCCGTTTTGCGACCCACTCCCGGCAGTGCTTCCAGTGCGCTTCGTTCGCGCGGCACCTGAGCTGCATGTTGTGTGATTAAAATCTGGCAGGTAGCCATAATGTGTCTGGCCTTGGATTTATACAATCCGATGCTGGCAATATATGAAATCAGTCCTGCTTCACCCAGCTTCAGAATTTGATCTGGAGTATTCGCCACCAGATATAAACGGCGCGTGGCCAGATTGACCGATATGTCGGTGGCTTGAGCGGAAAGAATGACTGCGATCAGCAGTTCAAACGGCGTGGTGTATTCGAGTTCGGTGGCCGGATGCGGGTTGGCAAGTTGCAGTCGTTTGAAAAACTCGATGCGCTGTGATGGAGTCATGGTTTGTTTTTGCTGGCCTGAGCACGCGCAATGGCGGCGTTGATAATGGCTTTCTTGCGCGCCTGTTCGGTATAGGCTTCGGGCGACGCGGCAATTTCATCCTGAATGGCGCGCAGTTTTTCATGGGCCTTGACCAGCAGGCGTGCATCGTTTTCCTGCTTCTCGCGCTGCAGTCTTTCTAATCTGAAATCGTGTTGTGCACGCGCTGTGTCGGCCTGATTCTGCGTCCAGGCATCCCAGCCGGTTTTTCCGCCGCTGACCGGAACCATGCTGATGCAGTCAACCGGGCAGGGTGGTATGCACAAGTCGCATCCGGTACACACTGATTCGATCACGCTGTGCATCTGCTTGGGCGCGCCGACGATCGCATCTACCGGGCAGGCCTGAATGCACAGCGTGCAGCCTATGCAAACAGCTTCATCAATCACGGCAACGGAGCGCGGATGTTCACTGCCATTGGCAGGGTTCAGCGGGATGACGGGTTGGTTCAGCAATCTGGCCAGACGCACTATGCCCTGCTGCCCACCGGGCGGGCACTGATTGTACGCAGCCTGTCCGGCAGCCATCGCCTCTGCGTAGGGGCGACAGGCCGGATAGCCACATTTGGTGCATTGGGTTTGCGGGAGCAGGTCTTCGACCTGATCTGCGAGCGATTTGTCAGTCACGGAGTTGCGCCGAAATGTAAAACCGTATTATCACCCGAGAGTGTCGGCCGTGTCTGTGTACAGACACGGCATTTGACCCCGTTAATTATATTTTTGGATAAACTCAGTAATTTTCGGGCAGATCATTTCACGCCAGCGCCTTCCTGAGAATATGCCGTAATGTCCGCATTGCGGTGCTACGAAATCCTGTTTCATACGGGCTGGAATGCTGGAGCAGATGTCGTGCGCTGCCTGAGTCTGTCCCGGCCCCGAGATATCGTCGAGTTCGCCCTCGACCGTGAACAGGGCAACGGTTTTAATATCCTGCGGACGCACCAACTGGCCTTCCACTTCCCAGGTACCCATGGGCAGACTGAAATCCTGGAATACGGTTTTGATCGTTTCCAGATAATAGTCAGCCGGCATATCCAGTACGGCATTGTATTCGTCGTAGAACTGGCGGTGTGCTTCTGCCGGATCGTCATCGCCGCGAATCAGATGCTGATAAAAGTCCCAGTGACTTTGCGCATGGCGGCGTGGGTTCATGGCCACAAATCCGGTGTGCTGCAAAAAGCCTGGATACACTTTGCGCCCAGAACCGGGGAAGTTGGGGGGGACGCTGTAAATTACCGTATTTTCAAACCAGGAAAATGATTTTTCAACAGCCAGATTATTGACTTGGGTTGGAGATTTTCTCGGATCGATCGGGCCACCCATCATGGTCATGGTTTTCGGCAACTTAGGATCTTTGGCCGTGGCCATCAGGGAAATCGCAGCCAGAACCGGTACGGTAGGCTGGCACACGGAAATGACGTGCAGATTCGGCGCCAGATGACGGATAAAATCCTGCACGTAATAAATATAGTCATGCAGATGGAATTCGCCCTCAGTCAGCGGGATCATGCGCGCATCTGTCCAGTCAGTAATGTAGACATCATGGTCTTGCAGCAGGGCGCGCACAGTGTCGCGCAGCAAAGTAGAGTGATGGCCTGAGAGCGGCGCTACCAGCAGAACTTTGGGCTGATCAAGGTCCTTGATTTGTTTTGGAGTCAGGACTTTTTTGAAGTGCAGCAGTCGGCAAAAGCTTTTATGCAATTCAACTTCTTCCACGATACCTACCGTGGTGTTATTAACCGTAGCGGAAACGATGTTGAAAGGCGGTTTCTCGTAATTTTTACCAAGCCGGAACATGAGTTCGTAACCGGCGGCGATGCGTTGAGAAAATGGTGTGTGCGCAAGTGGGGAGATTGGATTGCTGAATAATTTCGACGAAGCTTCCGCCCAGTTGGTTATCGGCGTGATCAAGGCCCGATTCATTTCATGTAAATGATAAAGCATGGTTTTCCTCAATTCTCTCGGTTGTCTGCAGTTGCCAAATATAGAGGCAATACTCAGTTGCTCTATATTAACTCAATGTTGCGCTGCACGATTTGTTCAATCCCAAATTTGGGCCGAATTTCAGTGTTGAAAGCACAATGATCTGTGAGGTTTCACAATAAAAACCAGTTTAAATGGTTTTTTAACCATATATATTACCGATTTTGCAAGGCGTGACAAGAAAAAAAGCGCCTGATCTTATTCAGAACAGGCGCTTTATTGAATCATTAAAAATAATTAATCAAAAACCGGTGTTTCCACACCCAGAATCTTGTGCAGCTTGGGCGAGGTCGTGGTGTATTGCATGTGAATTTTCTTATCAGGGAAAATGTACGGCGCAGCACCAAAGGCAGCCAGAGCGGCTTCGTGAAAGCCAGATAAAATCAGTTTCTTTTTGCCTGGGTAGGTATTGATGTCACCTACGGCAAAAATGCCGGGAATATTGGTTTCGAATTTTTCAGTGTTCATCACCTTCAACTGCTTGCGTTCAATGTCCAGACTCCATTCTGCAATCGGTCCCAGTTTGGGTGACAGGCCATAAAATACCAGCAGATCGTCAAGCGGCAGCCGGCGGGTTACACCATCCGGCCCGGTTACCTTGATTTCAGTCAGCACGTCATCTTTGGTTTCGATTGCGGTGATCTGGCCAATCAGTAATTGCATTTCATACTGCGCGCACAGGTCGTGCATTTTCGCCACGGATGCCGGCGCGGCGCGGAAATCGTCACGCCGATGCAGCAGCACGACCGATTCAGCCTTGCCAACCAGATTTAATGCCCAATCGAGCGCGGAATCGCCACCACCGCAAATCACAATATTTTTGCCATGAAAACGTGATGGATCCTTGACCCGGTAAAACAGTTGTTTGCCTTCGAAAGCGTCGATGCCGTCAACTTTCAAGGTGCGCGGCTGGAACGAACCGACTCCTGCTGCAATGAAAATGGTTTTGGTAATAAAGCGGGTTCCGGTCGATGTTTGCAGATCGAAGCGGCCATCTTCGCGGCGCGCCACCAGCGTGACTTCCTGTCCCAGATGGAAGGTTGGGGAAAACGGTTCGATCTGTTTGAGCAAATTGTCGGTCAGTTCCTGGCCGGTGCACACCGGTACGGCCGGAATATCGTATATCGGTTTGTCCGGATATAACTCAACGCATTGACCGCCTACCACTGGCAATGAATCAATGACATGGGCTTTGATTTCCAAAAGGCCAAGTTCAAAAACCTGAAACAGCCCGACTGGACCGGCGCCGACGATCACGGCATCGGCAATAATCGCTCCGGAGGTGGATGTTGAATTAGCATCAGCGTTGTTGGTTTGCATACGACTTGTGATTTCCTGTAAAAAAAACCAATCTGCACGAATTGCACAGATCAGTTCTTGGGCCGAATTAATATTGGGCGGGTCAGTGCAGTGTTTAGCGCTTTAACAGCTGCTTTTTAACTTTGACATCTTTCCAGTCTTCCGCATCCGGCAAAGCTGGCATGGTTTTGGTAATGGAAGGCCAGATACGTGACAGATCGGCATTTATTTTCAGGAATTCCTGCTGGTCAGCAGGCATATCCTCTTCAGCGAAAATGGCATTGACCGGGCATTCAGCAACGCAGACTGCGCAATCTATGCATTCATCCGGATCGATCGCCAGGAAATTTGGTCCGATGCGAAAACAATCTACCGGGCAGACATCGACGCAATCGGTGTAGCGGCAACGGATGCAGGATTCTGTGACAACGTGGGTCATAACTAGCCTATTTGAAAAATAACGGGATAAGTGGTAACTAAAGCAGTGGTACAGCAGACTCGGCAAATTCTGGGCGTCAGTTACAAAGCACTGTATTTTAAGTTAATTCCGAAGTTCCCACAAATCAACCTTATACAAAAAACGCATAAGCAAATTCAGACTTTGCCACGCGGTACAGTTTAAACCATTGATTTTAAATATTTGGAATTCGACGCATAATGACTGATCCAGAACAAAAAGTTCATCGTTTGAATGCAATTTTCGCAATTTAAATGAGACGGATATCTGATCAGGCGGACAATAATGAGCAAACCCAAACTATGGATGACCTGTCCTGCGTTCCCGGAAATTATCGAACAGTTATCGCAGCATTTTGAAGTTGAAGCCAATCCGGACGAAGTCAGCTACAGCGAAGCCTTGCTGATTGAAAAATTACGCGCACGGGGCGATTTGCAGGCAATTTTTACGGCCGGCAATGCGCGCTTTAACCGAGCCGTTCTGCAACATGCGAGCGCCCTGAAAATCATTGCGGCCATGACGGTAGGCTATGACAACATCGACGTAAAAACCTGTACCGAACTTGGAATTCTCGTTTCCAATACACCTGACATTCTCAACCAGACTACGGCTGATTTTGCCTGGGCACTGTTGCTGGCCACGGCACGACGGGTTACTGAAGCCGAGCGCTTTTTGCGACTTGGACAATGGGATAAGTGGCAGTTGCGCGGTTTTCTGGGCGCAGACGTGCACGGTAAAACATTGGGTATTTTGGGGATGGGCCGCATTGGTCAGGCCATTGCGCGCCGCTCCATGGGATTTGACATGCAGGTGCTGTACCACAATCGCAGTCGGATAACCCCGGAGCAGGAAGCCGCGGCCAATAATGCCCGCTATGTGAGCAAACAGGAATTGCTGAACCGTTCAGATCATCTCATTTTGATGTTGCCCTATACAGAAGCCACCCGTCACTGCATGGGTGCGGAGGAATTTGCCCAGATGCGGCCCGGCGCGATTCTGATCAACACGGCACGCGGTGGCGTAGTGGATGATGCCGCACTGATTGCGGCGCTGCGAAACGGACAGATTGCCGCAGCGGGTCTGGATGTATTTGAAAATGAACCGAATTTCAATCCTGAATGGCTGACTTTACCCAATGTGGTGCTCACTCCCCATATTGCCAGCGCATCGGAACCAACCAGGCGCGCCATGCAGCAATGCGCGGTCAATAATCTGATCCAATTTCTGGCATGTGGCGAAGTGCTGAATTTGGTGAAATAGCAAGAGTTGCTTGATGTACGTCAAATGCAATCGTCTGCGTTGATTTAAAGTGGCTCGTATCGTGGTGTGATGGAAGCAGTTTTTTTAGGAGAAAATGATGTCTGATTCAGCACAGGAAAAAATAGCGCAGGTTTTGCAGGAACAGCAGACGCAATGGAGCGCACTGGCGACCAAAGCGCTGGACAGCTCGATCAAGCTGGTTGAACTGAATCTGAAGATGACCAGACAGTCACTGGAAGAGTCAACTCAGACGGTCCGGGATCTGCTTCAGGTGAAGTCGCCGGAACAACTGCTTACGGTAGATCAGGGTCTGATACAGGAACGGTTGAGTCAGGCCATGCAATATGCAAGTCAGGTCGGCGCGATTGCATCGGAATTTGCCGCAGATGTGAGTCAGGCAACACAAAGTCAAATGGCCGGTAATTTGGGGAAAATAAACAAATTTTCTGCGGTGGTTGAACAACCTCCTGCACTGAAAAATCTGTTTCCGGACGCTGGTGTGGCTCAGCAGGGCTATGAGCAGTGGGTGGAAGCGGGCAAAAAATTCGTCGAAGCATTTGGTCAGAATTTTCCGGCGTCACTCAATGGAGCCGGGTTTGCCGGCATCGCAAAGCCGGCTCAGGCAAAACCTGCAGCGGCAAAACCGGCCCCGGCTGCCAAGGCTCGAACCCGAACCCGGTAAGCCGGTCACAGGGTTCAGTTTCGTGTTTTATAAAAATTACGCCAGAATTTGTCTGGCGTAATTTTTTATTTCAGGTCATTGATCAAATCAATATATTGCTGCTGTGCGGCTTCCTGCGTAGTACCGGCCAGCGTGTGCCAGGCATCCCATTTGGCGCGACCGACCATGTCAGTAAAGCCAGGACGTTCACCGCTGGCATCTCCACTGCTGGCCTGTTTGAACAGAGCGTAAATTTTCAGCAGTGTCATATTGTCCGGCCGTTCAGACAAATTTTTAGAATCGATTTGGGCTTGCGCGAACTGGTCGGATAAACTCATGGTAATTCCTTCTGTTGGGTTGTTCTTGAATGGGTGAGATCAATAAATTAGCACGGAATGGAGCGCCGAAATAACAGTTTGATTAAAGTATTAGCTCAGCGTGGCGATAGCGTGCTAGTAAAAAAAGCCTGCCGGAGTGACCCAGACAGGCAATTTTCTCACTGAAAAATTATTTAAATGGCCAGTAATTCAACATCAAATATCAAGGTGGCATTGGGTGGAATGACGCCACCCGCGCCGCGTGGGCCATAACCCAGAGCCGAAGGAATAATCAGAGTCCGCGCGCCGCCAACTTTCATGCCCTGCACACCTTCGTCCCAGCCTTTGATGACGTGACCGGCACCCAGTGGAAATTCAAACGCTTCGTTGCGGTCCTTGCTGGAATCGAATTTGACTCCCTTGCTGCCATCGGGATTCTGTAACCAGCCAGTGTAATGAACACTGACCATGCTGCCTGCAGCAGCTACGGCGCCTTCACCAACGGTAGTATCCAGATATTGCAAACCGGAAGAGGTCATGGTTGTTGTCATAAATATCTTTCAGAAATTAAAAAAAGTGTGGCGAGATTGTAGTCCAATTCGAAGCGCTGTGGGATGGTCAATTGGTCAGATTAAAAGGTGTGACTATTGTATGATTCGTCCCACAGTTAATCTGATCGCCAAAAACAGATCGCAAAAAACGGAGCAGGAATGAGGAAAGTGTTGAAGTCGTATGGGCGCGCATTTTTAATGCAGTTCAGTTTCAGAATGGTGATGCTGTCAATGCTGCCCAGCCTTCTGGCTCTGGGTGTGTGGGCGGTGCTGCTGTATTTCAGCCTGCAGTCACTGATTGATTTTTTACAGCAGAATTTTGTGAATACCGCCAGTTATCAGCGCGTCGGCACTATCCTCACCTTTTTAGGGCTGTTTGCACTCAAGGCGTTCATTATTCCGCTGACTGCAATGTGGTTGCTGTTGCCGGTCATGCTGGCTACCGCGCTGCTGTTTGTTGCCGGTCTGGCGATGCCGGTTATCAGTCGTTTCATCAGCCGCAAATATTTTCCGGCACTGGAAAAAAAGCATGGCGCCGGTTGGTGGCGCAGCAGCGGATTCGCGCTGCGCAGCCTGCTGTTTTTTCTGTGCGCCTGGTTATGCAGTCTGCCGCTGAGTCTGTTTTTGAATTTCGGTCTACTGTTTCAGCCAGTGCTGATTGGATGGTTTACTTATCGGGTAATGGCCTATGATGCACTGGCTGCGCATGCCAGTGCCGAAGAACGCAAAAGCATCATGAAGCAGCATCGCTGGCAACTTTGGAGTGTCGGGATTATCACCGGGTTGCTCAGTACTTTGCCTGGCATGATCTGGCTGGGTGGCGTGCTGTGGATCGTCGTGTTGCCGCTTTTTGCTGCCATCGCAATCTGGCTGTATGTGCTGGTATTCATGTTTTCCGGAATCTGGTTTCAACTGTTTTGCCTCGATACCCTGCAGCACTTGCGCGACGCAACAGCCACTGAAGCTGCGAATCACTTGACGGAACTGACCACCTGATTTTTGAAAGGACATCATCATGGCATTCGGACTCATTATTATCGGCGACGAAATTTTATCCGGCAAACGCGCTGACAAACATTTTTCAAAGGTTGTGGAATTATTATCCGCACGTGGTCTGCAACTGGATTGGGCGGAAATTATCGGCGATGATCCGGCCCGTATCACCGCCACCCTGCAACGCACCATGGCTGGTCACGATATCGTATTCTGTTGTGGCGGCATAGGCGCCACGCCCGATGATCATACCCGTCAGTGTGCGGCTGCTGCACTTGGTGTGGGGCTGGAATTGCACCCCGAGGCGAAACGGCTGATCCAGCAACGCATAACCCAGACTTTGCACGAGGCAGGAAAGCCGGTCGATCTGAATACGCCGGATCATCTGCACCGTCTGAAAATGGGGGAGTGTCCGGTTGGTTCAGACATCATCCCGAATGCATTCAATATGATCCCTGGCTTTTATCAGGCCCGGCATTATTTCGTACCCGGTTTTCCGGTGATGGCCGAGCCGATGATTACCTGGGTGCTCGATACCCATTTCTCACATCTGTTCCATCAGCATGAGCGCGCTGAAAAATCACTGCTGGTTTTTGAGATTGCCGAATCGGTTCTGACACCACTGATGGAGACACTTGAAGCAGATTTTCCGTCAATTAAAGTGTTCAGTCTGCCCAGTGTTGGTAATCATCAGATCCGGCGTCATATCGAACTTGGCGTGAAGGGGCAGCCTGCAGCGGTTGAGCAGGCATTTACCGTCATCGAGCAGGAACTCGACCGTATGAAAGCCGAATACATCCCGATCTGAATAAATCCAGTGCCTGAATTCAGGCTCCACGCCAGGGCAAGCCGGCATAGCACCAGCCATTGACGGTCTTGCGGTGCCCTGCGCTGTTTTTGTCCCCTTCAAAGCCTTCCAGTATGTCGAAGCAGCTGGTGTAGCCCTGTTCTGTGGCCAGTTGTGCTGCCGCACGCGAACGCACCCCGGACCGACATAAAAACAAAAGTACGGCATCCTTGCCGGCAATCTGCGCCAGTTCGTTCAAAAAATCCGGATTGAATTTGGTTGGATACAAATTCCATTGGACCGAATGGGACTGCCCGGGACTGATTTGAACCTGGCCAACCCAATCACGTTCTGCATTGGTGCGAACGTCAATCAGAAGTACCGAGGCATGCTCCTGCAGTAACTGAAAAGCTTCCCGGGGAGTGACGGCGCCGGCATAAGGAAGTTCTGCTCCGCGATGTTTTGCCTGTTCGATCAGTGGATTGGTCATGATTTTCCTCAAGCTCAATGGAAATGGTTACTGTAAAACCTGCATTATCAGAGCGTTCACTTTGCAGCCAGTGGTCAGACTGAAAATTAATTTCAAATCAACGGTTTTTTGAACGAATTGTTGTCTAGAATTATAAACCTGAATTTTTGCAATAATGTCGTACCCTGATTTGGATTAAAAGCACCAAAATGGTGCTTTCGTCAAAAGTGAAGCCCCACATTGGTGCGGTCAGTTTAGTGATTGTCTGATCTGTGGTTCGATTTTGGGTATGGATTCCTGATTTTGTTTTAAAAATGCGCACTTTATATGTTGGCATGAAAAGTGCATAGACTAGGCAGGCGTGATGGATCAGTTAATGATTGTGATCCGAAGATAAATTTATCCAGTTTTTTAATGAGGAGTTTCGCATGGCAATGACCCCAGCAGAAGTATTGAAGATGGCCAAAGACAATGAAGTCAAGTTTGTCGACTTCCGTTTTACCGACACCAGAGGCAAAGAACAACACGTAACTGTGCCGGTTTCTCAGTTCGGCATTGATAAATTTGAATCTGGTCATGCTTTTGATGGTTCTTCCATCGCAGGCTGGAAAGGTATCGAAGCGTCGGACATGTTGTTAATTCCGGATTCGAATACTGCCAATATTGACCCGTTCATGGAAGAAACCACATTGTTCATGCAATGTGATGTGATTGAACCATCTGACGGAAAAGGTTACGACCGTGATCCACGCTCGATTGCAAAACGGGCTGAAGCCTATTTGAAATCATCCGGCATGGGCGATACGGCTTATTTTGGTCCTGAGCCAGAATTCTTCATTTTTGATGGTGTGCGCTGGAAAATCGATATGTCCGGCTGCTTCGTGAAAATTGATTCCGAAGAAGCATCATGGTCAACTGACGCCAAAATCGAAGGCGGCAATTCGGGACATCGTCCGACTGTCAAAGGCGGTTATTTCCCGGTTCCTCCGGTCGACAGCTTTCAGGATATGCGTTCTGAAATGTGCCTGATTCTGGAATCGATGGGCATCCCCGTTGAAGTGCATCACCATGAAGTGGCCGGCGCCGGTCAAAACGAAATCGGCACCAAGTTTTCAACATTGGTTGAACGCGCTGACTGGACCCAGAATCTGAAATATGTGGTGTGGAATGTTGCTCATTCATATGGAAAAACAGCCACATTCATGCCTAAACCTATCGTTGGCGACAACGGTTCCGGCATGCACGTGCATCAGTCAGTATGGAAAGACGGTAAAAACCTGTTTGCAGGCGACGGCTATGCTGGTCTGTCTGAATTCGCCCTGTACTACATCGGCGGTATCATCAAGCACGCTCGCGCTCTGAATGCAATCACCAACCCTGGCACCAACTCGTACAAGCGTCTGGTTCCAGGTTATGAAGCACCGGTAAAACTGGCTTATTCAGCACGCAACCGTTCCGCTTCGATCCGTATTCCTTACGTTGCCAATCCTAAAGGCCGCCGTGTTGAAGCCCGTTTCCCTGATCCGCTGGCCAACCCATACCTGTGCTTTGCTGCATTGCTGATGGCAGGTCTGGATGGTGTACAGAACAAGATTCATCCAGGTGAAGCTGCATCCAAAGATCTGTACCATCTGCCGCCAGAAGAAGACGCACTGATCCCGACAGTATGTGAATCGCTGGAGCAGGCTTTGGGTTATCTGGATAAAGATCGCGAATTCCTGACTCGCGGTGGCGTATTCAGCGACACCATGATCGATGCCTACATTGAACTCAAGAAGAAGGAAGTGGAACGTCTGAACATGACTACCCATCCGGTTGAATTCGATATGTACTATTCGCTGTAATTGGTAATTTGATCATAAAGCGGTAAGTGCAAAGCGGGGCTTGCCCCGCTTTGTTGTTTACTGTTGGTAATGTTGCCGTTCTTGTTTTAAACTGGCACTCCAATATGATACAAAGTATACCCATGAAACAAATTTTGTTTGCAGTGATTACTTTATTTGGCATCAATTTTGCGCGGGCCGATTCTGATATTTATGTTTGCACAGATGCCAGTGGCGTGAAATCGTATGGCAACATCGGAGAAGGTAAGGGTTGTAAAAAAGTGGACCTGCCCGGACTGACCATATTTCCGGCTCCCAAAAAGTCCTCAAGAGCGCCGAGTGAGTTCCCCAAAGTGGATGAATCAACCCAGAAGCGACGCGATGCGGACCGCAGGCAGATTCTGGGTGACGAATTGAGAACAGAACAGCAGAAGCTGAGTGAATTGAATTCGCAATTCAACAATGGCGAACCGGACCGTAACGGCAATGAACGGAACTATTCGAAGTATCAGGAGCGGGTACAGTCAATGAAAGAGGAAATCAACAGAACGCAACAGAACGTTGATTCCCTGCAGCGTGAACTCAACGGACTTAACTGACTTCTGTGTCAACGGTTGGACTTGCCAATTTTTCGCAAATCCGACGCTTCACTGACCACCGGGCTGCTTTGGCGGCCTTTTTTTATGAGGAGCACATATTGGAATCGTTAGCCGGCCTGGATTTGCTCGCTTCAAGTGTGATGGTGCTGGATGCCACCGGCAGTATCAAGTATGCCAACGCCGCAGCGCAGGATTTACTGCAGGCCTCGGTGAAAACCCTGTTAAATCAAAAACTGTCCGACCTGTTTGTCAATGGTCAGGAATTGCAGCGACTTTTTGAGCAGTCACTTGAATCACAATTTGCCGACAAGCGCCAGGATCTGATTCTGGAACGAGCCGGCTTTGAGCCGCTGCAGGTGGAAATTATTTTCAACGTGTTGGAAAATGCGGAAACCCCGGTGCTGATCGAATTCCGGGAGAACGTTCAGCAGATCAAACAGGACCGCGAGGAGCGCATCCTCGACCACAGTCAGGCCAACAAGGAGCTGTTGCGCAATCTGGCCCATGAAATCAAAAATCCGCTGGGCGGTATTCGCGGTGCGGCGCAGTTGCTGGAAATGGAGCTGCCAGAACGTGATGCCAGGGAATTGCGCGAATATACCCAGGTAATCATCAAGGAAGCTGACCGGCTCCAGACGCTGGTTGACCGTCTGCTGGCTCCGCACCGCATCCCGCACATCGTCGGAGATGTGAATATTCATGAAGTATGCGAACGGGTACGCAGTCTGATCATGGCCGAATTTCCGCGCGGACTTAAGCTGTTGCGTGACTACGATTTATCCATTCCCGATTTTCGCGGCGATGTCGAACAACTGATACAAAGCATATTGAATATAACGCTCAATGCGGCGCAGGCACTTTCAGAACGGATTGAAACCGGTGACGCCGAATTGACTTTTAAGACCCGCATCGTGCGTCAGGTCACCATCGCCAAGGTCAGATACAAGCTGGCATTAGAATTGCATGTCATTGACAATGGTCCGGGGATTCCCCCCGAAATTGTGGATCGGATTTTTTTCCCTCTGGTGTCTGGCCGCGAAGGTGGCAGTGGATTGGGCCTGACTCTGGCACAAACCTTTGTCCAGCGGCATCATGGTGTGATCGAATGCGTAAGCCGGCCGGGGGTAACGGATTTTAAAATACTGATTCCGCTGCCATAAATTGAATTAAGAGCGAGACAATATGAAACCGATTTGGTTGGTCGATGACGATGAATCCATTCGCTGGGTTCTTGAAAAAGCACTGGCGCGTCAGAATCTGGAAACGCGCAGCTTCAGCAATGCCAAAGATGTGCTGACTGCACTGGAACAGGGCACGCCTCAGGTGCTGGTTTCGGACATCCGTATGCATGGCATGTCTGGTCTGGAATTGCTGCAGAAAGTCAAGGAAATGCACCCCGGTCTGCCGGTGATTGTAATGACGGCATTTTCTGATCTCGACTCAGCGGTCGAAGCGTTTAAAGGGGGGGCATTTGACTATCTGGCCAAACCGTTTGATCTGGATAAAGCGGTTGAGCTGATCCGGTGCGCGCTTGAAGAAAGTCTGCGCGAAGTCAGCGTGGAACAGTTTTCTGCCGAGACACCGGAAATTCTCGGGCAGGCCGCAGCCATGCAGGAAGTGTTTCGGGCTATCGGCCGATTGACGCAGTCCAATATGACCGTGCTCATTACCGGTGAATCCGGCACCGGCAAGGAACTGGTAGCCCGCGCGCTGCACAAGCACAGTCCGCGTTCAGCACAGCCGATGATTTCATTGAATACCGCGGCCATTCCCAAAGATCTGCTCGAATCGGAACTGTTCGGGCACGAACGTGGTGCATTCACTGGTGCACAGGCCTCGCGACGGGGACGTTTTGAACAGGCTGAAGGTGGTACGCTGTTTCTCGATGAGATCGGTGACATGCCATTCGATTTGCAGACCCGGCTGTTGCGGGTGCTGTCTGACGGACATTTTTACCGGGTCGGAGGACATCAGCCGATCAAATCGAATGTGCGCGTGATTGCAGCAACCCACCAGAATCTGGAGCAACGCGTAGCGCAGGGATTGTTCCGGGAAGATCTGTATCACCGCCTCAACGTGATCCGACTGCGCATTCCGAGTCTGCGTGAACGCGTTGAAGATATTCCGATATTGACCCGTCATTTTTTAAAACAGAGCTCACAGCAACTGGGCGTGGAAAGCAAGCGCATGAGCGAAGCCGCCATGCAGTTTCTAAGTCAGATGAATTTGCCCGGCAATGTGCGCCAGCTGGAAAATCTGTGCAACTGGATCGTGGTGATGGCGCCCGGGCAGACTGTCGAAATTAAAGATCTGCCACCCGAGTTGCTGGAATCGGCCGCCCGGCAGAATCTGGCACTGACACCTGAAATTGATAAAACAGCTAACGGCGTTTATACGGAAGCCAGAATTTCAAAATGGCAGAATTTGCTGGAACTGGAAGCGGCCTCAATGCTGGAGACCAATCAGACGGACGTCATGGATAATCTGTCCAGGCAGTTCGAATCGATACTGATCCGCTCGGCGCTGAAATTCACGAACGGCAAAAAGAATGAAGCTGCAATTCGGCTGGGCATAGGCCGAAACACCATCACGCGCAAATTGGCCGAATTGAATATCGAAACCAAAGATTAATTGCAGTAACCGTGCGTTAAGTGAAAAATAAAATTGCCTGATTGTTGCAATAGTAACGAATCTGTCCTAAAACTGTAAATGGCAACTTAAACAGTTCTGGGGCAGAGAAAAACAAATCACTGAAATACCCCTTGGCTGTTTTAGTCTTACACAGGCATTGTGTGGATTTAACGACAATAAAAAGGGGCAAGTGATGAACTTTGACGCATTGTTTTTACAGCAGCATGCATTGCCGACTATTCCCAAAGTGGTTCAAGAAGTCATTGAGAGTTTCAATAATGACCACATATCTGTTGAAGGAATTGCGCAAAAACTGGCTGCCGATCAGGTGCTCAGTGCCAAGATACTGAGGCTGGCCAACTCATCCTATTACCATGTTTCGCGCAGTATCGGCACCGTTGATGATGCGGTAATTATGCTCGGTTTCATGACGATTCGCACTCTGGTGGTGAGTACCGGATTGACCGGCGGGTTTAAAGCTGTCGCTGGCTTTGACCTGAAAAAATTCTGGCGCTACAGTCTGCATACCGCAGTCATTGCCAAGTGGCTGGCCAAGCAGGCCAAATTCAATTCGGATTTTGCCTTTACAGTTGGCATGATGCACGCCATAGGTCAGCTCGTGATGCATGCCGCCATGCCGGAAAAAATGCTGGAAGTCGACAAGATTGCCGGCGCACTGGATGCGCGACGCTTTGACGTTGAGTTCAATTCGTTTGGTTACAACTTTGCCGATGTCGGTGCCGAGCTGGCCGCCCGCTGGAAATTTCCGAATGAATTTGCCACTGCGATTCGTTCGTTTCCGCATCCGCTGGCGCAGGAAAAAATCGACCCGATGGCAGGCATCATTCATCTGGCCGCTTGGCGTGCGCGTGCCTTTGTGCACGAACTGGACGCGGAAGAACTGCAGGCTACTTTCCCGGCTGACGTTGCCGCCAAACTGAATCTGAGTGCCGAGCTGGTGTTGAATACCATGCCTGGTATTGATGAGCTTGGCGAGGGACTGGAGAGTTTGATCAGTTAGTACGAGCTCAAACGGGTGGTTGCTGTTACTCGATACCGATCGTTGCGTGGGCACTGGCTTAAATTTCAGGTCAGTTCAGGATTTGTTCAATTTAGTTCGCTGGTACCGTTTATTGCAAAATATGCAAACCGGACATCGTTTACAGTTCATTCGTCCTGCCCTTCAAATGTTTTTTCTGCAGTCTCCTTTCTTCAATCGTTGCGGCGTCGGCTGGCACGATTTTACTATCTAAAGTTCTGCCGCAAGCTCACATCGGTTGAGTGTGAGTGCCCGCTGAGAATTAGTTATCAGGCTATGCAATCTAATATAAAATGAGCCGTTCGATCTGCTGTGCCTAAAAGGACCACAGATTCCTCGGAACTCGTGTAAAAAACCTGATATGAAAATTAAACTGTCCGATCAAGATGAAAATCGATTTGGTGTTGTTACTGCAAAGGCGGTTCTGGAAAATCATGAAAGTTCTGAAGCGATACTGGGCTGGTGCAGGGAACAAAAAGTGGAATTCTGCATAGTACGTATTCCGACCGCGCATATCCAGCTTGCTCAGAATTTGGAGTTGGCCGGTTTTTTTTTGACTGACAGTCTGGTCTACTATGCGAACTACGTTATCCGAACAGAGCCGCTGCAATTTCCATCTGGGTACAGGCACCGTGAAGCAACACCGCAAGATGTCGGCGCGCTGGCCGATCTGGCAGCAATCGTATTTCAAGGGTATGAAGGCCATTACCATGCCGACCCGCACCTGCATCGTGAAGATTGTAATCAGGTGTATTCGTCCTGGGCTGCCAATTCGTGTAGCGACAAAAGGGTTGCTGACGTTGTTCATTTGGTGTTGTCAGGTTCGACCATAGTCGGATTTCTAGCCATCAAACTTTCCGATAATGACAGTGCCGAGATCGTGTTAAATGGTGTTCACCCAAACCATCAAAAACTTGGCCTGTATTCCCAATTGATTAAATTGGCGAAAGTTTGGTGTGTGGATCATCAGATTAAACGACTGCTTATTTCAACTCAATTAATGAATGTGTCAGTGCAAAAGGTGTGGTGCCGCCAAGGATTTGAGCCTTCGAAAAGCTTTTATACATTTCACAAATGGTTCTCCAGATGATCCCATTCAATAGACCATATATCTGCGGTGCCGAGCAAAACTATATTGCCAAGGTACTGTCCAACAGAAAATTTTCCGGTGACGGTGAATTTACGCAAAAATGCCACGCCTGGTTTGAACAGCGCTATGGTTTTCAAAAAGCTCTTTTGACTACTTCCTGCACGGCTGCGCTTGAAATGTGCGCCATTTTGCTTGATATTAAACTAGGCGATGAAGTCATATTGCCGTCCTACACCTTCGTCTCAACAGCAAACGCATTTGCGTTGCGTGGTGCCACGTTAAAATTTGCCGACAGTTTACCCAATCATCCAAATGTTGATCCGGACCAGATCGCGTTGCTGATTACTTCCAAAACCAAAGCGATCGTCGTAGTGCATTATGCGGGCATTGCGTGTGATATGGATCGAATTGTTGCTCTGGCCGAAAGACACAAAATCCCGATTGTGGAAGATGCCGCCCAGTCAATTGAATCGTCTTACCGGGATAGACCTTTAGGGTCGATAGGAGCCTTGGCCACTTTTTCATTTCATGAGACCAAAAATGTGGTTTGTGGCGAAGGCGGTTTATTGGCAATCAATGATAAATCATTGATAAAGCGCGCCGAGATAATTAGAGAAAAAGGAACCAATCGATCATCCTTTTTCCGAGGAGAGGTGGATAAGTACGGATGGGTAGACATTGGCTCGTCATTTCTCCCGTCAGAACTGTTGGCGGCCTTTTTACTGGCACAACTCGAACATGTTAGCAGTATCCAGTCGATGCGTATGCGGGTCTGGCAACGCTATTGGAACAATTTTCAAAAATACGGACTTGCCGACCATGTGACTCAACCTGTATTGCCGGAATTCGCGACCAACAATGCACACATGTTTTACCTGATTTGCAGAAGTTTGGAGCAAAGGACTGCGTTGATTGCCGCTCTCAAAGAAAAGGGAATTATGGCAGTATTCCATTACCTGTCTTTGCATAGCAGCGAGTATTTCAATGCAAGGCACGACGGACGAGTACTGGAAAACTCGGATCGATACTCGGACTGCCTGGTGCGCCTTCCCCTGTTTCCGGAATTAACCGACAATCAGATTGATGAAATATCACGGGCGGTCACCGAGGCTTTTCATCGAACTGCGGATCTGCCTTGAGCGCAATCAGAGCTTCTGCATTGACCGCGCTGGCACAGGCTGCCCGGATGCTGGTGGGATTGCTGGTGCTGAAGGCCATTGCCGTTACACAGGGCACTGAAGGATTTGGTCGTTTGGGCCATTTCATGAGCATGGTGTCAATATTGAGCGTTTTGGCTGGCGGTGGAATATTGAACAGTATCGTCAAATACACAGCCGAATATAAAAATTCACCACAGCGCCTGAATCTATTTCTCTCGACTGCGGCGCTGTATTCGTTTATTTTTTCATCCGTAATTGCACTGTTGCTGATCAGCTTTGCGGATCGGATTTCAATTTTGCTGTATCAAAATATGGGCCAAAGAGATTTGATCTGTTTTCTGGCTTTAATTCAGTTTGCGTATGGATCAGTCAGTTTCTGCAATGGGATAGTTAATGGGCTTACAAAAACAGGTACATTTGCCAAAATTAGTATAGTTGGTTCTTTAATAGGTTTGCCCGTTTCCTATTTTTTGATTATGCGTTATGGATTTGGCGGCGCGGTGGCTGGACTGGCTGCAATCAATGCATGCTTGTTACCACCTGCTCTGTATGAGATTCATAAAATCGGGATTCTGAGAAAAATAAAATTCCTGATAAGTAAAATCGAGTTGATTAAAATTTCTCAGTTTAGCTTTATGCAGGCGGTATCACTGACGACCTTGCCGATTGCTGAAATAGTAGTCAGAAACAGTATTGCCGGCTCTTTTGGATGGGAAGCTGCCGGATTGTGGCAAAGTTTGATGCGATTGTCTGCTGTATATCTTGGATTTTTCACCATGTTTTTGGCGAGTTATTACATGCCAATTTTGTCGGCCATGGCGGATCCAAAAGAAAACATCAGGCATGTAAAGAACAATCTGTTCGCAGCAGGGGCCGTGTTTCTTGTCATCGCGTTGATGGTTTATGTATTTCGTGATTTAGTATTTTTGATCGTATTTTCCAAAGATTTTAAAATTGCACCGGAATTTGTGGGGTTTCAGCTTATCGGTGATTTTTTCAAGATTCTGTCCTATGTTGTAGCTTTTTTGCTTGTTGCTAAGGCAAATATGAAACTATACGTTATGGGCGAACTGGTTCAATCCGGTCTTTATTTGACCCTGTCGTTGTGGGCTCTGCAAACGTTGCGGATACAATTTTTGTTTGCAGCATACGCAATGTCAAACTTCCTTTATTTTTTGGTATGCCTGTTTGGACTGTTGAGTTACGAACACGCACTGGCCCGTCGTGAAGGACTATCCAATTAAGGAGAAATTGTGGCATCAGAATTGAAGCTAACAGTAGCAGTGTCTTGCTACAAACAGGAAGAATATATTGCAACATGCCTGCAAAGCATACTGGATCAGAAAGTGTGTTTCGATTTTGAAATTGTGGTTGGTGATGATCTTTCTCCAGATCGAACCAGGGCGGTCATTTTGCAATTTGTTGATCGATATCCAGGCAGGATAACAACTATATTCAATGAAAAGAATCTTGGTGCGGCAAGAAATTATTTCTCGGTGCACAGCAAGGCACGGGGCAAGTACGTTGCTCATATCGACGGTGACGATGTGATGTTGCCAGGTAAATTGCAAGCACAGGTCGACGTTATGGAAGCAAACCCGGAATGTAATGTTGTGTTTCACCGATCCCACTACTTCAGTGATGACGGGAGTTACCAGTCGGATACCGGTCCGTTGTTTGAAAATAACAGGACAGTCTTCCTGACCGCCAGCCAATTGGCGAGGTGGGGTCCAATAGCCGCGCATGGCAGCTACATGTATCGGCGTTCCACCCGTCTGACTCTAGAGTATGAATTTGATTTTATGGAGTGGTATCTGGCGTTTGAGGCTGTGGCGCAGAATGGATTCGCAGCATATATAAATGAAATTTTTCTTAATTATCGCTGCAATCCTACCGGAAATGCCTATCTCGCAACTCAGGCAGGTCGTGAAAAATCCTACTCAATCCTGATTCAGAATGTCATTCATTGCTTTAGTCGATACCCCAGGTTCAGAACTGATTTGTATACTCAGCTGTTGATCAATGCAGCCATGTATTTCAAAAACAGTCATCGAATTCCGATGAATTGGTGCCGATTTATGCTACGACATGCTGGTCTGTTTCGACCTGCAAGATTTATAGAATCCGTGCGGGTAAGAAAAATGGTTGCTCCGAACAAGAAAATCCGGTGAGTAAATGACGATCTGTATTACTGGAGCATATGGGTTTATTGGCAAGTATCTGGTGCGGCGATTGCTCGCTGAGGGCAACCAATTGCGTCTGATATCGCGGGTTCCAAGAAAACCATCAGAACAAATTGAGATTTTTAACGCCGATCTTGTCAATCCTGAAGCTCGACTTTCGGGTCTGTTTGAGCAGGTCAGCGTCTTCTATCATTGTGCCGGTGAGGTGAATAATGCTTTGATGATGCGACCATTGCATGTCGACGGAACTCAAAGATTGCTTGACGAAGCACAAAAGCATATTTTGCAAACCGGCCAGTCTTTGCACTGGGTACAGTTGAGCAGTGTGGGAGTTTATGGACCACCGGTTGGAAAAGTCGATATTCCGCGAGAAGTAGGTGAAACTTCACCCCTGCATCCGTCTGGAGAATATGAAACAACCAAGTCAGAATCAGATCAACTGGTCTTGCAATTTGCAACCCAGGAACCACGATTTACCTGTTCGATCCTTCGACCTTCCATTGTTGTGGCAAGCGACATGCCTAATCAGTCGGTGAAGTCACTGGTTAATGCAATCAGAAGCGGAAAGTTTTTTTATATCGGAACAACTGCCGCAATTTCCACCTATGTTCATGTTGAAGATGTAATTGATGCGCTGCTGCTGATCGGTCAGGACGCTCGCGCCAAAGGGCATATATTCAATCTGTCCAACGATTGCTGTCTTTATGAATTAGTTGAAGCAATTCATCGTTACGATCGCACTGATCCACACGTATTCACGGTCCCTGTCGCGCCATTAAGGTTGCTCGTTCATCTATTGACCCCAATTGTAAATTTGCCGCTCACACAGGAACGTATTGATGCAATGATAAATAGAACTCGATATCCAAATCGCAAAATCAGGGAAATACTGGATTATTCTCCAGCACGCTCGATACCAGAAATAATCGCCAAGCTATTTTATGAGTAATAATCGGAAAAAAATTTGCATAGTCGCTACAGTGCCTTTTGCACTTAAGGTTTTTATGCAGCCTCATATCCTAAAGCTGGCAGAGGAATATGAAGTTACTCTTATCACCTATGGCACAGTATTTGAGGATCTTCATTTGCCTGGTGAGTTGAGTTCCCATGTTCACTTTATTTGCGTGAACTTCAGTCGACAGATTTCGTTTTGGAATGATTTTTCGGGACTGTTCTCCTTGTATAGGATTTTCCGAACTCAACGATTTGATGCAGTCCATTCACTCATGCCAAAAACCGGTCTGCTGGCCATGCTCGCCGCCCGTCTGGCAGGCGTCCCGCATCGTGTACATATGTTTACCGGCCAGGTCTGGGCCAACAAAACCGGAATTGGCCGAATGATATTGAAGTGGATGGATCGGATTATTTCAACCTGTGCCACGAATTTGCTGGCTGACAGTTTTTCTCAGCGCAGCTATTTGATTGCGCAGAAGATTGTGGCGCAGCATAAAATTTCCGTACTTGGGAATGGTTCGGTGTGCGGAGTCGATGCGGACCGATTCAAATTCAGTCAGGAGGTGCGGGATCGACTGCGTAGCGATCTAAACATTGCCGCTGATGCGGTGGTTTTCATTTTTCTGGGCAGAGTGAATCGCGAGAAAGGCGTGCAGGATCTGGTCCTGGCCTTTGTTGGCATGAATCGGGAATTTCCGAATTCGCACCTGCTCATAGTCGGCCCTGATGAAAATGATATGGATTTGGAACTGCAGAAAATCGCCGAACCGTGCCGGCCCCATTATTCCCGCATCGGTTACACGGACAGGCCGGAAGATTTCATGTCCTGTGCTGATATTTTTTGCCTGCCCAGCTATCGCGAAGGATTTGGCTCCGTTATTATTGAAGCAGCTTCGGTCGGCTTGCCGGCGGTTGCATCCCGGATTTATGGTCTTGTGGATGCCGTGGTCGACTTTGAGACCGGAATCCTGCATGAAGCGGAAAATATTCGCCAGATTCAGGATGCATTAATGCTGCTGGCAAAGGATACTGAATTGCGTCAAACTATGGCGCGTCAGGCCAGACAGCGCGCCCACGCAATGTTTAATCAGACCCGCGTGGCAGACGCGATGCGTGATTTTTACCGACAGATACTGCGATAATTAAAAATTACGACATGCCAGTCTGCAAAAGACGGTGCAGAATTTAATCTGACCAGGTTGATGCGAATAATGAACAACAACTCAGGCGACCAACCACGTGACAAAACCAAGTGACAAAATTAAGCGATTCTTTGATTTCTGCCTGGCGGCTCTGGTAACGCTGCTGCTGCTGATTCCGATCATAGTTGTAGCACTGCTCATCAGGCTGACTTCGAAAGGTCCGATCGTATACTGGTCGGATCGGGTTGGTATCAACAACCAGCTTTTTCGCATGCCCAAATTCAGGACCATGCAGGTTGATACGCCGGCGCTGGCCACACATCTGCTGTCTGACCCGCAGCGCTATCTGACCCCGGTCGGCGCCTTTTTACGCAAATCCAGTCTGGATGAATTGCCGCAGCTTTGGAGTATTCTGCGCGGCGACATGAGCTTTGTCGGTCCCCGTCCGGCACTGTTCAACCAGGAGGACCTGATCCGCCTGCGCACCGAATCGCAGGTCCACACTCTGGTGCCGGGTCTGACCGGTTGGGCCCAGGTCAACGGACGGGATGAAATTCCCATACCGCAAAAGGTTAAACTGGATGCGTACTATCTTCAGCATCGCAGTTTCATGCTGGATTTGCATATCCTGTTATTAACTTTTTTAAAAGTTATCCGACGTGACGGCGTTTCACATTAAGGTAAAAAGTTCACAATGGCGCCAGTCGGCAACCGGGAGCATTCCTTTTTAGGTTAGAATCACGCCCATGTCATATCAAGTCCTCGCCCGTAAATACCGCCCCAGAAGTTTCCAGACTCTAGTCGGCCAGGAGCACGTAGTGCGCGCCCTGACCCATGCCCTTGAGCAGCAGCGGTTACACCATGCCTACCTGTTTACGGGTACGCGCGGCGTGGGTAAAACCACACTGTCGCGCATTCTGGCCAAATCCCTTAACTGTGAGCAGGGAATTACCGCAAGACCCTGTGGCGAGTGTGACGCCTGTCTGGCCATTGATGCCGGACGGTTTGTTGATTACATTGAAATGGATGCTGCATCGAACCGCGGGGTTGATGAAATGGCGCAGTTGCTTGAGCAGGCGGTGTACGCTCCGAGCAACGCACGTTTCAAGGTCTATATGATCGATGAGGTGCACATGCTCACCAATCATGCGTTCAACTCGATGCTTAAAACCCTCGAAGAACCGCCGGCGCATGTCAAATTCATACTTGCTACCACCGACCCGCAAAAAATTCCTGTCACGGTTTTGTCGCGGTGCCTGCAATTCAATCTCAAGCAGATGCCGCTGCCGGCCATAGTTGGGCATCTGGAAGACATTCTGGGTCAGGAGCAGATCGGATTCGAATTGCCGGCACTGCGTCTGCTGGCTCAGGGAGCGCAGGGTTCCATGCGTGACGCCCTGTCACTGACCGATCAGGCTATTGCCTACGCCGCAGGACAGGTCAGCCTGGAAGCGGTGCAGGGCATGCTCGGTGCACTCGATCAATCCTATCTGATCCAGATTCTCGATGCGCTGGCCCTCCAGGATGGCGTAGCGCTGCTGGCTGTGGCCGATCAGATGCTGTCGCGCAGCCTGTCTTACAAATCTGCTCTGCAGGATCTGGCCACCATGCTGCATCAGCTCAGCATTGCCCAAATGGTACCTGCAGCCATTGCCGAAGATGTGCCGGATCGCGCAGAATTGCTGCGCCTGTCCCAGTTGTTTGATCCCGGGCAGATTCAGCTGTTTTATCAGATCGTGGTACATGGACGTAATGAACTGGGTCTGGCGCCGGACGAATATGCTGGCTTCAGCATGACTCTGTTGCGCATGCTGGCCTTCAGGCCAGTGACCGGTGAGGCACCGGCGCTGCTCAATGCAGCTCAGCCATCGAGAACAGCTTCAAAGGCCGCGGTCATTGCTGCCGCGCCAGCAAGAACAGCAGCACCGGCACGCGCCGCTGAACCGGCGTCATCGCGTAATCAGGCTCAACCGCAGCCCGTACCCCAGATCCCGGAAACAGCAACCCAGCAGGTTGCGCCCGTGAAAAAAAGTCCAGCCATGCTTGCGCTGGAAGCCATGACCGATCGGCGCAACAAGGGCCGTGCACCGGAAGCGTCTTCCAATAATCTTGCCGGTGCGGCAGAGGCTGAAAAAAAAACTGAATTGAAAGCAGCCGGTGTGACTGCCGAGCAAACGGCCGGCAGTGACACCAGTCAGGACTTGCCACTTCCTGAAGTTAAAGGTGTCTGGCTCGCCAGTGGTGTTGAATGGGATGGAAACTGGCCGCAGCTCGCAGCAAGCCTGCCGTTGCGCGGGGTAACCCAGCAACTGGCACAGCAAAGTGAACTGTGCGCATGCGACGTTGCTGTGAATGGCATCACACTGACATTGCGCGTGCCGCTGGAAACCCTGCTGGCGTCCGACAGTGTGGAAAAGCTGGCTGCCAGTCTGGCGGACTGCTTCACCGTGTCGGTTAAAATTACGACGGAAATCGGCGCCGTGCAAAGAACTGCCAACGCAGCAGCGATCGTGAATCGCGCGCAGCGTATTGAAGCCGCTGAAGTTGCGATCAACAATGACCATGTGGTACAGGGTTTGATGCGGGTATTTGGCGCGACCATTATTCCGGGTTCGGTGAAACCGGTGAACTGAGCGCTGGTCAGCTCAATATAATATTTTGTTTAAAATTTTAAAATCTGAAGGGAAAATATCATGATGAAGGGTCAATTGGCAGGCTTGATGAAACAGGCTCAGGCCATGCAGGACAATATGAAAAAAGCGCAGGATCAACTCGCGCTGATTGAAGTCGAAGGGCAGTCCGGCGCCGGCCTGGTCAAAGTGATCATGACCTGCAAATACGATGTCAAGCGCGTCACGATCGATCCGTCCCTGCTGGGCGAGGATAAAGACATGCTGGAAGATCTGGTCGCGGCTGCATTCAACAACGCAGTCAGCAAGGCTGAATCAACCTCGCAGGAAAAAATGTCCGGCCTGACTGCCGGTATGCCTTTGCCGCCTGGTTTTAAATTGCCGTTCTGATACCGACCGTATGAAGACCCAGGCCAGTCTGGAGCTGCTGATCGAATCGCTGCGCCGTTTGCCCGGCATCGGACCGAAATCAGCACAGCGCATGGCATTTCACCTGCTGCAGCATGACCGCGATGGTCTGGCTCAGCTGGGCCACGCCTGTACCCAGGCGCTCAGTCAGATACATCACTGCGAACTCTGCAATACCTTCACCGAACAGGCCGTGTGTGAAACCTGTTCTGATGCGCAGCGTGATGCTGCGTTGCTGTGTGTTCTGGAAACGCCGGCTGATTTGCTGATGATCGAACAGACTCTGACTTTTAAGGGCCTGTATTTTGTACTGATGGGGCGTCTTTCACCGCTGGACGGTATTGGTCCCAGTGATATTCACATTACCAAACTGGTACAGCGCGCTTCCAACGGCATGGTCAAGGAAGTCATCCTCGCGACCAACTTCACCAACGAAGGTGAAGCTACCGCACATTATCTGAGCGAAACCCTGAAAGCCCGCGGCCTGACGGTCACGCGACTGGCACGCGGTGTGCCGGTTGGCGGTGAGCTCGAGTATGTCGACGCCGGCACCCTGGCACGCGCCATGCTGGACCGACGGGCAACCTGACATGAATACCAATGCACACTCTGGATCAGGCGCAGGGCCCCTGTCCGGGATCAAGGTTCTGGAGCTGGGAACCCTGATTGCCGGCCCGTTCTGCGCGCGCATGCTTGGCGAATTCGGCGCTACCGTCATTAAAATCGAAGCACCCGGTGTCGGTGATCCCTTACGCCAGTGGCGGGTACTCAAAGACAATACGTCTTTGTGGTGGAGTGTGCAGTCACGCAATAAGCAAAGTCTGACGCTGAACATGAAAGATCCGCGTGCCCAGGACATCGCCAGAAAACTGGCGCTGGATGCCGATGTCATCATCGAAAATTATCGTCCCGGTGTGCTGGAGAAGTGGCAGCTGGGCTATGAGCAGCTGCGTGCCGTCAACTCGGCCACGATCATGGTGCGCCTGTCAGGGTATGGGCAGACCGGGCCGATGAGCGGCCTGCCCGGATTTGGCGCAATCGGTGAATCGATGGGGGGACTGCGTTATGTATCCGGCCATCCGGACCGACCACCCTTGCGGGTCGGCATTTCGATTGGAGATTCACTGGCAGCCCTGCACGGAGTGATCGGGGCCATGATGGCGCTGCGCCACCGTGATGCAACCGGGGGGCGCTGGAATGGCAAGTCCGGAGCCGAATCGGTTGCCGGTCAGGGGCAGATGGTGGATGTGGCCCTGTATGAATCGGTATTTAACATGATGGAGTCGCTCGTGCCGGAATATGACTATGCCGGCGTAGTCCGGGAGCGCACCGGTGGTGCCTTGCCAGGGATAGTGCCATCCAATACCTACACCTGCTCAGACAACCAGAATGTGGTCATTGCCGGTAATGGCGATGCCATTTTTATCCGGTTGATGCAGGCCATCGGTCGCACGGATCTGGCCCACGATCCGCAGCTCGCCAAGAACGATGGCCGGGTCCCGCGCACCGCAGAAATCGATGCAGCCATTCAGGACTGGTGCTCGCGGCATACCATCACTGAAACACTGGCGATACTGAAACAAGCCGACGTGCCGGTCGGAAAAATCTATTCGGTTGCCGATATGATGACCGATCCGCAATTTCAGGCCCGCAATATGTTTGAACAACATTATTTCAAAGACGGCACGCCGGTAAAACTGCCTGCTATCAGTCCCAAGATGTCTTTCACGCCAGGTCAGACCCGCTGGCTTGGACCGGAACTCGGTGAGCATACCAGTCAGGTGCTGCGCGACTTGGGTTATACCGATGAACAGATTGCCCAATTGCGCGATCAAAACGTTATTTAAAGAGAAATTAACTATGCGTCAAATTGTTTTGGATACGGAAACGACCGGTTTGAATCCGAGAACCGGCGACCGGGTTATTGAAATCGGTTGTGTGGAGCTGTTCAATCGCAAACTGACCGGGAACAATTTTCATCAATACATCAACCCGGAGCGCGATTCTGATCCGCGTGCTCTGGAAATTCACGGGTTGACTACGGAATTTTTATCCGACAAGCCGAAGTTCGCAGAAATCGCAGCCAGTCTTTCCGAATACATACAGGGTGCCGAAGTCATTATCCATAACGCGACGTTTGATATGGGATTTCTGGATGCTGAATACGAAAAACTGAAACTGCCCAGTTTTACCAGTCAGGTCGCCAATGTCATCGATACCCTGATCAAGGCCAAAGAAATGCATCCCGGCAAGCGCAATTCGCTCGATGCCCTGTGCGATCGCTACGGCATCTCCAATGCGCACCGGCAGTTGCATGGCGCGTTACTTGACTCCGAATTGCTGGCCGATGTCTATCTTGCGATGTCGCGCGGGCAAAACAGCTTTGTCATTGATGAAGCCCCCAAAGAAATCGTGCATATCGACGCCGGCACTGTCATTACGTCGATTCTGGTCAGAAACGCCAGTGATCAGGAGCTCGAAGCCCATCAGCAATTGTTGGCCGGATTGGTCAAATCCGGTAAATGTGTATGGAACATGGGCGAGTAATAGCGAAATGGAAATTAAATATTTGTTCCAATCAAAAAAAAATAATTAAAGTTGGACCTGGGTATTGCCGTTAAAGGTTGCACAGTCCTACAAAAAAGCTTTTAAAAAAATATTTTTCAAAAACCCTAAAGTTGGCACGTCGGACTGCCGTTAATAGTGAAAGGCGATAAGTTGGACGCCGTAAATATTTATAACAGTTTGATTTTTAACCGATTTATTTAGGTGTTGTTAAATATACTAAAGATCTAGAATTCATTTATCCCGCAGTTTGTTTGCTTTAAGAAATTTTGCAAACGTCATTTGTCTTACCGCATGTAGGAGAATTTCCTATGTGCATACTCGCGTTTTTACCTACCGTAAATACAGCGTGTTGCCTATTCTCAACATTTCTCCCCGGTCTCACAATTGCAACAACTGGTCCCGAAGCAACTAATTGCCAGTCGTTAATTTTCTTGGAGAAATACAATGACACCGAACGATATGATGGCTGAAATTCGCGATTCCAACCTGAGCTACCTCATGCTGGCTCAACAAATGATTCGTTCAGACAAGGCTACCGCAATTTTCCGTCTGGGCATTGGCAAAGAAATTGCCGATCTGATTGAAGGTCTTAATAATGCGCAGATCTTGAAACTGGCAGGCTCCAACATGATGCTGGCACGCTTCAGATTTGAAGACAGCTCCATACTGTGCATGCTGACCAACTACAACAAGGACCGCGCTCTGGCGCAATCCCATGCTGCCATATTAATGGCTGGACAGGCCGTTGAAGAAATTCATTAATAGCGGTTTTGATTCACTATCGATTGTAATAATCATTCAGTAATGGGAGCAGGTCATGGGTAAGAAAAGCGTCGTCACCGAAGCACATGAAATTCAATTGGCCATTGAACTGGTCAACCTGGGTGCCCGTTTGCAACTGCTGGAATCTGAAACTTCGTTATCGAGAGAAAGACTGCTCAAGCTCTATAAAGAGTTGAAAGGTGTTTCACCTCCGAAGGGAATGCTGCCTTTTTCCACTGACTGGTTTTTAACCTGGCAACCGAATATTCATGCCTCTCTGTTCATGAATATCCATAAGTACCTGGTGGAGCATGCCGAAGTCAAAGGCATTGAGGCGACCGTTAAAGCCTACAAGCTCTATCTGGAACAAATTCCTGCAAATAATCAGAATCAGGAACACGTGTTGTCATTGACAAGAGCCTGGACTCTAGTAAGATTCTTTGAAAGCAAGATGTTGTCGCTCGCGCAATGTTGCAAATGTGGCGGCCATTTTGTTTCTTATAAATACGATCTGCATAAAAATTACGCCTGCGGGTTGTGTCACATGCCTTCGCGGGCCGGTAAACTCAAAAAAACCCGGGAAGTCGAAAAACTGAATGATGAAATGGTAGCGTAGGGCTAGGAGTCTGCGCGGCAGAAGCGAGTCGGCTGCAAAATCGCCTGAGCGGTCCATATTTCGGCTATTTTTGAGTCAATACACTAGGTATTGACGTAAAAAATAGCCAAAATCTGTCCTCGCTCAGCCAATTTTTCGCTTCGACTCCTTCTGCCGCGCAGACTCCTAGGCGCGCCAGAAAATTGAGGATGCACTTTGGCATTGATCAAAACAAACTGGTTGCGAATTTCCAAACCCACTTCACCAGCTGTTGTCGCATTACTGATTCAATGTGTGTCGTTATTTTTTCTGCTTCTGTTTCTGACCATTGCCTGGCAGGCTTTCCAACTCAAACTCAACCTGATTCAGGTGCTGGTGTCCCAGGCGGTACTTACTCTGCTGCTCACGCGTAGGTTTGGACTGGCCTGGTGGTGGTGCGTTATCCAGCCGTTGTTCCCGTTTGCCGTGGTTTCGATGCTGGCCCTTCCTCTTCCGCCGTGGCTGTATCTGGCGCTGTTCTTGATCCTTCTGGTAATTTACTGGTCTGCGTATCAGACTCAGGTCCCGTATTTCCCATCGACTGAAAATGCCTGGCAGGCACTGGAACAGGTTCTGCCACAGGATAGACCTTTTACCATGGTCGATATTGGAAGCGGTCTGGGTGGTCTGGTGCTGTATTTGAGCAAAAAATATCCTCAAAGTAGATTCACCGGTGTGGAAATAGCCCCGTTACCCTGGCTGGTGAGTTATTTGCGACCCAAGACGGGCGCCGGAAATGTCCAGTTTTTGCGCAGCAATTATGAAACCCTGAATTTCGCGGACTTCGATGTCGTGTTTGCCTACCTGTCTCCGGCCGCCATGTCGGCGCTCTGGATCAAGGCCAAAAGTGAAATGCGACCCGGTTCTTTGTTGGTCAGTTATGAGTTTCCTATCATTGGTGTTGAAGAACACTTGTCAATCTATCCAGAAAACACGTCCTCTCAGGCCCGCAAACTGTACATCTGGTATCTCTAATAAGAATTTCTAAATTTTTTCATGGAAACTAAGCGTTTTTTAGACTAACTTGGGTTGGTGATATAGAACCTTTTTTAAGGGAGCCCGCTCGTGTTCGTAATCATTGGATATGTAATTGTTGTCGGATCGGTGTTTGGCGGTTTCGCCATGGCCGGTGGGCACTTGGCCGCTTTGTTCCAGCCGCTGGAGTTGCTGATGATCGGCGGTGCGGCGGCGGGTGCTTCCTTGGTAGGAAATAATGCTAAAACATTAAAAGCATCAATCAAGGCTTTACCTGGTGTTCTGAAGGGATCCAAATACAACAAGGCAATGTATATGGAACTCATGACGATGATGTTCGATGTATTGAGCAAGGTGCGCAAGGAAGGGCTGATGTCGATTGAGGGCGATGTTGAAAACCCCGACAGCAGTCCACTGTTCAGTAAATATGAACTGGTGGTGCACGATCATCATCTGATGGAATTTATCTGTGACTATTTAAGGCTGATGGTGTCCGGGAACATGGATGCGTTCCAGATCGAAAACCTGATGGACAATGAAATTGAAACCCACCATGTTGAAGCGCATGCCCCGGTCCATTTTGTCGCCAAACTCGGTGACGGTCTGCCGGCCTTCGGTATTGTCGCTGCGGTCATGGGGGTGGTGCACACCATGGAATCGGTCGGTATTCCGCCCGCCGAACTGGGCGAGTTGATTGCACATGCGCTGGTGGGAACTTTTCTGGGTATTTTGCTGGCCTATGGCTTCGTCGGTCCGCTGTCCGGCCTGCTCGAGCAGCAGGTGGAAGAATCATCCAAAACATTCCAGTGCGTCAAAGTGACATTACTGGCCAGTCTGAATGGTTTTGCGCCGGCCCTGGCGGTGGAATTCGGCCGAAAGGTACTGTATTCAACGGAACGTCCGACTTTCGTAGAGCTGGAAGATCATATTAAATCCAGCAAATCTAAATAAGCGCAATGAGTAAAACAGGGACAGGTGATATGAATGGCTAATGAAGAACTCCGGCCAATTATAGTCAAGCGCATTAAGAAAGTTGCCGGTGGTGCGCATGGCGGTGCGTGGAAAATTGCCTATGCCGACTTTGTGACGGCGATGATGGCATTCTTCCTCTTGATGTGGCTGCTGGGTTCCACTACCAAGGGAACCTTGCAGGGAATTGCAGAATATTTTCAGACTCCGCTGAAGGTTGCCATGGCTGGCGGTGAAGGTGCCGGCGACAGTTCCAGCATTGTTAAAGGCGGCGGCAGGGATCTGTCTTCGTCGGAAGGTCAGACCAAAAAAAGCGACGCACTAAAAAACAAGAAAAGTTTCAGTCTGAAAGATGCGCAGGCAGCGCTGGCCCTGGCTGATGCCGCCCATTTGAAACAGTTGAAAGCAAAGATAGAAGCGGTCATCGACGCCAATCCAACCCTGAAGCAGTACAAGAAGCAATTGGTGCTGGACATGACTACGGATGGATTGCGTATTCAGATCGTGGATGATCAGAACCGGCCGATGTTCGCGTCGGCCAAGGCCGATCTGGAACCGTATACAAAGGTCCTGCTTGACGAAATCGGTGTGGCACTCAATGAAGTACCCAACAAGATCAGCATTTCAGGGCACACCGATGCCACGCCCTATTCGAGTGGCGGACGCGGTTACAGCAACTGGGAACTGTCTGCCGATCGTGCCAATGCCACGCGCCGCGAGCTGATTTTGGCCGGGATGGATGAGACCAAAATGCTGCGTGTCGTCGGTCTGTCCTCGTCGGTGCTGTTTAACAAGGACAATCCGGTGGATCCGATCAACCGGCGCATCAGCATTATTGTGATGAACAAGCGGGCGGAATTGGCGGCGACGCAGGATGGTGGCTATATCGATGTAGACAAACCCGAAGATGGCGCAGATGCAAATGCGGGAGAACCGAAGCCTGAAAGCGAGCCGGGCAGCAAGTGAGCAAGTTGATGATGGCGATAACAGGTAAATCATGACAACTAAAAAAATGTTAGGTTCTCAGGTAAAGCGCTTGCTGTCAGGCGTGTCAGACCATGGCCGGCAACATTTGCTGGAAGTGGAAACTGATCTGGTTCAGACCGCATTTTTGCTCGGTGAAGCCGTCGAAAAACTGGGCAGCAGCTTTTTTGCATTGCATAACGCGGTCAGCGCCCAGCAGCACGAAGTCGATATCCTGTTATCAGAGCTCAATGAGGGTGATCCGAAACTGCAACGACTGCGCGTACTGCGCGATGAAATTGCCCAGCATACCAATGAGGCTGTCACCGGTTTGCAGTTTCAGGATCTGACCAGTCAGTTATTGGCCAGAACGGTGCAGCGCATTATCGGCTTGCGTAATGTACTCAGTGAATTGGCGGTAGAAGGAAATGATTTGCCGATTGGAGGTCAGGAAGATGAAATTGTTACCATGCTCAACGATATCAATAAAAACCTGGATAGCCAAAGTTCCGGGTTAAGGGACCTGTTGCGCAAGGCGGTGCATCAAAAAGATATGGATAGCGGTGATATTGAAATGTTTTAGCAGTTAACTGGGTGTGAAAACCTGTAAACAAGAATGTTGGAGTCATGATGGAAAAAACGATATTGGCAGTAGATGATTCGGGGTCGCTCAGGCAGATGTTGTCGTTCAGTCTGAAGGCCGCCGGTTATCAGGTGATTGAAGCCGTGGATGGCCAGGACGGTCTGGACAAGGCACGTGCACAGGTGGTTGATCTGGTACTGACCGACCAGAATATGCCGCGCATGGACGGGCTGTCGCTGATCAAGGCGTTGCGCGCCATGCCCAGCTATCAGAAGGTGCCGATTCTGATGCTCACGACCGAATCTGGTGATGAAATGAAATCCAGAGGACGGGCGGCTGGTGCCAATGGCTGGCTGGTCAAGCCGTTTGATCCGCAAAAGCTCACCGAAGTTGTGAAAAAGGTGATCGGTTAATTGAAGTTGCGCCGACAGGTCAATCCAGGCGACGCGAACAACAGGTAACCCGGGAATAACGTCAATCAGGGAGCGGGGTAATGGCAATAGAAATGAGTCAGTTCTATCAAGTCTTTTTTGATGAGGCTGAAGAACTGTTGGCTGAAATGGAAAAACTGCTGCTGGCGGTAAATATTTCAGATCCTGATATGGAAGATTTGAATGCAATTTTCAGGACTGCCCATTCGATCAAGGGTGGGGCGTCCACTTTTGGCATTTCCGATATGTCAGACATTACTCATTTTCTGGAATCACTGCTCGACAATATTCGCAAAGGGGAAATGGCCATCACCGCAGAGCATGTTGATGCGTTTTTGATTGCCAAAGACATATTGAAAATGCAGTTGAACGGACATAAGTTTGGCGCAGAGGTAGATCAGGAATCCGTGGCTGATGTGCGCATGATGCTGCAGTCGCTGGCGCAAAATTCAACCCATATTGCACCACCACCGAAAATCGAAAGTTATATTGAAAAAAATCCGGCGGAACAGTTTAAAAAATGCTTTCGGATTGAATTTCCCAAAGTTGCCGATGCTGAAATCGACACCATCGGCGAGGAATTGAGCCTGTTGGGTGAAAGTGCCAAAGAAATACTGGACGATAACCGGATTGCGTTTGTATTGAACACCAATGCCACGCCCGACGACATCATTGCCATCTGTTCGTTTATTCTGGATCCGCAGGATATTTTTATAACCGAAATCGCTCAGACCAAAATTCCTGCCAGAGAAGAAAATGAAAATGAGCTGGGATACGGTTTCTTTGATCCGGTCGACAAACCGGATGAAGACAAGTTGGGATATGGATTTTTAGAACCGGAAAATCCGGCTTTTGCACTGGACCGCAGCCCTGAAGAAATCATGAAGGGTGTGGCCAGAAAAATTGAAAACGATCTGACTCATCAGGGTGCGCATGACGATAAACATCATGCGAAACGGGACGCCGACAAAGCAGCCGGGAATCAGGAAACCACCACGATCCGGGTCGGCATAGAGAAAGTCGATCAACTGATCAATCTGATTGGTGAGCTGGTGATTACTCAGGCCATGCTCGAGCAGCGCTCCATTGATCTGGATCCGATAGAGCATGAGCGATTGCTGTCCTCCGTGGGTCAGCTCACCAGAAACACCCGCGATCTGCAGCAGGCCGTGATGTCCATCCGCATGATGCCGATGGATTATGTGTTTTCGCGCTTTCCGCGCATGGTGCGCGACCTGGCTTCCAAACTGGGCAAGAAAGTCGAATTTATAACTTATGGCGCTTCCACCGAACTCGACAAGGGTTTGATTGAACGCATTGTCGATCCGCTCACCCATCTGGTCAGAAACAGTATTGATCACGGGATTGAAATGCCCGAAGTGCGCCGCTTCGACGGCAAGACCGACGCGGGACGGCTGTCCCTGTCTGCATCCCATCAGGGCGGCAATATTGTCATTGAAGTCAGTGACGATGGCGGTGGGCTGAACCGGGAAAAAATTCTGGCCAAGGCACATGAGAATGGTTTGCCTGTTACCGACAACATGCCGGATGCCGAGGTCTGGCAGCTGATTTTTGCGCCAGGATTTTCTACCGCTGAAGTGGTCACCGATGTCTCGGGGCGCGGTGTGGGCATGGATGTGGTAAAACGCAATATCACCAATATGGGTGGCGTGGTGGATATCCGCTCGGCGCGCGGTTTTGGTACTACCATCGTCATTTCACTGCCGCTGACCCTGGCCATTCTGGACGGCATGTCAATCCGGGTTGGTGAAGAGGTCTATATCCTGCCGCTGTCGTGCGTGGTGGAATCGCTGCAGCCGGTGCCGGACGACCTCAAGGAGATCAGCAACAAAGGTACCGTTATCAAAGTCAGGGATGAATATCTGCCGCTGATCGCGCTGCACAAGGTGTTTGGTATCGAGCCCAAGTACACCAATCCGTGTCAGGGCATCATTGTCATTCTGGAAGTCGAAGGCAAGCGCGCCGCCCTGTTCATTGATGAACTCGTCGGTCAGCAGCAGGTTGTAGTGAAAAATATTGAATCGAATTATAAAAAGGTACCAGGCGTATCCGGAGCCACGATTTTGGGTGACGGTTGCGTGGCGTTGATTTTGGATGTTTCCGCTTTATTGAGAACTTGAATCAGGAGTCAATTATGTTGCAATCTTCACAGGCAGATTCGTCGTCCACTATGCATGGCCTGAAGTCGGCCAGCGATGGAGACGGTAGTGAGTTTCTGGCGTTCACGCTGGGCAAGGAAGAATATGGCATCGATATTTTAAAGGTGCAGGAAATCCGCGGCTATGAAGCGGTGACCCGTATTGCCAATGCGCCGGTATTTGTCAAAGGTGTCATCAATCTGCGCGGGATTATCGTGCCGGTGGTCGATATGCGGATCAAGTTCAATCTGGGTACTCCCACCTATGATCAGTTCACTGTTGTCATCATCCTTAATATCAACAGCAGAATCGTTGGCATGGTGGTCGACAGTGTTTCGGATGTGACTACTTTGCTGGCAGAACAGATCAAACCACCGCCAGATATGGATACCACTTTCAATTCTGACTACCTGATCGGGCTGGGTACGATAGATGAACGCATGCTGATTCTGGTCGATATCGACAAACTGATGACCAGTCCGGATATGGGACTCGTTGATCATCAGGCCAATTAGTGTATTAACGGAATCGACATACATGGCACAGGCTGCACCGTCCCGGGAAACAGGCAAAGAGTTTGACTTTACTCACAAGGACTTTGAGCGGGTGCGCGCCCTGATTTATCAGCGCGCCGGTATCTCACTGTCGGACAGCAAGCAGGAAATGGTATACAGCCGGCTGGCCCGACGGCTGCGCGCCACCGGCATCAGCAGTTTTTCCGAGTATCTCAATGAACTCGAACGCGGTGCTGATCCGGAAGAAATCGTGGCCTTTACCAATGCCCTGACCACTAACCTGACGTCATTTTTCAGAGAGGAACATCATTTTCCGCTGCTGGCTGAATTTGCATCCAGACTGAAAGAGCCGATCACCGTGTGGTGTTCGGCCAGTTCAACCGGGGAAGAGCCGTATTCGATTGCCATGACCCTGTGCGAAGCCTATGGAAAAATGAACCCGCCGGCCAGAATTATTGCCACCGATATCGATACCAATGTGCTTAAAACGGCATCGAATGGGGTGTACAACATGGACCGGCTCGAAAAAATGTCCAGTGAACGCGTGAAGAAATTTTTTCTCAAGGGTAAAGGATCGAATGACGGGCAGGTGCGGGTCAGGCCGGAATTGCGTGACATGATTGAATTCAAGCAGTTAAATCTGTTGTCGGACAGTTGGCCGATCAGCGGTACCTTTGATGTCATTTTCTGCCGGAATGTGATGATTTATTTTGACAAGCCAACCCAGAAAAAAATTCTGCAGCGCTTTGCACCACTGTTAAAGCCACACGGACTGCTGTTTGTCGGGCATTCTGAAAATTTTTCGTATTTAACCGATATATTTCAGTTGCGGGGGAAAACGGTATATGAAGTATCCCGTTAAATGTCGCGCTGCTGAATCTGAAACCAAAGGACTGCCATGAGTGAGATGAGTGTAGAGCATCTTGCTACCAATTTTTATTATGACCGCACGTTTGATTGTGAAGCGGCCAAAATTTTGCCTGGCGAGTATTATTTTTCAGGAAAGGACATGGTCATCGTGACCGTGCTCGGCTCCTGTGTGTCTGCCTGCATCCGCGACAGAGTCTCGGGCATTGGCGGCATGAACCATTTTATGCTGCCCGACGGTGGCAGTGACGACAGTCCGGTTTCGGCCTCCATGCGTTACGGCACCTATGCCATGGAAATCCTGATCAACGAATTGTTAAAGGCCGGTGCGCGCCGGGAAAATTTTGAAGCCAAGGTGTTTGGTGGCGGCAATGTGCTGCGCGGCTTTACTTCGATCAATGTCGGCGAGCGCAACGCCCAATTTGTGCGGCAATATCTGAAAATGGAAAACATCCGCATTACTGCTGAAGATCTGATCGATATTCATCCCAGAAAAGTATTCTTCTTTCCCCACACCGGCAAGGTATTGGTGAAAAAACTGAAAGTGGTGCATAACGATACGGTCAAACAGCGCGAAATTGAATACGCTGCCAAACTCAAAAAAGATGCATCGCGCGGAGGTGGTGAAATTGATCTGTTTTAATTTTTCACCTGTCGGTGTCAGGGAGGATTCACAATGACAATTAAAGTCTTGATCGTGGATGACTCGGCCCTGATCCGCAGCCTGATGACCGAAATCATTGGCTCGCAACCGGATATGGAAGTGGTTGGTGCTGCTCCGGATCCGCTGGTGGCGCGCGAGATGATTAAAAAAACCAATCCCGATGTTTTGACTCTGGATGTGGAAATGCCCAAGATGGACGGGCTGGAGTTTCTGGAAAAGCTGATGCGTCTGCGGCCAATGCCGGTGCTGATGGTGTCTTCACTGACCGAGAGAGGTTCCGAGATTACCATGCGTGCGCTGGAGCTGGGGGCGGTGGATTTCATTACCAAACCAAAGATTTCAATTCAGAGCGGCATGATGGAGTATGCCGAGCTGATTGCTGAAAAAATCCGGATTGTGGCGCGCGCACGGATCAAAACCCGCGCGCAGGTCATGGCCGATGCGAAACATCAGGGCGGTGCGCAAACGCCGGCACTCAGAAGTCCTTTGATCAGTAGTGAAAAATTAATCATTGTCGGTGCGTCAACCGGGGGGACAGAAGCAATCAAGACCTTCCTGATGAAAATGCCGGCTGACTGTCCCGGCATACTGATTACGCAGCACATGCCGGAAGGCTTTACCAAATCATTTGCCAAACGGCTCGATGGCCTGTGTCAGATTTCGGTGTGTGAAGCCGAAGGCGGTGAGCGGGTACTGCCTGGTCACGCGTATATTGCGCCGGGCCATTCCCATTTGTTGCTGGCGCGCAGTGGCGCCAACTACATGACGCAGTTGAATCAGGAAGAACCGGTCAATCGGCACCGGCCTTCGGTGGATGTTCTGTTTCGTTCGGCTGCACAATATGCGGGTAAAAACGCAGTTGGTGTTATTCTGACCGGCATGGGAAAAGATGGCGCAGCCGGCATGCTGGCCATGAAAGAAGCCGGCTCGTATAATTTTGCACAGGACGAAGCCAGCTGTGTGGTGTTTGGCATGCCAAGAGAAGCCATCGCCATCGGAGCAACCGATGAAGTGGCAAGCCTCAATGAATTATCTAGCAAGGTTCTGAATTATTTGATAACGCATGGAGGTCGCGCATTGCGCGTTTGACCGATAGATTGAAAAAAAATGCAGTCAACTGCAGAAAATATTAGGCAATATTTTAAATAAGAACTAAATTGATAGATAAACACGCCTCTCACAAATGTTTAATTGGTTTTATGAAAATACGGAGTAATTATGGCTGACCCAAATACGAAATTTCTTGTGGTTGATGATTTTTCAACAATGCGCCGCATCGTAAGAAATTTGCTCAAAGAATTAGGCTATACCAATGTTGATGAAGCCGAGGATGGTGCCATGGGCCTGTCCAAGCTGAGAAGCGGCTCGTTCGATTTCGTTATTTCAGACTGGAATATGCCGAATATGGATGGCCTGACGATGTTGCAGCAGATCCGTGCCGACCCCGCTCTGGCTAAAATTCCGGTACTGATGGTGACGGCAGAGGCCAAAAAGGAAAATATTATTGCGGCAGCCCAGGCCGGTGCAAATGGCTATGTCGTCAAGCCATTTACCGCAGCGACTCTGGATGAAAAGCTCGGCAAGATATTTGAGAAGCTTGGCAAAGCTTAATACAGGAGTTGGATATGACGGGCAAGTCTGATCAAGACGCTTCGACTGACAAAGCGGGTGACTTTACTGAAGTCCTGCAGCATGACGAAGTGCTGCTGCGCATAGGGCACATGACGCGCACGCTGCATGACAGCCTGCGCGGACTGGGTTTGGATAAATTGCTGATGACCGCCGCGGAAGATATTCCGAATGCGCGTGACCGGCTCGATTACGTCGCCAAAAAATCGGAAGAAGCAGCCCAGAAAGTGTTGAATGCGACCGACGCAGCCATCCCGCTTCAGGAGCAGATGGATCAGGGTGCCAAGCCGATACTTGCTGAACTAAACAAGCTGCTGCAGGAACCCTTTTCTGAGCAGGATTGCCGTGAGGGCATTAACCGGACAGTGCAGTATTTAAACAGTATTCATGTGGATACCTCAAGTACCAAAGCCCACTTGATGGACATCATGATGGCCCAGGATTTTCAGGATTTAACCGGGCAGGTCATCAAAAAAATCACCGAGCTGGCACAAAATATTGAGCAGCAGCTGGTGCAGATTCTGATTGATTATTCTCCTGCTGAAGTCAAGCGGCACAGCGGTGATGGTTTGATGAATGGTCCGCAGATGAATCCCATCAACAAGATTGATGTGGTGGCCGGACAGGAACAGGTGGACGATTTGTTAGACAGCCTGGGATTTTAAAATCATGGTCAAAAGAGGGATCTAGGATTATGCACGACACCAATTTCATATTAAGAGAACCGCTGCTCAATGGCAGGCAACAGGTCATTGGTTACGAATTGAGCTGGCAGCAAAAAAATGCCGATCCTCTTAGTGATGAAGAGCTGAATTCGCTGCTGGAATTTGTGGCTGATCAATTGATTGATGACGATGACGGCTGGATGCTGGGTGAGAGCCTGATTTTCCTGGAAACCGTACCGGCGCTGTTCAAGGCGCCGGCTCTGAAGCGCCTGCCACCCAAAAATATCGTACTGACAATTCGCCGTTCCTACCTGCAGGACGAAGCCACGCTGGAAGCTGTCAAGGAATTGCGCGCACAAGGGTATGGGATCTGTCTGCGCGGTGCTGATATCAACCGGCTGGATACAACAGTCATGGGTCTGATCTCTCATATTGAAGTGCGACTTTCTGCCAGCGATTTTGCTGCCCAGGCAAAAATGTATGCGGCATTGAAGCAATCCTCGATCCGCATGGTGGCGCGTCAGGTACTGACATGGCAGGATTTTGATGCCTGTGCCGCGCTGGGACTCGATGCGTTTGTCGGCAAGCTCCATCTGACACCCAGACCAGAACAGGGCAATGCTCCCAAAGGTATCAACGCGGCGCAAACCGTGATTCTGCAATTGATGGAGCTGGTCAGAAAAAATGCCGACCTGTCGGCACTGGAAGCAGTGCTGCGTCGTGACGCCGGGCTGTCTTATAAACTGCTGCAGTATATCAACTCGGCCGGCTTTGGTTTGCGCACACCGATTCAATCCTTGAAGCATGCCGTGCAACTGCTGGGCTACAGTCCGCTGTACCGCTGGCTGTCAGTGCTGCTGGCGACTGCGTCGAGCAGTGGCTATTCGCCGGTATTGATGGAAACCGCGATTGTGCGTGGTCGATTTGCCGAAATGCTGGGCGTGCCGCATTTACCAAAAGGCGAAGCTGAGAATTTGTTTGTGGCCGGCATGTTTTCTCTGCTTGACCGTCTGTTGAATGTGCCAATGGAAAAAGTACTGGCGACCGTGCAGTTGCCTGAAGAAGTGACTCAGGCGTTGCTCACACGTGAAGGCGCATATGGGCCCTATCTGTCGCTGGCCGAAGCCTGCGAATTAAACAGCGCACTGGCAGGTTCGCTCGCCGGCACGCTGCAGATCGATACTGAAGAAGTCAACCGTGCTCATCTTAGTTCGCTGGTTTGGGCCAAGAATGTGGCGGCCGCCGCCAAGGCATAAGTCAAACTGAAGGTCTATACGACGCTGGAGTTGCACCATTGGTGTAACTCCAGCGTCATTTCGTAATTCCGATTCATTTATTTAAAGCCCTCAAGCACAGAGGCAGCCTGATTGATCAACTCCACTTCACGCCCCAGCGCCAGCGCCAGTTTGGCGACTTCCGCATCAATCAATCCATACTGCTTCTGTTCAATTCCCTCACGCACTCCCGGCATGGTTTTTACTGAATACCCGGTATAGAAGCCTGGTGCATACAACAGATGCTTGAACCATTCGCGATTCGGCAATCCCTTGCTGTCCAGGTACTGCCTCTCACTTTGCATGAGCAACTGGTTAACCTGCATCAGCGCTTCCCGGTTGTGTTCCAGTTTGCGAGTTGCAGCGTCCTGCGCTTTTTTGTAACGCTGCGCTGCAATACTGAGTGCGTTGGCTGCGTTTTCCAGCGGAGCGAAATTCAGCGCAGGTGGTATCGCTTCGCGCTTCGGTGCAGATTTGGGACGACGCGGGTCATTCATCGCCGCGAATACACCTTCATCGATTTGCAGATTCTGTTCTTTGACGGCATCCTGTCGGGCTTTGAGCAGGGCATGCAATTCACTGAGGTACTCATGCACCGTGTCGGCAACATCGGTAAATTCAAACGGCAGCAGTTCGGCATCCGCCATACGGATGACAGCGGTACCTGCGGTCTGTGCCAGCGCGCGTTCATAGACAAAATCAGTGTCCAGAAAGTGAGAATAGAAATAAAAATCATCGTAGATCGAATGGTAAATACCTTCAGGATCTTCACCGTCAAAACCGAGATTGAGCGTGGCTATGCCGTTATGTTGCAAAAACGGCGTGAAATCAGAGCCGGAACCGAGCGCGCCGATTCTCAGATCGGTCCGGTTGCGCGCATCCTGCTTTTCCTGGGTGGTGCCGGTGGCAATGATTTGCGCCTGCAGTCGTTTCCAGGCACTGAGATGGGTTTCCGGATCATCGATGTCCCTGGCGACCTCGTTGATGAATTTTTCCAGTGAGTGCGATCCATCCATTCCTAAAAAGCCGCGGCTGTTCATGTCTGAGTTAATGTACAAAACCGCTTTCTTTGCCAGTTCGTCGCCATGCTGTTCCACCCATTCGGTCGAACCCAGCAGCCCCGGTTCTTCGCCATCCCATGCGGTATAGACGATGGTGCGGCGCGGCTTCCATCCCTGTTTTTGCAATTCGCCCAAGGCCCGTGCCTCTTCGAGCATGGCTGAGGTGCCGCTGAGCGGATCGGCAGCGCCATTCACCCAGGCATCGTGATGATTGCCGCGGATAATCCATTGATCCGGATATTGGGTCCCGTTAATTTTTGCGATGACATCGTAAATCGGTTTGATGTCCCAGTTAAAGGCAAGTTTAAGATGGACTTTGGTCGGGCCAGGACCCATATGGTACGTAATCGGCAATCCGCCGCGCCACAGTTCCGGTGCCAGCGCACCGCTCATGGCTGAGAGCAGGGGCTGTGCGTCTCCGTAGGAAATGGGCAGCACCGGGATGGTGGTCAGGGTTTTGACATCCTTGATATTCAGACGTCTTGCATCTTTGGTGGCGCCGGTGCCTGGTGTGAGCGGATCGCCCGGCGCTACCGGCATATCCATCACACTGCCGCGCTGCACGCCATCCCGGTTGCGCATCGGGCCGTTCGGAAACACGTTGTCGTGGGTATAACCATCATCTTTCGGGTCTGAATAAATGAGGCAGGCCACGGCACCGTGCTGGGCGGCGACCTTGGGTTTGATGCCACGCCAGGTCTGTCCGTAGCGGGCGATGACAATGGATCCTTTTACTGAAATACCGTGTCGCTCCAGTTCATCATAATCTTCCGGGCGGCCGTAATTCACATACACCAGCGGCGCTGTGACATCGCCATCAATCGAATACGCGTTATACGAAGGTAGCTGTTCGGTGAGCTGACCGGAAGTCGGATCTCTGGTTTCGGCCGGTTCTTCGAGGTGGGCTGTGAAGCGGATTGGGGCAGTCATTTCCAGCAAACGGGTTTTTGGGGTGGGGAACAGCACATAGAACGTTTCGATCTGCGCATTCCAGCCATATTCCTTGAAGCGCGCCTGCAACCACTCGGCATTGTCTTTGTCGTAAGGGGAACCGACATGATGCGGATGCGCACTCATTCTGCGCATGTTTTCTTTGATGTTGTCCGGCCTGGGTATGGCCCGGAATCTGGCGTCCCAGCTGGTTGTGGTCGTATCGGCCAAAGCCATGCCGACTGGCAGCATGATCAGAGCAACGGTGAGGGCGGCTGAAATACGGATCGCATGGCGCAGCATGGTGTCTCCTGTTGTTGTCAGTATCTGGCGTGTGCAGAGCGTATACATTTTTTTGCACTTCTGCAAACCCCGGCGCGCTTCATGTTTGCTATCCGGTATTTCAATCCCTGAAAATGTCATTTGGTCGGATCAGACTGGCTGAACCTGTAGCGATCCCTATAATCTCACGACTGACAGTATGAAGCTGACTGTCCCGATCAACTCACAACAGGGCAAAACATCATGAAAACAGACATCAATCTGGGCGCGGTTCTGCTGGCACTCGCACTGGTTTTCACTTCCGCGCAGGTCTTTGCTGATCCGAAAGAGCTGCGTAATCTGGATAAATTTACAAAAATCGATCAGGACACATCCGCGCATGTCTACCTCAGGCAGGGCAGTGTACAGAAAGTCGAAGTCGAAACCAGACAGGAGTTGCTGGGCAATGTGATAACGGAAGTTTCGAACGGTAAACTCAAAATCACCATGAAAACGCCAGGCGGCAAATGGACCTGGAACGGCAGCACTCCCTGCAACATTTATATCACGGCAGAAAACATTGACGCCATCAGTCTGGCCGGCTCAGGCGACCTGACTGCAGTCACGCCCATCACAGGCAACAATCTGGAGCTCAAAGTCACAGGATCGGGCGATCTGAAAGCAGAACTGGCTTTGAGGGGCGATCTGGAGCTGAGTGTATCCGGTTCCGGTGATGTCAACGTCAAAGGAAAATTCCAGAATGTGAGAGGCGATGTCAGTGGCTCGGGTGATGCCGAGTTGACGGCCGACGTGGCCAGACAGGCGGTACTGGATATCTCCGGATCAGGGGACATCAAGGTCAGTGGCAAAGTACCGGTGCTCGAAGCCAGTATCAGCGGTTCTGGCGAGTTGTCCGCTTATGGGTTTGAGGCCGACAGTTGCAAGATTCGGTTATCCGGTTCGGGAGATGCACAGGTGTTTGTGAAAAATGATCTGGATGCCAGAACTTCCGGCAGCGGTGACATTGCCTATAAAGGCAATCCGGCCCGAGTCAGTTCCCATAATTCCGGTAGCGGCAGTGTCAATAAAAATTAAGCACTGGGCAATCTAAAACTTTTCGAAGCCGTCGGCGTCGTTATTGTCAGCCGGTGCAGTACTGCTCTCTATGGATCTGACAGCCTCGCGCTTTGGCGAAAGTCTGGGCGCCTGTGGTCTGCTGACGGTTTTGAGTTTGTGTGCCGGGCGTGCCGAGGCCGGTCTGGCAGCGGCGCTCTGATTAATCTTGAATACCTTGACCACTTCGGTTAATTGCGCGGCCTGATCCTGCAAGGCTCCCGCGGCGGCGGCGGCTTCTTCAACCAGTGCCGCATTTTGCTGCGTCACACTGTCCATTTCAATGACGGCCTGATTAACCTGATTGATTCCCTGCGACTGTTCATTGCTGGCTGCGGTAATTTCAGCCATCACGTCGGTCACCTGGCGTATGCTGTTGACGACTTCGGTCATGGTGGTGCCGGCCTGATTGACCAGCCTGCTGCCGGCTTCAACATTGTCTACCGATGCGTTGATGAGTTCCTTGATTTCCTTGGCAGCTGCTGCCGAACGCTGGGCCAGATTGCGTACTTCGGAGGCCACCACAGCAAAGCCGCGGCCCTGCTCACCGGCCCGCGCTGCTTCAACTGCTGCATTCAAAGCCAGAATATTGGTTTGAAACGCGATACCGTCGATGACGCTGATAATGTCGACAATTTTTTTGGCTGAGTCGTTGATGGTACCCATGGTTTGCACTACAGTCGAGACTTCATCGCCGCCCCGGGTTGCCACTTCCGATGCGGTTTGCGCCAACTTGTTGGCCATCTTGGCATTTTCTGAATTGTGTTTCACCGTGGAGGTGAGTTCTTCCATGGACGCTGCCGTTTCTTCAAGCGAGCTGGCCTGGGATTCAGTTCTGGATGACAGTTCCAGATTGCCACTGGCAATTTCGGCCGATGCAGTATTGATGGTATCCGTCCCCATCCTGACCTGACCAACGATATTGACCAGACTGTCATTCATGTCTTTGAGAGCCTGAAGCAACTGGCCGAATTCATCGTTGGAAGTCACTTCGATGCGACCGGTAAGGTCACCGCTGGCAACGGTTCTGGAAATGCTGACGGCTTCTTCAAGCGAGTTGATTAATCGAACGGTAATTTTGAAACCCATCAATCCAACAACGGCAATGACAATCAAAGCAATCAGCGAGGCCTGCATTCTGGCAGAACTTAATATTGCATTGCCTTCGGCTTCGGACCTCTTGGCAATAACGATGTTGTAGTCATTGTGTGCTTTGAATGCAACATTGACTCGGTTGCCCACGGCAATATTGGCCAGCATGAATGCTCTGGCTTCATCCACTTTCCCTTCGTTGGCCAGGCCAAGCGCTTTTTCTCTGATGGGAGCGAACGCCTCAAATGCGCTGCGGTCTTCCTTCAACATCACCTTGTCAGTGTCGTCATCCAGATATTCTTTTTCATACAGGTCGATCTGCTTGACGGTAATATCATGCAAATCTTTCATATCCGCCAATATTTGGTTTTTGGCCGCAGCATCGTTTGTGCCCAGGTACTGCCAGAGTTTTAAACGCATGGCAGTAAACGAGGTGGCCGCTTCATCAAGTGCAATCAGGCTGGGCACAACGTTGATGGTGGTGTAGTTGGCCGCAGTAAATACCCTGTCGATCTGATAAAAACTCATGCCGGCCAGTCCGGCCAATCCGACGATTGCTGCAAACATCAATAAATACATTCTTTGTTTGATGCTCATGTCGATTCCTTAAAGGGAGTTAAATTGATTTTCGACGCAAGGGGAGCATGCCAGCCGCAATCAATTCCATTGAAAATAGAGGCAACAAATACATCGGAAAATAAGTAGTAATAGTGAACTAAATAAATACTAGTTCATAATTTATGGAAATCCAGTTTTTATAGTCGGCAACAATAAAGGTTGTCGTAAAATCAAAGACATAGAGATGTATTGGGGCAGCTTCAGACCAGACAGCTGCCAACCAGTCAATATTTCGCAGCTATTTTGGCTTCAGTGCCATCGGCCCTGATTTCCTTGAGTTTGGCGCGCATGATCTCGACGGCCTCATCGCTGACTCCAGGGTTGCAGGCCAGGTAGTATTCATAACCACCGAATGTGAACAACAATGCGACCTTATCCTTTGCGTGGTTACTGGCGATCATCGAAGGTGCCTGGGTCGTATCCGTAGCCCAGTAATCCAGACGGCCCAACAACAGGTTTTTCAGTGTAATTTCATCATCATAGGAATTGACCACATGGTAGCCGTGCTGAGTGAGGTATTCACCGACCGCGTCGCCCACGTAGCCACCTATTGATTCATCCTTGATGTCAGCAAGCCGGGTTATTCTGCCCACCTTGGCTGGACTGCCATAAATTCCCCATTCTCCTTTGGAAAGCGGGCCTATCCATTTGAAACCGCGCTCTCTGTCGGGTGTGCGGGCCGCTTCATACACGCAAGTGTCAGGCTGGGTACGAGCCAGTTCAAAGGCGCGATTCCAGCTCATGATTTTCATTTGATATGGAATCTGGCTGCGCCGCATAATTTCATGCACCTTGTCGGCAGCCGAGCCATAAATGGTTTTTCCGTCTTCAGCGGACAATCTGGTCGAGATGGACGGTTCGGTTGTAATGAGTAACTGCTTTTGCTGAGATTCCGCTGAACCTGCCAGCGCCAGCAGATTCAGGCAGAGTATTGTCTGAATTGTGAATTGGTGAAGTCGCGTGCTACGGAATTCCATTGCTTTTATTCTTTTTGCAACGTGAGTTTGAAACTGACCAGTGAGTCCGATCAGTTTAGCAATGAATAACTGAAACTTAAAACTTTTTCCGCACAGTGTTGAGTTGGTCAGTTGTTTTTGATCCGAAAGTGCGAAAAACGGTGCAACGTCAGAATGTTGTTGAAAAGTTGACGCTGCAGCGATTCATTTTCGAGAGCCGTTATCCAGCCAGATCCACCACAACCCGACCACGACTTTTCCCCGCCATCATTTCGGCAGCAATGGCGTGAATGCCGGCCAGTCCGATACAGCGTTGCGTTTGAGCCAGTTTTGTAAAATTTAGTTCAGAGGCCAGTCGCTGCCAGGCCAGTACGCGGCGCGGGTTGGGGCACATGACCGAATCGACGCCCAGTAATTTCACGCCGCGCAATATAAATGGCATGACCGTGGTCGCCAGTTGGACTCCGCCAGCCAGCCCGCAGGCAGCGACTGCACCCTGGTAATCCATTTCAGCCAGCAGTCTGGCCAGCACGGTGCCACCTACGGTATCAATCGCCGCGGCCCATTTCTGTGCTTCCAGCGGCTTTGGTGCAACTTTCCAGTCATCCCCGCCGATGACTTCGGCAGCACCCAGACCGGTTAAATAACGTTGTGCCTCATCGGTGACCTCGCGTGTCAGTGCGCTAACCTGATAGCCCAGTTTCGACAGCAGTACAATCGCCACCGAACCGACGCCGCCGTTGGCCCCTGAAACCACAACTTTTCCGGATTGGGGTGTAATGCCGGCCTCTTCCAGGGCCATCACGCACAGCATGGCGGTCAGCCCGGCGGTGCCAATCACCATGGATTGCTTCAGGCTGATTTTCTCTGGTAACGGCAACAGCCATTCGACCTTGAGTCGCTGCATCTGGCTGTAGCCACCCCAGTAACGTTCTCCGACACTCCAGCCCGTCATCACCACCTGGTCACCGGGTTTGAACTGACTGTCGGCAGATTCCACGACGGTGCCGGCCAGGTCGATGCCCGGCACCATGGGAAACTTTCTGATGATTTTGCCGGTGCCGGTCACTGCCATGGCATCCTTGTAATTAATCGAGGAATACTGCACGTTGACCAGTACTTCGCCCTGCGGCAGATCGTCGGTACTCAACTGTTCAACGGCGGCACTGGTTTTGCCGTCGGTTTCGCGCAGCACCAAAGCACTGAATGATTTATTGGTCATCAAGAATTCTCCTGGGGTTTTGATTTTAGTCGCTGGATGTTGCTGAAAATAACATCCGGAAACGGGGTCGATTTGGGAATGCGGACATCGACATGCAGGCAGACAAATTCGCAGGTGGCGATGATTTCTGCGCCGCGCAGCATTTCATGTCGGGTAAACAGGCGCTTGCTGTCTGCATCCCGGATCGTGCTGACAACGGTGAGCTGATCGTTTTCTTTGGCTTCACGCAGATAGCGGATATGCGACTCCACCGTGTAGGTGGAAAAATCGCCCCGGTACTGCTGGCCCAGACCAACGCCATCCAGCACGTGGTCCAGCCCGGCACTGAAGGGAATCAGGTAAAAGCAGTCACTGAAATGTTCGTTGTAATCGCACCATGCAGCGGGCACGGAAAAGTGATGGTTTTTCATGCCCGTATCATTATCCATTTGCAAGCCATTGTCACACTGTTTCTGCAATTGAAATTCCCAGTTCCTCCTGCAAGTCATGCATGGTCGCCAGAATGGCGTCACGCAGGATGGCAAACATGGCATCGATCTGTGTTCTGGTGATGATCAGCGGTGGAGAAAATACACACTGATTGACCAGGGGGCGCACCATCAGACCCCGTTCCTGACAATGCCGGTCGATCCGTGCGCCGAGCTCGGCATCGAACGCCAGCCACGCCGCATCATTGTCATGCCGGCCTTCCAGCTGTTGTACCGAACATTCAACACAACCAACCAGACCCATGCCGCGCGCATCTGTCACCAATGGTATCGAAGCCAGTTCGGCCAGTTTCTGCTGGAAATAGGGAGCAATTTCACGCACATGCTCGAGCAAACCTTCACGTTCGATGATCTCGATATTTTTTAATGCAGCCGCACAGCAGACCGGATGGCCCGAATAGGTAAAACCGTGGCCGAAGGTGGCACCCCGGGATTTTTCGCCGCTGACTTCCTGAATCAGCCGCTCGGAGATCAGGCAGGCGCCCAGCGGCAGATAGCCGGAAGTCAGCCCTTTGGCACAGGTCAGCAGATCTGGCTGAACACCGAACACCTGTTCCGAAGCGAACCAGTAACCAAGCCGTCCAAAACCGGTGACGACTTCGTCGGCAATGAACAGCACATCGTGCCTGCTGCAGATTTCTTTACAGCGTCGGAAGTAGCCGCGTGGCGCTACGATCACGCCGCCGGAAGCCTGTATCGGTTCGGCAATGAACGCGCCCACATTTTCCGCACCAAGCCGTTGAATCAGATCTTCCAGATCCTGCACTTTGGCATCTTCAAACTCCTGCAGGCTCATGCCTTTGGGCCGTTTGGCCGGATTTACATGGGGCAGAAAATGGATGGTGTCGGAGGTCAGGTCAAACCAGTTTTTGTCCCGATCTTTGCCGCTCACGCTGGCCGACAGGTGTGATGAGCCGTGGTAAGCGTTTTCTCGCGAAATGATGTGTTTTTTGTTCGGGCGGCCTTTGACGTTGTTATAAAACTGCACAAAGCGCAACGCCGTATCCACGGCCGTTGATCCCCCGGTGGTCAGAAAAACATGGCTCAGATCGCCTGGCGCGAGGTCGGCCAGTTTTTTGGCAAGCAGGGCCGGCGCGGCAGAAGTCAGGGAAAATGGATTCATGTACGGCAACTGCATCATTTGCGCGGTCACCGCATCGGCCATTTCCTTGCGGTTATAGCCGATCTGTACGCACCACATTCCGCCCGGGCCATCGATCATTTTCTGATTGTTTTCGGCATAGATGTAAATGCCGTCAGCACCGGTAATGATGGTGCGATCGGCTCGTTGGACGTCGGCAAAATATTCCCATGGATGCAGGATGTGTTTGCTGTCGCTGTCGCGGATTTCCTGATTGGTGGCGTGCAGCTGCATGATTCCCCCTTATTTTTAGTTACTTTGCGGTAACCATGCTAGCGGAACCGCGCGGAAGTGACAATTAGATGGAATTGTGCTAATGTGTCAATTTTATTGACACCTTGCCTGCGCCTTGATGAAGAAACTCGCTCTGCCGCCGTTAATTGCCGTACGCGCCTTTGAAGCTGCGGGTCGGTTGGGCAGCTTCGTGGCGGCTGCGGGAGAATTGCATGTCAGTCACCCGGTGATCAGCCACCACATCAGAAATCTGGAGCAGCATCTGGGCGGCAAGCTGTTTCACCGCGGTCCTCGTGGTGTGGAACTGACCGTGGCAGGGGCGCGCTATTTCAAACGCGTAAGCACTGCACTGACCAGCATTTCCGAGGCCAGCCAGGTTTTTTCAGCGCAGGAGCAGGAACAGAAAGTGCGTCTGGTGGCCATACCGCAATTCGCATCGCGCTGGCTGCGTACTCATTTACCCAGCTTTCGCAGTCAATATCCTCACATCAAAATCTCGATTGAACCGAATGCCACGTTTTGTGAAATCGATCCGACCACGGCCGATCTTGGTATCAGTTTTGACGTGCCAGGTGCCTTCAGGGGAGAGGTCAGTTCGCTGTACAGTCCGGAAATTTTTCCGGTGTGCAGTCCCGAGTGGCTGGCACAGCAAAAATCCAAACCGGGCAGTGCTGCCGATCTGTCCAGTCGCGTACTGCTGCATGAAGACGATGGCAGCTGGTGGGAAAAATGGTTTGCCACTCAGGGAATTAGCCGCAGTGTGGTCAGTGATATTTCCTATCTGAGCGGTGATGAAGTCATTGAACTGGCCATCGCCGGACAGGGCGTGGCGCTGGTAGCTGACATTCTGATCCGGGATGAATTGCGTTCCGGTAAATTGATTCGCCCGGTACCGGGCGCAGCGATTATTGCTGACTTGCAGCTGATCCTGCCATTTGGTCCGACCAATGTCGCTACCCGGTTATTTATTGACTGGCTGATTGCATCGTTGTAAGCGGTTGGCCCCCTTTCCAAAGTTTCGCAAATACTTTTTTGCACGGATCGTATTGGTGCAATCCCTAGTATTCTGATTGCAAATAAGTGGTTAAATTGCCGAATCGTCCGACGAAGTCCGTCTGAATTCAATGAGCTTGAATTAAATCCAAAACCTGTTTAAAAGTTTAATTCTGAAAATCCAATCACTTTCTCAGTCTTTTCAATAAATATGACATCCATCATTTTTCATGTAGCTTCAACAAAAGAACTTCAACCCAGAGTTGATCTCCCTCAATTTAACGTTGGCAGTAGCGCCTTGGAGAATTCGTTCAAAGTCGGGCAGAAGGGTGAAATATTTCAGCTGGGATTTTTCGAAAGATTAATGGCGTTCTTCAAAGGGCCAGAAACCGATCGGGCCAAACTTAAGATGATTCAGGCCAGGAAACTTATGCATCAATTTGGAATGGAAGTAAGAGATTTTTTTCTTACCGATAAACCCGACATAAGAAGAGATTGCAAACTTCGCGCATTCAAGACTGCGGCTGAATTAAGAAAAAGGGTAAGCAACGGAACCTTGGAAGATTTCGATGCATTAATCAACCCGAAACTGCAACTGCTTATGGTTCAGAACGAAGATGCATCCGGCGACCCCGTTGAAGGTGATATCGCTTCTGAGGTTCCTTTAAAGACGGATTCAAAGCCAAGACATGTTTTAATGGCTGCGCCTGACTTGTACCGGGCCTTTTACCCAGAGCCAGATTTGCCGGCATCCATAGTCGATCCAGATTCACTGCACACCTCAGGCAATCCAGCGCCTTTTGCTTCAGATGAACCTATACAGCCAGATCAGAGTTTCAGTTCAGGCGATTCTTTCCGGTTTATTTTTCCTGATGCAGGCAGCCTGGTTACAGAATCTCGAAGAAGGGATGCATTTCTTCAACATTCGGAAGCGGTTCCGCCAATTCGAGCTGCAACAGTTTCACCATCAAAACCGCAGTCACCCGCATTAACGCACTCACAAACAGCGCGATCGCAGGAAATTCCAGATAAATCTTCAGATTTTCATGGCTTTGAACAACATGCCAAACAATTGTTTCGTGGCGCCGCCGATAAATGGGGCGTGATGGTTGAAGCGCTGGGAAAAAAAGTCGAGCAATTCGGGGAGCAGGCTACTGACGTTTTTGGCATGAGTTCCAAAAGCAGTGAAAAAACAAAATCAGAAGTGCTGGTTGATCTTGCGATTGCCATCACGACAGATGATGCGCCCGGGGGATGGGCTGCGCAATCAAGTGGCGGCAAAAATTCAATTTTAATCGACCAGACTGGCGAATTTCCCAGGTCTGCCGATCAAAACAAGAAGCCTGAAGTCCGCGATGAGGAAGTAAATCCATTCGAGTTGGCGCAAAAGGATGAAACAGAGGCGCGTCAAAGGTTTGAAGAGGAAGTCCGTGAACTTGAAAATCTCTTATTGGCTGCACAGAAAAATGCTGAAGCGCTAAAAAAGGAGCAGGAGCCAGCGAAAGAAGCAGGCGGTGAGGCGCAAAGTCTGAACAGTGAGTCGTTGACGCAACACGTTACAGTACCTGGCAGTCGGTCATACGAAATTTCAAATTCAGAATCTGCAATTCCATATAAGGAAGATTTGCCGGCTACCCGTGCGACATCGGTAACATCAACTGCCCAACCATTGAGACGATCTGCATCGAATCTGAAAGAAAAGGTTCACCAAAAGGCTAAAGATGTTAGCAAAGTCGTTGCGCACAAGACCAGCGTGACGTGGGATAAAACCGCGGATTTAAGAAAGAAAACTGCCGAATTGGGAGATGATGTCGCTACGATGGGACGGGAGGCGGTTTCCTCTGGACTCGAAGCTGGCAAAGCTGCCGCTGGATGGATGGCCGCTCACTTGGGGTTGAAATAAAATAATTTCAGTGTTCAAAAAAAATTGGCCAGCCCAGCCTAAGGTAAATAATTCAGCAAGCTTGCAGAAAAATATCTTTAACGAACAATTTTGGTTTCTCCTTGGGTGAAGTGCTCCGTGCACTTTCACCCCTTTTTATTTTTTGGCTCTCTTGCGCCGATCTGTTATTTGTTGACTGTGCCGACTTATTTCAAAATCCGCCGGAACCAGCTTCCGATATCGGCGATCTCTTCAAGGGTTACCGTGTGTTGCATGTCGTATTCATGCCATTCCACCGGATAGCCCATTTTAATCAATGCGTCACGCGACTGGATGGCGCGCTGCAGGATAACTACCGGATCGGCGCGGCCATGCGCCATGAATATCGGCACCTGCTGATTGGTCGCATGACGCTCCTGTTCAACCATTTGATTGAGCGGCAGGTAGCCCGATAAACACAGCAGTCCGGCCAACCTGGTACTCTGGCGCAGGCCGGTCTGCAAGGCCATGGCGCAACCCTGTGAAAATCCGGCCAGAATAATTTTTTCCGCACCGCCGCTCAGTTCAATGGCAATCAACTCTTCGATCGCCTTTTGTGAGGCACGCAATCCGGCTTCATCTTCGCGGTTGAGCAAATCGGCCGAGCGGATGTCATACCAGGCCGGCATCACGTAACCGCCATTGACTGAAACCGGTATCTGCGGTGCGTTGGGGAATACAAAGCGGATTGCCGGGCAGCCGGATAAATCCAGTTCCTTGACGATAGGCACAAAGTCGCTGCCATCGGCACCCAGTCCGTGCATCCAGATGACTGAGACTTTGGGGTTGGGAGCAGTTTCAATTTTGATGGCGGATAAAGTCATGATGGTGATGAAGTGGGTTTAATTGCTGATTTAGGGCGGAAGGCTGTGCAGATGGCGGGATCGGTTTCGATATACGGACCACCGATCAGATCAATGCAATAAGGTATGGCGGCAAAAATGCCGGGAACGATGCTGGTTCCGCTGACGTCACGCAAACCTTCCAGGGTCTCTTTGATCGATTTGGGCTGGCCTGGCAAGTTCAATATCAGGGCCGCATGATCGGGTGTTTCACGAATAACTGCCACCTGACGCGACAAAATGGCGGTCGGAACAAAACGCAGGCTGATCTGACGCATCTGTTCACCAAAGCCAGGCATTTCCTTGGTGGCTATTGCCAGCGTTGCTTCAGGGGTGACATCTCGCCGCGCCGGGCCGGTCCCGCCGGTGGTCAAGACCAGGTGGCAGTGGCGCTGGTCCACCAGGCTCATCAGGGTTTGTTCGATCTGATGTTGATCGTCGGGAATTAAACGGGTAATGACTTCAAACGGGTTTTGCAGGCAGGCGCTCAGCCACTCCTGCAGGGCCGGTGTGCCGAGATCCTGATAGGCCCCGGCCGAGGCGCGGTCGGAAATGCTGACTATGCCGATGCGCAGAAATTGGGTATCAATAATCGCTGGCGTCATCCTCATCCCCGTCCTGTTCCTCATCCAGGTCGGCTTCGTCACCGCCCTTGTTGCTTTGTGCATGCAGCTGTTTGAGGATCTGGAAAATTTCCCGATAAGCTTTAGGTGGCTTGTTTTCGGCCTGCTCCTTGCGTGCATTGCGGATCAGCGTGCGCAGATGCTGAACATCGAGCTCGGGATGCTGTTCCAGCAGTTCGGTCAGGGCTTTGTCATCGGAAAGTAGTTTATCGCGCTTTTTTTCAAAAGAATGCATGGTTGCGGTTTCGGCTTTCGAGGCACCTCTCCAGCTGTCGATGGTGCGCTGGATGGCTTCCAGTTCTGCCGGTTCCAGACTGCGCATTTTTTTGCCGACGTACTGCAACTGGCGGCGCCGTCCTTCGTGATCTTTGATCAACTGGCATTCCAGAATCGCGTCGCGCACATCGTCTGGCATCGGCACGCGTTTGACCCGGTCACGTGGCGAGTCTATCAATTCCTGACCGAGCTTTTGCAGCGCCGTCATCTGACGCTTTAACTCGGATTTGGAAGGACGTTCGTATTCTTGCTCGAATTCGGTGGACTGGAAGCCACACGAGCCGCGGTTTGGATTTGGCATAGTTGATAGTCTGTCAGGCCTGATGGCCTATTTATAATGTAACGGGAAACTGAAGGCTGCTATCATACCTCCTTTTAACCCAGTCCCCATAGACCTATGAGCGCATTTACCTATAGCCAGGATCAATTAAAGCAGTTTGCCCAAGATGTTTTGCGCTTTGCTCGTAACAAAGGAGCAACGGATGCTGCTGTTGAAATCAGTGAGGGGGTCGGGCTGTCGGTCGGTGTGCGGCGTGGCAAAATTGAAACTATTGAGCAGAACAAGGACAAGGGTATCGGCGTTACCGTGTTTATCGGGCAGCAGCGCGGCAATGCCAGTACCTCGGATTTTTCTGCGCAGGCACTTGAAGCCACAGTCGACGCGGCTTACAACATCGCCCGGTTTACAGCGATTGATGAGTGCGCCGGACTGCCGGACGCCGATACGCTGGAAATGCACCCACAGGAATTAAAGCTGTGTTATCCGTGGAAGATCAGTTCGGAAGAAGCTATCGCACTGGCTCTGCGCGCAGAAGCCGCCGCATTTGAAGTTGACCCGCGCATCCGCAACAGTGAGGGCGCCGGAGTGCATGCGAGTCAGTCGCATTTTGTTGCGGCCAATTCGATCGGTTTCATGGGCGGCTATGCCTCGTCGCGCCACTCGATTTCTGTGTCACCCATTGCCGGTCGGGGCGCGCACATGCAGCGCGACTACTGGTATTCCTCGGCGCGCAATCACAAAAAACTGGCAGCGCCGGAACAGATTGGTCGCTACGCGGCCCAACGTGCCTTGTCACGACTGCACGCGAAAAAGCTCGATACCCGCAAATGCCCGGTTCTGTTTGAAGCGCCACTGGCTATCGGTCTGGTCGGGTCACTCGTGCAGGCGGTCTCCGGCGGGGCCCTGTACCGCAAGTCTACTTTCATGCAGGACCGCCTGGGAAAACGGGTTCTGCCATCCCATATTCAGCTGATTGAAGATCCGCACATTCCCGGTGCGGCCGGTTCATCTCCGTTCGATGGCGAAGGCGTGAAAACACTGCATCGTGCGGTAGTCAAAGATGGGGTATTGCAGGGTTATTTTCTGTCCACGTATTCGGCGCGCAAACTGGGGATGAAAACGACGGGTAATGCCGGTGGTTCCCATAATCTGTTCTTCACGTCAGATCTGACTCGGCCACGCGACAACTTTGTGGCCATGCTGAAAAAAATGGGTACCGGTTTGCTGGTGACCGAATTGATGGGGCAGGGCGTCAATTACCTGACCGGGGATTATTCGCGTGGTGCCAGCGGTTTCTGGGTGGAAAACGGCGTGATCCAGTATCCGGTGGAAGAAATCACCATTGCCGGAAATCTGTCCGAGATGTTTCAAAATATTGTCGCCGTTGGGGCCGATACCATTAACCGCGGCACCAAGCAGAGCGGATCCATTTTAATTGAGAGCATGACAGTCGCAGGGAATTGACGCCCTGCCAATTCAATATCTTCTTTGATACTGGGTGGTGCCAAACAACGCTTCTCGGGCTTCATCCGTGGTCAAAGGCTTGCGCCGGTCGGCCAATACTTTCACGCCGCGCTGCACGGCAGGACGCTCATCAATGCTGTCGAACCAGCGTTTTGCGTGCGTAAAATTGGCCCAGTCGATTCCCTGGTTTTGCCAGGAGCGTGCCCAGGCAAAGGTGGCAATATCGGCGATGGTGTATTCATCGCCGGCCAGATATCTGGAATGGGACAGCCGTTTATTGATCACACCATACAGACGCCTTGCTTCATTGGTATAGCGATCGATGGCGTAGGGTATATTGACCGGTGCGTAATTGCGGAAATGATGCGCCTGACCCAGCATCGGTCCAAAACCACCCATCTGAAACATCAGCCATTCCAGCGTCACGTATTTTTCACGTGCGGTGTTGCCCAGAAATTTTCCGGTTTTCCCGGCCAGATACAGCAGAATGGCGCCGGATTCAAACAGGGACATCGGTTTGCCGTCGGGACCTTCAGTATCCACCATGGCGGGAATTTTGTTGTTCGGGGATATCTGCAGAAATTCCGGTGCGAACTGTTCGCCGGAACCGATATCAACCGGGGTGACCTGATACGGCAAGCCGCACTCTTCCAGCATGATGTGAACTTTGTGTCCGTTAGGGGTGGGCCATGAATATAGAATGCTCATTGGTTGACTTCTCCTATTGGTCGGTTTTCATTGAGTGCCATGATGCCGATAATCAGACGGTAGGCTTTCCAAAGCCATGCGCAACCCCAGAGCAGGAATGCTACAGGAATGCCGATGACGGTCAGGCACAGGATCCAGCCAACCACAACGCAGCCCAGATAAATCCAGAACGACGCAATCTGCCAGTTGTGGTGACTGTACACAAACGTGCCGGCCGCTTCACCGCGTTTGATGTAACTCAGAATCACCGGAATGAAGGACAGCGCCCCCAGTGTGAACAGCATGCTCAAGGCGTGAAAGATATAAAACCACCAGGCAAAATTTTTGATGGATTCCAGTTTGCTGTCAAACGCCAGATCCTGGTTCATGGCTGCCTCCTTATAAAATGTTTAGTAATCCATCCAGTCCGGAAAAATTCAATGCCACATGGGCCTGCGCACGTACTATCGGCTTGGCCCTGAAGGCCACGGACAAGCCGGCAATTCCCATCATGGCCAGATCGTTGGCGCCATCGCCCATGACGATGGCCTGTCGGGTTGCAATCCCCAGTTCGGCGCAGACACGTTCAACGGTACGTCGCTTTTCGTCGGCATCAACGATGCCGCCTGTGACGCGCCCGGTCAACTTGCCGTCCACAATTTCGAGCTGATTGGAATGACTGAAATCCAGTTTCAGATTCGCTTTGACGCGATCAGTAAAAAAGGTAAATCCGCCCGACACCAGCAATGTTTTCAAACCGGCGGTTTGCACAGTATGCAGCAATTTTTCTGCGCCCGGTGACAGTTTGAGTCGTTCATCAAACACTTGTTGTAAGGCTGACGCAGACAAGCCTTTCAACAGAGCAACGCGTCGGGTCAAACTTTGGGCAAAGGCAATTTCACCACGCATTGCTGCTTCGGTTATTTCGGATACCTGCGGCTTCAAGCCTTGCATGTCTGCAATTTCATCGATGCATTCGATGGTGATCAACGTTGAGTCCATATCCATGGCCAGCAATTTGAAATCGGTTAAATGTTGCCGGGCATTTTCCCAATACACATCCACGCTGGCCTGGTAAGCGCGGTTCGCCAGATTTTCTTTGATGTCAGGTGAAATTGCCTGCAAATCTTCGCAACGTATGGCGCCGGTGGCCAGATTAATAATCCGCTTTGGCTCGACCAGTGCTGCGAGTTGATGCAGTGCCGATTGGTCGCTTGTGGGGCTTTGCAAAATCAGGTTCATGAGTATATTTCAGAGTTGTCGGAGTTATTGGAGTTTCATTTAAGCGCGCGAATCGCGGATTTTATCTGGCCAACCCGTGCTGCCAGATCAGGCATGTTGGCGATGATGCGCAATTTGTCCTGGCCATGCAGTTTGATGTGGCGGTTCTTCTGAATCAGTTCAATAATGCGCATTGGATCGACCGGCGGTTTTTGAATGAACTGCATCACGGCTGCGTCGTCATGCGCATCGATTTTAAAGATGCCGACCGATTTGGCCAGCACCCGCAATCGGTGGGTTTCTACCAGTGCCATTACCGGATCCGGCAATTTGCCAAAACGATCAATCAGTTCTTCCTGGAGCGTGTCGATGGCATCATAACTGGTCGCGTTGGACAGTCGCTTGTACAGAGAAAGGCGTTCGTGCACATCGCCGCAAAAATCATTCGGCAGCAACGCCGGTGTATGCAGATTGATTTCGGTAGTAGTGGCCAACGGTGCGGCCAGATCCGGCTCCTTGCCCTCTTTCAGACAGCGCACTGCCTCAGAAAGCATGTCCGAGTACAGCTGAAACCCGATTTCGATCATTTCTCCGGACTGGTTGTCACCCAGCACTTCACCGGCGCCGCGAATTTCCAGATCATGCATGGCCAGATAAAAACCGCTGCCCAGTTCTTCCATCTGCACAATCGCATCGAGCCGGCGCTGCGCCAGTTTGGTCAGCCCCTTGACATCGTGTACCAGCAAATAGGCATAAGCCTGATGATGCGAGCGACCAACCCGGCCACGCAACTGATGCAACTGAGCCAACCCAAATTTGTCGGCGCGATGCATGATGATGGTATTGGCAGTGGGGACGTCGATGCCGGTTTCAATAATCGTGGTGCACAGCAAGATGTTATAGCGTTGTGCCACAAAGTCTCGCATGACTTTTTCCAGATCGCGCTCGTGCATCTGACCGTGTGCAACGGCAATGCGCGCTTCCGGCAGCAATTGCTCCAGCATGGCCTTGCGGTTCAGGATGGTGTCAACTTCATTGTGCAGGAAATAAACCTGACCGCCACGTTTGAGTTCACGCAGGCAGGCTTCGCGCAACACCGAATCATCTTCGCTGCGCACAAAGGTCTTAATGGCCAGGCGTTTTTGTGGTGCGGTGGCAATGATGGAAAAGTCACGCAGGCCTTCGAGCGCCATGCCCAGTGTGCGCGGTATGGGCGTGGCAGTCAGGGTCAGTACATCGACTTCGGCGCGCAGGGCCTTCAGGGTTTCTTTCTGTCTGACGCCAAAGCGGTGTTCCTCATCGATGATGACCAGTCCGAGCTGGCTGAATTTGACGTCGTCGGACAGCAGCTTGTGCGTGCCGATCACGATATCGATGGTGCCATCGTTCATACCCTTGATGGCTGCGCTGATTTCCTTGCCGCTGCGAAAGCGCGACAGTTCGGCAATTTTGACCGGCCAGTCGGCAAAGCGGTCGGCAAAAGTCTGGGCGTGCTGTTCTGCCAGCAGGGTGGTTGGCGCCAGAATGGCGACCTGCTTACCACCCATGACGGCAATGAACGCGGCGCGCAGAGCGACTTCGGTTTTGCCGAAACCGACGTCGCCGCAGATCAGGCGGTCCATCGGTTTGCCGGAGGTCATGTCGCCGATCACCGCGTTGATGGCAACGGCCTGATCAACGGTTTCTTCAAAGCCGAAACTGTCAGCAAAGGCGGCGTAATCGTGAGCTGAATATTCAAAGGCATGGCCGGTGCGCAAAGCGCGGCGCGCGTAAAGATTGAGCAGTTCGGCAGCCGTGTCGTGACATTGTTGGGCGGCCTTGCGTTTGGCTTTTTCCCAGGCACCGGAGCCCAGAGCGTGCAGCGGCGCATCTTCCTGCGAAGCGCCCGAATAGCGCGAGATCACATGCAATTGCGAAACCGGGACATACAGTTTGGTTTCCTTGGCATAGGCCAGATGCAGAAATTCAGTTTCGCCCTCACCCAGATCCATGGCGATCAAGCCCTGATAACGACCTATACCGTGCTGAATATGTACCACCGGGTCACCGATTTTGAGTTCGGACAGATCGCGCACCATCGATTCAACCTGGGTTGCGCCTTCCTGTTTTTTGCGGCCCGAAACGCGGCGTACCACGTTGGCGTACAGCTCGGTTTCGGTAATGAAAGTCAGGCCGAGGTCGAGGTTGAAACCGGCAAACAGTGGCGCCACGCCCAGCATCAACGGTGCTTCGCCGGTGATGAAATCAGTCAGGCTGTCGCAGTTAACAGGGTGCAGGTCGAATTCATTGAAATACTGCTGCAGGGTTTCACGGCGGCCGTTGGATTCGGCGCACAGCAATATCCGCTGCTTTGTTTGCAGCAGGAAGGCACGCAGGTTGGTCAGCGGATCATCGAGGCGCCGGTTAACTGCAATATCTGGCAATGGACTGGAAATGCCGTGATTTTCGCCAGGGTTGGCCTTGACGATCAGACGTCCGAACGGCTTGGCCAGCGCGAAGAAATCTTCATCGCGCAAAAACAGCGTGTTTGGGGCCAGAACCGGGCGTTCCCGGTCCGCTTTTAAAAAAGTGTAGCGCGACTGTGTGTCAGTCCAGAACCGGGTGATTGCCGCGTCAACTTCACCGAGCATGCAGAGGCAACTGTTCTGCGGCAGGTAATCAAACAGCGTGGCAGTTTGCTCAAAAAACAGCGGCAGATAATATTCAATACCGGCTGAAGCAATACCGCTGCCAATATCTTTGTAAATGCGGGTGCGGGACGGATCACCTTCAAATTCTTCGCGCCAGCGCTTGCGGAAGGCCCCGCGGGCGGTTTCATCCATCGGAAATTCGCGCCCCGGCAGCAGACGTACCTGGTTCACTGGGTAAATGGTGCGCTGGGTGTCGGCATCAAAGGTGCGGATTGATTCAATGGTTTCGCCGAACAGATCAAGCCGGTAGGGCAGGGTCGAGCCCATCGGAAACAGATCGATCAGTCCGCCGCGCACCGCGTATTCACCGGGCGACATGACTTGACTGACATGGCTGTAGCCGGCCAGAGTCAACTGTGCTTTGAGCTGCGCTTCGTTCAGGGTCTCCCCCTGTTTGAAGAAGAAGGTATAGGCAGCCAGAAAAGAAGGTGGTGCCATGCGCAGCAGCGCAGTGGCGACCGGTACGATCAGCACATCCGACTGACCGTGCCCGACTTCATACAGCGTTGCCAGTCGTTCGGAGACCAGATCCTGATGCGGTGAAAATGCATCGTAGGGTAACGTTTCCCAATCCGGCAAAATATGGCAGCGCAGTTGATTTTCACTGCCAAACCAGCTGATTTCCGCCTGCAGTCGCTGGGCATCGGTGGCATCGGCAACGAAGATGATCAGCATGCGCTGCTGAAGTTTGAGTGCGGTTGCAGTTTGCGTCAGCGCGTACGAATCAGCCGACCCGTGCAGGCTGGGCAGCGTGATGCGATAACCGGGTTTGGGTGGCGCTTGCAGATCAAATGGCATTATTATGGCGGCAGAAGAGGTTTTGGTATGGCGATGTGACAGCTATTGGAGTTGCGGGGTTTTAACCCTACAATGGTGCGCGTATTATAAACTACGGGCTCATTATGTTATGGCCCTCCTTTCAATTGCCTCTTTGTTTTTTTATAATAATTTGAATTCTCCCTCGCGTTATTTCGCCCTGATCCCTGCTGCCGGTGTTGGCGCCAGAATGGCTGCCGGTTGCCCCAAACAATATTTGCATATCGCCGGGCAGAGTATTCTGCAGCACAGCGTCAACGCGTTTCTTGAGCACACTGCAATTGAACATGTATTCGTGGTGGTCGGTCCTGACGATGCCTACGTCGCCAGTGAATTAAGACCTGATTCGCATCTGACAGTGCTGTTTTGCGGCGGGGCGACCCGAACCGATTCAGTATTGAACGGGTTGCTGGCAATGCAGACGCAGCTGCAGCGGCAAGACTGGGTGCTGGTACATGATGCGGCAAGGCCAGGAATTAACTCCACCCTGATTGGCCGGCTGATTGATCAGGTCGGTAATAGTGAAGTAGGCGGCTTGCTGGCGATTCCCGTGGCTGATACGGTGAAACTGCAAAGTGGCTCGCAAATAACAACGGTTCCCAGAACCGGATTATGGCTGGCGCAAACCCCGCAAATGTTCAGGCTGGCTCACCTGATTGGCGCATTGAATCACGCCCGACTGCGCGGCATTGAAATTACCGATGAAGCCAGTGCCATCGAAGCCAGTGGTGCGGTCCCGGTGCTGGTGGAGGGGCACTGGTGCAATTCAAAAATTACCCGACCCGATGATTTGACTCTGGTTGAATCCGCCCTGACAAAATCTGTGTAATCCTAAAAACGAGTATCAACATGACGAATGCATTTCCAAATTTCCGAATAGGCCAGGGCTATGATGTGCATGTCCTGGCGGAACACCGCAAGCTCATTCTCGGGGGGGTGACCATTCCGCATGCCAAAGGTTTGCTGGGCCATTCTGACGCTGATGCGCTGCTGCATGCCATCACCGATGCCCTGTTTGGTGCGGCCGGCCTCGGTGATATCGGGCGGCATTTCCCTGACACGGATAAACAGTTTGCCGGCGCCGATTCGCGGGTGTTGCTGCGTGAAGCGCTAAAGCGCGTCCATGCGGCCGGATACACCGTGGGCAATGTCGATGCCACTATCATTGCGCAGGCACCAAAAATGGCGCCCCATATTCCTGCCATGATCGAATTGCTTGCCCAGGATTTGCAGGTGACGGCGGACCGGATTAACATCAAAGCCAAAACCAATGAGAAATTGGGCTATCTGGGCAGAGAGGAAGGTATCGCTGCGGAAGCGGTTGTATTGATTTGCAGTAAATGAAATTCAGCTCGATCGCGCATAATGGCTGGGACGTGCATAATACAGGTCAGTCTTTATTAAGGAAGCGCGGATTAAATCCCATTGGTTTGTCCGCGGCCCCTGAGGCGCACTGCGGCGTTGTCTTTTGCAGTCAATAGGTCCACTATAGACTGCAAAAGACGCCTCGCATTGCACCCTCATTGGCAACGGCGAATTTCACAGGTATTTAATCCGCGCTTCCCTAACGGTTTTTACATAATTTAATTCGAGGTAAGTCCATGAGCACCGAACAACTGAAACAATCGCTTAAAAATTTGCACGATAATCTGAACAGCACCGATCAGGTCGATACAGAACTGGCTGATCTGCTCAAAGTGTTAAATGAAGATATCCACCAGCTGCTCAGCAAGGAACGTCCTGATGAAGATGCACTGAGTCATCTGGGTGATCGAACTCTGGCACTGTCGGCAAAACTGGCGGCGCAAAGCCCGCACTTGGAGTCTGGGTTGCGCGAGCTTGGGAATATATTGTTGCGTATGGGTGTTTAGAGCCGTTTTCCCCCCCCATCTTTTCCTGAATATGCCTGGCTGTTGCCGGGCATTTTTTTTGGCACGCGCCCAGTCTGTGCCCTCATTACAGCTGAATTTGATCATTTTTCACAATATGAAACCACGATTTTGTATCGTGAAAAGATGTGCGGATCCTGCAACAAATTTTCATTTCATTCTGAGATAAATCATTTCATATCGCAAAATATAATAATTAACTCATTGATTTTAATCTTTAAAATATAAGTTATATGTCTTATATAAGACATTGTTGCTGCGCAAAAAATCGATTACTATGAGTCATGTGCATTACGTAGTGGCAGTCACTTATTTACAAAGCTTATTTTCAAAGTTTCATTTAACACATCATCTCTAGGAGAAACACCATGTTGACACGTGAACAGCAAATCGCAGAACTGCAAAAAGATTGGGATACCAACCCACGTTGGATCGGCATCAAACGTAACTACACTGCTGCGGACGTTGTGCGTTTGCGTGGTTCAATCAAGGTTGAGCACACACTGGCAAAAAATGGCGCGGTGAAATTATGGAATCTGGTTAACAATGAACCGTTTGTTAATGCACTCGGTGCCCTGACCGGTAACCAGGCAATGCAACAGGTTAAAGCTGGCTTGAAAGCAATCTACCTGTCTGGCTGGCAGGTTGCCGGCGACGCCAACGTAGCTGGCGAAATGTATCCGGATCAATCCCTGTATCCGGCAAACTCGGTACCGCTGGTCGTTAAACGCATCAATAACACCCTGACTCGCGCCGATCAGATTCAATGGTCTGAAGGCACTGGTGACGTCGATTATTTCGCTCCTATCGTAGCTGACGCTGAAGCCGGTTTCGGCGGTGTTCTGAATGCCTATGAATTGATGAAATCGATGATCGATGCCGGCGCAGCTGGCGTGCATTTTGAAGATCAGCTGGCTTCGGTTAAAAAATGTGGTCACATGGGCGGTAAAGTGTTGGTTCCAACCCGTGAAGCCGTTGAGAAACTGAATGCCGCCCGTCTGGCAGCTGACGTAATGGGCGTGCCAACTGTTCTGCTGGCCCGTACCGACGCAGAAGCGGCCGATCTGCTGACTTCCGATGTGGATGCCAATGATCAGCCATTCCTGACCGGTGAACGTACCGTTGAAGGTTTCTACAAAACCAAACCAGGTCTGGAGCAGGCTATCTCACGCGGTCTGGCTTACGCAGAATATGCTGACATGATCTGGTGTGAAACCGGCAAACCTGATCTGGAATTCGCCAAGAAATTTGCCGATGCAATTCACGCCAAATTCCCGGGCAAACTGCTGTCTTATAACTGCTCACCTTCATTTAACTGGAAGAAAAATCTGGACGATGCAACCATCGGCAAATTCCAGAAAGAACTGGGCGCCATGGGTTATAAATTCCAGTTCATCACCCTGGCCGGTTTCCATGCACTGAACTACGGCATGTTCAATCTGGCACACGGTTATGCACGTCGTCAGATGTCAGCATTCGTTGAATTGCAGGAAGCAGAATTTGCAGCAGCAGAAAAAGGCTTTACAGCAGTTAAGCATCAGCGTGAAGTTGGTACTGGCTATTTTGATGCGGTAACTCAGGTTATCCAGCAAGGCCAGTCTTCAACAACGGCATTGCATGGTTCGACTGAAGATGAACAATTCTTTGACAACAAAAAAGTTGCCTGATCTTTGAATTGTTATTGAGGCAATAGATTTGCTGGCAATAAGCACAAAAACCGCATCTAACTGGTGCGGTTTTTTTGTTTTAGCGGAGGAAATGACGGTTATGGCGGGCTTTCCCTGATGAAATCCGTTAAAATGGCGAAATTATTTTATCCACAATTATTGGTCCAGCAATTGCTGCTTTTTGATTGTTACTTACAAGCGGCGTAATTGCAGCGGACTATGGCGCACAAAGCAGGCTGTATCTTTTTTGCGTCATTCAATTTCACTCGTTTAATTTTTTTTACCGGCTTAATGAATAACATTCGTAATTTCTCGATTATTGCGCATATCGACCACGGAAAATCCACCTTAGCAGACCGAATCATCCAGCTGTGCGGAGGCCTGTCGGACCGCGAAATGGAAGCGCAAGTGCTTGATTCCATGGATATTGAACGCGAACGCGGCATTACCATTAAGGCGCAGACTGCGGCACTGACCTACAAGGCGCGCGATGGTCAGATTTACAACCTGAATCTGATAGATACACCTGGTCACGTCGATTTCAGCTATGAAGTCAGCCGTTCGCTGTCTGCCTGTGAGGGGGCGTTGCTGGTAGTGGATGCCTCACAGGGTGTGGAAGCGCAAACCGTGGCCAACTGCTATACCGCGATCGAACTGGGCGTGGAAGTGGTGCCGGTTCTGAACAAGATCGATCTCCCTTCGGCCGATCCGGAAAATGCCTGCAGTGAAATTGAAGAAGTGATCGGTATTGATGCCAGTGAAGCAGTGCACTGTTCCGCCAAAACCGGACTGGGCGTAATCGATGTGATCGAATCGCTGATTGCCAAAGTGCCGCCGCCTGTTGGCGATCCAACGGCACCGCTGCAGGCTTTAATTGTTGACTCATGGTTTGATAATTATGTCGGCGTTGTCATGTTGGTGCGAGTCAAGAACGGCACCTTGCGCCCTAAAGACAAAATTTTGCTCATGGCTAATGGTTCGCAGCATCTGGTGGAAAGCGTTGGTGTCTTCACTCCTAAATCATTGACACGCGAGTCACTGTCGGCGGGTCAGGTCGGGTTTGTTATTGCCGGCATCAAGGAATTGAAAGCCGCCAAAGTTGGCGACACCGTTACTTTGGTGTCCAAACCTGCCGCCGAACCGCTGCCGGGCTTTAAGGAAGTGCAGCCCCAGGTTTTTGCCGGTCTGTTTCCGGTTGAAGCCAATCAGTACGACGCCTTGCGCGATTCGCTGGAAAAGCTCAAGCTCAATGACGCTGCACTCCAGTACGAACCTGAAGTGTCTCAGGCGCTGGGCTTTGGATTTCGCTGCGGATTTCTGGGTTTGCTGCACATGGAAATCGTGCAGGAACGTCTGGAACGCGAATTTGACATGGATCTGATTACCACAGCGCCAACGGTCATCTATGAAGTGGTGCTGGGTGACGGTTCCATACTGATGGTGGACAATCCTTCCAAAATGCCGGATCCGTCGCGCATTCAGGAAGTGCGTGAACCGATAGTGACGGTGAACCTGTATATGCCGCAGGAATATGTCGGGTCGGTGATTACACTGTGTACCGGCAAGCGCGGCGTGCAGCTGGATATGAGTTATCACGGACGGCAGGTCAAGCTGACCTATGAAATTCCGATGGCGGAGATCGTGATGGATTTCTTTGACCGGCTCAAATCGACATCGCGCGGTTACGCGTCGATGGATTATGAATTCAAGGAATACCGCCCGGCCGATGTGGTCAAGGTCGACATGCTGATCAACAGCGAGAAAGTCGATGCGCTGGCCATTATTGTGCATCGCTCCAACTCCAACTATCGCGGTCGCGCAGTAGCGGCCAAGATGCGCGAGCTGATTCCGCGCCAGATGTTTGATGTGGCAATTCAGGCTGCCATCGGCGCAAACATCATTTCGCGTGAAAACGTCAAAGCGTTGCGTAAAAACGTATTGGCAAAATGTTACGGTGGTGATATCAGCCGCAAACGCAAACTGCTGGAAAAACAAAAAGCGGGTAAAAAGCGCATGAAGCAGGTTGGCTCTGTAGAAATACCTCAGGAAGCATTTTTAGCAATCTTACAAGTGGAAGATAAATGAATTTACAATCCCTGTTAGGCAATTTTGCCTTGATTTTGTTTGTTCTGACCATCGTGACAGGCGTCGTCTGGTTTCTGGATGTGTTTGTTCTCGCTAAAAAACGACAAGTCGCGGCTGATTTGGCGTTGGCTGAATTTGATGCGCGTAGAGATAAATTAACTACAGAAGGCCTGAAGTTAGAGGAAAGTAATCGTGAGGAACTGAAGGCCAATTTGTTGCGGCAGCCGGCCTGGATTGAATACACCGGCAGTTTCTTCCCGGTTATTCTGCTGGTCTTCTGTCTGCGTTCTTTTCTGTATGAGCCTTTCAAAATTCCGTCGAGTTCGATGTTGCCTACGCTCTTGGTGGGCGACCTGATACTGGTCAATAAGTTCACCTACGGTATCAGATTGCCAATAATCAATAAAAAGATCATTGAAGTGAATCATCCGAAACGGGGTGATGTGATGGTATTTAAGTATCCAAGGGATATGACCTTGGATTATATTAAGCGTGTAGTGGGTGTCCCGGGTGATAAAATTACCTATAAGAACAAGCGCTTAACGGTGAATGGTCAGGAAGTGCATTATGAAGAACTGCCCGATTTTCTTGATGAAGAGCGTCTGACTTATGCCAAGCACTATGAAGAGAACCTGACCGGAGTAAAACATCAGATCTTGAACGATGAACGCGCGCCGACTTATGTTCAGGGATCACATGAATTCCCGCACAGCGATTTATGCAGTTATGACCTGGAAGGATTTACCTGCACAGTTCCTGAAGGAAATTATTTTATGATGGGTGACAATCGGGATAACAGCGCTGACAGCCGGTATTGGGGATTTGTTCCGGATGAAAATATTGTAGGTAAAGCGTTCGGAATCTGGATGAACCAGAACATCATTACCAATTTTGATTTAAGCAAGTTCAAGCGTATCGGCAGTTTTCAATAATAAATCACAGACTGGAGAAAAATATGGTTGGTGTATCGAAACTCAGAAAGCAGCAGGGACTGTCTCTTTCCGGGCTGATTCTGGCCCTGATACTGGTAGGTATTGCCGCCGTCATCGGTATGCAGGTAGTGCCAGCCGTAGTTGAATACCAAAGTATCAAAAAGGCGGTTCTCGATGCGCGCGACCGGGGTACGTCTGCTTCTGAAATCGTCAATTATTACAACAAGGCGGTTCTGGCTGGATATATCACTTCGGTGACCGGAAAAGATCTGGTCATCTCCAAGGAAGATGGTGTGTATGTGATCAGTTTCGCGTATGAAAAAAAGCTGCCTTTGTTTGGTCCGGCCAGCCTGTTACTGGAATTTTCTTCGTCCACGAGCGATAAAAAGTGAAGAATTTTATGAATAACCGCGCAGTATGATGAATGATTCGTTATTGCAAACCAAAATTGGACACGTTTTCAATAACGTATCGCTTTTGCATCAGGCGTTAACGCATCGCAGTCACAGTGTTTCGCACAATGAACGTCTGGAATTTTTAGGTGATTCTGTCTTGAATTGCGTGGTCGCGTCATTGCTGTTTCAGAAATACGCCAAGATAGACGAAGGTGATTTGTCACGCCTGCGCGCCAATCTGGTCAAACAGCAGTCGCTGTACGAAATTGCAGTGCGCCTTGAACTGGCCCAATTTTTACGACTGGGTGAAGGCGAGCTGAAATCGGGCGGGTTCCGACGCCCTTCGATTCTTGCCGATACCCTCGAAGCCCTGTTTGGTGCGATTTATCTGGATGCCGGTTTTGATGCCGCCAGAGATGTCATCTACGGCCTGTACCTGCCGATTTTGGAAACGGTCGACCCGGCAACGCTGGGCAAGGACGCCAAAACGCTGCTGCAGGAATATCTGCAGAGTAAAAAAATTGCGTTGCCGGTGTACACGGTGGCAGCCACCCACGGTGCCGCCCACAGCCAGGAATTTGAAGTCGAATGCGCCATTCCGAAACTGGAAATTCAGGTATTTGGTACCGGTGGCAGTCGGCGCGCCGGCGAACAGGCGGCAGCAAAAATGGCGCTGGAAGCGGCACTGGCCGTGCTGGCCAAAACGCCGGCTTCCAAACGCAAATCCAAGCCGCGCACAACCCAGCTTAAACTGGCGGGAATTGCCACGGTTCAGTCTGAAGAAGACAGCTCGAAAGAAAATCCGCCAACTTCTGCAGAATCAGTGACAACCCCGCCCAACAACACAACAGAACCAAAGATAGCATGACCGAATCATCACAATCAGATTTAACTCCGGACCTAACCCCGGAAGATTTTCGCTGCGGTTATATCGCTATAGTTGGCCGACCCAACGTAGGTAAATCGACGCTGATGAATGGATTGATCGGCGCCAAACTCAGTATCACCTCACGCAAGGCGCAGACCACCCGGCACCGCATTACCGGCATACAGACCAAAGATCACACCCAATATGTGTATGTGGACACGCCGGGCTTTCAGACCAGGCATTCGAATGCGCTCAACCGCAATTTGAACCGGACTGTAACGACCACACTGACTGCAGTGGATGTGGTTTTATATGTGATTGAGGCCGGCATGTTTTCGCAGGCAGACATTTCAGTGCTGGAACTGCTGCCCAAAAATATCCCCTGCATTCTGGTCATTAATAAATCCGACCATATCAAGGACAAGGCTGTTCTGATGCCGTTTGCTGCCCAGGTGGCCTCGCGCTTCAATTTTGCTGCCATTGTTCCGGTATCGGCCAGACAGGGTTTCCAGCTCGATTCTCTGGAAGCCGAAGTCAGAAAGCTCCTGCCGCAAAATCCGCCGATGTTTGGTGAAGACGAGTTCACCGACAAAAGTGAAAAATTTCTGGCAGCGGAAATCGTGCGTGAAAAAGTGTTCCGTTTCGTCGGTGATGAAATTCCGTATACCAGCACGGTGCTGGTTGAAAAATTTGAACAGGAAGGCAATCTGCGCCGCATATTTATTGCCATCCTGGTTGATCGCGATGGTCACAAGGCGATGCTGATCGGAAAAAAAGGTGAGCGTCTGAAAGAAATTTCCACCCAGTCCAGGCAGGACATGGAAAAATTATTCGGCGGTCCCGTCTATCTGGAAATCTGGGTCAAGGTCAAATCGGGCTGGGCCGATAACGAAGCCGGATTGCGCGCTTACGGCTACGATTAAGTTCCACGCCATGGAGCATCCAACACCAACGGAAGTGCATGAGCCGGCATTGCAGCAAAGCCAGTCCAGGCTGGGGCAGCGCCCGATCCGTCCGTTTCGCGTGTTGTCTCAACCAGCCTTTGTTCTGCACAGTTATCCGTATAAAGAAACCAGCCTCATTATCGACGTCTTCAGCCGTCAGTTCGGACGCGTTGCGCTGGTGGCCAAGGGCGCCAAGCGACCCCATTCACAACTGCGCGGCGTGCTGCAAACCTTTCAGCCATTAACCCTGTCCTGGAGCGGCAAATCGGACCTGCAGACCCTGACTGCTGCTGAATGGGTAGGTGGCATGCCGCCACTGGAAAAAAACGCCTTGCTGTGCGGGTTCTATCTGAACGAAATCATTGTCAAACTGTTGCAGCGCGACGATCCGCAGCCCTTGTTGTTTGATGAATACGTAGCCACCATCAATCAGCTGGCGCATATTGAGCCGGTTCCTATCCTGCTGCGCAAATTTGAGTTAAATTTGCTCAAAATGGCTGGCGTTGTCAACGATCTGTCTTACTGCACCCAACACCGTTGCGCGGTCACCTCTGAAATTCTGTATGTCGTCGATCCCGAATCGGGAACCCGGCCGGCACAGGATAATGACAATGGCATCAAAGTTCACGGTCAAACACTGATAGACATGCAGGCTGCCGATTATTCGGATGTTGCTACACAGGTGCAAAGTAAATTGTTGATGCGCTCCCTGCTGGCGCATCACCTGCATGGCAACCCGATCCATACCCGGCAAATATTAATGGACCTTCAAAACCTATGACACATGAACGCATCCACATGCCCGAACTGGGCATCAATATCGATCACGTAGCAACCTTGCGCAACGCGCGTGGTACCGTGTATCCCGATCCTCTGAAGGCAGCACTGCTGGCTGAACACGCCGGCGCTGATCTGATCACGTTGCATCTGCGTGAGGATCGCCGTCACATCAAAGACGCCGATGTGCGCGCCATACGGCCTTTGCTGATCACCAGAATGAATCTGGAAGCAGCCATCACAGCCGAGATGCTGGATTTCGCCTGCGAGATCAAACCGCATGACGTATGCCTGGTGCCGGAGCACCGCGCCGAAATTACCACTGAAGGTGGCCTGGACGTCATCAAACATTTTGCGCAGGTCAAGGCCGCGGTCAGTCAGTTGCAGGAGCAGGGAATTCGGGTCAGTCTGTTTATCGATGCAGTGCAGGACCAGATTCAGGCGGCCACGGAGGCCGGTGCCACAGTGATCGAAATTCATACTGGTCGCTATGCGGACGCCAAAAATCCCGCCCATGCACAGCAAGAGCTGGAACGCGTCAGGCAGGGTGTGTTGAACGGAATCAGGCACGGCCTGCGGGTCAATGCCGGACACGGTCTGCATTACACCAATGTCCAGGCCATCGCCGCCATTCCTGAAATCAGTGAATTGAATATTGGTCATGCCATCGTTGCGCAGGCGGTTTTTGTCGGTTGGGAAAAAGCGGTGCGGGACATGAAAGCGATCATGATTCAGTCACGCCTTGCCGGCGCCTGATCGGTATGGAAGATACTCCCGAGCGATTGCAGTTGCTGGATACAGTGTCCAAACTGCCCGGTCTGCCGGGTGTGTACCGTTACTTTGACAGTGCTGACAACATTCTGTATGTCGGCAAAGCCAGAGATCTGAAAAAGCGCGTCAGCAGTTATTTCCAGAAAAACCTGGCCAGCCCGCGCATCGCGTTGATGGTGGAAAAAATCGTGCGGCTTGAAACCACGGTCACACGCAGTGAGGCCGAAGCGCTGATCCTTGAAAACAACTTAATCAAATCGCTGCACCCGCGTTTCAATATTCTGTTTCGCGACGATAAATCGTATCCGTATTTAAAAATCACGGCCCAGCCAGTACCACGGATGATGTATTACCGCGGTGCGATCGATAAAAAAAGTCAGTATTTCGGGCCGTTCCCGAGCGCCTGGGCCGTCAAGGAATCGATACAGATCCTGCAGAAAATTTTTCAGCTGCGCAGTTGCGAAGACAGCGTGTACGCCAATCGCACCAGACCCTGCCTGTTGCACCAGATTCAGCGCTGCAGTGCGCCGTGCGTGGGTATTATCAGCCCTGAAGAGTATGCGCAGGATGTCAATAATGCTGCGCAGTTTCTGCGCGGACGGCAGTCAGAAGTGCTGCAGGCGATGGAAAAGAAAATGATGGGTTTCGCCGATCAGCTGGCGTTTGAAAAAGCGGCCGTGGTACGTAACCAGATGTCTGCGCTGTCCAAGGTATTGCATCAGCAAGGCATGGAAAGCACCAATGATGTTGATCTGGACATCATCGCGGTATTTATTAAAGGCGGGCGTGCCTGTGTCAATCTGGCCATGGTACGCGGGGGAAGACATCTGGGTGATCGTGCCTATTTCCCCAAACATGTCGAAGATGCCGTAACCCAAAGCGATCTGGAAACTGAAGTACTGCAGGCCTTTCTGGCACAGCATTATCTGGACCAATACATCCCGGGGATACTGGTACTGAACTGCGTTCTGGATGCGCCCGAATTGATGTTGGCGCTCATGGAGCAGTGCGGTCATAAAATTCATTTGATTACACAACCGCAGGAACAGCGCCGGCACTGGCTGGAAATGGCGCAAAAGGGCGCAGAACTGGCACTGGCGCGCCTGCTCACCGAGCAGGGTTCGCAGCAGTCGCGTACCCGCGCGCTGGTGGAAGCGCTGGCGCTGGAGAATGAAGACCTGGACCTGCTGCGCATCGAATGCTTTGACATCAGTCACACGCAGGGTGAGGCAACTCAGGCTTCCTGTGTGGTGTTCCAGCATCACGACATGCAGAATGCCGAATACCGTCGCTACAATATCAACGGCATCACGCCGGGTGATGATTATGCTGCAATGCGTCAGGTGCTGCAGCGTCGTTATGAAAAAGTGGCCAACAACAACGGTGTCATGCCGGATGTTGTTTTGATTGACGGCGGCAAGGGGCAGGTCGAAATCGCACGCCAGGTGTTTGTGGAGCTCGGACTCGATATCAGCCTGATCGTCGGCGTGGCAAAAGGCGAGGGCAGAAAAGTCGGTCTGGAAACGCTGGTATTTGTGGACGGGCGCGCTGCACAGGAGTTGGGTAAAGATTCAGCCGCGCTGATGTTGATTGCGCAAATCCGCGATGAAGCCCATCGTTTTGCCATTACCGGCATGCGCGCCAGGCGTGCAAAAACCCGACAGACTTCGCGCCTGGAAGAAATTGAAGGGATCGGCAGCAAGCGTCGCCAAAAATTATTGGTACGATTTGGTGGCCTCAAAGGTGTCTCTGATGCTAGCATTGAAGATCTTGCATCGGTTGATGGCATTTCACGGCAACTGGCTGAGCAAATATATAAACAACTCCATTGAGACATAACAATAACTATGCCATTTAATATTCCGATTTTATTAACCTGGTTGCGGGTAGCGCTGATTCCGCTGGTGGTAGGCGTTTTTTATGTGCCTACAACCTGGCTGTCACCTTTCGATCAGGGCGTGGCCTCCACCATCGTATTTATCGTAGCAGCCGTTACCGACTGGTTTGACGGCTTTCTGGCCCGGCGCTGGAATCAGACTTCCGCGTTCGGTGCCTTCCTCGATCCGGTTGCAGACAAGTTGATGGTAGCCGGCGCGCTGCTGGTGCTGGTGCAGTTGGACCGCGTCAATGCGATGGTAGCGTTTGTGATTATCGGACGTGAAATTGCCATATCGGCGCTGCGCGAATGGATGGCGCAGATCGGCGCATCCAAATCGGTGGCGGTCAGTTCACTGGGCAAAATCAAAACCACTGCGCAGATGATGGCGATCCCCATGCTGCTGTTTCATGGCCGTCTGTTTGATCTGGTCGATACGGTTTACTGGGGTAATCTGTTCATGGCGGTTGCCGTGGTATTGACCGTATGGTCGATGTTTTATTATTTAAAACTGGCCTGGCCTTTGATCAAGGAGCATTCAGGCAAATTGCCCTGAATGATAAATAGGCAATACGAATTGTGAGATTCATTCGATTCTTTTCCAAAAAGAGCTAGACAGGAAAAGGTTCTTTGGTTAGAATCTCGCTCTCGTTCTTTTGTTGAATTCAAGAAATTTGAAGGGCAAAAAAAGAACGGTTGGTGTAGCAAAAATGCGGGAATAGCTCAGTTGGTAGAGCGCAACCTTGCCAAGGTTGAGGTCGAGAGTTCGAGACTCTTTTCCCGCTCCAGTTTAAACAGACAAGGAAGCACGCTGGCTTCCTTTTTTGTTGGTACTGTAAAGTGATACCTGATATTCGGATATCCGTTACAATGGCCACCCCAAAGGCGGGATAGCAAAGAGGTTATGCAGCGGCCTGCAAAGCCGTTTAGATCGGTTCAATTCCGATTCCCGCCTCCAGAACAAAAGATGGCAACCATCTACAAAGTCTATGCAGCAATGCGTGGAAACGTGCCCGAGTGGTGAAATTGGTAGACACATCGGACTTAAAATCCGCCGCTTTCGTGAATAACGGGCGTGCCG
>JAYVMW010000019.1:0-48685 GCA_043758755.1 Oxalobacteraceae bacterium
TGCGCAAACTGGCTGTCGCGTTTTGCGCCATGTCCGACATTGCCAGGATTAATCCGATATTTGGACAGCGCCTGCGCGCACTCAGGATAATCCTTCAACAGCGTATGTCCGTTGTAATGAAAATCTCCGACAATCGGCACGTCAATTTCCATACGATCAAGCTGCTCACGAATTGCCGGCACTGCTTTAGCCGCCTCTGCGGTATTGACAGTTATGCGAACCAGTTCGGAACCGGCCCTGGCCAATTCCTTGATCTGTATCGCCGTTCCGACCGCGTCGACCGTATCGGTGTTGGTCATGGATTGAATAACGACCGGCGCGTTTCCACCTACAGTAACCTGTTTATTTCCATACGCAATAACAACTGCGCGACTTTGCCTTCTGGAACCAGGGCCAGAAGCAATTGAACTGTTTTCTTTATCTGGATTCATAGCGCTATCACTTAATACTTAAATTGACCACGTTACTTCCAATTTGCTGTGGGAAAGCCAACTTCTGACCGCGCAATTTGGCGTCAACACCTGGCGCATTGCCTATCACCAGATTCAACGGTTCAGTTACTGCAAAGGATTCTTCGGATCCAGCCTTGTACAAATGCGAACTCAGAACGGTCCCATCAGCACGTTTAATCTGCAACCAGGAATCCTGCCTGAAATTAATCACCAACGCGTCAGCATTTGCACCTGGGACTACCGGCTGTTTTTGGGATTGCTCTACAGCGTTAGCCTGATTTACCGCTTCACTTCCCGGACGAATGGCTGCTTCGGCTGTTGCAGTGCTATTTTGCATCGCAACCGGTTCATTCTTTTGATCTGATACCACCGGCGCTGCAGGACTGTTGCCAACTGCAGAGTTGCTGTTCGGCGTGCTGACGACTTCCTGAACGTCTGATTTAACGTCTACATTGGCCGTCAGAATTTCCGGCTTGGGCGGAAAAATACTGCGCTCGATATTCAGTAATGCATCCCTGTAAACAAAAGCAGCGAGCAAACACAAAAGTATTACAAACACTACAGCAATGATTTTTTGCGGACTGCTGTTGTGCCGCCAGGGCATGTCACCTGCAGGGAACGGCATGTCAAGCTTTGGCCTGTCGATCGTTTTTGACGGGAGCTTTTCAATCTCGACGTTCAATTCTTCAAGTAAGGGCGCCGAATCAATTTTTAAAATTTTTGCATAAGTCCTGACAAAACCGCGCACCGTCAACATATCCGGAAATACAGAATAATTACCAGCTTCAATTTCAGCAATTTGACGGGTAGACCACTTCAACTGACCGGCAACCTGGTCAACAGTCAATTCCTGTTGAACGCGCGCCTGCACCAGCCGCTCCCCAACAGTCATTTTTTTGTCTGGCATGCCTTGCTCTTCAGCACCGGCAACAATACTCAATTTAACGACCTCACTCATCGAATGCTCCGCGCTGGTAATACCCATCTTCATCGGAATCCGGATAGCGCCGATGGAGCTGAATATATAAGGTCGCTACAGCGATCTGATCATTTAATTTATGGTTTATTTTGATTGCCAGCCATAAAATTTCAGCACTGTAGGATTCAGATTTAACCAATCTGTTAACGTAAAACTGAGCCCGGGAATAATCCTGCTTTTTATAATTAATTTTGGCAAGATTCAAATTCGTGGTGGGATTATTGGCATCAAATCTGATCGATTGGGAAAAATAGGTTTCTGCCAATCCGACATCTTTCATTTTCAGGCTGCAAAGCCCGGCATTGTTTAATGCCTTTACCGGTTGCGTATAGGTACGATCTTTTATTACCCGGTCAAATAACTCCATGGCCTGCTTTTCTTTTCCGGTCTGACACAGAAACCACCCATAATTATTAATATTGTCCGGGTTGTTTGGAGTCAGTCTGTTTGCCTTAACAAAATCCTGTTCAGCCAGCTCATTATTCTGCATCTGCATATGCACCAGCGCACGAACGGCATAGGCGTCACTCAGATTGGGATCAATTGTAATGGCGCTATTGAGCTCTTTCAGAGCCGTTGCAAATTGATCCTGCTGAAAATAACTGATACCCAGTTGCAAACGGATTGCCGCACGCTTTGCATCATTGCCCTGCGTCTGACTTTCGGTCGAAGGAGAAACCATTTTCGGCGTGTCGTAAGTAGTTGTACATGCCGCCAGCAATCCCGACAAAACCAAATACAAACATAAGCACCGGGCAGAATTTCTCATCAGGTAATCTCCACAATTCGACCAAAGTTAGCACCATATTTTTTTTGATATTCGACCTGTTTTTGCATCCGTTCCTGAACACGGGTTCGATCCTGCACTTCTCCAGCCAATTGTCCACACGCAGCGTCAATATCGTCACCGCGGGTTTTACGTATTGTGGTAACCAGACCGGCACCGGACAGAATTTGAGCAAAAGCCTTGATCCGAATATTCGAAGAACGTTTCAGTCCCGATTCAGGAAATGGATTAAACGGAATCAGGTTGAACTTGCAGGGAACATTACGTACCAACTCTATGAGTTCTCTTGCGTGCTGATCGGTATCATTGACTCCGTCCAGCATGCAGTATTCAAATGTGACAAAATCGCGCGGCGCAAACTCCAGATAACGTCTGCAGGCAGCCATTAAATAAGCCAGCGGATACTTTTTATTCAAAGGTACCAGGCTATCCCGAAGTGCATCATTTGAGGCGTGCAGCGAAACGGCCAGCGCAACAGGACACTCCTGCGACAGCTGATCCATCTTTGGAATAACACCACTGGTCGACAGGGTAACCCGGCGGCGCGACAAACCGTAGGCATTATCATCCAGCATCAGCTTTAGTGCGGTTACCGTTGGCTCAAAATTCAGCAGCGGTTCGCCCATACCCATCATCACAACATTCGTGATTTGACGTTCGCCTTTTTGACCAACCGGAATACCCTTGGATTTACGCAATTCAAATTCGGCCATCCATAACTGGCCGATAATTTCAGCCACCGTCAGATTGCGACTGAAACCCTGTTTGCCGGTCGAACAAAATCTGCAATTGACCGCACAGCCGGCCTGGGTTGATATGCACAGGGTGCCGCGCGTTTCTTCCGGTATAAACACCGTTTCAACTGCATTGCCCTGCCCAACATCGACCAGCCATTTGCGGGTGCCGTCAGTTGAAGTATGGTCACTGATGACCGCCGGCGCTTCAACTTTGGCGCGCCCTGCCAGTTTTTCACGCAAGGACTTGGCCAAGTCAGTCATTGCTTCAAAATCGCTTACACCAAACTGATGGATCCAGCGTTGTAATTGTTTTGCGCGAAACGGCTTCTCACCCAACTCACCGCAATAGGCGATCAGCTGAGTCGGATCCAGATCCAATAGATTGACAAGTGCCGTCATTTACTTCATCCAACTCTTAAAAAAAACCGTTACGCAGCCAAACAATCACAACTGATCAGCGAGAAAATATATTTAAAGCAGGGAAGAAATAAGCAATTTCAACTGCAGCAGTTTCAGCCGCATCAGAACCGTGTACTGCATTGGCGTCGATGGAATCAGCGAAATCAGCACGAATAGTTCCTTTTTCTGCTTTCTTGGGATCGGTAGCACCCATCAGATCACGATGCGTCAGAATGGCGTTTTCACCTTCCAGTGCAGTAACCATGACCGGGCCTGAAATCATGAAAGTAACCAGATCGTTAAAGAAAGGACGTGCTTTATGCACAGCATAAAAACCTTCAGCTTCAGCGCGGGATAACTGAACCATGCGGGCGGCAACGATTTTCAAACCGGCAGATTCAAAACGACTGTAAATTTGACCGATTACATTTTTTGCAACTGCATCAGGTTTGATAATAGATAATGTGCGTTCAATTGCCATACAAAACTCCAATAAAATGAAAGGATTAACGGGTGGAGGAATAAATTCACCTAACCCGTGAGTTTAACATAGTGCAACAGATCCCAGACAGACTTTATATTAAGTATTTTTTGATAATTTTGTACCATTAAACTCCATATTTCCGGACTAACCTGACAGTGACGCATTGAACCTCATGCAAAAAAATAATCAATCGCGTAGCAATATCAAGGGCCATTGTTAAACGCCTCCAAAGAATCGGAAACGATACTATTGAACATGCAGCAATCAGCACCATCTATGCTATCCTTGCGTTGTTTTTAGGTTACTAAATGAGGAAGATAAAATGAGTCAAAATTTTGAACAATCGATTGTATACGGCAACGACGGTGCATTAATCCGGCACAGAGTTCTTCGCAATACCTATTGGTTGCTGGCCCTTTCCATGATCCCAACCATTCTGGGTGCCTGGCTGGGCGTCCAAATGAACTTTGCATTTTTCCCCGGTAGTCCTGGTATATCATTTCTGTTTTTCATTGCGATTGCCTTCGGCTTCATGTATGCCATTGAAAAAACCAAGGAATCAGCAACCGGCGTAGCAGTTTTGCTCGGCTTTACATTCTTCATGGGCTTAATGCTGTCGCGCCTGATCAGCCACACACTGGGATATTCAAACGGTGGCACCTTAATCATGACAGCGTTTGGCGGCACGGCGGCCATCCTGACTGTAATGGCAACTATCGCCACCACTTCCAAACGCGATTTTTCCGGAATGGGAAAATGGCTGTTTGTCGGATTAATGCTAATGATCGTGGCCAGTATCGCCAATATTTTCCTGCACATTCCGGCCCTGTACCTGACCATATCCGTGATTGCGATCGGCATATTTTCAGCTTACATACTGTACGATGTTCAGCAGATCATTAACGGCGGTGAGACCAATTATATTTCAGCGACCCTGCGCATTTATCTGGATGTCTACAACATCTTCGTCAATCTGCTTTCCATCCTGGGAATTTTTGGCGGCGAACGCGATTAATTCTGATGTCAGATAAAAAATGCCGACTCACTGGTCGGCATTTTTTTTGCACTTTTCCTTCGGTCACATTACAAATCAAAGACCGCCATTGATTCCACATGTGACGTATGAGGGAACATATTCACAACTCCGGCCAGACTCATCGTGTAGCCGGCTTTAACCAGCAATCCGGCGTCGCGCGCCAAGGTTCCAGGACTGCATGACACATAGACAATGCGTCGGGGCAGGAAATCGGCGTGATGAGCAGACAACTGCAGCAACGCCTCACATAAAGCCATAGCACCGTCACGCGGCGGGTCAACCAGATACCGTTCAAATTTACCCAGTTGAAGCAAATCATCCGCGGTAATTTCGAACAGATTTCGGGTACTGAAACTGACTTTTTCTGACAACCCATTTGCTGCTGCATTTTCAGATGCACGCTCGGTCAGCGTATCACTTCCCTCAAGTCCAACCACTTGCCTTGCCTGTGTAGCAATCGGCAACGTGAAATTTCCGAGACCACAAAATAAATCCGCAATCCGATCTTCTGGCTGCACATCCAGCAAGCGCAGGGCGCGCACCACCATTACGCGATTGATGTGGTGATTAACCTGAGTGAAGTCGGTTGGTTTAAATGGCATGTTGATGCCAAATTCCGGCAACAGATAATGCAATTGTGGAGTTGCCGGATAAAAGATTGCAACAGAATCCAAACCTTGCGGCTGCAACCACCACTGCACTTTGAATTTATCTGCAAATTCTTTGAGCAAGATTTCATCCGACGGCTGCAACGGCTTCATGATCCGCAGCACCATTGCCGTAACATCTTCCCCAACCGCCAATTCAATCTGAGGTAAATCATTGACGATGGAAAGTTGCGCTATCAGTGCGCGCAGCGGTAACAACATGTCCGAAACATGGGGTGGCAGGATTTCGCAGGATTCCGTATTGGCCACAAAACTGGATTTTTTTTCGTGAAATCCGACCAGTACCACTCCTTTTTTGACTACATTCCGAACCGACAATCTCGCACGGTACCGGTAACCCCAGGTCGGTCCGACTATCGGCCTTAACATGGTCGCCGGACGGACTTTACTTATGTGCCACAGACTGTCTTCCAGAACCCGCTGCTTGATTGCGACTTGAGCATCGGCATCCAGATGCTGCATGGAACAGCCACCACATAAGCCAAAATACCTGCATTTCGGTTTAACGCGCTGCGATGATTCCTTGTGCAACTGGGTCATTTGCGCATTTTCCCAATGCGGTTTTTTCCGGTAAGTCGAAAAACTGACGATTTCACCAGGCAAGGCACCGTCAACAAAAACCACTTTACCCTGCGAGCCATCTTCATTTTGCAAATGACCAATGCCACGGGCATCCATGTCGAGTGCGGTAATTATCATTTTATTGTCGGGCATAGGATAGGCAGTGCGGAACACAGAGCAGGAAATCAAGGCTGGCGAGTATAACAAATAATGAGCAGAAAAAGCGCTTTCCCAAAGCAAAGGGGCACTGATCAGCGCCCCATTTTTTCATTGCCACAATCAGGTTGTGATTACAGCAATGCGTCTCTTCCTACTCCGCGTGATGAAAATGAACGTTTCAGTTTAATCAGCGCTTCCTGCTGAATCTGGCGAATCCGCTCACGGGTCACACCCATTTCTTCTGCCAGCGTTTCCAGCGTGGCCGGATCGTCATTATCCAGACCAAAACGGCGCATGATGACCACACGTTGTTTATCGGGTAATTTCGACAGCCATTCCCTGACCAGCACACATAATTCACGACGTTCGGCGCGATTATCAGGACCATCATCACTTTCACCAGGCAGCATATCCATCAAACTCGATTGCGGATCATTATCCAGGGGCATATCCAGCGATGTTGCATGCTCTGACAGGGCCAGAATGTCCTGCACCTCACCCATCGGACGACCAACCGTGCTGGCAATATCTTCAATCGCCGCATCACGACCATCATGATGCTGTGCTTCCAAATGATATTTGGCGCGTAAAATCTGATTCAGTTCGCGCACCACATGCACCGGCAAACGGATCGTGCGGGCCTGATTCATGATGGCGCGTTCGATGCTCTGTCTGATCCACCAGGTAGCGTAAGTCGAAAAACGGAAACCGCGTTCAGGTTCAAACTTGTCGATAGCGTGCATCAATCCCAGATTGCCCTCTTCGATCATATCCAGCAAGGCAACGCCACGATTGATGTAATGCTTGGCGATCGACACAACCAGACGCAAATTGTGTTCGATCATTTTCTGACGTGCGACAAAGTCGCCTTTTTTGGCCAACGTTGCACAGGCCAGTTCTTCAGGAGCTGTTAATAAAGGGCGAGTGCCAATCTGATTCAAATAATACTGAGTTGTATCTGTCGACAACTCTGCGGCCAACACTGTTTTTAATTCATCAACTGGTTCAACGATCGATTCTTTTTCGTCGCTTGCATCTTGATCATCGTTTGAACCGTCAGAAAGTTCAACTTCACGTAAATCTTCCGAACCTTCTTCGGCTAATTCTTCTTCCAAGAGGCTGTGTTTGGCGGTCATAGCATGTACTCGACTTTAGGTTGATGGAATGCTTCTTTTTTCATCGACCCGGTAAGAATTTCAGCGGATCGACCGGTTTGCCTTGCTGACGTATTTCAAAATGCAATTTCACTACATCGCTATCCGAATTTCCCATCTCTGCAATTTTTTGGCCCTTACTGATAACTTGTTTCTCTTTGACAACTATGGTCCTGTTATGCGCATACGCAGACAAAAAATTATTCGAGTGTTTGATAATTACCAAATTACCATACCCTCGAATCCCGCTGCCTGCATACATCACAGTGCCAGCTGCGGCAGAATAAATGTCCTGCCCCATTTTTCCGGAGATGTCGATCCCCTTATTTTTGTTATCGTCAAAATTTGCAACGACTTTACCTTCTGAGGGCCAAAACCACACGATTTCATCAACTATTTGCACTTCTTGCGAATTTTCTGCCGTTTTTCCGGGTTGCTTTGTAGTACTTATTCCTACACCGGCGTCTGGATTTTCATTTTTTTGCATTTCTGCCAATGTCGCATCGCTGTAAGGGCGCTTGTCGGCACGCGGGCCGTTCTTGTTATTGCCAGCTGGTGCGGACAATACCGGGCGAACTTCAACGCCATTTGAACTTCGACTGGCACTGTTTTCATCCGGCGGCGAAACCCTCAATTTCTGACCGACCTTGATGTCATTCGGATTGGCCAGACTATTCCAGGCCACGATATCACTGTAGCTTTGCCCCTTATCCAGAGCGATCCGAAACAACGTGTCACCTTTTTTAACTATGTATATAGAACTCGATTCATCCGACCTGGTAACTGCAGCCGGCACAGAAGATGGCACAGCTGGCTGCTGCGAACCTGAATGCGCGTTGCGATCTTCGACCGGCGCTTTTTGCGAGGTCGTCCCACACGCCATCAACAGGCAACCTACTGCCCCCGATACAAGAACATTTCTTAAACTTTTCATCCGGATACTCTTAAATAATGCCTGAACGCAACGGTACGAAATAACAACCTTCCAATACCGTTTTAGTCCAGTCTGCTGTTCCAGTACGTTCAATCAGTTGCAACACCTGTTGCTTGTCCCCGACAGGAGCGATTAAACGACCACCTAGTGCCAATTGATGCAATAAGGCATCTGGAATCTGCATTCCGGCTGCCGCCAGGATAATGCCGTCAAACGGCGCTACCTGAGGCAAACCGCGCATACCATCACCATAATGCAATCTCAAATTTGCGATCCTGAGAGAACGCAGATTTTTTTTGGCCAATTCATGCAATGGCTTGATGCGTTCTATCGAGTAGATGTTTTCGCACAGTTGCGCGAGAACCGCTGCCTGATAGCCGCAGCCAGTGCCTATTTCTAATACATTCTTTAAAGCTTTCCCGTTGCGCATCACTTCGATCATGCGCGCCACAATATACGGCTGGGAAATGGTTTGCTCATATCCTATTGGCAACGACGCATCCACATAAGCCTGGCCAACCAGACCTTGCTCAATAAACTGATGCCGGGGAACTGCCTGCATGGCGGCCAATACGACCGGATCAGATATACCCTGTTTGGCCAGACGCGCAACCAGAGCACGACGTGGCGCTTCATAGGCGACGGGCGAGACCAGATTTTTTTTGTGCGTTTCATTTTCAACCCGCGCCCGGGACTGTGTCGCATGGTTAAGTACCTGATGGGGAAGGTGTTGCTTAGTCATTCCTGCAGAGCGCGCATCATGCTTTCTGACATTTTGTGTGGCGGTCTGCGGCGTTTCCACCTTCAATGAACCATGACCCAATGTACCCGAGCGGCTCGATGACTTGTTTTCTAACGATGACAATGGGAGTGGGAATTGATGACTCTTTGCTGTCATTGCCAAATCCTTTTTAATATTTCCACCTGTCTGTTATGCGTCAGGTCGACCTGAAGCGGTGTGACCGATACATAGCGCTGAGCGATGGCATAAAAATCAGTTCCGTCGCCTGCGTCCATGGCTTGCCCGCAGGGACCTATCCAGTAAATGGGATTGCCGCGCGGATCGGTCGATTTAATTACCGGCTCAGACTGATGACGCTTGCCCAGACGGGTAACCTGCATGCCTTTGAGATCAGCAAGAGGACAGTTCGGAATATTTACATTGAGCAGATACGGCTTTTCTAACAGATCGAGTTTGTGCATCACCAGATTCAGTGCAAATCTGGCAGCGTCGCCTACGTGTTCCCAGCCCTTATCAATCTGTGAAAATGCAATCGACGGTATTCCAAACAGAAATCCTTCCGTAGCAGCGGCAACAGTGCCCGAATACAGGGTATCGTCCCCCATATTCTGCCCCTGATTAATTCCCGACAAAACCAGATCCGGAAGCGTATCGAGCAATCCGGTCAGCGCCACATGGACGCAATCGGAAGGTGTGCCATCCACAAAATATACGTTGTGACCCGCTTTCGACACCGACAGAGGTTTATCGAGTGTGAGCGCGTTCGACGCCCCGGATCGGTTTCTCTCAGGGGCTACAACCACAACGTCGGCAATTTTCGACATGACGTCAGCCAGGGCCAGTAATCCAGGAGCCAAATAGCCGTCGTCGTTGCTGATTAAAATCTTCATTAATTTTTATTTACCCTGAGCTTGTAAGGACAGTTTATTGATGCGCAGTCTGCCCGGTCTGCCTGATGGCTGGAAGGAGGTTACAAGGTGTCAAACAGCTTCCGAGCCCGTTTCACCGGTACGGATCCGGACCACCTGCTCGACATTTTGGACAAAAATCTTCCCGTCGCCGATCTTGCCGGTGCGCGCGGCCTTGATAATGGCGTCCACGGCGTTGTCCACCACCATATCATCAACCACGACTTCCACTTTAATTTTGGGTAAAAAATCGACCACATATTCAGCCCCCCGATACAGCTCAGTGTGGCCCTTCTGCCTGCCAAACCCTTTGACTTCGGTAACAGTCAGACCGGTAACACCGACCTCTGCCAGCGATTCGCGCACTTCATCAAGCTTGAACGGTTTGATTACCGCAGTAATTTGTTTCATTTTGCACTCCCCATAAGTTAATTGTTCAGTCCCGAAATCGTGAGGTTATCGGATATCGCCAATCCCGGCCAAATGCTCTGTGTGTCACGCGTATACCGACCGGTGACTGGCGCCGTTTGTATTCATTAATTTTAATCAGACGGGTAATGCGCTCCACATCTGCCCTGCTGTAACCGGCGGCAATGATGGCCTCGGTCGGCTGATTTTCTTCCATGTACAACTGCATGATGCCATCCAGAATTTCATAGGGAGGCAAGGAATCTTGATCAGTCTGGTCCGGTCTGAGTTCGGCAGATGGTGCTCTGGTCAAGATCCGTTCCGGAATGACCGCCGAAACACCGTTGCGATAAGCGCACAATCTGTAGACCAGCGTTTTGGCGATATCCTTGATTACGGCAAAACCGCCGGCCATATCACCATACAACGTGCAATAACCAACCGCCATTTCGCTCTTGTTGCCAGTGGTAAGTACAATCGATCCATACTTGTTCGACATCGCCATAAGCAAGGTACCACGAATTCTGGCCTGAATATTTTCTTCAGTCGTATCTGAGGCCAAACCGGCAAATTCGCGTGACAGTGTTTCGGTAAATGCAGCAAAGCAGGCGTTGATCGAAATTTCGTCATAGCGCACACCCAGCTTTTGCACCATCTCGCGTGAATCGACCCAGGAAATTTCTGCGGTATAGGGTGACGGCATCATGACCGCCCGTACTTTTTCGGCACCGAGTGCATCGACCGCAATGGCCAGAGTCAGCGCCGAATCAACCCCGCCAGACAGACCCAGCAGCACTCCCGGAAAGCCGTTTTTTCCAATGTAATCTTTCACACCCAGTACCAGTGCCTGATATACCTGTGCTTCAAGAGTCAATTCAGGTTCAATCTGGCCAGCTACCGGGTTGCCGGCTTCAAATCCGATCACCTGCATGTCAACCTGAGCGTGCTTTAATTGCGCTATCAGATTACCATCGCGGTCCATTGCAAACGAATTGCCATCGAAAATCAGTTCATCCTGTCCGCCGACCAGATTCGCATAAATCAGTGACATGCCAAGGCGTGCGACGTTATCACGCATGACCTGATAGCGCAGATGCTGCTTATTCATGTGAAACGGCGAACCATTCAGAACCAGCAGCACTTCGGCCCCGGCTGCTCTGGCCTGCGCAGGCATGCGCTCATTCCAGGTATCTTCGCAGATTGCCACACCAAAACGGATCTGTCCCAGCTCAAACACCAGCACATCCTGCCCTGCTGAAAAATAGCGTTTTTCATCAAAGACCTGACCGTTCGGCAAATCATGTTTGAAATAGGTTGCTTTTATTTGACCATTTACCAACAGCGAAGCGGCATTAAAGCGCTGACCATTCTGTAACGTCGGATGACCAACCAGAACGTGCAAATCAGGAAATTCTGACAACTTTGTCGCCAGCGTCTGGAGTGCGCTGTGGCTGGCACTGTAAAATGAATCACGCAATAACAAATCTTCGGGTGGATATCCAACCAAAGATAATTCAGGTGTGAGTACAATGTGTGCACCCTGTTGAAAGGCGCGCCGGGAAAAATCGACTATCTGAGCCGCATTCCCGACCAAATCACCCACCGTGCTGTTCATCTGTACTAATGCAAGCTTGATCATGATTCGATACTAAATATATGCAAGAAGCGAATTATCGCACGACTGTGGTCAATAATTTATCTGAAATTTCTTCTGATCAATGGGAGCAATTGCGAACTTGTGACGGCAGCGACAATCCATTTTTATCCTATAACTGGCTGCGTGCGCTGGAACAGTCGGGCTGCGCCTGCACGGCTACCGGATGGAGCACCTGTTTTCTGACGATCTGGCACGGCAATGAACTGCAGGCCGCCATGCCGATGTACCTGAAAACGCACTCGTACGGTGAATATGTGTTTGACTGGTCATGGGCCAGTGCCTTCGAACAGCATCGGATTCCTTATTATCCCAAGCTGTTGTCCGCCATTCCCTTCACGCCGGTCACAGGACCGCGCCTGCTGGCTGTCAGTCAGACTGCCTTGCAGGCATTGGTCCAGGCACTGATCGCGCTAAACTCCGGCAGTCATGCCTCTTCGTGTCACGTCCTGTTTTTACCGGAGCAGCAGGCCCGGCTGTTGCAGAATGCCGGCTTCATGCTGCGCCAGGGTGTGCAATTCCACTGGGTGAATCAGGGTTACAGAGATTTCGCCGATTTTCTGACCCGACTGGAAAGCAAGAAACGCAAAAACATTTTGGCCGAGCGACGCAAGGTCAGGGATCAACAGATTCGCTTCAAACACAAGGTTGGCAGACAAATCAGTCAGGCTGACTGGGAATTTTTTTTCAGGTGCTACCAGAACACCTACAACCAACACGGTGGTCAGGGCTACCTGAATCTGGAATTTTTCTTGCAGATTCACGCCGGCATGCCAGAAAATATATTGATGATCATTGCCTGTCGTGAAGAACGGCAGGAAGACATCCCGGTTGCCGCATCGTTACTTTTTATGAACAGCAATACCGTGTTCGGCCGTTACTGGGGCGCGGTGGAGCATCACCCCTGCCTGCATTTTGAAACGGCCTATTACCAGCCACTGGAATACTGCATAGCCAATCAGATTCAATATTTTGAAGGCGGAGCGCAGGGTGAGCACAAGATGGCGCGCGGTTTTTTGCCACGGACCACTTACTCGGCGCACCATATCAATCATCCCGCCTTTGCCCAGGCCATACAACGCTTTTTGGAGCGTGAGCAATCCGGCATGGTCGAATACATGAATGAGTTAAACGAACGCACTCCATTTGCCAGAACCGACAAAAACACCATACAATCAGAAGGTTAGTTTTTATGAATAAGCATAAAACGTATAAATTGCGCTACAAATAACTGTCGCTTGACGAAGCTGTTTGACCTTGCCCTGAATATACAGAATAATGCCTTCCGCACCTATAATTACAAGAATCTGACCAGACCACTCATGAATCAAAGTTCCAAGTTCATCACGCCAGGCATGGCACCCATCAAAAAGGTAGGCCGTTTTCTGCTTTATCGCGAATTGGGGCGTGGTGCTATTGGTACCGTGTATTTTGGACATGACCCGGTGATCGACCGTGATGTTGCCATTAAAATTTTTCACAATCTGCCCACGGCGCAGGATAAAAAGCAGCGCGACCAGATTTTCATGAATGAGGCGCGTGCAGCTGGCCGGCTCTCACACCCCAACATCATCACCATTTTTGATGCTGCCACTGAAGGCAATGTCAGCTTCATCGCCATGGAATATCTGCAGGGACAGGATTTGCGCCAGTTTATGGCCGACGGCAAGCCGCTGCCGTTTATTTACGTCGCCCAGATGATGCAGAAAATTGCCGAGGGTCTGGAATATGCGCATACCGAAGGTGTAATCCACCGCGACATCAAGCCGGCCAATATATTCATTTCTGAAAACATGACGGTCAAACTGGTCGATTTCGGTATCGCCCGCGCCGTGAAACGCGAAACCACTGAAAATAATGAAACGCATGCCACCCTGTTCAACAACAATATATTAGGCACGCCGAATTACATGTCGCCGGAACAGGCACAGGCCAAAGCGGTAGATAAATTGACCGATGTGTATTCTCTGGGGGCAGTGATGTATGAAGTGCTGCTGCGTCAGAAGCCGTTTCAGTCCCGTGACATGGATACGCTGCTGCACATGATTATCAACAAGCCGATCAAGGCGCCGCACGAAATCAACCCTGAGATTCCGCTGACTCTGTCGCGCATCGTCATGCGCGCCATGTCGAAACAGCCTGAAAAACGGTTTCAGTCAGCAGCAGAAATGGCTCAGGAATTGCGCCGTTATATCCTGACAGAAAAGCGCGATCAAAAAAACGAATCGGAAAAAGGAGCCAAAGCTCCGGATAAAGAACCACTGGGCAGACTGTTCTGGCTCAGTTGCATCGCCATTGCCATTGCGGCATTTGTGGCCTTCAGTCCCTGGTTCAAATAGCAAGCACATCCAGTAAAACCAACCATGTGCCGAATCACCGGCACATGGATTTTCTATCAGGCTAAGGAAGCCTGATAATTTGCAACGCCACCCATAATTTCCTTATGGGCCTCTTCAACTTCAAACCAGCCTTCAACTTTCACCCACTTGCCTTTTTCCAGATCCTTGTAATGCTCAAAGAAGTGCTGAATCTGTCTCAGACGCAGTTCGTTCAGGTCGGTCGGCTTTTTCCAGTGCGAATAGATCGACAGAATTTTGTCGATTGGCACGGCCAGCACTTTGGCATCTTCACCGGCTTCATCCTTCATCTTTAAAACACCGATTGCGCGGCAGCGCACCACCACGCCAGGTATCAGCGCGAACGGTGTGATGACGAGTACGTCGACCGGATCACCGTCACCGGCGATGGTATTCGGTACATAGCCGTAGTTGCATGGGTAATGCATGGCAGTACCCATAAAGCGGTCTACAAAAATGGCACCGGATGCTTTGTCAACTTCATATTTGATCGGATCAGCGTTCATGGGGATTTCGATGATGACATTGAAATCGTGAGGAATATCGCGACCCGCGGGGACATTATTCAAACTCATTTTGCATCTTTCTAAAATAAAACGACAAATAAAATCGGGATGTTTTGGGATTCAGCGCAAGCTGTGCCGAACGGTAAATTGGGTTGAACGTATTTATCTTGGATCAGGAATTACGCTGGTCCGAAATCAGTGCACAGGCCCGGTAAAATCCGGCGGCCTTGTCCGGCAATCCCAACTGCTCATTCAATTGCGCCAATTTCAGATTGGCCTGACGCAGACAGGAATTGTCGGTTGCATAGATGAGCACCTGCTCGAGATTCCTCTCCGCTTTGCCCCATAATTTTTGCTGCAGGCACAACACACCCATGGTCAAGGCCAGTTCGGGGTCAGCAGGATGGGCAACCGACCAGGCTTCACAGCGCTCAATTTGATTTAACAGTGCCGCTGAACCTTCTTTTGCCGCCGTTTCGCGGTAAGCAATAATCAAGCGATCATCCCATTCTTCCTGCAATGCCTTTTCCAGCAGCGTGCGCGCCTCTTCCTGGAGACCTTGCGCCAGCATGGCACGTGCAGCCAGTGCCGCAACAAAAGGTTTGACCCGGTCTTCTGCCGGAATCCCGTACCACAGCCGCCGTATCGATTCGGGATCCTGGGCCTGTTCCGTTAACAAATCTTTGTAGGCCAGCTCACGCAAACGCATCGACAGTGCCGGGTGCAGCGAACGATGTTTATCCAGTGCCTTGACCAGCCGTAACACTTCACCCCATTGCTTGGCCTGCTGATTGGCCTTCAATGCCCAACGCAAAACATGAATATGCCGGGTGCCGTTGGCATTCAATTCCTTGACCGCCTGCAATGCCAGTTTGGACTGATGCGCATCGACCAACAATTCGGTGGTGCTGACCAGTCGTGCCACTTTGTATTGCTGGTTGCCTTCCAGACTGGCCAGCCAGCCATCGCGGCGTTCCGACTGACTCATATTATGCGCAGCGCGTGCACCAATCAACGCGGCCAGCGGCGCATTATCCGGCAATTCGGCAGCGCGCATGGCGGCTTTTTCGGCGTGACCAAAACGTCCTTCAAAAAAAGCCTTCAGTGCATCACGCAACGCCTTGTTGCCGTCACGTTCGCTTTTGGCGCGCCGATAACTGGCGACTCGTTCCGGCATTTGCTGGGTGACAGTGACGGTGTAAAACAGCAAACCCAGCAACAAAAATACCACCAGAACCAAAACGATAAACAGATTCAGCGACAGATCCACCCGGTACGGCGGGTAAAACAACACCACATTGCCCGGATTGAAGCGCGCCGACAAAGCCACGATCACCGCCGTGGCAAACAAGATAACTAAGCGTATGAAGAAGCCCATTATGATTACTGTTTCACTGTAAAGTTGCGTACGGCGTTCAGGCTTTCAGCAAGGCTTGGCATTTCAATCGAAACATTGCTGTTCTGAATCTGGCGCAACAGGGCCTGTACGGTTTGGGTCTGTTTGGAGCGCGTGTCAAAATAACGTGCAATTTCATCTTGCGCTGCAATCATGTCACTGCGAAATGGCGTCTCACTGCGCGACAGCAGCGCCAGGCGTGCATTGAGCAATCGCAATTTGACGTTTTCCTTGGCAAAATAACCCTGGCTGGGAGACAACAGCAGTGCGTCCGGATTTTCCACATTTCTAATTCGAACCAACTGACGCAGCTGATCCCACATTTCGGTAGAAAAACTCTGCCAGCGATCGTCGGCCCACTGAGTCCAGCTCACGCTTTCAAGAACGGCATGAGCATCCTTCGCAGATTTTGAGGCAGCCGAATTCTTGACCGGGTCGCGCATTTTGGCCGGCTCTTTGGATTTGACCGGATTGGCAATAACTACCTGATTTTCATCGACCCACAAAGGCATGTTTTCAATCTGGGCAATGGCACTGTCGAGTCGCAGTGCGATGCCGGGCAGATCCAGATTGGGCAATGCCTTGAGGCGATCTATATCGCGTGCGATCGAGCGACGGATGGTAATGAATTGCGGCTTGTCAGAGCGTGCCAGACGCGCATCGGCATTTTGCAGCGCGATCAGCGCGCCCTGAACGTTACCGGCCAACTGCAGTTGCTGACTTGCGGTAGACAGAACCTGTTCAATTTCAGACAGGGCCCAGTCGTCGCGGTTTTTGGACAAATCCTGATAGAGCTGCTGCAACGCCAGCGCATGACTTTCCGATTCGGCCTGCTTGTTTTCAAGTACGCCGATTTTCACCTGCAGCTCCTTGCCGGATTCCTGCATGGCTTTGGCAATAATTCTGGTTTCTGCGGTGCTGACATCAACTACCTGCAAACGACGTGCCAACTCTTCACGCAGCTGACTGATCTGGCTGGTCGAACTCCACCACTGCGCAACCAGCAGCACGGTCAGCACAACCAGCCCCAGATACACAATATTGGTGAAATTAAAAAATTTTGAGCTTGGTGATTTTTCCACAGTTTTTTCCAACATTGGCATATCGATCGTAGTCGCAGCCTGCTTTTCAGCCGCGCTGAGTGTTTCAGGATCGGAGGCTTTGGGTATCAAGGATTCGTTCATGGGCGTGATTGTAACGCGAGCAGCAGGTTTTCGTCGCCTGAACCGATTAACTGTACGCGCTTAAAACCACTGTTTTGCGCATTTTGTGCAATACGGTGATGCGATACCCATAAATTGATCTGATGCATTTTTACCACAGCATCTGCGCCGGCATTTTCCCCAGTCGTGTGCGCAACCATATTCTCCAGTGTGCGGAGTGCTTCTGAACTGCTTACGACCCAAATGCCAGCACATGTTAGCAGCTCGTCGAGTTGTTTAACAGTTTCAGTTGTCAAGGTCGGTATCAGGCGTTGATAGGAAATGACCTTTTCCACGCTGACACCTTCATTAATAAGCGCATCAGCCAGCAGTTCGCGTCCGGTTTCTGACCTGAAAATAGCGACGGTATGTCCGCGCAGCGCGGGCAGGTCCAGATTTTCCAGCAAAGTTTCAGAATCAGACCGGACCGGATCGGTCGGACTGTAAATTCTGGTATTGCTGTCATTGATTCCATATTCGGCCAATGCAGTGCGACTGCCCTCACCCATCACCGCAATCGCCACGCTGGAAGGCCATTTCAGCCCACCGGCAAACACCGCATGAATGGCATTCGGACTGACGAATGCCGCCATCGCGTAGTGATCCAGATTGTCCAGTACCGACTGCAACCGCTGCTGCAGCTCACCCTCCTTGGGCAACGCCGCGATTTCCAGCAGCGGGAACACTTCAACTGCATAGCCCAGAGCGGTCAGCTTTTCGGCCAGCAGCCGGGACTGCGCCTGCGGCCGGGTCAGTATCACATTTACTGATTTTCGCATCAGGTCTGCATCATTATTCAGCGACACATTGCGCCAGAATTGCTTCGGCACCCTGCGCTTTCAACAGTTCCACAATCTGTGCACTTAATGCAGCACCCTGTCCGCAGGGTCCGCGCACTTCGGCACGCGCCACCTCTGCACCATCGGGAGTAGCCACAAAAGCACGCAGATGCATGGTGTCTCCTTCCAGAGTGGCATGTGCTGCGAGCGGAATCTGACAGCTGCCGCCAAATGCCTTGGATACGGCCCGCTCCGCGTGTACCGCCTGGGCACTGGCCAAATGATTCAACGGTGCCAGCCAGGCGGCCAGTTCCGGACGGTTGTCGGCGATTTCTATTGCCATGGCGCCCTGACCTGCGGACGGCAGGCTGTGTTCAGGGTCGAGAAACGCGCGAATTCGTTCCGGCATACCCAGGCGCTGCAATCCGGCAGCGGCCAGAATGATAGCGGCATAGTCGCCGGAATCGAGTTTGCGCAGGCGGGTATCCAGATTGCCACGCAACGGCTGAATATTCAGATGCGGATAGGCCGCCATCAGTGCGGCCTGACGACGCAGACTGCTGGTGCCAAGTACGGCACCGGCCGGCAGATCATCGAGACCGGCATAATGTGGTGATACAAAGGCATCGCGCGGATCAGCGCGTTCCAGTACCACGGCCAGCTGCAGCCCGTCGGGCACATCCATCGGCATGTCTTTGAGTGAGTGCACGGCCAGGTCGGCGCGCCCTTCCAGCATGGCGGTTTCCAGTTCCTTGACGAACAGGCCTTTACCGCCGACCTTGGATAAAGTCCGGTCCAGTATCTGGTCACCGCGGGTGGTCATGCCCAGCAACTGGATATCACAGTCAGGATACAGAGCCTGCAGGCGCGCCTGCACATGTTCAGCCTGCCACATGGCCAGACGGCTTTCACGGGTGGCAATAATCAATTTTTTGGGTGTCGTAGTAGTCAAAGCCGGCTCTTTCCAAATTTAATTTGATACAGATTAGAAGCCCGGATTTTATCATGCCGAAATCCCGCAACATTGCTCAAAATTAAACCAGATCACAGAATCCGGCATCAAACCACACTATTCTGGCAGCCACTACGGAATTTTCCCGTCAAAATATCAATCGCAGCGCGCCGGGATTGCTGAACTTGACACTCGACCAGGTGCGCGGCATGATGTGCGCACTTTTAACGCAGCCCTTTCCCTTCCAGTCGCAGCCACCATGCCCCTTCCAGAAAACAAACAGCATTTGATCCTCACCGGCGACCGTCCAACCGGCCCACTGCATCTCGGACACTTCGTCGGCAGCCTGCGCAACCGTGTCAAATTCCAGCACCAGTACCAGCAGTTCGTCATGCTGGCCGACGCACAGGCGCTGACCGACAACATGGACGATCCGGGCAAGGTGCATCGCAACGTGGTTGAAGTAGCGCTGGATTATCTGGCGGTGGGCATCGACCCGGCTCTGTCGACGATCTTTATCCAGTCCCAGATTCCCGAGCTCACCGAGCTGACTTTTTACTATCTGAATCTGGTCACCGTAGCCCGTCTGGAACGCAACCCGACCATCAAGGAAGAAATCCGCCTGCGCAATTTTGAGCGCGACATTCCGGCCGGCTTTCTGACCTACCCGGTCAGCCAGGCTGCCGATATCAGCGCCTTCAAGGCCACACTGGTTCCGGTCGGCGAAGACCAGATTCCCATGATTGAACAGACCAATGAAATCGTGCGTCGTTTCAACCGGCTGGCAAATCAGGAAATTCTGGTCGAATGTCAGGCCCTGGTACCTGAAATCGGTCGATTGCCAGGTATCGACGGCAAGGCCAAAATGAGCAAGTCGCTGGGCAATGTGATCAATCTGGGCGCATCCGAAACCGAAATTCGCGCCGCCGTCAAAAAAACCTATACCGATCCGCTGCACCTGCGCATTGAAGATCCGGGCCATCTGGAAGGCAATATCGCCTTTACCTATCTGGATGCTTTTGATTCCGACAAGGTCGCGCTGGCAGAAATGAAAGCCCACTACGTACGTGGTGGGCTGGGTGACGGCACCGTCAAAAAACGCCTGGAAGAATGTCTGCAGGAATTGATCCGCCCGATCCGCGAACGCCGCCTGGCCTTGGCCGAGGACCGGGGTTATGTGATCAGTATGCTAAAGGAAGGTACGGAAAAAGCGCGCGAAGTGGCGGCGCAAACTACCGCTGAAGTTAAAAACGCGCTGGGATTGAAACATTTTTAACCAGCCTTATTGGTAAATATTTAAAGTTCAATTCACCCCACTCTGAATTCGCTGCCATTTTTGTTCATTGATTTACCGGAGTCTGCAGACTATTCTGATAAGCAGGCCGTTGAACGCAGTATTCATTAACGAAGTTACCATAAAGGCAACTTCACGGAGATTCAGGCAAAATTATGGACGATCATCCCACTAAAGTTCTTATCGTTGACGACAATGAGTCAATCCGGGGCTTATTGAGTGTCCTGTTCCGATCAGAACACTATGAGGTCGTCGGTGAGTTGAGCAGTGGAGACAATTTCATCAACACGGTCAACCGGCTGCATCCGGATATCGTCTGTTTGGACCACGAAATGCCAGGCAAGGATGGCCTGACCCTGCTCAAAGAACTCCGGCAAATTGACACCAAAATCGCCGTGTTAATGATCACCGGCACGAAAGATCCCGAGTTTCAGAAGCAGGCCGTAGAGGCCGGTGTTGCCGGATTCCTCAAAAAACCGTTCAGTCAGACCCAGGTACTCAAGGAATTCAAACAAGTTGACCATGACCGCAGAATGCTGCTGAATGCGCCCGCGCCGCCAGAAACCAAAAAAAAGGCCGGCGTATCGATGGTGATTGCCGATGACAGTTCCATCATGCGCGAACTGCTGGGTGTCATTCTCAAAAGCATAGGCATAGAAATTGTTGCCGAAGCCATGGATGGACAGCAGGCCATCGATCTGATCAACCAGCACAAACCGCGGGCCATATGTCTGGATCTGGAAATGCCCAACGTTTCAGGTCTGGAGGCACTGGAACAAATCCAGAAAGACCACCCTGGGGTTAAAGTGATCATCGTCAGCGGCCATGCCGACCGCGACAAGGTCAGGCGCGCCATCGAGCTCGGTGCCTGCGGATTTATCGTCAAGCCATTTGAAGCCGCACAGGTCCTGCAGACATTACGAAAATTACTTTTTTGATCAGGTTATTTCACCAGTGCCTTAATTGAAGGCCATAAACGGCGCGAAATTGGCAACCGGTCCTTGCAGTCGTTCAAAATCACGTGCCAGGCTTCAGTCATTTTGCCAGTCTGTTCATCAGGTTCCAACCCACGCTCGACACCTGACAGGGCCAGGCGGGCAATCAGAGTGTTGCGATGAATACGCACCATGACGGCAGGCATTTCCATTTCGATGGTCTGCAGGGACTCCTCAATCAGATACTGGTTATGACTGGTATGCAGGGTCAGATATTTTTGTTCTGCCTTGATATACAGCACATCCCTGACCGGAACCAGCAGAATTCGCCCACGTTCCATGACTGAAAAAAACTGGCGACGCTCGGGGATTGGCAAGCCCAGCGCAGCTGCCGTAGCGTTTTCGGCAACCTGCACAGCGCGCGCATCAGAAATCTGACTGCGCATGCGCACGGCACGCAGTACAGCCTCCTGCAGGCGCTGGGCCCGTACCGGTTTCAACAGGTAATCAAAGGCATGCACTTCAAAAGCCTTCAAGGCGTACGCATCATGGGCAGATACAAAAATCACCGTGGGTCCGGAATCAGCCGGTGCGTTTTGCAGCAGATGCTGGGCAAATTCAATCCCGCTGATGCCGGGCATCTGCACATCCAGCAGCACGATATCCGGCTTGCACACGGCAATCGCATCCAGCGCCGCCTGCGCCTGATCCGCCTCGCCAACCACGCGGGTCGGGCAGGTTTCGGCGATATCGGCCAACAGCGTACGCATGCGCTGGCGTGCCGGCGCTTCATCATCCAGTATGAAAATATCGGGAATCATGATCGGTTTCTGTTCACGTTTTAATTCGCACTTTCAACTCAGTTTCCAATTCGTTTTATGCCGCGTCTTTCCACACCGGACTCGCGCGCATTGCCGGCACCGGTCATTTTTTGAAATGGATAGCTCATTTTCACCACAAACTGATTGCCGACCACTTCAGCCACAAATTCAGCTTCCACGTCGTACAAAAGCTGCAGACGTTCCTGGATATTGTTCAGTGCAAGCTGATTACCCTTGCTGGCATGGTCCGGAAAATAGGCATTTTCAACGGCAATAAAAAGCCGGTCACCCTGCCGGCTGAGCCGGACACTGATCACCGAACTGACTTCTGACGGCTCCACGCCGTGATGGACCGCATTTTCTATCAGCGGTTGCAACAACAGCGTGGCGATCTGTGCCTGCTGTAAATCCGTCTCCGACAGGTTGCTGATTTCCCACGCCACGTTGAGCCGCTCACCCAGTCGTATCTTTTCGATTGACAGATACTGATGACACAACTGCAATTCATCCTGCAGGGTCGACACGTCACGGGTATCGCGCATCAGAACCCGGAACAGATCGGCCAGATCTTCCAGCGTGCTTTCGGCCCGTTTCGGTTCGGTACGGATCAAAGACAGCACGGCATTGATACTGTTGAATAAAAAATGCGGCCGGATACGCGCCTGCAGCGCCTTGAGCTTGGCCTCGCCGAGTGCCGGAGAAAAGGCCCGCGAGCGCAATTCAATATGCTGCTGAAACAACATGCCCAACACAGCCGCGGCTACGCTGATCCTGCTCACCGAAATCTGCAACAACCCGTCGAACAGCCAGGAAAGATGCACGATCAGTGACACCAGTCCAGTTGCAATCAGCGCCGGCGTAATACCGCACAGTGAGCGCTGCAGCCATACCGGAAGCCGCTGGACCAGCACCACTCTTCGCATTCCGCACAACGCCATCAGTGACAGTATGCAAATCATTTCCAGCACCATGGCTATGCCAAAAAACGACAACAACGCAGCCGGCATATCCGGGCTCGCCATCCAGATTCCCAAAAATACCACCAGATTGGTCGCCAGCAGAACACGGTAAATCACCCCGATATTGCAACAGTCGGGAATGACGGAAGAGACAGCAGATGGTGTATCAGCGAGCTTAACCAGCTTCAAGTGCTTTATAATCATTCAGATTTTCACAAACCCTAAGCTAAATTGATATGACTTCCCAATTTTCCAAAAAAGACCAGGCATGGTCGGCGCGTTTTTCTGAGCCTGTATCCGATCTGGTAAAACGCTATACCGCTTCGGTATTCTTTGATAAACGGCTGGCCCAGGTAGACATACAGGGTTCACTCGCACATGCAGAAATGCTGTGCTTCAAAGAAATTATCAGCAAGGCAGATTATGCCGAAATTGTGCGGGGTATGGCACAAATTTCAACCGAGATCGCCGGAAATGACTTTAATTGGCAACTCGATCTCGAAGATGTCCACCTGAATATTGAAAAACGCCTGACCGAAATCGTCGGCGATGCCGGCAAGCGACTGCATACCGGACGTTCACGCAATGACCAGGTTGCTACCGATATCCGTCTTTATCTGCGCGGCGCCATCGATGATATCAGCGCACTGTTGCAGCAATTGCGCCTTGCCCTGCTGACTCTGGCAGAACAACATGCCGACACCATCATGCCCGGCTTCACCCACATGCAGGTGGCTCAGCCGATCACGTTCGGACACCACATGCTGGCTTACGTGGAAATGTTCGGTCGTGACTTTGAACGCATGGCCGACTGCCGCAAACGCGTCAACCGCCTGCCGCTCGGCGCAGCCGCACTGGCCGGCACGACTTTTCCGATTGACCGTGAGCGGGTTGCCCGAACGCTGGCCTTTGACAGTGTTTGCAACAATTCGCTGGACGCCGTTTCAGACCGCGATTTCGCCATTGAATTCTGCGCCGCCGGTGCGCTGACCATGACCCATATTTCGCGCATGTCGGAAGAACTGGTGATCTGGATGAGTCCGCGCATTGGCTTCATCGATATCGCCGACCGTTTCTGCACCGGCTCATCCATCATGCCGCAAAAGAAGAATCCCGACGTTCCCGAGCTCGCACGCGGCAAAACCGGCAGAGTCAACGGCCATTTAATCGCCCTGCTGACCCTCATGAAAGGCCAGCCGCTGGCTTACAACAAGGACAATCAGGAAGACAAGGAACCGTTGTTCGATACGGTTGACACACTGGTCGATACCCTGCGCATCTTCGCCGACATGGCCGGCGGTATCAGCGTCAAGCCAGAGGCAATGCGCGCAGCAGCCCTGCAGGGTTACGCCACCGCGACTGATCTGGCCGATTATCTGGTAAAAAAAGGTCTGCCATTCCGCGATGCGCATGAAGCGGTGGCACATGCCGTCAAGACCTGCGTCAATAAGGAATGTGATTTAAGTGATCTGACTCTGGACGAACTGCGCGCTTTTTCGAGTCTGATTGAAGCGGATATTTTTGCAGTACTGACACTGGAAGGATCGGTAGCAGCGCGCGACCATCTGGGTGGCACTGCACCGAATCAGGTGCGCGCACAGATTGCCCGGCTGCGTGCGGAAATCCAATAGCCGGTTCACTAATAACTTGCCAGCGCTTCTGGCAAGTTATTCTTAAACTGAAACACTGTCACCGGCGAGAGCAGCAAATCGTGGTTCGCGTCAAATTCGTACTGGCCGGTGACACCTTTATATCTGATTTTCTCCAGTACCGGCAGATACTTCTGCGGCTCTACCGAGTTGGCGCTCTTCATGGCCTGGGCGATCAGCATCATGGCGTCATAAAACGAAGCGGCGTAGGTCTCGGCCGGGCGTTTGAAACGCTGCTCATAATCGGCAGCGAATTGTTTGCCGCTCACCATTTTATCCAGCAGCGCACCACCCTGAGTACAGTACACCTGGCGTGACATCGCATCACCGGCGAGCCGTCCCATTTCCGGCGCGCAGATTCCGTCACCACCGAGCAGCAGACTGTTCAGCCCGAGCTGCTTCATCTGGCGCAGCATCGGACCGCCCTGCGCCGAATAGCCACCATAAAAAATGGCATCCGGTTTTTTATTTTTTACCGCAGTCAGGATCGCATTGAAATCTGACGACTTTTCACTGGTGTAATCATTGCTCAGCACTTTGATTCCGTTTTCTTTGGCCACTCTGGCGAATTCGACGGCCAGCCCCTGTCCATAAGCGCTGCGGTCATCGATGATGGAGACGCTTTTTATTTTTAATTCTTTGGCCGCATACAGTGCCATCTTGCTGCCCTGCCGAGAGTCGCTGGCAGCCACCCGGAACACATAGGCAAAGCCCTGCAGGGTTACTTTGGGATTAGAGGCAACCGTGGCCATGACGATACCGGCGCTGTTATAGACCCGCGAAGCCGGAATGGCAACACCAGAATTGTATGGACCAATAACGGCTTTGACACCTTGATCCACCAGTTTTTGCGCCACCGTCACACCGGCACGCGGATCACCCTGATCGTCTTCCAGTACCGCTTCAAAGCGAATTTTTTTGCCGCCGATGTCGATGCCCTGACTGTTCAGCGCATCAAGAGCCATCAGCAGGCCGCACTGATTATCGATTCCGGCAGAAGCGTTCGGCCCGGTCAGCGGAGAACTGAAGCCGATTTTGACTGCGGTCGCGTTTTGCGCCAGCAGCAACGTTGGCGCGATGGCCAGACTCAGGCAAAGCAATGTTTTTTTCATATTCATTCCTGTTCCTGATCGACCCTATTTATGTGCCGTAAAAAATTCTTCCAGCGTTTGCTGCAAACCCTGCTCAATCGCACTTTCCACTGTTTTGCTCAGACGCGCATCGGCCTGGGCTTCAAAAACAAACTGGCGGTAAACCTGTGAGACCTGAATCACGGCCGGATTGGCCAGCAACACCCACCATTCGGAGCCGCTCAGCGGCAATTTTTTTGTTATGCCTTCATCGGCATGCAGGCGACCAACCCAGCCCGCCTTGGTCATCTGCGTCAGCAGACGTTCGATTTCATCAAATCCCAGCCTGGTTTTCTCACGGATTTCCCAGCTTGACATACCGGCTTTCACAGAACGGGTGCGCGCATTGAACAACGTTTCGAGCAATATCATGGCATCCACAAAACGGCTGCCCGGTCTGGGCACATGCCACCAGCGCTCATATTTGACTACCGGCAGCGATGCCGTGATGACTGCGCCAAACAGGGTAATGACCCAGCAGGTATAAATCCAGATCAAAAATATCGGAAACAGCGCCACCGCGCCATACACAATGGTGTAGGTCGGCAGGTGAATGACAAACGAAGCAAAAATGCGTTTGGCAATTTCAAACAGCACCCCCGCCACCAGACCACCCCAGGCTGCATCGCGCCAGTTGATTGAGCGATTGGGCACAACGATGTACAGCAGGGCAAAAGCGCAACTGGACAACGCAATGGAAGTCAGCGTGTACAGTGCTTTGCTGCCGGGAATGACCCCCACCAGATCCGAGGTAGCGTCAAACAGATACGATGTGACAGTCAGCGACACACCCAGCAGCAGCGGTGCCAGCGTGATCAGGGCCCAGTACACCATCATGCGTTTGATCAGGGGGCGGGTGTGTTTGACGCGCCAGAGTTCATTGAACACCTTGTCGATGGTAGCGAGCATGGCAATTGACGTCACCATTAACGCCACCGCGCCAAATGCAGACAACCGGGTCGCCTTGGTGGCGAACTGGTTCAGGTAGCCCAGGATATTGGAAGAAATCGCCTTGGGCATGAGGCTTTGAATAAAATACGCTTCGAGCGAAGTGCGGAACGTATTAAACAATGGGAACGCGGTAAAAATGGCCAGTGCAATGGTCAGTATCGGCACCAGCGCCAGCACGGTTGTAAACGTCAGGGAACCGGCCACCTGAGCCAACTGGCCGTCGGCCAGGCGGCGCACCGCAAACAGAATCAGGCTGCGGATTTCTTTCACGCGCCAGCCGAATATGCGCACCCCTTTCAGACGGGATTTGACCTGTTCGGGGAGCAGTGACGACAACTTCATTACAGGAAGCGGTCCAGAATTTTGCGTGCCGCTTTGGTCAGTTTGGCAGGCTTTCTGATCAGGTAATTGATACCGTGATTATCGGTGACCAGCAGATCTTCGCCGATCCGACGAATATCTTCTTCAACCCGCAACACAAAACTGGTGTCACCCCGGTCGGTTTTGACCGTCCAGGTACACGGTGTGGAAAAGCTGGATACGGCGACGATGTCGGAGATGACCGGAACAAATTCACGTCCGGACAAATCATTCAGAATCAGCTCGCGTTGCACCGGCGACAAATCCAGCAACCGGTCAATCCAGGCCACTTCCCGTCCGTCACTGCACACCATGGAGATGTTGTCCTCAGGAGTCTGAATCGGGAAAGCGCGCACAGGCACGACGTCCTGATGGGTTTCACCGTTGACGGTCAGTATCAGTTTGCCGAAAGTATTGCGGCTCAGTTCAAATTCGGTAGTCTGCATTATCATATACTTTCATTTGATTCCAGCAGCACGGCAGCATTGCGCGCCTGCGCCTGATAGAGACGGAAATACGCGCCCTGCTGTGCCATCAGCACTTCATGTTTGCCTTCTTCGACGACCACTCCGCGATCCATTACCACCAGCCGGTCGGCTTTGTTCAGTGTCGACAGACGATGAGCAATGGCGATCGTGGTACGGCCCTTGACCAGATTGTCGAGCGCTTTCTGAATTTCTTTTTCGGTCTCCGAATCGACCGACGAAGTCGCTTCATCCAGAATCAGAATACGCGGATCAATCAGCAGTGCACGCGCGATCGAAATCCGCTGCCGCTCACCGCCGGACAATCCCTGACCACGCTCACCAACCATCGAATCATAACCCTGTGGCAGGCGCAGAATGAATTCGTGGGCATGCGCAGCGCGCGCTGCATCCATGATTTCATCGCGACTCGCGCCGGGTTTGCCGTAAGCGATATTGTCGGCGATCGTGCCGAAAAACAGAAACGGCTCCTGCAGCACCAATCCGATATTGCGGCGGTAATCCGCCACGGCAAACGAACGGATGTCGACGCCGTCGAGCAAAATCGCGCCTTCAGCGACATCATAAAAACGACAGATCAGATTGACCAGAGTGCTTTTTCCAGAGCCGCTGTGGCCCACCAGACCGATCATTTCACCGGGTTGAATATTGAGGCTGATACCGCGGTTCACAGCACGGTTGCCGTAACGGAAACCGACTTCACGCAATTCGATATGTCCTTTGATGTTCTGCACCTTGACCGGATTTGCCGGTTCCGGCACGCTCGACACATGGTCAAGAATATCAAACACCCGCTTGGCTGCCGACGCCGATTTCTGTGTGACCGACACAATGCGACTCATCGAATCGAGCCGGCCATAAAACCGCCCCATCAACGCCACGAACGACACCAAAATACCGACCGTGATTTCACCACGCGAGATTTGCCAGATACCGAAAGCCCACACCACCAGCATACCGATATCGGTCAGCAGCGAAACAGTCGGCGAAAACAGCGACCAGATTTTATTGAGTTTGTCATTCACCATCAGGTTGTGGCGGTTCGCTTCGTGAAAACGGTTCGCTTCGCGCTGTTCTTGGGCAAAGGCCTTTACAACGCGGATACCAGGTATGGTATCAGCCAGCACGTTGGTAACTTCACCCCAGACCCGGTCGATTTTTTCAAAGCCGTTACGCAACTTGTCGCGCACGACGTGGATCATCCAGGCGATAAATGGCAGCGGCGCCAGCGTCACCAGTGCCAGCATCGCATTTTCCCGCACCAGAAAAGCGGCAATCATCATCAGCATGATCACATCGGTGGCAAAGTCGAGCAGATGCAGCGACAGGAATACGCAGATCCGGTCGGTGCCGCTGCCGATGCGCGACATCAGGTCACCGGTGCGCTTACCACCAAAATATTCCAGCGACAGGCGCATTAGATGCTCATAAGTCGCCGTACGCAAATCCGAACCGATGCGTTCCGACACCAGTGCCAAAATATAGGTTCTGAGCCAGTTCAACAGCCAGGCCAGCAGCGCCGAACCAAGCAGTCCGCCCAGATACATGGCGACCATGGTGTTATCGATATGTTTGGTTTCCTGATAGGGAATCAGGATGTTATCGAGTATCGGGCCAGTCAGGTAAGGCGGCACCAGACCGGCGGCCGTGCCCAACAGGGTCAGGATGAATCCGATAAACAGGCGGCCCTGATAGGGCTTGGCGAAACGCCACAGTCTGAACAGGGTGCGAGTGGATGGCGGAGTGTGAATGACTTTGGCGCAGATCGGACATTCATCCTGCTCCGGTTCCAACGGCGCCTTGCAACTAGGGCAGATCAGCTGATCGGCTTCTTCAACCGGTTCACCGGTGAGCTGGCTGTTCTGATACAGATTGAACTGATCAACAAAACGGGTGGCAAGCAGATTCTGGGTTAACGTGAAGCGCCACTCGCACAACAATCCTGAAGCATCGGTCAATTCCAGATGACCGATACCGGCGTGATCATGATGACTTAATGCCAGGCCGCTGCGGTAATCCCAGCTTTTCCATTCAGTTTCGCCCGGCGCCTGCGACAGAATGCGCGACTCGGTGGCGATGATCATTCCCTTGCGGAAATTTAATCGGTCATCCAGGTCAACCTCAAGGACACTCAGCGCGTTCTCACCGGAGGTGAGCTGGTTTGCTACGCGATTTGCAACGATATCTTTCCAGGAATTCTGCAGATTGGATAAAGTAAGATCTTCAGCGACTTGTTTCATTGTCATTGTTTTGAGTGCTCCAAATTGCAACCGCCTGTGATGGTGCAATGTAAAAAGATGAAAAGATATTTGATGACAGGCGCGCTGTTTGTTTAAACCGTAGCGCGGATGGTTCAAGTTACGGTATTCTATTAGACTTATTTGCCAGCAGCTTTGCCAACTATACTTTGTGTCCTTGCTCGAATTATTTTTTCGAGAGTATACAATACAGAAGCTGCTACAGAACCGAATACTTAAATGTTATTACTGACAAATTTACTGGTACAGATACTGGCAAACAGGCAGCATACCAAAATTATAAAGATGAAATTGGGTAATCCCGCCCCGATGTTGGTGAAAAAATAAATAAATGACAAACAAGAAAGAAATCAAATTTACACGCATTACACATCTGCGTGGACCGAACATTTGGACTTATCGCCCGGTCATTGAAGTCTGGGTCGAGATCGGCGAATTAGAACAGTACCCTTCCAACGCCATCCCCGGATTAACCGATAGACTGACAACCTGGCTGCCCAGCCTGATTGAGCATCGCTGCGGCGTCGGTGAGCGCGGCGGCTTTATTGAACGTCTCAAAGAGGGTACCTGGGCTGCGCACATACTTGAACACATCGTTCTCGAATTGCAGAATCTGGCCGGCATGCGCACCGGATTCGGTAAAACCCGCAAGGCGGCCGAACCGAGTCTGTACAAGATGGCATTCCGCACCCGCCAGGAACAGGTCGGACGCGCCGCACTGGAAGCCGGACGTGAACTGTTAATGGCTGCCATCAACGACACCCCTTTCGACGTGGCGGCCAAAGTCACAGAACTGACCGAACTGGTTGACTCACTCTGTCTTGGCCCCTCCACGGCTCACATTGTCGATGCCGCCACTGACCGCTCCATCCCCTGGATGCGTTTAAATGACGGCAACCTGGTGCAGCTTGGCTATGGCAACCGGCAGCGCCGCATCTGGACTGCCGAAACCGACCAGACCAGCGCAATCGCAGAAGGTATTTCTTCTGACAAGGATCTCACCAAATCGCTGCTCAAATCCTGCGGCGTGCCTGTACCCGAGGGTTCACTGGTGCACAGCGCCGAAGAAGCATGGGAAGCGGCTCAGGATATCGGGCTGCCGGTGGCACTGAAACCGTACGACGGCAATCATGGTCGTGGCGTGTCACTTGATCTCAATACTGAAGCCGACGTGCACGCAGCCTTCAAACTGGCGGACCGCAAAGGCGGTGGCAGCGCAGTGATCGTAGAACAGTTCATACCCGGTAATGAACACCGCGTTTTGGTGGTTGGAAAAAAAGTGGTGGCAGTCGCTGCCGGTGAGGCCGCCTGGGTGACCGGTAACGGCAACTCCAATATCAGTGAGCTCATTGATGCTCAGATCAATGCTGATCCGCGTCGCGGACTGACAGAGGAATTTCCATTAAACAGAATTGGCACGCAACACGCCGAAATTATCCTGGAGCTGGAGCGTCAGGGATACACGGACGCTTCCGTTCCGGCCCAGGGTCAACGGGTTTTAATTCAGCGCAATGGCAATGTCGCCTTTGACGTTACCGACCAGATTCATCCCAGCATCGCCGCTGCGGCAACGCTGGCAGCGCGGGTCGTCGGGCTGGACGTGGCGGGCGTGGATCTGGTGGTGGAAGACATTGCCAAACCGTTGAATTCGCAGCGCGGCGCCATCATTGAAGTCAACGCCGGACCCGGCCTGCTGTCGCACCTGAAACCGGCCAGCGGCATACCGCGTCCGATAGGTGCAGCCATCATCGACCATCTATTTCCAAATGAAGCGTCAGGTCGCGTTCCTGTGGTAGGCGTCACCGAATCCAGCGGCTCAACCCTGATCTCACGACTGATTGCACATCTGCTGTACGTCAGCGGCAAACATGTCGGCCTGGCCTGCAGCACCGGACTGTACCTGGACCATCGCCAGATCGACAGCAAAAGTGCGATCAACTGGGAAGGCGGTCAGAGGCTTCTGATCAACCGTTCGATCAGCGCTGCCGTGTTTGAAACCAGCAACAGGATGATTCTCTCTGAAGGTCTGGTCTATGACAAATGCGCAGTCGGTGTAGTCAGTGAAATCGAAACGAACCTGAAGAATGCCCACCTCAAGGAATACTACATCACTGATGCGGACCGGATGTTCAATGTGACGCGCACGCAGGTCGACGTAATTTTGCCTGACGGCTGCGCCGTGCTGAATGCCGACGATGAGCGTATTGCCTCCATGGCTGAACTGTGCGACGGCAAAGTCATTTTCTACAGTCTGGATCATCACCTGCCGATACTGGCCGTGCATCGCGCTGCAGGCGAACGGGTCGTTTTTGTACGCAACAACAGCATCGTTCTGGCACAGGGTGACAATGATATCGCGGCCATCGCGCTGACTTCGTTAAAGCCCAGCAAGGCAGCACAACCGGCCAATGTAATGGCCGCAGTGGCGGCGGCCTGGGCGCTGCAGATTTCACCTGAACTCATCGAAGCGGGTTTGAGAACTTTTGAATCCAATCCGAAGAAAAGCCATTACTGATTTAAACAAGTTAAATAGATAAGACAGCTTGATCTGGATATATCACCTGCTCAGCTTTCAACAGACCTAGGACAAGAATTTTATGGAAGTTTCACGTATCCGAGCACTGCGCGGCCCCAATCTCTGGAGTCATCACACTGCCATTGAAGCGATAGTGACCTGCAATACCGACGAACTCAATATCATCAACCTGCCCGATTTCGAAACCCGGCTGCGCAGCCGCTTTCCGGAGCTGAGCGCACTGCAACCCACCGGTTACCACGATGCCATTCCGATTGCGCACGTGTTCGAACATGTTGCGCTCGGACTCCAGGCCGCAGCCGGCTGCCCGGTCACCTTTTGCCGCACCACCCCGACAGTTGAATCGGGCGTGTTTCAGGTGGTCGTCGAATATACCGAAGAAGCGGTCGGCCGACTGGCGATTGAACTGGCCGAACAGCTGATCAAGAGCGCGCTGGATGACAGCGAATTTGATCTTGAAAAAGCCCAGACCGAGCTGCGCGAACTGGACGAAGATGTGCGCCTCGGACCTTCCACTGGCTCCATCGTGACTGCCGCGATCAAGCGTAATATTCCGTTTCGCAGATTAACCGAGGGCAGTCTGGTGATGTTCGGCTGGGGCAGCAAACAGCGCCGCATACAGGCCGCCGAAATGGATTGCACCAGCGCGATTGCCGAATCGATTGCACAGGATAAAGAACTGACAAAAAAACTGCTCAACGCTGCCGGTGTGCCGGTTCCGATGGGGCGCGCCGTTGCCGACGTCGACGACGGATGGCAAGCAGCCGAGGAAATCGGTTTGCCGGTGGTAGTTAAACCGCAGGACGGCAATCAGGGCAAGGGCGTCACGGTCAACATCACCAATCGCGAACAGTTCGATGCAGCCTATGTCTCGGCCTGCCAGTTCGGCGAGAACATCCTGGTGGAACGCTATCTGCCCGGCAGTGATTTCCGGCTGCTGGTGATCGGCAACAAACTGGTCGCTGCGGCACGGCGCGATCCGCCTCAGGTTGTAGGTGATGGTATCAAAACCGTCAGACAACTGGTGGATCAGGTCAACCTCGATCCGAAACGCGGTTCCGGTCACGCCACCTCACTGACCAAAATTCGCATCGATAATATTGCACTGGCCAGTCTGGCTTCGCAGGGCTTTAACGCTGAATCGGTTCCACCCAAAGGCAAACGTGTCAATCTGCGCAACAATGCCAATCTGTCGACGGGCGGCTCCGCCACCGATGTCACCGACGACGTCCATCCGGAAGTCGCTGCCCGCGCGGTCGCGGCAGCACAGATGATCGGACTTGATATCTGCGGTGTCGATCTGGTCTGCGACGGCGTGTTAAAGCCGATAGAAGATCAACATGGCGGCATTGTCGAAGTCAATGCCGCGCCGGGACTGCGCATGCATATTTCGCCGTCATTTGGCAAGGGACGCCAGGTCGGTGAAGCCATTGTTTCCACCATGTTCGATGACGACAACGACGGCCGCATTCCGATCGTGGCAGTGACCGGCACCAACGGCAAAACCACCACGGTACGTCTGATTGCGCATTTACTGACTGCTGGCGGACTGCGCACCGGCATGACCAATACCGATGGCGTGTACATTGAGGGTCAGCGCATCGATTCGGGAGACTGCAGCGGTCCGAAAAGTGCGCGTAACGTATTGCTGCATCCGGATGTGGACGCGGCTGTATTTGAAACAGCACGCGGTGGCGTTCTGCGCGAAGGACTGGCGTTTGACCGCTGCAAGGTTGCCGTCATTACCAATATCGGCAGCGGCGACCATCTGGGTCTGAACTACATCACCAGTCTGGAAGACCTGGCGGTATTGAAGCGCGTCATCGTACAAAACGTGGCTGACAACGGCTATGCCGTACTCAACGCAGCCGATCCTATCGTGGCTGCCATGGCACAAAACTGTCTGGGCAAAGTGATCTTTTTTGCCGTGGACCGCCGTGAAGCTGCCATGGCCACCCATCGCGCCCAGGGTAACCGGGTGGTGTATGTGGATGATGGCATGATCGTCGCGTCGGAAGGCAACTTCATCCATAAGATCGCCCTGAGTCAGGTGCCGATTACGCATGACGGAAAAATCGGTTTCCAGGTCGAAAACGTCATGGCTTCGGTCGCGGCCGCCTGGGCGGTTGGCACCGCCTGGCCAGCCATCGAAGCTGGCCTGAAATCATTTGCCAACGACACCGACAATGCGCCGGGTCGCTTCAACATGTTCAACTATAAAGGCGCTACGCTCATCGCCGATTATGGTCACAATCCGGATGCCATCGCGGCGCTGGTCAGTGCGGTGGAAACCATGCCCGCCAAGCGCCGCTCGGTCGTCATCAGCGGTGCCGGTGACCGGCGTGATCAGGATATCCGTCAGCAGACCGAAATACTGGGTGCGGCGTTTGATGATGTAGTTCTGTATCAGGATGCCTGCCAGCGCGGTCGGGTCGACGGTGAAGTCGTCGCCCTGCTGCGTTCGGGACTGAAAAATGCCAGGCGCACCAAAAATATCAGCGAAATCACCGGTGAATTCATTGCCATCGATCATGCGCTCAGTACGCTCAAAGCAGGTGATCTGTGTCTGATACTGGTTGATCAGGTGGAGGAATCACTGCAGCATATTGCAAGGCGCATACAGGAAGGCTAAGCTGAAATAAACCTGACATACCGCCCAATCCATTGTTTGAGGCGGTATGTCAGACAACCACCCAACTACGGACTGTTCCATGAGTGGCCCAACCACAGCAATCTTAGTTACAGACCCCGTTGCCGTATTGCTTTCTGCTGCAGGCATTCGTGCCGTTCTGGCGGTCCGGGAAGGTTATCGGCACAGTGCTGAACTGGCAGAACTACACGACGCCGAACACACAGACCAGCTGAAGCAGCAGCAGGAAGCAATCCAGCAGGAACAGGTCGCACTCCGGCAGCAACTCAGCCAGGCTGAATCTGAATTCAACCAGTTGCTGCAGCTCGGCGGTCGACTCGGTGCAGCAGAGCAAATCCAGTCCGGCCGCCCCACCGTAACCGATGACGATCCAGCCACCCTGCTACGCGCCCTGTTGGGCTACAACGCAGAAATCAAAACCATACTGATGACCCAGTCAGCCCGATTGCCGGACTGGGATGATTATCAACCCGAGTTCAGCGCGGCATCCGAAATTACCGTTGCGCAACGACTTGTTAATCGCATCAGCCATTTGGGGACAATACCGCAACCTGTACAGAATCTGCTGAACCAGCTGCGTCTGGATTTGCCGCCACATCGTCGGGAATTGCTGGAGAACGAATTGCGCCAACAGGTGCAGATCCATCTGGAACAAAGCCAGCAGCACGCGATGCAGCAGGCCAGCGCACTGATTCTGCGCCACACATTGAAGGAACTCGGCTACCAGGTACAGGAATTCAGCGACACCCTGTTTGTCGAAGGGGGTGTGGTACATTTCCGCCGTCACGACTGGGGCAGCTATATGGTCAGGCTGCGCGCAAATGAAATGACCCATACCGTTAATTTCAACGTCATTCGCGCCGTGCAAGATGCCGGCAATGAACGCTCGGTACTAGACCATATCGCCGAAGATCGCTGGTGCGCCGAATTCCCGGCGCTGTTAAAAGCATTGGAGGCGCGCGGACTCGGACTCGATGTCACACGCCGTCTGGAAGCAGGGGAACTGCCGGTACAACAAGTGGACTGTGCTTTGCTGCCGACGTTTGCCGACATTGAATCCAGACGCACTGATACGCCTTTAAAAGAGCGCAACCTGAATGACAGATAACCATGACTACTCCACGCTGGCAAATTGATTTGGAACGACTGCTGGCCATCCGCTCGCAGTTTGTCATTTCGGGCAGCATCCACGATAATTTTCTGGCGCCCACTGCAGGGGGGCCGGCACTGGTGCCGTTCATTCGGGCACTGTGGGAATCACTGCAGCGCCGGCATTTCCGCTTCATGCTGATCTATGACCCGACTGACGGCATCCGGGTCTACCCGGACGAAGCCGCCAACCATGAACAGGCGGAACAACTGTTTGACCTGAAACTGAAAAGCGGCACCCAGATCATCAGCCTGGAAACGCTTTCAGGCATCATGAAAAACTGTTCGACCCAGCGCGCGGCACGCTGCGCGCTGGTGATTGATTTTGCTTCGCGCATCAGCCGGGAAGCCAGTCATCTCTCGGAGGCCGAGTACCGGTTCTTTATTGGTGCAGAAAAAATTGCATTCAATGCTGCACCAGTCGTCACGTTGCAGGCACTGCCCGACCAGACGCACAACCGGCCAATGTACAACCCGATACTGTGGCTGGTCAACCGGACCCAGGATCTGCCCGGCTGGTTCACGCTGGACAATGAAAGAATCGCCAGCCTGATCATCGTTCGTCCCGATTATGAAACCCGCCATGCCAGCGCAGCGCAGCTGGCACCGCTGTTTTCCGGTTACAAAGAAGCCGGTGACGCCGCCAGAAAACAGTTTCTGCAACGCTTTGCCATTGGCACTGAAGGCATGAGTCTGAGCGCTCTGTCTGATATCACAGAACTGGCCGACCGGCAGCAACTGGGCATGGCCGAGATCGACGATGCGGTGCGCTGCTATCAGCTCGGGGCATTGGACAATCCTTGGCGCAAGGATTATCTGCGCGAAAAAGTCCGCGACGCCCTGCCGGTCATCGAAGACCGCGTCAAAGGGCAGCACGCCGCAGTCGTCAAAACACTGGATATTTTAAAGCGCTCGGTCATGGGCATGACCGGCGCACAGGCCAGAACCAAAGGCAACCGGCCACGCGGCGTGCTGTTTTTTGCCGGACCAACCGGGGTCGGAAAAACGGAGATGGCCAAAACCCTCACCGAACTGGTGTTTGGCGATGAACGTGCCTACCTGCGCTTTGACATGAGTGAATTTTCCGAGTCGCACAGTGGCGCAAGACTGCTCGGTGCGCCGCCTGGCTACGTTGGTTTTGACGCCGGTGGCGAGCTCACCAATGCCGTGCGCGAAAAGCCGTTTTCGGTGGTGCTGTTTGATGAAATCGAAAAAGCCCATCCACAAATCCTGGACAAATTTCTGCAAATCCTGGAAGACGGCCGCCTGACCGACGGGCGCGGCGAGACTGCCTGGTTCTCCGAAACCATACTGGTGTTTACATCCAACCTTGGTATTTTTGTAGAGGACCAGTTCGGTGTGCGCCAGCAGCAGGTCAAATCCGGCGACCCGTACGATCTGGTGGAAGCCAGGGTGCGCGCAGCCATTGACGACTATTTCAAATTCAAACTGGCGCGCCCCGAATTGCTGAACCGGATCGGTGACAATATCGTGGTATTCAATTTCATTACCCATGACGTGGCGCAGCGGATACTGGACGGCATGCTGAAAAATATCGCGCAGCGCCTGTTCGACGAATTCAAACTGCATCTGAGCATTGCGGCTGCGGTCAAAACACAACTGGAAGCACGCTGCATAGCCGATCTGTCCAATGGCGCTCGCGGCATCGGCAATGCGCTGGAATCCAGTTTCATCAACCCGCTGTCACGCGCGCTGTTTGAGCAGACTTTGGAAGGTCATCAGAAACTGCTGGTGCGGGATTTGCAGGAACATGACCGGGTGATTGAATTAACGCTGGTCCTTGAGTAAGGATATAACTATGCCGATTACGCCGCGCGAACTCGAACTGCTGATGGAAGAAGTCGAACGGGAAGATCCGATCGACTTTGCCGACCTGCCCTTCAATGATAAAGACCTGCGCAGCGTAATCTCGAATCATGTCTGCGACATGGCCGCCGCACTGGAAAATTTCAGCGAGGAAGACCGTCAACTGACCCTGCTGGCCGTGGCCGCCAAGCTGGTACTGGAAAATTTCGTGTTGCATCTGCGCCTGATGGTCAAACACGGCGAGCCGGTCAGCCCTGATGTGGGTGGACTGCTGCGCGAGCTGTTCAACAAGAAAAAATAGCCGACATACCCATGCAGATCAACATCAACAAAGCGCATTACCCGGTCACCGTGCTGGGACCGGGACGCCGCATCGGCATCTGGATGCAGGGTTGCAGAATCGCCTGTCCGGGTTGTATTTCGCAGGACACCTGGGATCAATCAGTTAACCGCAAGATGTCGGTCGCGCAGTTGCTCGACTGGTGCCGCAAGGTCGCCGCTCCGGACCTCGATGGCATCACCATTTCGGGCGGTGAGCCGTTTGATCAACCCAACGCCCTGTCGGCATTGCTGGACGCGCTGATCGCGTGGCGCACCGAGCTCAAGTCCGAGCTGGATATTCTATGCTACAGCGGCTATCCGTACAGCACACTCAAACAGAAGCACGGTGCCATTCTGAGCAAACTGGATGCACTGATCCCAGAGCCTTATGTCGACAAACAGCCAACCAACCTAACATGGCGCGGCTCAGACAACCAGACCCTCGAACTGCTGACCGAGCGCGCCCGCAGCAAATATGCGCAACAGGGTCCCGGCTTGGCCAATCAGCAGCTACAGCTCATGCTGGACGGCCAGCAGGTGTGGTATATCGGCATACCAAAGCGTGGCGATATGCAAAGACTGGAAACGCAATGCCGCGATCAGGGCATCCTGTTCCGTCAGCCATCCTGGCGCACCTGAACATGAACACATCAACCTATTACCGACGCTGCCCGGGCTGCGGCAGCCACAATAACCCGGACGTGCTGCGCTGCGATTGCGGAACCATGCTGGCCGGGGTTGATCTGATTGCCGAGTCGCCCGCAGAACGGACCACACCACAACCGCCAGGCGCAGCCGGCCTGCTTTGTCCCTACCCTGACTGCGCGCAACCCAATCGACCTGACAGCACTCGCTGCATCTACTGCGACCGGCCGATGACCGCGGTACCAAGCCTGATCAACCTGCCTGCGGCGCTCTCCAGAAGCTACCGCATCCTTGAGCCCATGCCGGCCAAAGGTGCCGAAGCGGAACTGCTGGTGGTGCAGGCCAAAACGGGTGGTGCACAACTGGTGGCCAAAATTTACCGGCACGGCATCCTGCCCAAACCTGCAGTGCAGGAGCGCATTGCACAACTGAACCGCGCACACCGGGTGGAGGTACTGGAATTTGGCGTGTCTGACGGCTATGCCTACGAGCTCATGGAATACTGCCGTGGCGGCTCGTTGCGCGGCCTGCTTGAGCAACCCGGGTATGGGCAGGGTGTGCCGGATGCCTTGCTGGAATACATTGTCAGAGAACTGGCGCTGGCACTGGCGGACATTCACTCCCACGGACTGGTGCATCGCGATCTGAAACCGGAAAACATCCTGATCAGAAGTACCGAGCCACTGGATCTGGTGCTGACCGATTTTGGCATTGCCTCAATCCTCGATATGACGCAGCGTTACACCGGCGTGGCGCGCACCCTGCCCTATGCAGCGCCGGAGGGCCTGTCTGGTGTCATCGATGCCAAGGCCGATTACTGGGCGCTGGGCTTGATTATTCTGGAAGCCAGCACTGGCGTGCATCCTTTCAAAAATCTGTCGGATGCGGTGATTCTGCATTACCTGACCACGAAAAATATAGTCACCACCGATATCAAGAATCCAGACACGGCAAAGCTGGTGCGCAGTCTGCTGATCCGTGATCCGGCACAACGCTGGGGTGCGGCCGAACTGCGGCGCTGGCTCGACCATGATGCGCTGCTTGCCGAACCCGGACAGAATCCGTCCGAACCGATTTACCAGCATCCGTATCATCTGGGAGAACAGCACTGCACGCAGCCCGAACAGCTCGGCGTGGCACTGGCAAGTCAGTGGGAAATGGGCATTACCGATCTCATCAACGGTCAGTTGCTGAGCTGGTTTCGCGATATCCAGAAAGACCAGAATACGGTGAGACTGCTGCTCGATCTGCGCAACCGGCCATCAACGTCGGTGGATGTGCAGCTGCTCACCCTGATCCTGCACCTGGCACTCGGCATACCGCCGGTCTGGCAGGGACAAAGTATTGCCTTGTCAGCCATTCTGAAACAGGTCAGTGCGGCGCTCCGCGGTGACGATAAAGCCGGCCAATGGCTCAATGCACTGTATCAGCATAAAGTGCTGGAAATTTATGCTGCCGCAGGCAATCAGGCCTGCGCCGACATCGTGCAGCGCTGGAACAAAACCTGCGACCAGTTTGTAGCGGCCTGGGAGGTCAAAAACGAACTGATGGTCAACAAGTCGAAGCAACCCGATGCGCCGGTCAACATCGACCAGCTCATGTATGGCAACACCCGTCTGAATCGCCCGTTTCTGTCCGGCATGCATGCGCGGATACTGGCATTCTGTTATGACAGCAATTGGGCGCAGCGGGTTCGCCAGAGTGTGCAGACCGAGTTGACCGCGCTTGGGGCGCAATGTCCGTGGATGGTGGAACTGGGTGATCCGGCCGGGATGAGCCCGGTACAACTGCTGGTGACGGAATATCTGCTGCCAGAACTGTGCACGCTGGCGCATAAACAGGGTCAGCATGAAGCCGGAGCCAGGGTGCAGCAAGCTGAAGAATGTCAGACTGCCGGCAGGAATGTCAGTGCCGTCCTGAGTCAGATTAAAGCCAGTCTGCGTCACTGCAGCCTGAACCCTGACGATTGTGAAAACCTGAAAGCGCTGTGTGATGACTACTTCAGACAGGTTGCTATCATACGGGCTGCCGGCCGCGCCGATTTGCCGTGGATGGAAATGCGCAAGGCTGCGTTGCGACATGAAGGCAAAGTGAATAATCTGATGCGCAAAATCAATCAGCTCACTGAACACCATGCGGTCAACACCGGTTGGTTCAACTGGCGCACCATCGGTTACGTCCTGTGCATCATGATATTGCCGATATTGCCCGAACGCCGCTCAGGGGAATATCATCTCAGCGGTACTGTGCTGCTTACCGAACTCACAATCACCGCCGTGTTTTTGCTGTGGCGTTTTTTTCCCGCTTATCTCTGGAAGCAGCAGATTCGGGAAATCGGCGCAAAGCTGTTTTGACTTGATCAAGGTACGAAATAGTCGGCCAAAGGTCTGGGCAGCGGACGTTGCAATGGATTGAGCAAAAATTGCTTGATTTCGCGTTTTCTGGCTGCACTGCAAGGCAAACAATCCTTTAAAAAACTGTCAATAACCATAGGGTGAAAAACGCCAAACCTGGGCAACGCTGCGCCGACGCTCATTGAAATCATCGAATTGATGAACGAATACTGGTCAACGATAACGCCATACTTCAGTCCGCCGGCTTCATTGTATTTACCCGTGCGTAAAACAGGGGGCAAATAGCCTGGCGTGGTAACGTTGACACCATCTTTTTTCAACCTCTTTGCACGTTCTTCCGGCGTGGCCATTTGATACATCGTGTCGTTATCAAACAGACGCACATGACCTTTATAAAGAGCCATATTGGACGGTTTTATGTCCCGGTGCACCAAATTTGCCGCATGCGCCGTATCCAGTTGCCCTGCCAGCCGTGCCCACTGATCGGCACGGAACGCAAATCGGTTGGATTTGCCCAAAGCAAACAGGTTCTCTGACCCCAAATTTTTCGAAATAAACTGTTTTTCATTAACCCTGAATTGCTGAACAATACAATCCAGTTTATTTGTGGTGAGAAACGCGGCGATATTCTCATCCATTGTGTCGAACATCTTGCTGGTCTTGGCCGGGTTAATCACTTCACCATCGTCATCCAAATAAGGTTCAAGAAAAGTCAAACCGACATAGGCATCATTTTTATGGGTGAGCGCCTTGTTGGCTCCGGCGGCTGGAGTCGATTCTGCGGGAATCGGGGCCGGCATTTCAATTCACTGTTTTGTACCGTCGTCCTGTGCAATTCGGTACGCTACCACCCTGCGCTCGGGACCGGATCCAATCTTCAACGCCTGCACCGCTGCCTTTTTATGCGCTTTCCCACGGGCGGTTATAAATCCGCGCACCTGTGCCTGAATTTTGGTTGCCGCATTATTTGCTCTGGCCTGCTCTGTATCTTTCAACCCGGTATATTTTTTACTGTAATAAGGCCAGTATTTTACAAACCGTGGATCAAGTTTTTCCAACTCATCACAAATATCTTTAATGGCTTCAGGAGTTAAGTCAGGTTTCAGCAATTTAACCAGCGCTTTGCCGGCTTGCAATCTGTTATCGGCGCTAAAACATCTGCCTCTCATCAGCACCATGCCCATAAGCAATCTGGAAACTGAATGATCATATCCGGGCTCTTCCATTACCGTGCCCAGCGCACCACGGTAGTTCAGCAACGATGCGGTTACATCCTCGACCTGACTGCCCGGGCAGGACATTGGCCTGATCAACAGCGTGTCATTGAAATTGAGTGACAGATCGGCCTGACCAAACGATGAGGCGACGTCCAGACTGAATTTTTTTTGATGCGCTGGTTTGGCAAAATCGACCAATTCGACAAAATGCCTGACTTTATCGCAGGCGTTCAGATCATTGATCAATCTGTTCTGCGCATCGATGGCATCGCGGTAATTGAATGTTTCAATGCTGTCCTTGATCAGGTCCCAATCTGTCAATGCCTTTTCCGTATCGAAAAACTCAAAATGAATTGGCAACTGAAATTCAGATGCAACATCGGCTTTATCTGCAATGCTGAAACACATTTGATGTGACGCATCGTGTGATATTTTGAAACAGAAATTGGGCGCTGCAAGAGAGCTCAATTCCTTGAACGCGATTTCAGCTTTCTGGCGATTTTTCATCTTTTCGTCAAAGCTCAGCGTGCCGTCCTGATTCGCTTTCTCAGCCTGCACCATATCAAACAGATGCCCCAGTGCTTTTCGCTGCGCGCCATCACTGAAACAGTCCATGATTCTTTCCAGGATACCCATCGCTTTGGTAATGACCTGTTCCCGCTCTTCAGACCGTGCTGTTTTGAATGACTCAACGGCCTCAATCTTTAGGTTTTGCCTGAAGTAAGTTTCTTTTAAACCGATTTGCATACATTTTCCGATTTTGATTATTCATCCGCGCAGTCGGCCTATGTGGTTCCTGACCGCCCTGAAATTGCTGCCGAATAATTTCATATTCGGAGGATGCTTTGAAATTGACGAATCCCCCGTTAAGGAAACCCCCAACCAGCAGGCTCCTGGTCAAAAAAGCCATTTCTAGCCTATACCTGACAAAATCAATCAAGTTTGTTATACTGCTGATATTACGTAAGGGCTTACCCTTACAACCACAGGATTTGCTCAAATTCATACTGGACAGGAGGAGAATATGCGACTCACCACCAAAGGACGTTTTGCCGTTACGGCAATGATCGATCTGGCAATGAACCAGAAAAAAAATCCGATCACCCTGGCTGAAATCAGCGCCCGCCAACTGATTTCACTTTCCTACCTCGAACAGCTGTTTGGTAAGTTGCGTCGTCACGAACTGGTCGAATCGGTGCGCGGACCCGGTGGTGGCTACAACCTCGGGCGTGCTGCCGACAAGGTCACCGTTGCCGATATCATCATTGCCGTGGACGAACCGATAGACGCCACCCAGTGCGGCGGCAAGCAGAATTGCCTTGGAAAACACAAACCAGGAGGGTCACAGTGCATGACGCACGAGTTGTGGACCACCTTAAATGCTAAAATGATCGAGTTTTTGGATTCGGTTTCACTGCAGGATCTGGTGAATCAACAGACCGATCATCTGGACGGCGCACCCATGCTGCCAGAACAAAAAACCATCGTAATGCGTAACCAACATCAGCTTAATTAAGCTTCAATTTATTTATGAGCAACACAATGACCAATAAACTGCTGGACACCGTTACTGCACCGCATTTCCCGATCTACATGGATTATTCCGCCACGACGCCGATTGATCCGCGCGTAGCTGACAAAATGATTCCCTACCTGCGCGAGCAGTTCGGCAACCCCGCTTCACGCAGCCATGCCTACGGCTGGAATGCCGAGCAGGCCGTGGAAGAAGCCCGTGGGCATGTCGCGGCCTTAATCGGTGCAGATCCGCGCGAAATCGTCTGGACTTCCGGCACGACCGAGAGCAACAACCTGGCGTTGAAAGGTGCGGCCCATTTTTACAAGACGCGCGGCAAACACATCATCACCGTCAAAACCGAACACAAGGCAGTGCTCGATACCGTACGTGAACTGGAGCGTCAAGGCTTTGAAGCCACCTATCTGCAACCGCAGGACAACGGCCTCATTACCGTAGAACAGCTCGCAGCGGCCGTGCGTCCCGACACCATTCTGGTATCAGTAATGTGGGTCAACAATGAAATCGGCGTGATTCAGCCGATTGCAGAAATCGGCGAATTCTGCCGTTCAAAAAATATTATTTTCCATGTTGATGCAGCTCAGGCCACCGGCCGGGTCGAGATCGACACGGAAAAGGTCAAGGTCGATTTGATGTCACTGACTGCGCACAAAACCTACGGTCCAAAAGGAATCGGTGCACTGTACGTGCGGCGCAAACCGCGCGTGCGTCTTGAAGCGCAGATGCACGGCGGCGGTCACGAACGCGGCATGCGCTCCGGCACGCTGGCCACGCACCAGATCGCCGGCATGGGTGAAGCGTTCCGGATTGCCAAACTCGAAATGAAAGAAGAAAACATCCGGATTCAAAAACTGCGCGACCGGCTCGCCAAGGGCCTGTCGGAAATCGAGGAAGTGTATATCAATGGCGACATTGATCACCGTGTCCCGCACAACCTCAATGTCAGTTTCAATTATGTCGAAGGCGAGTCGCTCATCATGGCGATCAAAGATATTGCAGTCTCGTCCGGTTCGGCCTGTACCTCGGCCAGTCTGGAACCGTCGTATGTTTTGCGCGCGCTGGGTCGCAGTGATGAACTGGCACACAGCTCAATTCGCTTCACCATCGGACGTTTCACTACCGAAGCCGAAATTGACTTCACGATTCAGTTGATGAAGGACAAAGTTGCCAAGCTGCGCGAACTGTCGCCGCTGTGGGATATGTACAAGGATGGCATTGATATTTCATCGATTCAGTGGGCCGCACATTAATCAGGTTTAACCGGCATCAAGACGATGCCGTTCTAGGAGAAGTAACATGGCATATTCAGAAAAAGTGTTGGATCACTATGAAAATCCGCGCAATGTCGGCGCTTTCGCAAAAGGCGACGAATCGGTAGGTACCGGCATGGTTGGTGCGCCGGCCTGCGGCGACGTGATGAAACTGCAGATCAAGGTCGGCGAAGACGGCATTATTCAGGACGCCAAATTCAAGACTTACGGTTGCGGTTCGGCCATCGCCTCGTCGTCACTGGTGACCGAATGGGTTAAAGGCAAAACACTGGATCAGGCTCTGGATATCAAGAACACCCAGATTGCTGAAGAACTGGCTTTGCCTCCGGTCAAAATCCACTGTTCGATTCTGGCCGAAGACGCCATTAAAGCAGCGGTACTGGATTACAAAACCAAACACGCAACCGCAGCATAAGAAAAGTTTGAAAATTATGGCGATTACTCTCACAGAAAAAGCAGCGCGCCACGTCACCCGATACATGGAGCGACGTGGCAAGGGCATAGGCTTGCGTTTCGGCGTGCGTACCACCGGCTGTTCCGGCATGGCATACAAACTGGAATATGTTGACGAAGTCGGACCGGATGATGAGGTGTTTGAATCGCACGGTGTGAAAGTATTTGTTGACCCGAAAAGTCTGGCCTATATCGACGGTACCGAACTTGATTTTGCGCGTGAAGGATTGAATGAAGGCTTCAAATTCAACAATCCGAACGTAAAAGATGAATGCGGTTGCGGCGAAAGCTTCCGCATTTAACGCGCCAGCCAACACCTGATGCAAAATCACTTTGACTTATTTCAGATGGAACCGGGCTTTGATATCGACATGGCACATCTCGATGCTGCCTATCGCGAAATTCAGGCCAGAGTCCATCCGGACCGTTTTGTCAGTGCCGGCAGCGCCGAACAGCGCGTTGCCATGCAATGGGCCACGCGCGCCAATGAAGCCTATCAGACGCTGAAGAATCCGTTGAAACGCGCCACCTATCTGTGCGAACTGAACGGTGTGGCACTGCAGGCAGAATCGAATACCGCCATGCCGGCAGCTTTTTTGATGCAGCAGATGGAATGGCGTGAAGAACTTGATGATGTCAAAGATGATGCCGCCGCACTGGAAACACTGGAACAGAACGTGCAAAAGGCCCACGGCGAGCAGTTGCAACACATCGCCAGAGCGCTTGCCGCACCTGACTATCATCAGGCTGCCCAATCGATACGTCAGCTGATGTTTCTGGAAAAATTCCGCTCCGATCTGGACCATGCCTTCGAACACCTGAACTAAAAAAATTAACCACAACCTATTCCCATGGCATTACTCCAAATTTCCGAACCCGGCATGTCCACCGCCCCGCACCAGCACCGTCTGGCAGTGGGAATCGACCTGGGCACCACCAACTCGCTGGTGGCCACGGTGCGCAACAGCGTTCCGGAAATTTTAAGCGACGATGAAGGCCGCGCACTGTTGCCCTCAATCGTGCGCTATTTACCCAGCGGTCATGCCCATATCGGATTCAAGGCGCAGGCGGCCCAGACCTCCGATCCGAAAAATACCATTCTGTCGGTAAAGCGACTCATGGGTCGCGGCCTCAAAGATATCGCCTACGCAGAAAACCTGCCCTACGATTTTCTGGATACGCCCGGTATGGTGCAGATCCAGACCGTGGCCGGGATTAAAAGTCCGGTGGAAACCTCGGCGCAGATTCTGGCCACGCTGCGGCAGCGCGCCGAAGATGCGCTCGGCGATGAACTGGTCGGTGCTGTCATTACCGTACCGGCCTATTTCGATGATGCACAGCGTCAGGCCACCAAAGATGCCGCCAAACTGGCCGGCCTGACCGTGTTGCGGCTGCTCAATGAACCGACTGCGGCAGCGATTGCCTACGGACTGGACAATGCCTCGGAAGGCATTTATGCCGTCTACGATCTGGGCGGCGGCACCTTCGATATTTCGATATTGCATCTGTCGCGCGGCGTGTTCGAAGTGCTGGCAACCAACGGCGATTCCGCGCTGGGCGGCGACGATTTCGATCAGCGCATCTTCTGCTGGGTACTGGAGCAAGCCAGATTTCCGGAACTCACCGCCGAAGACACCCGCTTGCTGCTGGGTAAGGCCCGCGATGCGAAAGAAGCCCTGTCCGAGCATCGCGAACTCAATATTACCGCGGTGCTGGCATCGGGCGAAACACTCAATGTCGCGCTCACCGCCAGCGTGTTTAACGATATTACCGCCAGTCTCGTCAATAAAACTCTGGCCCCAACCCGCAAAGCCTTGCGCGATGCCGGATTAAGCACCAATGAAATCAAGGGGGTGGTGATGGTAGGCGGTTCAACCCGCATGCCGCGCATCCAGTCCGCAGTTGCGGAATTTTTCGGTCAAACGCCGCTGACCAATCTCGATCCCGATAAAGTCGTCGCGCTGGGCGCTGCGATACAGGCCAACGTATTGGCAGGCAACCGGGCGGAAGAAGAATGGCTGCTGCTGGACGTGACGCCATTGTCTCTGGGCATCGAGACGATGGGGGGACTGGCGGAAAAAATCATTCCGCGCAATACCACTCTTCCTGTTGCACGCGCTCAGGAATTCACGACGTATAAAGACGGCCAGACGGCGATGAGCATACACGTCGTCCAGGGCGAGCGCGAACTGGTCAGCGATTGCCGTTCGCTGGCGCGTTTCGAACTGCGCGGCATACCGCCGATGGTGGCCGGGGCCGCGCGTATTCGCGTGAGTCTGCAGGTCGATGCCGACGGTTTGTTATCCGTTTCCGCCGAAGAATTGAAAAGCGGCGTACAGGCTGCCATTACAGTCAAACCTACGTACGGATTGGCCGACGAAGATATCACCCGCATGCTGCAGGCAGGCTTTGCCTATGCCAAAGACGACATGCAACTGCGCGCATTGCAGGAAGCGCGGGTCGATGCCCGGCGTTTGCTGGATGCCACGCAAACGGCGATAGATGAAAACGGCGCCGACCTGCTCAACGCCGCCGAACTCGACCGCATCGCGACCGGTATGCAGGCACTGGCGGAGTTGATACAGGGCGACGATGCGCACGCTATCAAAGATGCGGCGGATGCGCTCAATCA
>JAYVMW010000020.1:0-120422 GCA_043758755.1 Oxalobacteraceae bacterium
GCGAAAATATTTGTGTTTTTCGCTGCTGGGGACTCAAGCGTTTTGTTGCGTCCCCGAAAAGAAGCGAGATTATGGCCGCTCAAGTTCATCCCGTCAACACTTATTTCACTCTTTGATTCAGATTGCATACAACATTGTTTTTTTGCTCTCGCAATTATTCTGGCCAGTGCCCTGGTTTGCCTTAGTTAACATTGGGTAGTGCGATAAAATGCCAGCCTATCTGAACGTAACCAACTGGATCCAACCATGCTGCGCCTGACTGACATTCAACTTCCACTCGCTCATCCTGAAAAGGCAATACGCGCTGCAATTTTAAAAAAACTTGATATATCCGATGCAGAATTAATCAGCGTGCATGTGTTCAGACGCAGCTATGATGCACGCAAAAAAGCCGCCATCAATCTGATCTATACGCTGGATATTGAAACCAGCTGCGACGAACAGTTATTGAAAAAATTTCATGCCGACCGTCACGTCACACCGACACCAGACACCAATTATCAGTTTGTCACCCACGCCACCGACCAGGATTTTTTGCGACCGGTCGTGATTGGCACCGGACCCTGCGGATTGTTTGCCGGATTGCTGCTGGCACAGATGGGATTTCGTCCCATTATTCTGGAACGCGGCAAAGAAGTCCGCGAACGCACCCAGGATACCTGGGGTCTGTGGCGCAAGCGCGAATTGAAACCCGAATCGAACGTGCAGTTTGGCGAAGGCGGGGCCGGCACTTTTTCAGACGGAAAACTGTACAGCCAGATCAAGGATCCCAAACATTACGGCCGCAAGGTGCTCACTGAATTCGTCAAAGCCGGCGCACCTGACGAGATTATGTATGTCAACAAGCCGCACATCGGGACCTTCCGTCTGGTAAAGATGGTCGAGGCGATGCGGGCCAACATCATCGAATTGGGCGGTGAATTTCGCTTCAGTCAGAAAGTGGTGGATATCGTGCGCGAGAACGACGCCATACACGGGGTATGTCTGGAAAACGGCGAGCAGATCGCCACCAATCATGTGGTACTGGCTATTGGCCACAGTGCGCGCGACACCTTTGAAATGCTGTATGAGCGCGGCGTCTATATTGAAGCCAAACCGTTTTCAGTGGGATTCCGGATCGAGCATCCGCAGTCACTGATCGACCGCTGCCGCTTCGGACCGAATGCCGGCAATCCGATACTGGGCGCGGCCGATTACAAGCTGGTGCATCACGCCAGTAACGGCCGTTCGGTTTACAGTTTTTGCATGTGTCCGGGTGGCACCGTCGTTGCTGCCACATCGGAACCCAACCGCATCGTCACCAATGGCATGAGTCAGTACTCACGCAATGAACGCAACGCCAACAGCGCAATCGTGGTCGGTATTACACCGGAAGATTATCCCGGCAATCCATTGGCCGGCATTCCGTTTCAACGCGAACTGGAAAGCCACGCGTTTGTGCTGGGCGGATCCAATTACAATGCGCCGGGACAGCTGGTCGGAGATTTTATAGCAGGACGTGCGTCAACTGAATTCGGTACTGTGCAACCCTCCTACCAACCCGGCGTGACTCTGGGTGATCTGAGCAGCGCATTGCCCGACTATGCGATTGCCGCAATCCGCGAAGCGCTGCCGGCATTTGATAAACAGATACGCGGATTTGCCATGCGCGACGCGGTGCTGACCGGCGTTGAAACGCGCACTTCTTCACCAATACGCATCAAACGCAATGACGACGATTTGCAGAGTTTGAATACCCGCGGTCTGTTTCCGGCCGGCGAAGGTGCCGGTTATGCTGGAGGAATTTTATCGGCTGGTGTTGATGGGATTCGGGTGGCCGAAGCGGTGGCTGTGAGCATAATGAAGAAGTAAGGTGCAATTATATTGCACCCTACGTTCTACACTCGTTCAAAAATTTACAGTGTTTCTTTCAGCTGATCCAGAATCGCCGGATTCTCAAGCGTGGAAATATCGCTGGTAATCTCTTCACCTTTGGCAATAATGCGCAGCAAACGACGCATGATTTTGCCTGAGCGGGTCTTCGGTAAATTGTCACCAAAACGAATTTCCTTGGGCTTGGCGATCGGACCGATTTCCTTGCCCACCCAGTTGCGCAATTCCAGAGCCAGAGCACGCGCTTCATCACCGGTAGGACGCGCACGCTTCAAGACCACGAAAGCGCAGATGGCTTCACCGGTCGTATCATCCGGACGTCCCACTACGGCAGCTTCTGCCACCAGCGGATTGGCAACCAGCGCCGATTCAATTTCCATAGTGCCCAAACGATGTCCAGACACATTCAACACATCATCGATACGTCCGGTGATGGTGAAATAAGCGGTACTCTTGTTGCGAATTGAGCCGTCACCAGCCAGATACAGTTTGCCGCCGAGCTCTTCGGGGAAATAACTTTTCTTGAAACGTTCCGGATCATTCCAGATCGTGCGGATCATTGACGGCCATGGGCGTTTGACCACCAGCAATCCGCCATGACCATTTTCCAGATCATGGCCGGTTTCGTCGACAATCGCACTGGCGATGCCTGGCAACGGCAAAGTGCATGAACCAGGCACCAGGGGTGTTGCGCCCGGCAATGGACTCATCATGATACCGCCGGTTTCGGTTTGCCAGAAGGTGTCAACGATAGGACAGTTCTTGTTGCCGACATTGTTGTAATACCACATCCAGGCTTCCGGATTGATCGGCTCACCGACCGAACCCAGCAAGCGCAGGGTGCTCAGGTCGAATTTGCCCGGGTGTACTGATTCATCCAGCTCGGACGCCTTGATGAGCGAACGGATTGCAGTCGGCGCGGTATAAAAAATGGTGGTTTTGTGTTTTTCAATGGTGCTCCAGAACCGCGCTGCGTTCGGGTAGGTTGGCACACCTTCGAATACGATCTGGGTAGCGCCGGCGGCCAGCGGACCGTAAGCGATATAGCTGTGGCCGGTAATCCAGCCGATATCGGCGGTACACCAGAACACATCATTGTCTTTCAGATCAAATACCCATTGCATGGTTTGCTTGGCCCACAGCAGGTAACCGCCTGAACAGTGCTGCACTCCCTTCGGTGTTCCGGTGGAACCGGAGGTGTACAGAACAAACAGCGGATGTTCTGCACCCACCCATTCCGGCTCGCATTGCTCAGGCTGGTCCTTGACCAGATCATGCAGCCAGCCATCCACCGCATTCCAGGCGACCTGGCCACCGGTGCGTTTATAGACGATAACATTGGCGACACTTTCGGTATTGCCCATGGCCAGTGCTTCATCGACGATGGATTTCAATGGCAGATGTTTGCCGCCGCGCACCTGATAGTCAGAGGTAATGACAGCCACTGCACCGGCATCAACGATGCGTTCATGCAGTGATTTGGCCGAAAAGCCGCCGAACACGACCGAATGGATGGCGCCAATCCGGGCACAGGCCTGCATGGCAGCCACGCCTTCAACCGACATTGGCATGTAAATAACGACGCGGTCCCCCTTCTTGATGCCGCGGGAGCGCAGTCCGTTAGCAAACTGGCACACTTTTTTGTGCATTTCACGATAGCTGACATTGACGGAAGTACCATCGTCAGCCTCAAATATGATCGCAGTTTTTTCGGCGTTGCCGTTGGTCAGATGCACATCCAGGCAGTTATAAGAAACATTCAGTTCACCATCTTCAAACCAGGTATAAAAAGGCGCATTCGATTCATCCAGCCCTTTGGTGAACGGCTTATGCCAGTGCAGCTGCTTTTTTGCCAGGTCTTTCCAGAAGCCCTGTTCGTCGGCTTTGACTGCGGCACAAAGTGCCTCATAGGCAGCCATGCCCTTCACGTTGGCCTGCGCCGTGAACGCAGCTGGTGGATTGAAAATGCGGGATTCTTCTGAAGTTGATTCTATTTCTTGCATGACGTCTCCAAATTAGAGTAAATGTTCAACTTTGAAGTATAGCCTGACTTCCGGCCAGTTCTGCTTTGATGCAAAACAAACTTAGTAAATACAGTCTCTGAACACAATAAAATTTGTTAGATTCAAACAATTTACATATTAAAACCACAATTTATTAGCGATTAGTTACTTTGTTCCACTGTCTGATCAATCGCGCCGAACAGGGATTTGCCATGCGAATCCAACATTTCGATTTTTACCCGGTCGCCAAATTTTAAATAGGGTGTAGTCGCGCCGGTCCCGCCGGTCTGCTCCAGTGCACGGATTCCATACAGGCTGCTGCAGCCCTTGCTGGTGTCCTTGTTGAACACGGTACCTGAACCAATGATGGAACCGGCCCTGATGTTGCGGGTTTTGGCCAAACTCGCGATCAGCTGCGAAAAATTGAAGGTCATGTCCTTGCCGGCATCCGGCTGCGCAATCAATTTGCCATTGACGCTGGTCCGCAGTGGCAAATGCACTTTGCTTTTGCTCCAGGCTTCACCGAGCTCATCGGGAGTCACGGCAACCGGAGAAAAACTGGTAGCGGGTTTGGATTGCATGAAACCGAAACCCTTGATCATGTCGTCCGGGATCAGTGCGCGCAATGAAACGTCGTTGGCCAGCATGATCAGGCGTATCTGTTCACGCGCACTTTCAGGCGTTGCGCCCATGCCGACATCGCCGGTGATGACGGCAATTTCACTCTCAAAATCAATCTCCCAGTCTTCGTTACTGATCTGCACCGGGTCGCAGGGTCCGATAAAATCGTCTGATGCTGCCTGATGCAGCACAGGCTGAGAATGAAACAGTTCGGACAGCTCGTTATTGCGTGAGCGCGCTATCAGCTCTACATAGCCCAGCCAGGCTGAACCATCCACAAACTGGTAGGCGCGCGGTAAAGGTGCCATGCAGTTCCTGGGATCAAAATCAAAACTGTAGGGCGCACGGCCCTGATTAAGTTGCACATACAGGTCTTCGCACTGCGGCTGCATGAAGTCCCAACTGTCGAGCACATCCTGCAGGGTTGGGGCGATCCCGGTGGCGATCACGGCGGTTTTCAGGTCACGTGCAACAATGATTAATTGTCCGTCGCGGCTTCCATCTTTCAGAGTGGCTAATTTCATCGTGTTTTCAACTCGTCTGGTCTGTCTGTTAATTGGGACTGGATAAAACGGATTTCGGTAAATACCCGGGGCGTTGCAGTACTTCATTGGTCAGGCTGGAATTCCATGGCGTGTTATCGCCTTTGAACTGAAACGGAACAAATGTTTTTCCGAACTGCATTTTGTAGGTAAGTTGCACCACATTATCGGTGGGCTGGCCGTCACTCCACTGGGTGTGTGCCAGCTTTACGCCCAGCTGCTGCCCGTTGTACAGATTAATATCCAATCCGGTTGCCAAAATGCGTTCTGCACCCTTGCCCTCCAGAGTGGCGTTGTATTTCACGGTTGGCATGAGAATCTGGCTCCACCTGATACTGGTATTTAAATTTTGCAGCGATTCTGAGCCGGACAGATAGTCATACGACAGGCGTTCGCTGCCGATGCCAATTTTCAACTTTGCATCCGGAAACGGTGTCGCTTCCAGTCCCATTCGCATGCCAACCAGATTACCGGCAGTCACGTGCGGCAGGTTTTCGCCCAACGTGTACAGTCCCTGACCTTCACTGGTGTAGCCACTCAACTCCAGTCCGGTCAGCCACGGTCTGTCGATAAAATAACGGTAATTCAATCCGCCGCTGGTCTGACTCAGATTGACCTTGCCGTCAGCCTCAACATCAACCGTACCGTGCAATTGTGCAGCACTGAACAGCAACTGCTGATTGCCGCCAGTACGCCAGAGCATATTCATCACCGCTTCGGTTTTATCGGGTTTGGAAGACAGCAGCCAGCCCACGGTCGTGGCAGGTATTTTCTGACTGACGATACCGGCATCAACCGGCACGCCTTTGGCATTACTGAACACCGGCTTGATTGAGAACTGGTCGCCATCAATACTGCCTTTGAGCTGCACGGCGCCGTTCTGCAATCCGACCAGACTGCCGTCAAATTGTGCGGGCTCGGGAATATCAGGCAGTGCAGGGCCGGCACTCGGCTCGGTGTTCAGCGCCGCTGTGACACCTGTGGTTGCTGTGGAATCGATGGACTTTTCTGTGTTATCCACGCCGATCGGATCGGCATCAGTGCTGGCTGATGTGACCTGAAAGCACAATGAAAAAATCAGCAGAAAATAAAACTTGCTCACGACCTGACCTTTAACAATACGTTCTTAGCGCAGCACGCAGGTCAGCATCCAGAAATGCTGGTTGCGAACGATGCGAATATCGCGGGCATAACCCGTCATTTTTTTTCGCAGCGTGCTGTCCGTCGGAAAATTCTTGATCACTTCGTGCCGGCTTCCATCCGGCAGCCGCCGAATCTGATAGGTATTTCCTTCAGAATCAGTGCGCGCTATCGGTGTGCTGACAAATTCCTGATAACAGTTATCAAACATGATCAGCATTGCGCCGCTGCCACAGGCCTTTTGCAGTGATTCCAGAAACGGCGACTGTTCAGAGCGCTTCAGGTGCGACCACAGAAACCCTGCCACGCTGGCATTGAAGTCACCGCCGGGCAGATCAAATGCATCGGCCTTCTGAAACTGCACCCGCCCGGCCAGCGTACTCTTGGCCTGAGCCAGACGCAACATGTCGGGATTATTGTCGGTTGCCAGGATGCTACCGGCCAGATTGACATAACGTTCAGTCCAGTAACCGGTACCGCAAGCCACTTCCAGCACATTTTTGCCGGCCAGCAGATTCTGCAGTTGCGTCGCCAATTGCTTCAGATCAGCCTGACGTTCAGCAAGCGCATAAATGTCTTCATAGTGCGCTGCGCGCTGCGAGTAGTATTCGTTCAGATTGGTATTCATTTCTATAATTCGTAGTTGTCTTCTTTGCCCTCTAATACCTGATCAATCAGCTTGCGATTCAGTGTCGGGGTCAGCAATTCAATAAAAGTGTAAATATAACTGCGCAGGTAGGCGCCCTGCTTCAATGCGATACGTGACACATTCATGCCAAACAGATTACCCACCGGGATGGAGCGCAGATTTTTATCGCGCTCGGCATCAAATGCCAACCCGGCAATAATGCCAACGCCCATGCCCAGTTCGACATAGGTTTTGATCACGTCGGCGTCGATGGCCTCCAACAATATATCCGGCTTGATCTGGCGCAGCGCAAACGCGTGATCGATTTTATTTCTGCCGGCAAAAGCACTGTCATAAGTAATCAGCGGGTAATGGGCAATTTCTTCCAGACTGACCACTTTGAGTTTAAGCAACGGATGGTCCGGTGGCACTACTATGACATGCTCCCATTGATAACAGGGCATGGTAATCAGGCCATCGATACCGGCTATGGATTCAGTGGCGATGGCCAGATCAGCCTGGTCGCGCAGCACCATCTCGGCCACCTGTTTCGGATTGCCCTGCAACAGCGACAGGCGCACCTTGGGGTACTTTTGCATGAACGCCTGAACCACCGGCGGCAGGGAATAGCGGGCCTGGGTGTGGGTGGTGGCGATGGTCAGACTGCCACTGTCCTGCGCCGCAAATTCACGGCCGATCTGTTTAAGCCCTTCAATTTCCTGCATGATCATTTCAACTGACTTCAGCACCGCGCGCCCCGGTTCAGTCAGTCCGCGGATCCGTTTGCCATGCCGGGTAAAGATATCCACACCCAATTCTTCTTCCAGCTCGATAATCGCTTTGGAAACGCCAGGCTGAGAAGTGAACAGCGCTTTGGCTGCCTCGGTCAAGTTGAAATTCTGACGGACAGCTTCACGGACAAAGCGTAATTGATGTAGATTCATAGCTCTCTTATTAATGTTCCGGGCATGGTCCCTGTTATCTTTGCAGGTATTTTGCTGTCATTGGGACAACCCTGTCTGCTTATGCGCCCAAAATACTTATATATAGCAAATTCGCATATAAGCAAATAAATACTTAGTTGTTTGGAATAAGTCGATAGTTTATTACGATTACGCACTATTGTGAGAGGCTTTATGACTTTATCGTATGTAATTTCGGGTTTTGTAGTCGGTATCCTGGTCGGTTTAACCGGCGTGGGAGGCGGTTCTCTGATGACGCCGCTGCTGACGCTGCTGTTTGGTGTGTCTCCAACTGTAGCGGTTGGGACCGATCTGGCCTTTGCCTCGATTACCAAATCGGCTGGTACCTTCACCCACAAAATGCGCGGCACGGTTAACTGGCACATCGTGCGCCTGTTATGTTTTGGCGCGCTGCCCACGGCTTTGCTGGCAACTTTATGCCTGAAGCACTTTGGTGCACTGGACCAGGAAATCGGCCAAATTATCCGCTACACCATCGCTGTTTCGGTTTTACTGACTGTCATAGCCCTGCTGTTCAAGCGCAACATGCTGGCCTGGCTGAGTCGTCACCCTGAAAAGCAGTTACAGGGTCGTGCGCTCGAGATCGCCACCATCTGTGCCGGCGCGCTGCTGGGTGCGCTGGTGACCGTGTCGTCGATCGGCGCCGGCGCAATCGGCGCAACGCTGATCGTGATGTTATATCCGCGCCTGACTCCGGCTGAAATCGCCGGAACCGACATTGCCTATGCCGTACCCCTGACCGCGATTGCTGCATTCGGACACTGGTGGCTGGGATCAATCAACTGGATGCTGCTTGCCACCCTGCTGGTCGGTTCCATACCCGGCATCATCCTGGGCTCGATGGCAGCGCGCGCAGTACCGGAACGGGTATTACGCTTACTCCTGGCGACCACACTCACCCTGGTTGCAGCAAAACTCATTTTTTAATTCACTTCATCTGATTTCGCGTGGTTTTGTGAAAAACTATTTTCTGTTAAGCACTGATTCAGCATTTTGTTGCAAGGACCTCTATGTATCGTTATGACCAGCATGACCATCTGATCATCAAAGAACGGATCGCCCAGTACCGCGATCAGGTACGGCGCCGTCTGGCCGATGAACTCACCGAAGAAGAATTTCTGCCGTTGCGTCTGCAAAACGGTTTATATATGCAGCGTCATGCCTATATGCTGCGCATCGCCGTTCCGTACGGCATGCTGTCCTCCGCACAGCTGCGCAAGTTCGCCTACATTGCCGAAACCTATGACAGAGGCTACGGCCATTTCACCACGCGGCAAAACATTCAGTTCAACTGGATCAATCTGGAACAGACCCCGGAAATACTGGAACATCTGGCCAGCGTTGAAATGCACGCGATCCAGACTTCTGGCAACTGCATGCGCAACATCACCTCCGATGAATTTGCCGGCGCAGCTGCCGATGAAATCATTGATACCCGCCCCTACGCCGAAATTTTACGGCAGTGGACCACCTTCCATCCGGAATTTGCCTATTTGCCGCGCAAATTCAAAATCGCCATCAACGGCTCAATTGAAGATCGCGCCGCCATCGCCGTGCATGATATCGGACTGACCGTGGTTTATAACGAAGCCGGCGAAGTCGGCTTTCAGGTGATGGTGGGCGGCGGCATGGGACGCACGCCAATTCTGGGCAGCGTAATTCGCGAATTTTTACCGTGGCAGCACGTCATTACCTATCTGGAAGCGATACTGCGGATTTATAACGAATACGGCCGGCGCGACAACAAATACAAGGCACGCATCAAGATACTGGTCAAAGCGCTGGGCGCAGAACAGTTTGCGCAGCAGGTGGAAACAGAATGGGCAGATCTGAAAGATGGTCCCGGAACGGTAACCGAAGCAGAATTTAACCGGATTGCCGGATTCTTTACCCGTCCCGATTACCTGGACCTGCCTGATCAGAATGACGACTATGCTGCCCATCTTGCAGACAGCAAGGCGTTTTCCAACTGGGTTAAACGCAACGTCAAATTGCATAAAGTAGCGGGCTACCGCAGCGTGGTGCTGTCGCTCAAACAACACGGCGTACCACCGGGCGACGCGACGGCCTCCCAGATGAGGTTTGTTGCCGACCTGGCCGATCGTTACAGCTTTGGCGAACTGCGTGTTACCCACGAACAGAATCTGGTTCTGGCCGATGTGCAACTCGCTGAGCTGTTCAGCCTGTGGCAGGAGGCCAAGGCGCACGGACTGGCCACACCGAATATCGGATTGATCACGGACATGATCTGCTGTCCGGGCGGCGATTTCTGTTCTCTGGCCAATGCCAAATCGATTCCGATTGCGCTGGAAATTACCGATCGCTTCAACAATCTCGATTATCAGCACGACATCGGTGAACTGGAGCTCAACATTTCAGGTTGCATCAACGCCTGCGGTCATCATCATGTCGGTCATATTGGCGTACTGGGTGTGGACAAGGATGGCAGCGAGTGGTACCAGGTTTCGATCGGCGGTGCACAGGGCATCAACGCTGCCATCGGTAAAATTATCGGTCCGTCGTTCGCTGCAGCACAAATGCCGGAAGTCATTGAACGACTGATCAAGGTCTATCTGGGTGAGCGCTTTGAAGATGAAAAATTTATTGATACGGTGCAGCGCATCGGCGTCAACCCATTTAAAGAATTTGTCTATGCAACACCGATCACCAAAGCGGTTTTGCACGGGGAGGATGAATATGTCTGAAATTATTAAAAACGGCAAAGTTGTCAGCGACGACTGGAACGTGCTGCGTCTGACCGAAGAGCAGCAGCCTGAACAGCTTGAGGTGCCGGCAGGAAATCAGATCGTGCCGCTGGCTGTCTGGCAGGCCCAGCACGCCGTCCTGTCAGCACGCACCGACGTCGGCGTGTGGCTGGCCAGTTCCGAACGTGCCGAAGGGCTGTCCGCAGACGTGCCGACGCTGCCGGTAATCGCCATTGATTTCCCCAAGTTTTCCGATGGACGCGGCTATTCGATCGCGTACAACCTGCGCAGCAGGCTGGGCTATCGCGGTGAACTGCGTGCCATCGGCGATGTTCTGCGCGATCAGCTGTTTTATATGCAGCGGGTCGGCTTCAATGCCTTTGCCACGCGCGCTGACCGCAATATCCACGATGCCGTTAAGGGCCTGACCGATTTCAGCATCAGCTATCAGGCCTCTATCGATCAAAAGTCACCGTTGTTCCGGCGCCTTGACCGCAGCGAAAGCCACGCATCATGACCCAGCTCTGCCGACAAAACGACACCGTGCCCACCGGTTTTGAAACCAGGCTCGCGGCAACCCAGGCCACGCTGGCACGCATCGCAACCGATTTTTCTCCGGCCGTGTTTGCTTCCAGCTTGGCCGCAGAAGACATGGTGCTCACTGATCTGATATTGCGCGCGGCATTGCCGATCGCGATTTTTTCACTGGAAACCGGCCGTCTGCCGCCAGAAACGCTGGCAGTGCTGGACCAGGTCAGGCAGCATTACGGGTATCAGATACAGCTGTACTATCCCGATCCCGACGCCGTGGCCGCCTATGTGGCCAGCAACGGTCTGAACGGATTTTATGACAGCGTTGAATTGCGCAAATCGTGCTGCCAGATTCGCAAGGTTGAACCGCTGGGACGGGCTCTGGCCGGTCAGCAGGCCTGGATTACCGGACAGCGCAAGAGCCAATCCAGCACCCGCAACCAGCTGGAAGTGCAGGAACACGATGCGGCGCACGGTCTGGCCAAATTCAATCCGCTGGCCGACTGGTCGGAACAGGATGTCTGGCACTATCTGCACCTGCATAAAGTACCTTACAATGCGCTGCACGATGCCGGTTATCCGTCGATAGGTTGCGCGCCTTGTACGCGCGCCGTCCAGCCCGGCGAAGATATCCGGGCCGGGCGCTGGTGGTGGGAAACACCAGAAAGCAAGGAATGTGGTCTGCATGTTGTCGATGGCAAACTGGTCCGCATGCAAAAAATAGATGCGAAATAAATGCGGCGCAATAAATGCGGCGCAATAACGAATTACAAACATCCTGTTCAATCAGCAGCAAAGAAAATCATGAATTCACCACAAATTTCGCAGCAACCCGTTTTTGATGCTGCCAGCAACCGCCATCTGGACTGGCTGGAATCCGAAGCGATCCACATCATGCGTGAAGTGGCCGCCGAATGCAGTAATCCGGTGCTGTTATTTTCCGGCGGCAAAGACTCGGTAGTGTTGCTGCGTCTGGCCGAGAAAGCTTTCCGTCCCGGCAAATTTCCATTCCCGTTAATGCACATCGATACCGGTCACAATTTTGCCGAAGTCATCACGTTCCGCGACCAGCGTGCTGCCGAACTGGGCGAACGTCTGATTGTGCGCTCAGTCGAAGATTCGATGCAACGCGGCACCGTGCGACTGAGAAATTCGGCCACCGACTCGCGCAACGCAGCCCAGGCCGTGACACTGCTTGAAGCAATTGAGGAATTCAAGTTCGATGCCTGCATCGGTGGCGCGCGCCGTGATGAAGAAAAAGCACGTGCCAAGGAACGCATTTTTTCGTTCCGCGACGAATTCGGCCAGTGGAACCCGAAAGCCCAGCGCCCCGAGTTATGGGACCTGTACAACACCTGCGTGCATCCCGGACAAAACATCCGTGTCTTCCCGATCTCCAACTGGACCGAACTCGATGTCTGGCAATACATAGAACGCGAACAGCTGGCCCTGCCGCCAATCTACTTTGCCCATCAACGCCAGGTCATTCCACGCAACGGTTTGCTCGTGCCGCTGACACCGCTGACACCGGCCAGAGAAGGCGAACAGATCATCAGTCAGACCGTACGCTTCCGCACGGTCGGCGACATTTCCTGCACCTGCCCGGTGGCATCGGAAGCGGCCACGGTGGCAGAAATCATTGCCGAGACTGCGATTACCCAGATTACCGAGCGCGGCGCGACCCGCATGGATGACCAGACCTCGGAAGCCTCGATGGAAAAACGTAAAAAAGAAGGATATTTCTGATGAACGCCGCTGCACATTTGCCTGAATTAAAAGATATAACCAAAGAACGCGGCCTGCTGCGCTTTATCACAGCCGGCTCGGTTGACGATGGAAAAAGCACCCTGATCGGCCGTCTGCTGTTCGACAGCAAGGGTATTTTTGCCGATCAGCTCGACGCCATGTCGCGCGCCAAACACAAACGCACGGTCGGCGACAGCATTGACCTATCGCTGCTGACTGACGGACTCGAAGCCGAACGCGAACAGGGTATTACCATCGACGTGGCCTACCGCTATTTCGCCACACCGAAACGCAAATTCATCATTGCCGACACGCCCGGCCACGAACAATATACCCGCAACATGGTCACCGGTGCGTCAACTGCCGACGCCGTAATCATCCTCATTGATGTCTCCAAAGTGACATTCAACGCGGACGGTTCTGTTGATCTGCTGATCCAGACCAAGCGCCATTCAACAATTGCCAACCTGCTGCAGATCGAACATGTCATTGTGGCTGTCAACAAAATGGACCTGATCGGTTACGACCAGGACAAATACAACCGCATCGTGGCGGCGTACGCGCAATTCGCGCAGCAGCTTGGATTGCGTGATGTCACGCCCATTCCACTGTCGGCGCTGGCCGGCGACAATGTGGTCGACAAGGGCAGCAATCTGGACTGGTATTCTGGCCCGACGCTGATCACCCTGCTCGAGTCCCTGAGCGTATACGATGCTTCGCACGACGAACCACTGCGTTTTCCGGTGCAACTGGTAGCGCGTCACAATGGCCACGAAGCCAATGATTTCCGCGGCTACATGGGGCGCATCGAAGCCGGCAAGGTCAGTGTCGGCGACAAACTAGTGATTCAGCCGAGCGGTCAGACCGGTACGGTCAAACAGATACTGACTCTGGATAAATCACTCGACAGCGCCGTGGTGGGGCAATCAATTACGCTGCTGCTCAATGAATATCTGGATATCTCGCGCGGCGACATGCTGTCACTGGCCTCACGTCCGGCCACACTGATCAAACAGGTGGAAGCCGATGTCTGCTGGCTGTCTGAGGAACCGCTCGATTTCAAGCGCAAATATCTGCTCAAGCACACCACCCGTCAGGTGGGGGCGAAAGTGACTGAAATCGAGTCGCTGCTCGATATCAATACCCAGCAGACCAAAAGCGCAAGTCAACTGCAGTTGAACGATATTGCGCGCGTCAAAATCACCGTGCAACAGGAATTGGCTGTTGATGATTACAACACCATCCGCAGCACCGGCGCATTCATTTTGATCGACCAGGTTTCGCACCAAACTGTGGCAGCCGGCATGATCCGGTTGCCGGCCTGATCCCATCATGGGCAAGGCCGTATTGATCGGGGCGGGCCCGGGCGCCTCAGATCTGATCACCGTACGCGGTGCGCGGATCCTGTCCGAAGCCGACGTCGTTTTATACGATGCGCTGGTCGGCGCCGGAATTCTCGACCTGTGTCCCAATGCCATCAAAATCCCGGCGGGCAAACGCTTCGGCCAACGCTCTACCGCCCAGGCCGCCATCAATGTGCAACTGGTTGAGCTGGCCAAAAATTATCCACTGGTGGTGCGTTTAAAAGGTGGCGACCCGATGCTGTTTGGCCGCGCTGATGAAGAGTTGGCAGCACTCGAACAGGCCGGAATCGAAGTCGAAGTCGTGCCCGGCATCAGTACCGCGTTTGCCGCAGCAGCAGCGACCCTGCAACCACTGACCAAACGCGGCTGCGCACGCAGCGTGGCATTTTTTACTTCAAGCAGCGCACCCGATCTGCCCGGTACCACCCAGCTTCCCGACAGCGATACGCTGGTTCAATACATGGGTGGGCAGAAGGCGCTGCAAACCGCCGAGCTACTACTGGCACAGGGACGCAGTACCGATTTGCCGGTGCTGGTTGTGGAAAATTGCAGCCTGCCCAATCAGCGCATCTGGCGCATGACACTGTCGGACCTGAAACAGGGATTGCCTGAATGCAGCGGGCCGATGCTGGTGATGATCGGTGCGGCGTTTGCAGCCAGAAGCTGATTTTTTATCAGAATCGTAGGGTGCAATGTTATTCCACCCTACAAAATGCTGTCCCGGGAGTCAAGGTGCCACGCGCGGAATGCGTATCGTGAAATGAACACCTTTGCCAAGCCGGCTTTCCACGTTAATTGATCCGCCGAGCTTTTTGACGATCAGGTTAAACACGATATTCAACCCCAGACCGGACCCGCCCTTGCCGAGCTGGGTGGTAAAAAACGGGTCGAATATCTTACTCAGATACTCGGGCCTGATTCCCTTGCCGTCATCGCTGTATTCCATGACCAGAATTTCGTTGTTCAAAATTGCGCGAATATCAATGCATCCGCTGTCATTGGTATCAAATGCATGCGCCATCGAATTCATGACCAGATTGGTCAGAATCTGCGCAAAGGCGCCCGAATAACTGTCCAGCTCAATGTCGCTGGCACAGTTCACCTTAATCTGAATCTGGGTTTTCTTCAGACGCGGATGCAGGCACATGATGACTTCGTCGATGTATTCCTTGACCCGGAACGGACGACGCAATTCGCTGGTCTGATCAACCGAAATCTGTTTGAAGCTGTGAATCAGTTCGGCGGCGCGTTGCGCATTAGCCATGATCAGTCTGCTGCTCTCGACGGCGGTTTCGATGTACTCCCGAATCTGCGACTTTCTGATATTTCCGGCACCCATGGCGGCACTGATTCTATCGGTTGCATCCTGCAATATCGATGCTCCGGTCAGCGTAATGCCCACCGGCGTATTGATTTCATGCGCCACACCAGCCACCAGTCCGCCCAGCGACGCCAGCCGTTCGGCCTGTATCAGCGAATCCTGCGCCATGCGCAATTCGTTCAGGGTTTTTTCTGCGTTCAGTGACGCCCGCTTGGCAATCTCTTCCGATTGTCTGGCCCTGTTGATGGTGGATTTCATCTTGCGCTGAATCCGGTTAAATCCGATTGCGACTTCACCGAGTTCATCGCGTCGGTTTTCAGGCAATTCTTCGACTTCATCGGTTTCATGTACCGCCAGATCATTGAGACTGTCGCGCAACAGTCTGAGTGGATGAAACACCACCCGCAGACTCAGCGAGAGTGTAATCACCAGAATGAAATCCAGTGCCAGAATCTCGACGACGCGGTGTGTCAGCTCTGCGTTGAGGGCGGCAGTGATCTGGTCGTGACTGAATCTGATTTCCACCTGGCCGATATTGGCCAGCTTCTGCGTATTGCGGTTACCCGGATCAAATTCACTGTAGGTCAGTGGCGCATCGACCAGATCTCCGTGTATCGGTGCATTGGTGGCATTGATGATTTGTCCCTGTTCGGTCCTGACCTTGCCACTGAACAGGTTGCTGACATTGATATCAAATACCCGAATCGACCTGACTTCCGGTGCGATCATTTCCGCTTCGATCAGACTGTCGACCTTGGCCTTGTCGAGATTCCACAGTGCCGGCGGCAGGCTGATTTGCAATCTTGCCAAGACACTCTGACGCAACTGACTGTCACGCAGCTCCAGTTGGTTACTCAGTTTATATTGCGAATAAGCGCCTGAAACAGCCAGAACCGCAGTCACGATGACGACGAAGATAATGATCAGGCGCAGGTAGATCCGATTCATATTGTTTGAATTTTCCGATTTGATGAAAGGAATCAGGGGTTCCGAAATTCGGGTACATCCCTGCAGTATCAGCGAGACGATAATTTCTGCAATGTTTTTTTATAAAAACCGAATCACATTTAATTAAATTATTTCAGCAATCAGTATAAATATGGCATGACATTGCCAGTTTGGGACCAAAGCGTCCTCGGCTATCAATAAGCGCGATACATCGGTACAATCTCGCCAATCCAATAATTAGACCTGATTGATTCGATACCGTGCCCGACTCCCTATTCCTACTTTTGCAGCATTGCCTTCCGAAACAGGCCCTTACCGAATTCGGCGCACTGATCGCCAATGCCAGAGCCGGTCGCTATACTACAGGACTGATCCGCTGGTTTGTTAAAAAATACGGCGTCAATATGGCTGAAGCCCTGGACCCGGATGTGGCCCACTATGCCAGCTTCAACGAATTTTTTATTCGCCCGCTCAAACCCGACGCCCGTCCTTTGGCCCCATCCGATTTTGTTTGTCCGGTAGATGGTGCCATCAGCCAGTTTGGCACAATTGAACGGGATCAGATTTTTCAGGCCAAGGGCCACGCCTTCAGTACTGCAGATCTGGTAGGAGGCAATGCTGCTTTGGCAGCGCTGTTTCAGAACGGCAGTTTTGCCAACATCTATCTGAGTCCAAAAGATTATCATCGCATCCATATGCCGTGCGACGGCCGGCTGACACGCATGATCTATATACCCGGCAAACTGTTTTCGGTCAATCCTGTCACAGCACAGGGCGTACCGAATCTGTTCGCCAGAAATGAACGGGTGGTCTGTGTGTTTGAATTGGAACACGGGCCGTTTGTGCTGACCCTGGTCGGCGCCACGATTGTGGGCAGCATGGCCACGGTATGGCATGGCGTGGTGAATCCGCCGCGCACCAGTCAGGTACGAGAGTGGCAATATGCAAATCAGGATATCCGTCTGAAAAAAGGTGAGGAAATGGGCCGGTTTCTGCTCGGATCCACTGTGGTGATGTTATTCCCGGCACAGACTCTGAGCTTCAATCCGGACTGGCGACCCGCTGGTGCGGTCCGACTTGGCACTGCAATGGCCTCACTGGTCTGACCTGCGCTGGTCATTACAACGGAATTTATGCCTTTCACCACAAAAATCACGTCCTTAAACCGTTACACCCTGTTATTTCCCCTGGCTCTGGTTCTGTTCGAATTTGCCGTCTACATCGGCAATGACATGGCGCAGCCTGCCATGCTGCTGGTCACAAAAGAATTTGGGGTCGGCACTGCCTGGGTTCCGATGTCGATGACCGCCTATCTGATCGGCGGCGCATCGCTGTCGTGGTTTACCGGCCCGCTGTCAGACCGGGTTGGCCGGCGTCCGGTGCTGCTGGGCGGCGTGCTGTACTTTTTGCTGACCTGCCTGGCGACGTATTTTGTGGGCAGTATTGAAGCCTTTATTGGCTTGCGGGTGTTGCAGGGTATCGGCCTGTGTTTCATCGGCTCGGTCGGTTACGCAGCCGTGCAGGAATCCTTTGATGAAATCCGCGCGGTCAAAGTCACGGCGCTCATGGCCAATGTGGCACTGATTGCACCGATGGCAGGTCCGTTAGCCGGTGCCGCACTGGTGGGCATTGCACCGTGGCGCAGCTGCTTCCTGTTTATTGCCGCCATTTCGCTTCTGTCACTGATAGGGCTGTGCTACAACATGCCGGAAACAGTCAGCCCGCATACTGAAAAGGAACCCTACTCGCAGATTATTCACGACTATATCAGTCTGTTCGGACAGTTGCGCTTTATCCGTTCGGCGCTGGCCATGGCCTTCATCAGCATGGCGCTGATCGGCTGGATTGCCATGTCACCGGTATTGCTGGTCCAGGATTTCGGTTGCAGTCTGCTCGAATATGGCCTGTGGCAATTGCCGGTCTTCGGTTCTCTGGTAGTGGGAAATATTCTGGTATTTCTGATCGCGGAGCGCTGGCCACTGGGACGCACGGTGCTGATCTGTTACTGGCCAATGAGCGCCGGCATGCTGTGCACCCTGCTTGGCCTGATCATCCCCCAGCACACCCCCGTCTTCATTGTAGCCGGCATCAGTCTGATCGCGTTTGCCGAGGGACTGTCCATGGCGGTGCTGTACCGCTTTGCGCTGATGTCTTCGGACCATGCCAAAGGGATTGTTGCGGCCGGACTGTCAATGCTGGCGATGACCTGTTATGCGCTGGGCATCGAAGTCACCCGCATGGCTCATGTTGCCTGGGGCGTTACCGGCTTTATCTGGGCCATGGTCGCCATGACCTGCTGTTTCATGCTGGTTTCACGCAGCAGCGTGTTGGGTGAAATGCAAATCCGGGCAGATGCGCCGCTAGCTGAATAATTATTTGCATTGCCAAAAACTATTGCCAATAAATACATTAACAAATAGAATGGCACCTCGTTACGGACGGGGACGGCGCCTTCACCACTCCCCACCCTGCACTGCTCCTTCGCTTCGAACCTATCACCTGTCTTAAATACATCCTGAATCCTTTCCCGCACAGGATCTTTAGGGAGCTGTTATGCACCATCACACTAAAATTTCACGCCTGACCGGCGCTGCCCTGCTGTTTCCGCTGGCGCTGGTGTTATTCGAATTTGCCGTCTATATCGCCAACGACATGGTGCAGCCGGCCATGCTGCTGGTCACCAGTGAATTCAATGTCGGTACCAAATGGGTGCCGGTTTCCATGACGGCGTTTACGCTGGGCGGGGCTGCGCTGGCCTGGTTTACCGGCCCATGGTCAGACCGGGCCGGACGCCGGCCGGTCATGCTCACCGGGGCGGTCTATTTTGTACTGTCCTGTCTGGCGGTATATGCGGTGCACGGGATTGAATCCTTCATGGTACTGCGCGTGCTGCAGGGTATCGGACTGTGTTTTATTGCCGCGGTCGGCTATGCCGTCATTCAGGAAGCCTACGAAGAAAAGTCTGCAGTCAAAGTCACTTCCCTAATGGCCAACGTATCGCTGATCGCACCGATGGTCGGTCCTTTGGCAGGCGCAGCACTGGCTGAAGTTGCGCCCTGGCGCAGCAGCTTTTTACTGATCGCTGCCATTGCCGTCATTTCCTTGATCGGCCTGTGGCGCACCATGCCCGAGACCGTCGATCTGAAAGCGCAACAGACCCCGTATTCGACCATCATCCATGAATACATTGAATTATTCAGTGACGCCCATTTCACCCTGTCGGCGCTGTGCATACCCGTCATCTGTATCCCGCTGGTGGGCTGGATCGCGCTGTCACCGGTGCTGCTGGTGCATGACATGCATTTGACAATGTTTGAATATGGAGTGTGGAATCTGCCGGTTTTTGGTTCGCTAATCCTGGGCAATATCTGTGTATCGTACCTGGTTGAACGCTGGCCGCTGGGCCAGACGGTGCTGGTCAGCATCTGGCCCATACTGTTGGGTTCGGTCATTGCCATGGCCGGGTTGCTGGTTCCTGGTAATTCACCGGTTTTTATTGTGACTGGCATCAGCCTGATTTCATTTGCGCTCGGTCTGGCATTTTCCGTGCTGTACCGCTTCACCCTGATGTCATCCACACTGCCAAAAGGAATTGTGTCGGCCGGCATGAACATGCTGGCACTCGGACTGCAGGCGCTCGGCATTGAATTCATGCGGCTGACTTATGTTGAATGGGGGCTGTCTGGCTTTACCATCATCACCGTGCTGTCTTCGATTGGATTCATCCTGCTGTCACGTCCGCGCATCCAGCAAGAAATGACGGTTCGAGCCAATGAGATTGCGCAGAATTAAGTCGTTACTTGCCAATTCCATACGCTTATTTATCGCGGTTGTGTCACGTTTTCAGATTTGGAGCAGGGCCAATATGGTAGAATGGCGCCCTTCAAATCGAATCAAACCACAGGAAAAACACCATGGCTGGACACAGTAAATGGGCCAACATCAAACATAAAAAAGCGGCCACCGATGCCAAACGCGGCAAAATCTGGACACGTATTATCAAAGAAATTGCAGTGGCAGCACGCATGGGTGGTGGTGATATCAGCGCCAATCCGCGTCTGCGCCTGTCAGTCGAAAAAGCCGCTGAAGCAAATATGCCCAAGGAAAACGTGCAGCGCGCCATTCAACGCGGCAGCGGCAATCTGGAAGGCGCCAACTATGAAGAAGTCCGTTACGAAGGTTACGGCATCAATGGCGCGGCCATTATCGTGGACTGCCTGACCGACAACAAGGTACGCACCGTTGCAGAAGTCCGTCATGCCTTTTCCAAATACGGCGGCAACATGGGCACGGAAGGCTCAGTCGCTTTCATGTTCAAACATTGCGGCCAGTTCTTTTTCGCACCAGGCACTAATGAAGACGCCCTGATGGAAGCAGCCCTCAACGCCGGCGCCGAAGATGTCATCAGCGATGATGAAGGCGGCTTTGAAGTGGTCTGCGGCCCGCATGATTTTTCCGATATCAAGCACAAACTCGACGCAGCCGGATTCAAGGCCGACATGGCCGAAGTCGTCATGAAGCCCGACACCGAAACCCTGTTTGAAGGTGACAACGCCATCAAGATGCAAAAGCTGCTGGATGCGCTGGAAAACCTCGATGACGTACAGGATGTCTACACCAACGCAATAATAGAAAATTAATATGAAGATACTGGTAGTCGGATCAGGCGGCCGCGAACACGCACTGGCATGGAAACTGGCTCAGTCCGAGCGTATCCAGACCGTCTACGTTGCGCCCGGCAATGGCGGCACTGCATCGGACAATCGCCTGAAAAATCTGGACATCACCGACCCGCACGCTCTGGCCGAATTTGCCATCAACGAACATATCGGCATCACATTGGTTGGTCCGGAAGTGCCGCTGGCAGCCGGTATCGTCAACATTTTCCGCGACCAGGGTCTGAAAATTTTTGGCCCCACCAAAGAAGCTGCACAACTGGAAAGTTCCAAGGATTTTGCCAAAGCCTTCATGCAGCGCCACGACATTCCCACCGCGCGCTACCAGACCTTCTCTGACCTGGCTGCCGCACACGCCTATATTGATGCCAACGGTGCACCCATCGTCATCAAGGCCGATGGCTTGGCCGCCGGCAAAGGTGTCGTGGTCGCGATGGATCTGCAGGAAGCCCATGATGCCGTCGAGATGATGTTATCCGATAACAAACTGGGTGACGCCGGCGCGCGTATTGTCATTGAAGAATTTCTGGCCGGTGAAGAAGCCAGCTTCATCGTCATGGTCGATGGCAAAAATGTCTTGCCTTTAGCGACCAGCCAGGATCATAAACGCCTGCTCGATAACGACCAGGGACCAAATACCGGCGGCATGGGCGCGTACTCCCCTGCCCCGATTATCACACCGCAATTGCATGCACGCGTCATGCGTGAAATCATCCTGCCCACCGTGCATGGCATGGCCAAAGACGGCATCGTGTTTACCGGCTTCCTGTATGCCGGATTAATGATCGATGCCGATGGCAATCCGAAAACACTCGAATTCAACTGCCGCATGGGTGACCCGGAAACTCAGCCTATCATGGCACGCCTTAAAACCGACCTGGTGGGGGTACTCGAACACGCCGTCAACGGCCAGCTCGACAGCATCGAACTGGAATGGGATCGCCGCACAGCACTGGGCGTAGTGATGGCCGCCAAAGGCTATCCGGACGCGCCGGAAAAAGGCGCACACATCACTGGCATACCGGCAGAAACACCGGACTGTGTGACATTTCATGCCGGCACGCTGCTGGTTGATGGCAATTTCATTGTCAGCGGCGGACGCGTTTTATGTGCGGTCGGTCTGGGTGACAACGTGCGGGTCGCGCAAAAACATGCCTATGATGCGATTGACGCGATCCAGTTTGACGGCGCGCAGGCGCGTCGCGACATCGGCTGGCGCGCACTGAAAAAACGCGCATGAGCACGCACATGAGCACGGCCGACGTCAAACAGTATCTTCTGCAACTGCAGACTTCCATTGTTGCGCAACTGGAAAAGATCGACGGCCAGTCGTTTCTGACTGACAGTTGGGAACGTCCCGAAGGCGGCGGCGGGATTTCACGCGTGATTGAGCAGGGAAATTTTTTTGAACGCGGCGGAGTCAATTTCTCCCACGTGCTTGGCAAGAATCTGCCGCCGTCAGCCGCGGCGCACCGTCCGGAACTGGCCGGTCGCAACTGGGAAGCGATGGGGGTGTCACTGGTACTGCATCCGAAGAATCCTTATTCACCGACAGTTCATATGAACGTGCGTTTTTTCAGCACGCATGCCCAGGGCGCGGAACCGGTCTGGTGGTTTGGTGGCGGTATGGATTTGACGCCGTACTACGGTTTTGCCGACGATGTGCGACATTTTCATCAGACCTGCAAAAATGCACTGGACCCTTTTGGCCCAGAACTGTATCCGGAATTTAAAACCTGGTGCGACAACTATTTTTATTTAAAACACCGCAAAGAACCGCGCGGCATCGGCGGCATCTTTTTTGACGATTTCAACCGTCTGCCGTTTGGCGACAGTTTTGCCATGATGCGCCTGGTTGGCGACGCCTTTATTCCCGCCTATGAACCGATTGCACAGCGCACCAGAAATTTGGAATACGGCGAGCGCGAGCGTGATTTTCAGGCTTACCGGCGCGGCCGCTATGTGGAATTCAATCTGGTCTTTGATCGCGGCACGCTGTTTGGTCTGCAGTCGGGCGGACGCACCGAATCAATCCTGATGTCCATGCCGCCGTCCGTAGTGTGGCGCTACGACTGGCGTCCAGAACCCGGATCGCAGGAAGCGCAGCTGTATGATGACTTCCTGATTCACAAAGACTGGCTGACATGAAGTCGGGTCAAAGTACCGCATCGGCCTGTATCGCGGTGCTCGGCGGCGGGTTCGATCCGGTGCACACAGGTCACGTTGCCATATTAGAAACAATACAAAGTTTGCTCAAACCGACACAGTTGCGTATCATACCGACCGGTCTGTCCAAACATAAAGACGCATTTCATGCCGAACCGGCACACCGTATTGCCATGTTGTCATTGGCATTTCAGGCACTGGCCAGTCAAACCGAACTGATCATTGATGATCAGGAAATCAAACGGGCCGAACAGGGCATACCCAGTTACAGCGTAGATACGCTGAAAAATATCCGATTTGAATTCGGCACTGCCGCTTCTGTGGTACTGATTATCGGCCTTGACCAGCTCCAGCAACTGCAGTACTGGAAAAACTGGGAACATTTGCTGGATCTGGCGCACATCGTGGCAGTAACCCGTCCGGGATTTGATCCGGACAGCATCGACAGCCTGGTTGCTTATGAATTTGAAAAGCATGCCGCTGGCATCACCGAATTACGCAATCGTCCATTTGGACACACTTATCTTTATTCAGGACTGGACATCGATATCTCATCAACCCGGATCCGTGAAGAATTGCGCAGCAATAAAAATAAGCCGTCATTAGTGCCACCTGTTGTACTAGACTACATTCAACAACATCACCTTTATTAGAAATCATGGATATTAAAAAATTACAAACTCTGGTCGTTGACGCTCTGGAAGACGTCAAAGCGCAGGACATCAAGGTCTATGACACCACCCATCTGACCAGCCTGTTTGACCGGATTTGCATTGCCTCCGGTACCTCAAACCGTCAAACCAAGGCGCTGGCCTCATCGGTGCGCGAAAATGTCAAGGATAACGGCGGCCATGTGCTCTCCGTTGAAGGTGAAGAAGTCGGCGAATGGGTACTGGTCGATCTGGGCGACATGATCGTCCACATCATGCAGCCGGTGATCCGCGGTTACTATCGCCTGGAAGAACTGTGGGGCGACAAGGAAGTCAAAATCGGCGCGGCCAAGCGAGTCAGCAAGCGCACCGTTGAACAGCCGGTCGAAGAACCGGCACCCCGGGTACGCAGCAATATCAATCAGGCGATCCAGACTACGTTGGATGAGGCAGAGAAAAAGCCTGCACGCAAGCCACGTGCAGCTGCTGCTGTCGCCGCAGACGACACCAAACCGAAACGTGCTCCACGCGCCAAAACAGCGGCAGCACCCGGCGAGAAAAAGCCTGCTGCACCGCGCAAAAAAGCCATCGGCACCACGGTAAAAGTGGCTTCCAGCAAAACCGCGCAGGCTTCTGCGAAACAGGCAGCGGCCAAACGCAGCACGGCCAAGCGCAAAACTGCGGCCTGAGTTCTCTAACTCATGCAGCTGATCATCGCCGCGGTCGGCCACAAAATGCCGGCCTGGATAGAAGCCGGATTCAACGAATACAGCAAACGCATGCCTGCTGAATGCCGCATCGTTCTCAGGGAAATCAAACCGGTAGAACGTTCCGGCAGTAAAACCGCCGAAACCGTGATGGCTCTGGAACGCAGCAAAATTGAAGCTGCTATCCCGAAACAGACCCGAATCATTGCCCTGGATGAACACGGCAAAGACCTGACTACCATGCAACTGTCACAACTGCTCACCGAATGGCAGCAGGCTGGTGGAGATACCTGCTTCGTAATTGGTGGTGCCGACGGCCTGGATGCCGAATTCAAAGCCCGCGCCCAGCTCAAAATCAGCATTTCCAGCCTGACCCTGCCGCACGGCATGGTCAGGGTGATACTGGCCGAACAGCTGTACCGGGCCTGGTCCATCACCCAGAATCATCCCTATCATCGCGTGTAACACGCCAAAATATCATTTAAATACGACTGCCATTGTTGAATTCAGTTAGGATATTGCTTTGAGGTTTTAATCCCCCCTGAAATCCGACATGAAATCGCCCGACAACAAAATTTATCTGGCATCGAAAAGCCCGCGACGGCGCGAATTGCTGCGCCAGATTGGCGTGCACTTCGAAATTTTACTGTTGCGTGATGCCACCAACCGTTCGGCAGATGTATCTGAAGCCGTGCTGCCCAATGAATTGCCGGCCGATTATGTGCGCCGCGTTACCAATGACAAGGCTACCGCGGCATGGAACATGATGCTGTTGCGCAAACTGCCAATTCGTCCAGTACTGGCTGCCGATACCAGTGTGGTTCTGAATGGTGTGATCTTCGGCAAACCGGCCACTCGCAGCGAGGCTCATGCCATGCTGTCCAGTCTGTCCGGACAGACCCATCAGGTATACACCAGCATCGCAGTCCATTTTCACGAACGCTTAAAAGAGTGCACCCAGATCTCCGAAGTCACCTTTTGCAAACTCACTGCACAGCAGATCAATCATTATTGCGACAGCCAGGAACCCTACGACAAGGCCGGCGGCTACGGCATTCAGGGCAGCGCCGCGCAATTCATTTCTCATATTGCCGGCAGCTATTCCGGGATCATGGGTTTGCCGTTATTTGAAACCGCACAATTATTATCGGAATCTGGAATTACTCTCTCATGAGCGAAAACATACTAATAAATATTACCCCTCAGGAAACCAGGGTCGCCATTATTTTTCAGGGTGCAGTACAGGAATTACACATAGAACGAACCATGCTGCGCGGCCTGGTCGGCAATATCTATCTGGGCAAGGTAGTTCGGGTGTTGCCGGGCATGCAGTCGGCCTTTATCGACATCGGTCTGGAACGCGCCGCCTTCCTGCATATAGCCGACCTCTGGGATGCTCGTGGCACCGACAACAATGCCACGCCTGTGCCGATTGAAAAGATGCTGTTTGACGGTCAGGCCATCATGGTTCAGGTTATCAAGGATCCGATCGGCACCAAGGGCGCGCGTCTGTCAACCCAGATTTCAATCGCCGGGCGCATGCTGGTGTTTCTGCCCCAGGATACGCATATCGGCATATCGCAAAAAATCGGCAACGAGGCAGACCGCGAACAGTTGCGCGCCATGGTACAGAATTTACTGGGGCCGGGAGAAAAAGGCGGATTCATTGTCCGGACCATGGCTGAAGACGCCACCGAAGCTGAATTGCGCATGGACGTGGAATATCTGCGCAAAACCTGGGCCAATATTTCCGAGCTGGCCAAAAGCAAACCGCCGGCCAGTCTGCTGCATCAGGATCTGAATCTGGCGCAGCGCGTGCTGCGCGATTTTGTCAACATCGAAACCGACAACATCCAGATTGACTCACGCGAGAATTATCAAAAGCTGCTGGCCTTTGCAGAAAAATATACGCCCTCCGTTATTCCCCGGCTTAATCATTACACCGGCGAGCGTCCGCTGTTTGACCTAAACAGCGTTGAGGAAGAAATCGAGCGCGCCCTGGGGCGACGCGTGGATCTGAAGTCGGGCGGCTACCTGATCGTGGATCAGACCGAAGCCATGACCACCATCGACGTCAATACCGGTAGTTATGTCGCCGGACGCAATTTTGCCGACACCATCTTCAAAACCAATCTGGAAGCAGCGCACGCCATCGCGCGCCAGCTGCGCCTGCGCAACCTGGGCGGCATGATCATTCTGGATCTGATCGACATGGAAAATCCGGAACACCGGACCGCAGTACTGGCCGAACTCAACAAGGCGTTTGCGCGCGATCGCACCAAAATGTCCGCATCCGGTTTTTCGGCACTCGGACTCGTTGAAGTCACCCGCAAACGCACACGCGAATCACTGGCGCATATTCTGTGCGAAACCTGCCCGGCCTGCGCTGGCCGTGGCCAGGTCAAAACCGCGCGTACCATCTGTTATGAAATCCTGCGCGAACTGCTGCGCGAAGCCAAACAGTTCAACCCGCGCGAATTCCGCATCCTGGCGTCTCAGGTCGTGGTTGATTTATTTCTGGAAGAAGAATCGCAGCACCTGGCCATGCTGGGTGACTTCATCGGCAAGCCCATCTCGCTGCAGGTTGAGAACACCTATCATCAGGAGCAGTACGACGTCATTCTGATGTAAAGAAATTTATATTTAAAATCAATAAGTTAAATTTTAAAAATTTAAAAAAATTCAATTAACTACACATCTAGCTACACATTAAATCAGTAGCGGAAGCGTATTTAAGACTATCTTTGTCGCTTAAAACGTTCCAGTATTCCGAATTGCGGCTATTTGATGTTGAACCTGTTCTAGCTAACGAAATACAAATGGAAATAGCGGATTTAGTTGTACCTGGCTTGACACTAACGAATATTTTTCACTGTTTATTCGGCTGATCCAACGTCGCCCAATAACCTCCGCCAACGCACGTCGTCAAAACTAGTCTGCCGCTACAGTTCGCCGAATTTGTGGTACTTCAAAATCTCAATTCATTGCAACACTAGCCGATCCATTTTTGTAGCTCACAATAATTGAGCGATGTGCCTTCCGCATCATTTTATACAACACGGTTGTTTTGGTAACTAATCCGCGTGATCATCGCAAACAGTTTCTCCGCGACACAATGTTCCCGGGTGACCGCATATTTCACATATATGCGTCGACTCCTCAAGCGCGCGTTGAACTAGCTCGTACATCGCATAAGACCGATTACGAATATGGAATCGCAACGATCCCATTTTTTCTTTGACTTGCGTGACCATTGGCCATGCATCGTCAAAGGTATTCAAATTTTCGAGGCGGGCCTGATTTTCGATTTTGGCCGAAAGGTCGAATAACAATTTGAACCAACCGTCATAACATTGAAAACCATTTTTGATTGGATAGTCTTCCGGACTTGACCGCGCTCGAGATAGATCAGGGTATGCGTCAAAGAGTTTGCGTTCGTTTTCTGGGCTCATGATAAAAATGGATTGGCAAAATTGTCTAATAACATTTAATCTAAAGACACGTGCGCAGCAAATGGACCGTGTCAGTAGATTTCAAAATCACTTCAGAATCTCAATCGTTGGCGACTCCCGCAATAAACTACTTATCTTGGAGAAATAGTGGCGCTTCAGTTTGCTCACACCACTGAATGGCAATTGACGCAATGCGCTCATAGTTGTTTGGTCTCCTTTCCATCAAATACTGCGAAAGGAGTGTCGTCACTGATGAAATACGATCTGTCTCTTCGACATGTAGCGCAGCGATTCAACAAATATATGACTATAGTTTCGTGACCATCTCTTTATGTAGGTACCAGTGAACCACTTCATGATCAAGCGGCGGAATGCCGGAGCTGCCAATCTGATGGTCCCCCATTTCGGTTGAACCGAACTTTGTTTCACCAGTTTTCGCATCCTTGTACTCGATCAGTACAGTAACCAATCCGGTAAGCCTCCGCCGTCAGCACGCGCCAATGGCAAGGGCAATTTTTTAATTTCTTGGGTTGCTGGATCTCTTTCGGTAGGTTCTTTACCATTGTTTACAGCACGCATCCAATGCTGCAGTTGCAGGGAATCAAGCCCTAGCTTTGACGTTTTAGCCAAATTATTCTCCCTTTTTAAAATGTGTAGCTAGAAGAGCAGCTACAGAACTAGCTACACAAAAAATCTCAGACGTCTTTGAATTCAATTGAATCACTCTGGAAATATTTTACTTTATAATCAAATACTTATTGTGAATTGTAACACCAAAATGGATCATATAAAACATACATCAGAGTTATACGACGTTATTCTGATGTAAGAATTGGAGTTGCCCCGAACTGTCTACCGGTCGTGTCCAACCAACCCGACTGGCAGAATTACTGCGCTGTCGCAGTTGCTGGTGCCGGACGAATTCCAATCCCTTCATGCCGGCAATGCCATTCACTTTGGCATCCGGCCGTTGGAGTATGCCGCATGGCAAATGAAACATGCCACTTCTAAGCCTCATCCAGATCCACTACCCCGTCCATTCTGACCTGCACAGGTATGCCGTGCGCCACCGGAACTCAAACCCCGGCACCGGTGCCGGTTATTCAACACTGCCCAAATGGAATCCAACGACGCAACCGGGGTCCGTCCTGAGCTGAACTTGAGAGACCTGGTTCCTAACCGATTTTTACGTCAATAGCAATACAGAAAACCCTTATCGATTGACTCTGGTCGATCAGCTATAAACTCGCCTTGCACAACCACTCAACCCATTGGGCGATCTGCGCTTGCCTGCCTTCGGAATTCATACCAACATGGTGCCTTTTCAATTCAACACCTCTTCCAGTTCCAGCTCAATGTCCTCCTCTGGAAGTTCGACCAGCCGGTGCAGTACAGCGTCAACCTCTGTACCGCCAACTCCGGAAATGCTTACCGGTACTCCAACTTCGATACCGTCGCCATTCGAATTCCATCTATTGCCGCCAGTCAGCCTCAATTCGTTGCTCACAGATCCTCACATGGTGCAATGGTTGACCCAGTTGCCGCCATCCGATGAAAGCTTCAGCTTCACCGCAAGCGTTAGCAGCTCTTCAGGTTCAACTTGCCCAACCAAAACCAGAAAGCTGAGCCAATTCATGGCCGACGCCACCGCACCCGGCAAAACCAGCCAGACACCGGACCCGAAGCGGGTCAAAAAAACCTCTGGCACTGCACCTCCCGCATTGTCGCTGTCACCCACTTCAAAGCTGCCCTTAAGTGAAGCCGCAAAATGCATCGTCACGCAGTTTCAAACAAAATCGACCCGGCAACTGCACGATGAGGCGCTGCATCAGGGGCTTGAAGCACGGTACATTCCCACAGTCATCATTAAGATAATCAGCGACTATGTGCAGGAATTGAGTTTGCAACCTTTCGAACTGGATGGGCGTCGGAAACCAACGGTGACGCCCTCGAATCAAGCCATTGCCAATGAAATTAACGCCATTTTTGTTGGCACGGATCGGGGCAGCAGACTGATGCAGGGTGAAATTATAGAAACACACAGTCGCCACGTTCTTGATTACTACTTTACCAACGGCATAACAGCTGCAAAGCGCAGGCAGATGCTCAAAGCCATTCTGGCCAAAAACAGTGAGGCGCTGACGCTGCGACGCAAGGAACTGCGTGCCATTACGCATTACCTGACCGATTCTGATTGCGAGAAATATTTGCAGCAGGAAATTGATGGTCCGGGCGCCCGATTTTCTGATCAGGACGAAATGCATCGCTTACAGGATTTTAATGTCAAATTGTTTTTTGAAGCCCTGCGCAAGTTCCAACCGGGTCTTTTAAGCGAAAAAACCAGACAGCACGAACTGGAATTGAAGTGGGCCGGTTGTTTGCTGAAAAGAGCTTCTGCGCTAGTGGAAAAAGGGCAACCCGCACCGGCGTACGGGCTATTGCTGCAAGCGCTCAACAGCTATTGCAGGTTGCATGAAAAACGCAAGGTGATTGAGTCGGTGCTGCACTTCATCGAACTCGCCAAGGCAAGCCCGCAAAACACTGTGCAGGAAATGAAGACGCTGTTTTCGATCGCAAAAAATCTGTGCCTGCTCTATCCCGCCGATCCCGATCTGTATGCAAAACTTTTGTTTGCCATGGATGACCGTTGCCAGGAACGCTTCGAAGTCGACATGGCGCGCCAGTTATATCAGCAGGCAGAAGCGGACCAATTATCGCTGCTGCGCACCTGCCAGGCGAAATTTTTGTACCGGCAGATTCGCTCCGATTACCGTACCGGACTTGGCCACCAGATTGCCATGCAACGAATTAATTCGGCGCTGGACTACTGCCTCGACCTGCTGCAAACCACCAGGGCAAAAGGGTACACGATAGACCCCGTTGATCTGGATCGCTACGAGCTCTTTCACAGTATGGCCTTGCTGTATCGACTGGCAGCCGAAATCACTGTGCGAGTAGCCGGTCAAATTGAACAGATGAACGAACCGCAGCGCGCTGCATGGTTAGTCCTGATCAAACATGACCGAGGTGTAGAGCACTTTTTTAGTAACTTCAGCAGCAGCCACGATCCGGCACTGATTCATAATGCCCGCGATGTGAACCCAAAGCCCGGCGTCCGAATTCTGTCAGTCTGCACTGCGTACTACAAAAACGCGCTGAAATCGCTGCTGGGCCAATTCAACGCTGGCCTCAACGCGCCGGGAAAACAATTGTTTGTGTTGATTTTCGGAGAACTGGTTGATTTTTATCGGAATTCGAAAGATAGAGAGGCCCTCGAGCTGCTACTGCACAAGAAAAACATTGGCCGTTTTACAAGGTGGGATGAATTCAAAATGCAATTGCCGGTCTGGCGCAAAGTGTTGAGGAATTTAAAGAAAGGACAATGCTGATGCGTCCATTTCAATTCAGCAGTTCATCGAGCTCGAGTTCCAGCACACTGTGCTCCACTGGATTGCCGATCTATCCGTTCGGCACGGATAATTCCACTCTGGCACCGCCACCAGATCTGCTCAATTTCGGCAGTTCAGAAGCGCTGGGTTCAAACTTGCCGATCCAGCTCGATCTTCTGCCAGCGGGTGGATTGAGTGAGCTGCTGCAACAACCGCACTTTGTCCAGTGGCTGTCCCAGATGACATCACTAACGCAGGCATTGAGCCTGTCCAGCTCGTCGAGTTCCAGCTCTACTCCAGGCTCACGCGGTTCTTCTGATGGCCGGCTCACCGGAAAAACCAGAAAATTTGAATCAACCACCGGCAAACAGCGCGATGAATCAGAACTGACACCGGATCCTAAACGGGTCCGGTCACAAGCGGGCAGACCAAAATTGCTGTCCCGTGACGGCCCACCTGTCACAGCCAGGTTGCCATTGAAAGAAGCAGCTCAGTGCATACGCGACAGTATCCTGTTTAAAACCAGACAGCAACTTCGTGATGACGAATTTAACAGGGTAATGGATGGGGTATTGCCTGCTGTGTTGATTGCAATGACACGTGAGTATATTGGTTCGGAATTGAGTTTGTCGCAGCTTGAACTTGATGAATATAACGTTCCGGTTCCCTCTGGGTCCCAGGCGCCTGTTCTAAAAAATATTGTTGAAGATTACAGTGCGAGCTATCCGGGCAGCGTACTGTTCCAGAATGAAATTGCACAAGCCCATCATCGCATCACCCTGGACACACTGTTCACAGGGAAAGGCTCAGCGGAAAATTGCGCGGCCAGTGTTTACAAGGACAATCACCCTGGCGCACGCGAAGCACGTCGTAAGGAAATAGCTGCTGTCATCAATTACCTGCCCCATCCCAAATGCGAGCAACTGCTGGACGCTGAAATTTCCGCCATTCCCGGCCACGGTCGAAATTCCGGACCATACAATTTGCGACTAAGCATTAACAATGAATTATTGCTTGGAACAGTGCAAAAAAAATGTCACTCACCGGAATCGGAAGCCATCCGGATGCAGACTCTGGAACTCAAGAGAGCAAAATTAATTCTGGGCCAGGCGAAGGCTCAATTAAAAGTGAACCATGACAATGCCTGCCGGTTATTCCTCCAGGCCCTACAATTACTGTGCAGACTAAACAGGAAGCGCGAGGTGATTGAATTAGTAATTCAATTGATTGACGTGGGCAGTAAAAAGTCTGGATTCAATCTTGATGAAATGGTGAATCTATTTTCAATCACGAAAGCACTGTGTCTGAAATATCCGTTTGACCACGATCTGTATGTCAGACTGGTGTATGCAATGGATGAACCGTGTCGTCTGCGCTCCCGATGTGACCTGTCAAAGCAGTTCTATCAGGAAGCTGACATGGTGCCTTTGCTGCTGCGTCAGGGCAACAAGGCACAATTTTTGTATCGGCGGATCCAGGCAGATTTACGCTCAGGGGACTCAACCCTGTTTGTACTAAACAGAATTAATTCTGCAGTTGAATATTGCCTTCACGTTATCAGGTGCACCTATATCGAGTCACCATCCAACGATATGAGCCGCGCCGAGTTTGTGTACAGTTGCGCGTTGCTGTTTCAGTTGGCAGGCAAGGCAGCCGATCAGTACTTTGAGCTGTATGAGCAATGGTCCGAGCCGCAGCGCGCTGCATGTTTATCGATCATCAAAAACCAGTCGAATTTTTATGACCGCCTCGATACCTTGCGCGAACTATATTTTTCTCTGCTGCCGCAGGGAACGCCCTCCAATCCACCGCCCCGCGCCCAACTTCTGTCTGCCAGCGCCGAATATTACAAGTTTGCGCTGATTTTTTTGCTGGTGGATTTGTCACGCGCACAGGACCAGGAAAACCAAAAATTATTGATTTCCCTTTTCGATGGACTGGTTGGCTTTTACACGAAGCATCAGAACACAGCTGGTTTGGACAGTTTGCTGAATAATAAAACTGTCCAGCACTTTACGGCAGTGCCCGGAATCAGCTCTGCGGTAAAGAACTGGCGCAAGGTGTTGAGGGAGATGAAGAAACAATACTGAGCAGTCTGACCGGTTCGATGGCCCACCTTCCATTCATTTAGGCCTACTGTGTCATAAACTTCGAAAGCTATTTTTTACCCCGTCGTTTCCGAGGGTGCTAAATAGTTTTTGACACGGCAGGGTTAGTTAACTACCTTCTTACTTCAAACCACTATGCAACCATATCAATTCAGCACCGCATCATCCTCAAGTTCCAGTTCCATGTCTGGAATCCCATTCACTGCGCCGGATTTAAATTTACAACCACTCGCGCCGGTGCCGTCCACCCTCAGCATGACCGCATCCGGACCGCGGTCACTGTCACCTGTCGATCTGGATCAGCTCCCACCCGACATTTTTTCGACTTTTCTGATGGACCCTGCCGTACTCGGCTGGCTGACACAGGCGCTGCCTGCACCCGTGGACTTGAGCAGTTCCTCCAGTTCCGGCAGTTCCTCCAGTTTCAGCAGCTCTTCGGATACCCGCATGACAGGCCGAACCGGCAGAATCAGGAAACTGGAGCAATTCTGCCCCGCCACCAGTTCCACAGCAACCAAACGAGGCAAACAATCCGTGGATAAGGCAGACCCAAAACAAATCAGCAGCGCCGGACGGTTCAGGCAAGCCGCGCACTATCTGTCCAGAACTTCCCTGCTCAAGTCTGGGCAAAAATTGCGCGATGTAGAACTGCAGCACACGCTTGACTGGATTTTGCCCACGGTGTTGATTGACCTGGTCAACCAATATGCACCGGAATTGAGCCTGATGCCACTTGAACAGGGGACCGATGGGGCTGCCACGACCAGTGCTGAAAACCGACAGATTGCGAAAGCAGTAATTGAAATTTTTAGTTCAAGCGCGCCAGACCGCAACCTGTTTCAGCATCAGGTTATAGAAACTCATGGCCGCAGATTGCTCACTCCGTATTTTACGAGTGCAGTCAGTGCGGCGAAAAACGTGCCACTGCTCAGACTCGCAGCCGCCAAAAACCCGGCAGCACTGCAACAGCGCAGAGGTGAATTGTGTACCGTCATGAATTACCTGCCCTATTCTGAATGCGAGGCCTATCTGAAGGCGGAAATGGAAGGGCCGGACAGTGGCCATGCCAATCAAAAAGAATTGGAGACGCTGCAGGCTGTCAACGTTCACCTGATGTTTGAAGCCATGCAGAATATCCAGACAGACATTGTCAAGGACGGTAACCGGCTGGACAACCTGAATTGGAAAAAGGCAGGATATTTGCTGAAAGTGGCACAGGCACAATTTGAATATGAAAATATCGAAAAGGCGCAGCAAGCGTTGCTGCAGGCGCTGGAAATTTTTTGCCAGCTCAACAAGAAGCGTGAGGCGATTGAAACCGTTGTCAAATTAATTGAATGGCGCCAGGCGAAGCAGTCCGACACGCTGCAGGAAGTGCTGGATTTATTTTCAATCACAAAAAAACTGTGCCTGCACTATCCCGTGGAAGCCGGTCTGTATGCGGATCTGCTGTTTGCAATGAACAGGTACAGCAAAGGACAAGCCAACGTGGTCCTGTTACAGCAGCTATATCAACAGGCTGAAAAGGACATGCCGGCGCTGCCCACCAGTTACAGGGCAAGATTTCTCTACAACCATATCGCGGCAGATTACCATGCCGGCGAATCAGGTCTGACTGCCATGCACCGGATTAATTCCGCGCTGGATTTCTGCTGCACGATATTCCGGTCAGCTGGCTACATCAATAGCCGCAGCGATTTGAGTTACGAACAATTCGCCAACAGTGTCAGCCTGTTATTTCGTCTTGCAGCCGAAATTACAAACCATCAGCTGATCCATGTTGACCAGATGAGCGACCAGCAATACGTTGAATTGATATCCCTGATCAAATATAACGTGCACGCAGAGCGCTTTATTTACAGTTACACACCCCGCCTTTATCCATCGCTGAGTCACGTCGGTGACACAGACGGTGTGAATCTGACCAACCGTTCCCAGTTGGTTTCGGTCTGTACTGCGTTTTACAAGAATGCGCTGAAATTCATGCTGGGCGAATTTGGAATCAGGTCCTCTAAGGAGACCAGGGCGTTATTTGTTACTGTGTTCGGCGAACTGATTGAGTTCTATCGCAAAACCGGCAACACGCCTGCACTGGCGCTGCTGCTGGACAAAAAAAATGTTACTCAATTTGCGAAGGCCCCGGAATTCAAAGCGCGCATGGCGGACTGGCGCAAGTTGTTGAGGGAAATGAAGAAACTGGTCTGATCAGCAACAGATGGCGATACTGCAACAGCAGTTGGTCAAAACGCAATGTGCACAGCCCCAAAAAGACCTCAATCAACTGGTTCAGGCACTGCAGGCCAAGATCACTGCATTGCAGGCCCAATCCAATTCCCAAAACAGTTCCAGTGCCAATAACGCAACATCATCCGTTAATTCAACAACCGCCACTCTGGGCAATGTGATCAATACACTGGCCTGACTCTGAGCCATGGAAATAGCATTGGTCCGGATTCGTAGGGAGCTACAGAAAACGATTCACACAGAGTCACTCCTGCTAGAATACCGAAATTCAGCGCTGTTCAAAAATGCATTGGGCCGATTGAAAATGGCTGTCCAGCTCAACAATATGGGGTATTTCTAACTGATGAAGTCAATATTATTTTGCACAAGTTATATCAAAGATCAGCAGGCCTGGGCCAGTCGCTATCAACGGTGGCTTGATTATTACCAGAACGGTCCCATCAATGCGCTGAAAAAAATAATGATTGATGATGGTTCGCCGTTTCTGCCATCGCCTGACATCATCAAGGCAGTTTCTGCTGATACTTCGGTCGCGCAGAATCAGGAAAAATGCCTGATTATCCACTTCGACAATAATCTGGGTCGCCACAGCACGGCCGATTACCCTGGTTGGTGGCGCAGCTTTCTGCACTCCGTCAATATTGCCAATGAGTTGGGCGTGGATAAAATAATCCATATCGAATCAGATGCCTATATTCTCACTCCGCGACTTGCAAATTACATTAACGACATTCAGTCTGGCTGGCATGTGCTGTGGTCGCCCCACTATCAATTTCCCGAAACTGCCATTCAGGTGATATGCCGGGATCAATTCGGCAGTGTTGAGCAGATCAGACAAGACCATCCCAATTTTTCATTCCCTGATATCGCTGAAAAAGTACTGCCGTTTACTGAGATAAACCGTGAGTTCAAAGGCGACCGCTACAGCGATTTTCAGAGAAACCGATGGATATTCCGTTCACGAAAATTCAACCGGTTTCGGATTTTCAATACGAATTTCTTTTTGGTTGCGATACCGCCCGATGCAGATTTTGTCACCCAGACGGTACCCCGCCAACAGTTCGAATTCAAGCAACATGAACAGGTTTGATCCGGTCTTTGGGTTACCTATAACTCCTGCCAGATAACAAAAATCAGTCACCAACCATGCCCATCATTCCCGCACTCACGCTAGCCCGCGCCGAAAAAGTCCTGTTCATCACCCACCTGGCGATCGGCGACTTTACTTATCTGCAGAATTTTTTTGCAGCGTTCGCCAAACAGAATCCTCACCTCAAAATCGATATCTGGATCGATGAAGTGCGCCGCTCTTCCGATCCCAGACAATGGGTGTACCTGAAAAAATACGCACTCTATGACTGGGCCGAACACTGCCCGTTCTTTAACAAGGTGTATCGTCGCACTTACAGCCCTGACTTGCTGCAGGAATCGATCCGTGAAGCACAACAGGAAAACTATCCCGTGGTGGTTTCGCTGGCCACGCTGCGCCCTGCCCTGTACGCCAGCCTGGCGCGCGAAGTCGGACCCAACGCCTGGGTAGTCGGTATCAAAGACAAAGCACGCTGGTATGCGCCCTGGGATAAAAGCGTGTACGCCAAACTCGATGCAAGTTTTACCCCCTTCAGGCCACCCGAAGACGGCTATCACATCACGGCCGTGTATGCCGACTGGTTCAGACAGCTCAGTGAGATACAGCTCGATGTAAAACAGCGCTTTCCATTTATCGACATTCCACCCGAATGGCAGTCCTGGGCGCAGCGCCAGCTCTCGGAGTGGGGGGTAGACGAATCCGAAATCAGTCAGGGCAAAAAAGTGGTGTTTATCAACGCCTTTGCCAAGACCAAAAAACGCTGCTGGCCACTGTCCAGGGTCGCCGAGTTAATCATTCAAATGAGCCAATTGCCGGCCTGGCGTGACACCTGCTTTATCGTCAATGCCGTTCCTCAGGAACTGGACAATGCCAAAACTGTGCTGGCGCAATACCGACTCGCCAATACTTTTTTATTCAGCGCCAATGAAAATTTCTTCCAGCTGCCGGCCCTGCTGCAGCGCTGCGATCTGATCATATCGGTTGAAACTGCCGTCATGCATCTGGCCAATGCCGTGCATGTTCCGGTGATTGCACTCATGCGCCAGAAAAATCCGGAATGGGTGCCGATCGACCAGGACAACAGTATCGTCATTACCACCGGATCGCGCCGCGAATGGGTCAGGGCCATCACGGCAGAGGCAGTCATCAAGGTCATACAATGAGGACAATTCAATGAGCAGTGCAGCTGACATAACCGCCCAACCGGGCTCCTTTCATATCGCTTTTTGCGTCGATAACCATTATTTCCGCAGCATGGGCGCAACCATACTGTCCATCATCGACAATAATCCGGGCGTGCATTTCACCATTCATATTCTGGCGTTTTCCGTCTCTGACGAGCATCGATCACGGCTGGTGAAACTCGAGCAGCAGCACCCGGTGAAAACGCATATTCATATTGTGTCGCCCGACCGGTTCAGCCAGTTTTCACACTTCATCGCCTCGACCTATTATTCGCCGGCGATTTTCACCCGACTGGCGATACCGGAAGTGCTCAAGGACTATACCGATAAAGTGCTGTATCTGGATGCCGACATCCTGTGTGTCGGAAAAATCGACAAACTCATGGCCATGCCGATTGAACAGACTGTGGCGTATGTGGTACCGGACGCCGATGCCACCACGGTCAGGCGGGCCACGGCGCTCAAGCTTAAACAGATCAAATATTTCAATTCCGGCGTGTTGTACATCAATATCAAAAAATGGCTGGAGCTCGATATCACCGAAGCCACCATCTATGCCCTGCTGACCGGTGGCAGTGATTTGCGTTTTCCCGACCAGGATGCACTCAATATCGCGCTGGCCGATCATTGCACTTACATGGCGGTGCGCTGGAATTACCTTTATGGATTGATTGGTGATCTGGAAAACGACCAGCGCGCCATGCGCGACGTCGGCAATGCGGTATTTCTGCATTTTGCCGGCGCCGTCAAACCGTGGGCTGACTGGTGCGGACATGATTCGCGCCAGATTTTTTCCAAATACCACCAGATGTCACCGTGGGCCGATATGCCCATGGATGCGGTCCCGCAAAACTACAAAGAGATGCGCATGTACTCGCGTTTTTTATGGAAGCGCAAAGACTATGCCAACAGTGTTGGCTGGTTCTGGAAATATCTGATGGCGCGTCCGCGCTGAAAGTATCCGTATGACTCAACAACTTGTTCCTGCCGAATTACTCAAAAACTCCGGAAAAATTCTGTTTGTGGCGCATCTGGCGCTGGGTGACTTCACCTATATGCAAAATTGCTTTCGTGCTTTCGCCCGGGCCTATCCGCATATCAAAATGCACCTGTGGGTGGATGAACTGCGCCGCACCAAAGACGCAGCGCAGTGGGAGCATTTAAAAAATTATGTGGTGTATGACTGGGTCAATTCCTGCAACATGTTTGACAAGGTGTATACACGAACCTACAGCCCCGACCTGCTGGAACAGTCAATTTGCGAAGCGCGCAATGAAAATTATCCGCTGATCGTTTCGCTGGCGGTCATGCATCGTCACAAATACGTGCAGCTGGCGCGCAAAATCAATCCGTCCGGTTTCGTGGTGGCGCAAAAAAAGCACGTCAAGTTCTACGACATACCCAAAAAACTGATCTACAGAAAACTGAATGCGTCCATCCCGGCCTATCAAATTTCAAAGTCACAGAAAGCCGGCCTTGAACCGGTGCAGCATATCAGTCGGATCTACGCCGGGTGGTTTGAACAGCTGTTCAATATCGTCATACCGGAACAGGACAGCCTGCCCTACGTTGACATACCGGAAAAATGGCTGAACTACGCGCAGCGCCAATTTGCCGAATGGGGCTTCGCGCATGATCAGAACACCGTGTTTTTGAATGGTTTTTCCAAAGCCACCCATCGCAGCTGGCCGCTGGAACGCATCGTCGAACTGGCGCTGGCCATGAAAAAACTGCCGCTCTGGCGCAATGCCAACATCATCATCAATGTGGTCCCGGAAAGTCTGGAACACGCCAAAGCGGTGTTTGCCAAATCCCATCTGAAACAGGTGCAACTGTTTTCCGCGCAAGAGAATTTTTTTCAGCTGCCGGCGGTACTGAGCATGTGCCAACTCATCATTTCAGTGGAAACCGCCGTCATGCATTTGGCCAACGCCGTGCATGTGCCGGTCATCGCCCTGATGCGCCAGACCTCGCCGGAGTGGACCCCGATCAACCAGAGCATCACCACCATCATTAAAACCGCCAGCCTCAAAGGGTGTGTGGATGAGATTTCGGTGCAGCAGGTGCTGGACGCATTGCCCCTTGCACTGAACAGCTGACCGACTTCTTCACTGAGTAAGTTCAGTCTTTCATGCTAAACCATGGGGCTGCATTGACGCGCCATCAGCAGCCATCGGTTTTGCTACCATTACCTGTCCGATCAGGCCGATTAGTTTTTAATGGCCAGTACGCCATCAACCACTGCCATTAAAAACTGCAACAGGTTTGTCATTCCGGCTGCGCAAAACTCGCCATCAAACACCAAAACTCGCTTGGAAAATACCCCCGTAGATTTTCTAAGACCATTCCTTGAAAATATAGTTGATTCAATCATCTGGCAATGTTGAGATATTCAACAGAAATTCAACTTTCTGTTCCCGGTTAGGCACAACAGATTTCGGTAATGAAGAGAGCCGGTTATGGATCAAAGTGTTCAACAACTTTGTAGAGGAAATGAAATATGTTGCCAGTGAAAAACGGAATGATAGGACGAACTATTGATCAAAGCAGAGTAGTTTCGGTAGCGAAAGGTGCCATTGAAGAAGTGTTGCAGGGCAAGCCAGATGAGTCGCAATACATGAATCCGGTTGATCAAGTTTATGATCTCTTTTGCGGAAAAGTGAAACGATTAACGATTGAACGGGTCAGTGGTATGTCACATCACACAGCGAAGCTGCATACAGAACTGGAAAGGACAGGCGACAAGCGGAGACCGGATTTGATTAACTCCGAAATTGCTCAAATTGATCAAAATAAAGAGGGACTGAGTAAATTAATGCAGGGAAGTTCACTCGAATTTGGCTATAGTGGGTCACGTCCCATCGTTGACGAGAGTAGTTATTTGGTATACACGGACAAGTCGACATCAACGCCATTGGGGGTTGCGCTGTATCCGTCACCCATTTCTGGCGCTACTCAAGGCAGCGGCGAGATGGATCGAATTTTGCCTAACTTCCTGACAGCTGCAAATATCTGGCTTCTGCATTTGCAACCGATACGCGCTCAAGGAAAAATAAAGGTTGGAGAAAAGGAATATCCAATCCGAACATTCAAGCTTGATGAGCCGATCGTAATTTGTTCCAGTTCTGATTTATTTGCAAAAGCAGTGCAGAGCACTTTGTCAGCCCTTTGGATTAAGGAGCACGCGGGAAGATCAAAAAATGAGTTAGAACAAATGGAGCGATTGGAGGGCACTGTACGACTGCCATCAATTCTGCCGGAACTTGCTCTCGGGGCAATCAGAAGCGCAGCAGAATTGGCTATGGAACGAGATTGGAATGAAGTATCAGAACGCGCAGTTGTCAGTCTGGGTAAAACGGCCCAAAAACTGTGGGCATCGTTGAGAAAAGAAAGGGCCCAACTGGGCCAAGTATTCTACCAGCTGAAAAGCGATTCAGTTGAACACGACCAACAAAGAGCAACATTGCTAGATGCCAGAAAAAGATTGGATGACTGCGAAACAAGACTGGCTGTGATGCGAAAAGATATTGAAGCTGTGAGACGGGCTTATCAAAAATTATTCTCCTTAGCCATAAAATGTGAAACCCCAGAATTGCGATCCATATTTACAGCAAGAATCGACAACTTCAGTCGATGTCTACAAAACTACAACGCAAGCGCCATGTCGCGCGATGACGTGAATGCTTTCAATAATACAAGGCATACGCAGGACGAGTTTTTGCGCAACTTTGATGAGACTCAATTTTTACTTTGCACCAATTTACTTCACCCACCCCCATTGCTACTGCGCCCCCGTACAGTTGTGGCACATCCACCACTGGCTACTATTCAGCGAAAAGAGCTGATCAGGCGCTTAAAGAACCCGGACCGTATTTGGATACAAACCAAAGACGCAATGAATAAATTGGGACTCGCCCAAGGTCGTTTGCTTGAAGCACTTATGTTTAAAATTGAACTGGTTAAAAGACTTAACGGTGCATTTTTGGCGTTCAAGGGCACGGATGGATATGGCATGGATCCAAAAACTGAAAAAAGTTTTTATACACCTGAAACTTTTTCACGCATTGTAACTCTAAGAGAAATGAGAGCTGAATTATTGGACACAAGCCTGCGATTTACAATGGACGCACTAAAAGGCAAGGATGGAACGATAGCGGGACATCAGCATTTCATAGAAAGTGAAACTGTGGCGCTAGATCAAAGTGAAAAATTATTGGGTTTTTTTGGGAAGCCTGTGAGGTACTTTCCTGAAAAAGACAAAGATACCGGACAATACCTAAACCACATGCAATGGAAAAATTTCCAGAGAACTATGAAACTACTCGTGGCCGGCATTCCTTGACGACATCGAGATACTCCTGCCGGCGCTGGAGTATAAATTTACGTCAATAACTTTTATATTTTTCAGGAGTTCAGCAATGCCGACGATTTCGCATGCCAATGGCTGGTGGATGAGCAATAACATAAGTACCTCTCGCATCACCCAAATCGCCAACGCTGGCAGGGCCAGCACCAGGCCCGAACAGATTGGGCAGATTGGGCAGATTGGGCAGATTGATCATTCACGTGATATGGGCGTGGGTGAACAACTTTTTGACTATGTATTTTGTGGTCGCGTCAAAAAGCAATACATGGACTATCTGTATGAGATGGCGCGTAACCGGGCATTGCTTGATGACGAATTGAGCAGTACAGTGCGGAACGAAATCCAGAGAAAACGACTCTGGGCCAATTTTAGTACCAGCAAAGAACAGGTAAATGATTTGATGGCGGGCGATTGGCTAAAATTTGCTGTTGAGCCAACTACGGAGCAACATTCTGCCAACCAGGAAAATTACTTGATTTACGAAGACAGATTTAATTCCACCACGGTCGGTCTTGCGCTGCATCCGCAAGTTCTGCCATCGCAACCTGCAGCACAACATAGGCAGGTCGATATACCGCATTTCAACTCGATTGATAACATTCGAATCCGGGATCTTGAAGCCATTAAAAACTGTGGGCAACTGCGTTGCCGTGATCAGATCTTTACAGTTAAGATCGCGGATCACGGTCAACCGGTAGTCTTATGTTTGGGCGATGCCCAACGGACCGATGCTGTTCAGAGCAGATTGCGCAGAATATGGATAATCAACAGACTGAAAAATAAAGTGACAGACATCATGAACAATTTCGGCAGGTCGGAAAAATTGAAATTCCAGGAAACTCTGGTAAACAGTGATCAATCCAGCTCACCTGAATTCGAAACCTGGGTATCGTTAGTTAACAGCAGGCGGGAGAGTTTGACGAGAGCATACAATTTGGTGCAGATCAGAGCTAATCGTGAAAGACGTATTATTGAAAACGAATTGGATCGATTTGAACAGCTAACCGAACCTACAAGAGCAGAAAAAAAAGCGTTTTTATTATTGCAAGCTAAAATAGATTCATTTTATAAATCAAGCAATTCCCTTAGCATGGCCATTGGATGGATCCCAATCTGCTCGATTGACATTGAATTTTTCTCGGATAAGGAAGCGTTAGAAGCGCTAAGCGAAAGCTTATTGCATGTCAATGCTCAGGCAACTCTGTTAATTTTGTCCACGTGTGCCAGAACAGACTGGGAGAAATTTAAAGAAGTCTGTCGGCGTTCCAAAAAATTTGACGAGATTTTGCTTGACCGAATCCGGGATTTGAATTATCCGACCCGGATGGAAAGATGGGATTATGGGGAGATGCATCCTCCATCATTTCAGGCGCAAAAAAAGAAATTGTTAGCGCTGGCGAAAGATCCCGCTGTTTCGAGACAGCAGTTTGATGAAGCCTGGAGAATAATGCGACAGGAAGTACAGGACTCCATGGCAGTCAGAATTCGCCAGATCAAAATAGGAAAGGTACTACATACCATTATTGCCGAAAGCGCGGGCGGAGTTCCATTGGTTCACGCTCATTTATCCCCTGAGTACGACAGTCATATTCTGGTACTCGAGCGGATAAGAGATGATCTGCTCACTCCCGGCAATTTTTTCGACACTGACCAGCTTGATGAGCTCAGCGCCATACGAGACAGACATCTGCTGGCTGTTCGGGTGGAACATGGGCGGGCTCTCGAACTCGAGTATTCATCCGGTGGGAGCGTGTCCTGAATTTTGTGTTTGATGCAATTCTTCTCCTTTGTATAAAGCTCCGATTGAAAGAAATCCGGACTCACACGCGCACATTTCGATTACATTTTTGTTGAAAATGGCATCATAATGCCCTACCCCTGCGGTAAATGCGGCCAGTCAAAACTGGTTTCTATAATTAAAACAATCGACTCAGGAGCATCAAAATGAGCAATCAATTTGTCTGGGTAGACATTCCCGTATCCGACCTTGATCGGGCAATCAATTTTTATTCCAACGTGCTCGGCAGTGCCGTCACCAAAACCGGCGGCGCAGGTTTTGTATTTGGCCTGTTGCCCCAGGCGGATCGCGCCGTTTCGGGTTGTCTGTACAGCAGCGACGACAATGTCCCCTCCAGAACCGGCCCGCTGGTCTATCTGAACGCTAACGGACGACTCAAGCAGGCGGTACAGGCCGCCACCGAATCCGGCGGTCAGCTTGTGCAGGAAATTCATCCGATCGGGCCGCATGGCTTTCGTGCCATTCTGATTGACAGTGAGGGCAACCGCATCGCCCTGCATGCCCTGACCATTTAATTGAAGGGGGCATAACAATGACCATCGGAATAATGGCAGCAATGCACGATGAAATTGCCGAACTGATCGGCCTCATGGCGCACAATGAACAGTCTGAAGTCCTGCATATCGGCCGACGCGATTTTTATGTCGGACAGCTCGACGGACAGGCCTGCGTTGTGGTGCTGGCCGGGATCGGCAAAGTCGCTGCGGCAAGTACCGCTTCAACGCTGATACAGCAGTTTGGTGTCAGTCATATCGTGTTTGCCGGACTGGCCGGTGGACTGGCTGTGCATGCGCGGGTCGGCGATGTGGTGATTGCCGACCGTCTGGTGCATCACGATATGGACGCCCGCCCGCTGTTTCCCCGTTACGAAATTCCTCTGACCGGCATGGCTGAATTTCAGGTGTCCGAGTCGCTGTGTGCGCAACTGCAGTCTGCCAGCGAAGATTTCTTTGAACACCATATCGCAGAGAGAATTTCCGGTGATGTGATGGAACGTTTTGGATTAGCCAGGCCGCGCTCACATGTCGGCATGATCATCAGTGGCGATCAGTTTATTGGTTCCAGACAGGCCGCAGAAAAATTGCGCGCAGAATTGCCGCAGGCCTGTGCCGTCGAAATGGAAGGTGCTGCCGTGGCGCAGATCTGTTATGAACATGACATACCGTGTGCCATCATCCGTACCATATCGGACCGGGCCGAAGACACGGCGCATGTCGACTTCGACCAATTTCTGAAGAACATTGCCAGTCAGTATTCCAGCGGGATTTTGCGCAATTATCTCTCACGCCTTTCTGAGCCTCAACCCGCCAAACCATAACAAGAAGAGCGATCCATGAAACTGCCATCCATTTTCACAGCCAACAAATTAAAACTGGTTTTATCTGCCGCACTGCTGACTCAGACCGCACTGGCTCAGGAAGTTCCCGTACCGCAGGATCAGCCCTATCCGGGCACCGTGCAGCTCGACGTCAACATCACCAATGTTGAGCAGAAAATATTTTCCATGCATGAGGTGATTCCGGCGCAGCCTGGCCGCCTGACCCTGCTGTATCCAAAATGGATACCCGGCAACCACTCGCCTACCGGGCCAATCGCGCTGCTGGCCGGTCTGAAACTCACTGCCAACGGACAGCCACTGGAATGGCAACGCGACACGCTGGACATGTATGCCTTTCATGTGCAGGTGCCGGCCGGAGCCACGCAGATTGAAGCCAGTTACCAGTTCCTGTCTCCCATCGATCACGCTCAAGGCCGCATTACTGCCACCTCAGAAATGCTCGGCATACAGTGGAATACGGTCGTGTTGTATCCGGCCGGTTTTTATGCGCGGGACATCCAGTTTCAACCGTCTGTCACTTTACCCAATGGCTGGAAATTTGCCTCTGCTCTGGAAACCCAACAACAGAATGGTAACCGGATCACCTTCAAATCACTGGCGCTGGACGAACTGGCCGATTCTCCGCTCATGGCGGGACGTCACTTCAAACGCTACGATCTCGATCCTGGTGCCAAAGTGCCGGTTTACCTGAACGTGTTCGCCGACAATGACAAAGATCTGGAAGCCAAACCGGAGCAGCTCGCAGCGCACCAGTCACTGGTACAGCAGGCTTACAAACTGTACGGCTCGAAACATTATGGGCACTACGATTTTCTGCTGGCCCTGTCTGATGAATTCACTGATATCGGCCTGGAGCATCATCAGTCCAGCGAAAATGGTGTCAAACCCAACTACTTTTCCGAATGGGACAAATCCCAGCCTGCGCGTGATCTGCTGCCGCACGAGTACACCCATTCATGGAACGGCAAGTTCCGGCGTCCGGCCGATTTATGGACCCCCAACTACAACGTGCCGATGCAAAATTCGCTGCTTTGGGTCTACGAAGGTCAGACCGAATACTGGGGTTTTATTCTGGCCGCACGCTCAGGCATACTCAGCCGTGATGACGTCATCGATTATTTCGCGCTGACTGCGGCCAGTTTCAATCTGATCTCCGGGCGCAGCTGGCGCAGCCTGCAGGACACCACCAATCAGCCGGTCCTGAATTACCATCAGATCGGCAGTTGGGGCACCTGGCAGCGCGCGGTCGATTATTACGATGAAGGCTCCCTGATCTGGCTCGATGTCGATACCAAGATTCGTGAACTGTCGGACGGAAAACGTTCGCTCAACGATTTTGCGCAGCAGTTCCTGAGCGTGAATAACGGCTCTCACGTGGTGTTGCCTTACCAGTTCAGCGACGTGGCTGATACACTGAATGCGGTACAGAAATACGACTGGGCCGCATTTCTGCGCCAGCGACTGGACAGCCACGGTCCGGGCGCACCACTTGAAGGTCTGGCGCGCGCTGGCTGGAAACTGGTGTTTACCGAACAGCCATCCGACTACGAAAAACTGACTGACGACGCCGGCGAGGTAAGCGATTTCTCGTATTCTCTCGGTTTCACCCTGAACAAGGATGCCCATCTGATGAATGTGGTCTGGGACAGTCCGGCTTTCAATGCGCAACTCAGCACCGGCATGACTTTAATGGCGGTAAATGGAGTGAGTTACAAGGCCGACGGTCTGAAAGCCGCGATCACTGCCGCCAAAGCCGGCACGAAAGCGATCGAGCTGCTGTTTAAAAAGAATGAGCGCTATCTGACGGTACGGATGAATTACCATGACGGATTGAAATATCCGCATCTGGTGCGAATTGCAGGCACTAAAGATCTGCTTGGGGAAATTCTGCAACCGCTGTGATGGATTGCACAAATGTGGCGGGTTTAGAGCGAGCGCGTCATGATCACATCACGCTGCGCATCACTGCCCACCATGAACACATGCTCACCCACTTCAACAAATCCGTATTTTTTGTAAAAACTGATCGCACGCGGATTGCGCTCCCAGACCCCCAGCCAAATGTGCGAGGCGCCCAGCGCTCTGGCGTGTTCCAGTGACTGTTCCATGAGCTGCTGGGCCAGACCCTTGCCATGCCACGATTTGTCAACATACAGGCGCAGAATTTCGGCGGGCTGATCGGCATCCAGACAGGACGGTGCCGCACCGCGGCGGATCTGCGCAAAGCCCAGCAATTGCTGCTGCTTTGCACTGACCAGGGTAACGAGGTGCGGATCGGTGATTTCCTGTTCTTGCAGCGCGGTGCTGTAACTCTTTTGGCAGTGCAGCGCCATATCGACCGGATCATTGTCTGCGCCAAAGGTGTCGCAGAACGTGCGTTCCTGCAATTGCGCCAGATTGTGCGCATCGCTGACTTCAGCTTTTCTGATTACTGGCATTTCTTCCTTTCACATTTTCAAATCAAGATCGACGCGCGAAATGGCGCCCTTGTCGGTAATTCCTTCGCCCGTCAGCCGGGGCGCAATCGCGTACAGGCGTCCGGCGGCGACATGGCAAACGTCGGTTAAATAGACATGCACAACCGATTCGCGGCGTAACGCCAGATTGCTGATATCGTCATCACTGACCACCGAGTTGGTGAGGATCAGCTGTTCCATATCCGCTTGCGGCAACGTCTTGGCAATGCCGATGAGATTGCGCGGCTTGGTGAATTTGGCCGCCGAATAAATCTGCTCAATCGCACCGGCGCGTTGAGCCGGCGAGATGACACTGTCTACGCTTTGATCTTCCGGATTGATATTGCGTCTGATCTGGTGTTCCAGCCTGCGGTGTCGCATACCGTCGGCGTCGGCCGTCATATCGGCTCGCCCGGTAATGTCGAGTTGCAGCGCCGGGCGTTTTTGCAGCGCAGCGCCAATACTGTCCAGTTTGGCTTTGCTGGCCTGGGTCAGCGTGGCCGATCCAGGGTCAAATTCGATATACGCCAGCTCGTCTGCGCCACTGGTTTGACCAAACGAATGGGCCAGCAGGGCGAAGGGCGAGGTCACAACCTTTTCAACCATGTTCAAAAAGACCCGCGCAATCAGTGCGCCGATTGAAAATTGCGGATCATTAAGAGAGCCAGAAATAGGCAGATTCAGATTGATCTTGCCCTCCGAATCAGTCAGCAGAGAAATCAGAAACGGCACCGGCAGATGCGTGGCATCCGGACCGTCAACCCTGTCACCAAAAGTCAGCTGATCGATTACCAGCGTATTGTCGGCCAACAGCTGGTTATCCTTGATATGGTAGTCAACATCCATGGACAGTTCGCCTTTGACTATCGGATAGCCGGCATACTTCAGTGAATACGTGGTCAGGCGCGGCAGATCGATACCGGAGGCAGTGAGCTTAATATCGAGCAGCAGCGGTGCAAACAGCGGATTGAGGCTGCCAGAAATCGACAGCGGCGCTTCGCCATTCACTTTGCCGTTCAGATTGATAGGCGCTGACTGCGCCAGATCGGAGCGCATGGCGCCGACACGGCCCTGCACGCCGGTCATGCGCATCGAATAATGCGGTTTGATGAAATTGTCGGTGTAATTCACCATACCGTTAGTCAGATTAATTTCGCCAATGCTGATCACGGCCGGATTTTTCACTTCTGGTGCGCTGACAGCCGCAGCAGCGCCGGCCGCCTGTACTACGTTAGACTGGCCGGTCGATGTTTTCGCATCCGCGATGGCCTGCACCATAACTTCCTGTAAATTCAGCTTGCCTGCTTCGGACAGAATGGCACGCGCATAAAAATCATCCAGATTGATTTTTCCCAGTGTGATGGCGTTTTGTTTGCCGCCCATATCGACACTGAGGCCGGAAATATCCAGAATTTTCCATCTGACAAAATCAGCCGAATTTGCTTTATCGACAGTCGCCAGATTGGCGACCTGCACACCACCCTGAAAATTGATCTGGGCCGGCGCGTTCCATTTCAGCGTTGATTTGCTGCTGATGTTGCCACTGGAAATCTGGATATTCAGAAATTGAGTGAAATACGGTTGCAGACTCGCTACGGAAAAATTGCGCAATTCCAGATCAAACTGCGCGGTCCTGGCCCCGGCATTGCCATTCAGACTGAATTGACCAGATCTATTTAACGCCGCGCGCAGGGCGACCTTAACCGGGTGGTCCATTTTACTGGAGATATTTTCCAATTTCAGCTCAACGGCGTCGGCATTCACCTGCACGGCTGGCTGCACCGACCGGTCCACAAAAGCCACACTGCTGCCGGTCAGCACCACCTGTTTGATGTCGGTCTGCCACGGCGTGGCCGCCGGCGCCGACGACGCATCAGTTGGCGCGGTGGTGGATTTCTTCATCAGTTGCGTCAGATTGATTTCACCTTTCAAATCCCGCAACACGTTGCCGCGGACTTGATCAAGTGTGATCTGATCAATCGAAACCTGTCGGGCTGCACTGTCGAGTGTCACGCCGTCCACGGTGATTTTTTTGCCCTGCAGGGTTCTGTCGTTCCGGGACTTCTGTACTGACAGATCTTCCAGGCTGACCGACAGCGCATGCAGGCTTACGTTGCCGTCTTTGATATCCAGAGCACTTTTCACCCCCAGTTTTCCGCTTACACCGGCTGCCAGAAAGCGGTTGAAATAGGGCTGATAATCCTGCAGTGCAAAATCTGCCATGCCGAACTGACCAGTGACCTGCGCCAGAGCCGGGCTTACTTCACCCTCGAAATGCAGTTGCTGAACTTTTCCTGCAGAAAAATTAACTTTGGCCGGTTTGGCCTTGGGCAGATTGGACAGCTGCTGCACATCCAGATCAATGTTGGCCAGATCCAGAACCAGCGTCGGGCTGGCCAGGTGGGCGTCGCTCCAGTGTAACGTGCCGTTTTTGATGTTCAGTTGTTTGAGTTCCAACTGGGCCGGTTCGCTCGGTGGTGCAGCGGCGCCGGGCTTACTGCTTTCCCTGGTCGCCGTATTTTCTCCAGTCTGCAACCCAGCCCAGTTCAACACGCCCTGCTGGTCCAGGCCAACCCATACCTGCGGGTCCGTGACGGTCAGCTCGTTAACTGCAAACCGGTGCCCCGACAGATCCGCATCGGCAATATTAATCTGGATCTTTTGAGATGCATACAGCGGTGTCCCGTTGTGCTCGGTCAGATCAACGTCATCGAGCGAAGCCGTACCGGACAAGCTGATGTATTGGTGCTTTTCCTGCGTATGGAACGCCAGCTTGAGCCGGGTGGTCAGACTGGCTGATTTGACTGAAAACGGCAACAGGCGCGGCGCAAACGCCGTCAGCTCGTTCAGATGGAACCCATCGATATCAATGGCCACACTGGTATCTTGGCTGTCTGAAAACGGTTTGCTGCTCCCTTTCAATTCAACCAGGCTGCCATTCACTCGGGCCGACAGGGCCGGCTCGACAAATACCTCCTGGGCAGAACTGAAGGTGGACAGAAACGGCAGCCCCAGATTGAGTGATTCAATATGAATTGTTTTGGCGGCGATTCGGTCGTCAAGCACCAGATCGCCGTCCTGCAACTGGATATTCGAAACCGAGAAGCGCAGCGGTTCGGGGCTTGACGGCTTCTGTTGCATGCGCTGGATGATATCGCTGAAATTCGTGACCTCCCTGCCCTCCTGCGTGCTGCGCACCACATGCAGTTCCGGATGGGTCAGGCTGACGGCACCGATCACCGGTGCGATCCGGAACAGCGACGCAAAGGAGATTCTGATGGATAGGCTGGCGGCTTTGAAAGCGGGAGTTCTATTATCGGCTTCGAGCAACTGCAGTCCGGACAATTTGACTCTGAGCGTCAATGGATTGAACGAGACGCTGTCAACGGTAAATTGCCTGCCGGTCTGTGCCAGCACCTGCTTCTCGAGCGTGGACTTCAGCCAGGGTGGTACTGCCAGGGTGGCAACGGTGGCCAGCACAGCCAGAGTCACAACGCTCCAGATTATCCAGCGCACAATCCGATGCGACGCATTGAAGAAATGGGGCCGACGGTTAAAAAGTTGGTTCATATTGAGGGATCGTCCAGATTATTCAGTTGACAGCTGTATTTTATGTTTTATCACACCACCGTTATTTTCCAATGTATTTTAATTAATACACCAACGACAGCTCGAATCCGGCACTGCGCCAATCTCAACTTAAGGCAGCATTTTTTATTTTGTGGTGCGCTTTGGAGCATGATACAGTACGCGCACAATTCAAAACAGCAGCGCAGACAGAGATTCCAAAAGGATTACAGGTCTGGCCAAACGGAGAAAATATGCTAACAAATAAAGTCAACGGGGAATTTCTCGGTCATCCAAAAGGGTTATTTCTGCTGTTCGCCACCGAAATGTGGGAGCGCTTCAGTTATTACGGCATGCGCGCGCTTCTGGTACTGTCCATGGTTGCAGCAACCGAATCGGCCAATCCCGGATTCGGCTGGTCCAGCAAAGATGCGTTAGGGCTGTACGGCACCTACACCGGTCTGAGTTACCTGTTTGTGCTGGCAGGCGGATGGCTGGCCGACAATTATCTGGGTCAGCGCCGCGCGGTTATTTTTGGTGCGCTGGTCATGGCTGGCGGCCAGTTTGCCCTGGCCGCCGGTGTGGGCAAGGATCTGCATGTGTTTTATGTCGGCCTGTTCCTGCTGATTATCGGCAGCGGCTTATTCAAGGCCAATATCTCCACCATGGTCGGCGAGCTGTATGCACCGGGTGATGCACGACGCGACAGCGCATTCTCGATCTTCTACATGGGCATCAATCTGGGCGCATTCCTGGCACCGCTGGTTTGTTCTTCAATGGGCGAAAGCGCCAACTTTGGCTGGAGTTACGGTTATGCCGCTGCTGGCTGCGGCATGCTGATCGGCACGCTGATTCAGGTATTTCTGGCGCAGCGCTACATTGGCGATCTTGGTCGTCAACCGGCGGCAAAGCGCGCGGCCGCGCAATCCGGTGGAGCGAAGGTGCCGTTTACCAGCGACGAACGCGACCGTCTGAAAGTCATCTTCATGTTATTTGTATTCGTCATGCTGTTCTGGGCCGCTTTTGAGCAGGCTGGCGGTCTGATGAATCTGTATGCCTCCGAAAAGACCGACCGGATGCTGGGCGGTTTTGAAATACCGGCCGGCTGGTTTCAGTCTACCAATTCACTGTTCATCATTGTGCTGGCGCCGGTATTTGCGATGCTGTGGGCCAATCTGTCCAAGCGTGGCAAAAGCATCCCGACGCCAATTAAAATGGTGCTGGGTCTGTTGCTCACCGGAGTCGGTTTTTTATTTATGGTTGCCGCCGTTTTTGATCAGCAGGCGCACGGCAAAGCCAACATGATCTGGCTGATTCTGGCTTACCTGTTTCACACCATGGGTGAGCTGTGCATCTCGCCGGTCGGCTTATCGATGGTCACCAAACTGGCACCGTTGCGGGTCTCGAGCCTGATGATGGGTGTGTGGTTCCTGATCAATGCCGCGGCCAACAAACTGGCCGGTCTGATCGGCGCCTATGCCGAACAGGCCGGTGAACTGACCGTGTTTGTCGGACTGGCCTGTGTACTGGGAGTATTTGCACTGGTGTTATGGCTTTTTGCCGGAACGCTGGTTGACTGGATGCACGGTGCCGAAGCCGTCACCGCCGAACCTGCGGTGAAGGCCGATCCAGTCAGCGCGACACAATAATTTTTTCACGATCTTTTTTAAATATCCAACCAGCTGAGCCATGAATTTATTTCAAATTTTAATTCTTGCCATTATCCAGGGTCTAGCCGAACTGCTGCCGGTTTCCAGTTCGGCCCATGTCATCATGGCCGAAAAATTCATGGGTCTGGACCCGACTTCACCTGAAATGACTTTGCTGCTGGTCATGCTGCATACCGGCACCATGTTTGCTGCCATCGTCTATTTCTGGCGCTCCTGGAAAACCACCTATTTCTCTTCCATGAGTGAATTCAGGTTGAACGTACGCTTTCTGGCCGTGGCCACGGTGCTGACCGGTCTGGTGGGATTTGGACTGATGTACGGCATTAAACACGTGTTTGCAGCCAATCCGTCCGAATTTGAAATCGAACATCTGTTTGGCAACGCAACGCTTATGGCCTGCGCACTGGCCGCGGCGGGTGTACTGATTATCGGTTCATCGCGCATCAGAGAACAGCCACACGGTCAGTTATCGATGGACAAAGCACTGTTGATCGGTGCGGTACAGGGATTATGTCTGCCGTTTCGCGGCTTCTCACGTTCGGGCGCCACCATTTCAACCGGACTCATGACCGGTGTGGCGCGGCGCAAGGCGGAAGAATTCAGTTTTACTCTGGCAGTGGTGCTCACGCCGGCCGTGGTGGTCAAGGAAGCGCTGCGTGCCTACAAGGCGCAGGCTGCAGCGGCTATTCCGCACAGCGACATGCTCATGCATCTGGTACTGCCCAGTCTGTTCGGCATGGTATTCAGTTTTCTGGCCGGACTGGTTGCGCTGCGCTGGCTGTCACGCTGGCTGGAACAGGATCGCTGGCACTTCTTTGGCGGCTATTGCCTGGTCGCGGCGGCGGCCGTGTTTCTGATTGGCTGAACCCGACAAATTCATCGGGCAGGCAATTCAAATCGCAATGTATTCAAATACTTGATGCCGGCAATCGCACGACTGCCATACCAGGACAGCATTTCTCCATCTACCAGCATTACCGGTTTGCCGCACTGACGTTCCAGCGCATCCACATGCTGTTCGGTGAAGCGATACGGCTCACTGGACAGCAGAATCAGTTCTGCTTCACTTACCAACTGATCTGACCAGGTAAACGCCGGATAGCGCACCGCCCCATCATGCAGCACCTGCCAGCCGATCTGCGCCAGCATGTCGGCAATATAGGTGGCACTGGATACAGTCATCCACGGGTCTTTCCAGATGCAATACAGCACACGCTGCGTTCGCGCCGGTTGTTGCAGCAGTGCCTGTCTGACCGCGTTGAATTGCCTGATGAGATGGTCTGCCGCAGCATCCGCATTAAAAATGCCACCCAGCAGCGCATACAGCGCCAAATTGTCATCCAGCTTTTGCGGATGGGTGACAATCACATGCGGAATAAACTGCCCGAGCTGTTCAACGCACGGCTTTTCATTTTCATCGATGTTGACTATCAGGTGGGTCGGCGCAAGACTTTTGACTTTCGCAATGTTGACATCCTTGGTGCCGCCGACCTTGGGAATGTGCCCAACGATTTCATGCGGATGGATGCAGAACCCGGTACGTCCGACCAGACAGCCGGCCAAGCCCAGATCGCACAGCAATTCGGTTACTGACGGAACCAGGCTGACAATGCGCGGCTTGTCAGTGCCGATGACCTGGTGAGCCGTTCCAAGCGCATCGATCAGGACGTTCATCGGTTTACTGAAATGGTTGCGCGCCACGATTGGCCAGCATGTCGGCGCGCTCATTGCCGTCATGACCGGAATGACCTCTCACCCAGCGCCATTCAATCTTGTGCTGCAGGGTTGCTGCGTCCAGTGCCTGCCACAAATCGACATTTTTAACCGGCGCTTTTGACGCAGTCTTCCAGCCTTTGGCTTTCCAGCCGGCCAGCCACTCGGTAATGCCCTTCAAGACATACTGGCTGTCGGTATGAATGATCACCTGACAGGGACGTTTCAATGCCGACAGCGCCTGGATCACGGCCATAAGTTCCATGCGATTGTTGGTGGTATTGGCTTCGCCGCCAAACAGTTCTTTTTCATTGGTGCCGGCCACCAGCAGTGCGCCCCAGCCGCCCGGCCCGGGATTACCCTTGCAGGCCCCGTCAGTGTAAATCTGAATGTGATCCATAGTGTGTTATTGAGTTCAATTTCGATGATGACGATTGGCGACCGGCACGACATTGGTGACCCGGATTTTTTTCTTTGTCCAGGCCGGTCCGATCAGATGCATGCCCTTGACGCGTTTGACTGCCTGCACAATATACGCTGCGCCCAACACCGGCCACCAGCGCTGCCCGGCATGTTCCATAAAGTGAAAGCGCTGCAGCCATTTCTGGTTATTCAGGGGCGGTACATAACAGCCGAACTGGCTGCGATCGACTTCCATGTTGAGCAGCTTCAACCAGTCTTTGAGACGCAGGTGACTGATAAAATCACCGTTCTTCGGCAAAAAGTACTGCCCGGCAAATCTTCCCATAAACTGGCGCGCGCCCCACAGACTGGCTTTGTTGAAACCACAGACAATCAGACGGCCTTCAGGAATCAGTACCCGTTCGACTTCGCGCAGAATCTGATGCGGCTCCTCGGCAAATTCCAGCACATGGGGCAGCACCACCAGATCCAGACTTTGCGATTCAAACGGCAGATCTTCAAAATCGTGCAGCATGGCAACTGGATACTTCGCGCCCGAACGCGCCACGTTATTGGTAATCCATTTATTGGGCATGCGTGAGGCAGCCAGCAGGTCAAACTGCGGCAGCCCGATCTGCACGGCGTTATAGCCGAAAATATCCGCAGTCAACCGGTCCAGCACCGCCTGTTCCCAGGCGTGCACATAAATACCGGAGGGCTGTTTGAGCCAGCCGTCCAGGTCTATGTTACAGTTTTGCTTATTATTTTCTGGCATAGCGCTTTTTGTGCTCATATCATGACAACAGTTCAAATTCAGCCAATTCCCGCCTTTGATGACAATTATCTCTGGTTGATCCACAACAGTCAAAACGCCATTATCGTTGATCCCGGTGCTGCCGCGCCAGTTCAGGCATATTTAAATCAGCATAATCTGAGATTGTGCGCGGTACTCATCACCCACCACCATGCCGACCACATCGGCGGCGTAGCCGAATTACTGGAAAATGCCGGCGCCGACATTCCGGTCTACGGTCCCCAGGCAGACCTGGATCGCATCCCCACTGTTTCGCGTGACTGTAAAGACAACGACACCGTAGTTATTCCGGAGCTGGATCTGCAATTCCAGGTCATGACTGTGCCTGGCCACACCAGCGGCCACATCGCCTATTACTGTGCGACCCTGTCCAGTTTGTTTTGCGGAGATACCCTGTTTGCCGGCGGATGCGGGCGGCTGTTTGAAGGCACACCGACCCAGATGCTGACTTCTCTGAAAAAAATTGCTGCATTACCGGGCGACACCCGAATTTACTGTGCGCATGAATATACCCTGTCCAATTTGCGCTTTGCCGTCGCAGTTGAACCGCACAACACGGAATTGCAACGCCGGTTTCAGGAAGTCAGTGCACAGCGCGCCAAAGGTATCGCCACCGTTCCCAGTCTGCTTGCCACCGAATTGGCAACCAATCCGTTTTTGCGCTCTGATTCACCCGATATAATTCACACTTTGCAGGACCACCACAAACTGGACGGGGCAGCGGATGAAGTCAGTGTGTTCACTGCAGTCAGGTTATGGAAAAATTCGTTTTAAGTCGGAGGCAGCACATCGTGAAATTTCTTGCGTCGTTGTGCCTTACACTGGAGTTTGCGTTGCTGGCTCCGCTGCCGGCCCTGGCCTGGGATGCGACAGCGCATCAGACGGTCGCGTGGATCGCCCAATCCAGATTGACGCCGCAGGCAAAACAGATCATGGAGCGCCTGCTGGCGCAAGAACCTGGCAGCACGCTGATCAATATCACCAGCTGGGCCGATGAGCATCGCAGCGGCGAAAACACGCGCTGGCATTATGTCAATTTCCCGCGCCGCAACTGTCATTACCAGCCCGCGCGCGACTGCCCTGACGGAGAATGTGTCATCGCCAAAATAGACAGTTTTAATGCCACGTTGCATTCCAGTGCGTCTGACGTCGAAAAACTGCTGGCACTCAAATTTCTGGTGCACCTGATGGGCGACATCCATCAACCGCTGCACGCCGGCTCTGGCTACGATAAAGGTGGCAACCGCTATCAGATTCAGTACCTGACTGAAGCGACCAATCTGCATGCGCTGTGGGATTTCAACATGGTGGAACAATTCCATCTGAATTCCGAACAGCTGGCGCACAGTATTTTGTCAGGGTACGTCAGCGAACTGCAGGAAATAACGCTCGATGGCGGACCGGCAAAGTGGGCCGAACAGTCCTGTGCCATCGTGAACAGCCCGGGTTTTTATCCACCCCACAAAGTAACGTCAGCCTATCTGCAAAAGTATGCACCGGTTGCGCAGCAGCAGATTCTGCTGGCCGGAGTTCGACTGGCCGAGCTGCTCAACAGTCTGCAATAGGCGTGTGCACCTTCAATGGGTATATTTTTTTTCAATGACCGCGCTGCTGCCGTCCTGCTTCATCTGCTGCAAGATGTGGTTTAACAGATGGACAACTTCATTACTCATCGCCAGATTGCAGGCCAGATACAGATCCGAACCACCAAAGGTCATAACCGGGACAACCTGATCTGACAATTCCTGCTGGGCCAATATGAGCCTGCTGTGCGCTTCGGTCGAGACCCAGTATTTAAAGCGCCCTTTGAGCAATTTGGCCGGATTCAGATTGTCGTAGGGTGTCGGATCGATTCTGTAACCACGCGCGGACAGCCACATAGCGAGTGCGCCTTTGCCCTGTGCTCCGATCAATTCATTTTTTACATCTTCAATTTTTGCCACTTTGTCGTGATTATCGGCCTGGGTATACAGAATCCATCGGTCGCTCGCCAGCGGCCCGACCCATTTGAACAGCGTTTCGCGTTCGGCTGTACGGGCAGTCGAATAGGCGCAGTAATCCGGATTATCCAGAGTCAGCTGATAGGCTCTGGACCAGGGTATTAACTGAATATGGGGGTGCCGGCCGATACGCCGGAATGCTTCCAGAAGTTTATCCGTCGAGATGCCGACAACTTTACCGTCCTGCGTCATATTCATCGGCGGGCTATCTTCGGTAACCAGTTCCTGCGCACACGCTGGCGTCGGATGTATTGCGTACATGATCCAGATGAGCACAATCAGTGCCCTGCATAATTTACCTGACGAATTATTCATTCAACCATACTTGATTTAGTCAATCGGTTTATGAATTCTATCCCTGCGCAACTCGGTCAGATAGCTATATTTAATGCTGCACTGCAAATGGCGCCAGCGCCTGCACAGAAGCAGCCGTGCTCAGTAGTTCCGGGTCCGGTGACCCCATGGCGCGCCTCACATCGGCCTGGCGCACCGGATCTTTCAGCACGGTCTGATTGCTGGCCATTGCCTGCAACAGCTGCGCCGTGAGCCGGTCGAGTTCAGGACGTATGGTCCTTGCCAGATCGGGCGCGTCATCAAATTTTCCAGCGTGTTGTGCGGTCCATCTGGCAAACAGTTCGCGCTGCACGGTTTTCGAAGCGTCGATCTGGGCGCGAAATACTTCCTCAATCCAGTCCGCTGACAGGCCCAACTCACTGCCCTGCTTCACTGCACCTTGAATCACCAGCGCTTCGCGTTGCAGATCTTCAATTGGTGTGCCGGCATTCCATTTGGCGCGCGCCACCGCCGGCGCCAGCAGCAGGCGCTCATCGATGGCCTGGCGCAGTGGCTCAAGTCCCCAGGGGAATTCCAGCCAGCGCTCGATGGTCTTGTGCATGGTTCCGCTGCTCATGGACTCTCGCAGCCATTGATCGACAAATGCCTTCATCGCCAGGTCGCGTCTGAGCAGGATGGCTTTTTCAGAAACATTGAAAGGCGCATCCGGGTGCACTGCACACAGTTGCCCATGCAGATGCTGCTGCAGGCGTGCTTCGATGGCATCGGTAATCATCAGATCGGCCTGTCCATTAACGACCTGATCGAAAATTTTCACATTGTCCGGGAACACCGTGAGCTGCGCGTGGGGCGCCTGAGCTCTGGCAAATTTTTCATTGGTGCCACCCGGATTGACGATGAGACGCACACCGGGCTGATCAATCTGCGCTATGGTCTGAAAACGCGCCTGATTTTCACAGCGCGTAATCGGTGTCTTGCCATCGCGCAGATAGGTAATCGAAAACAGTCCCTGCTTGTGCCGCTCCGGCGTGACCGACACACCACCGAGCGCGATATCAAATTTGTCCTCGCCAAAGTCTTTCATCAGTGTCGGCCAGCTGGTGGGCACAATCTGCAACTTGACACCCAGCTCACGCGCCAGACCTTCGGCCAGTTCAATGTCAAGACCTGCAAAGTCATTGCCCTTGCCGATCCTGAAGCTGAAGGGTTGGTAGTCTCCGGTGGTGCCGACACGCAAAACGCCGCGCGCAGTGATTTCTTCCAGTCGAGCACCGGCATCGGTTTGTGCAAACGCAACGGCATGACCGATCAGCAGACAGATCAGGGCGAACAGATTCGGTCGAACAGTGCTTTTCAATATATGACTCCTTGCGATCCCAGATCAATTTCAGAATTATTCAGTCCAAACACGGCGTAGTTGTAGCCATTCACGGCACACAGCCGATACTCGGCATTCTGCCCGCAGACTTTGATCACCTGATTGGGCGTCAGAGCCGCGCCAGCGCAGGTCATGGCGAGCAATGGACAACCAAATATTACGAATAATCTGATTCGCACTTTGGGAGCATCATTCGATTAATTGACGGACCTTTCGGATAAGTCATCAGGCCACCGTAACGGACAAGCGGTCATATTATCATTGTGTTGCTGCACACATCAAACTTTAGTGTTGTTCAAACCGCAGCAGAACAGTAACGGACAAGGTCTGTTCATCCGGATACGGAACGTGCGGATTTGATAGTCATGATGGTCCTCTTTAAATAAAAACGGTGGCGCAAGGCGCACCAGCGTCAGTCTATGTAAATAATCGGTGAGGCTCTGTGCGCTTTCGAACCTAAGGAAGCCTGTTTTACTCGGCCTGCCCGCCATCCTGGCGTGTTGTGTTCAGCCACAGACACGGTAAAAATACCTATTATTTTATTGACGAACCATCGTTACATTAACCTCTTCAAAATTATTCTGTGAGAGGGACCAAAATCATGATTAACCAAACACTGGCCTCAATAAAAAAATTGCTGGCACTAATGGTGCTGCCGGTGCTGGCATTGCTCTCGCCACATGCCTGGGCAGACAATTTTCCGGAAGCGCAAGGCCCCTGCGGCAACCTGACGTTGATGGGTTATGGCACCGCCATCTACAACAATTCCCAGTACGCGTGGAATGTCGTATTCAAAACAAGCTCGTACCGGGATGGCCAAGGAAGTGCAAACGCGGCTGCCGTCAAATATTTAAGCGATGGGGTCTGGATAGATAACGGCACGGGAGATTACCACGATGAAAAGACCTATATCGTTCCAGCCAATCCGGGGCAATCTGTCAAAATCGCCTACTGCGCTGACAGCTCAGTTGGAGACCGAATAGTCAACGGCAAGGTGAGTGTGATCTGGAACTACACCGGCAACTGGAACTATGCAAACAGTGCACACGGACAACCGGACGACAACGTAATATTTTACAGCATGAACAGCACTCCCCTGTTTTACAATCAAGGCCCGACGCCGTACGTCAATTACAATAAAAATCTCGGCAACTTTTTCGAAAATGGCAGCCTGACTATCTGTCCGAACGACCCAACCTGCAGAATCCCCTGAGATCAGTTCAGAAGTAACTTGCTCAACAGTTTGGTCATGAATACGCTGTTATGATCTTCGCGGTACGGACCAAACGGACTGCAATAGTCAAAACCAGCGCTTTTATACAGCGTGTGCGCCGGGATAAAAGCGTCGTGTGTGCCGGTTTCAAGACTTAAGCGCTCATAGGAGCGCGATCGGGCAACATCGATAATATGCGACAGAATGGCACGACCTGCACCCTTGCCCCGGTGTGCGGCCGAAGTGCGCATCGACTTGACTTCACCGTGCTTGCTGTTGAGTTCTTTGAGTGCGCCGCATCCCAGCAACAGTGGGCCATCCCAAATGGTCCAGAACGTAATGTCCGGATTTCGGAGTTGTTCAAGGTCGAGCGCGTGCACACTTTCCGCTGGCGACAGGGCATGCATATTCTGCAAATGCTCTTCGAGCAATGCATGAATTTCAGGACCTGTCAGGTCGTCGATGACAATGTTGATCATGGTATTGATCGATTAATTTTAAAGTGACATTGCCGGGCGCTGTGCCATTGCCGCGCGCCAGCGCTGCAAATTAGGGTACTGCTCATCCGGTTTGATTTTCACCACACGGGCGAAATCAACCGCAACCACGGCCGTGATGTCGGCAATGCTGTAGCTGTTTGCTGCAATGAAGTCCCGGTCTGCCAGACGATCGTTGAGGGTGATGAAAAACTGCCGCACCCGTTCCAGACCGCGTTCGGCCAGTTCCGGAATCTGCGGGTAGTTCACCGGTCCGGGCAGCGCGCGCTGCTTCATGGCGGGCGAACTGTTGCGCAGGGCCTCTGCAATGGCCAGCAATCCTTCGAATTCAATGCGCCAGTTCCAGCTCGCAATCTCGGCTTTTTGTTCCGGCGTAATGCCCAGCAATGCAGGCTCGGGATAACTGGCTTCCAGGTACGCCGTTATTGCTGCGTTGTCAGTCAGGATCAGACCGCTGTCGGTGCGCAATGCCGGCACCGTGCACAGTGGATTGATGAGCCGGTAAGCCTGACTGAGTTGCTCGCCATTTTTAAGATCCACCTGAACCGTCTCATGCACGACGCCCTTTTCGGCAAGCAGAATACGCGCGCGGCGCGGGCTCGGTGCGGTGCTGCAGTCGTAGAATGTCATCATAAAAATCTCCTGGTGAATCAGAGCGGCGGAGCCAGTTTATCCTGGGTCTTCGTATCGAAATCACTTGCGTCGTGACGCTCATGCAGCTGACTGGCCGGATCACCGAAGGCCCGATTGACCATGCGACCGCGTTTTACTGCAGTGCGCTGCGCGATCTCGTTGGTCCAGCGCACGACGTTGGTATATTCCTGAGCCTGCAGAAATTCTCCTGCGTCATACAACTGTCCTTTGACCATGGTGCCGTACCACGGCCAGATCGCCATATCAGCGATGGTATATTCGTCACCGGCGACATATTGATTTTCGGCCAGCCGTTGGTCCAGCACGTCCAGCTGCCGCTTTACTTCCATGGCGTAACGGTCAATGGCGTATTCGATTTTCACAGGGGCATACGCGTAGAAATGACCAAAGCCACCGCCCAGAAAAGGCGCGCTGCCCATTTGCCAGAACAGCCACGACAGACATTCGGCACGCCGTGCGCCACCTGAAGGCAGGAATGCACCAAATTTCTCAGCCAGATACATCATGATCGCGCCCGACTCAAACACGCGCACCGGCGTTGTACCGCTGCGGTCCAGCAAGGCGGGAATTTTCGAGTTTGGATTGATGGCAACGAAACCGCTGCCGAACTGGTCGCCTTCGTTGATGTTGATCAGCCAGGCGTCATATTCGGCACCTGTGTGCCCGGCTGCCAGCAGCTCTTCCAGCAATACCGTGACCTTGACACCGTTCGGGGTACCCAGCGAATACAGTTGCAGCGGATGGCGCCCGACCGGGAGTTCCTTGGTATGGGTCGGACCGGCCGTGGGTCGGTTGATTTTTGCAAAGCGCCCGCCGTTTTCGCTGGTGGGCGCCCATATTTTTGGGGGCGTGTAGGTCGGGGAATCAGTCATGGCGTAACCTCAATTAAAAAGTAACAAATCTGCGCGATCACTTTAAAGCACAGTAATTCAAAAATCAAAAATCAGCAAACCTGCTACCGTGGCTGATTGAGCCAATCGGCGAAACCGATGCGCCGAACCTCAAACCGGTCCGTGGTACGGCAATATACCGAAGGTGAACCGAGACGTCCTATCGGTGCAAAATTATTGACATGAAAACGTTCACCGAGCAACTGGTCGGCCACATGGAACATCACCACTTCACCAATGATCAGCGTATTTTTACCCAATGTCTGGGTACTGAATAAGGTGCACTCAAGACTGACCTGTGCCTTGGCAACACGCGGGACCCTGATGCGCGTCGAAGGTGCCGGTTCCACTTGCGCGGCATCCATTTCACTCTGGTCGGGTGGGAAATCTGCAGCCGATATATTCATGGCTTCAAACAGATCTTCGGTCACCAGATTCACCACAAACAAAAGACACAATTCACAGCACCACGTCACTTCAACAACGGCATGATCATCATAACCAGACCAACAATACCGGCCAGCCAGACACCGGTACGAACCCAGGCAATACCTGCGTAATAAACTGCAACGTAAGCCACCCGGGACCAGAAGAACAATGTCGCGCCCTGCGCTACCAGCGGATCAGTGACACCAGCCACGTGCGCCACCAGCGCGATGGCGGCAAACAATACAAAATTTTCCAGCGTATTGCGGGCGGTGCGGTCGGCACGCCCGGCCAGCGGCGTGACTGCAGGCAAATTGTCACGATTACCCACGCCGAACAATATGCCCTGCCAGGTCCAGGCCTTGATCCGGATCAGGCTGCCACCCATATAAGTCAGCCAGGTCAAAACTGCCATATAAATTACTAAGGTCAAGGTTGGGGTCATCGAAGTCTCCATGGAATAATTATGAAAGACCGATATTGCTATCCTTCCAGGGCACTGTCAATCGCATTGTCAACGTCCACCTGCAGGGCCAGCGCTACCGCCTTGCGCGACAAAGCCGCCAGTTCACGCCGGTGCGCGCCGTCGGACGCGATGAAATCCAATCCCTGCAGCTCGACGATAATTTCATCGGCCATCAAAATATTGACCATACTCGCAGCAAACGTCATGTCACCGATAAACTCGACGGCTTCATGCAGTACCCCGGCGCCATCCACGTAACGCAGGGCAAACGGCTGGACCGGCACCTTGGCATGAATGGCTGCTTCAAACAGATTGGCGTGAAACGGCAGCACCTGGCCCTGTTTGGCAGTGGTACCTTCCGGGAAAAACGCCACCCGTTCACCAGCCTGTATCTGATCAATCAGATATTGATAGATCCGTTTCACATCGGCTTTGGAGCCGCGCGAAATATAAATGGTACCGGCCTGTTCGGCCATCCAGCCCAGCAGCGGCCAGGAACGGATATCCGATTTGGCGACAAAGCGACACGGCGTCAGACTGTTGATGACAAAAATATCCAGCCACGAGATATGATTGGCCACCACCACCGTCCCACTTGGCATGTTGGTCAGATTCATTTTTACCCGTACCCCGAACAGGCTCAGCAGTTGCTGCGACCAGAGCTGAATCCGGCATTTTTTCGATTCAGGACCAAGCCAGGGGAATACCACCAGACACAGACTTAGCCCGACCATCACATGCAGCATCACGCGACTGAACTGCAGGTAGTACTTCATTTTCTTAATCATAGCCAGGCTTTATCCACGACTGAATACGATGTCCCCGGCGACGATCGTGTGCTGCACCCGCGCCGGCAGAAAATAGCCGGTAAATGGCGTGTGCTTGCCCTGACTGGTCAGTGTGGTGGCATCGACTTTCCATTCTGCCGACGGATTGAAAATACAGATATCGGCACTGCTGCCCACAGACAGCCTGCCGACCGGCAGACCGGCCACGCGGGCCGGATCACTGGTGATTTTAGCCAGCGCAATGGCCGGATTAATATGACATTCGGCAGCCCACTTGAGCGAGAGCGAAAGCAGCAGTTCCAGCCCGGTAGCGCCGGGAGTCGCTTCAGCGAACGGCAGTAATTTTTCATCGTCATCGACCGGAGTATGGTCGGAACAGATGGCATCGATGGTCCCGTCGAACACCGCCATGCGCAGGGCGTCGCGATCGCGTTCGGAACGCAATGGTGGCGACAGTCTGGCATTGGCATCGAAATAGCCGATATCGGTATCAGTCAAATGCAGGTGGTGTACGCCGACATCGCAGCTAACATCCAGACCTTCACGTTTGGCCTGGCGGATCAGTTCCACACCCGCAGCTGACGAAATCCGGCACAGGTGCAATCGGGCACCAGTGGCGCGCTGCAGTTCGAACAGGGTATGTAAGGCAATGGTTTCGGCCATGACCGGCACGCCGGACAGCCCCATGCGCGAAGCAAAGGCACCACTGTGCGCCACACCGCCCACGCCGATATGCGCGTCCTGCGGGCGTAACCAGACGGTATAGCCAAAGGTTTTGGCATACTGCATGGCGCGCAGGGTGACGTTGGTATCGGTAATCAGATGCTCGGCCTGAGAAAATCCGATGCAGCCGGCCTCGGTCAGGGCAGCCATCTCGGTCAGTTGCGAGCCGTCCAGATTGAGCGTCAACGCACCGAGCGGATAGACCTGCGCCAGATTCTGGGCTTTGGCACGCTGTTTGAGCATGCCCACCAGTCCGGATTCATCCAGTACCGGATCGGTATCAGGCGGACACACCAGACTGGTGACGCCGCCGTGCACTGCCGCGCGCAATTCAGATTCCAGTGTCGCCTTGTATTCGTAACCGGGGTCGCGCAGACGCGCGCACAGATCAACCAGGCCCGGAATGACCGTCATGCCGCTGGCATCAATGGCTCTATCCGCTTTGAAACTGGCCGGTGCTGCACCGACCGCGACTATTTTCCCGCCATTGATATACAGATCGCGCTGCGCATCAATGTCATTTGCCGGGTCAATCAGGTGACCATTTTTTATATGTATTTTCATGTTGCTTGTTTCCCTTAGGCCTGCACTTTTTAATCGCTGTTAATTACCCGCCAATATACTCATTACCGCCATGCGCACGGCGATACCGAATGTGACCTGTGGCAGGATCACGGCCTGCGGACCATCCGCTACCGCCGAATCGATTTCCACACCGCGGTTCATCGGACCGGGATGCATGACGATGGCATCCGGTTTGGCCAGTGCCAGACGCTCCGGAGTCAGACCGTAGCTCTTGAAAAATTCCTGTGCCGACGGCAGCAGTGCACCGCTCATGCGTTCATTCTGCAGTCGCAGCGTAATGATGACATCGACATCTTTGAGACCTTCATCGATGTTATTGAAGACCCGCACGCCCATCTGATCGAGCCCGCCCGGCAGCAGGGTCTTCGGACCGATGGCGCGCACTTCGGGCACGCCCAGCGTAGTGAGCGCATGAATGTCGGAACGCGCCACCCGGCTGTGCAGGATGTCGCCGACGATGGCCACGCGCAACTGAGTGAAATCTTTTTTGTAATGACGAATGGTGTACATGTCCAGCAGTCCCTGAGTCGGGTGCGCATGACGACCGTCACCGGCGTTGACCACATGGACATGATTCTGTTTTGTGTCGTGCAGATGTCTGGCAATCAAATACGGCACGCCGGACTGGGCGTGCCGTACCACAAACATGTCGGCATGCATGGCGGCCAGATTGTCGATGGTGTCGAGCAGGGTTTCGCCCTTGCTGGTGCTCGACGCAGCGATGTTGAGATTGATGACGTCGGCCGACAGACGCTTGCTGGCGATCTCGAACGTGGTTCTGGTGCGGGTTGAATTTTCAAAAAACAGGTTGAATACACTTTTTCCGCGCATCAGCGGGACTTTTTTGACTTCGCGGTTACCGACCGACACAAAGGATTCGGCGGTATCGAGAATGTGATTGATGATGGATTTGGGCAGACCTTCTGTGGTGATTAAATGCTGCAGTTCACCGTGTTCATTTAATTGTGGATTAGGCATAGTGGTCAGCGTGAGTTGGTTGGCGGTGTTTCTTGTTGGTCTTTGCTTTTTTCTTTATCGACCAGAGTCAGCACCAGGCCGGATTCTGCATCGGCACTGCGCGTGAGTTCGAGAGAGAGATGTTCCGGCAAAACCAGCGATTGAGCGACAAAGTCGGCAGCAAACGGCAGTTCGCGACCGGCGCGGTCCACCAGACACGCCAGCAGAATTCTGGCAGGACGTCCATAGTCAAACAGTTCATTGATGGCAGCGCGCGTGGTGCGGCCGGTGTACAGCACATCGTCAACCAGTATGATCGTGGCGTCATCAACACTGAACGGGATCTGGGTGGCTTTGACTTCGGCATGCAGACCCTTGCTGGCATAGTCGTCACGATAGAACGATACGTCGATGTAGCCGGGCTGCTGCTTTATTTTGCAGTCTTTGGCCAGACGTTCTGCCAGCCATGCACCGCCTGAATAAATGCCGACGATGACGACATTGTCGAGTTTGGCTGCGGCCGCACCGACCTGCCGGGCCAGTTCCAGATACAGTGCCTCGGCATCAAATTGTTGTATGGGTTTCATGAAAGCTCATCAAAGTATTGTTGCAGGATCAGGGCGGCCGCCTGGCTGTCATCAGATTCTCCGCGCCTGGTGTTTTGCACCGCCGAAGTATAACGCTCATCGACCAGACTTGTCGTTACGCCGAAGCGACCTTCGAGCTGGTGTGCGAAACGCCGGCAGCGTGCGCTCATGGCGTGTTCGGTTCCGTCCGGATAGCTGGGCAGGCCGACCACGCAATGGCTGACCTGCCATTCTTTGAGCAACGCGGCGATGGCAGCAAATTTGGTGTCGTGGGATTGGGCGCTGATGACCGTTAAGGGCTGGGCCTGCTTCAAAAAGGTATTGCCGACCGCCACACCCAGACGTTTCAGTCCAAAGTCGAACGCGAGCAGGCTGGCGTTCGGAGGGCTACCAAAAATGGTGTCAGCAGATTTTAAGTCGGGCACAGTCAACCAGGATTATCTGAAAGAGGTGCCCAGTATACGGGGTTATGTCAGGCGTGACCAGCCTGACCTGACAACATCAGCGGATCAAAGCCGAGCAGCTTCATTGCCGCCGTCAGACGTTGTTCGATCGGCAAATCAAACAGGATAGCCGGATTGGCAGGTACCGTCAGCCAGCCGTTACTGATGATTTCATCTTCGAGCTGACCGGCGCCCCAGCCGGCGTAACCGACACTGACCAGTATATTTTTGGGGCCGCGTCCTTTGGCGACTGCTTCGAGCACGTCGCGCGAAGTGGTAAAGGCGACCTGATCGCTGATTTTCAGTGTTGAGGTAAATTCGGCAACGGGCGCATGCAGCACGAAACCACGGTCATCCTGCACCGGTCCGCCGAACATCACCAGCTTTTTGGTGTCCTGATTCAGCTCGGGAGTCAGATCGAGCTTGATATCGATACGATCAAGCAGCGTTTCGATATTCATATCAGTGGGTTTGTTGATAATAACCCCCATTGCACCACGGTCGTTGTGTTCGCACAGGTACACCACCGAGCCGCCGAACATCGGGTCCTGCATCGATGGCATGGCGATCAAAAAATGATTGGCGAAATTGAGTTCAGTGGCAGGCATAAAATCGGCGTGGGCTGCTTGGTCATGTTTTGACCTGGTTTCAAGAAGTATCGGGTTAATTTTAGGGTGAACTTTCATGGTGTTTTATTAACATGTTAGGGTTCCGGGCCACTGTGTTTTTTGCAAATTGCCAACGAATTCTTATCGAACGGATGAACTGGCACAGTCCCGTATTTGCCGCTGCTTTTAACCATCATAGTAGCTATCCAAAAAAATGCTTTGTTTTTGCAACAATTTTGCTGAATATTTTTAGTAGAGGTACTCCATACCAAACTGCCGGTTTGAAATAATAAAAATGAACTTGGGTCGCTCAGGATATTGTCATGTCCGAAAATGGCTAGACATCCACCGTCGAGGTGCGCTTTAATGGCCCATGCAAAATTCAACTCCCTCCCTGCTCGACCACGCCAGCTGTTATCGCGCGCTGTGCGCCAAAGACAGCCGTTTTGACGGCGACTTTTTTGTTGGGGTTGCCACCACCGGCATTTACTGCCGGCCGGTATGCCGGGTCAAAACCCCGCGCGCTGCTTCCTGCACTTTTTATCGCAACGCCAGCGCCGCAGAAGCAGCAGGATTTCGGCCCTGCCTGCGCTGCCGCCCCGAACTGGCGCCGTACGCCTTGCAGCAGAATCTGGCATATGCAATCTGGCAGCGCATTGCGGCCGGCGCCCTGAACGGCAGTGCGACCATGCAGGACCTGGCGCAGCAGGTCGGCCTGTCAGCGCGCCAGCTGCAAAGACTGATGCAGCAGCATTTTGGGGTGGCACCCATCGAACTGGCCCAGACCACACGATTGCTGTTTGCAAAAAAACTGTTGCAGGAAACCGGATTGAACATGACCGAAGTCGCCTATGCATCCGGCTTTGGCAGTGTGCGCCGCTTTAACGCGTTGTTTTCAAGTCGCTACGGCATGGCGCCCGGCACGCTGCGGCGCGCCCGCCCAGCATCGGCAAATCTGATTACCCTGCGCCTTGCGTACCGGGCCCCGTTTGCCTGGGACACCATGCTGGATTATCTGAGTGGCCGCGCCATCGCCGGCGTGGAAGCGATCCAGCAGACCGGTGCGCAACGCTCTTATATACGCAGCGTGCGGTTCCTGCATGACGGGCAGCTACTGGAAGGCTGGCTGAAAGTGTCGCATCTGGAACGTGATCAACAGCTCGAAATCCAGCTCGGCAGCCAGTTTACCCCGGTCCTGATGACGCTGCTGGATAAAATCCGCCAGCAATTTGATCTGGACGCCAACCCGGCCATCATCGAAGAGCACCTGCGCAGCGATGCCTTGCTGGCATCTCAGATCAGCAAGACCCCGGGTTTGCGCGTGCCAGGCACCTTCAGTCATTTTGAACTGACCGTGCGCGCCGTGCTCGGCCAGCAGATCAGCGTGGCAGGCGCCAGCACGCTGGCTGCACGGCTGGTAAAACAGTTTGGCACACCAACCAGCACACCCTTTGCCGGCGTTACCCATCATTTTCCGGAACCGGCACTGCTTGCACAGGTCAGCGTGGAACAGATGGCACAGATCGGCGTACCAAAAACCCGCGCAGCAACACTGATTGCCGTTGCCCAGTTTGCGGCCCAGGGCGGACTGCAGCTGAGCCCCGGCACGACTCTGGAGCAAGCCGTGTCGCACCTGAAGACGGTGCGTGGCATCGGCGAATGGACCGCGCAATATATCGCGTTACGCGCATTGCGCTTTCCGGATGCCTTTCCGGCCGGCGATCTGGGTTTGCAAAAAGCGGCCACGCCAGAATACGCCACCCAGCGCATGAGCGAAACCGAACTGTTAAAACGCACCGGCCACTTATCACCCTGGCGCGGCTATGCTGCGCTGCTGCTGTGGCAATCGTTAAGTCATCACTGAGAGAACGAACAATGAAACATCAAGAACTGGTTTACCTGGAACATCCGTCTCCGCTCGGGACCTTGACGCTGGTCAGTAGCGCCAGCGGAATCTGCGGCATTTATTTTCATGATCAGCGCAACTTCAAAGGCAGCGCTGACTGGCAGAAAGTTGCGCAACATCCGCAGCTGGAGCTGGCAGCGCAACAGCTGGATGAATATTTTTCAGGCCGGCGCAAGCGCTTCGAGCTGCCGCTCGATCTACAGGTCAGCGGCACTGAGTTTCAGCAGTCGGTCTGGAAGGAATTGCTCAATATCGGGTTTGGCAGCACCAGCAGCTACGGCAGACATGCCGAACTGATTGCCAGACCGCGTGCAGTGCGCGCAGTGGGTGGCGCCATCGGAAGAAATCCGATTTCGATTGTGGTACCGTGCCATCGGGTGTTGGGCAGTACCGGGGCACTGACCGGGTACGACGGCGGACTGGTTCGTAAAAAGTTTTTGCTGGAGCTGGAGGGAGCGCTGTAATTGTAGTTGCCGGAATCAATCGAAATGGTGCAATGATATTGCACCCTGCAAATTTGCAGATCAGCTGATCTGTTCAGTAATGTAATTGATTTGCTCACCATCCCAGTGATATTCCAGATAGGACGCGTGCCGGCAGTCTTTGAGTATGCCGGTTCGGAACGCCGCCACACAGCTGCCGCCGGAATAGCGCACGCTGGGATAAATCAGACCGTTGGCGCCCGAAGCCCGCACTTTATTGCCGGCGACCTGCGCGGCTGCATAACTTTCGGGTGCCAGAATATCAGGATGTTTTTTGCAGTAGGCCTGCAGATCCACCACTTCCCCCTTCACCCTGACCTGATATAAACGCATCTGCAGATGAATGGCTGCTTCGCGCGTGGCCTGTAAAAACAGTGTGGAGTGATAACGGGTTTCGGCAATCGCAGCAGCGCGTTCTCTGGCTGCATAGAACACGCCATAACTTCCGTCAGAAAACCGACTGCCGGCCGGGTTCAGGTGCGTGAAGGCCGCCATGATAGGGCCGCAGCCCGGACCAAACAGACGCTGGTCTTTGGGCACCAGCGCCAGTTCGCCAGCTTCATCGCGCAACCTTGAGTTGGTCATGGCTTCGAGCTGATTGAGCAAATCAAAATCTTCCTGGCTGGCCACGCGGTCATACAGATAAATGGTGGGAAAACGGGTTGGCACGATTCGATACGCAGGTTTCCAGTCAACCACTGCAGTATTGAACATGCTCAGGCCCAGCCGCCGCGGACGGCATCGAGGTACTGACGTACCACAAACAGATCACCGACATTGCCGGACAACATGCGCTCCAGCGCGCTTTGCCCGCCAAACAGAGGCGCGAAATTGGGTTTGGAGACCCACTGGTCGGCAGAATCGGGATCGGGTAACAGTATTTGCAGTGCCTTGTAAATGCCCAGCACATAGGAGATGCGTTCCAGCGTATCTTTGCCCAGACTGGCTGTTTCGGGATTTTTTTTCCACTTGAAGTACAGCGAGCGGCTGGGCTGACCAAGCAGAATCATTTCCTGCTCATTTTTAAGCTGCCAGTGTTCAGCGATATTGAAAAAGGCACGCAATCCTGCTGACGACAGACGCTGGTTCAATTTGGGATCGGATGAGGGATCAGGGTTGGCAAGTGCAAACATGATTAAGTCCACTTATGGATTAATCACAATTTTAGTCCTGCTATGGATTAATGCAAGCTTTATTTTTTGCCAGCATTTACACGGTTGAAACTATCCAGAACTACCCGCCCGGAGCTACCCACCCGCCCCCCATGGCCTTGACCAGAAACACCGCATTCACGAGTTGCTGGCCCTGTATCTGTGCAGCCTGACGCTGACTGGTCAGCAAGGTTTGCTGGGCGGTGATGACGTTGAGATAGATGTCCAGACCGCCGGTATAACGCGCATCGGCGATCTCGAGCGCGCGTGCCGAACTCTGCGCTGCGGCCTGCGCCCGGTCAGACGCGGCAGCCAACAGCGTCAGACTGTCCATGCCGGTCTGTACTTCCTGCATGGCCACCAGCACACTCTGGCGGTAATTCGCTACCGTGGCCACATAGGCCGATTCGGCAATGTTGACATTCGCCGTGGTTTTACCGGCATCGAACAGATGTTCAGTCATACTCGCACCCAATGACCACATGAGGCTGGGCGCACTGAGCAGGTTGGACCACTGATTGCTGTCCCGGCCACCACCGGCCTGCAACATGATCGCAGGATAGTAAGCGGCCTTGGCAACGCCTATGCCGGCATTGGCCACTGCCATGGCGCGTTCGGCCGAAGCGATGTCGGGACGGCGCTGCAGAATTTCTGAAGGCAGGGTGACCGGCATGGCCGGTACTGCCGGCTGCAGCAAAGCGGGCTCAAGTCTGAATTCCGGCGCTGCCACACCAACTAGCGTGGCAATCGCATTCTGCAATGCGGCGCGCTGATTTTGCAGCAGTTTCAGCTGGGTCTGACTGGTTTCCAGCAACGCCTGCTGTTGGGCCAGATCCAGACCGGTTGCGTAATCCAGTTCATGCCGTGCACGGATAAATTCCAGTGCGCGCTCCTGCAGACCGACACCTTTTTGGACAATCGCGATTTCTCGATCCAGTTCGCGCAGGCTGAAATAGTTGGTAGCCAGATCGGCCGTCAGGATCAGCCGGGTATTTTCAAAATCGGCACTGGCCTGCTGTGCAGCGGCCCTGGAACCTTCAACCAGACGGCGCACCCGGCCGAACAGGTCGGCTTCGTAGCTCACTGCAACGCCCAGTTGCGGGTTATTTTGAACTACCGAAGTATTTGGCAGACCGTAGACAGCCAGCGGACGATTGGCCGAGGTTTTATAACGCGCATCACTGACCGACATATCCAGCGCAGGAAGCTGGGCCGAGGAAACGACCGTTACCTGCAGGCGTGCCTGTTTCAGATGTTCAGCCGCTGCCACCAGATTCTGATTGTGCGCCAGCGCCTGTTGGGCCAGCTCATTGAGTTGGGCGTCGCCAAACATGACCCACCAGTTGCCCTTAAGCTTTTCGTCACCGGGTTGAGCCGGCTTGAAATCAGGCAGTGTCTGCCAGTTGGCGGGCATTGCCTGAACCGGCCTTTGATAGTCCGGCCCCACGGCACAACCGGTCAGACCCATCACGCACAGCGTTGCTGCGGTAATTACCGAACGTTTCATGAATGTGCTTTCCCTGTTGATTCGGCTTTTGCAATGACCACAACATCGTTGTCATTGATCGAATCGGCCGGATTGACGACCAGATTATCCTGTGCGGTGATTCCGGAGAGGATCTCCACAGAATTACCCAGATCATGGCCCACCACCACCGTATGCAGCTTCACGTGACTGGTACTGTCCACTACCGCAACCCGGGTTCCTTCCGGGCGGAACAGCAAAACATTGGAAGGCACCCGAAGCACGCCTGAATCGGAATTGGCCGACAGGGTTACCTGCACATAGGAGCCGGCCAGCAGCTGTTCTTCATGATTGGGCAGATTGATTTCAACCTGCAGCGTACGGGTTGCCGCATCCATGGCGCCGGCGATATGTTTGATTTTGGCCGGCAGGGGTTGGCCCGGATGTTCAGTCAACGTCACACTAACCGGATCGCCAATCTTGATGCGCTGCGCATACGACTGTGGCACGTATACATACAGCCGCAGCGGATGCACGTTGGCCAACGTGAACAAAGCGCGTCCGGCACCGCCGTTACCGGCATCCACCAGATCACCGACTTCCACATCGCGCCGGATGATCACACCGGTAAATGGTGCTTTCACAGTCTTGAACCCTTCCATTTTCTTCAGGCGCTGTACCTCGGCGTCTGCAGCCGCCAGATTGGCCTGGGCCTGCACATAAGCACTGCGCCGTTCATTCAGATCCTGCTGGGTCACGGCATCTTTCTTGCGCAATTCTTCCCAGCGCTCAGCCGAGCTTTTAGCCAATTCCATCGTGGCAGCCTGCTGCGCTCTTGTGGCCACTGCCTGCGCCAGTTGGGCATCGACTTCCGGCGTATCAATTTCGGCCAGCACTTCATCCTTGACTACCTTGCGGCCAATATCTTTTTTCCAGCGCAGCACATAACCGCTGCTGCGCGCATAGATCGGCGCCTCAACAATGCCTTGCAGGGTACTGGGCAGAACGATCGAATCCGCCTTGCCGCCGCCTTCGGCGTGGATGGTGCCGACATAAACGTGGGCATTCTGTTCTGTCGCGCTGGCCAGATTCTGACTGTGCAGCACCCGGGTCACAGTGCCGATCACTGCCCCGAGCAGCAACAGAACAACAGTCAGAATGGCAGCCGATCTGGCGCGCTTTACGATGGTACCGTGACTGGCCGGCTCCGCACCACCGGGGGGTGTCATTGCGTCCAGACCTGGGTGATGATTTTCTTTCATGTTAAATGGTTCCTTGTACTGAAACTGGTGCAGATCCGGTGCTGTTCGGCGTGCGATGGGCTAAATGGCGGTGTATGGCAGCAAACACGACCGGAACAAAAAACAGGGTGGAAACGGTGGCAAACAGCAGGCCACCAATGACGGCACGACCGAGTGGTGCATTTTGCTCGGCACCTTCTCCCAGGCCGATGGCCATCGGAATCATACCGATGATCATGGCCAGTGCCGTCATCAGCACCGGCCGGATGCGCGTGGCACCGGCTTCCAGTGCTGCAGCCAGTGGCGGCTTGCCTTCATTCATGCACTGCCGGGCAAACGACACCATCAAAATACTGTTGGCGGTAGCCACCCCCATGGTCATGATGGCGCCGGTCAGAGCCGGCACACTCAGGTGCGTGCCGGTCAAAAACAGCATCCAGACAATACCGGCCAGCGCCGCAGGCAAAGCCGTGATGATAATGAACGGGTCGACCCAGGACTGGAAGTTAATCACAATCAGCAGATACACAAGGACGATCGCCATGAGCAAACCAATACCGAGTCCGATAAAGGATGACTTCATGGTTTCAACCTGCCCGCGCATCGTGATATGCAGCCCGCGCGGCAATTCCGCACTGGTCTGATCGACCAGCTTTTGCACCTCGCTGGCCACACTACCGAGATCGCGGCCTTCCACGCTGACATACAGATCAATCACCGGGGCGATGTTGTAGTGGGAAACGACCGCCATTTGTGTGGCCGGACTGACCTGAACCAGATTGCTCAACAATTGCGGTGCTGCGCTCGGGTTGCTTGCCGATTTGACTGAAGTACGCAGCAGCGTGTCCAGATCACTGATCTGATATTGCGGGGTCTGCACGGCCACGTTATAGACCACCCCATTTTTCGGATTGAGCCAGAAAGCCGGTGCGGTCTGGAAACTGCCCGACAGCGACACCAACAGGTTTTGTGCCACATCGACCGGATTCAGGCCAAGTTGCTTGATCTGATCGCGATCCATCTTCAGCGCAACCGTAGGCAGATCCAGTTTTTGCTGGATGTGTACATCCACGGCACCGGGAATCTGTTTGACTTGCTTCATCAATTTGCCAGCGAACTGATTACTGGATGCGATGTCAGCACCGGAAATCTGTATATCAATCGCGGCGGGCAAACCAAAATTCAGAATCTGGGTAACGATATCGGCCGGCTGAAAATAAAACTCCACGCCGGGAAACATCTTCGGCAAGGCCTGGCGCAACAGATTGGTGTAGAACATGCTGGGTTTGTGGTTTTCTTTGAGTGAAATCTGGATCTCCCCGTCCATGGTTCCTATGGTTCCGGCGTTGCTGTAGGAGAGATTGATACCGCTGTAAGGCAGTCCCAGATTATCCAGGATTGTTTCCAGTTCCGACGCCGGAATGATCTTGCGAATTTCCTTTTCCACCTGGTCTGCGATGCGCGCCGTCTCTTCGATGCGCGTGCCGGTCGGCGCGCGCATATGCAGACGGATCTGCCCTGCATCAACGCTGGGGAAAAAATCCCGGCCCAGAAAAAACACCAGCCCCAGCGACAGCACACAGAACCCCAGAAACAGTGAACCAAACAATTTGCGGTGCGTGAGCAGCTTCGACAACACAATCACATAGCCGCCGCGGAACCGTTCAAAGCTGGCATCAAAACGACGGTACACACGCTGCAGCAAACTCGGCTGGCCCGCCGCAGGGGCATGAGCATGATCCATCATCAGCATCACGAGAGTCGGCACGAGAGTACGCGACAGTACGTAAGAAGCCAGCATGGCAAACACCACTGCCTCGGCCAGCGGCACAAACAGAAATTTGGCGACGCCGGTCAGGAAGAACATCGGCACAAACACGATACAGATACACAGGGTCGAGACCAGGGCCGGAACCGCAATCTCGCCGGCACCGTCCTGAATCGCCTTGTGCAGATCCGAGCCCAGAATATGGATATGCCGTTCAATATTTTCTATGGTGACGGTGGCATCATCGACCAGAATCCCGACCGCCAGCGCCAGTCCGCCCAGCGTCATGATGTTGATGGTTTCGCCAATACAGTACAGAACAATGATCGACGACAGTATTGAAAGAGGAATGGACACCGCAATAATGCAGGTACTGCGCCAGTTCCCCAAAAACAGCAGAATCATCGCCGCCGTCAAACAGGCTGCAATCAGCGCTTCATGAATGACCCCGTTGATTGCCGCTTTCACAAACAGCGACTGATCGGTCAGCGGCCGTATGTTTAACTCCTTGGGCAGATTTTGCATCGCAACCGGCAGAATGGCACGCAGCTTGCTCACCACTTCCAGTGTCGACGCATTGCCGTTTTTCAGAATGGAAACCAGTACGCCGCGTTCGCCATTCTGACGCACGATATTGGTTTGCGGCGTGAAGCCGTCGCGCACCCGTGCCACTTCCGACAGTTCGGTGGTTGCGCCATTTTTGGCCAGCACCGGCAAATGATTCAATTCATCTACCGTGTCGGTTGAACCGTTCAGGCTGACATTGTATTCACTGTCACCCATTTTGACAGTCCCGGACGGCAAAACCAGATTCTGTACATTGACGGCATTGACCACATCAGTGGGACTGAGTCCTTTGGATAACAGCGCCTGCGTATCCAGATCCACCGAAACCACGCGCATTTTTCCGCCAAAAGGATAGGGGATCGCCGCGCCGGGCACGGTAATGAGCTGGGGACGCAGGAAATTCAGGGCCGTATCACTGAGCGCTTGCTCGGTCATTTTGGCGCTGGACAAGCCCAGTTGAATTACCGGAATGCTGGAAGCCGAATATTTGATGATCAGCGGCGCGGTAGCGCCGGGCGGCATCCCCCTGACGACCACCTGGCTGATCGCCACCACCTGGGCAATCGCGGTTTGGATATTGGCATTGGGTTGAAAGTACACCTTGATGATCGCAATACCAGCCAGCGACTGCGACTCAATATGTTCAATATCATTGACCGTGGTAGTCAGACTGCGTTCACTGGTTGCCGTAATGCGCTGCCCCATTTCCTGAGCCGACAGACCGTTGTAGTTCCAGATGATGCTGATAACCGGAATATCGATCTCGGGAAAGATATCGGTCGCCATTTTTAACAACACCAGCGGTGTGGCCAGCAGTATCAGCAGCGCCATCACAATAAACGTATACGGGCGCTTGAGCGCAATGTTAACTATCCACATCTTGGTTTGTTATCCGTGCTTGGGGGAAATTGTTGGATTATAGCAAAGATAATTGAAGGCAATTTTTGGAACACAATAAATTACAAAAGAGCTGGCTACAGTCCGCGGTTAAATATCCTGCTGCAAATTGATCAGGTGTCAGGGAACCGAACGTAACCCGCACCACATCACCACTCCGTAAAATGGACAATTGACTAATCTCAATTGTTTAAGGAAGATTGGCCAATCTTCTTGAGCGAAAGCCATTTCATGCCCAACGCCATCTCGCCTCAAACCCTGCATTGCGCATTTCGAAGTGCGTTAAATGGCCAGAAATTGTCAGAAGGAGCACAGTTGTGTGCTGCGCAGACTGGTTACTTTCGTCAATTCTGCAACTGGCTCCTGAATCTGCTCAGCAACGGTGAAATGGAAACCCGCATCGGCGAACAGATTGCTGAAGATAAAGTGGCCATCAGGGCGTACGGTTCGGCAATAGTGACCAGTTTGTTTGAAGCCCAGACTGATGACCATGGCAGACTGACAGGCGAATGCAGCTTTACGTTTGGCGATAAATTTTTTTTACTTAGTCAGGAATCGGATGCGCTGGCTCTGATTGATTATGACAATCCGAATGACCGGTTGCTGTTAAACGGCGTCAACATACAGACACTCAAAACAAAACTGTTTTTTTCCTGGCTAAAAGAAGCCGGCGATTCCATCAAGATCTACGATGGGCACCTTAACTTCAAAGGACTTGATTTCGCAAATCAGACAATTGATTGTGCCGACCTGACCACCATTCTCAAAAACAATGGAGACCCGACTGGCGCAGTAATCTGTGAGCCAGTGAATTCAGCCACCATCGACTTAACCGCTTTGTCGATGGATAGAAACATGGCATTGCATCTGCTCAAGCTGCATGCAAATCCCAGATTGGTATTACTTGAATACCTGAGAAAGCAACGGCTTTTGGGCCATGTTCCGGTTTATATGGGTGGCTTTGATTTGACAAAGATTGATTTAACTGGCGTCAACATGAAAGGCATACACCTGACAGGTGCAACCTACAATCAATATTTGTTACGTGCCGTATTGGACACCGAAGTCAGGAGAGAAGTCATGCAAAAAATCTGTAAGGCAGCAGACAGAATTCAGTCAACCTTCCGCTGGCATCGCCTGTTTCACAAAAAAGAATCGCCATTAGCATTACTGACTATGATGACTGACCCTGATGGCGAATGGATACGCTACCGCCTTCCCGACAAGAAAAAAGCCCTGGGATTCCGGATTGTTAAAATTCCGCCTCCGGTGGCACATCCCACACCTGGAACTTTTAAGACGATTACCAATTCGGATGATCGACATGTGGTTCTGACTGTCAAGGATGGCGTCGATGAAGATATTGTGGCAGGCGGGAATGACAGGGAAATCATCACATTGATTCGAGATAAAAATCTGACGGTACTAACTCTTCTGTACAGAATGAACCAAAATCAGTATCTGGCAGAAAACATGGGGAGCAAAGATTTACTTTCACAAATGGTCGCCAAAGAATACGTTTTTTCGCCTGCCCACTACGTCCAATTGGCAGTCGCCCTGCAAACATTGCACGACCATCAGATTGTTCACCGCGACATCAAACCAGCAAATCTGATTCTAAAAGACGGTGTCATGTATTTGCTCGATCCGGATTTTCTGATAAAAATCAGCCAGATAAAATGGATGAAAGGCTCACGGCATTACGTGCATTTTGAATTGCGGGTTCGTTTCCAGCAAAACGCAATTAAAATCGATCAGCACAGTTTCTTTTTATCGATCATGGCATCCTTACCATTTACAGAAAATATTCCGGATGAAAGTGGCGTGTTTGACCCGTCGTTAGTCCGCGCATTTGTAAAATCACTGCCCTGCCGTCCGGCATTGAGACGGGAATTAGATGAATTTATTAATTCGCCAGGCCATTCTCGTCTTAGCCATCCTTTGCCGTCTTATCTTATCCCCCCACTGTAATACTTCGCCTTGTCGGGACGCCATAAATGGCAGTTGCCATTTAACCGAAAGCTGTCAGAATGTCGGCTCTCTTACCCATCCATACTGAGTCTCGCCTTGAAATCTTCTGACTATATCCGCCTGTTCTTCCTGTCCGCCATCTGGGGCGCGAGCTTTCTGTTCATGCGCATCATCGTGCCGGTGCTGGGCGTACTGCCTACTTCATTTATCCGGGTGGGACTTTCCTCAGTTGGCTTGCTGGTGATTTTGCTGGTAACGCAATGCCCACTCAAATTCCATGGGAAATTCAAATCACTGCTGTTGCTGGGCACGGTCAGCTCCGGCGTTCCGGTGCTGATGTATAACATCGCGGCGCAGTATCTGCCGGCCGGTTACTCAGCCATTTTCAATGCCACCACGCCGCTGATGGGCATCGTGGTGGGTGCGCTGTTCTTTTCTGAAAAATTTACCTTAGTACGGTTCCTCGGCATGCTGTTCGGTTTCTCCGGTGTTGCCGTGCTGACCCATACCGGCCCGGTTGCGCTGAGCGCGCAAATCCTGATCGGCGCGGGCGCCTGCCTGATCGCCACCAGCTGCTATGCCCTGGCCGGATTCCTGACCCGACGCTGGATTTCCGACCGGGGCGGTCTGGACAGCCGACTGGTCGCATTCGGCTCTCAACTGGGCGCCACCGTGCTGCTGTTACCACCCTTTATTTACAGCGTGGCCACCAGTCCGCCAGCTTCGTGGGGCGGCACAGGCGTGTGGCTGGCCATGGCAGCGCTGGGGCTGCTTTGTACTGCACTGGCATATATTTTTTATTTCCGGCTGATTGCCGATATCGGACCGGTGAAATCTTTTTCCATCACGTTTCTGATTCCACTGTTTGGGGTCCTTTGGGGGGCGTTGTTTCTGAATGAACAGATCACTCTGGCGCATCTGGAGGGCGGGCTGCTGATAGGCGCAGCGCTGTGGCTGGTTTTAAGGCCGCAGGCTGCGCGTTGAATCGGGATCCTAAAATTGAGTGGAACGAAAAAAATCACTCAGGATTTTGCTTGAAAATATTCTTCCAAGACCTCCCATTTAATATTCTGTCTGACCTTAGATACATCCGTATTAATACTTAGATATAACATATCTCTGATTGCATATTTGACGATAGGCGGATACGGATTGCCCGGCCCGAACACCGTATTCAGATCACGAGTCAACAGATCATTAGCTGGGCCATTAATGCCGCCTTCAAACTCTACTCTGGAGGGAATACTGTCCAGTGTAGTTACAAGAATGTTGCAGGCATTGGCAACGTTCTTTACGGATACATCATTTAAGAAGACAGAAAGAAAATCTTCAATAGCTGTTGTCCGTTTATCGACCAAACGATAAAGAGCACCAAAATTTTCATCGGTGACAGATTCATTGTTGCGGCACATGTCGTTCATGATTTCTACTGCAGCAGCTCTGTCAGTTTCACCGAAAATTAAATTGAACTTTTCCCGATTCATTTTTCCCAATGTATACATCATCATTGCCGCACTGCCGGTTGGAACTTCGTTACTGATTAAATTTGCCGGACAATCTAAAAGACATTCGGTGTATTCTTCTCCGGCCAGGCATGAATCCTTAAACAACAAATCCGTACCTACAATGCAGGATACGCTGGCCGGATGAGCGAAAGCATCTTCAATTTTGATTTTGAATCGGTCATTACTGGCTGGCTTGGCCAACCCGGACAATTTGGCAAAAGCAGAAATTCTGTCTGTTACATTCGTCGCTTCGTAAGCAGCGTTTAAGTGACTCATCGCTTGCACTGCTACATTTTCATCAAGGCATTGATGCATTGAATGCCAGCATTTTTTTAATTTTTCGTTTTCAAATGTCTCAAAAAACATAACATCCTTTACGACCGCACCATCACTTGTTACACCTCTTTCCGGATCATATTCAAGCGGGAAGCCGAAATCTCCATATTCTTCAGAAAAATCAAAAAAATACTGACCGGTTTCGCAATCATATTCCGGCGTAAATTTCTCCCGGTCATTAGGCTTAGCAAGGGTCCGCAAGCCATCAAGAGCGCGCATTGCAGTTTTTTTTAATACGGTCCTTTCAGTCTCACTCGAATTTTTGTCCAAATATGAATCGCGCGCTTGTACAAGGTCATACACATGTCCAAACGCTTCCGCGTGTGCTCCATCGCTAAAAAAGTCGGCCAGTTTTTGCCACAGGCTCATCGCGTCGCTGATTGCCTGATCCTTGTTTCCAGATTTTTGCAGCTGTTGCAGCGCCTTTGTGGATATATCAATACCCCAGTTGACTCTTCCTGGTCGAATACAAAATTGCATGCCATGCTCCGTTTAAAAGGATTTAATTTGATGGTTGAAATAATTTTTTAATAACAAACTTCTGGCGGAGTATTTCCAAATTCAACAGATCTGGAAATTAGCAGTTTCCCTAACCGGTCAGTAAATACCCTGACAGGGAACCCCCTGATTTTCACCTGCAAATGAGCAAACGTACACTCTCACACAAATCACTTTTCGGAATTTGCCGGGCAAACAATTCAGACCTGAATTCATGAAGTGTCTATTTTGCCGAGGAAAATTAAATGAGCCTGAATGCCGTACAACAAACTCTCTCTCAAGTAAGCATCAATACTTTACACCGTGCGCTCTCATCAGCACCCCAAATGAAAATTCGGGATGCCGCAGCAAACTACAATGCCAGCACCGCCGGAAAAATATATGAACTATTCAAATGTGTATTTACTGTTGGCCTGAGCGTCGCATACAACAAATTCATCAACGAACCCGCCAAACGAGAAGCCGTTCTCGATTTGGAAAACAGACTTGACATGTTAAGGGTACAAAAAGAAGAACATCCTGAGTGGCCTGCGGTGCGGATTTGTATCAAATTCGAGGGAGTGGACTATACCGTGCTCGAGAGCGAAAATAATCTCTACGTTTTTCCTGAAGGGACGGCACTGAAAGTCAATAGTGATAACGAGGTAACTAACGCGACTTTAATCATTAAAGGAAAAAGCATGGCAGATCTCATCGACGCGAGACTCGGCTGAGAAACAACAACCTTATCTGACCGCCAAAATATCCTTGCGCAACTGCACCATATCCAGCCGGCCACGATACGTTTTCACCACTTCACCCGATTTATTCAGGATCACGGTAAATGGCAATCCACCAGCCTTGTTACCAAGCTGCGCCGACAACTGTGTGCCAGTCATGCCGGCCACAAACAGCGGATAGGTGATTTTATATTTCTGCGCAAATTCGGCCAGCGCATCCGGGCTGTCAATACCAATGCCGATAAAGCTGACTTTTTTTGCTGCCAGTTCGGTTTGCATGGCCGACAGTTCCGGCATTTCTTTCACACACGGCTCACACCAAGTGGCCCAGAAATTCACTACCAGCACTTTATTTCTGAATTCACCAAGTGGCTTTTCCGCCCCGTCGGCCTGCGCCGGCACGGTAGGCAGTTTGCTGGCAAACAGTTCATCGCTAACCTGCGGTTTGGCGGCATACAGAGTCGAAAACATCATGCCCAGTCCTGCGAAAGAAATGGCGACCAGAGTGGTGACTACAAATTTATATTTCATGGTGCTGGCTTTCCTGTGTGCTTGCTTCAATCAGTTTTTGCAGTGCGGCGCTGTTGGCACGCGGTGTTTTTTTGGCTGAATTGCTCCGCAAATCGTCCGGGGCCAATAATACTAAATGTATGCCCTCGTTGTCGCGCACAAAACTCAAGGTTTCGACCGGATCGTGTTTTCTGCCCGGCTCCGGCTGCGCCTGTGATACTTCAAAATCCACGCCCTTATTCAGTAAGTAAATGGCAACGTCCTTGCCGTTATCTACAAATAGCTGGAGGACAATATCAGCATGCTCGCCTGCCGTGCCATTCAACACCGCACCGGTCAGGCAGGGATTAAACTGAGCCAGTTCCTGCATGATGGTCAATGCCAGTTTGCGCAGATGCAGTAAACGAACCGGCTGGGTGGCGGATAAAAATAACTGGTTATACAGGCGAACCTGTTGCTCTATGAGACTGTTGTCGGGTAATAAATCATGGCTGAATTTATCCGATCCCAACACCTGCTGCGCTGCCTTTTGCTTGGCAATTGCATAAGTTGCGCCGTCTTCCGCTACATAACGGGCAGCTATTGTGGCTATCTCCTGACGAATTTCGGGTGTCTGGGATAAAGGTCGCGAGGGCTCTGCTGAAGAATGCTTCATAAAATCTGCACGAAAAAGACGTTGTCCATCATAACCTAGCAGGTAAAATGGCGGAATTATTTTTTTCCTTCTTTTTTATCCAATGCATATTCATATTCTGGGAATTTGTGGCACGTTTATGGGCGGACTGGCGGTGCTGGCCAAACAGGCCGGTCATACCGTGACCGGCTGCGACGCCAATGTCTATCCGCCCATGAGTACCCAGTTGCGTGAACAGGGCATCAGTCTGGTTGAAGGATATCAGCCGGATCAGATTTCTGAAGATATTGATCTGTATGTAGTCGGCAATGCCATTTCGCGTGGCAACCCGTTGATGGAAGAAATCCTGAATCGCGGCCTGCCCTACACCTCGGGTCCGGCGTGGATGGGTGAACATATTCTGTCCGGCAAATGGGTACTGGCAGTAGCCGGCACGCACGGCAAAACCACTACCTCGGCCATGCTGGCCTGGATTTTGCAGGAAGCCGGTTACGAACCGGGGTTTCTGATTGGTGGCGTACCGATGAATTTCGGCATCTCGGCCCGGCTGGGTACTGGCGCTACGCCTTCAGAATTTTTTGTGATTGAAGCCGACGAATACGATTCCGCGTTCTTCGACAAGCGCAGCAAGTTTGTCCACTACCACGCCAAAACCGCAATCCTGAATAACCTGGAATACGACCATGCCGATATTTTTCCGGATCTGGGTGCCATCGAAACTCAGTTCCATCATCTGGTGCGCACCATTCCCGGCATCGGTCAGCTGGTGATCAATGGTCAGGAAGAATCACTGCAACGCGTCATCAAACGGGGTTGCTGGAGCGAGCAGGTATTGTTTGGCGTTCCCGACGGCTGGCATTTCCATGAAGATGAAGTGCGTTTTCAACAGCAGTCCTACGGTGCACTGGTCTGGGAACTGCAGGGTGATCATAACCGCATGAATGCACTGGCTGCCATTGCCGCAGCCCGTCATGTCGGGGTTGCACCTGATCTGGCGCTGGATGCGCTGTCCCGTTTTGAAAACGTCAAGCGCCGCATGGAAGTGCGCGGTGTCGTCAGCGGCATTACGGTGTATGACGATTTCGCGCATCATCCGACTGCCATTACCACCACCATAGCCGGCCTGCGCAAGAAAGTGGGCAGTGCGCGGATACTGGCGGTACTGGAGCCGCGCTCCAACACCATGAAACTGGGCAGCATGAAAGCCGCGTTGCCCGATAGTCTGTCCGAAGCCGATCTGGTGTTCGCGTATGGCGCCACCAGCGGCAAGGATGCGCTGGGCTGGGACCTGGCGCAAAGTCTGGCACCGTTGGGAAATCGTGCGCAAAGTTTCCATGACCTGACCGAACTGCAAAATGCCATCGTGAGCGCGGCCCGGCCTGGCGACCACATTTTGATGATGAGTAATGGCGGCTTTGGCGGCATCCATCAGAAGGTGGTGAACCGTTTAACTGAACTGGCAACATGATTCTTTATCTGCACGGATTTCGTTCCTCCCCCGCTTCCACGAAAGCACGGCTGATGCAACAGGCCATGCACAAGGCAGGCCGCGCGCATGAATTTTTTTGTCCGCAATTGCCGGCCTCACCAAAACTGGCCATTGAGCAGCTACTGCAACTGTGCGCAGGATGGGAAACGTCCGCCCTGACCATTATCGGTTCTTCTCTGGGCGGATTTTATGCCACGTATCTGGCCGAACGGCTGGGCTGCCGCGCGGTGCTGCTCAACCCGGCGATCAAGCCCCCGCGCGATCTGTCGCGCTATGTCGGCGTGACCACCCTGTATCACAGCGATGAAGTATTTGAATTCAAGGATGAATACGTACATGAACTGCCGTTGTATGCGATTGATAAAATCACCCGGCCTGAACGGTATTTTTTAATCGCAGCAACCGGCGATGAAGTGCTGGACTGGCGTGAAATGGTCGCGCATTATCCAGCAGCGAAACAGCTGGTGATACCGGGCAGCGACCACGGCATAAGCGAGTTTTTTGACTACATCGATTTGGTCATGGCGTTTTGTGATGCAAAATAATTCCATTAAATTCGCGCACTGGCATGATCACGTCAATCATGTGCGCGCTCCCCGAGAATTGCAGCACTGGCTGACCGACCCCGGTTCGCTGACTGCCAAACTGATTGCCCACAGCACCCACTTTCGCGTGCAACGCGTATTTCAGCAGACTGCTTCTTGCTGGACAGACGAAGCTGCACAGCTCGGTCTGGCTAAGGCTTGCAAAGTACACGCGCGCGAAGTACTGCTGCGCTGCGACGATGTTGCTGCCGTGTTTGCGCACACCGTGCTGCCTTTAGCTTCCACGGCCAGCCAGTGGCCGCTGTTCAGAACCCTGGGTAATAAATCGCTGGGCAGCACCCTGTTTGGCGACCCGCAAGTCGTGCGCGGCGCCATGCAGTTTGCCCGCCTGCATCCCAATCATCCCGCCATGCGCCGCGCGTATGGGCTAACCTGCAACCAACCGGATTTACTGCAGCGCCAGTTTGATCAGACTCTGTATGCACGCCGCTCCCTTTTTTGCCGGCGCGGCGGTGTTATGCTGGTGACTGAACTTTTTCTGCCCCAGATTGTCCATTTAACGAATTTAACGAAACAGGCAGAACACAGATGAATGTATTTTTTGAAGAATCAGGCGACTTTAAAGCCGGTGCCGTCATGTCGCAAACCCCCGATTCATTTCAGGTGGAACTGCCATCCGGCAAGCGCAGCAAAGTCAAAAGTCGTGATGTACTGCTGCAGTTTGGCGCACCGACACCCGAGCTGCTGATCCAGGAAGCCAAAGCTATCGCCGAAGAAATCGATCTGGATTTTTTATGGGAAGTGGCCGGTGCGGAAGAATTCGGTTTTGCCGAGCTGGGCACGGAATATTTCGGCACCACGATTACTGCAGCGCAAAGTGCCGGCCTGATATTCAGACTGCACAGCGCGCCGATTTATTTTTACAAAAAAGGACGTGGTCGTTACAAAGCAGCGCCGACCGAATCGGTGCAGGCGGCGCTGGCCGGAATTGAAAAGAAAAAACAGCAGGCCATTATTCAGGCTGACTATGTCGAGCAGCTCAAAGCCGGCACACTGCCGCTCAGCATGCACAGCGTGGTCAAACAGCTGTTGTTCAAGCCTGATAAAAATTCCATTGAGTACAAGGCCCTGAACACGGCCTGTCAGGACCTGCACACCAGCCCGGAGCGCTTGATGGTTGCCACAGGCGGCATTGCCAATGCCAAAGAACTGCATTTCTCAAAATTTCTGTTTCAGTATTTTCCCAAAGGGCCGGGCTTTGCGCATCTGATGCACAACGTTGCCACACCAAGTCTGCCGGACAATCTGCCAGTGGCCGCGGTCGCTGCGTTTTCCATCGATGATGCCAGCACCACCGAAATCGATGACGCGCTTTCGGTAACCCGCCTGCCAGGCGGCATGCTGGAGATCGGTATTCACATTGCCGCACCGGGACTGGGAATTAACCGTGACGACGCCATCGACATGATTGCGCGCGCGCGAATGTCCACGGTGTATATGCCGGGCGACAAAATTACCATGCTGCCCGATGAACTGGTCTCGGTCTACACCCTCGGTGCAGGCCAGACCCGACCGGCGGTGTCGCTGTACGCCATTGTCAATCCGGCCGACTGGTCACTGATTAGCACGGTCAGCAAAATTGAAGCAGTGCCAATTTCAGAGAACCTGCGCAACAACACACTGGACGAGATCATCACCGAAGCCGCGCTGGCCGACGGCAGCGGCGACTATCCGCACAAGGATGACATTGCCGTACTGTGGCAATGGGCTCAGGTGCTGGAACAGGGTCGCATGGACAAGCGCGCCGGCTTCGGTTTGAAACCCGAACAGCATAACCGCACCGATTACAATTTTTATGTCGACGACGATGTGGTGTCGATCGTGCCGCGCAAACGCGGTTCTCCGCTGGACAAAATTGTGGCTGAGTTGATGATCTTTGCCAACAGCACCTGGGGCAAGCTGATGAACGACCACGGCATTCCGGGTATCTATCGCTCGCAGGGCGCCGGCGGTGGTGGCTGGGCGGCGCGCATGCAGGTGCGCATGCTGACTCACGCCGCACCGCATCACAATCTGGGCGTTGATCAGTATGCGTGGAGCACCTCGCCGCTGCGACGCTACACCGATCTGGTGAATCAGTGGCAGATCATGGCGTGCATTCAGCATGGCGTTACTGCGCCGCTGGTAGCACCCTTCAAACCGCGCGATGCCGACCTGTTTGCCATCGTCTCGGCCTTTGATGCACTGTATGCAGCCTATAACGATTTCCAGAGCAGCATGGAACGCTACTGGTGTCTGCGCTGGCTGGGGCAAGAATGGCAGCAGCAGCGTGGCAAACAGCTTGAAGCGGTGACGATGAAAGAAGACCTGCTGCGACTGGTCGATATCCCGCTAATAGTGCGACTGGCCGGACTGCCGACCATGCAGCGCGGCACACATGTGAAGCTCGACATCATCGGCTGGGATGAAATTGATCTGAGTCTGGAAACACGCTTTCTGGAAATATTGTCCAGCCCGGATTCAGAAATGCCGATGGATGATGAGAATGAAGAAGTGTCTGATGAAACGATCCCGGCAGTCGAAGAGTTTCCGGCTGAAGCGATAGTTGAAACTGCGGTTGAAACTGCGGCAGACGCTGAACCAGACTCTGATGCATCGGTCTTTGATGAACCAACACCGGGCAATTCTTAATTAACAACACAGGTCGCCCAATCAGGCGATCTGCTTTGACATACAAATTAAAGTTTGCCATAGTGCATTCTCTTTTGAAGACGGCGTAACAATTAAGTTGTAAACAATGCATAACCCAATGCACAAACCAATGCACAAACCCATTCTGAAAAATCTGACTTTTACCATCGCGTTTGTCGCATCATTGTTAGTGCACGCCGTCATTCTGCTGATCCACTTCATCGACCCGCCATTACCACCGCCCAAAGCAGTAGACCCGGGTCTGGATGTTATTCTGGTCAATGCCAAGCACAGCAAGGCGCCGGTCAAGGCGCAGGCATTGGCGCAGGCCAATCTGGATGGTGGCGGCAACGCCGACGAGGGCCATGCCAAATCTCCTTTACCGGACATGCACAACAGTGAAGATGGCGACGCGATCCGCAAAACCCAACGCCGCATCGAAGAACTGGAAAATCTGCAAAAGACCCTGCTCACTCAGGCCAACAACAAATCCAGCTTCAAAGTCCCGAATGCGCTGGATCGAAACAAAACCACCACCGACAAACCAGTCATCAGTGGTCAGGACGACACCGAAACCACCAAAGCCATCACACGCATGGCCGCGGAAATTTCGCAATCGATCGAAAACCAGAACAAACGTCCGCGCAAAACCTTTATCACGCCCAGCACCCGGGCGGTCGGCTATGCGCTGTACTACAAGTCCATGCAAAAGCGCATTGAAGACATGGGCACCATGCAGTTTCCAGAGAAGAACGGTAAAAAGCTGTATGGGGAACTGATCGTCTACATTCCGATTTTCCAGGATGGCACCATCTATGAAAAAGAAGGCGGACCGCGCATCGAAAAGTCTTCCGGCATTGCCGCACTGGACCGGGCTGCGCTGCGCATTGTGCGGCACGCCGCACCCTTTGGCAGCTTCCCGCAAAACATGCGCTCTACTGACAAGGATGATTTGTGGGTCGTCATCACCCGCTTCAAATTTACCCACGATCTTGATCTGATCACCGAGCTTAAAGACAGCAAATCAAATGGCCAATAACTCATCTGATCAATATGCCGTGTTCGGCAATCCGATAGCACACAGCAAGTCACCCATGTTGCACGAGGCCTTTGCAAAACAGTGCGCACAGAATCTGACTTACCGCGCCATCCTGGCACCGCTCGACCAGTTCGAAGCGACGTTGAGCGCCTTTATCGAGCAGGGCGGACGCGGTGCCAATGTCACCCTGCCCTTCAAACTGGAAGCCTACCACCTGTGCACCACGCTCACGCCAAGGGCCCGGGCGGCCGGCGCGGTCAATACCTTGTGGTTTGAAAAGGGTAATATTTTTGGCGACAACACCGACGGATGCGGTCTGGTACGCGACATCGTCAACAATGCAGCTCTCGCGCTCAAGAATAAGCGCATCCTGTTACTGGGCGCCGGCGGTGCAGCGCGCGGCGCAATTCTGCCACTGCTGGAATGCCAGCCTTCTGAGCTGGTCATCGCTAATCGCAGCATAGCCAAAGCCCGCGATCTGCAAATTGAATTCCAGAACCACGGCACCTTTACCGCCCTGCCTTTTGAGGAACTCAAAGACCAGTTCGACGTCATCATCAACGCGACTTCTTCGAGCATCAGTGCGCAGCGCCCGTCGATACCTGACCATGTCTACAAACCGGGCGCACTGGCTTATGACATGATGTATGCAGCCCAAGCCACGCCCTTCATGCAGCACGCCGCCGAACAGGGGGCCATTACCCGCGACGGCTGGGGCATGCTGGTTGAGCAGGCGGCGGAAGCGTTTTATATCTGGCGCGGAGTCAGGCCGGATACCAAAGAGTTATTAATAACAAAATAAAATGAAGCTAATTCTAAAGCTGGCAGGAATACTGGTTGTCCTGTTCCTGTTAATCCAGGCCTTTTTCTTCATTCAGATCTGCTGGTGGATCAACCACAACCCCGGCACCACTTCCTTCATGCGCCATCAACTGGCTATCATGCAGGAAAAAAAGCCGGATGCCCGACTGCAGCAGCAATGGGTAAGTTACGACCACATCTCCAACCAGCTCAAACGGGCCATCATCGCCTCGGAAGACGCCAACTTCTCCGAACATGACGGAGTAGACTGGAGCGCCATACAAAAAGCCTACGAAAAAAACACCAAAAAAGGCAGAGTGGTTTCAGGCGGTTCCACCATTACCCAGCAATTGGCCAAAAACCTGTTCCTGTCCGGCCAGCGCAGCTATATAAGAAAGGGCCAGGAATTCATCATCACCTTCATGCTCGAAGCGGTGATGGACAAGGAACGCATCTTTGAAATTTATCTCAACGTGGTGGAATGGGGCAATGGCGTGTATGGCGCTGAGGCAGCCTCACGTCATTATTATGGAACCTCGGCCTCCAGCCTGAATGCCGCCCAGGCAGCGCGGCTGGCAGTGATGCTGCCCAATCCGCGCTTTTACGATATCAACCGGGGTTCGGCTTATCTCCAAAAACGCACTGATTTAATTACGCGGCGCATGAGTTCATCAACACTGCCTTAACAGCGCGCTTTTTTGACAAAATATCAATCAACAATGATTTAGATGCAATATTCTAATAATCTAAAAAGAATAATGTTTTCTATCTGATAATATTTCCGACGTTTTTGCTTGCCAAGCCCGACCTTCGGTGGCAAAGTGCCGCTATCATCATTAAACTGAATCGATTACTTACTCATTTGCACTTTATTTGCGCACTGAGCCTGACTCGGAACCTACCTGTTCCGACACTGAAATAATCACCTTCAGATCACCACTAATGGCAAAAAACATTTTATTGTTGAACGGACCGAACCTGAATCTGCTCGGCACTCGTGAACCACAAATTTATGGCAGCACCACGCTGGCGGACGTAGAAAAAGCTGCGGCAGAACAGGTCAGTGGCAAAGGCGCGCAATTTTCTTGCCTGCAAAGCAATCATGAAGGCGTATTGATAGACCGTATTCATGCAGCCAAGCAACAACAAATTGATTTCATCATTATCAACCCGGGCGGTTTCACCCATACCAGCGTAGCCCTGCGCGACGCGCTGGCCGGCGTGGCAATCCCCTTCATCGAAGTTCACATCTCTAATATTCATCAACGCGAAGAGTTCCGGCAGCATTCATTTCTGTCCGATATCGCCCAGGGCGTTATCTGCGGCCTGGGGGTCGATGGTTACCGCCTGGCAATTGATTTTGCACTTAAAAACAATTAAATTCTCGCATCTGCCGCTAATTACCTTATAATTGCGGCGATTCACAAAGCACATCTAAAAAATAATTGGGGAAACAAATGGATTTACGTAAGCTGAAAACCTTGATTGATCTGGTCGCCGAGTCAGACATTTCCGAGCTCGAAGTCACCGAAGGCGAAGGCAAGGTTCGCATCGTCAAAGCTTCTGCACAACAACCGCAACAGGTCATGTACATGCCGCAACAAAGCATGCCACAAGGAAATTATGCACCCGCACCGCTGCAGGCCCAGGCCGCGCCGGTCGCTCCGGTTGAAGAAGTTCCGGCCGGACATATCGTCAAGTCACCCATGGTTGGTACCTTCTACCGCTCCTCTGCGCCTGGCAGTCCAAGCTTTGTTGAAGTTGGCAGTTCGGTCAAAGAAGGCGATACGCTGTGCATCATCGAAGCAATGAAACTGCTTAACGAGATCGAATCTGATTTCTCCGGTGTTGTGAAACAGATATTAGTTGAAAATGGACAACCTGTAGAATTCGGCCAGCCGTTATTCGTCATTGTTTAGTCACAGACCGGTAGATGACGCCCTGAGCTTCATCCGCATTCCTGAACAATAGGCCACCGTAGTTTTATCCTGAGATTGTCATACCAAATCATGTTTGAAAAAATTCTAATTGCCAATCGTGGCGAAATTGCATTGCGTATCCAGCGCGCCTGCCGCGAAATGGGTATCAAAACTGTCGTGGTGCACTCCGAAGCCGACCGCGAAGCCAAATATGTCAAACTCGCCGACGAGTCTGTCTGTATCGGTCCGGCACCATCGACCCTGAGTTACCTGAGCATGCCGGCCATTATCAGCGCCGCTGAAGTGACTGATGCGCAGGCGATTCATCCCGGTTACGGTTTCCTTTCTGAAAACGCCGACTTTGCCGAACGGGTTGAACAGTCCGGCTTCGTCTTTATCGGCCCGCGTTCCGAATCAATCCGTCTCATGGGCGACAAGGTGTCAGCCAAGCAGGCCATGATCAAGGCTGGCGTACCGTGCGTTCCCGGTTCCGACGGCGCGCTGCCGGAAGATCCGAAAGAAATCGTGCAGACTGCGCGCAAAGTCGGTTATCCGGTCATCATCAAGGCCGCCGGTGGCGGTGGCGGGCGCGGCATGCGCGTGGTGCATACCGAAGCGGCATTGCTCAATGCCGTGACCATGACCAAGACCGAAGCAGGTGCAGCGTTTGGCAATCCCGAAGTGTATATGGAAAAATTTCTGGAAAATCCGCGCCATGTGGAAATCCAGATTCTGGCCGATACCCACGGCAATGCCATCTGGCTGGGTGAGCGCGACTGCTCGATGCAGCGCCGCCATCAGAAGGTGCTGGAAGAAGCACCGGCACCGGATATCCCGCGCAAGACTATCGAAAAAATCGGTGAACGCTGCGCCGAAGCCTGCCGCAAAATGGGTTATCGCGGCGCCGGCACGTTTGAATTCCTGTATGAAAACGGTGACTTCTATTTCATTGAAATGAATACCCGAGTTCAGGTCGAACATCCCGTGACTGAAATGATTACCGGTGTTGATATTGTTCAGGAACAGATTCACATTGCGGCCGGAGAAGTGCTGCGCTTCAAGCAGCGTGACATCGTCATCCGCGGTCATGCCATCGAATGCCGTATCAACGCCGAAGATCCGTTCAAGTTTATTCCGTCACCGGGCAAAATCACTTCCTGGCATGTGCCGGGCGGACCGGGCATCCGGGTCGATTCGCACGCCTACGATGGCTACTTTGTGCCACCGTATTACGATTCGATGATCGGCAAGGTGATTGCGTATGGTGCTACTCGCGAGCAGGCAATTCGCCGCATGCAGATTGCGCTGTCGGAAATGGTGGTGGAAGGAATCCAGACCAATATTCCATTGCACCGCGAACTGATGGTGGATGCGCGTTTCATTGAAGGCGGCACCAATATTCATTACCTGGAACACAAACTGGCCCAGAAGCCGGATTTGTCCAAGTCCAAGTCGGATAAAAAATAACGTCGTTTTTGGGATGGTGACATGAGCTGGATAGAAATCGTGGCTGAAGTGGACCGCGCGCAGGCAGAGCAGTTCTCTGATGCGTTAATGGAACTCGGCGCCCTGTCGGTATCGGTCGAGGATGCTGACGAAGGCACCGATGCCGAACAGCCACTGTTTGGCGAGCCCGGCATGGAACCAAAAGAAGCAGCCTGGGAACACAGCCGTGTGGTGGCACTGACCGCCACCGATTTCAACCACGCCGAACTGGTCGAACAGGCCGCTGCACAGTGCAACATGGCGGTACCGAAACACATTCTGCGTTCCGTGGCAGATCAGGACTGGGTGCGTCTGACCCAATCCCAGTTTGAACCGATGCAGATCGGTGAGCGGATCTGGGTAGTACCAAGCTGGCACAGTGCTCCGGATCCGGATGCGATCATTCTGGAACTGGACCCTGGTCTGGCTTTCGGCACCGGCTCTCATCCGACCACCCGTTTATGCATGGAATGGCTGGAGCAGAATGCGCCGCTCGGCAAATCCGTCATGGATTACGGTTGCGGTTCAGGCATTCTGGCCATCGTTGCAAAAAAATTCGGTGCCAACAAAGTGGATGGCGTGGATATCGATCCGCAGGCCATCACGTCAGCCGAATTCAACGCCTTGCGCAACAAATGCGAAATCGATTTTTCATTGCCCAACAAAATCAGCGCAGCCACTTACGATGTGGTCGTGGCGAATATTTTGTCCAATCCGTTAAAACTCATGGCGCCCATGCTGGCCAACAAGGTCACACCAGGCGGCATGCTGGTTTTATCAGGTGTGCTGGCACGTCAGGCCGATGAAGTCGCCGCCGCCTATGCACCATGGCTTGCCATGTCGGTGTGGCAGGAACGCGAGGGCTGGGTTGCCCTGTTTGGTCAACGACCTGTAGTACTCTGAGTTGCCATGCTGTTAGCGACCAAGTGCCCATACTGCAAAACCACCTTCAAGGTCGCCAACGACCAGCTTAAACTCCAGTCCGGCCTGGTGCGCTGCGGTATCTGTCATCAGGTCTTTAACGGTATTGAACATCTGGCGCAGGCCGGTACGGCAGCCACTTCGAGCAAGATCAACACGCCTGAAATTAACCTGGCAGATCAGCCTGGCGTACCTGAGCAGCAAAGCAGGACTGAACCCACCATCCCAGAACATCCGGTCAGCTCTGGCGAATCTGAGGATGATCTGTTTGAATCCTTCGGCATCAACACGGAAATTTCCGCCAAGGTGGAACCGGTGCTCGACATGCCCAATCTGGTCGACACTTTTTTCCAGGTGCGGGCAGATCAGACTGCCGTGGAGCCTGAGGTCATGGAAGAAATTGTTGTGACCGAACCGAATGACGGCTTCGGTGCGGAACCGACCGGCTCCGGGGAAATCCGGGATGCGTTACTGGAGCCGCAGCCGGATGAAGAAGTTGAAGAAGTGGACGAGCCTGATGATGCCGTTGCCGAAATCGCAGAAGTTGCCGGTGACGACGAACTGGCTCACCTGCTGTTTATCCGTCAAGCCAGGACCAGAAGACGCATGAAATGGTTGCTGGCTGTTGGCACCCTGCTGCTCACGCTGGCGCTGGCCGGTCAGTCCGTGTATCAATTCCGCGATTATCTGGCCGCTGCCTACCCGCAATCCAGACCAACGCTGGTGATGCTGTGCCGGCTTGCACACTGCCAGATCAGCCTGCCTGCACAGCTGGACGCGATCAGTTATGAAGCCGATGAACTGCACAGCCTGCCGCATGAAAATACCTTTGAATTCAGCCTGCTCATGCGCAATCATTCCGCGCTGCCGCAGGCCTGGCCGCATATCGAACTCACATTGAAAGACCCCAAAAAGCGGGTAGTGCTCCGGCGGGTGTTCCTGCCGTCCGACTATTTATCGTCGAGTCGCGAAGAGTTGGGCGGATTTCAGGCCGGTCAGGAACAGGCCGTGAAACTGTATTTTGTGGTGGACAAGGTCAAGGCGACGGATTACGTTGTGTCGATTTTTTATCCGTAAGCGAAGCAATCAGCCATTCCAGCAATGGAATGGTCGCCGGTAAAATCGGCCGCACCGCAAACGTCGCACCCTGCCACGCCAATTGCTGACCTTCGAGTCCGTGCGGTACGCCCTGCCAGGAACGACACACGTAAAAATGCAGACGCACATGCGCATGCGGATACACATAATCACAGCAGCACCAGCCGCTACAATGCTGCGCATCCAGATCAATGCCCAGTTCTTCTTTGAATTCACGCAGCAGCGCCGCCTGTACCGACTCTCCCGCTTCCACTTTACCGCCCGGGAATTCCCAGTAACCGGCATACGGTTTGCCTTCCGGTCGCTGTGCCATCAACACTTCACCGTCGGCATTTACCAGTATGCCAACGGCCACATTGAGCGGTGCATCAGTTCCTGTTTTCACCCGTGCTCACCCACCCAGGCCCGTGCGAACTGGTTGGCGACCCGGCCCGAGCGCGAACCGCGCTGCAGGGCAAAGCGCAATGCGTCGGCGCGCGCGCTTTCAATCTGGCTGGCACTACAGCCCAGTTGCCCCAGCCAGTGCGCTACGATATCGAGATAATCATCCTGCATAAACGGATAGAACGACAGCCACAGGCCAAACCGCTCTGACAGAGAAATTTTCTCTTCGACGGTTTCGCCGGGATGCAGATCACCATTGTCACTGCGGTGATAGCCGGCATTGTCAGACTGACTTTCCGGCATCAGATGACGCCGGTTCGACGTGGCATAGATCAACACGTTCCCAGACTGGGCAGCGATGCTGCCATCAAGTGCCACTTTAAGGGCCTTGTAGCCGCGCTCGCCTTCTTCGAACGACAGATCATCACAGAATACGATGAATTTTTCCGGCCGCGCGCCGATCAGTTCAACAATCTCGGACAGATCGGCCAGATCATCTTTATCGACTTCAATCAGTCGCAGGCCCTGGGATGCATATTGGTTCAGGCAGGCTTTGATCAATGACGATTTTCCGGTGCCGCGCGCGCCGGTCAGCAGCACATTGTTGGCAGGCCGGCCCTCCATGAACTGGCGGGTGTTCTGCTGAATCTGCTGCAGTTGCGAGCCGATCTGGTGCAGGTCTTCAAACCGGATCGCCGCCACATTGCGCACCGGGTGCAGATAACCACGTCCGCCGCGCTTTTTCCAGCTGAACGCACTGGCAAGTTCCCAGTCGGGTTCCTGCAGAGCGGGTGGCAGCAGGGCTTCGACGCGGTCGATCAATACTTCGGCGCGTCTCAAGAAAAGTTCGAGCCGGTCCATTACGATCTGTAGTCCGCGTTGATGGAAACATACTCATGCGAAAAATCGCAGGTCCAAACCGTGGCACTGGCCGCGCCGCGCCCAAGCACGACGCGCGTCACAATTTCACTGTTCTTCATTACGCGCTGTCCATCACTTTCCTGATAGTCAGGATGCCGGCCGCCAGCTTTCACGACCCACACATCGTCCAGATACAGGTCAACCAGCCCGACGTCCAGATCATTCACACCGGCCTTGCCGATCGCCATCAACAGTCGTCCCAGATTCGGATCGGATGCGAAAAATGCGGTTTTCACCAGCGGCGAATTGGCGATCGAATACGCGATCTGCCGGCATTCTTCAATATTCTTACCCTGCTCTACCGTGACAGTCATGAACTTGGTGGCACCTTCACCGTCCCGCACTATCATTTGCGCCAGTTGCTGGGCCAGACCCTGCACCGCATCCATCAGTGCGGCGTAGTCAGACGAAGTCGCGTCGCCGATTTCGCAACTTCCGGCACCGCTGGCGATCAGCATGAACGAATCGTTGGTGGAAGTGTCGCCATCGATGGTTATGCAGTTGAACGAATGGTCACTGGCCTGTTTCACCATTTGATCCAGCACCGGTTGCGTGACTTTGGCATCCATGGCGATAAAGCCGAGCATGGTGGCCATGTTGGGTTGAATCATCCCGGCGCCTTTGCTGATACCGGTCATGGTCACCAGATGCGCGCCAATCTGTACCTGACGCGAAGCGGCCTTGGGCTGGGTATCGGTCGTCATGATCGCCTCGGCGGCCTGGTACCAGTTGTCTTCTTTCAGGCCCTGTATCGCAGCAGGCAGTGCGGCCACCAGACGGTCAATGGGCAACTGTTCCAGAATGACGCCGGTTGAAAACGGCAGAACCTGGGCCGCATCACAATTGATCAGGTCGGCCAGTCTGTTGCAGGTGGTATTGGCTGCAGCCAATCCGGGAATGCCAGTGCCGGCATTGGCGTTGCCGGTATTGATCACGAGTGCCTGAATCGGCATGCCGGTCAGAGCCACAGAATCAAGATGGGCCTTGCTGACCTGCACCGGTGCGGCACAGAAGCGGTTGGCGGTAAATACCCCGGACACGGTGGCAGTGGGAGCCAGTTTCATAACCAGCAGGTCTTTGCGGTCTGCCTTCTTGATACCGGCCTGGGCAAAGCCCAGCAGAACGCCTGCGACAGGGTGAAGTTGAGAAGGAATCGGGAGCGGGGAGTTAACGGCCATGGGAAAATCCTGCAATATGGAAAGAAATTGGGTGTGAAGCCGGTATTGTATGACAAAGCTCCGTCATTTTTTGAAAAATAGCGCGGTAAATGTGACTGAATCATTTATCATTCAATTCACGAAATAGAATCGCGAAATCGAACCGAAACCCGACTCCATGCCTTATATACCACCTAGTCAACTTCTCAAAAGCGCTGCGCCGGAAAACAAACTCCCCGTCCTGTACACCCTGGCATTGTGGGAGATGCCGATCACCCAAAACCGACTGCACGAGTTTCTGCTCTCGGCATTGATCAACCTGAATGTCGGATCCCATTACAACGTTTCAAACATCAAATCAACTCTGGCCGAGCTGGTCGCTGCGGGCAGCGTACATTTTCTGGCCGGCTCGGGTTACCAGATTACACCGGAAGCGGGTCATGCCGCGCTACTGGATTTGTATGAGCAGCATCAGTTGCAGCCGTGGATACATCAGGTGCGCGATTTTTTATCCAGAAACCGTGAATACTCGAGTTGGGCCACACCGTCCTCCGCGTTCTGCCAGCGTGAAATGTTGTTTGCCGCCCTGAATGACGATCTGGCGCAACTCGGTCACTGGCGTGCCCAGTTTTTTTCCTTTCCCAATACCTTCGACACACTGCCGGCACAAAAGTTGTTTTCCACCGCAGCCGGCACCATTCTGTTTGATCATCTCAAGCCGAATCTGCAGGGCATTTTATTGTTCGATCTGTTTTCTGCGGCGAGCTGGATGCTGGAAAAATGCAGCACGGCCTATGCATATGCAAAGCAGCATGCGGCAAGCCGGTACAGCAAGGATGCCATGCTGGTAGATGCGCTGTGTCTGCAGGCGCTGCTGCGCGGCGATCCGGAACCGCTGCAGCAGATGCATGACAATTTTCCGCAGGCGATCGCGGCTCTGCAAAAAGGGGATGTGTTTAACAGTACCGAGACCTTCAGCCGGATACTGGCTGAGCGCAAAAGCCGAACCAACAAACGCAAACTGTTTCTGCCTGACCTGCCCGGATTGTTCTACACCGTGGGGCTGCTGGCCAATCCGACCGCGCCATCCCTTAAAGCCGCCAAAGAACAATGCGATGAAGGCTGCAAGATGCGCCAGGCGCAATTCTATCCGGCCATCCGGTCACTGGTCGAACATCTTAAAAACGGTACGCCCGTTGAAGTTACGCAGGTAGCGGTTCAATACCAGAGTCTGGACGATTTTTTTGTACGGCTGGCCAATTTCTGGCAGGATTGCCCGGTTTCCGATGTGGAGCGGCGTCACCTGAAAAGCCTGTTTACGCTGTGTCAGCGGCATGGCTATGTCTGGGTCGCTGCAGAAATTGCACAACTGTATCTGGTGCAGTTTCAGGAATCGATCGACCCGGCTGCGGGACTGGACAATTGGCACGCACAACACGGACTTCAACCTCTGTACCAGACGTTGCAGCGCCAGGAAAACTGGCAGCGCGCCCTGTCGGCACTGGCGCAGCTGAAAAGCGTTGATAAAACCGGCTCGGACGCGCGCATTGCCTGGTTTGTTGAGTGCGAATCACACTACGTCAATCTTGAGCCGCGCGAGCAGAAACGCAATGCCAAAGGCAACTGGAGCAAGGGCCGGCCGATAGCCTTAAAGCGACTTTCCTACGAACAGGACAGCCTGCCGGGCATCAGCGAACAGGATAAAAAAATCGCCAGCTGCATCAAAAAATCCTACGACAATTACTACGGCGCCTCCGATTATGAAATCAACGGCGAGAAAGCGCTGCCGTTTTTGATCGGCCATCCGCACGTGTACTGGCTGGATGCGCCGGATGTGCGCATCGACATCAGCCGCGGTGAACCAGCGCTGGTCATGAAACAGCAGGGCGATAAAATTCACATGCAGCTTGAGCCGACCATGCACGTCGACGAAGGTGTGATCTGGCAAAAGCAGACGCCAACCAGACTGGTGGTGTATCCGGGCAGTCCCGAAATCAGACAGATCGCCGGAATTATCGGCAAAGGCCTGGCGGTGCCGGCCAATGCCAAGTCGCAGCTGGTGGATGTGATTGCCGCCATTGCGCCGCACCTGGACATTCATTCCGATCTGCCCGAGCTGGCCCGACACATTGCCCAGGTTGAAGCGGACCGCACACTGTACGCGCATCTGCTGCCTCTCAAAGATGGATTGCGGGTGCAGTTTCTGGTGCGCCCGCTGCCGCAGGGCAGCTGGTTTACACCCGGCAAGGGATCGGCCAACGTGGTGGGAGAACATCAGGGCAAGGCAATCCAGACGTCGCGCAATCTGGAACAGGAGCAGAAATTACTCGATACCTTGCTCAACCACTGCCATGCGCTCAACCAGGCCGAACAGCAGGGTCAGGAATGGGAACTGGGTCATCCGGAACTGTGTCTGGAACTGTTAAGCGAACTGGGCGAGCTGAAACTGACTTTGGCCCAAGAGCTCAATCAGAGTCAACTGGAACTGGTCTGGCCGGAAGGTGAACGGTTCCGTATCAAATCCACTTCCAGTCTGGCGCAGCTGCAACTGTCGATCAAAAAACAGGGCGACTGGTTTGTGGCGGGCGGCGAAGTGCAGCTCGACGACGGCAAGGTGCTGGCACTGCGCGAATTGCTGCACATGGTCAGCAGTGCGAATGGCCGCTTTTTGCCACTCGGCGACAATCAGTTTCTGGCCTTGACCGAGAGCTTTAAAAAGCGCCTGCTGGAACTCAATGCGCTGGCCGACTCGGTCGGCAAAGATGGTGTGCGGGTCAGCCAGCTGGCCTCACCCATGCTGGCCGAACTGGCCGGTGAAGCAGGCGATCTGCAGGCCGACGCTGCCTGGGCCGCCCAGTTGCAGAAATTATCTGCACTGGCTGACTACCAGCCGCAGCTACCCTCTACCCTGCAGGCCACGCTGCGCGACTATCAGCTGGAAGGGTATCAATGGCTGTCGCGTCTGGCGTACTGGGGTGTGGGTGCCTGCCTGGCCGATGACATGGGACTGGGCAAGACCGTGCAAACGCTGGCGGTATTGCTGGAGCGCGCACCGCACGGGCCGGCGCTGGTGGTCGCACCGATTTCGGTGGCCATGAACTGGCAGGCTGAAACCGCGCGCTTTGCACCCACCCTCAACGTGCGCGCTTACCATCAGAATCGCTCGCTCGGTGAACTGGGTCCCTTTGATCTGGTCATTGCCAGTTACGGCATGCTGCAACAGGATGACGCGGCCTTCGCACAAATCGACTGGCATACCGTGGTACTGGATGAAGCGCAGGTCATCAAGAATGCCGCGACCAAACGCTCTCAGGCTGCCATGGCACTCAAGGCAGATTTCCGGATCATCGCCAGCGGCACACCGGTCGAAAATCATCTGGGTGAATTGTGGAATCTGTTCCGCTTTATTAATCCCGGACTGCTCGGTTCCAAAGAACGGTTTGCCGAACGGTTTTCCAATCCGATCGAACGCGGCGACCGGCAGGCGCGTAACCATCTGAAAAAACTGATCCAGCCCTTCATTCTCAGACGCACCAAGACCCAGGTACTGTCAGAACTGCCGGCCAGAACCGAAATTACTCTGCAGGTTGAACTGTCGGATCAGGAACGCCATTTGTATGAAGCGCTGCGCGAGGAAGCTCTCGATAAAATCGAACACATGTCACCCGAGCAGGGCAGATCCATGCAGGTACTGGCGGAGATCACCAAACTGCGCCGCTTCTGCTGCCACCCGCAACTGGTTATGAAACAGACCGATGTATCGGGCAGCAAACTGGCGGTATTTGCGGAAACGCTTGAAGAGTTGCTGGACAATAATCACAAGGCGCTGGTTTTCAGCCAGTTTGTCGATCATCTGGCTATCGTGCGCGCCTGGCTGGACGACAAGGGCATCAGTTACCAGTATCTGGATGGCAGTACGCCCGCGCTACAGCGCAGACAGCGCGTCGAAGCGTTTCAGGCCGGTCAGGGTGACGTGTTTTTAATCAGTCTTAAAGCCGGTGGTACCGGGCTGAATCTGACTGCGGCTGATTATGTCATTCATCTAGACCCGTGGTGGAATCCGGCGGTAGAAGATCAGGCCTCAGACCGCGCGCACCGCATGGGGCAACTGCGACCGGTGACCATTTACCGGTTGGTGACGCAACAGACCATCGAAGAAAAAATAATTGCACTGCATGCACAGAAGCGCGATCTGGCTGACAGCCTGCTCGAAGGTGGGGATGTGTCGGCGAAACTGGATACGGCTGCGCTGCTGCGGTTGTTAAAAGACAGTGCCTAGGTTACGCCAAACTTTCCAAATAGGGTAAAACAATGTCCAGCGCCTTCCTGGCGAACCTGTGATCCGGTTTGATTTTCAGCGTTACCTGAAAATTGTTGACAGCATCTTCCAGTCGGTTCAGTTTGATTTGAGTCATTCCAAGGTTGAAATAGGCGTTGGCATAATCCGGCTTGATCAGAATGGCATTTTGCAGACGCGCGATAGATTCGTCATAGCGTTCCAGCGCTCTTAACACCACGCCCAGATTGTGGTGTGCCTGGGCGAATTCAGGCTTGATCGAAATCGCATACTGATAACTGCTTTGGGCTTCCTGCGTGCGTCCGAGTCGTTCCAGCGCGCAGCCATAATTGTTATAGGCCTGTGCATCGGCCGGCAGCAAGACAATGGCGGTTTTCAGATGTTGCAAGGCTTCTTCGACCTGTCCCATCTGCAAAAGTATCGCACCCAGCGCATGCCAGGCGTAGCCCTGCAAAGGATAACGGGTGGTAATGGTGCGGGCCAGTGACTGTGCTTCGGCAAAACGCGACTGATTGATCAGACTGTTCAGCGCAGTGATCTGATCTGCATTGGAAAACAGTGTGTCGTCGCTGCGCAATGTGGCTTTGCTTTTCAGTCTCGATCCGGCTTGGGCGTAGCGTGCGACACCGGAACGGAACAGATGCATGTCAAGCAGGCGTTCGCTAAAGCCCGATTCGGCATCCTCCAGAAACGGAAAATGACCGGATTCGTGCGAGTAGGTGTTATCCATAAACGGCTCCTGCCAGGTTGATTTTTGACACGAGCGTGAAGAAATCCAATCACGGTGACTGTGCCTGTTGTAGCTATTATCAGCATTCCGTGTGTGGTTTAAGGTCTGATAAGAGGGGAAAATACTGTGCAATTCGATTTCGTATGGAAATGGTGATGGTGCCAATACCGGCAAATTCAACGCCCGAAACCCAACAGCAGCACTCCGGCAGCAATGCAGACTGCGCCCAGCAGGCGCACCTTGCGGTCGCCTTCATTTAACAGCTGCCCACCGATCAGGGCGGCAAACAGCATCGACACTTCACGCGCCGGAGCAACGTGGCTCAGCGGCGCGGACTGCATGGCAATCAATACAAGGATGTAGGACAGCGGACTGACGGTGGCGACGATAACGGCATGTTTCCATTGCGCGCGCCACATTAATTTGGTCTGTTCAGGATTGCGCCATAACGCTGGCAGCAGCAGGGCAATCTGAAAAAAATTGCAAAAGTAATACATCAGCAGTGGAGAAATCAGGATGACTTTGACCGCATAACCATCGATCACGGTATAGGCTGCAATGAACAGGCCGGTGAGCAATCCGTAGTAAAGACCTTTACGAATCTGACGCCGTTTGAGTTCCGGTTGCCCGGCCCGCAGCACCCCCCTGAACAGGTGTGGCCCGCCAGCGATCAGCAGCACCCCACCGACCACCCCGGCAATACCCAGACAGCCGAGCACCGAGATGTGTTCATTCAGAATAAACAGCGCCGCAAAAGAAGAGATCAACGGCGCTGAGCCGCGCGCCATCGGATACACCACGGTCAGATCTGCCTTGCGGTAACCGCGCAGCAGCGTCACAAAATAAAAGACATGCACCACCCCGCTGGCCGCGATAAAACCCCATTCCAGAGCACTCCAGCGCGGTACTTCGTCCCAACCGTAATAAATACCGGCCGGCGCCCAGACCAGCATCATGATCAGATTGGTGAAGCAGGCGAAGCGCGCATCACCGCCGGCTTTCTTGGCGACGATATTCCAGATTGCGTGGATCAGGCCGGCGCACAGCACCAGGGCAAAAGCTTGTTGATTCATTCGATATATTTTTTCAGCAAATAAAAAAGGGACCTGACAGTCCCCTTTTTATTGTTTACTTTCCGACTTAAGCCAGCCTGCCGTGGCAGACCTTGTACTTCTTGCCGCTGCCGCATGGACAGGGATCATTGCGCCCTACTTTCAAGGCATGATTCACCTGCGGCAGACTACCAACCTGATGTTCAGGTTCGACGGTGGGCGAGAGCAATTCTTCCGGCGCCACATTCGCATCAAAATCAGCATGCTGATAATTGACATTCACAACCTGCTCGGGTTCCACCGCTTCAATTTCTTCACGCGACTGGATGCGCACCATCATCACGGTTCTGATGACATCGTTCTTGATCATTTCCAGCATCTGCGCAAACAGTTCAAAGGATTCGCGCTTGTATTCCTGCTTCGGATTCTTTTGCGCATAACCGCGCAGGTGGATACCCTGACGCAGATGATCCAGTGCTGCCAGATGTTCCCGCCAGTGTGTGTCCATGCTTTGCAACATCACGCTGCGCTCAAACCGGCCGAACGATTCACGCCCCACGATCGCGACCTTGGCATCATAACTTTCCAATGCAGCCCTCTGCACTTTGTCGAGCAAATCATGGTCAGTCAGTTGCGGTTGTTCTTTCAGAATCTGCTGCAGGGGCAATTCCAGCTGCCACTCGGTGGCAAGTGCGGCCTCGAGCGCTTGCACATCCCACTGTTCTTCGATTGATTCTGCAGGAACAAAAGTGCGGAACACGTCTTCAAACACAGCGTTGCGCAGCGAAGTGATCATTTCTGAAATATCGGTCGTTTCCAGCAATTCATTACGCTGCTGGTAAATCACCTTGCGCTGATCGTTGGACACGTCATCGTATTCGAGCAATTGTTTGCGGATATCGAAGTTGCGCGCTTCCACCTTGCGTTGCGCGGATTCGATCGAGCGCGAAACAATACCGGCTTCGATCGGTTCGCCTTCCGGCATTTTGAGGCGATCCATGATGGCGCGCACCCGGTCACCGGCAAATATGCGCAGCAGCGGATCATCGAGGCACAGATAGAAGCGTGACGATCCCGGATCACCCTGACGACCGGAGCGACCACGCAACTGATTGTCGACGCGCCGTGATTCATGGCGCTCGGTACCGACAATATGCAGACCACCGGCCTTGACCACGTGGTCATGCAGAGACTGCCATTCATCGCGCAGGGTTTGGGCCTGCTGCAGTTTCTGTTCTTCACTTAAGGCGGGATTGGCATTGATCAGCTGAATCTGCTTTTCGACATTGCCACCCAAAACGATATCGGTACCGCGACCGGCCATGTTGGTGGCAATGGTAATCATTTTCGGACGACCGGCCTGGGCGATGATTTCCGCTTCACGCGCATGCTGCTTGGCGTTCAGTACGTTGTGCGCCAGTTTGTTCTTGGTCAGAATGCCGGACAGCAGTTCCGAGTTTTCGATTGAGGTGGTACCAACCAGCACTGGCTGGCCGCGCTCGAAACAGTCCTGAATATCGATGAGCATCGCATTGTATTTTTCCTGCGACGACTTATAAACCTGATCTTGGCGGTCGAGACGTTTTGACGGACGGTTGGGCGGCACCACGACGGTTTCCAGATTATAAATTTCCTGGAATTCGTACGCTTCGGTATCGGCCGTTCCGGTCATGCCGGACAGGCGGGCATACATGCGGAAATAGTTCTGGAAAGTGATCGAGGCCAGCGTCTGGTTTTCGTTCTGGATCTTGACGCCTTCCTTGGCTTCAACGGCCTGATGCAAGCCTTCCGACCAGCGCCGCCCGGTCATCAGACGTCCGGTAAATTCATCGACAATCACGACTTCATTGTTTTGCACCACATAGTGCTGATCTCTGAAATACAGCGCATGCGCGCGCAGCGCTGCATACAGGTGGTGAACCAGCGAAATATTGGCCGCTTCATACAGTGAGGCACCTTCCGGCAGCAGGCCCATCTGGGTCAGAATCTGCTCGGCACGTTCATGACCGGCTTCAGTCAGCAGTACTTGGTGGGCTTTTTCATCTTTGGTGTAATCGCCGGCAACTTCGACATGGCCTTTGCCGTCCGGCGTTTCTTCACCGATCTGCAGAGTCAGCAGTTTCGGCACTTCATTGATCTTGTAGTACAGGTCAGTGTGATTTTCAGCCTGACCGGAAATAATCAGCGGGGTACGGGCTTCATCGATCAGGATCGAATCGACTTCATCGACAATGGCAAAATTCAGCACGCGCTGCACGCGTTCGCTGGCTTCATACACCATGTTGTCGCGCAAATAGTCAAAACCGAATTCATTGTTGGTGCCGTACGTGATATCCGCTGCGTAAGCAACCTGTTTGTCGTCATGCTGCATCTGAGACAGGTTGACACCGGTGGTCATTCCCAGCCAGTTGTACAGCTGCCCCATCCAGTCGGCGTCGCGTTGAGCCAGGTAATCATTGACCGTCACCACATGCACGCCTTTGCCGGACAGCGCATTCAGGTAGGCCGGCAGGGTTGCCATGAGCGTTTTACCTTCACCGGTACCCATTTCGGCAATTTTGCCGTAATGCAGAACCATGCCACCGATGAGCTGCACGTCGAAGTGACGCATTTTCAGGGACCGCTTGCTGGCCTCGCGGCATACTGCAAATGCTTCCGGCAGTATCTGGTCCAGAGTTTCGCCGGCCGCGATACGCGCTTTGAATTCACCGGTTTTGGCTTTTAAGTCAGAGTCCGACAGAGCTTCTAATACTGGCTCCAGCGAATTGATCACACGCACGGTGCTTTGGTATTGCTTCAATAGGCGCTGATTACGGCTACCGAAAATCTTGGTCAGAATGGACATGCGATGAATGTATGAGTGAGATGTTGAAAAATGAAACCAGAGAATTCGGACCGGTTGCGGCCGCAAACTCAACCCGCGATTCTATCATGGTCACCCCTGAATTCGGCGCTTGAGCGACAATTCAGGCCATTCTCACGACAAATACGCAATTCTGGCTATATGGTGATTCATTTCTCATAATCAAGATCAGGAGGAAATATTCAAAAAATAACATCGCTGCCTATAAAGCAATCAAATTTAACAATGATGAACTTATGGCAGCCAAATATTAATTAACCGATACAACGACCTTGCCATGCGCCTTACCGGATTCAAGCAAGGCATGGGCATCCTGAGCGGTCGATAACGTGAACTGATGTGGATCTAAAATCGGCCTGAGCTTTCCTTCATCGACAATTTGGGCGAGCTGTTTCAATATTTCACCATGCGCGGCACGTCCCTGGTTTTTCAAAATGGGAATGAGCATGAATACCACTGACAAAGTCAGTGATTTGGCGTGCATGGGCGATAAATCGTGGGTTGAACGTGCTGCAGTGGTGACCACGGTACCGTTGATTTTTGCTGCCTGCAGCGATTTGTCGAGGTTGGCGCCACCAACGGTATCGAACACAATATCAAAACCGGCACCGTTGGTTAAGCGGTCCACATAACTGCTCACTTCTTCCGCACTGGCATTGACCACCTGATCAGCGCCCAATGCGCGCACTGTCGCAAAATCTTCCTCGCTGCGCACTGTCGCCACGACTTTGGCACCACACCATTTGGCCAGCTGTACCGCAATATGCCCGACTCCGCCCATGCCACCGTGAATCAGGATGGTGTGTTCGGCGTTGAGCCTGGTTTTGACAAACAGGGCCTCCCAAGCGGTGATGGCTACCAGCGGTAAAGCAGCCGCTTCCTGCATGGTAAGGGTTGCCGGTTTTTTGGCGATCAGTCTGGCATCGGCCAGCATGTATTCGGCCAGCGCCCCACCCGAACCTTTTAATCCGCCGGCACATCCGTAGACTTCATCACCGGCTTTAAACTTGACCACGTCTTCAGCTACCGCATCGATCACACCGGCCACGTCACCATGCAGAACAGCAGGAAATTCAGGCGCGATGGCCGTTACCGCGCCGGATCGTATTTTGCAATCGATCTGATTGACGCTGGTTGCCATTACCCTGATCAGCACATGACCGGCAATGAGTGATGGCTTTGGCAGTTCAGCCGGCTGAAAATTTGTCGCAGGACCGAATTGACTCAGCAGTTGTGCTTTCATGATTACCTCCCGTTTCAGGTATTCTGAACAGTAATCGTTGGAAACTTACTGCTCATGTCTTTGGCTTTTTCAGCCACCTTGCCCGCCACTTTCCGGGCAATCTCTTTGTAAATCGCAGCAATCGGTCCGTTTGGCTCAGCGACGACAGTCGGTTTGCCGGAATCTGCCTGCTCGCGAATTGACATGGTCAGTGGCAATGCTGCCAAAAGTTCTACACCGTATTCAGCACACATCTTGGCACCACCACCCTGACCGAATATGGATTCCTCGTGACCGCAATTTGAGCAGATGTGGGTACTCATGTTTTCCACGATACCCAAAATCGGAATGCCGACTTTTTCAAACATTTTCAATCCCTTGCGTGCGTCCAGCAAAGCGATATCCTGCGGCGTGGTAACAATGATGGCGCCCGTTACCGGCACTTTCTGCGACAGGGTCAGCTGCACATCACCTGTGCCGGGCGGCATATCGATGATCAGGTAATCGAGTTCGCGCCAGTTGGTCTGCTCCAGCAACTGCACCAGAGCCTGAGTCACCATCGGACCGCGCCACACCATGGGTTCGGCCGGATCGATCATGAAACCTATGCTTGAGACCTGCACGCCATAGTTTTCCAGCGGCTCCATGGTGTTGCCATCAAGGCTTTCAGGACGGCCATCAATTCCCATCATCATCGGCAACGAGGGTCCATAAATATCGGCATCCAGAATCCCGACCCGCGCACCTTCGGCATGCAGCGCCAGCGCCAGATTGACCGCGGTAGTGGATTTGCCAACACCACCCTTGCCGGATGCGACCGCAATAATGTTTTTGACGTTGGGTCTTAATTTGATTCCTCGTTGAACGGTATGCGCAACGATTTTACTGATGACATTCACATTCACGGCCGCCACACCAGACAAACCCAGGATCGCTTCAATCACATTGGCGCGGATCACTTCAACCTGAGAGCTGGCCGGATAGCCCAGTTCTACATCCAGACTGACATCACCGTTTCGTATTTGAATATTCTTGGCCACCTTCGATCCCATCAGGTCCTTGCCGGTATTGGGATCAATCACCTTGCCGAGTGCACTTTTAATTTGATTCTCTGTTACAGCCATTGTCGTCTCCACGTTGAGTGGCGTAAGTCTAGCAGAGTCTCCCGGTTTTGTATTTGAAGTTCAGCCCACAAAATTGACCGGTATCAAGGGCAGCAGATGTTTGGGCAACATCTTCACACCCAGTCTGCCCACATTTTTTTGCAGGTAAGGACTTGTGTGCAGTTTGGTCACCAGAGTTGCATTTCGTACCTTACCGGCCTCAATGATCTGCACGCCATTCAGGTTCTGATCGGGCAACTCATAATCACTTAACAGTACCACGCGGGCCTCATCCTGCTGGCTCAACCCGGCGATAAATTTAAGTGCCCTGTGCCCTTCAGTAAAATAATGCAGCTGCAAATCCGGGTATAAATGCGGATAAATATCCAGACGTTTATGCCACTCTTTTTGGACTGATTCATCTGCATCGAGAATCACAACGATACTGGCGCCAGCCAGATTAATCTGGGTGGCGATCCAGTTCGGCATCGCTACGCGTGGAAAAGTTAGTAATATTGAGGTGCCTTCAGCCAGCATGGTTTCGACATTCAATACCCCTTTACTCTGTTCCAGCATTTTCCAGACCTGCTTCATACCGACATCCATTCCACCGACATGATCATCGATGAAATTCTCCCGATTCAGCATGCGATCCAGCATCTCGAAATTCATGCCGCGGCCATTGTCGTGTATGGTCAGAGTGACCGTTTCGGCATTGGCATCCAGCTTTAATGTAATGCGGCCATTTTTATGCGCTTTCACATTGTCGGCCGCCTTGTCTACCAGGTAGCCAATCGCCTGTCGCAACTGATCCGCCCGAACAATAACAAATGCAAACTGAGCCAGATCGGCAACAGCGATCTGAAGGCCTACTGGCAGGCGTTTGTATTCATTACTTTTTTCAGTCAGCATCTTATGTAAAAAGCCTGACAGCTGCAACTTTTCAGGCTGCTCCAATTCTGAACCCACTGACTGCGACTCGGGTTGAACCATGGACTCAATGGTGATACCCAGCACTCCAGTTACGGGCTCGTTTTCGGCCGGCAATGGATAGATGATTGTGGTACTGGTCTTACCCGTTTTGTGACACACAGATTTTTCCTGAATCTGCATTTTTCCGGTTTTGACTGTCCGGCCCAGCTGTTCGACCATCCCGCTGGCCGCCCCGCCAGACAGATATTGACAGGGTGACTTACCGACCACCTCATCAAGTAGCGAGGCCCCCACCGCCTCCAGCCATGCCTGGTTTGCACTCATCACTTTTGCTTCTGCATCGAACCAAACTACCTGAAACGGCAGGTGTTGCGCAACTTTTGACATGAAATCGATGATGTTGATTGTGACCATTCATAGTCCTTTCGTGTTTTCTGAAATTGATCAGTCATAGCGCCACTTGGTTACAAGCGGCTGTTTGCATTAATTAATATTGCCAAATAAAGAAGATACATGCGCAATAATGCGCAAATTCTTCGCGATTAACAATAGCATTAATACAATGCTACGCAGATAAAGCTTATTAAAAATTAATTTTTTTATTGCCTTTTTAATACACTCACCGTAAAATCGCGCCACTTATCAAGGACAACTCGACATGAATACTTACGCGTAATCGCCCGATCAGGGCACCTTTTAAAACTGCCTGAAATTGCGAGAACGTATTTATGTCTATGATCCGACTGCAGGGCATCAGCCTTGAATTCCCCCACAAAATTTGTTTTGCCGACTTTTCCGGTTCGATAGAATTCGGACAACGCGTTGCCGTGGTCGGCGAGAACGGCGCTGGCAAATCCACTTTATTGCGCATGCTGAATGGCGCGCGGTTACCCGACGCCGGACAGATTTACCCGGAAACGGAACTGGGCATCGGCTATGTGGAACAGATTCATGGGCAGGATGTCGCATTAAGTGGCGGCCAACGCGTTAATCAGGCGATCAGTCGGGCCATGGCGCATGCCACAGATTTATTGTTACTGGATGAACCAACCAATCATCTTGACGCCGATAACCGGCGCTCCCTGTCGCGCATGCTTGCCAACTACGCCGGCAGCATCATCCTGGTGACTCACGATGTAATGTTAATGGCGCAGGTATGCGACACGATCTGGCATATTGAAAGCCAAAAAATTACGGTGTTTCATGGACGCTACGCCGATTTTCTGGCCCAACAACAGCAAGAGCGCAGCACGATAGAAAAGCAGTTGCTTGCCCTGAAACGCGCACAACAGGACGCCCACAGCGCGTTAATGAAGGAACAGCAGCGCGCCAGCCATGCAAAACAGCACGGCATTCAAAGCATTCAACAGCGCAAATGGGCCACGATCAAATCACCCACCAAGCTCGCGCGCGGCAATACCACCGCAGGAAGAAAACTGGCCGAACTCAGGCAGCAACGGCACGGCTTGATCGAACAGCTGGATCAGTTGCCACGCGTCGAGACTATCGTGCCCTGCTTTCATTTACCCGCTGCCGAAAAATCACGCGCACTGATCGTACAGATTTCTGATGGCGCAATCGGCTATGAACAGATATTGTTCAATCAGATTCAACTGCGTCTGGCAACGGGTGAACGCCTGGCACTGGTCGAAAAAATGGCTCTGGCAAATCGACGCTGGCCAAAGCAATCATGGGACAGACCATGAGACGCGCAGGGGACTGGTTTGTTCCGCCACCGAACCGCATCGGCTATCTGGACCAGCATTACGCCAATCTAAACTTGGCCCATACCGTTCTACAGCAAATATCCGAACTGGCGCCAGATTGGACGCAGTCAGAACTGCGACGCCATCTGAGCGATTTCCTGTTTCGTGAAAATGCCGCCGTGAATACGCCGATCAGTCAGCTGTCTGGCGGTGAAAAAGCACGCCTGGCTTTGGCCTGTATCGCCGCCAAAACACCAGAGCTACTGATTCTGGATGAAGTGACCAACAATCTGGACATGCGCACGTGTGAACACATGGTCGAGGTACTGAAGGATTATCCCGCAGCGATGCTGCTGATCTCGCATGATGATCATTTTCTAGATCAACTCGGGCGCGTTGAGCGGTACCAGGCGCCGGGCAGTCAGTCAGGCTGTTAGCAATTCGCCATCTACAGAAAAGGCGCCAGCTGTTAGAATGGCGGTTTTCCTTCTCACCATTGAACCCTATGACCCGCCAGCTGTTCGTCACCACCGCCCTGCCCTACGCCAACGCCGCTTTTCACCTTGGCCACATCATGGAATATATTCAGGCCGATATCTGGGTGCGGCATCAGCGCATGATGGGCAATGAAGTCAGTTTTGTGTGCGCCGACGATGCGCATGGCGCGCCGATCATGATCGCGGCAGAAAAAGCCGGCCTGACCCCGCAGGAATTCGTGGCGCAGATTGCCTCGGGTCGCAAACAGTATCTGGATGGATTTCATATTTCTTTTGACAACTGGCATTCCACCGACGGTATTGAAAATCATCAGCTGTCCCAGGATATTTATCGCAAACTGAAAGCCGGCGGTTTCATCACCACCAAGGTGATCGAGCAGTTTTACGATCCGGTCAAGAACATGTTTCTGGCCGACCGCTACATCAAAGGCGAATGTCCGAAGTGCCACGCCAAGGACCAGTACGGTGATTCCTGCGAAGTGTGCAGCGCCGTCTACGCTCCCACCGAGCTGATCAATCCGTACTCGGTACTGACGGGCGCCGTACCGGTGATGAAGTCTTCCGAACATTTCTTTTTCCAGTTATCCAATCCAAAGTGCGTGGCTTTCTTGCGCGAATGGGCCATCGACGGCAGCCGTCTGCAATCCGAAGTCGCCAACAAGGCGCGCGAATGGCTCGATGGAGAAAGCGGTCTGGGCGACTGGGACATCAGTCGCGATGCGCCCTACTTCGGCATTGAAATCCCGGATCAGCCGGGCAAATATTTTTATGTCTGGCTGGATGCACCAGTCGGCTATCTGGCGTCGCTGAAAAATTATTTCGGCAAAACCGGGCGCGACTTTGATGCCTTCATGGCTGATCCGAAAACCGAACAGATCCATTTCATCGGTAAAGACATCACTTATTTTCACACCCTGTTCTGGCCCGCCATGCTGAAGTTTTCCGGCTACAAAACCCCGGACCGCGTGTACGCGCACGGTTTTGTCACCGTGTCGGGCGAAAAAATGTCCAAGTCGCGCGGCACCGGCATATCGCCTTTGAAGTATCTGGATATCGGCATGAATCCCGAATGGCTGCGCTATTATCTGGCCGCCAAGCTCAACGCCAAAGTGGAAGATATCGACTTCAGTGCGGAAGATTTTACGGCCAGGATCAATGCCGATCTGATCGGCAAGTTTGTCAATATTGCCAGCCGCGCAGCCGGCTTCATCAGCAAAAAATTCAATGGTCAGGTCACTACCGGCTGGGCTACTGATGCTGATCCGTTTCTGACCAGCATACGTGCCGCAGCTCCCGAGATTCAGTCATTTTATGAAAACCGTGAATTCGGCAAGGCACTGCGCGCCGTGATGGAGCAGGCCGATCACATCAATGCGTTTGTTGACGCCAACAAGCCCTGGGTCTTGGCCAAGGACAGCGCCAATGATGCGGCACTGCAGGAAGTGTGCAGTCGTCTTCTGGAAGCATTCCGGCTTCTGACCCTGTATCTGAAACCGGTGTTGCCGCAGGTAGCGCAGCAGGTTGAGGCCTGGCTGAACATTCCGGTCCTGCAGTGGTCTGACGTGAACCGGATACTGCCCGATGGCCACACCATCAACCCGTACCAGCATTTACTGTCCCGGGTTGAACCGGCCATCTTTGACAAACTGTTTGATGCGCCGGTACCGATCGAGGAAAAAAGCGTAAGTCAGATCGAAGAAATCGGTGCCGGCATCAACATCGATGATTTTTCCAAAATCGATTTGCGCATTGCCAAAATAGTCAACTGTGAAGCGGTGGACGGTTCCGACAAACTGCTGCGCCTGACACTGGATGTCGGCGAGGGTAAAACCCGCAATGTCTTTTCCGGCATTAAATCTGCCTACCAGCCCGAACAGCTGATCGGCAAGCTGACCGTGATGGTGGCCAATCTGGCACCGCGCAAAATGAAGTTCGGTATATCGGAAGGCATGGTACTTGCGGCCTCTGCTGCGGATGAAAAGTCCAACCCGGGCCTGTACATACTGGAACCATGGCCAGGCGCCGTGCCGGGCATGCGCGTCAGGTAAATTTAAGTCTAGCGCAGGCCGGGATGGTACTGATTTCCCAACAATTTAACCATCCTGCGCCAAGACCGCATACAATGAGACACCGATATTTTTTGAAGATATCAACATGTCGCATTTCAATTTGCAGTTTCATCCGCGTGTAACTGAAGAACTTCGTCAATATTCCCCCACCCGTTTTACTCAAGACCTGACTGCCGGCGTCACTGTCGGCATCGTGGCCCTGCCGCTGGCCATGGCGTTCGGCATTGCCTCCGGCGTCACACCGGCAGCAGGTATTTTTACCGCCATCATCGCCGGCTTTCTCATTTCGGCACTGGGTGGCTCACGAGTTCAGATCGGCGGGCCGGCCGGCGCGTTCATCATCGTGGTGTATGGAATCATCGAAAAATACGGGTTGGAAAACCTGCTGATCGCCACCATTCTTTCCGGTTTCATGATGCTGGCAATGGGTGTGTTCAAACTGGGTTCACTGATTCGCTATATTCCGGTTTCGATCGTCATCGGTTTTACCAACGGCATCGCCGTATTGATCGGCCTGTCGCAGATGAAAGACTTTTTGGGATTGCAGATTGCCAAAATGCCGGGCGATTTTTTTGCTCAAATCAAGGTCATCGGTTACAACCTGCACACCGTCAACTGGATCGCCTACGGGCTGGCTTCCGCGTCCCTGCTGATTATATTCGGCTGGCCGCATTGCCTGAAACTTCTGGAGAAAAAATTCAGGGCTCAGCAGCGCCTCATCACCCCACTCAGGGCCGTTCCAATTACGGTAATTGTGCTGGTAGTGGGCACGTTGGCGGTGTACCTGTTCAAACTGCCGGTAGAAACAATCGGCAGCAAATTCGGCGGCATTCCCCAGCAACTGCCCGCGTTTGAACTACCCGTTTTCAGTTGGGTGCTGGTTAAACAGCTGTTTGCCCCTGCACTGACCATAGCCCTGCTGGGCTCGATCGAATCTCTTTTGTGTGCGCGGGTGGCCGACAATCTGATGGAAGAAGATATCCATCACATCAAGCATGATCCGAATCAGGAACTCATGGCACTTGGGGTTGCCAATGTGGTGACACCATTTTTTGGCGGCATCCCTTCCACCGGAACCATTGCCCGTACCGTCACCAACATCAGAAGTGGTGCAAGCTCGCCAGTGTCCGGAATGGTGCATGCGCTCACCCTGCTTTGCATCATTCTGGTTGCCGCTCCGCTGGCGTCCAATATTCCGCTGGCAAGTCTGGCTGCCATTCTGGTCAATGTTGCCCTGAACATGGGGGAATGGAGCGAATTCAAAAAACTCCGGCAATTTTCACTGAATTACAAAATCATCCTGCTTGGTACATTTTTACTCACCGTAATTCTGGATCTGAGCGTTGCCGTCGAAGTTGGACTGATGCTGGCCTGCTTTTTCTTTATTTACCGGGTTTCCAGCATTACTTCAATCAACCGGATCGCTCCCGAAGCATTGCCCATGGCCCTGCCTGACAATGTGGCCGCCTATTCCGTATTCGGTTCGTTATTCTTTGGCGCTGTGGACAAACTTGAAATCATCCAACAATCACATCAGGTTTCGCCCAGAATCATCATTCTGGAATTGCACCAGCTGATCAATATCGATACCACCGGGCTGGACGGACTGAAAAGTCTGCTGCATACCATCGTCCTGCATCAAGGACAGTTATTGCTGTGCGCAGCCAATCCGCAGCCATTGGATCTGATTACGCGCTCTGGGTTTATCAATAAGATTGGGCCAGAAAATTGTCTTATTGATTTGAATCAGGCTATCTTGCGTGCGCATGCGCTATGTCATACAACGCCACAAATTACGACATGATACAAAGTGGATTAGGTTAGAATAGCGCTCGATTATGTTGAATTCGTTTTTAAGCCCGAGGCCCTCATCATGTTATTTTCAAAACAAAAACCCCGCTATCTGTCTGATTTCACCGTATTCCTTGAAGAACTCAAAACAGCCAATCCGCATATCGACCAAAAGCAGCAGGCTGGTCGTAACCTGCTGTGGGACAAGGCGCCGCGCAGTCTCGACGAACAGCAGCGCGTTCTGGAATCGACCATTACCCGCGAATCGCATTAATTCAGTTATCCGACATTAATGCTCGATCTGGAAACAAAGTTACATCAAAGCCCCGACAGCACGCCTGACGTGATCGATGGCATCGCCTATGCAAAACTGTATGGTGAGCCGCTGTTCAAAATTCCTTCCGACCTGTACATTCCGCCCGATGCGCTGGAAGTATTTCTGGAAGCTTTTGAAGGGCCGCTGGACGTTTTGCTATACCTGATCCGCAAACAGAATTTCAATATTCTCGATATCCCGATGGCGCAGGTCACGCGCCAATACCTGGATTACATCGAACTGATCCGCAAAAACAATCTGGAACTGGCCGCTGAATATCTGCTTATGGCTGCCATGCTGATCGAAATCAAATCACGCATGCTGTTGCCGGTAAAAGGCGGCGACTCCGGAGATGACGCGCAGGATCCGCGCGCTGAACTGGTACGCCGACTGCTGGAATACGAACAGATCAAACTGGCCGCCATGGAAGTCAACGCCTTGCCGCAGGTGGGACGCGATTTTTTATGCGCGCATGTCCTGGTCGAACAGAACACGGTGTTGCACTGGCCCGAGGTAACACTGCCCGATCTGCAGTCAGCCTGGGCCGATATATTAAAACGCTCGAAACTGGTTGAGCATCACAAGATCAGCCGCGAAGAGTTGTCAGTGCGCGAGCACATGACAGGCATTCTGCGCCGCCTGCAATCTTCCCGCTTTGTCGAATTCTCAGATCTGTTCGATGTCTCTCGCGGTTCGGCCGTACTGGTGGTGAACTTTGTAGCGCTGCTGGAACTGGCCAAAGAAACCCTGATCGAAATCACCCAGGCCGACTCGTACGCGCCCATTTATGTGCGCCTGGCTTATTCTCCAACCTGAATCAACTCCAACATGAAAATAGTCACCTCGATTGAAGAACTGCGCGATCAGTTAAGTGGTCAACTGCGCACCGCATTTGTACCGACCATGGGCAATCTGCACGAAGGGCATCTGTCGCTGATGCGTCTGGCCAGAAGGCATGGCGACCCGGTGGTGGCATCGATTTTTGTCAACCGGCTGCAGTTTGGTCCCAACGAAGATTTTGACAAATACCCGCGCACCTTCCAGGCAGATGTCGAAAAGCTGGAAAAAGAAGGGGTATATGTTCTGTTTGCGCCAACCGAAAAAGATCTGTACCCGGAACCCCAGGAATACCGCGTGCAGCCGCCGCAGGGACTGGGCAATATTCTAGAGGGTGAATTCCGCCCGGGCTTTTTTGTCGGGGTCTCCACCATCGTGTTAAAACTGTTTTCCTGTGTGCAGCCGCGCGTGGCCGTGTTCGGAAAAAAAGATTATCAGCAGCTCATGATCGTGCGCAACATGTCCAAACAGTTTGCGCTGCCTACCGAGATCATCGCTGCTGAAACCTATCGTGCCCAGGACGGTCTGGCCCTGTCTTCACGCAATATGTATCTCTCTGAAGTCGAGCGTACCGAAGCACCGGCCCTGTACCAGACCCTGAACCAGGTCGCCCAGGAAGTACGTTCCGGTCATCTGGACATGTTTGAGCTGGAAAAGGACGCGATGGCGCAATTGTCAAAACGCGGCTGGAAACCGGATTACATATCAGTCAGAAAACGCGTAGACCTGCAACCAGCTTCGGCTGGCGATATCGCCAAAAATGAGCCATTGGTGGTGGTGGCTGCGGCCAAACTGGGTTCGACCCGACTGATTGACAATCTGGAAATCTGAAACAGCCAGTAAAAAACGGACACCCGTCCGTTTTCATTAAACTCTATTCGCCAATCAAATATTGGGCCGATCAGGCAATGCCGCGCGCGCAACGTTCGCTCCACTTCAAAAGCAATTCATTGTTTTGGGGAGATAAACCGCTGAATTTGGCGCCAACCCGAAATTCACGGCCTGACAAAATCACATACAGGCACTCTGAATAGCATGGCACCACAGTTGTATTGGAGCCGCCATTCAGCTCAGGCACGTGTATCTGCATTTCATACTTCTGACCTATGCGCAGATTCTCGCTGCAGGAAAACTGCAGGCCGACATCGGTGAGATTGAGGACTTTAACCTGAACAATTTGAAGCGTGGGAAGACGAACTGCGCCATTCCATACTACATGCATGCGCGACTGGGACCGATTTTCTGCCATAAACTTTACACGTTGATTTCGGGAAATTAATTCAGCGCAGATTATAGGGTTTAAGTTGTGACCAATTCAATCTGCAATTCATTAAAGTTTGGCTTTAGTTAAAGTACCCAATCAATTTCCGGCCCCCTGCACAAATCCCGACAGGTAAAAGGACTTGCAATTCAAATTGAATTCCATAATAATCTAAATGAGAATGATTATCATTTAAATTGAATATTTCTGATTGTTATTTAAGGAGTACTGATATGAACGAATTGCCAAATAACAAACCCGAACAACTGATTGCAGCCGTACTGCACCTGATGTCGCATTACAGCACTCAGAACGTGCCGGGTGAGGACCAGCGTGTCTGTGTCAAACTGGCAGCCGTCATTGAACGGCATCTGACAATTTTGTCGGAATTACCTGATCTGGGTCCGGTCCTGCGCGCCACCTGTGCTCAGTTATCGGAACAATGGACTCAGGTTGTTGAACACTCCCTGCCCAAACCAGCAAGACCTGCTGCTTTGTTACGCTGGGCAGCCCGATAATCCAAAAAAAAGGACGCCAGGGCGTCCTTTTTCAGAGTAAAGATGCAATCAGAACGGTACCGTCTCTTTAAACGAAAGCCGATCCGACAATTTTTCATATAAACGGGCCAGGTTTGGATAGTCACTGCGCCAGTCCAGATCAGGAAACCGGAAACTGATCCATCCCAGTGCGCATCCAACGCAAACATCAGACAGACTGTAATGCGCCCCACTGCAAAATGCGGACTCGCCGAGTGCAGCCGACATGGACTTCAATCCGGCATGTACCTTACTCATCTGACGGGCAATCCATTCGTTGCTTTGCTTGTCGGCCGGGCGCTTGATTAATTCCAGTCTGACCAGAATTGCCGCGTCCAGAATACCGTCAGCCAATGCTTCCCAGCATTTTACTGCGGCTCGTTCGCGACCATGACTCGGAATGAG
>JAYVMW010000021.1:0-61769 GCA_043758755.1 Oxalobacteraceae bacterium
GCGAAAATATTTGTGTTTTTCGCTGCTGGGGACTCAAGCGTTTTGTTGCGTCCCCGAAAAGAAGCGAGATTATGGCCGCTCAAGTTCATCCCGTCAACAACTTATTGCAAATTATTTTAAATAAGTTGCGCAGGCGTTTAAAAATAATAAAAAAGGCACGCGTTTGCGTGCCTTAGTTTTAACAGTAAATGTGATTTATGAAAGGTTGGGCGCGAGCCAGCGCTCAATCTGCTCCTGTGAAACTGAGCGACGTACAGCCATGTCTTTTACCTGATCCAAATCGATTTTTCCGACGCTGAAATATTTGGATTTTGGATGCGCAAAATAAAATCCTGACACTGCCGCACCTGGAACCATCGCAAACGAATCAGTAATGTGCATGTCGATTTCTTCACACTGCATCAGTTTGAAAACATCTGCCTTGACTGTATGTTCAGGGCACGCTGGATAGCCCGGGGCCGGACGTATGCCGGCATATTCTTCTTTGATCAATGCGGCATTGCTCAACTGTTCATTGATTGCATAACCCCAGAAATCCTTGCGCACCCGTTCATGCAAATATTCGGCGCACGCCTCCGCCAAACGGTCCGCCAGCGACTTCAACATGATGCTGCTGTAATCGTCATGCGCCTGTTCAAAACGCTGTTCGTATTTTTCAATTCCCAGACCGGTAGTCACAGCAAACATGCCGATGTAATCTTTGATGCCGCTCGCTTTGGGCGCAATGAAATCGGACAGGCACTGGTTGGGGCGCTGCACGCCATCAATCACCGGCTTCTCGGTTTGCTGACGCACCCCGTAGTAAGTAAATGCCACCTTGCTGCGAGTTTCATCGGTATAGATTTCGATATCATCATCGTTTACCGTATTGGCCGGCATTAACATGATGACGCCGTTAGCAGTCAGCCAGCGACCTTCAATAATCTTTTTCAGCATGGCCTGACCTTCACTGAAAACTTTACTCGCTGCTTCCCCCACCACCGGGTCTGTCAGTATCGCAGGATAAGGTCCGGCCAGATCCCAGGTCTGGAAAAATGGCGCCCAGTCTATGTAATTGGCAATGGTCGCCAGATCGATATTTTTTAAAACACGTCGTCCGATAAACTTCGGCGTGACCGGTGCATATTGACCCTCAAATGATACCGCCATTTTATTTTTGCGCGCCTGCTCCAGACTCACCATCGGCAGTGCTTTTTTATTAGCATGCTGCACACGAATCCGTTCATAATCAAGCGCGAGATCTTCAACATATTGTTCGCGCGAATCCTGTGTCAGCAGTGATTGTGCGACCGAAACTGAACGTGACGCATCCGGCACATATACCACCGGCCCTTCGTAATTAGGTGCAATTTTCACGGCGGTATGGGCGCGACTGGTAGTGGCGCCACCAATGAGCAGCGGAATTTTAAGCATGCGGAAATGCGGGTCGCGCTGCATCTCTTTGGCCACATGTGCCATCTCTTCCAGTGACGGTGTAATCAATCCTGACAGTCCGATGATGTCGGCATTTTCAGCCTTGGCCACGGCCAGAATTTCCGAACACGGCACCATCACGCCCATGTTCACGACTTCAAAGTTATTACACTGCAAAACCACCGACACAATATTTTTTCCAATGTCGTGCACATCGCCCTTGACGGTAGCGATGACAATCTTTCCTTTTGGCTTGTTGTCACCGGAACGCTTTTTCTCGGCTTCGATAAACGGCAGCAGATGTGCCACGGCCTGCTTCATAACCCGAGCAGATTTCACCACCTGCGGCAAAAACATTTTTCCCTGACCAAACAGATCGCCAACAATATTCATTCCGTCCATCAGCGGACCTTCAATGACCTGAATCGGAAATTCAAAGCCTTGGCGTGCCTCTTCCGTGTCTTCCACGATCCATTGTGTGATGCCATGCACCATGGCATGCGCCAGACGCTTTTCTACCGGCTCATTGCGCCACTCCAGAGTCGCTTCTGCTTTTTTATCGCCAGCCTTCAGGGTGGAGGCCATGTCGATCATGCGCTCGGTCGCGTCAGCTCGACGGTTCAGCACGACATCTTCAACGCACTCGCGCAGCTCGGCGCTGAGTTCGCTGTACATGCCTATCATGCCGGCATTGACGATACCCATGGTCATGCCGGCCTGAATTGCGTGATATAAAAATACCGTGTGGATTGCTTCGCGCGCTGGATCGTTGCCGCGGAAACTGAAGCTGACATTCGACACGCCACCGCTTATTTTTGCACCTGGCAGATTCTGTTTGATCCATCGCGTGGCGTTGATAAAATCGACTGCATAATTGTTGTGTTCTTCGATGCCGGTGGCGATGGCAAAAATATTCGGATCGAAAATAATATCTTCCGGAGCAAACTGAACCTGATTGACCAACAGGTTGTAGGCACGCTGACAAATCTCGGTTTTGCGCTCGAAGGTATCGGCCTGACCTTTTTCATCAAAAGCCATGACGATGACGGCAGCACCGTACCACTTGCACAGTTTTGCCTGACGCAGAAATTCGGCTTCGCCTTCTTTCATCGAAATCGAATTCACTATGGCTTTACCCTGCACGCATTTCAAACCGGCTTCGATGACTGACCATTTGGATGAATCAATCATCAGCGGTACGCGCGCGATGTCGGGCTCGGAAGCGATCAGGTTCAGAAAGCGTGTCATGGCTGCGACCGAATCGAGCATCGCTTCATCCATGTTGATGTCGATGATCTGTGCACCGTTTTCAACCTGCTGGCGCGCGACTGCGAGCGCCTCGTCGTACTGTTCATTCAGAATCAAGCGTGCAAAGGCCTTGGAGCCGGTCACGTTGGTACGCTCACCGACGTTGACAAACAGCGACTGGTCGTTGATTACAAACGGTTCCAGACCCGCCAGGCGCATCACAACAGGAACTTCCGGAATCACACGCGGAGCAACGTTTTCAAGCTGTTCAGCGATTGCCTTGATATGCGCAGGAGTCGTGCCGCAGCAACCGCCGGCAATATTGACAAAGCCGCTGTCTGCAAATTCGCGCACCAAAGATGAAGTGACTACTGGCGTTTCATCAAAACCGGTCTCACTCATTGGATTAGGTAGGCCCGCATTCGGATAGATGCAGACAAAGGTGTCGGCAATACTGGATAACTCTTCTGCGTAGGGGCGCATTAATGCTGCACCCAGCGCGCAGTTCAGGCCGATGGTCAGCGGCTTGATATGACGTACTGAATTCCAGAAGGCGGGCACGGTTTGACCGGATAAAATCCGTCCCGATGCATCGGTCACGGTTCCCGATATCATTACCGGCATGCGCTTGCCGCTGGATTCAAAAAAAGATTCAATCGCAAACAGAGCGGCCTTGCAGTTCAGGGTGTCAAATATGGTTTCAACCAGCAGCACGTCGGAGCCGCCTTCAACCAGTCCGCGCGTTTGCTCCAGATACGCAGCCACCAGCTGATCGAAGGTGACATTGCGTGCAGCAGGATCATTCACGTCGGGTGAGATGGATGCTGTTTTTGGGGTCGGTCCCAGTGCGCCGGCGACAAAGCGCGGCTTGTCCGGTGTGCTGTATTTGTCGCAGGCTGCGCGCGTCAGTCTGGCTGCAGCAACATTCATCTCATAGGCAAGATGCGCCATGTGGTAATCATCCTGGGCAACCGTGGTGGCGCCGAAGGTATTGGTTTCAATGAAATCGGCACCGGCAGCCAGGTATTTTTCGTGGACTTCGGAAATGATGTGCGGCTGCGTCAGGGTCAGCAATTCATTGTTACCTTTGACGAACAATTCGCGACCGGGTCCGCTGAAATCTTTAAAGCGTTCACCGCGATAGTCTGCTTCTGACAATTTGTACTGCTGGATCATGGTGCCCATTGCACCATCCAGGATCATGATGCGGCGTTTTAATATCTCACGCAGTTGAATTTCAGTCGCACAAAGCGGAAGTGATTGGGAATTGGAGGCGGATATCATGTTGGTCAGTATCTGGCAAGCGTAGAAAGGAAACTCAGGAGGATTGTTAACCAGGAGGCAATGCCACAAATATTATTCTGTTTTTCCGCTGGAAAGCCTGTGATTATACGTCAATGGTCGTCTGGCTGCCCAAACTGCGCGCTTAGTCGATGCGGACAGGCAGGGGCTTTTTAATCAGCAGGCTGATCAATACGGAACCCGCAACGATCACAGCAATGATCAGTAATGAAATCAGCGTTGAAATGTGGATCCAGTCCACCACCAGCATTTTGCCACCAACAAAAATGAGTACCAGCGCCAGTCCATATTTCAAATAATGGAACCGGTCTGCGATGTCAGCCAGTAAAAAGTACAGTGCCCGCAAGCCCATGATGGCGAATATATTGGATGTAAAAACAATAAATGGATCGGTCGTAATGGCAAAGATGGCCGGAATGGAATCCACCGCAAAGACCACGTCTGATACTTCTATCATCATCAGAACCAGCAGCAAAGGTGTCCACAGACGCCTTTGATTCTCAACTACGCTGAATTTCTCTGCCCTGAATCCGTCTGTAAATGAAAGATGCTGTTTGGCCCAGCGCACTATCGGGTTGGTATCCATATCTTCTTTTTTGTCTGCCGACCAGATCATTTTCAGACCAGTGAAAATCAGGAATACACCAAATCCATATAACACCCAGCTGAACTGTTGAACTACCCAGACTCCGCCCAGTATCATGGCGATGCGCATGACTATGGCACCCAGTACACCGTACAGCAAGACCCTGCGCTGATATTCGGCCGGGACTGAGAAATGGTTGAAGATCAGTAAGAACACAAAAATATTATCAATAGAAAGTGCTTTTTCTATGACATAACCAGCCAGAAATTCTATGGCCTTTGTGTGCGCAATTTCGATGCCTGAAACTCTGGCCAGATAAGCCCACATTCCCGCAGCAAACAGCATCGCCATACATACCCAGGCCAGCGACCAGTATGCCGCCTGTCTGACACTCATCTTCTGAGCCTTATTCCCGCCAAATGCCAGAATGTCGAGTGACAGCATGCCCAGTACGAATACCAGAAATACTCCCCACATCCATGGTTGTGCAATGCTATGCATACTTCAAATCTCTCTGAACCTGTCATTATTTCATACTGTGATGGCGTAGCGTATTACAGCGAAGGATAAATTACCATTACTTTTATTGGTTGGCATGGCCCGAATCAATCGGTGCCGATTCATCACGATATTTCATACGCTTCGATACGGTGCTAGCTGTCTGATTTTTATTTTTCATTCATTGCACAAATAAAAAGGGCAGCCTGAGCTGCCCTTTTTTTTACCATCTGAATCTGAATTACCGTTTTGAACGCAATTTCTGGATCGCCGCCAACTGTGCAATTGCTGTGGCAAGTTCTGCCTGAGCTGCTGCGTAATCAATTTCGGAGCTGCGATTGACCAGCGCATCTTCTGCCCGTTTCTTGGCTTCAGTCGCTTTTGCTTCATCGAGATCTTTACCGCGAATTGCTGAATCAGCCAAAACGATCACATGTTTTGGTTGCACTTCCAGTAATCCACCTGCGACGAATACAAACACTTCTTCTTCCTGATCCGGGATGCGGATACGGACTGAACCTGGTTTGATGCGGGTGATTAACGGAGTGTGCTGAGGGTAGATTCCCAACTCTCCCGATTCACCAGGCAACGCGACAAATTCGGCCAACCCAGAGAAGATCGACTCTTCTGCGGAAACCACGTCTACTTGAATAGTGTGTGCCATGTTGCTTACCTTTTTTATTGACGATATTGATCGTGAAACTCAGAACCAGCCGCAACGCAGTTTTTAACACTGCAGTGCGGCTGTAGGAAGCGTAATTACGCAGCCATTTTCTTCGCTTTTTCGATCGCTTCGTCGATAGTACCAACCATGTAAAACGCTTGTTCCGGCAGATGATCGAGTTCACCAGAGGCAATCATTTTGAAGCCCTTGATGGTGTCTTTCAGCGAAACATATTTACCTGGTGAACCGGTAAACACTTCAGCAACGTGGAATGGCTGGGACAGGAAACGCTGCATTTTACGCGCACGTGAAACGATCAGCTTGTCTTCTGGTGCCAACTCGTCCATACCCAGAATCGCGATAATGTCGCGCAATTCTTTGTAACGCTGCAAAGTACCCTGAACAGCACGCGCTGTTTCATAGTGCTCTTGACCAACCACTTGCGGATCAAGCTGACGTGATGTCGAATCCAGTGGATCCACCGCCGGGTAAATACCCAGAGAAGCGATATCACGGGACAGAACAACGGTCGAATCCAAGTGGGCAAACGTAGTTGCAGGAGAAGGATCGGTCAAGTCATCGGCTGGAACATACACGGCTTGGATCGATGTGATCGAACCGGTTTTGGTGGAAGTAATACGTTCCTGCAGCTTACCCATTTCTTCTGCCAGGGTTGGCTGGTAACCCACGGCTGAAGGCATACGGCCCAGCAGCGCGGACACTTCGGTACCGGCCAGTGTGTAACGGTAGATGTTATCGACGAAGAACAACACGTCTTTACCTTCGTCACGGAAACCTTCTGCAATGGTCAGACCGGTCAACGCTACGCGCAGACGGTTACCTGGCGGTTCATTCATCTGACCGTAAACCATGGCAACTTTATCCAGCACGTTGGAGTCTTTCATTTCGTGATAGAAGTCATTACCTTCACGAGTACGCTCACCCACACCGGCGAACACAGACAAACCGGCGTGCTCTTTGGCGATGTTGTTGATCAGTTCCATCATGTTCACGGTTTTACCAACACCAGCACCGCCGAACAGACCGACTTTACCGCCTTTGGCGAACGGACAAACCAGATCAATCACCTTGATACCTGTTTCTAACAGATCTTGAGATGGAGACAGTTCATCGTAAGCTGGAGCTTTACGGTGGATTGGTGCGTGAGTAGGTGTCGTCACCGGACCGCATTCATCAATTGGAGTACCCAACACGTCCATAATACGACCCAGGGTCGCTGTACCTGTTGGCACCATGATTGGTTTGCCGGTATTTTGAATCATCATGCCGCGACGCAGACCATCGGAAGTTCCCAGCGCAATGGTACGGACGATACCGTCACCCAATTGCTGTTGCACTTCCAGAGTCAGGTCAGAGCCTGTCATTTTTAAGGCATCGTATACCTTAGGCATCGCGTTGCGTGGAAATTCAACGTCCACAACAGCGCCGATACACTGAACGATTTTGCCATCAGCCATGTTCGTTCCTTCTTAATATAAATAATTACAAGTAATTTTACCGTTTCGACAAATTCGATTTAGTTTTAAAAACTAGACCGCCGCCGCACCAGCCACAATTTCCGAAAGCTCTTTGGTAATCGCTGCCTGACGAGTTTTGTTGTATATCAACTTCAACTCGCCAATCACGCTACCTGCGTTATCGCTGGCCGATTTCATCGCCACCATACGGGCCGATTGTTCGGACGCCATGTTCTCGGCAACACCCTGATATATCAGTGCTTCGACATAACGAACCAGCAGCTCATCGATCACCGTCTGGGCATCTGGCTCATACAGGTAATCCCAGGAATGATCTTCCTTCGATACCACCAGCTTGTCCGCCGTCAGTGGTAACAGCTGTTCCACTATCGGTTCTTGTTTCATGGTGTTGATGAACTTGGTATAACACAGGTAGATTGCATCCAGTTTTCCATCCTGATACGCGTCCAGTAACACTTTTACCGGTCCGATCAGTTTGTCCAGATGTGGCGTATCGCCGAGTTGTACCACTTGCGCTGATACCTTGGCACCAATCCGGTTCAAAAAGCCCAAGCCTTTATTGCCGATTGCCACGGTTTCAATTTTGCATCCCTGACCCTCTACTTCGCGCAGCTTGTTGGTTACCAGACGCAACACGTTGGTATTCATACCGCCACACAGGCCTTTGTCTGTAGTTACCACGATCAGTCCGACTGTTTTGGACTGGCTTTGGTTCACCAAAAACGGATGCTTGTATTCCTGATTTGCCTGAGACAAGTTCGCAGTGATGACACGAATTTTTTCACTGTATGGGCGAGCCGCACGCATCCGCTCCTGCGCTCTGCGCATTTTGGATGCAGCGACCATTTCCATCGCCTTGGTGATCTTCTTCGTATTTTCTACGCTTTTGATCTTGCCCCGTATCTCTTTACCGACAGCCATTTAAGCCCCCTTTTTTACAGCAAGGCCCAGTTACAGGCCAAGCCAAATTACGATCAGTAAGCGCCGGATTTTTTGAAATCAGCAACTGCACCAGCCAGCACTGCTTCGCTGTCTTTGTCGAGTTGCTTGGTTTCTTCAATCTTTTGCAAAAGGGCAGCGTGTTTGGATTTCATGTAATCGTGCACGCCGGCTTCAAAAGCCAGAACCTGCTTGACCGGTACATCATCCAGATAACCTTTGTTCACCGAGAACAGGGTTACAGCCATCAGTGAAATCGACAGTGGCGAGTACTGAGCCTGCTTCAACAATTCAGTAACGCGCGCACCACGATCGAGCTGTTTGCGGGTTGCTTCGTCCAGATCGGAGGCGAACTGCGCAAACGCAGCCAATTCACGATACTGAGCCAAGTCGGTACGAATACCACCGGACAGGTTTTTGATAACTTTGGTCTGAGCTGCACCACCAACGCGAGACACCGAAATACCGGCGTTAATCGCAGGACGGATACCTGCGTTGAACAATGAAGTTTCCAGGAAGATCTGACCGTCGGTAATCGAAATTACGTTGGTTGGAACGAATGCAGAAACGTCACCAGCCTGAGTTTCAATGATAGGCAATGCTGTCAGCGAACCAGTTTTGCCTTTAACGGCACCGTTGGTGAATTTTTCTACGTACTCTGGGTTCACGCGAGCGGCACGTTCCAGCAGACGGGAGTGCAGGTAGAACACGTCGCCTGGATAAGCTTCACGTCCTGGTGGACGGCGCAGCAGCAGGGAAACCTGACGATACGCAACAGCCTGTTTGGACAGATCATCATAAATGATCAGTGCATCTTCACCGCGGTCACGGAAGTATTCGCCCATGGCGCAACCGGAGTAGGCAGAAACGAACTGCATCGCTGCTGATTCCGAAGCGGAAGCAGCAACGACAATGGTGTATTCCATTGCGCCGTGTGCTTCGAGTGAACGTACCACGTTTTTGATTGATGAGGCTTTTTGACCGATAGCAACATAGATACATGTTACGTTCTGGCCTTTTTGATTGATCACGGCATCAATCGCTACAGCTGTTTTACCGGTCTGACGATCGCCAATGATCAGTTCGCGCTGACCGCGGCCGATAGGTACCATCGAGTCAATGGATTTCAAACCGGTTTGCATCGGCTCGGAAACGGATTGACGGGCAATAACGCCAGGCGCGATTTTTTCGATCGGGGCAGTCATTTTTGCATTGATAGGACCTTTGCCGTCGATAGGCTGACCCAGTGCATTGACTACGCGACCGCGCAATTCAGGGCCGATCGGCACTTCCAGAATACGGCCGGTACATTTAACTGTATCGCCTTCGGAAATGTGTTCGTAGTCACCCAGAATAACGACACCAACGGAATCACGTTCCAGGTTCAGCGCCAGACCGAATGTATTACCAGGGAATTCCAGCATTTCACCTTGCATTGCATTGGATAATCCATGCACGCGGCAAATACCGTCGGTAACGGAAATAACCGTACCTTCATTGTGAACTTCAGCGGTATTGTCAAGGCCTTCAATCCGGCTCTTGATTAACTCACTGATTTCTGATGGGTTGAGTTGCATATTAACTCCTAATATTTTTCTAAGCTTGAGCCGATTTTGTCATCAACAAATTCAGTTCTTACGCGGTCAAGGCTATTTGCATCTGTTGCAGCTTGGCACGCACCGATGTATCCAACACTTCATCACCAACCACGACGCGCACTCCACCGATCAGGGTAGAATCCACAGTTACACTTGGTTTAAGTTTGCGTCCAAATTTGGCTTCCAGGGTTTTGCACAGATCTGTAATCTGTGGTTCTGTAAGCGCAAAGGCGCTGCTGATTTCTGCATCAGCGGTACCTTCTTGGGCATTCTTCAATGCGAAAAATTGGGCAGCGATTTCAGGCAACAGCAACAGCCGGTGATAACCGGTCAGTGTGCTGACGAAATTTTTTGCTTCCTGATTCACAGGTGATTTCAGTACAGACAAAAACGCATCCACAACCAGTGCTGCGGGCGCTTTTGGATTCTGTACCAACGCGATTACATCGGCGTGCTGTGCTGCCTGCGCCATTTCGCCAACCAGCTCTGCCCAGGCAGAAAGGTTGGCGGATTTTGCCACACGAAATAAAGCCTCAGCATAGGGACGGGCTACCGTTGCGAGTTCAGCCATGATTACAGCTCTGCTTTTAATTGATTCAACAGATCAGCGTGAGCCGATGCGTTGATCTCACGTTTCAAAATCTGCTCTGCGCCTTTGACTGCCAAAGTCGCCACTTCGGAACGCAAACCATCGCGGGCCTTGGTGATTTGTTGAGCAGCATCCAAACGGGCGTTGGCAATAATGCGAGCAGCTTCTTCGGAAGCGGTATTTTTCGCTTCGTCGACAATCATCTGTGCGCGCTTGTCAGCTTCGGCAATGCGCTTTTGAACTTCATCGCGCGCGCCAGCCAGTTCGATTTGTACCCGTTTTTCAGCTTCTTTCGATTCGATTTTGGCGCGTTCTGCTGCAGCCAGACCATCGGCGATTTTCTGTGCACGCTCGTCGAGCGCTTTCATCATTGGCGGCCATATGAATTTCATAGTGACACCGCTCAAGATGAAGAAAACCACAAACTGAACAATAAACGTTGCATTCAGGTTCATAGTAATTCCTTATCGTATAGTTCTAACCGCAAACGAAGCGTTTGCGGCGAAGGAAATAATATTAGTGAGCCAGGAATGGGTTAGCGAATGCAAACATCATTGCGATACCAACACCGATCAGGAACGCAGCATCGATCAGACCAGCCAACAGGAACATTTTAGTTTGCAGTTGGTTCATCAGTTCTGGTTGACGTGCAGACGCTTCCAGATATTTGCCACCCATCAAGCCAATACCGATACATGCACCGATAGCGCCCAAACCAATAATCAAACCACAAGCCAATGCTACAAAAGAGAGGTCAGTCATGACAGTTCCTTTAAAGTTAAAATACAAAAATTAAAAACAAGATTACAAAATTCAAACTAATTCAAATTACTCAAAACAGCTGCGGGCTGAAAAAGCCTGCTACCAATTAATGACCTTCGTGAGCCTGACCCAGATACACCAGAGTCAGCATCATAAAAATAAACGCCTGCAGTACCACGATCAGAATATGGAAAATGGCCCAGATCGAACCGGCAACAACCTGACCCACGATCCCGAAAGTAGTCATCGTTGAACCCAGCAGAGCGATCAACAGAAAAATCAGTTCGCCGGCAAACATGTTTCCGAACAGCCGCATACCCAGAGAAACGGTTTTGGCTACAAACTCAATAACGTTGAGCAGCAAATTAAATGGTGCCATCCAGATACCGAATGGTGCGGCAAACAATTCATGCAGGAATCCGCCAAAACCTTTGATTTTTACGTTGTAGTAAATCATCAGTACAAACACACCCAGGGCCATACCGATGGTGCCGTTCAGATCGGCAGTTGGAACAACTCGGTGGTGATGAAAAATATCCTGAATGCCTAACAATTTGAATACTTGGGAAAACATATCAACCGGCAAAAAATCCAGCGAATTCATCAAAAATACCCAAACAAAAATTGTTAAGGCTAACGGTGCAATGAACGCCCGATTGCCGTGAATCATGTTTTTGGATTGTTCTTCAACCATTTCAACCAGCAGTTCCACTGCTGACTGGAAACGGCCCGGAACACCGGAAGTGGCGCGACGTGCAGCGAAATACAACAGCGCTGTGCCAAGTATGCCGGTAAAAATCGACCAGAATACGGTATCCATATTCAAAATCGACATATCGATGATGTGAGTCTGATGTTTGGTAGAAAAATGTCCCAGATGATGGACGATATATTCTGACGCTGAAGGTGCTTCTGGTTCGGTCAACAGGTTGATCATAGGATTAGCTTCTAAATAATAAAATAAAATAACTTTTCATCACCACGATGAATCCCGCCAAAAAAGCCAACCAGCGCACATCATGGTAAAACCACACTACCGCTGCTAATAAGGCGATAGTTGTCAAAATCTTTAGAAATTCACCGGTAAAAAAGGTCATGGGATTCGCGCCCCCGGCCTTTCGCGTTCCCGCGAACAGTCTGAGTGCAAACAACGCATTCGGAAATGCGGTGCAAAATCCACCTAAAAGGGCTGAAATTCCTGCTGCCTGGCCGCCAATTGTGTAGGCGATAATGGCAAGGATAAACATCGCGCAAAACTGTATGGTGACCATGCGCAACATTTGTTTCTTTCTCTAACTGTCCTGATCCGGTGATAATGTTTTAGGCTATTCTGACTTTGAAAGCAATGTCGTATTTTGATACAGATCATTACCGGCATAATCAGTGATCCCGCAGGCTGATTATTACTTACAGTCCCACCAAAACCCGAGGATTATACGTGCTAGTCCGTAAGGGCGTCAAACTTTGCCCTACTAAATTCAACATAAACAATGAAACTCTAATCATTCATTTCGGAATATTGTAAATTGAATATTCCACCAGCGCCGGGCATGGTGAAACCTGGCTGGGGTTACGAATAGGCGCGCAATTTGGACAAAATGCCATCAAGTGTGTCCAAACTGGCAAAATCAATAACGACCTGACCGCGCCCTTTTGCACCCATTTTCAATTGCACCTGGGTAGCAAACAGATCAGAAAGCTCTTCTTCCAGTCGGGCTATATCGCGCGATTTCTCAGTATTTTTTACGGGCGTGTCGGTTGATGATTTTTCAGTGCGGGTCACCAGTTTCTCGGTTTCACGCACGGACAGGCGCTTTGCTACGACCTGATTGGCCAACAATATCTGAGTGGCGGCATCAACAGCAAGCAGAGCACGCGCATGCCCCATATCGATATCACCGGCCATCAGCATGGTTTGTACCGGGCTGGCCAGATTCAGAAGACGCAACAGATTGCTCACTGCGCTGCGTGAACGACCTACCGCCTGTGCTGCCTGTTCATGAGTAAAACTGAAATCATTGATCAGTCGCTGGATACCTTGCGCTTCTTCCAGCGGATTCAGATCTTCACGCTGAATGTTTTCAATCAGGGCCATCGCTGCAGCGGCCTGATCGTCCACGTCTTTGACCAATACCGGCACTTCCGTCAATCCAGCCAGTCTGGAGGCCCGGTAGCGGCGTTCACCGGCGATAATTTCATACTTGATCACACTGCCATTTGGCGCGTTGATCGGTCGAACCAGGATCGGTTGCATGACGCCCTGCGCCTTGATGGAGGCGGCCAGTTCGGTCAAAGCACCTTCATCCATGCGCGTGCGGGGCTGATATTTACCAGCCTGCATGACATCCAGAGCCAGAATATTCGGAAAACCAGGCAGGTTGGGCACCGCTTCTGCAAATGCGTCAGAACCACCCAATAAGGCGTCCAGACCCATTCCCAAACCTTTTAATTTCTTTGTCGCCATAATTCTAAATTTCCTTACTTATTTATTAATGTATTTGAAAATCTGTGAGACTTATTTACTCAGTTCTTTAACGCGCTCCACCATCTCGGCTGCAAACGCCAGATAGGCTTGCGCGCCCTTTGATGCCGGGTCAAAGTTAACACCAGGCATACCGTAAGAAGGGGCTTCTGCCAGTCGAATATTGCGGGGAATAACGGTTTTGAAAACTTTTTCACCAAAATGCTGCTCGAGCTGATCTGAAACCTGCTGGGACAAAGTCATGCGCGGGTCAAACATAACCCGCAATAAACCAACGATTTCCAGATCACTGTTTAAATTCTTATGGACTTTCTTAATGGTGTTTGCCAGATCAGACAGACCTTCCAGCGCGTAATATTCGCACTGCATCGGAATAATGACGCCGTGTGCCGAACACAATCCGTTAAGCGTCAGCATGGAAAGTGCCGGAGGGCAATCAACCAATATGAAGTCATATTCGTCATCAATCGCCTTGAGGACCAGACGCAGCCGGTTTTCACGGTTTTCCAGTTCCACCATTTCCACTTCGGCACCGGCCAATTCCCGGTTGGCAGGCAATACATCATAGTTGCCGTTATCAGACCTTTGCCGCACTGTTTTAACGTCGGACAGCCCGAGCAGTACCTGGTAGATCGTGGCATTCAGTTTGGACTTATTAATACCCGAACCCATGGTCGCATTACCTTGCGGATCCAGATCAACCAATAGCACACGCTGATTAATCTGCGCCAGACTGGCAGCCAGATTAACGGTTGTCGTGGTTTTGCCAACACCACCCTTTTGGTTTGCCACACAAAAAATTTTCGCCATATTCTTTTAATTTATTATTCTATCCATAACAAATGACGCTGAACATCCAGCCCCGGTACTGAAATAGCCTGAACTTTACTGATAGCCCAACCCGATGGCAGAACAGCGATTTCATGCTCGGGCAACTGTCCTTTCAATGCAATCATTTGCCCACCCGGTGCAAGCAAATGCCCGGCCCAATTGACGAAATTGGCCAACTCAGAAAATGCCCGGGAAGTAATGACATCAAACGGTTCAGCTACCTTCAACTCCTCGACACGTCCCGTATAGACCGTGACATTACCCAGCCCAAGTTCAGCTTTGACCTGACGTAAAAATGCAGTTTTTTTATTGACGGTATCGATCAGCGACACTTTGACAGCAGGGAAAACGATGGCCAGAACGATACCTGGTAAACCACCTCCAGATCCGACGTCCAGTACATTTTTAGCGTGCTGAAATGCAAAAGCAGCAGATAAACTGTCCAGCAAATGCTGCCTGACCATATCAACCGGATTTCGCACCGAGGTAAGATTGTAAACGCCATTCCACTTAATAAGCAGGTCGAGGTAAGACATTAACTGATTATATTGATCTGGATTGAGTTTTAGTTGCAGTGCAGCTACGCCCTGCTCCAGCAACTGTCTGGTCTGTTTCTGGTCGTGAATTATTGCCATAACTAGACGTCTCCTGCTGGCGCTTGAGAAAAGTCTTTGTAACCCCGTTTTTTCAGGTGGACCAGTAACAGCGAGATGGCTGCCGGCGTAACTCCGGAAATTCGACTGCATTGCCCCAAGGTTTCAGGCTTTTGCTTATTCAACTTCTGTTTAACTTCAATTGATAATCCGGATACTTCCAGATAATCAAAATTGCCAGGCATGGGTAAATTATCAAAATGCGCGTGCCGCTGCACCTCTTTCGCCTGTCTGTCGATATAGCCAGCATACTTCACATGAATTTCCACCTGTTCTCTGACTATCTCATCCTGCACGGCCGGACCGGCAACATCCTGGCCTTCCACTCCGCGCAATGTCATCAGACTTTGATAATTCACCTGCGGTCGTTTTAATAGATCAGCCAGAGAATATTCGCGCTCCAGCGCCTTGCCTGTTACCCGCTCCGCTTCCGCATCAGCGACCAGACGAGGATTGACCCAGGTCGACTTCAGGCGTTCCAGTTCCCTGGCGACCGATTCACGCTTGATTTCAAACGCTGCCCACTGCGCATCACTGACGCAGCCCAGCTTTCTGCCGATTTCAGTCAGACGCATATCGGCATTGTCTTCCCGCAGACTGAGCCTGAACTCTGCCCTGCTGGTAAACATCCGGTATGGCTCCAGAACACCTTTGGTTACCAGATCATCAACCAGCACACCCAGATAGGCTTCGGAACGCGACGGCACCCAGGCATCTTTTTGCTGTGTGTACAATGCCGCATTCAATCCGGCCAGCATGCCTTGCGCAGCGGCTTCTTCGTAACCGGTGGTGCCATTAATCTGGCCGGCAAAAAATAAACCTTGAATCTGACGGGTTTCCAGACTGGACTTCAATCCTCTTGGATCAAAGTAATCATATTCGATGGCATACCCGGGTCTTAATATGTATGCGTTTTCCAGACCCTTCATTGATCTGACCAGTGCGAGCTGAACATCAAATGGCAGACTGGTAGAAATTCCATTCGGATAAAACTCGTTGGTGGTCAATCCTTCTGGTTCAAGAAAAATCTGATGTGAATCTTTACCGGAAAAGCGGTGAATTTTATCTTCAATCGAAGGGCAATATCTTGGACCTACACCTTCTATCACCCCGGTATACATTGGACTGCGATCCAGTCCAGCACGGATAATGTCATGGGTTTTCTCGTTGGTATGGGTGATCCAGCAGGGAACTTGGCGTGGATGCATGACGGAATTTCCCATCACCGAAAAGACTGGGACCGGATCCAGATCGCCAGGCTGTTCTGACATTAATGAAAAGTCGATGCTGCGCCCATCAATTCTGGGAGGAGTACCGGTTTTAAGCCGACCTTGCGGCAGAGCCAGTTCTTTTAATCGGGCGGATAAGGAGATCGCCGGTGGATCCCCTGCCCGACCGGCTGCATACTGACTTAGTCCCACATGAATTTTTCCATCCAAAAAGGTCCCCGCTGTCAGCACCACGGCACGGGATTTAAATTTGATACCAACCTGGGTTACTGCACCGACTACCCTGTCGCCCTCTACCAGGAGATCATCAACTGCTTGCTGAAATATCCAGAGATTGGGCTGGTTTTCAAGCCGACTGCGTATAGCCTGCTTATACAAAAGTCGATCTGCCTGTGCCCGGGTAGCCCGTACCGCGGGCCCTTTTGATGAGTTCAAGATACGAAACTGGATGCCGGCTTCATCCGTACCGATTGCCATCACCCCACCCATGGCATCAACTTCTTTAACCAGATGCCCTTTTCCTATCCCTCCAATAGAGGGATTACAGGACATTTGTCCCAAGGTTTCAATATTATGGGTAAGCAGCAATGTCGACTGCCCCATGCGCGCTGACGCCAGGGCTGCTTCTGTTCCGGCATGCCCGCCACCTACAACAATTACATCAAATTCATCTGGATAAAACATGCAAACCTCTATCTAACAAGAGCCGAGATTATAAATCCTTTTCCGGCGTTTACCTTGCTCCAAGTAAAAATGGTTTCACGTGAAACATAGTTAAATTTATAAATTAATAGTATTTTGTTTCACGTGGAACAAACTAAATAAGATAAGCGTCATAGAAAGTTTTGATGATAAGCAGTGTCACGATAAATTGTTTTCTTCTGAAGGTATAAACAGCCAAAGCCAATAAAATGAATGGCAGGCATTTTCTTAAAAAAAGAGCTGAGATGTGGGTGATGGTGAAGGCGCCAATAAATGAAAAAATAAACGCCATCAAACTCGCTGATAAAGCAACATTCAGTTAATTTTTACCGCTCTGGAATAATTGACTGCCGCCGTTGCAGTTCCCCATATTCCATTAAATTTATTGGTTCCAAGTAATGCCGCGGGAACTTGTTCGGGATAAACCGAAAATAAAACCGGAAGACTGATCAATCCCCCTCCTCCAACGATTGCGTCAATTAATCCGTCAGAAAATGCTGCCAGACATAAAATTAAATATTCATTCATTGATTAAAATTGATTGTGTATAACGCTTTGGATAAGTCACGAACAACTTGTGAAGAAAGCAGAAACCATAAAAAAAACGGGGAAAATTCCGCCTGATCTGACTTGTGGATAACTATGCTTAAAAAACTCTAATAGTTTGTGTAAATCTGATTGAATTCAAAATCCGAAAAAGTTATCCAAAATCAAACCGTTAAAAACCATAATTGATTCAACCTACTTATAAAACCCGCAAACAATTGAATTCAAACAAATAAAACATGTTATCCACAATTTTTTGACCGTTTACTATTACTACTATTTAGATATATATACTTACTATATAAAACAAAGAAATAAAAAAGCCCTGCGGGCTTTATAAAAATCACTTAAACAACCCCTTTATAAGAAACATGATGAATCATGTTTCTTACCGAGTCGTAATTCAAACTGCTAACTATCTAAAGTCATTAAACTGGCGTTTCCACCAGCCGCAGTTGTATTAATACAGACCGCACGCTCTGCCAACAACCTCCACAGGGGCACCAGGTCACTTTCACTGGTTTCTATGACCGAGATGATGGCTTCGTTCTGTAACGCAATGACGGGGCTTAAAATCGAAACCATTGACTGCTCGATTAAGGCAGTCTGAAATCCAAAAGAATTGACTTCGCCAAGCTGAATAATTTTTTTGATATTCTCCGGCAAACTGACAGGAATTAAATTAAAAGTCGCCTGATTCATAACAGGGATATTTTCTGTTGCCAAAGTAGCAGCCAGTTGATTCAGTAAAGAATTGACATTACCCGCAGCACAAAAAATTTTTCCCCGTGGTGCAAAAGCCAGAGTATTTCTCTCTCCGGTAGGCCCTGGCAAGACCAGTGACAATTTACGTGGTGAACTTAAAGCATATTGCTCCGCAATCAACGCCTGTTTCTCATGCCCATGTGTTTTCAACCAAACCAGCAGCGCAGTCAACAATTCAGATGACTGGCGCTCGAATACAGTATGACCAGTAATATGTTCATCGCTCTGTTCAACAGGTCTTTTTTGCAACCGTTTCAAATATAGCGGTCCACCTGCCTTTGGACCTGTTCCAGATTTGCCCTCACCTCCAAAAGGTTGAACACCAACCACAGCGCCAACTATATTTCGATTGATATAGATATTACCTACGTGCGCGTTCTCAATAACGAACTGGATGGTTTCATCAATCCTTGAATGCACACCCAAAGTCAGTCCAAACCCGGTCCGATTAATTTGCTGCACAAGATCAGGCAATGCATCGCGCCGATAACGCAATACATGCAATACCGGTCCGAAGACTTCATGTTTCAACTGAGATAAATGCGAAATTTCAATAACTGTGAGAGCAACGAAATGCCCATTTTTTGCCAAGTCAGATAGCGGAATTTGATGAAATGAAAGCGACTGCAAACGCATTTCTTCAATATGCTCCAATAATTTATTTTTTGCTTCCAGATCAATAACCGGGCCGATATCAATACTGAGCCGATCCGGATAGCCCACGCGTAATTCTTCCATGGCCCCGAATAACATCTGCATAGTCTTATCGTATATATCATGCTGCAGACATAAAACTCGCAACGCTGAACAACGCTGTCCGGCGCTGTCAAATGCCGAACTCAGTACATCCTGCACAACCTGTTCCGGCAAGGCGCTGCTGTCCACGATTAATGCATTCTGACCACCTGTTTCAGCAATCAACGGCAATTCGCATTGTTCAGCAACAGAGCGTTTAGCAAGGGTTTGATTGATAATTTGGGCAACCTCGGTTGAACCGGTAAAAATAACACCTTTAACCCGCTTATCACCAACCAGTCTGGCACCGACTGTCTCACCCTTGCCGGGCAAGAATTGCAGCGCACTGGTTGGAACACCTGCCTTATGCAAAATCTGCACGGCACGGAATGCTATAAGAGGCGTCTGTTCGGCAGGTTTTGCCAGTACCACATTCCCAACTGCCAGTGCAGCACTGACTTCTCCCAGAAAAATAGCCAAGGGAAAATTCCAGGGACTGATACATACAACCGGACCCAATGGCGATATTTTTTGTGTAGCTGCAAGCTGGGATACCTGCGCTGCGTAATAACGTAAAAAATCTACAGCTTCACGAACTTCGGAGACCGCATTGGGAAAAGATTTGCCAGCTTCCCGTATCGCCAGAGCGATAAATTCAACCCGATGTGATTCAAGCAGATCTGCTGCTTTGTTTAAACAGGCAATTCGTTCACTTAAAGGAAAATTTTGCCATTCGTTGGCGTGCGTTGACGCAGACTGCAAGGCAGTTTCTACATCGTGACTGTTGGCTTCAACAACATGCCCGACAACATCACTGAAAGCTGCAGGATTATTAATAATTTGGCTGTTACTGGCACTGGCAATGCCATGCAACAATGGTTTGGCATGCCATTTGTGTGAAGTAAATGGTGTGATTTCTTTGGACAGACCGCGCAGGTTCTGTTCATTTGAAAAATCAAAACCGATTGAATTAAAGCGCTCATTGCCAAACAAATTTACAGGTAATTTAATAGCACTGTGTGGCTTGCACTCATATTGTTCTGCAATGGTAATGGGATTAATAATTAATGAATCAAGAGAAATCGATTCATCAACAATCTGATTTACAAATGAAGAATTGGCGCCATTTTCAAGCAGACGTCGCACCAGATAGGCCAGCAGAGTTTCATGGGAACCAACCGGTGCATAAATTCGGCAGGGCCGATTTAAATGATTTGATCCAACCACCTGGTCATAGAGCGTTTCCCCCATCCCGTGCAAACACTGGAATTCATAATCGTTGATATTTTTTTCCTGCGCCCAGGTATAAATTGTCGCCAGAGTCAAGGCATTGTGAGTTGCGAACTGAGGATAAATAACATCGGTTGCAGCCAATAATTTTTGAGCACAAACCAGATAGCAAATGTCGGTGTATACCTTGCGTGTATAAACCGGATATCCGCTCATACCATCTACCTGTGCCTTTTTAATCTCAGAATCCCAGTAAGCACCCTTCACCAGACGTACCATGAATTTACGGTTGCTGCGATGCGCCAGGTCGATCAGATAATCGAGGACATAAGGACAACGTTTTTGGTACGACTGTATAACAATACCCAAACCATCAAAACCAGACAGATCCGGATCAAAAGCCAGAGCTTCAATCAGATCAAGAGATAATTCCAGTCGGTCCGCTTCTTCGGCATCAATATTAAAACCAATGTTGTACTGTTTAGCCAGAAGCAACAATTTTTTAAGATTAGGTAATAATTCCTGCATAACGCGGCGCTGCTGGCTGCGCGAATATCTGGGATGTAACGCGGACAATTTGACGGAAATGCCGGGCCCCTCTTTAATACCCCGCCCATCCGACGTCTTGCCGATAGCATGGATGGCAGATTCGTAAGCCGAATAATAAAAAGCCGCATCTTTACCCGTTAAGGCCGCCTCGCCAAGCATGTCATAAGAATAACGATAACCGCGCTTTTCATTGTCTTTACTGTTCTTGATTGCCTCATTAATCGTCTGTCCTGTCACAAACTGATTGCCCAGCATACGCATAGCCAGATCAACCCCTTTTCGGATTAATGGCTCTCCGCCCTTCGATATCAGCTTGCTTAACGCAGAAGTCAGTCCTTGCTCACTATTTGTTGCCACCAATTTTCCGGTAACCAGTAATCCCCACGTGGCAGCGTTGACGAACAGAGATGGTGATTCACCGAGGTGCTTGCGCCAGTCGCCTTTACTTATCTTGTCAGCAATTAAACGATCGACGGTTTGATGATCCGGGATACGCAGCAAGGCCTCAGCCAGACACATTAAAGCCACGCCTTCTTCAGACGAAAGTGAAAATTCATGCATGAGTGCATCGACACCGGAAGCCCGGGTGCGTTGTTCACGTACTTCCCGGACCAGATTTTTTGCCAATTCCTGAATGGGCGCATGATCAAATTTGGCGAGTTGTTTTAATAAATCGTGTACAGCCTGAGTTTCATCACGCCGATATGCCTCAGTAATGGCCATTCGTAATTCAGATGGATTTTGTAGTATTTCGGTATGGAAATAAGAAAAAGGTTGAGTCATAAAATGTTCTGCATAAAGGAATCGGTCTGAAAATAGTTTCCGTTCAGAATGAGTAGTTGATTTAAATTGTAGTGAAAATTTCGAATTTAAAATTATTTTTAAAAATCAACTATTTATTGATTTTATAGAGGTTCAGTAATGATTAATTCTGGAAATTACCGGTGTTAGCAAAATAAAGTATTTTGTGAGAGAATTGCGCCAAATTTAATTTACATATGAGATATTCTTATGCTCGACAAAATCAGTAAAAGAATTTTGGCTGAATTACAGAATGACGGCCGTATCAGCAACGTAGAATTGGCAACCCGGGTAAACCTGTCACCGGCAGCCTGTCTGGAAAGAGTCAGAAAATTGCAGGAATCCGGATACATCCTGGGTTATACAGCGCAACTCAATCCCCAACTTCTGGATGTCGCATTACTGGTATTTATTGAAGTAGTGCTGGATCGAACTACCCCCGATGTATTCGATGCATTCAAGCGTGGCGTGCAAGCCATTCCGGAAGTGCTGGAATGTCACATGGTGGCCGGCGGCTTTGATTATCTGGTCAAGGCCCGGGTTAAAGATATGAATGCCTATCGCGATTTTTTGGGTAAATCATTGCTGCAACTGGGTGGCGTTCGCGAAACCCATACCTATGCGGTAATGGAAGAAGTCAAAAACACGTCGCATCTGCCCATCAAATAGTCAACGCTGCACAAGTCAAAGTAATGCGTTCTGATGCTCAATCTGCGGATTTTCCGAGTTCAGTGTTTTTTCAACCAGTTCGATCAAATTGTTGCGCAACCATTTGTGTGCCGGATTTTTTGCGTCACGTTCATGCCATAACATATCCACATTGACTGCCGGTGTTTCAAACGGCAGCTCCTTCCAGATCAGCTGATTTTCCACACCGGTTGACGATAATAAATGCTGCGGTAACACCGTAATCAATTCGGAATTGGCTACCACCCGTCCGGCCGTATAAAACTGATTTACAGTCAGCAAAATTCTGCGTTGCAAGTTCAGCGGGGCCAGAATTTCATCAATCAGTCCATGTGGCCGACCTGAAAAGCTCACCAGCAAATGATGTGCCTCACAGTAAGTTTTCAGGGTGAGCGGTTGCTGTGCGAGTGGATGATCCTTGCGCATGACACACACATAACGACCACTGTACAGACTGTTGTGCCGGATGGTACTGCTGTTGGCATTTTGGCCGCCTGCCAGCATTGAAACGACACCTGGAAAAAATCCCACTGCAATATCGATATCTCCGTGCAACAGCATGGAACGAGGGTCTCTGGTTACCAACGGAATCATACGTGCATTCATTCCAGGAGCATGTATTTCAATTTCGCGAATAAGATGCGGCATCCAGTATGCGGCAGTTGAATCCGCCATGGCCATGCGAAAGGACGCAATGAAACTTGCCGGGTCTACGGTAGCAGGAGCAATCGCTGATTCAAGCTTGCCCAATGCCTCCCGGATCGCTGGCCAGATACTTTCAGCCCTGGGTGTCGGTTTGACGCCGTAGGCAGTGCGTATCAAAAGTTCATCGTTAAACGCATGGCGCAGCCGTTTAAGGGCGTTGGAAACGGCAGGTTGAGTCATGGCAAGTTTATCTGCCGCACGGGTCAGATTTTGCTCAATCATCACCGTATTAAATATGCGCAACAAATTTAAGTCCAACGTCAAAAAATTCATTTCTGCCTCATGTAAAGAAAAATCCAGTTATTCATGAATGATATAAGAGTTTCTTTGTACATCACGAATGGGATGCACAATTCTTAATTAAAAACAAAACGCAAAAATCATGTTTTGAACGGTAAAAGAAAATGAAACAAGATGTAAAGAAAATCTGTACATCAGAAATTTTTGATAAACCAGACGGCGCCAGCGTTTCGGACCTGAAATCGCTTGTCAACGGCATGAAACAGTGATTGTGAAATATTCGGTATGCGATTGTTATACACAAAATTTACGGGATAATTCGAAGGTTCAAATACATAAGTAATCAGTTTAATAAAAATAAGTAACATATTGATTTTAATAGTAAATAACGATTTATATTGGCTCTAATGGCAAAAACAACAATGAATTTTTTATAGCGTTAAATTCATTATCACCAAATCTATTCACAAAGTTATCCACAGTTTGCCGGGCGTCTATCCAATTTCATGACGAAAATCATAGAAACAGCAAATGTAATTAGAAATACAGCAAACTAGGCGATAATATTGTCTTGGATAAATTGCTTTCGAAAGTGCCTATGTCATTCAATAACATCCCATTACAAAACGATACCTTCTTACGCGCACTGAAGCGTCAGCCAACCGAGTACACACCGGTCTGGCTGATGAGACAGGCTGGACGATATCTCCCTGAATACCGGGAAACCCGGAAAAAAGCAGGTTCTTTCATGGGACTGGCGAAAAACCCCGACTATGCCACCGAGGTCACAATTCAGCCTCTGGACCGCTTTAAGCTCGATGCAGCCATCCTGTTTTCGGACATTCTGACCGTGCCAGACGCTATGGGCCTGGGACTGTATTTTGAAGATGGCGAAGGCCCAAAATTTGAACGCACACTGCGGGATGAGTCCGATATACTGAAATTACAGGTTCCGGACATGAATTCGCTGAAATACGTGTTTGATGCCGTGACCCAGATTCGCACCACCCTCAATGGCCGTGTGCCATTAATCGGGTTTTCTGGCAGTCCATGGACTTTGGCCTGTTATATGGTTAAAGGTGGCGGATCAAAAGATTACAAAACCGTAAAAACTATGTTGTACGACCGTCCGGATCTGATGCACCACATCCTGAAAATTAATGCACGGGCCGTGGCAGAGTATCTCAATGCGCAGATTGATGCCGGCGCGCAGGCTGTGATGATATTTGACTCATGGGGCGGCGTACTGGCAGACGATGTTTACAAGGCCTTTTCGCTGGATTACATGCAGGAAGTCGTTTCCCAACTCAAAAAAGAAAAAGATGGCATTGCCATACCTTCCATTGTATTTACCAAGGGTGGCGGTTTATGGCTTGAGCAGATAGCAGATATCGGTGCCAACGCAGTCGGGCTGGACTGGACCGTTAATTTGGGCAAAGCCCGGGCTCTGGTTGGTGATAAGGTCGCATTGCAGGGTAATCTAGACCCAATGGCCCTGTTTGCCAAACCGGAACAGATCCGTGCTCAGGTGCAGAATGCCATTAACAGTTTTGGCAAGCCAAGTGAACATAGCGGTCACGTGTTTAACCTGGGTCACGGGATATCCCAGTTTACCAAACCGGAAGCCGTCACTACACTGGTCGATGCCGTGCATGAGTTCAGCAGAGAAATTCGCAATAAATAAAAAAAGAAAGTTGCTCCGCACCCAGTGTAGGATTAACCCCTACAATGTTTGTGCGGCGCAACAACAAGGATTGGCGCGGCCTGCACGATGAAATGCCGCTGCAAGGCCGATAAATTAAACCACCACCGGAACGCCATATTCAAAATTTACCTTTAGTTATACACAAAAAAATTAATATAAATTTCCTGTCAATAGTTTTTATGTGATTTTCAATATATTTTTTAACTCGTTGATTTTAATGATATTTATCACAAACCAATTAAAATTTTACCAGATGAAATTAATGTTGCTATATTGAATCACTAATCGCCCGGCCACTTTCTCCACAAAGTTATCCACAGAAGTTGACTGTATAAAAAATACCGGTGCAAACATATGAAAACTGATTTTTCTCAGGAAGAACAATAAGTTGCAGAACGAACGTATTTTAGAAATTGTGCTGGATACGCCGTTGGAGCGTGTTTTTGACTACATGTGGTCCGGAGCAACATTACCGGTACCTGGTCAGCTCGCCTTATTGAATTTTGGTCGGCGCGAAATGGTCGGACTAATCGTTGGTATCAAAGATAGTTCAGATGTGCCACGCGACAAGCTGAAGAGCGTTATTGAAATCAGAGAACAGTTGCCACCGGTTTCCGCACAGTGGATCGCGCTGTGTCAGTTTGCGGCGGATTACTATCAACGTCCTTTGGGCGAAGTTGCCCTGCCGGCCATCCCTAAAAATTGCCGCGCTTCCAAAACGACCGCGTTGGACAAGGCACTTAAAAAGCTGGCGCAACCTTTAAAGCTGGCTAAACCCAGCAGCCCTCCTCATTTGAACGATGAACAGCAGACTGCCGTACACAAAATTGTGCAGGCAAAAGGCTATGCCGCCAATTTGTTGTATGGCGTGACAGGAAGTGGCAAAACGGAGGTGTATCTGCAGGCCGCTGCAGAAATTTTGTCGCGTGACCACACCGCCCAGATTCTGGTGCTGGTGCCGGAAATTAATCTTACGCCGCAACTTTTTGACCACTTGCAAAACCGATTTCCAGACATGTTTGTCGCAACCCTGCACAGCGGTATGGCCGAAGGTGAGCGCACACTCAACTGGTTGGCCGCGCATGAGGGCAAGGCGCGCATTATTCTGGGAACCCGGCTGGCCATACTTGCAGCAGTGCCGAATCTGAAACTCATTATCATTGACGAAGAACATGACGCCTCCTACAAACAGCAGGAAGGCCTGCGCTATTCCGCGCGCGATTTGGCGATCTGGCGCGCCAGACAGCTCGATATTCCGGTGGTACTGGGCTCGGCCACCCCATCACTGGAAAGCTGGCAGCACGCCAATTCCGGCCGGTATACCAAACTCACCCTGGCCAACCGCGCCGTTGCAAGCGCGGTACTGCCGGCAGTACAACTTATCGATCTGGCCAAAGACAAGCCGCAGGACGGCCTGACCAGCTCGTTAATCACCGCGCTCAAGCTGCGCATGGAAAAGGGCGAACAGTCGCTGATCTATCTGAATCGCAGGGGCTATGCACCGGTGATCGCGTGCGATGCCTGCGGCTGGATGAGCAGTTGCACACGCTGCAGTGCGTATCTGGTGCTGCACAGACAGGAATATAAATTGCGCTGCCATCACTGCAGTCTGGAAATGCGCATCCCCAAGTCCTGCCCGACCTGCGGGAACGCCGACGTTCAGCCGCTCGGACGTGGCACCCAGCGGGTTGAAGAGCATCTGCAAAATCTGTTTCCTGACGCCAGAATCCGCCGGATCGACGCGGATTCAACCCGGCTCAAAGGCAGTGCCCAGGATGCCTTTGACACGGTGCATCGCGGTGAAGTCGATATTTTGATCGGGACCCAGATGGTCGCCAAAGGCCATGATTTTAAAAACCTGACTCTGGTCGCAGCGATCAATCCGGACACGGCCCTGTTTTCACAGGATTACCGCGCCGGGGAACGACTGTTTTCCCAGTTGATGCAGGTGGCCGGCCGTGCCGGTCGTGCGGCCCAGAAGGAAGGCGGCAACGCATCGCGGGTGTTAATTCAGACCCGCTATCCGCAGCACCCACTGTACAAATCGTTAAAAATGCACGACTACCCGAAATTTGCCAAAGAATGTCTGCAGGAACGCCAGCAGGCTGGCCTGCCGCCGTTCATATTTCAGGCGCTGCTGCGCGCTGAAGCCAGCGAATTGCAAAAAGCACTGGATTTTTTGAACTTTGCTGCGCAACTCAACATCCCTGAACAGATCATCATCCATTCCCCCATCCCCATGAGCCTGATGAAACTGGCCAATTCAGAACGGGCACAGCTGTTGGTTGAATCCAATTCCCGTCCGGCATTGCAGGCTTTTCTGAAAGAGTGGGTGCTGCAATTACGGGACAGCAAAAACCGGGTGAAATGGACCCTGGAAGTCGATCCGGTCGAAATTTAATCCCAATTAAATATATTCATGGATGGCGCGCAAATAATTAATTTATACAAACGCGATGCCAGGTCTGGTATCAAAAAAGCACGGGTAGAATAAGCGTCACACCCCAAAGAAGGGTTTGACCATGCCAATTCAATTACAACACCTCAATGGCAGGGGAAACAGGGAAGAACTCGACAGTCGGTTTGCCGACCTGCATCCCCCGCTTAACCGCCGCAAGGCCGTGACGGAAAGTCAGCGTTGCCTGTATTGCTACGACGCGCCCTGCACCAGGGCCTGCCCGACCGACATTGATGTTCCCGCCTTCATCGCCTGCATCGCGCAAGACAACCTCAACGGTGCGGCGCGAACCATCCTTGGTCAAAACATACTCGGCGGCAGTTGCGCGCGGGTTTGTCCGACTGAAATATTGTGCGAGCAGGCCTGCGTGCACAATCTGGATGGGGCCGGCAAGCCGATTCAGATCGGACTGCTGCAGCGCCATGCTCTGGATGGGGCGCGTTTTTCTGAACATCCGTTCCGGCGTGCTGCGCTGACCGCGCGTCGGATTGCCATTGTTGGTGCCGGACCGGCTGGCCTGTCGTGCGCGCACCAGCTTGCAGTGCTGGGCAACGACGTCGTCATTTTTGAAGCAAAAGCAAAGCCGGGCGGCTTGAACGAATTCGGTGTGGCGCGCTACAAATTGCCTGACGACTATGCGCAAAAGGAAATCGATTTCCTGCTGCAAATCGGCGGAATACAAATTCGGTACGGGCAGCAACTGGGGTTGAACCTGCACCTGACTGAATTGACCGAACAGTTTGATGCGGTCTTTCTTGCCAGCGGGCTGGGAGATCCGCGCAGGTTGGAGCTGGACGATGAAGCCAGTCCGGGCATACTCGCCGCACTCGATTACATCAGCGTCTTGCGCCAGACCGAAGACCTGACCCAATTACCAGTTCCGCAATCCTGCATCATTCTGGGCGCAGGCAATACGGCCATTGATATGGCGGTCCAGATCATGCGACTGGGTGCGCAACAGGTCACACTGGTGTACCGGCGCGGCGAGCAGGATATCCCGGCCACAGCAATGGAATTGCAGCTGGCGCTGCAGCATCAGGTACAACTGATCTGCTGGGCACAGCCGGACAAAATTTTACTCAACCGGCAACATCAGGTAACTGGTATGCGCTTTGAAAATACAGCCATGCTGAACGACCGGCTTTGTGGAACTGGCACAACTTTCAACCTGAACGCCGAAGCGATATTCACGGCAGTTGGCCAGCAACTGGATGGCACAACATATCCGCACGATGTGCTGCGCAGGGAGCACGGCAAGATCTGGGTCGATGCCGACTTTCAAACCTCCCTGCCGCGCGTGTATGCCGGCGGCGACTGCGTAATGCGCGATCCGGATCTGACCGTTTATGCGGTACAGCATGGCAAACTGGCGGCCCGCTCGATGCACACCGCCCTGCAGCAGCGCGAGGTGCATCATGGCTGAGATCGACACCACCTTCATGGGTATCCGATCCCCCAACCCGTTCTGGCTGGCCTCCGGTCCGCCAACCGACAAGGCGTACAACGTCAATCGGGCCTTTGAAGCCGGCTGGGGCGGCGTGGTCTGGAAAACGCTGGGTGAAGATCCGGCTGCTGTGAATGTCTCGTCACGTTACTCGGCACACTTTGGAAAAAATCGCGAAGTGATCGGGTTCAATAATATTGAACTCATTACGGACCGCAGTCTGCAGATCAATCTGGATGAGATTACCTAGGTCAAAAAAGACTGGCCAGATCGCGCACTGATCGTGTCATTGATGGTGCCTTGTGTCGAGCAGAGCTGGCAAAAAATTCTCGCGCAGGTGGAAGCCACCGGTGCCGATGCGGTGGAACTGAATTTCGGTTGCCCGCACGGCATGTCGGAACGCGGCATGGGGTCAGCCGTCGGGCAGGTGCCGGAGTATGTGGAAATGGTCACGCGCTGGTGCAAGTCGCATTCACGCCTGCCGGTAATGGTGAAACTCACGCCAAACATCACCGACATTCGTCTGCCGGCCAGAGCGGCACGGACCGGTGGTGCCGATGCGGTTTCTTTGATCAATACTCTCAACTCGATTACATCGGTCGATCTGGAACGCATGGTCGCGCGCCCCATCGTCGGCCATCAGAGTACCCATGGTGGCTACTGTGGCTCAGCCATCAAGCCGGTCGCGTTAAACATGGTCGCTGAAATCGCGCGTGACCGGTCTACCAGAGGCATTCCGATATCAGGCATAGGTGGCATTTCCACCTGGCGTGACGCAGCAGAATTTATTGCGCTCGGAGCCGGCTCAGTGCAGTTTTGCACGGCGGCCATGCTGAACGGTTTTCGTATCATCGATCAACTCAAGACAGGGTTGTCGAACTGGATGGATGCAAAAGGCTATCGGCGCATAAGTGACTTTGCCGGACTGGCCATAGCTCACACAACCGACTGGCAAAATCTGGATATGAATTATCAGGTGATTGCACAGATCAATCAGGATCTGTGCATTGGGTGCGGACGCTGTCATGTTGCCTGTGAAGATACGGCGCATCAGGCGGTCGCCCACAAATTGCTGGCAGATGGCAGCCGAGAGTATCGGATCATCGAAGCGGAATGCGTCGGATAAAATCTGTGCGAAATCACCTGCCCGGTAGATGGTTGCATCAGCATGGTGCCTCAGCACACCGGCAAACCGTTCATGAACTGGACCGAGGATCCGCGCAATCCCTATTCAGAATTAACAGTTGCACGTAATAAGTAGTATCACGAATATTTCAGGTTTGGCACAGGCAGGACAATCGTTGGATTTTTCCTTGTCACTGGAGAGTCTTATGCTGCCGAGTTCATGTTCAACCGCCATGTTGTGGCGGTCACCTTCCGCAATCAAGCCAGCCATCGTTGAAGACAGCCACAGAAAAGAACGTATTACACAAAGCCTGCCATCATTCTCACACGACCTCGTGGATCTGGTCGACGAATACCTGTCCTACCTGACGCTTGCCGCGCTGCCGCTGCAAGTCGATGAAAGACGAGTTTTAATCAAGAGTGAAAAAAATCAGGACATCAGGACGGCGATCAAGGAAGTGTTGACCTCGGCGCAAACCGATCCAAAAATAAAACGGCAAATCATCGTGAATGTTATGCAGTACAAATATCAGCAGGAATTCCGGATTCTGATTGAGGAGCTGCATACCATGGACATGCATGTGAATCTGGACAATACCGATCTGAGCAATCTGAGGCTTACGGGCATTTATCTGGTCCATGCCAGCGCGGTCAATCTAAACCTGAGCGAATCCACGCTGATATTTGTCAATTTTTCTGATGGCGTGCTGACAAACGCAAATCTGAAAGGGACAACTTTCATCGATTCAGTTTTGGAAAACACAGATCTGCGTGGCGCGCAAATTGACGAAACTGATTTTAGCTGGTGTTCTGCACAGGATCTGGTTACCAACGATCACGAGCTAAGTTCTGTCTCCGTCATGAGTGATTCCGATTTATTTCTGAAAGGTGTTCATACAACGCAAACAGCGCATTTTCAGTTACGTTCAATCACACTCAATTCAGTCCCGCTTCGCTGCCTTGATTTTTGTGTGATAGGCTGATATTCATGTAATTGGTAATTTCCCTGAAGGTAAGGTAAATCGAAAAGCAGCACAATCGCCATATTTTTCGATTCACCTTTAAGGGAAATTTTAATGCTGCCCGTATCCCATTCAGGCTTGTTGCCGACAGTAACAGCGAGCGTAACAAAGCCCGCGCTGATCATTGACCCAGACAGAAGAGCGCAGATCGATGCAAGTCTTAAATCAATTTTTCCATCTGAGCTCTCTGGTCTGATCTCAGACTATGACATCTCACTGGCCAGCCAGCCGCTGCAGGTAGACGACAGTGGAAATTTGATGGACAGTGAAGAAAACCGCGTAATCAGATCGGCAATACGGGAAGCATTGATTTCTGATGGCGCCGATCCAAAAATAAAACGTCAGATCTTCATCAACGTCATGCAGTTTCAATGTCAGCGTGAATTTCAGAAGCTGTTATTGGAACTGCGAAATCTGTCCCTGCCTGTCAATCTGAATAATACCGATCTGAGTCGCCTGTTTTTAAAAGATATACATCTTGACCAGGCCACTGCTGTCGGTATCAACTTAAGCGGATCGATTATCGAGAACTGCAGTTTTTCACAAACCAGCTTAAAAAATGCAAATCTAAAGAATGCCACGTTCAAAAATGTCGATCTGTTTCAGACATTTCTGTATGGTGCAAAATTTGAGCAAACGCAATTCATCCGCTGCAGAGCGACCAATCTGATCACCAACGATACTCAAATACACAATCTGGCTTACCTGGTCCAAACAGTGATGTACCTGAATGGCACTCACACCACAAAATTATCCCAACTGCAGACCAGTCCAATGGCCCTTAGAGTGCCATTGGCTTTTATTCCGCATTGTGTGATCAGTTGATCTTGGCTATCTGAGAGTTCATAATCCACCCACGCACCAGGGAGGGTCAAAATGAACCATTCTGAACCGACAAGTCTGTGGAATGCCGATCTGGCGCCAACCAGTGTCGCGCAGCGCACCTGGTGCTGGTATCACTATGGCGCCCTGTGGATAGGCATGGTGATGTGCATACCGGCCTACATGCTGGCAGCCAGTCTGATCGACAGCGGCATGTCCGCCCTGCAGTCGGTGCTGACGGTATTGCTGGCCAATACAATTGTCCTGGTGCCGATGCTGCTGATCGGCCACGCCGGCACCAAATATGGCATTCCTTACGCCGTGCTCGCACGTGCATCGTTTGGCACACGCGGCGCGCGGTTGCCGGCATTCATGCGCGCCATCGTCGCCTGTGGCTGGTTCGGGATTCAAACCTGGTTCGGTGGGCAGTTGTTGCACACCCTGCTCATGCACCTGTTCGACACGAATCTGAGCACGACAAAGCTGGCCGTGCTGGGCATTACACCGTCCGAACTGCTGTGCTTTGTGCTGTTCTGGCTGGTCCAGTGCTGGATCATGGGACTGGAATCGATCCGCAAACTGGAAACCTGGACTGCGCCGTTAAAAATCATCATCTGTTTTATTTTGCTGGGTTGGGTCCATCAGCAGACCGGCGGGTTCAGTGCTGAAATCAATCATCCGTCGCAGTTTGTGGCCGGCGCAAAAAAGGCCGGGCAATTCTGGGCCGTTTTTTGGCCGTCGCTGACCGCCATGGTGGGATTCTGGGCGACGTTGGCACTGAACATTCCCGACTTCACGCGCTTTGCAAAGAGCCAGCGTGATCAGGTGCTCGGGCAGGCGCTGGGTTTGCCGGTGCCGATGGGACTGCTGGCCATGTTGTCTGTACTGGTGACGTCGGCCACAGTGATCCTGTATGGCCAGGCCATCTGGGATCCGGTGCAACTGGCCGCTCGCATGAGCGGTGCAGTGGTGTCGATTGCCCTGATCGTGTTGCTCATCGATACTTTAAGCGTCAATCTGGCCGCCAATCTGGTGGGGCCGGCGTATGACTTTGCGGCGCTGTATCCGGAAAAAATCAGCTACCGGACCGGCAGTTACATCACCGCGGGAATTGGCCTGCTGATGATGCCATGGAAGGTTCTGGAATCCACGCAGGGGTATATCTTTACCTGGCTTATCGGCTATTCAGCGCTGCTGGGACCGATCGCCGGCATTTTGATTGTTGACTACTATTGGGTGCGCCGCACGGAACTGGACCCGGAGCAGCTGTATCAGGCTGATGGCAGATACGCTTATCAGGGTGGCTGGAACAACAAGGCACTGTTGGCATTTGGGCTGGGCGTGCTGCCGAATATTCCCGGCTTTTTGCATGCGGCCGGCGCGCTGCCAGAAATTGCCGAACTGTTTAAAAATATCTACACCTACGCCTGGTTTGCCGGCATGGCGATTTCAGCGTTGCTTTATTCAATACTGACGCCGCGCCAAAGCATACTCAGTCGCAGATGAGTGCGATTACGTTCCATCCACTGATCACGACGATGTAACGGTTTTTTTTGCAAACCACGGTTTGAGCCGCGCGATTGCGTCAAGAATCTGGGCCGTGGAAACGGCAAAGCTGATCCGGAAAAAATGCTTGCCGTCGACAGGATCAAAATCTATTCCTGGCGCAGTAGCAACGCCGGTATCGCGCAACAGCGTTTCGCAAAACTGCAGGCTGTCATCTGTGAGGTGGGCGATATTGGCGTAAATGTAGAAAGCGCCGTCCGGTGGTGCGATTGCATTCAGTCCGAGCGACGGCAACGCTGCCAGCAGAAGGCGACGGTTTTCTGCGTACACCTTGACGTGCTCCCTGAGTTCATCCTGACTGTCCAGTGCTACCAGTGCGGCATGCTGGCTTAGCGTCGGTGCGGTCAGAAACATGTTGCCGGCAAAGGCCGATGCGCGCGCTGCATGGCTTGGACTTGCCAGCAGCCAGCCCAGGCGCCATCCAACCATGCTGAAGAATTTTGAAAAGCTGTTGATTACCAGTGCGTCCGGTTCAAACTCGAGTATGGAATGGGCAGCGCCGGCGTAGGACAGGCCATGATAAATTTCGTCGGAAATGATTCGAATGCCGCGTTCCCGACACACGGTGGCAATGGCCTGCAGTTCTGCACCGTCAATAATTGTGCCGGTAGGGTTGGCCGGACTGGCAATAATGACACCAGCCGGTGCCGGGCTCAGAGCGGCGATTTGTTTTGCGGTGAGCTGGAACCGCGTTTCTGATCCGCAGGCTATTTCGATCGGCACCAGATCCAATGTCTTGAGCACGTTGCGATACGCGACGTAACCAGGGCGGGCCAGTGCGATACGATCTTTGGGAGAAAACGTGCAACTCAGTGCCAATACCAGCGCCGCAGACGCGCCGCAGGTCAGTATGAATTGGTCCGGCGTGACAGTGACGTTGTAACTGTCGCGGTAATGCTGCGCCAGTCTGGTTTTCAGTGGAACACTGTCGAAGTAGCCCATGCCATCGGTATCGAGTATTTCGTGCGCGCGCGCAATGGCGGCCTGCGGCGCGCCGGTTGACGGCTGACCAAATTCCATGTGAATGATGGACCGTCCATCCGCTTTTAATTGATGGGCCAGGCGGCTGATGGCCATGGCGTGGAACTGTTCTATTTGTGCGCTCATCGTTATTGTCCGGACCTCAAAAACCGATAAATGCCGTCCGGCCCCAGAATGCGCTGCATTTTTCCCGAAAACCACAGGTAGTGGCAATGCGCCAGAGCCTCGCCGAGTGCAAAGGTCAGCTGATGGGAATCCAGGGCGCGGGTAAACATGACCGGCACGATGTCATTCGCACTTTTCGGTGTGGTACAGAACTGCAGCACTTCGGCAAGCCGTTCCTGATGATGGTGGTTCAGCTGGTCGACCCGGATGTGCAGTCCCTGAAACGGTTTGCCGTGCGAAGGCAATACCAGCGTATCAGACGGCATTGCGCAGTATTCATCGAGCGAAGCCATGAATTGCTGAACCGGATTGGCCAGCGGTTCAATCGCCCAGACCGAGACGTTGGTGGAAATCCGTGGCAGCAGCATGTCACCGGAAATCAGACACTTGAGTTCTTCGCAATACAGTGACACGTGTTCAGGTGAATGACCAAAGCCGGTATAGACGTGCCATTGTTGCGCACCGATTTTTATCACCTGCAAATCCTGAATTCGCACAAACGACTCGGGAACGCTCGGAACCAGCCCAGGATAATAATTTTTTCTCTCGGATAGGCGCTCGATGAGTGAGGCATCGGTTACGCCATGACGCTGAAAATGCGGCACCATGGAGGAGCCATCCACCCCCGGCAGCCCGGCGGCCATCATGCGTCCGAAGGCATATTCGCCGCCACTCATCCATAGGGGTGCGTGAGAGCGTTGGCAAATTCAGTCGGCCAGGCCCAGATGGTCGGGATGACAATGGGTGGCAATGACGCGGGTGACCGGTTTGCCGTTCAGGCAAGTGGCAAAAATCTGTTCCCAACTCGCGCGGGTTTCATCATTGGCAATGCCGCAGTCGATGATGGTCCAGCCCGCGCCATCTTCCAGCAGCCACAGATTGATATGATTGAGCGCAAAGGGCAACTTCATGCGCAGCCAAAACACGCCAGGGGCGACCTGCTTGACCGTGCCGGGTTCGGGAAGGAACTCTTCAAAGGGATAATTCAACTGCGTTTCTAAGGGATTCATGATTTCTTTCGATAATTCCGGGCTCAACTTTAGCCGAAAATTAAACTACAATGCGTTTTACGTTAACGTAACATCATCCATAAATAAGCCGCCATGGTGCAATCCGGTACCAGAGAGAATAATGTGTCAACTGCCAAGCCCGCCCTCACCTATACCATAACCGAATTGTCGCGCGAGTTCGATATTACACCGCGTGCCATCCGCTTTTACGAAGATCAGGGATTATTAAGTCCGAATCGTGAAGGTCCGGGCGGACGCAACCGCGTGTATACCGCCAGAGAGCGCACGCACTTGAAACTGACCCTGCGCGGCAAGCGGCTTGGGCTGTCCCTGTCGGACATCAAAAGTCTGGTCGATATGTACCGCTCTCCAAAAGACAGTGAGCCGCAACTGCAGCGCTTTATTGCAGTTTTGGCACAACATCGCGCCGCGCTGGAACGACAGCAGGAGGATATTGACGCGCTGCTCAGCGAAATCAGCGTGCATGAAAAAGAATGTCAGCGCATTTTAAAGTCAAAGAAAGCGATCGGGAAAAAACAATAATCAAAGAACAACGCCGACATCTGACGTTTACGTTAACGTCAATTGCGGTTATGATTTTGCACCCAGCAATAGCGAGACAACCAATACCTGAAAGTGAGCATTCCATGATACATCTGCCCGGATTAACCTTCGACCACGGTGAAGATATCGCCGCCCTGCGTGAATCAGTCCAGCAGTTTGCGGCCAAAGAAATCGCCCCGCGTGCAGCTGAAATTGATCGCAGTGACCAGTTCCCGATGGATCTGTGGAAAAAAATGGGCGATCTGGGTGTGCTGGGCGTGACGGTCAAAGAACAGGACGGTGGCATCGACATGGGCTATCTGGCCCATATTATCGCCATGGAAGAAATCAGCCGCGCCTCGGCCTCAGTCGGTCTGTCGTATGGTGCGCATTCCAATCTGTGCGTCAACCAGATCAACCGTAACGGGTCACCAGAGCAAAAAGCCAAATACCTGCCGAAGCTGATTTCCGGAGAACACGTTGGTGCGCTGGCCATGTCGGAACCGAATGCCGGCTCGGACGTGGTGAGCATGAAACTGCGCGCCGAATTCCGGGGTGATCGCTGGGTGCTGAACGGTACCAAAATGTGGATTACCAACGGACCGGATGCCGACGTGCTGGTGGTCTACGCCAAGAACGATCTGGAAGCCGGCCCGCGCGGCATGACCGCATTTCTGATTGAAAAAAATTACAAGGGTTTTTCCATCGCGCAAAAACTCGACAAGCTCGGCATGCGCGGATCGCATACCGGCGAACTGGTGTTTCAGGATTGCGAAGTGCCGGCCGAAAACGTGCTGGGCGGTCTGGGCAAGGGTGTCAATGTGCTGATGTCCGGACTGGATTTTGAGCGTACGGTGTTGTCGGGCGGACCCCTCGGTATCATGCAGGCCTGTATGGATGTGGTGGTGCCATACATTCATGACCGCAAGCAGTTCGGCCAGCCGATCGGCGAATTCCAGCTCATGCAGGGAAAAATCGCCGATATGTATTCAACCATGATGGCATGCAAGGCTTATGTGTATGCAGTCGGTCAGGCCTGCGACCGCGCCAAAAACCCGGAAAGCGTGCGCGCGCTGCGCAAGGATGCCGCCGGTGCGATTCTTTATTCTGCCGAAAAAGCCACCTGGATGGCCGGCGAGGCAATCCAGATCTTAGGCGGCAATGGTTACATCAACGAATATCCGGTTGGTCGTTTGTGGCGCGATGCCAAGCTGTATGAAATTGGTGCCGGCACCAGTGAAATACGGCGCATGCTGATCGGCCGCGAACTGTTCGCAGAAACCAAATAAACCGGATTCGCCCATGACCGCTCTGCACCACGTCACCCCGCTGCTGTCGCATCTGCGGTTGTCGCGAGCGCTGAAAAAACAGGTATGGCTGAAGATGGAAAGCAGTCAGCCATCCGGCTCCTTCAAAATGCGCGGACTGGGGCTGCTGTGCCAGCGTGCAGCGCAGCGCGGCGCACAGCATTTTGTCTGTCCGTCAGGTGGCAATGCAGGTTTTGCCGCGGCCATGGCCGGCGTGGCGCTGGGCATACCGACGACGATTCTGGTACCCGAAACGACTTCAGAACAGGTGCGCGCAGCCATCTCTGCAACCGGTGCTGAACTGATCGTCATCGGCGCGGTCTGGGATGAAACCAACCTCGCAGCGCTGGCCATGTGCCGCGCTGAAAATGCGGTCTACATTCCACCGTTTGATCATCCCGATATCTGGGACGGCAATGCCACCTTGATTGATGAGGTCGTGGCGAGAACAAAGTTTGACGTGGTGATCTGCTCGGTGGGTGGGGGTGGTCTGCTGGCCGGCATCGTGCAGGGTTTGCAGAATAACGGTATGCACAATGTGCCGGTTGTCGCGGTGGAAACCGAAGGTGCCGCCTCGTTCAATGCGGCCGTCAGCGCCGGCAAGGTGGTCACGCTGCCGGAAATCAGTTCTGTTGCCACGACATTGGGGGCCAAAAGTGTCGCACAGCGCGCGCTGGATCTGACCCGTGAACATCCGGTATTCAGTGTCACGGTTACCGACCGGCAGGCCCTGAACGCCTGCGTGGGCTTTGCCGACGATCTGCGCACGCTGGTGGAGCCGGCCTGCGGCGCTGCACTGGCAGTGGCTTATCAAAACATGGAAGTACTGCACAAATTCAAACAACCCCTGATCGTCGTGTGCGGCGGAATTGGTGTCGATCTCAACAAAATCAATGATTGGAAAAACCAGTGATCCAGGTGGCCTTTCCCAAACTGCTCTCTTCGCAAATTGCATTTGATATTGCGCGTACCATACTGGACGGTTTCAACAAGCATTACCGGCTGTTTCGCGCGGTCAGTCAAGAGGCCAAAATTCATTTTGAGCGTGGGCAGTGGAAAGCGGCACAAACCGCTGCGCGCGAACGGATTTCGTATTACGACAAACGTGTGGTCGAGTGCGCCACCATTCTGGAAGATGAATACGCCCAAGACGACCTGACTGACGAAGTGTGGCGCGAAGTCAAACTGCATTACATGGGTTTGCTGATCGACCATATGCAACCGGAACTGGCCGAAACTTTTTTCAATTCGGTCTGTACCAAAATGCTGCACCGGGCTTACTTTAACAACGATTTCATTTTCGTTCGGCCGGCCGTGGCCACCGAATACATTGAAAGCGAACTGCTGCCAACCTACCGTGTGTACTATCCCGGTGCGGAAGGGCTGCGCTATTCGCTCACACGCATGGTCACCAACTTTCAGCTCAAAGCCGGTTTCGTCGATCTGAATCGTGACGTCAATCTGGTGGCCAACTGTCTGCAGTCACTTTTTGAGGATGCCGAACTTGAACCGAATCACCAGATCCAGGTTTTATCGAATCTGTTTTTCCGCAACAAGGGTGCGTATATCGTTGGCAAAGGCATTAACGGCAACCGTGAATATCCGTTCATTATTCCGATTCTGCATAACCGCCACAATAATCTCGTGCTTGATACGGTACTGCTTGACCCGGTTCTGATCAGCATTCTGTTTTCATTTACGCGCGCCTACTTCATGGTGGATATGGAAGTTCCCTCGGCCTATGTACAGTTTTTGCGCAGCATGATGCCCAAGAAACCGCGCAGTGAAATCTACACCGTGCTGGGTTTGCAAAAGCATGGAAAGAATCTGTTCTACCGCGACTTCCTGCATCACCTGACCTATTCAAGCGATCAGATCCAGGAGGCGCCGGGGATCCGTGGACTGGTGATGCTGGTGTTCGCCCTGCCCTCCTTCCCGTATGTTTTCAAGATTATCAAGGACAGCTTCCCGCCGCCCAAGGAAACCACCAAGGAACTGATCAAGGAAAAATATCTGCTGGTGAAAAACCATGACCGGGTCGGGCGCATGGCCGATACGCTCGAATATTCTGACGTAGCTTTTCCGCGCAACCGGATTACCGAATCGCTGCTGGAAGAAATCAGACAGTGTGCGCCATCGATTCTGGAAGAAAACGAAAACGAAGTGGTCATCAAACATCTGTATATCGAGCGGCGCATGGTGCCATTGAATATCTGGATTACTGAAGCGGAAAAAAGGCACGACGAAGCTGCACTCGAGCACGGCATCAGAGAATACGGCAATGCCATCAAAGAGCTGGTGGCCGCGAATATTTTTCCCGGCGATATGCTGTACAAGAATTTTGGTGTAACCCGTCTTGGGCGCGTGGTGTTTTACGATTACGATGAAATTGAATACATCGTGGACTGCAATTTCAGAAGCATTCCCAAGCCACGCAACGAAGAAGACGAAATGGCTGCCGAGCCATGGTATCACATTGCCAAGAACGATGTTTTCCCAGAGCAATTCGGACCATTTTTATTGGGGAATGTCAAAGTCCGTCAGTATTTCATGAAATATCACGCCGATTTGCTGGACCCGGTCTTTTGGCAGAACTGCAAACAGCGCATAATGGACGGTCATGTCGATGATGTGATTCCATATCCGCAAGAAATAAGATTTTGTAATTTGGCAGCCAATGCAACTGCTGCTGATCGTAGCCCGATAGCGTAGTCTTTTTAGTTAATTTTGGAGAACCGTATGAATATCGTAATTGTTGGCGCTGCCCGCACACCGATGGGTGCCTTTCAGGGTGACTTTTCTTCCGTATCAGCCAGTCAGTTGGGTGCCGTGGCTATCAAGGCAGCGCTGGAACGAGCCAATGTCAAACCGGAAATGGTCGATGAAGTTTTGTTTGGTAACTGCCTCATGGCCGGCCAGGGACAGGCACCAGCGCGTCAGGCCACGCTGGCCGCCGGTCTGCCGATTTCGGTCGGTGCGGTGACTTTGTCCAAAATGTGCGGCTCTGCCATGAAAGCCGCGATGATCGCGCATGACTCGATTCTGGCTGGCACCAACCACGTGGTGGTGGCCGGCGGTATGGAATCAATGACCAATGCCCCTTATCTGCTGCCCAAGGCGCGTGGCGGCATGCGTATCGGACACGGTCAGGTGATGGATCACATGATGCTCGACGGTCTGGAAGATGCTTACAGCCGCGATGAAAAGTCCGGTGGTGGCCGCTCGATGGGCACCTTCGCCGAAGAATGCTCGGCCAAATACAATTTCAGCCGCGAAGATCAGGATGCGTTCGCCATGGAATCGGTGCGACGTGCACAAGCCGCCACAGCCGATGGTTCGTTTGCCTGGGAAATTGCCCCGGTTACCGTCAAGGGTCGTGCCGGTGAGGTTGTGATCGACAAGGATGAAGGTCCGTTAAAAGCCAAGCTGGATAAAATTCCATCGCTAAAGCCGGCTTTCAAAAAAGACGGCACCATTACTGCTGCTTCCTCTTCATCAATTAATGACGGTGCTGCCGCACTGGTGATGATGAGCGAAGAAACCGCTAAAAAACTCGGCTGCAAAATTCTGGCACGGGTGGTTGGTCACGCCACACATGCGCAGGAACCGAGCTGGTTTACTACCGCACCGGTTGGCGCAATGCAAAAGCTGTTCAAGAAAACTGGCTGGTCGGTGAAAGATGTGGATCTGTTTGAAATCAATGAAGCGTTTGCAATCGTGCCAATGGCAGCCATGCGTGAATTCGATATTCCGCACAGCAAAATCAACGTGCATGGCGGCGCCTGTGCTCTGGGTCATCCGATCGGTGCCTCCGGTGCGCGTATTATCTGCACCCTGATCGGCGCACTGCAAAAGCGCGGCCTGAAACGCGGTGTGGCCAGTCTGTGTATTGGTGGCGGTGAAGCGACTGCAATGGCGATTGAGCTGGCGTAAGCCGGCACGGCAGTGAAACAAAAGGTGAGCTCAGGCTCACCTTTTTGTCTAAGGAAAACATCATGTCTACCGTATTGATTCTGGGTGCATCGCGCGGTATTGGTCTGGCGCTGGCCAAAGAATACCGGGCCGCCGGCTGGAAGGTAATGGCGTCGGCACGCAAGCCGGAGGATGTGACGCAACTTACGGCGCTGGGTATGGAGGCCTTTGCCTGTGACGTCAATGATGTTAATGACTGTGCTGCGCTGGGCTGGCGGCTCGATGATGAAAAAATTGACGTGGCGATATTGGTCGCCGGGGTCATGAGCGGCTGGATTGACACCCTGACTACGCCGAGTGAAGAAGAATTTCATCAACTCATGCACACCAACGTACTGGCTGCCATGCGCATCCTGCCGGTAATTGCACCGATGGTGCAAAATGCCAGCGGCACACTGGCGGTGTTGTCGTCCAGAATGGGATCGCTGTCGCTGCGCGAAAGTCCCGATGCCTGGCTGTACCGCGCCAGCAAGGCAGCGCTGAATTCGGTGCTGCTGGATGTGGCCCATACCTATACCGGCATGATCAGCGTGGCGCTGCATCCGGGCTGGGTGCGCACCGACATGGGCGGCGCAGAGGCAACGCTGTCGGTGGAGCAAAGCGCAGCCGGCATACGCGCTACGCTGGCCAAACTGACCAAACACGATAACGGTACTTTTTATAATTACGATGGCACAAAACTGAGCTGGTAAAAACTATGATCCTGACTTCTGAACACCAAATGATCCGCGACGCACTGCGTGAATTTTCACAGGAACGCCTGGCGCCCAACGCCGCACGCTGGGATAAAGAACATCACTTTCCCAAAGAAGAACTGGCGCAGCTGGCCGAACTCGGTGCCTTCGGCGTGGCCGTACCAGAACAATGGGGCGGTGCCGGGATGGACTATCTGTCGCTGGCGCTGGTGATTGAAGAAATTGCCGCCGGTGATGGCGGCACGTCGACTGTTATTTCGGTCAACAACTGTCCGGTGTGTTCGATTGCCATGATGTATGCGAACGAAGCGCAGAAAAAACAATGGCTCACCCCGCTGGCCAAAGGCGCCATGCTGGGCGCGTTCTGCCTGACTGAGCCGCATGTCGGCAGCGATGCCGGTGCCCTGCGCACCACAGCGGTTCGGGATGGCGACGAGTATGTCATCAATGGCGTCAAACAGTTCATCACCAGCGGCAAATATGCCGACGTGGCCATCGTGATGGCGGTCACCGACAAGGCGGCTGGCAAAAAAGGCATCAGTGCTTTCTGGGTACCCACCTCCAGCCCGGGTTATATCGTGGCGCGTCTGGAAGACAAGCTCGGCCAGCATTCTTCCGATACGGCACAGATTTTATTTGAAGACTGTCGCATTCCGGTCGCCAACCTGATTGGTGAAGAAGGACAGGGCTATAAAATTGCCCTGTCCGGTCTGGAAGGCGGACGTATCGGGATTGCTTCGCAATCGGTTGGTATGGCGCGCGCTGCGTTTGAGGCGGCGCTGGCGTATGCCAAAGAACGGGTCAGCTTCGGCAAGCCGATTTATGAACACCAGGCCGTGCAGTTCCGGCTGGCTGACATGGCGACCCAGATTGAAGCAGCGCGTCAGTTAATCTGGCATGCAGCCAGCATGAAGGACGCCGGTCTGCCGTGCCTCAAGGAAGCCGCTATGGCCAAACTGTTTGCCTCGGAAATGGCTGAAAAAGTCTGTTCGGATGCCATTCAGATTCACGGCGGTTACGGTTACGTCAGTGATTTCCCGGCCGAGAGAATTTATCGCGATGTGCGCGTGTGTCAGATTTATGAAGGCACTTCCGATATTCAGAAAATCATTATCGGCCGCGCGCTGGCCTGAGCGGTGTGCTCAGGTGAAGCGAATTTAAAAATGGCTAAATCAACCCCCTGCCCGTGCGGAGCTGGTTTGGCCTTTGAACTCTGCTGTGGCCGCTATATTTCCGGTGCCCAAACTGCGCCTGACGCACTGTCGCTGATGCGTTCGCGGTACAGCGCCTATGCAATGGAACAACAAGACTATCTGCAAAAAACCTGGCACCCCAGATCGCGCCCGGTGCTGCATCTGGAGCAGCAGGAACCGTGCAAGTGGATCGGTTTGCAGGTTATTCGGCATGAACAAAAGGACGCAACGGCAACCGTGGAATTTGTGGCGCGTTATAAAATGAATGGCCGTGCGCAGCGCTTGCATGAGGTCAGCAAATTTGAACTCGAAGATGGACAGTGGCTATATGTAGACGGGGAATTCCCGGAATAACGATCAGGTAAAAAAACAATGAAACTGGAATCAAAACTTGTTCCTCGCTCGGAAGAATATCTGGCCAATGTCGCCGCAATGCAAAGTGTGGTGGATGACCTGAAAGTCAAGATCGAAAAAATCATGCTCGGTGGTGGCGACGAGCCGCGCAAAAAACATCTGGCGCGCGGCAAACTGCTGCCGCGCGACCGGGTCCAGATGCTGCTCGATCCGGGCACACCGTTTCTGGAATTCTCGCAACTGGCCGCTTACAACATGTACAACAATGAAGCCCCGTGCGCCGGTGTCATTACCGGTATCGGGCGCGTCTCCGGTCAGGAATGCGTGATCGTATGCAATGACGCTACCGTGAAAGGCGGCACCTACTATCCGCTCACGGTAAAAAAACATGTGCGCGCCCAGGAAATCGCTGATCAAAATAACCTGCCCTGCGTGTATCTGGTCGACAGCGGCGGGGCGAATCTACCCAATCAGGAAGACGTGTTTCCGGACCGCGACCACTTCGGCCGCATCTTTTTCAATCAGGCCAACCTGTCAGCAAAGGGCATTCCGCAAATCGCCGTGGTGATGGGTTCGTGCACTGCCGGGGGGGCGTACGTGCCGGCCATGAGTGATGAATCCATTATCGTCAAGAATCAGGGCACGATCTTTTTGGGCGGCCCGCCGCTGGTCAAGGCGGCCACCGGCGAAGTGGTCAGCGCTGAAGATCTGGGTGGCGGCGATGTGCATACCCGGCTGTCCGGTGTGGTTGACCATCTGGCCCACAACGATCTGCACGCGCTGTCGTTAGCCCGGACCATCGTGTCGAATCTGAATCGTAGCAAACCGGACCAGATGGTGCTGCAGCCGGTCGTTGAGCCGGCCTATCCGGTCGAAGAACTGTATGGCGTGATTCCGGTCGATACCAGAAAACCATTCGATGTCCGGGAAGTGATTGCGCGCATTGTCGATGGCAGTGACTTTGATGAATTCAAAGCCCGCTACGGCACCACGCTGGTGTGTGGCTTTGCGCATATTCACGGCATGCCGGTCGGCATCATCGCCAACAATGGCATTCTGTTTTCCGAATCGGCATTGAAAGGTACACACTTTATTGAGCTGTGCTGCCAGCGTAAAATTCCGCTGGTATTTTTGCAGAATATCACCGGCTTCATGGTGGGGCGCAAATACGAAAATGAAGGCATTGCGCGCAATGGCGCAAAAATGGTGACCGCCGTTTCTACTGCAGCCGTGCCGAAATTCACCGTGATCATCGGCGGCAGTTTTGGTGCCGGGAATTACGGCATGTGCGGACGCGCTTTCTCGCCGCGCTTTTTGTGGATGTGGCCGAACGCGCGCATCTCCGTGATGGGCGGTGAACAGGCTGCCAGCGTGCTCGCTACCGTGCGCCGTGACGGCATTGAAGCCAAAGGCGCAAGCTGGTCAGCCGAACAAGAAGCGCAGTTCAAACAACCGATCAAAGAGCAGTATGAACAGCAGGGCCACCCGTATTTCGCCAGTGCCCGACTCTGGGATGACGGCGTGATCGATCCTGCGGATACCCGCATGGTTCTGGCGCTGGGTTTATCTGCTGCGCTGAATGCACCAATTCCCGAAACCAGGTTTGGCCTTTTTAGAATGTAAGGAAAATGATGAGCTATCAGACTATCCAGTTAGGTATCGAGCATGGCGCAGCAACGGTCACTCTGAACCGTCCCGAGGTCCGCAACGCATTCAATGAAGACGTGATCGAGGAATTGAATCAAGTGTTTGTAGAGTTGGCTCAGATGGACAATGTGCGCGCCATCGTGTTGGCAGCCAATGGTCCGGCTTTCTGCGCTGGTGGCGACCTGAACTGGATGAAAAAAGTGGCGGCCTACACGCCGGATGAAAATCTGGCTGATGCCGAAAAGATGGCGGACATGCTGTATCAGATTTACTCCTGTAGCAAACCGGTCATCGCCAGAATTCAGGGTGACTGCTACGCCGGCGGCATGGGGTTAGCGGCAGTCTGCGACATTGCCGTGGCAGTCGATACGGCCAATTTCTGCCTGTCCGAAGTCAAGCTTGGTCTGGTGCCTGCCACCATTTCACCCTACGTGATCAAGGCGATGGGCCCGAATGCAGCGCGGCGCTACTTTCTGACCGCAGAACGGTTTTCTGCCAAGGAGGCGCACCGTATCGGCTTCGTACATGAAGCGGTGCCGGCCGAGTTGCTTGACGCTACGGTAGACGGAATCGTCAAAGCGATACTGGACAATGGACCCAATGCGGTGATGGCGGCCAAATGGCTGGTGGAAGATGTGACCGGCGCAGAAATTGAAGACGAGTTGCTGGCGTATACTGCGGAATGCATTGCCGAGATTCGTAACACAGATGAAGCGCGGGAAGGCGTGGCGTCGTTTCTGGAAAAACGCAAACCTAACTGGCTGCTGCATTTGAATTAGGTTGGACAAAGATTTGAAAAATGAAGGATATATATTGAAGTCGAATCAAAACTGGATAGACAGAAGTTTAAAAAACGTCTGGCACCCCTGTACCCAGATGCAGCACCACGAGACCATGCCGATGATGGCGATCAGTCATGGCCGTGGCGCCTGGCTGTTTGACGCCGATGGCAAGCGCTATCTGGACGGCATCAGCTCGTGGTGGGTCAATTTATTTGGGCACGCCAATCCGAAGATCAATGCCGCACTCAAGGATCAGCTCGACAAACTCGAACACGTCATGTTGGCCGGCTTCACGCACGAACCGGTGATTCTGCTGTCTGAAAAACTGGCCGCTGCCACAGGCCACAATCTGGGCCACTGCTTCTACGCATCCGATGGCGCATCGGCCATTGAGATCGCGCTCAAAATGAGTTTCCACAGCTGGAGCAATGCGGGCAAACCGGACAAGCGCGAATTCGTGTGCTTAAAGGGCAGCTATCACGGCGAAACCATCGGCGCCCTGTCGGTCACCGACGTAGCGCTGTTTCGCGATGCCTACGGTCCCCTGATCAATTCCTGTCATGTCGTGATGTCGCCGGATGAACGTGCTGCGCTGCCAGGTGAAACTGGCGCAGACGTAGCAACCAGAGCCATCGCCGAAGTCGAAGCACTGTTTGCCCGGCGCAGCGAGCACATCGCCGCCATCATTATTGAACCGCTGGTGCAGTGCGCCACCGGCTTTGCCATGTATGACGCGAGCTACATCAGACTGCTGCGCGCGATGTGCGATAAATACCAGGTTCATCTGATTGCCGATGAAATCGCCGTGGGTTGCGGGCGTACCGGTACTTTCTTTGCCTGTGAGCAGGCAGGTATCTGGCCGGATTTCATGTGTCTGTCCAAAGGCATCAGCGGCGGTTATCTGCCGCTGTCACTGGTCATGACGACCGAACAGATTTATCAGTCGTTTTATCACAGCGACATCAGACGTGGTTTTCTGCATTCGCATTCCTACACCGGCAATCCGCTGGCCTGTCGCGCCGCGCTGGCCACGCTGGAAATTTTTGAGCAGGAACAGGTGATCGACACCAATCGCGCCACTGCTGAAAAAATAAGCGCCGCGCTGCAGCCATTGGCGCAACACGAACGGGTCAACCATTTCCGCCAGCGCGGCATGATCTGGGCCATGGATGCAATCGACATGCAGCCAGGATTTTCGGCGCGCTTTTTTACCGCCGCGTTAAAACAGGAACTGTTGCTGCGTCCGATCGGCAATACCATTTACCTGATGCCGCCGTATATTCTGAATGACGCAGAAATTGCCCTGTTGGGGCAACGCATGCTGACGGTTTTTGAGCAGGTGGCCTCATGATGAAACAGATACGGCAAATCGAGCAGCAGCTGGAACACCTGGGTCAACAGGACCTGCTGCGCCGACGGCGCGTGACGGCTTCGCCCAACGCTGCAGTCATGGATGTGGACGGCCGCCAGATGCTGGCGTTCTGCAGCAACGATTATCTGGGGCTGGCAGCACACCCGCAGATACAGCTGGCCCTGGTGCAAGGCGTGCAGAAATATGGCGTTGGCAGTGGTGCTTCGCACATGATCAGCGGCCATTTTGAAGCGCATGCCGAACTTGAAGAACGGCTCGCGCAGATGCTGTCACCATTTATTCCTTCAGCGCGTGCTCTGTATTTCAGTTCCGGTTACATGGCCAATCTGGCCCTGCTGTCGGGGTTGGCCAGTGTTGATACTGCCGGCACGGAGATTTTTTCGGAAGCGTTAAATCATGCTTCCATCATCGACGGCACGCGCCTGGCGCGCTGCAAGGTCAGCATCGTTGCGCACGCGGATGTGATCGCACTGGAAAATCTGCTGCAGCAAAGCAGTGCCACAACAAAAATCGTGGTCACTGACAGCGTATTCAGTATGGATGGGGTGATCGCCCCTGTCAAAGAAATGCTTGCTGTGTGCGAACGTTATGGCGCCTGGTTGATGGTCGATGATGCTCATGGTTTTGGCGTGCTTGGGCACAGCGGCGCCGGGGTGCTGGAGCAATTGAATTTAAGCAGTCCGAATCTGCTGTACATGGGAACACTGGGCAAGGCAGCCGGTGTTGGCGGTGCGTTTGTGGCCGCCCATGCCAGTGTGGTCGAATGGCTGATTCAGAAGGCACGCCCGTATATCTATACGACCGGGGCAGCACCGGCACTGGCGCATGCTTTGCTGACCAGTCTGGATCTCATTCAGGGTGAAGAAGGAATGCAGCGCCGCGCGCATCTGCACAGTTTGATTGCGCAGTTTAAAAGCGCCATCGGCAGCGGCTTAGCCGGGATGGAACTGATGCGCTCGGACACCCAGATCCAGCCTTTGATTGTTGGAGAAAACCGCTGGGCGATGCAGTACGCCGCGCAACTGGCCGAACGCGCCATCTGGGTGCCGGCCATCCGTCCGCCCACGGTGCCGGTCGGTACGGCACGCTTGCGAATTTCGCTGTCGGCCGCGCACAGCAGTGCGCAGGTGGATGCCTTGATCGATGCCTTGGGCGCGTTGCAGAGAAAGGCAGCCTGATGAGTGAGCGGAAAGATTATTTTGTCACCGGCACCGACACTGAAATCGGCAAGACGCTGGTGTCGTGCGCCATTCTGTATGGCTTGGTGCAGCAGGGCTGGCGCAGCGTGGGAATGAAGCCGGTTGCAGCCGGTGCCGAATGGATCGATGGTAACTGGTGCAATGAAGATGTAACGGCACTGATTGCGGCGAGCAATGTGCCGGCTGACCCGAAACTGGTGAATCCCTATCTGTTCAAACTGGCTGCCGCACCGCATATCGCTGCGGTGCAGGAGCAGTGCCAGATTGAGATCGCAATGATTTTGCAGAGTTTTCACCAGTTGCGCAGTGTAGCCAAGGCCGTGGTGGTGGAAGGTGTGGGTGGTTTTCGCGTGCCACTCTGCGCCACACAAGACAGTGCCGATCTGGCACAGCAGCTGGCCCTGCCGGTGGTGCTGGTAGTTGGCATGCGGCTGGGCTGCATCAGTGCTGCCTTGCTGACAGCCGAGGCGATCCGCGCGCGCGGACTGAGGTTAGCGGGCTGGGTCGCTAATTCGGCGCAGACCGAAATGGCGCAGTTGCAGGAAAATTTGAGCGCATTACAAGAACGGCTGGATGCCCCGTATCTGGGCTACATTCCGCATTTGAATCATCCGGATCCGGGCCAGGCCTTTGGATATCTGGATTTGTCAGTTTTATTTAAATAAGCAATACAAAGGGAACACTATGGATAGCACGATCAATAACAAGGCGGAACAGGGCGTCACTTTTCATAAACCAGTAGCGCCTATCGAGGCAGAAACCTGGCCGGTGAATGATGTACTGGCACTGTTCGAGTTGCCGTTTAACGACTTGCTGTTTCGCGCACAGCAGATTCACCGCGTTGAATTTCCGGAGCAGGATGTGGAGCTGGCGACTTTGCTGTCCATCAAAACCGGTGGCTGCGAAGAAGATTGTGGTTATTGCCCACAGGCCGCGCGCTATGACACCGGCGTAGAAGCCAAGAAAATGCTGGATATTGCCGAAGTGCTTGATGCGGCGCAGTCTGCCAGGGACAACGGCGCAACCCGTTTCTGCATGGGTGCGGCATGGCGTTCACCCAAAGATCGCGATATGGAAAAAGTGGAACAGATGGTGCGTGAAGTCAAGGCCATGGGGCTGGAAACCTGCGCTACGCTGGGCATGCTCAAAGAAGAGCAGGCCAACCGCCTCAAGGAAGCCGGGCTGGATTTTTACAATCACAATCTGGATACCGCGCCTGAGTTTTACGACAATGTCATTTCCACCCGCGACTATCAGGACCGGCTCGATACGCTCGGCCACGTGCGCAATGCCGGACTTAAAGTGTGTTGTGGCGGGATTGTTGGCATGGGTGAATCACGATTGCAGCGCGCCGGGTTGATTGCGCAGCTGGCCAATCTGAATCCTTATCCTGAATCGGTGCCGGTGAATCATCTGGTTCAGGTAGAGGGCACGCCTTTGTTCGGTATCGACAAGCTCGATCCGCTGGAATTTGTGCGCACCATTGCCGTGGCGCGCATCACCATGCCTAAAGCGCGGGTCAGACTTTCTGCCGGACGCCGGGAAATGGGCGAACCAGTGCAGGCATTGTGTTTTCTGGCCGGTGCCAATTCAATTTTTTATGGCGACAAGTTGCTCACGACCGGTAACCCGGAAGCCATGGATGACAAGGCGATGCTGGAAAAACTGGGATTGAAGACGAGATCCAAAATAGAAGGTGGTGGCTGTAAATAAATCGAGGTCTTCGTAAGATCTGCAGTCATTCGAAAAAGGTAAACCATGTTTTCAAAAATTCTCATCGCCAACCGCGGTGAAATCGCCTGTCGCGTTGCGGCTACTGCGAAACGTCTCGGTGTCAAAACCGTCGCGGTGTATTCCGAGGCGGATGCGTTCGCCAAACACGTCGCTGCCTGTGATGAAGCCGTGCTGATCGGACCGGCTGCAGCCAAGGAAAGTTATCTGCTCGGGCACAAGATTATTGAAGTGGCTCTGGCTACCGGTGCCCAGGCGATTCATCCAGGTTACGGTTTTTTATCCGAGAATGCGGAATTTGCCGATGCCTGTGCCAAAGCCGGACTGGTGTTCATCGGGCCGCCTGCTGCGGCAATTCGCGCCATGGGTTCCAAGTCGGCAGCCAAGACCTTGATGGAAGCGGCCAATGTGCCGCTGGTGCCGGGCTATCACGGTGAAAATCAGGATGCCGATTTTTTGCAGACTCAGGCCGACCGGATCGGTTACCCGGTGTTGCTCAAAGCCTCGGCCGGTGGCGGCGGCAAGGGGATGCGTGTCATCGAAAGTTCTGCTGATTTCAAGGCCGGACTGGCTTCCTGCAAACGGGAGGCGATCTCTTCGTTTGGTGACGACAAGGTACTGGCTGAAAAATATCTGCAGCGCCCGCGCCATATCGAGATTCAGGTTTTTGCCGACACCCATGGCAACTGCGTGTATCTGTTTGAACGTGACTGCTCGGTGCAGCGTCGTCACCAGAAAGTACTGGAAGAAGCACCGGCACCCGGCATGACCGAACAGCGTCGCGCTGCCATGGGGCAGGCTGCCGTGGCTGCTGCCAAAGCGGTAGGATATGTGGGTGCCGGCACGGTGGAATTTATCGCCAATCAGGATGGCTCGTTTTATTTCATGGAAATGAATACCCGGCTGCAGGTGGAACATCCGGTGACGGAAATGATTACCGGCACCGATCTGGTGGAGTGGCAGTTGCAAGTTGCCAGCGGCACTGCCCTGCCGCTGTCCCAGTCGCAGCTCAGGATACACGGCCACGCCATTGAGGCGCGCGTGTATGCGGAAAATCCCGAGAAAGGATTTTTACCTTCGATCGGTACCCTGCAACATATGCGCACTCCCGAGGCGGTCAATTTCACCTTGGGCGGCACGCCCGACCCTGCCCTGTTCCGCATCGACAGTGGCGTGCGTGAAGGCGACACGATTTCACCGTTCTATGATCCGATGATCGCCAAGCTGATTGTGTGGGGCAAAGATCGTGAGGAAGCGCTGACCCATATGTCGCAGGCGTTGGCCGGGTATGAGCTGGTCGGCCTGAATTCGAACATCGCGTTTTTGCAGCGTCTGGTGCAGTGCCGTGCCTTTGCCACGGCGGATCTGGACACCGGTTTGATCGAGCGCAATCAGGCAGAATTATTTCCGGCACCTTTACCGCTGACGCTGGCTTCACTGGCACTGACCACCATCCGTATCGTGCTGTCTGAGCGGCACGGCAATCAAAGCGATCCATGGGCTTCCCATCACGGCTGGCGCATGAATAGCAACCTCGTTCGTGGTTTCCGCTATGAATACGAAGGTGAACAGCATGAGGTGACGCTGCGCTATCTGCCAAACGGCTGGATACTCAGTGGCGCTGGGCAGGACGTGCTGGTCAGGGTAAATCAGGCCGAAGGTGATGGTCTGAGTCTGCAGGTCGGCACGCAATGTGTGATCGGCACGGTGGTGCGGCATGGTGAACAGTTTCATGTGTTCAGTCATGGTCAGCACATTGAACTGGGTTATGCCGATCCGCTGCTGCACGCCGGCGAAACCGAAGCCGAAGCCGGACGTCTGACAGCACCGATGCCGGGCAAGATTGTGGCACTGCTGGTCAGTGCTGCGCAGACGGTCAAAAAAGGTGAGCCGCTGCTGATCATGGAAGCCATGAAAATGGAACACACCATCGTTGCTCCGAAAGACGGCGTGGTCAAAGAGCTGATGTATCTGGTAGGTGACCAGGTTGCCGACGGAGCCCAGTTATTGGTATTTGAGTGAGTGAAAATAAACATGAAAATCATTTACTACAATGCGTTTGATCCGAAAGATCACGGACAGCTGTTTGCCCGGTGTATGCCACAGGCAGAGGTCAGATTGTGGCGCGAGGGAGATAGCGCGCCGGCCGACTATGCGCTGGTCTGGAAACCGCCGGCAGCCATGCTGGTCAATCGTAATGATCTCAAAGCCATCTTCAATCTGGGTGCCGGCGTGGATGCAATCATGAAACTTAATGATCAGATTCCCGCGCACGTGCCGATTATCCGTCTCGAAGACGCCGGCATGGGCGAACAGATGGCCGATTATGTCAGCCATGCGGTGTTGGGCTATTTCCGGCATTTTGATCAGTACCGGCAAGAGACTGCGCAAAAGAAGTGGCTGCCGAAATGGCCGGACAAAAAACAGGACTTCAAAATTGCCGTGCTCGGACTCGGTGTGTTGGGCCGCGTGATTGCCATGCGCCTGCAGCAACTGAACTTTCCGGTGATGGGCTGGGGCCGCTCCCAGAAATCACTGGACCTGATGGACTGTTACAGCGGCCCGGATGGATTGAAAACCTGTCTGGCCCAGGCGCGCGCAGTGGTCAGCATTCTGCCGCTCACTGACGAAACCAGCAATCTGCTGGACCGCGCCACGCTGACCTGTCTGCAGCGCGGCGCGTACCTGATCAACGTCGGACGCGGCGCACATGTGGTGGAAGAAGACCTGCTGTCCCTGCTGCAAAGCGGTCATCTTGCCGGTGCCACGCTCGATGTATTTCAGCAGGAACCGTTACCGCTGTCCCACCCGTTCTGGAACCAACCCAACCTGAACATTACCCCGCATATATCGGCGCAAACGCTGCTGGACGAGGGTAATGCGCAGATCGCCGTCAAGCTGCAACACCTCGAACAGGGTTTGCGTGTGAGCGGCGTTATCGATCGACAAAAAGGATATTGACATGCCCACTTCCATCTTTACCGCGCACAGCAATTTGCCTTCATCGGTAAAAATTATTGAAGTCGGTCCGCGTGATGGCCTGCAGAATGAATCGTTTTCCATCAGCCCTGAAATCAAGATCGAACTGATCGACCGGCTGACTTCGGCCGGGTTTGCCAACATTGAAGCAGCGTCGTTTGTTTCGCCCAAATGGGTGCCGCAAATGGCTGCGTCAGAGCAGGTCATGGCCGGCATCAAACGCCGGCCTGGCGTGATTTATTCCGCACTGACACCGAACATGAAAGGCTTTGAAGCCGCGCTGGCCGCAGGCGTGGATGAAGTGGTGATTTTCGGTTCAGCCTCGGAAGCATTTTCACAAAAAAATATTAACTGCTCGATTGAAGAATCGATAGAACGGTTTTGCAGCGTGGCGCAGGCCGCCAAACTGAACCGGATCCGCCTGCGCGGCAGTATCAGCTGTGCTTTTGGCTGTCCATACCAGGGACTGGTCAGCCCCAAAGCGGTTGCCCGGGTGGTCAGGCAGTTGCGTGATCTGGGCTGCGATGAAATCGATATTGCCGACACAATCGGCGTTGGTACGCCGCGCCATGTACAAACTGTGATGAAACATGCCATCGATGAATTTCCGGTGGCGCGACTGTCCGGACATTTTCATGACACCTACGGCCAGGCGCTGGCCAACATTTACGCCAGCCTGGAAATTGGCATTCAGATTTTCCATTCCTCGGTCGCCGGTCTGGGGGGCTGTCCGTATGCCAAAGGTGCAACCGGCAATGTCGCCACCGAAGATGTGCTGTTCATGATGGAGGGACTCCATATCAAAACCGGGATTAATCTGGACAAGGTAGTCGATGCCGGGCAGTTCATATCCAACTATATGGGACGCAAGGCTGTCAGCCGGGCCGGCAACGCCATCGCTGCCAAACGCGCTGCCGGATAAAACCACGTGTTGCGCGCGTTCATGCCGGCACTGGTGAGTCTGGCGTTCTGTCAGGCCGCTACTGCCAACGTGAGCGGGACGCTGACCTATTCCTATTATGTCGCCACAGCAAAGCCTGGTACGGCGATTTCCGCTGCACTGAATCAGGCTTCGCCATTTCGTCAGGGCGGCAAGGTATTTCACGCTTACACCAAATGGTATGTGAACTGGCATTACCACTGGAATGAACAACCGGATGGCAGTTGCCGGATGGACGACGTACAGGTTGCGCTGGACAGCACCATCCATTTGCCGGCACTGGTCAATGAAAGCGACGAGCAGCACACGCGTTTCATGACCTACCTGCTGGCATTAAGGCGCCATGAACTCGGCCATGTTGATTTCGGAAAACAGGCCGCACGCGCAATTGATGCGGGCATCTTGTCCTTACCGGAAATGCGCAGCTGTGCCGAGCTCGAAAGCGCTGGTAACCGTCTGGGTAACCGGATGTTGGATCAGTTCCGGCACCAGGAATTTGAATACGATGTCACAACCGGGCACGGTAAAACTCAGGGGGCGCGGCTGGATAATTAAGTGCTCCCCAAATACCAGACAGACTTTTGGAAGCGGGGAGCAACTTAATTAAGGTTTCTTACTGCTGTTTTTGACGAACTGTCTGGCGTCGCCAATACTTTCCTGCGCGTTACCGGCCACCTGCTTTGAAATACCTTTTATCTGCTGCTCGACCAGTTTCCCGGCCTGTTCCTGAATTTTACCTTCAGCGTTTTTGATTCCACCCTTCATTTGATCTTTGTTCATTTTTACAGCTCCTTTGTATAGCGCCAACCTCAGCGCGGAAAAAACGGTGCATTGGTTCTGGCTAACTTATCTGCCGGAACCGCAACACACTGTAGTGCAATGCCAAGATTAGTCATTTAAAAAGCAGCGTACTGTGCGCTGTCGTACCGAACACCGGCATTTTTCACGGGAAAAGGTAACAGTCCGTTACCGGGGTCTCAGGTTTGGGCTGGGAACGACCGAAAATTCGAGATGAACTAAAAACGCCGCAATGCGTACCAGCGCACTAACTGGAAGCAAAGTCACGCATAACTTCATCACCATCGTCGGACATCTCATTTCGTATTTCGATGTGGTACGAGAGCATCGCTTTTACTTTTAAGCATTTTGCAGCGATGGTTTGATTTATGAACCTGATCAGTCTCTTGCGAAACTGGTCCCATTCATATGACTGTCCACAATGGTGTGCCAGTCAGCAAAAAAGGAAACTAATCATGTTGAATTCAAAACTGCTTATCGCACTGTTAGCTGTAGTTGCCTTCAGTGGCTGTACCGGCCCCACAGGCCCGCAGCGCAATACCGGCGCCAAAGGTAATCCGAACGACACTACGGTAATCGTGGTACCGCATCAGTAATCAGGTTGTGTCTTGCAGCACCGGACCTGGGATCTGTCTTTGCTGGACCGCCCCCAAATTCCGCACTTAAAACGAGTAACTGTCAGATCGTGGCGCAACTACTACGACTAAAATTCATCCCATTCCTCATTCTTATTGTTAACAGCGGACTGCAAGCGAACCGGCCGGTTTGGCACATTGTCCGCAATTCGCTTAGTGTTATCTTGATGCACTTTTGCGGCCGCCTGTATTCTGGTCGCTTTGGTTGATTTAACTGGCACAATATTCAACGTTTTTGGGTTCGTGACGTCGGACACTTTTACCTTGAATACACTGGCCACTTGCGACAAATTAGCTGCCTGGTCCTGCAGGGAGCCAGCTGCGGCGGCGGCTTCTTCCACCAAAGCGGCATTTTGCTGCGTTATTTCATCCATCTGGGTAATCGCCTGGTTTACCTGTGCGATGCCAGCACTTTGTTCTTTGCTGGCCTCGGTAATTTGACTCATGATATCCGTCACACGACGAACGCTGGCAACTACTTCATTCATCGTACTTCCGGCTTCATCGACCAGTTTACTTCCGGTCGTCACTTTCTCTACTGAATCTCCGATCAGCACTTTTATTTCCTTTGCCGCGCTGGCGCTGCGCTGTGCCAGATTTCGCACTTCAGTTGCAACCACGGCAAAACCACGCCCCTGTTCGCCGGCACGCGCCGCTTCAACGGCCGCATTCAATGCAAGGATATTGGTCTGAAACGCGATTCCATCAATTACGCCGATAATATCTACTATTTTTTTCGACGAGTCATTAATATCGGCCATCGTATCAATCACCTGAGCAACGACCGAACCACCCTTCAGTGCAACTTCAGACGCAGATGCTGTCAAGTGATTGGCCTGTATTGCATTATTGGTATTCTGTTTTACAGCGCTGGTCAGCTCTTCCATTGTTGCAGCGGTTTCTTCCAGTGAACTGGCTTGTTGCTCTGTTCGTGATGATAAATCCAAGTTGCCGGTCGCAATTTCACCCGTCGCAGTCGAAATGTCCCCGACCGATTTCTGAATTTCGTCGATCGTAGCCGCCAGTCGCGTCTGCATGGTCTGCATGGAAAGAACGATGCTTCCCGAGTCGCCTGCTCGTACCTGAATCGGTAACGTAAGATCGCCAGTCGCAATATTCTCAGCAATATTCTTGGCGTAATCAGGGTCACCACCGATCGATTTTTCAATGCTGCGAACAATCAACAATACGATACCGCTCAACGCCATGCCAATAATCACAAGCAAAATTACTGACCGCCATAAATCTTTTATAAAAACATCGTTCAGATCGTCTACATACAGGCCCGTCATGAAGGTCCAGTCCCATTGTTTAAATCCCAGGTCGAACGCGATTTTTTCGACCGGTGTCTGTTCACCCGGCTTTGCCCAAAGATAGGAAGTAAAACCTCCACCATTATTCTTAACGATATTCAATGCGTCGACATAAACGAGCGTACCATTTGGATCCTTGAAATCGCTCACATTGGTACCGACCAGTTCCGGTTTAAACGGATGCATCAATACAATGTGGGAGTCAAGCACGGTAAAGTAACCAGATTTTCCATACCTTAGTGCCTTGATGCGCAATAGGGCCTGTTTTTTCGCATCCTCTTCAGGCATCGCACCTGAGGCAACTTGTGCGGCATATTCTTTGGCAATTGACAGAGCCATGTCGGCAGCGTTGCTAAGTTGAACTTTTCTCTCTTCCATTCTCAACGTGCGGTTTTGCACCAGATTGAACGTCATTGCCAACAACAGGCAAATCCAGCTGATCACCAGCGGAAGAAAAAGTTTTGTGCGGAATGTGAGTTTCATAAATGTTGTCCGATTGCAGGAAAGTTGAGGTTTACACAATTATTAATAAAACTTTTCATCTTAAATGTATGGGCGCTTGCAGCGTTGTGATATGCGGTTTGTCTATTGTCGATTTTGAGCGACAGATCAAGCGATACCATTAACCCAATGAGTAGAATTCCCCGCGCTGATGCGGGGTAGAAAGAAAAAGCTAGTCGATTTTATTTTTTGATTGATATTGCCGATATAACTTAAATAATTCACATTTAGTACTAAATTGCGGCATATGGTGGGGCACAGTGCCGAGCGATCTAATTCTGCATACTGAACCGGTTCCCAATCGCAATGTCGAAGTTCACTACTAACTCACTATTCATTGCAATTTTTAAAATTTAATTTTTATTTACATACGCAATGTTTGTATGTGTATTGTAGTGAGGGAATTTATTTTTACCAGATTTTATTACCTCAGACTTTGATGGACTCGTTAATAATCCCCCGCGCCGGCAAACAAACCCTTTGAATTACTTCAATGACAATCAGATTGGGGGCCACGGCTGTTCTCCGGTCAGTAATCGCTGCGGCCGCAATATCGGCTATTTATTGGTTGATTGATGACGAAAAACAGAGATGTTTCCGTGGCGTTGAACCGTTTCAAATTTAACTAAATTTGGACTCACGGCGACGACCATCAGGGCCGCCACGCCACGCAACCCACCATACTTATTTCCGTTTTTTTATTGGATCGGTATCAAATCTAAACTTATATTTAACCTTGATTTGCTGAATCTCAGCCGCGCTGTCAATGAGAAACTGGTTAAATTCCTTGATGATCTTTGGATGTAAAATGGACGACAACGAGTACTGACTGAATTGGTATGGCAAGCTTGGGTCAAAGCCAATTTGCCCAAAGATCTTATGTGATTCCAAATAATAATTTGCGACATCAATATTAAGATAACTTCCGTCGACCCTGTTGTGCAGCAGCATGTCAATTACAGCGCCGACCTGGTCCTCCTCCTCGATAATCAATTCGCCGCGCCTGACCTGCGGAAGGTAGTTTGTAGGGGTCCATCCGCGCGGCATCGCAATTCGCTTTACTGTACTCAACGGTTTGCCAAAGTTGCTTCTCCATCGAATAATGCCATCGATATACTGAATAACGCCGTTGCTGTAAAAAAGGGTGTGACCATTTTTTTGCTCGGTCAGCCAATTGGGATTGTCTGGATATTGAAAATCAATTTCTCCGGTCAAAAGCTCTTTGACCATGCGGACATACGGGCGGGGTTGATATTTAAATTCGTAGCCACTTTTCTTTGCGAACAGATCCAAAACATCGCGTCCAAATCCAGAAAATCGGTCGCCATCCATAAAGTAGTGCGGTGCATATTCGAACGAAGTAACGCCCACAGTAAATACTTTGTTTTTCTGATGCACATCCTCAGAAAAACAAGCAATTGTCAGTTGCATCAGAACGAAAAATGCCAGTATCCGCTTTAACATAATTGATTTCCGTTTCATAATTTCTTCGGGCCAGCTGAGTTGCCACATCATTAATACCATATTCAGAAATCATCAATTTGAGTTTGCCGGCAACCGTCTGCAACGCGCCTTGCACCACCCATTTGATTTTTACAGAGTATTAACCGCGTCGCACTGATACTGCCTGAAACCGCAGGCTTAATCGCATCATATCCAACAGTGCTGCAAAATGTCGAGGTGAAACTGTGATTCATTTATTCGCAGGAGTCGGAGCTCGATCCGGGTTCCATGTGTCGCGCACATAGAACCATTTTCCATTTTTCAATACGGACACGCTTAGATATTTTCCTGACACAAGGATATAACCGGCCTTGCCTTGCACCGTAAAGGGCCCAGATGATCAGCCCAGATCTGTCGAAACCTTTATCTCCCAAAATGGACATGGCTTCTTCCATGACGGACGCTGGTATATCCGTAGCGAAAAAGCGTGAATTGCAGCTTGATGGCACCAAAAATTTCTAGGCGAAGCGATGTTGGATGAGGTGTTGCGGGGATACCATATTAAACCCAGGCGCGCTGCGTTGATTGCCTGGGTTTTTCAGAGCGGACAGGTATCAAGACTTACGGCGGCGCCGACCTGCCATGGCAAGCAAACCCAGACCCAAAAGCGCCATGCTGGCAGGTTCCGGTACTGCGCTGATCCGCACAACAAGGTCCTCGTAATCGTGATCGCCTGGGGCACCGTTCGCCAGAATTGCCGGCATGTCGCTAAAGCCAGCATAAACCGCTGAGCCATTGGTCTGATACTGCCCAGTCGCCAAATAGGGATCGACACCCAGGAAATAGCCTGGCCCAACAGGATTATCATGAATATTGCCGTTAGCCCCGTCGTTAGTAGATATTTGGCCGGTTGTTAAATCTTCATAGCGGAAGCCGAGCAGACCGGCGCCAAAGTTCAACGTTTGCTGGCTTAAAGTGTAGAGGCAGTTCGGACTGGTGCCAGTCACCCCGCAGGTGCCGTTGGTTGCAAGCTGATTATCCCAGATGGTAGTCCAGCCACTGCCGGTGTTCACCTGAAAGATATCGTGATTTCCAGCATCGCCCTTGCCCATAAATTGGAACGTGACAGCGCCGGCCTGAGCCAGACCGAGGTAGGCGCCGTCGTAGCCAGTGATGCCCAACGCTCCGCCGAAACTCAGGTCCGGAGCAAAATTGGCACTGCCGGACCAACCGCCCAAAGCCGTCGGTATGCCTGCCCCTGCACTGGCCGCAGCGGTCGGGCCATTTGCATAGTTGGTTCCACCCGGATCACCGATTGCTTCCTGAGTACCAGGGGTGATTGTCAGCATGTTCGCATTGGCTACGCCTGCCGCGCCGATGGTGGCCACTACCCCGAGCATGATAGCGGTGATATAAGTAAGTTTGTTCACGATAACTCCTTCATTTGATTGATGTCACGTCTTGTGCAGCCCAGAGCGAAAGGACCGCACTCAGCACGACGCAGAATTCGTGCCAAGGTGTTATTTTTTTGCCACATCACAACAATTTGGAAGCCAGTCCATTGCATTTCAGGTAGTCAAGTTATTGATTTAATACAAACTTTTTTGGAGTTCAGTCAAATTGAATTGGTCGGAAATTTCACTCGTCCAATATCGGTTGGAGTGCACAGCATGAAGTTGATGCTGCCAATGTAAAAATTCCCGACACAATAAAGTGGTTATTTTTGCCGACGCCTAGTCGTGCGCTGTAATCCCTGTCACAAAACTGGAGATTACTGATCATTTTTTTGCGACGAACTGCCATTTCAGAATAGGTGCCCGGACTTAATAATCATCGAATCCTAAGCTGAAAAGGTGATGTTTAAGAACAATCCTTTTGATTCGGGTCAAAAATACAGATGTATTGCAGATCAGAATAATCCCTATGAACAAACCGATATGCGGTATCAGGCCGTTGCGCATTTTCGAAAAAACACTTTATTGATTCTGATTTTGCAGTGCGAGGACGAAATGAGGCAGCCGCATTGGTCTACTCTGGAAAGCTATGCGATTGGGCTGCTCACGTTCGTCGCCGCCTCTATCCTTAGAATTTGGCTGGCTCCGTTTGAATATGGGTTGCCGTTTCTGACTTTTTATCCGGCCATGGTCATCGTGTTTTATTCATGCGGTGTTGGCCCTGGCATTCTCGTGACCCTGCTAAGTGCAACTGTTGGATTCTGGCTCATAATTCAGTCGGGTGGATCCTACGCTTCTGGCTTTGCCGGTGAGATTGCTACGGCAATTTATCTGGCGTCCGCTTTGTTTGTTGCATCGATTATTCAGAAAATGCGGTCCTATACTTCCGCGCTGGAGGTCAGCGAACATCGATACGAACGCATGCTGGAAGATCAGACCGACCTGATCTGCCGCTTCCTGTCCGATAACACGATGCTGTATGTCAACGATGCCTACTGCCGCTTCTTTGGAAAGACCCGTAATGAACTGGTCGGACACAAATGGCATCCTCTGGTTGCGCCCGGCTTTGCATCCTATGTTGATCAGCAATTGCGGTTGCTCAGTCCTGACAACCCGGTCGTCAATATAGAAAATCCGGTAATCGTCGGGAATGATACCTTTCGCTGGTGCCACTTTGTCAATCGGGCGTTTTATGATGCATCTGGCACTCTGACCGAAGTGCAATCGGTAGGACGCGACATAACCAGGCAAAAGGAGCTGGAAGACGAACTTGTTAGGTATTAGCAAGCGCGGTGACACGTATCTGAGGACTTTGCTGATTCATGGGGCACGAGCGGTGATTCGGCATGCCGAGCGTAAA
>JAYVMW010000022.1:0-96803 GCA_043758755.1 Oxalobacteraceae bacterium
CAGGGTTACCCGTATTGCCGTGTTTGCAATGAGCGTGCTGGCCATGAGTTGTCACGCAGACTCTGCACAACAGTCAGCCGTGGTGCAGCAGTTGCCTGGCAATTCGATCTATCAGTTACCGATCAGACTGACCGACCAGGATGGCCATGAATTCAGGTTGTCCGGCAAGCGCGGCAAGCCGGTCATAGTCAGCATGTTTTATAACTCGTGCCAGTTTGTATGTCCGATGCTCATTGATACCCTGCAACTGACTGAAGCCGGCCTGACGCCTGCGCAGCGCGCCGGATTGTCGGTGCTGCTGGTGACCTTTGATCCGGCCAGAGACAGCGTTACCGTGCTCAAGACCATCACCAACGAGCGCCACCTGGACACGCAGCATTGGACACTGGCGCGTACCGATGACGCAGCGGTGCGCAAGCTGGCTGCAATACTTGGAATTCAGTTCAAATTGCTGGAAAACGGTGATTACAATCATTCGACCGCGCTGGTTTTGCTGGACGGTGAAGGTCGCATACTGGGCAGCACCAACCAGATCGGCGAAGTTGATCCGCAGTTTTTAAAACTGGTGCAGGACGGTGCCAAATAAGTCTTTGGGCAGGGATGAATTCTCTGCCTGCCAGAGTCGGGTGCAATATCATTGCACCCCACGCCACTTGCGCGCCAGACCAGGCGCCCCCTTGAGTTACACCACTGGTGTAACGCCTGCGCTGAAATACCTTCTGACGCTAAGGAAACTCCCCACGCATGGGGAGTTCGTTACGCAGGCGAGGAGCAATGCTCCTCGAAACCCCTGCTACACGACCGGGAATGACGCGGTTCGTGCAGACTCCTAACTGTGAGTCACTAAAAAATCAATCACAATTTCTCCAGGCGCGCGCGAGACATAATCGATCTTGATACGCGAACCGAAATGGCCATCGATTTGGGACAGCAGCGGCAGCGGATCGTGGTCGTTGCAAAAGCGCATGGTTTCGCCGGCCATTAGAGAGGACAGGGCGCCAAAAATGGCGGCATGGCGAAATCGTTTCGCAACGCCGCGTGCGTCAAATGGGTAGATGCCGGCAGCTTGGGTGGGTAATGAGCAGTCATGAGCCATGATATTTCCTTGTTGGTGATTAAAATGAGCCAGGCGAACCTGACTCATCTGTTGAGTTGATGTTGATTGTGTTATGCGACGTTGGTCTGCTTGGCCGAAGTCGATATTGCCTGTTGCTGTCGGGCCGGCAGCAATAAACGTATTGCGAACCAGGCCAGTAATACACAGCCGATTGCAAACACGATATCTCCCGGAACGCGCAGCCAGACCAGGGTTTCCATCAGCTGCGAATGAACGATTTCAGGTGAACGGGCAAACCAGATTCCTTGGGTGATGCTGGCCCATGCCTGGTAAATGCCGGCAGGTACCAGTGAAATAAATACCATCATTGCCAGTCCGATATTGAGGGTCCAGAACATTGGCTTGAGAATCTGATCCGACCATGCAGCACGGTTGGATAACCCGCGCAGACAAAACAGCATCAGTCCAATACCGAGCATGCCATACACACCAAACAGCGCGGCATGTCCGTGCGCAGCAGTTAAGTTCAGCCCCTGCATGTAATACAGAGCGATCGGCGTATTGACCGAGAATCCGAGCAAACCGGCACCGACGGTATTCCAGAAACCGACTGCAATAAAGCACAGGATCGGCCATTTGTAAGCCTGCACCCAGGGTGCTGACTTGGAACGCTGATAATTCCGATACGCTTCAACACCAATCATTGCTAACGGAACCACTTCCAATGCTGAAAACATCGCGCCAATGGCAATCACGAAAGTCGGTGTGCCGGTAAAGTACAGATGGTGCAAGGTACCGAGAATGCCGCCGAACAGGAACACGATGGTTTCCAGAATGATCGCTGTGTTGGCAGTGCTGGCACGGATTAATCCTAAACGGGTGAATAACAATGCAATTACGGCGGTGGCAAATACTTCAAAGAAGCCCTCGACCCATAAATGCACCAACCACCAGCGCCAGTATTCAATCATCGAGTAATGGGTATGCGGACCCCAGGCCAGCGATGTGGAATAAAATCCGCCGATGCACAGTGCCGACAGAAATACCATGGCGATCAGCGCACGGCTATCCGAAGGTTTTTTCAAGGCAGGCCACAGTCCGCGACCTAACAACAATACCCAGAACAGCAATCCGATGAACAGCAGAATCTGCCAGACCCGGCCCATGGTGGTGTAAGCCAATCCCTGATTACCGATCCAGAAACTGAAGGTATTGCCCAGATGTTTGATGCTGCCGATCCAGCCGAACGCTGTAGAACCAACTACGATAAACAGCAGGGCATAGAACAGCACGTTGACACCGAGCTTTTGAAACTTGGGTTCCACGCCGGAAATCGCCGGTGCAATATACAGACCGGTAGCCAGCCACGCGGTGGCGATCCACAGCACGGCAAACTGGGTATGGATGGTGCGACTGACCGAATAGGGCAGGATATCAGCCAAAGGAAATCCGAAGAAACTATGACCCTCGACCGAATAGTGGGCGGTAATCACACCCATCCCAACCTGCGCCAGAATCAGTCCGATCACAACATAGAAATATTTGCGGGTGGCTTTCATGGACGGCGTGGGCTTCAGATCGAACAACGGATCCGCTTTGGGAGGAATTGGATCATCGCCTTCCTTGCTGATGCCATGATAGAAAATCATGGCAGCCAGGGCGCCGATCATCAGGATCACGCTGGCAATCGACCAGATACCGGTACCGGCGGTTGGCGTATTGTCCACCAGTGGTTCATGCGGCCAGTTGCTGGTATAGCTCAAGTCGGTGCTGCCGGGACGGTTGGTCGCGGCGGCCCATGCGGACCAGAATACAAAGGCAGGTAAAGCCTGCAGATCGGCCGGGTCGGGTAACAGACCGGCGTTCATCGCATACTGTTCGCGCAATTTATCCAGTGACTCATCGTTGCCGAACAGGCCGGTGTAATGACGGGTAATCTGAAGTACTGCTGCAGCGCGATCCGGTGACAGGGTGATGATGCCGGTTGCGGCGTCATAGGTGTTGCGGCGCATTTCAGTTTTTAACTGGCCGTTCAGTTCACCCTGCTGACCAATGCTGAGCTGGTCAAATGGTTTACCGAATTCTTTCTGCGCCCAAATTGAGCGCAGCGCTTCGGCTTCACGGTGCAGCCAGTCGGCTGACCAGTCCGGTGCGACGTAGCTGCCATGGCCCCAGACTGTGCCCAGTTGCTGTCCGCCCGCTGACAGCCAGGCTTGCTGTCCCCGCTGAACCTGTCCTTGTGAAAACAATACGGTGCCGTCAGTACTGACGACCTGATTGGGAATAGGCGGGGCGGTCTGGTAAATCTCCGCCCCCACCCAGATTAGTACCGCGAAGGACAGCGCGCAGATAATTGCGAGCCAGGTCCAAAGTTTGCGCGTAGCGTGCATGGCAATTCCTTTGTTGTTAAGTGAAAAAATGATATTTGTGACTGAACTTCAGTCACCGGTTCGGACGCTTGTTTAAAGATGCATTTTAAATGCAACTATTTAAAGATGTAAACTTAATGTATGTTTAAATGGACGTTTGCTTGATGTATATCAAGGAATCGATTAAACATGCATCTGATTTACTGCTTTGATTTAAACTGGCCTTTTATCCGACAGGAATCCGTCATGAAATTAACTTCCTTTACCGATTACACGCTGCGCACCTTGATGTATCTGGGTATCAGTCAGGACCGACTGGTGACGATCAGTGACATCGCCGAGTTGCATCTCATTTCAAAGAATCATCTGATGAAAGTTGTTCATCAGTTGGGCATGTCCGGCATGGTGGAAACGGTCAGGGGCCGTAACGGCGGGCTCAGGCTGAAAGTGGACCCGGCAGCGCTGAATATTGGTGCTATAGTCCGGCAGACCGAAACCGACTTCTACATGGCGGAGTGTTTTAACCGTGAATCCAATACCTGCGTGTGCTCGCCGGCCTGTGAACTGAAAAAGGTATTGGGTTCGGCAACAGCTGCCTATCTGGCGGTCTTGGACAGTATCTCGCTGCATGACCTGATTGCTCAGGACGGCAGTAAAAAATATTCAGGTAATAATCCCATTTTTAAAGAAAGGCACTGCGTATGACTACCGCTGTTCCGGGCTTTTCGACACCGGGAGCCGGGCCCGAGGCTCCTCTGGAGATGCTGGTGGTGTGCCATGACCGTGTGGCACGTCAGTGCGCCACCCTGCGCCGACTGGTATCGCACATGGGTGTGCATGGTGCAAACGCGCAGGCGCGCGATGCAGCCTTGTCGGTTATGCGCTATTTCGACAGCTCGGCAATAGATCACCATCAGGATGAAGAGGTCAATCTGTTTCCTGCCTTGATTGATGCAATGGCCGGGTCTGACGCGGTTTGCCTGCATCGTTTGATTGACGACCTCACCAGCGAGCACCGAACTCTGGAAACGCTGTGGCAACGCCTGCGCATCACACTTGTTTCCATTGCAGCGGGCGAGTCGGTTCTGTTAAAAGGTGAAGAAGTGGAAGCGCTGGTTGTGCTTTACGAACGGCATATCCGCTGTGAGGAAACCGAGCTGTTGCCGATGGCAACGCGATTGTTAAGCGAAGCCGCGCTGACTGAAATGGGACGTGCGATGCGCTTGCGGCGCGGCATCGGCGATAATTTGCTGTGAACGGCCGGCCCTGACCGAAGACAGCTGGCGCACCGTGCGGTTGTCCGGATACAGGTTTTTGTGGCTAGATCATGGGTCATTGATGGACTGTTCTGAGTTTTTCGGCGACACTTTGTTCCTGCAGGCGTAGCATACCCTTGCAGGGCAGCGTCGTCGTCAGGCCTGCCTGAGTGCACCCCTATTTTCCATAGCCTTGAGTAACCATGACAATCCGAACCATTTCATTGCGACTCTGTGCCTGTGCTGCCGGTCTTGCCCTGACAATTCTGGCGCGGGCCGCCGAACCAGTTGTCATTATTGGCGATGACGACTACGCGCCCTACAGCTATGTGGAAGCAGGTCATTTCAAAGGTATGTATGTCGACATTTTGACGGAAGCCGGTCGCAGGCTGGCACCGGATTATGCGATTACCTTGCAGCCGCTGCCATGGAAACGGGGCTTGCTGGGTATGGAAGCCGGAACTGCTTTTGCCCTGTTTCCTCCGGGTCTGAAAGCCGAGCGCGATTACATTCAACCCTATTCTGTACCTCTGTATCGTGAAACCGTGGTCCTGTTCTGTAACAGTGAAACCATGCAGGTGCCGCGCAAATCATTTCCGGATGATTTTGTCGGTTTGCGGATAGGCGTTAACCTCGGTTTTTTGCTGTCGGAGCGACTGATGCAGGCGGCAAAACAGGGGCTGGTCAAACTTGATGCGGTCAAAGGTAACGACTCCAATCTGAAGAAGCTGGCTTTAAACCGGATCAACTGTTACGCCAGCGACCGGACCGCAGCGCTGTATTCGATGAAACGTTTGCATGCGTACTTCAGCAATTCCAGTTTTTCACTGCAGGAAACCGTTGAGCTGTCCGGTGAAAATACCTACATTGGCTACAGTGCCAGGAACAACCCAGCGTACAAGGCCGATTTCATCAAAAAAATGAACCTCGTCCTTGAAACAATGAGAGCCAATGGTGATATCGCCAGGATAGAAAGCAATTACCTGCCGGCGTCGCGCTAGTTCATCTCCGATGTTAACCAACTCAGTCCCGTTTACCCCGCTTCAATTGCGATATATCCCTGACCGCACCACGGTCAGCCGAGGTAGCCAGTGCCGCATAAGCCTGCAGGGCCTGCGATACATAGCGCTCACGCCCGACCGGTAGCCATGCGTCATCGCCACGTGCTTCCATGACAGCGCGGCGCTCTGCCAGAGCAGCGTCACTGATCTTCAGATTGATACTGCGCGCCGGAATATCAATTTCAATGATATCGCCTTCCTCCACCAGACCGATGGCGCCACCTTCAGCAGCCTCCGGCGAAGCGTGACCGATCACCAGACCGGATGAGCCACCCGAAAAACGACCATCGGTGAACAGGGCACAGGCTTTACCCAACCCCTTGGATTTGATATACGAGGTTGGATACAGCATCTCCTGCATGCCCGGACCGCCTTTCGGGCCTTCGTAACGAATGATTACCACATCGCCTTCATGCACCGTGTCGCCAAGGATGGCTTCCACTGCGGCGTCCTGGCTTTCGAATACGCGTGCCTGGCCGGTAAATTTCAGAATGCTTTCATCGACCCCGGCAGTTTTTACGATACAGCCTTTTTCTGCCAGATTGCCGTATAACACGGCCAGTCCGCCATCTTGCGAATAGGCATGCGCACGGTCGCGGATACAACCCTGTTCACGATCCAGATCCAGACTGTCAAAACGCTGTGCCTGAGAAAAAGCAGTTTGGGTCGGAATGCCGCCCGGTGCTGCCAAAAACAGGGTGTGTACGGCCTCATCAGAACACACGGCGATGTCATTGTGCGCAATTGCAAGAGCCATGGTGGCGCTGTGGATGGTGGGACGACTGGTGTCGAGCAGCCCGGCACGCGAGAGTTCACCCAGAATCGAGATAATGCCGCCGGCACGGTGCACATCTTCGATATGGTATTTATCGGTCATCGGTGCAACCTTGCACAGGCACGGTACCTTACGTGAAATGCGATCGATATCGGCCATCGTGAAATCGACCTGGGCTTCGTGCGCGGCTGCCAGCAGATGCAATACCGTATTGGTCGAGCCGCCCATGGAAACGTCAAGCGCCATGGCATTTTCAAAACTCGCTTTGGTGGCAATCGAGCGCGGCAGTACGCTGTAATCATCATGCTCGTAGTGACGCTTGGCCAGATCAACGATGACGCGCCCGGCGCGCAGGAACAATTCCTTGCGGTCAGTATGGGTGGCCAGTATCGTGCCATTGCCGGGCAAAGACAGGCCGAGGGCTTCGGTCAGACAGTTCATCGAATTGGCCGTGAACATGCCTGAGCAGGAACCGCAGGTCGGGCAGGCCGAGCGTTCAATACGACCGATCTCTTCGTCCGACACCTTGCTGTCACCAGCCTTGATCATTGCATCAACCAGATCGATTTTCATGATTTTCTGCACATCGTTCGACTTGGGATGCAGGGTTTCCAGTACCTTGCCGGCTTCCATGGGGCCACCTGAGACAAACACCACCGGGATATTCAGACGCATGGCGGCCATTAACATGCCAGGTGTGATTTTGTCGCAATTGGAAATACAGACCATGGCATCGGCGCAGTGCGCGTTGACCATGTATTCCACCGAATCAGCGATCAATTCCCGTGACGGCAGCGAATACAGCATGCCGCCGTGTCCCATTGCAATGCCGTCATCGACGGCAATAGTGTTGAATTCCTTAGCCACGCCGCCGGCCGCTTCAATCTCGCGCGCCACCAATTGCCCGAGGTCTTTCAGATGCACGTGACCCGGCACGAATTGGGTGAAGGAATTCACCACGGCCACGATGGGTTTGTCAAAATCACCATCTTTCATGCCGGTGGCACGCCACAGGGCGCGGGCTCCGGCCATGTTGCGGCCGTGGGTGGTAGTGCGGGAACGATATTGCGGCATAGCTGACTCCAGGTTTTCAAATAGTGGGAGTCAGAGTGCCCGGGCTTGCTCCATATGTCAAATATGAATTAACACCTGTATTGATTCACGGGATATATGAATGACTGCAGGATTGCCGGGAAGTCCCATGCATTTATGGCGATGCTGCAAGGCCGACTTAATCGTAGCTTTGCAAAATTCGGTACCCATTGTGGGACTTGACCAGCGCGTATCCGGTTACGTGCCACAGCACTGGTTGAACCTGGTTCGCCGTGGGCGGAATTGCCAGCGCGGCGTTGCGTGCCAGCGTCACATGAGGGTGGTAACTGCGGGTATCGGTGGGAATCCCAAGCGTGCGCAGTGTTTCGCCCAGACAGTCGTGTAACTTGGTCAGTTGGACCGGCACCGAATTCGGTTTAAGCACCGCGACACCCTGCGGCCACAGCTGATGCCGGCTGAAGATTAAATCGAAAGGCTGCACCGGCACCTTCAATGCGCGTACCAGATCCGGTATCCGCTGGTCCGGTACCGAGCCCAGAAAGTGCAGAGTCAGGTGCAGTGATTCCGGTTTTACCACTGAGGCACCCTGCGGCCAGCTCCACGTGTGACGCATGGATTGCAGTCGGTTTTGAGTATCCCGATCTGGCCAGAGCGCCAGATATAAGCGACTCGAGTCGTCTTTGGTGTGCTGCAGTTTGCTCATGCCGGTTCCTGTGTGTTTACGTAACGCCGAGTTTGAATACAAACGGGCCGGGCAGGTGTACCAAGTTGTGATTGTTGCTCATCCTGGCCTTTGTTGTGAATTCTGCCGTGTGCGACAGTTCCGAGCCGCGCTCCTCATCGATACAAGTGCTTACACAATGCATGGTCTGGCGGTCGGCCAGATCCGGTCTGGCTCGTTAATCACAGTACAAACACATTAACAGGGAAGATAATCATGAAAAAATATATATCCTTTATTGCAGCTGTGTTGGCCAGTGCCACCCTGATGCTGGTTACAGCGCCGGCACAGGCCGGACCGGTGCACGTGGATTTGAATATCGGCATACCGTTGCCATTCTTTGTTCAGTCCGGACCAGTTTATATGCAACCTGCGCCGGTGTATGCCCCACCATCCGGCGTGGTTGTATACAGCAATCCCGGCTATTACGGATATCAGCAGCAATGGCGTGAACGTGACTGGCGCGATCATCATGAATGGCACGACCAGTACTGGGATAACCGTAATTATTATCGTGATGACCGCCGGCATGATGAACGTCATGGTGATCGTCATGAGCACGACAACTATGATCGTCGAGGCGGAAGATAATTTCATACGCCGTGATCAGGATGCCATTTCGGGCACGTTTCACGTCGGGAAATTGTCCAGATTTTTCGGTTCCGTCATACTCAAATCATTATGTTCAGCGCGAAATCGCGCTGACATCCCGTCAACAGCTTTGCGTACGCGCATGATCGAACCGATGGGCCGGTGTGCACTGATTCCGTGCCAGGGATTGAAACTCATTTCGTCGTCGACCGCAATGGAACGTTGCTCACTCGGTGGTCGATGCGCAAGGCATCCTGTGTGAACGTTATATCATTCCTGCCGGGATGATTCCGCGTACTGACAGACTGCGGCAAACGCTCGAAAAACTCGGTAGCGACCGGGACAGCTTGGCGACCGGCAGTTCGGTTCAGATCATGCCGGTCAATCGCCGGCAATCTCAGGCTTTCACCATTGCTGCTTCGCTGACGCTGTGGTTCTGGCCCAAACTTGCTGTGGCCGATACCTCAACAGTGATTTGGTCGGGTCAATCTGTACGGTATCGAACCAACCGGAAATGCGATTTCAACCAAATTGCCGACATTCAGTCGCTAAATGGCAATATTAAATATCAATATTTTCTGGTTGATAATCTCCGGATCAAACTCCTGCCACACCATTCTTGATCTATCGCTCAGATTTACATAAGATGATTCTTTAGCAATCGGTTGATTGAATATGCGCAGTGACTTCGGGAGTGATATGAACTGGCTATGTCGATTGTGTCTGCTTTTAATTGTTCCGCTTGTTTCAGTGCCGATCTGGGCCGGTGATGCGCACCCCTTCATCATTGCCGTGCATCCCTATCTGCCCAAAGACGAAATCACTTCTAGATATAAGCCGCTGGCAGACCTGATCGGCAATGCAATCGGCAGAAAAGTGGAAGTGCGAGTGGGACGCAGTTATGAAGAGCATATCGATGCGATAGGCCATGACACTGTGGATATGGCCTACATGGGACCAGTTTCTTACTGTAAATTGGTGAGCATGTATGGGAAAAAGCCTTTGCTGGCGCGGCAGGTTGTGGACGGTAAACCGTTGTTGAATGGCGAGATTGTGGTGCGTCAGAACAGTGTGCTGCAATCAGTAGCGCAACTGAAGGGAAAAAGTTTCCTATTTGCCGACGTTGAGTCCACGATGGGATCGGTACTTCCGCAAAAAGTTATGCAGAAAGCCGGCATTTCTTTGATAGATCTGTCGTATTACAAGTTCGTCGAGGGGCATGAAAATGTCGCCATGGCGGTGCTGGCAGGTTCTTTTGATGCTGGAGCGGTAAAAGAAGAGACGTTTCAGAAGTATGCTGAAATGGGGTTGCGCTCACTGGCCCATTTGCCCGCCGTGTATGACCATCTTTTTGTAACCAGTAACAAAGTCCCGTCCGAACAGGTCGAAGCGATTCGGGCATTGATGCTCAAGCTCAATGACACTGCACAGGGCAGGCAGATAATGGAATCAATTCATCCCAAAATGACGGCTTTTGTGGCGGTTTCTGACAGTGACTATGACAATTTGCGAACTCTGCTAAAAAAGAACAAATAACGTAACACCGGCATGGCAATTCATAAAAACATTATCTTTTCAAAATTTTCCCTGACACTGCTGGCCGGCATCCTGTTGCTGTTGGCAGCTCTGATCGCTCATTTCGTCAAAAATCTTCTGGATGAAGATTTAACCAGAACCCGCAACAATGCCCAACAACAGTTCGCGTCGATCGCATCGATCATTTCTACTGAAATGAGTGCTGAGCAGTACCAGAATATCAATCCGCTCTTCAGGCAATGGAGCGATTCCGATGTTGCCATCATGGAAATGAAGCTTACGGCGGCCAACGGCTTTAATATAGCCAACTTCCATCGTTCCAGAGCAGACCGGCATTTTTTTGATTTGGAATATCCAATAAGGTTTTCGTATCACGATGAAGCAAAATTGGCAGTTCGTGTCGGTCTGGACAGCGTATATGAGCAGAATAAAAAAATCTCTATTGAGGTGGCCGGATTATTTTTATTTTTTTCCGCGCTGTTGGCGTTTATTCTTTTTATGGCCGTTCAACTTCAACGTGAAGCTGCTCGATCAAAATTTTTGGCTGATCTGAACAAGGCGTTAAGTGAAATCAATCAGGCAATTGTCCGAATGGACCAGCAGGCAGATATTTTCCCGCTGATCTGTCGCTGTGCTGTTGAATTCGGTGGCATGAGTGCAGCGTGGGTGGGTCAGCTGGACCAAGACGGCGAGCGCATTATTCCTGTGGCATCGGTGGAAAAAAATCATTCCGGCTCCAGGGAAAATAAGGTCAGGCAATCAGCCGCGATGGCAGGTATGGAGCTGGCCGGCGCGGCGATGAAAAAAAATATCCCGGTCATTGTGAACAACTATTTCGCCGCTACGATCCAGTCGGGTTCCCTGCATGACACTGCCAGATTGCCATATAAATCTGCAGCAGCATTCCCGATTTCCAAACACGGCCTGCAATACGCTGTATTGCAGGTGTTTCATTCGGACTCCGCCAGTTTTCAGAGTGAAGTGATAGCACTGCTGGGCGAAATGACCCGCGACGTGTCATTTGCCTTGGAAAATTTTGACCGTAAATCACAACTGATTAAAGCCGATCAGGCCAGAAAGCTCACCGCTTCAGTTTATGCTGCCAGCAATGAGGCAATCATGATCATTGATGCAGGCAACCAGATTGTGTCCGTCAATGCGGCGTTCACACGCATGACCGGATATCAGGAGAGTGAAATATTTGGCAGCAATCCGGTCGCACTCAGTGCTGACCTCAATGAAAATACCCTGCTGAATCTGAACTGGAATGAGCTGGATACAGCAAAACTGCGGGGCAGCGAAATAGCGGTGCGGCGCAAAAATGGTGACACCTATCCAGCTCTGATTTTCTTTTCCGCTGTTACAGATAACGATGGCAATATCACCCATTATGTTGCATCTCACATTGACATCACCGAGAGAAAAAATGCCGAAGCGCTGTTAAGAAAAATGAATAACGAGCTCGAAGAACGGGTCGCCGGCCGTACCAGAGATTTGGCTAATGCCAATGCAACCCTGCAACAGGCCCATACGGAATTGAAACGTACCCAGGAAGAGTTGATACAGCGTGAAAAAATGGCAGCGCTCGGTGTGCTGATTGCAGGTGTTTCGCATGAAATGAACACACCGATCGGGAACAGCCTGACAGTCGGATCGAGCATGCGCGATGAAGTGGCCAATTTTGAAGCTGCACTTGAAACAGGAAAAATCACCCGGAGTCGTCTGAACGAATTCAATCAGCATATCCATCATGGCCTCGATATTTTATTGAGAAATCTGTCGCGAGCCATCGATCAGCTGGCCCATTTCAAGCAGGTCTCAGTCGATCAGGTCAGTGAACACAGGCGCAGTTTCGAATTGAAAGCGATTGTGGCCGACAACGTCTCCATACTGGAACCGCAGTTTAAGAGAACGCCTCATCATATCGTTGTGGATATTCCCGCTGCGTGCGATATGGACAGTTATCCTGGTTCTATCGGGCAGATTATTACCAATCTTGTCATCAATGCGCAGATTCATGGATTTTCTGACAATATGCGCGGCGAGGTTTTAATAGCTGCACGGATGCAGGATGAGAGTCATGTTCGGTTAATTATTTCTGATAACGGAAAAGGCATTCCCGCAAACAATCTGGATCGTGTTTTTGATCCGTTCTTTACCACGCGCATGGGGCAGGGCGGAAGTGGCCTGGGACTGAATATTGTGTTTAATCTGGTTACCTCAACCTTAGGTGGCAATATTCAGGTCGACAGTGAGGTGGGCAAATTTACCAGATTCACCATGGTGTTGCCTGTGGTCGCTCCTCAGGATTGAAAAAGTAGCCTGACCGCGTGCATCAGACTTTTGTGGCATATAAAAATTTCTAAATAATCGTTTATCCGACATCAGTATTGCTGTTTAATTCACGCTGGACGGTTTTTGCTGATGGTCGCCGGTCACTCGGGCTGCGTTGGCATTGACCGGATTTGCCATACAAAGGTCAATAATAAAAAGGGATGCAGCATGAATGGAGCCGGATTTTCGGGAGCATTGATTGGTGGGTTACTCATAGGAAGTGCCGCGCTGTCACTGCTGGTTTTTAACGGACGGATTGCCGGTATCAGTACCATCACCGGCAAGTTATTTTTTTCTGTGGCCGGTGACCGGCTGTGGCGGATACTGTTTCTGGTCGGATTGATTACTGGCGCCAGTGTCGTCTATTTGGTACTGGGCAATAGCCCCGTGCCAAGGGAGCATTTTCCGGTATGGCTGCTGGCGGTAGCCGGATTTCTGGTCGGGTATGGCACTTCACTGGGCGGTGGATGCACCAGCGGACACGGCGTGTGCGGACTGGGGCGCCTTTCGTTGCGCTCGCTGGTGGCAACCTGCGTGTTTTTGGTAACCGGTATCGTTACGGCGGTCGTGGTTCGTCATGTGTTCGGCGTTTTTTAATGGATCATGTCATGAAAAAAAATCACATAATAAGTCTGGTCGTGAGCCTGTTTTCCGGCATGGTGTTCGGCGTCGGGCTGGTGCTGTCCGGCATGACCAATCCCGATAAAGTCCTCAATTTTCTTGATGTGGCCGACCAGTGGGACCCCAGTCTGCTGTTTGTGCTGGGCGGCGCAGTCGGTGTCACGGTAGTGGTTTTTCGTTTTGTGCTGCGTCGCAAGGCACCGCTGCTGGAAGATCATTTTCATTTATCCAACGCAAAAAGAATTGATGGCAGGCTCATTGCCGGCGCACTGGTGTTTGGTCTGGGTTGGGGAATCAGTGGCTATTGTCCCGGTCCTGCGCTGACCCTGCTGGCTGACCCCAGTTGGGAAACGTGGATATTTTTACCTGCGATGTTGCTGGGGTTGTTTGTGCAAAAGGCGACTTCCAGACAATGACGGAGAGCTGAGCAGGCCAGTAAATCACACCCGATTGCAACCCGCGCTGTTCCTGTTCGGTTTGGATTGAAAAAAGGACCGCACAGCATGCTGTGCGGCCTGCAACTGCTTTTGACTTTGAAAACAGTTTTTTACATGAACTTGTAGGTTGCGCGCATGAAGAAACTGCGCATTGTCGGATCGGTGTAGCGCGGATCGAAACCCTGCTGATAAGTGATACCCTGATTGGTAAATCCTGGTGCCGTATTTAACAGGTTTTTGACGCCGGCAGTAACTGACAGATTTTTCATGCCGTTATAGGTGGTTGACAGGGACCAAACCGAATAGGCCTTAACGTCTTGCGCATACATTGGATCAACCAGATTTTGATCGTGGTAGCCGGACAGATATCTCTGTACCAGTGTCACACCCCAGTCTCCCTGTGACCAATCAATGGCCAGATTGTGCTTCCAGCGGAATACCGGACCAAGATCGCCAAACGTTCCGACATTCTGGTTCCATGGACCGTTTTTGTAAGTCTGATATTCAAACTTGTTGACGTATGTTCCATCAATTGTCGCCATAAAATTACCCAATGCTGTCGCTGGCAAACGATAAGTTGCGCCTACGTCAAAACCGTCAGTCTTTTTATCGCCCAGATTCTGGTTGATATCAGTTACTCCTATCAACGAAGTGACGGACGAGTTATAAACAAACAGATTGGCGTATTTGGCCGGGTCTCCAAACAGTGTTGCTTCGGTCAAAGCACCGATTGAATCTGTAATGTGGATGTTCCAGTAATCGACCGACATGGTTACCTGGGAGATCGGTTCTACAACTATACCCAGAGAATAGTTTTTGGCCTTTTCTGGCTTCAGATCTTTATTTCCGCTCATCAACAGATTCTGCTGCGCGTTACAGACCACGTTCGGATTGGCTCCATTGATTGCCGTGCCGGTGCCCCCGACGCCAGCCGTGCCACCTGGACACAGTGTCGGATCATCATAGTTACCCTGCGTATTGCTGACAAATACCGGCTGATTTTTTTCATACAGCGATGGTGCGCGGAATCCTGTGCTGGCCGAAGCACGAATCATGAGCTGTTTGGCGGGCTGATAGCGCAATCCCAGTTTTGGATTAAAGGTGCTGCCTACGTCACTGTAATTATCAAATCGGCCAGCCAACTGCATATCCAGCTGCGTGGTCAGTGGCGCATCAAATTCGGTAAATACGGCACTGATGTCGCGATCGCCACTGGTGCTGACTGCATTGGCCAGGCCAGTGCTGGCCGCCTGTGATGCCACGGCCGTGTTGACGTCATACTCGGCGTGGTCACGACGGAATTCGCCACCGAAAGCGATCCCCATCGGGCCGCCTGGCAGTTCACCGAATTCCCGGCTGGCCTTGAAGTCAACTCCGGTGGATTTTGTTTTGCCACCAATAATCTGGCCGAGCAGCTGATTGGCGTTCATATAGGCCAGTCCAGCGGTAGTCTGGGCACCAAACGGATTCAAAATTGGGCCGCCGGGTAAAGGGGTTGTGACCGGAATCAGACCTGTCGAGTCAAACATGGGTTTGCCATCAGCACCCAACACCTGTTTGGTGCCGGTAATACCCTGGAATACGCTGGAGTCAGTCAGGAAGCCACCGGTCAGCGTACTGGTGGCATCGGCCTTGGCGAATATCAGACCGGCCTTATAGTCCCAGCCTGCAACTGTGCCCTCCATACCCAATACCAGACGGTCGCTTTTATCGACGTCTTTTTCAGCTCGCTGGCCAGCCTGCAGCGGGCGCCAGCTCAGCGACAACGGCCCGGTCAGCCCAGTAACCGCCGGCACGCCGCCTGAGCCACCCGGATAGTAAATGCTGCCAACCGGTACTTGCAGGCCGGTCAATGCGGCATCCTCAGTATCGTATAAAGGTGCAGGTGCAATTCTGTTGATATTCCAGGAATCGGTATGCAGATATTCGACCGTTGCGGTGTTGGTTGAATTAATCTTGACTGAACCCTTTGTGAAAAAGCTGGCCTGTTGGGTTTCGGGAATATCGTCAACCAAAGCCGAATAATCGAACCGGCAGGTACCGTCTGGAGGTGTGTTGGGGTAAGAGTGGTTGAGCGGATCACAGCCGGGGGCGGAAACATTGCCTGATAAACCGGAGACAATATCGTAGTAGTTGGCTGTCGGCGTGTTGCCACTGGTGTTGCTCATACCTTTGCTGGGAATTACACCGGTTGCCGAGAATGCGCGGTTGATCGCCGGCAGTTCTGACTGGTGATGATAATCGACGACACCAAAAATATTAAATCCGTCTTGATCCAGGTCTCCGAACCCAGCCAGTGCGTTGATGCGCTTTTCTGATCCGCCGCCGGCTTCCTGTACATGGGTTCCATCCAGAGTGAGTTGCACACCCTTGACTGAACGTTTGGTAATAAAGTTGATGACACCGCCTATGGCGTCGGTACCATAAATCGCAGACGCGCCATCGCGCAGGATCTCTACTTTTTCCAGAGCAGCCATTGGAATAATGTTCAGATCAACGGTATTGCCGTCGTATGGATGGGCTGCCAGTCGACGTCCATTCAATAACACCAGTGTTTTATTGGAGCCGATGCCGCGCAAATCAGCCTGGGACTCGCCACCGGTAGTCACGCCGACGGCCTGAGAACTGCCCTGTGCCGACTGGTTGTTTGAAAGAGTATTTAACACCTGTTCTGCGGTTACCAGACCCTGCTTGGCAAAATCTTCTGCTTTGATGGTTGTGACTGGCAGGGCATTTTCATTGGCCAGTCGTTTAATGGATGACCCGGTAATTTCAACCCGTTGCACCGGGGTTGCATCCGCACTGCCGGCAGTGTCGGTGACCTGTTGTGCCAGCACTGGCTGGGCAAACAGGAGCAGGCCGGCTGGAATAAAGCCGGCAAACATCAGATTGAGCGAGCGCGACAACATGGTTATCTTTATCATCGTTATTTCTTCCAAGAAAATGTTTTAAATTGAATGATGCTGCGGTTGAAAAGAGCTGACTGCTTGCATCTCGATTTGTTCGCATACAGTACAAAAATTTGGCTTCAGAACAAATTTAACTATATTTGATAAATTGCATCTCGTTAAAATTTTCCGGGTATTTTTTTATATTTGTATCGCGGCAGAAACAGAATTGGCATAATTTCGGTGAAAGTGTTCGCTAGCCGGACACTTTCATTGGAGCTATAGTAAAACCCGTAGTCTGGAAAACGCATACAATGTGCAAACATTTGCATCAGGAATCTGCATGGCAGACTCCTGACCAATGACATTCCCCTTTTGAAGACTTTATAAACAGGAACAACCATGATTCCAGAAATTGGACATTTTGCGCTGATCATTGCCCTGGCGCTGGCGCTGGTGCAAGGCATTGTCCCCATCGCCGGATCGTTTCGCGGTAATTCTGCCTGGATGGCGGTCTCGCGCACTGCGGCCGCCGGTCAATGCACTTTTGTGACCATCGCTTTTGCCTGTCTGGTCTACTCGTTCGTCAATAATGATTTTTCGGTTCTGTATGTGGCTTCGAATTCGAATTCGATGCTGCCTTGGTATTACCGCATTGCCGCGACCTGGGGTGGGCATGAAGGTTCGCTGCTGCTGTGGAGCGAAATGCTGGTGCTGTGGACCTTTGCCGTGGCACTGTTTTCCAATCAGCTGCCGGAAGTGACGGTAGCGCGTGTGCTGGGCGTCATGGGACTGATTTCGGTCGGCTTTTTATGTTTCATTCTGTTTACCTCGGATCCGTTTGAACGTCTGGTTCCGGCCGCCATGGACGGACGCGATCTGAATCCGCTGCTGCAGGATTTCGGCATGATCGTTCATCCGCCCATGCTGTATATGGGGTATGTAGGATTTTCGGTAGCCTTTTCCTTTGCCATTGCCGCACTGATGGGCGGCAAACTGGATGCGGCCTGGGCGCGCTGGTCACGTCCCTGGACGCTGGTGGCGTGGATGTTTCTGACGCTGGGTATTTTCATGGGCAGCTTTTGGGCCTATTACGAACTGGGCTGGGGTGGCTGGTGGTTCTGGGATGCGGTCGAAAACGCCTCGTTCATGCCGTGGCTGGTCGGCACAGCACTGATTCATTCGCTGGCCGTCACCGAGAAGCGCGGCAGTTTCAAAAATTGGACCGTGCTGCTGGCAATCATCGCTTTTTCACTGTCGCTGCTGGGAACGTTCCTGGTGCGCTCGGGTGTGCTGACCTCGGTGCACGCGTTTGCCACCGATCCGCGTCGCGGCCTGTTTGTGCTGGTTTTTTTGGCCATCGTGGTCGGAGGCTCGCTGCTGTTGTATGCGGCCCGGGCACCGAAAGTCGGACTGGGCGGCAGTTTCAGCCTGTTTTCGCGTGAATCCATGCTGCTGGTGAACAATGTGGTGCTGTTGGCCGCAGCCGGCACGGTGTTTCTGGGTACGTTGTACCCGCTGTTTCTGGATGCACTTAATCTGGGGAAAATTTCGGTCGGGCCACCTTATTTTGAAGCCGTTTTTGTACCGCTGATGTTACCGGTGTTGCTGCTCATGGCGATTGCGCCGTTTGTGAACTGGAAGAACGCCAGCCTGAAAGAGGTGGCGTACCGGTTGCGCTGGCTGGCATTGGGCGCGCTGATCTTCGCCGTGCTCGCCGCCGTCTCGTTCGCGCATTCGGTCATGGTCGTGGTGGGTGTGACGCTGGCACTGTGGATCGGGCTGGCAACGGCTACCCATCTCTATGAGCGTCTGGCGCATGCGCCGGCCGGTACGTCATTATGGCGCAGGATATCCACTCAGCCGCGCAGTTACTGGGGCATGCTGATTGCCCACGCCGGTGTGGCGGTATTTGTGGTTGGCGTGACGCTGGTCAAAGGCAATGAAGTCGCCAATGATGTCAGCATGCGGGTCGGGGAAACCACCAGCGCGGGCGACTATTCGTTCCACCTGCTCGATATCAAGGAAATCAAAGGCCCCAATTACGTTGCGGCGCAGGCTACTTTTGAGGTCATGCGCGGCACGAAGTTCATCGCCCTGATGAAACCGGAAAAGCGCCTGTTTCTCGTGCAGCAGATGCCGATGACCGAAGCTGCCATCGATCGCGGCTTTACCCGCGATCTGTATGTGTCACTGGGCGAGCAGTCCAGTCCCAACGTGTGGGTGGTGCGAGTCCAGCACAAACCGTTCGTGAGCTGGATCTGGGGCGGCTGTCTGATCATTGCACTCGGTGGACTGTTGGCCGCATCGGACCGGCGTTACCGGATTAAGCAGAGCAAATCGGCTGCACATGCCGCGCTTGAACAGGTCGTTGCCATTCAACCTGACAAGGCACTGACATGAAACGTTTTCTGATCCCCTTTGGTATTTTTGTCGCACTGGTGCTGTTTCTGGGCGTGGGCCTGAAACTCAATCCGCGCGAAATTCCGTCGCCCTTGATCGGCAAGCCGGCACCGGCATTCAAGCTGACTCAATTGAATGATGCTGACAAAACCATTGCGCCGGCCGATATGCTCGGCAAAGTCTGGATTCTGAATGTCTGGGCGTCCTGGTGCGTATCCTGCCGGGAAGAGCATCCGGCGTTAATGGATCTGTCCAGAATGAATGTGGTGCCCATTATCGGTCTCAATTACAAGGATGGTCGCGCCGAAGGCGTGGGTACGCTGCAGCAGTTCGGTAATCCTTACACGGTGTCGGGCTTTGATGACCAGGGCAGGGTGGGCATTGATTATGGCGTGTACGGCGTACCCGAAACTTTTGTCGTGGACCGGCGCGGCGTGATCCGCATGAAGTATATTGGTCCGCTGACACCGCAAATCATTTCTGAAAAACTGCTGCCTTTGATTAAAGAGCTCAATCGTGCGTAAATTCATAATTACCGCCTGCTCGGCCCTGCTGATTGCCCAGGCCTGTGCCCAGGCTCAAACTCAAACTGCCGTTTCTGATGCTGCCGGTGCCGACACCGCACTGGAAAAACATGTGCTGGCCGTATCGGAACAGCTACGCTGTCTGGTCTGCCAGAACCAGACCATTGCCGATTCGCACGCCGACCTGGCGGTCGATCTGCGCAATCAGGTGCGGGAAAAAATCCAGCAGGGTCAGACCGACCAGGAAATATTTGATTTCATGGTGACGCGTTACGGCGACTTTGTGATGTATCGTCCACCGCTCCATATCACCACTGTGCTGCTGTGGTTCGGCCCGTTTTTACTGCTTTTTGGCGGTCTGTTTTTTCTGGCCAGGAAATTGCGCGGCCGGCGCAGCGAAGATCCCGAATTGAGCGCCACTGAGCTGCAGCGTTCAAAGCAGCTGCTAGCCAGTCTTTCTGAGCCTTCGTCCGACAATAAGGAAATGCCATGACCGAGTTCATGCTGGTTGCCGTTTTTATGCTGGTTACAGCGCTGCTGTTTGTCATGCCGACTCTGCTGCGCAGGTCGGACCGGCCGTTACACGCCGAAGCAAATAATGAAGTCAATCTGACCGTGCTGCGCGACCAGTTGCGCGAGCTCGAGGTTGATCTGGGCAATGGCCTCATCGATCAGGCCGGTTATGCTGCGGCGCGCTCCGAGCTGGAAAAGCGCGTGGCCAGTGACGTACAGGCCGAATCTGTTCAGGCCGTTGCCGGACCGAACCGGCAGTGGAGCGCAGCGCTGATCGGCCTGTCAATTCCGGCAGTGGCAATCGCCCTGTATTACTTGCTCGGCGCACCTGGCAGTGTGGAATCTGAACCCGGCAGCGCACCGGCGCAGCAGGCCTCTGACGTGACCCCGCAACAGATTGACAGCATGGTGGCGGAACTGGAGCAAAAACTCAAAAATAATCCGGATGACGTGCAGGGTCTGGGTATGCTGGCCCGCTCCTACCATACCCAGGGGCGCTATCGTGAGGCCGCAAACGCCTATGCGCGTCTGGTTAAACTGGTGCCCGGCAATGCCGATGTTCTGGCCGACTACGCCGACTCTCTGGGTATGGCGCAAAACAAGAGTCTGCAGGGTGAGCCGGACAGAATCATCGGACTGGCGCTGCAGGCCGATCCACGCAATGTCAAGGCACTGGCCCTGTCCGGCAGCGCTGCGTTTGACCGGCGCGATTTTCCCAGAGCAATTGAACAATGGAAAAAAGTTCTGGCGCTGGTTGATCCGCAATCGGAAACCGCAAAAGCCATTGCCGGTGTCATCGATGAAGCGCAGGGTCTGGCCGGCACTCAGCCTGTGAATGCACAAGCTGCGCTCGGTGCTGAAATCAAACCGGCGCCGGCTGGTGTTGCAGCAGCAGGCGCAGCACTGGAAGGTCAGGTCCAAATTGATGGCGCCGTATTGAAAGAAGTCGATCCCAGCGCAACCGTATTCATTTTTGCCCGCGCTGAACAGGGGCCGCGTTTTCCGCTGGCGGTGCTGAGAAAACAGGTGAAAGATTTACCGGTGAAGTTCAAGCTGGATGACAGTATGGGGATGATGCCGAATGTGAAGCTGTCGGATTATCCCAAGGTTGTCGTCGGGGCGCGGATTTCGGCGTCGGACAGTGCTACGCCACAGCCCGGGGACTGGGAAGGGTTGAGTGCGCCGGTTGCTCCGGGGGCGACCGGGGTTTCGGTTGTGATAAACACCCGGCACTAGTCCATTTCCTGGCCCGGCTGCTGATCTGCATCAGTATCCTTGTCCACATAAATATTAAACGGAGCTGCCATTTTGACCATCATTTTCATACTTGTTCTGGGATGTTTTGCAGGCGCGATGCTCTGGTATAGCGGCGCTTTTTCGTTTGTCAGGAAACCGGCTGCGCCCAATCCGCTGGCGCAAATGCGCGCTTTGCTGCTGGCTCGCGCCGAGGGAAAAATCGGACAGGAAGAATTTGAACGTGCGCAGGCAGCACTGCATCTGGTCATTCTTGATCAGCCTGCAACCGGGAATTTTGCAGTGCGCGTGATTGTCCCGGTACTTGTCGTCATTGTGGCGGTTCTGGGCTTTTATGTCTGGAACGGCAAGGCAAAAGAGTCCCCCGCAAATTCCCCGACCAGTTCGCGCGTCGTGGTGAATTCCGCGACGGTGCCGTCTGCAGCAATGCCGTCTGCCGCTGCGCCATCTGCAGCCAATGCCGGCGGTGACCTGAGTACAGCAGTCAAGCATCTGGAAGCCAAGCTGGAAAAAAATCCGAACAACAGGGACGGCTGGCTGTTGCTGGCAAAGACGTATAAAGAATTGGGACGGCTGAAGGAGGCTGACGATGCCAACGCAAAAGCTGCGGCACTGCCTGCTCCGGGGAAATAGCATATTCAGAGTAAGCCGCAAGCATCGGAACATAGCGCCGACCGGTGTTGTTGGCAGACAGGACAAGGCTACATGATCATCCATGTGGCCTTTTTTTTGCCGGAAATTGCATGCAGGGGTAGCGCGGCGACCGGAGCAAGTGATTGGATATCTGCTATTTTTTATCGGAATGATCTCAGAATAAGGTGGCAATTGAGTCAGGAATCAACTACAACTATAGGGTGATCAGACACAAAGTGGCGCAGCTGTATCCCCCGGATGGATTGAATTTCACTCAATCGATCTGACTTGTCAAATCAACTACGAAACAGATTTTGAGATTTAATTAATGCTGGATTATGACTGACAACACCAAACTCATTGCAATTGATCAGGTCCGGATCGGCATGTTCATCAAGCTCGACCTGAGCTGGTTCCAGCATTCGTTTCCCATGAGTTCCTTTAAAATCACCAACGAAAATCAGATCCGTGAATTAAAGGCATTAAAACTCAAACACATACGTTACGTACCCGAAAAAACCGATCTGTCCGCGTTGCGCGCAGACGGTACACCGGTCGCTGAACCGGTCGCAAATCCGCTCGACAAGCCGCTGCAGGAGTCCGCCGCCCAGAGTCTCCAGGTTTTTGAAAGTATTATCGAAGCCAAAAAGGCGCGCTTTGAAAAGCTGCAAAAGCAGCGCGAAGATATTGAACGCTGTGAAGCCAAGTTTATCGAAGCGGCAAAAGTGGTCAGAAACATCGATAAACTGATTTTTTCCCAACCCAAGGAAACCCTGCAGGAAGCGGCCAAATTAGTTGACAGTATTGCTGACATATTTTTGAACGGCAATGATGCTGTCATGCATCTGATTCAGCAAAAGGATGGCAGTGAAGATCTGTATTTTCATTCGCTCAACGTTTCGGTGCTGGCCATGATGCTGGCGTTTGAAATGAAATGCACGGAAGATCAAATCAAAATAATCGGTAAGGCGGCGCTGTTCCATGATCTGGGCAAAGTTAATGTGCCTGATCAGATCAATAAAAAGACCACGCCTTTGACCAAAGTGGAGCAGAATTTTTATGAACTGCACACGCAGTATGGCGTGGATGTCGGTATCAAGGCCGGCATGGATAAGATCACTCTGGATGTGATAGCGAGTCATCACGAATATCTGGACGGCAGCGGCTTTCCAAAGAAGCTCAAGGGCGACGCCATTCGCATGCCGACCCGCATCATCACGATCGCCAATGTGTATGACAATCTGTGCAATCACATCGACATGAATCAGTCCATGACGCCGCATGAAGCACTGTCCCTGATGTACGCGCACCGGCGCGCGCAGTTTGATCCTTTGGCCATGGCCACGCTGGTGAAAAGCCTGGGGGTGTATCCGCCCGGTACGCTCGTCAAGCTGTCCAATGATGCAGTCGGGCTGGTGATGAATGTGAATGTCGGTTTGCCGCTGCGGCCCCGTATCATGGTATATGACGATGAAATTCCCAGGGAAGATGCCATCATTATTGACCTGTCGGCAGAATCCAAGGAGCTCGCCATCAATTCCAGTATCCGTCCCGGTTTGCTGCCCAGAGCCATCTATGATTATCTGAATCCGCGCAAACGCGTCAATTATTATGTCGATTCCAAATCGAAACAGGACGGTTCTTCAGTCGTGGCCGGACGGGGTTAGCGCCATGAAAAAATCGGTTACGCCGAAAAAAATCAGTCAAAATAACTTGCGACTCAATGCCGGGCTGCTGCGCAACATGATAGACCACAGTCGTGAAGCCATCCTGGTGGTGAACGCCGGCAGCATGATTGTGGAGGACATCAATCTGATCGCCAGCCAGATGCTTGGTTATCTGCCTCATGAGCTCATCGGCAGGGATTTATCTAAAGTGGAATGCTCGCTGCTGGATGTGTTCTTCTGGGATGAACTGGCTACCGATCTGGATCTGCAGGTTGTGCGAATTGCTGAAACCGAATGGATGAAAAGCGATGGGTCCTCGTTTCAGGTCGAGAAGCGGGTGTCACTGTATGTGGAGGAATCGGAACGCTACTGGATTATTTATGCGCAGGATCTGACCCGTCAGAAAGAGATTGAGCAACAGCAGCTGCATCTGGTGTCACAGTTGCAGAGTTCGCTGGAATCCACGGCTGAGGGAATTCTGGCGGTCAATCTGTTCGGGCATATCGTCAATCTGAACCGGCGTTTTTCGCTCATGTGGAATATTCCGGAAGAGCTGTTGCTGGAGCGTAAAGAAATATTTATGTGGGAACACATACTTTCCAATCTCAATGACACCAGCAGCATGAGAGCCAGTTGGGAGCGCTCCCAGGTCGAGCCGCATCTGGAAACGGAAGACTTGCTGTCCCTGAAGGACGGCCGTTATTTCATCTGCGTTTCAAAACCTGAATTTTTGCGCGACAGTCTGATCGGGCGCGTGTTCAGCGTGCGTGACATCACCGTCATGAAAAATTTTGAAACCGACCTGCTCATGGCGCGCGACCTTGCTGAGCAGGCCAGTCTGGAAAAGTCGCATATGCTCGAAGCACTGCAGGTCAGTGAATCACGTCTGCGCCGCCTGGTGAACTCGAATCTGATCGGCATCATGCAGGGTGATTTTTCCGGCAATATTCTGGAAGCCAATGACGTACTGCTGAATCTGCTTGATGTGCCGCGCGCGCAGATGACCCGGCAGGGACTGAACTGGCTCAAGCTGACTGCTTCTGACTATCACCAGACCTATGAAAATGCGTTAAGACAGTTGAAAAAATCCGGTCAGTCTTCGTCCTTTGAAGTTGAGTTGCTTGCAAAAAATGCGCAGCCCATACCGGTCATGGTCGGGTTGGCGCAGCTGGAGGGGTCGCATACCGAATGGGTCGGGTTTGTGCTGGATCTGACCAGGCAGCGCGAATCGGACCGCATCAAGTCGGACTTTATTTCCATGGTCAGCCATGAACTCAGAACCCCGCTGACGTCGATACACGGTTCGCTCGGTTTGCTCGACAGCGGAGTGGTGGGTGACTTGCCTGCCAATGCCAAAAATCTGGTGCAGATTGCACTGAAAAATTCCAAACGGCTGGGCGTCCTGGTCAATGATCTGCTGGATATGGAAAAGCTCGCTTCCGGAAAAATGGTGCTGCACTTTGAACGGCTTGATCTGGTGGCGCTGACCCGCATGTCGGTTGAAGCCAATACGCCGTATGGTCAGCAACTGCAGGTGCAGTTCCGGTTTGCAGATCATCCTGAACAGGCCTGGGTGAACGGCGACATTAACCGCCTGTTGCAGGTGTTTGCCAATCTGCTTTCCAACGCGGCCAAATTTTCCAAAGCCGGCGATACGGTCGAAATACGGATACTGGAACAGGAAACAGGCCAGTTCAGGGTCGAAATTGCCGATTACGGCAGGGGCATTCCGCTGGCGTTCCGGGATCGGATCTTCAAGAAATTTTCTCAGGCCGATGATGGCAACACACGCACCCAAGGTGGCACCGGACTGGGTCTGAATATCACGAAGAGTCTGATCGAACTGATGGATGGTGAAATCGGTTTTGACAGCGAAGTTGGGGTTGGAACTGTATTCTGGTTCACCATTGCAGGGGTGTGAGCTGAATTTCATTATGGAAAACCGTACCAGATACATTACTCATTTTCATAAATTTATTTTCAATTTTCCAACATTTCACGTCGCACATTCGCCCTGACATGCAATACAATAAGTGTCCGATTTATCACAGGCACTGTTAACCATGCAAAATTCCAATTTCAGGCAGAATCGATTCGAACTGGCACTGGCGCGCGGATTTACTCTTATTGAGATTATGGTCGTGATTGCCATTCTGGGCATTATGGCTGCCATCGTAGTCCCCAAATTGGTCGGTCATACCGATACCGCCAAAGTCGCCGCGGCCAAACAGGATATTGCCAACATCAAACAGGCACTGATTTTGTACAAACTTGATAATCAGCGCTATCCCACCACCGAACAGGGCCTGCAGTCTCTGGTCACCAAACCAACTACCGGTCCGGCCGCCAATGGCTACAAGGCGGACGGCTATCTGGAAAAAATTCCGAAAGATCCCTGGGGTAATCCGTATCAGTATTTATGTCCCGGTATCAAAGGCGAATACGACGTGTTTTCGTTCGGAGCGGACGGGCAGCCGGGTGGTGAGGGAATCAATGCTGACATCGGTTCCTGGGACTTATAACCCGGAACATGGCCAGTTTTACTATGCATCGCGGTATGAGCTCACCAGCCGGCGCAAAAGCCAGCGGATTTACGCTGCTTGAACTGCTGGTGGTGCTGGTGGTGATGGGCATAATGCTGGGCATGGTAAGCGTCAACGCCATCCCCAATACAAAAAAAGCGTTGCTGGACGACGCGCAGCGTATTGCACTGCTGATGCAGCTGGCACGCGAAGAGGCCATCGTGCGTAACCGGCCGGTCGCGTTTGAACTCGACAGCGAACAGTTCCGGTTTTATGTGCGTGGTGACAGCGGCTGGCAACCGTTGACCGACAATGATCTGTTTCGGGAGCGCAGTTTCAGGAAGTCGCCGCTGGTTATCACCATGCAACCCGCTCCTGTTAAAACCGATCTGCCGATGAAAATTGTTTTTGGACGTGAACCGGTAGACAAACCATTTGTTCTGACGCTGGCTTATGAAGGTGCCGCCGTGTCGATACAGGCGGACGGGCTGGGTCATTTTTCAGTTGAATCGCTCTGATCGGAATGGCACATTGAAATCAATCCACACCAGAATGCCGCGCGGCTTTACCCTGCTTGAAGTGCTGGTGGCGCTGGTTATCGTTGGTGTGGCGCTCGGTGCCAGTCTGCGCGCCGTGGGCAGCCTGACCCAGAACAGCGATCATCTGCGTTCTGCCATGATGGCCACCTGGTCAGCTGAAAATCGCCTGGCACAAATTCGCCTTTCCAACACCTGGCCGGATATCGGGCAAAGCAATTTTTCCTGTCCGCAGGATGATCTGGATCTGCGCTGTTATCAGGAGGTGATCGCTACCCCTAACCCGTCCTTCAGGAGGGTGGAAGTCAGCGTGTTTGATGCGCGCTTTCCGGACCGGCGCATTATCAAACTGATTCAGGTGGTGCCCAATGCGCTTTGATAAAAACAGCCACGGCTTTACGCTCATCGAACTGCTGGTTGCGATCAGTATTTTGGCTATTGTGGCGGTGCTGGGCTGGCGCGGACTGGACAGTATCGTCAGAAGCCGTGTGGCGCTCAATGCCGAACTCGAACAGACTCGCGCCTTGCAGCTGACCTTTGCACAGTTGCAAAGCGACTGCGCGCATATCGTCAATCCGCTCAATTATCCCAACCTGCCGGAAGGCCGCTCCAGCTGGATTGAACCGCAACGGCTGATCCTGATCCGCAATGTCTATGCGGAAGATCAGGCACCAGCCATGCAGCTGGTAACGTACCGACAGGTCAATGACAGTCTGACCCGTTTTGAATCGATTACCACGCGTGACCTCGCCGTGCTGAACCAGTTGCTGCAGCAGGCCAGAAATCCACCTGACGGTCAGGTGGAAATTGTCATGCAAAAAGACATGGCCAGTCTGGAGTTTGAAGGTTATCCGCCAACTTCACTGACCGGCACAACTTATGCAGCCGGTCAGGTTGGCGCTTCGGCGCCGGCTTCATCTCCTGCTACCCAGAATAATATTGGCGTTCCTGTGATAGACCAGTCCAAAGTGACTACCGGTTTGCAGGTGACAATGCAACTGAAGAACCACGAACATGCCATGCAAAAAATTATCATGTTGGGTGGGATATGACGCATCGCCGTCCCAAACTGCATCAGCGCGGCGTGGCGATCGTCACAGCGCTGCTGCTCGCAGCGCTGGCCATTACTCTGGTGATGAGCCTGTTCGGTCAGCAGAACGTGCAGGTTCGGTCAATAGAAAACCAGCGTTATCAATTGCAGAAACAGTGGGTAATGCGCGGTGCACTGGATTGGGCGCGTCTGATTCTGCGTGAAGATGCCAAGGTCAGCCGGGTCGATTATCTGGGCGAACCGTGGTCGGTGCCACTGGAAGAAGTCCGCCTCGACCAGTATGTGGATAATGGCAAGAGCAGTGAGGATGAAACTGATGCGACGCTGTCGGGTTATGTCATTGACGCCCAGTCACGTTTGAACCTGACCGGTCTGGCAGTTGCAGGCGTGATCGATCCGCCGACCCTGCTGGCATTTCAGAAATTGCTGTCCGCGCAGGGTATGAATTCCGAACTGGCCATTGCAACGGCCAAAATGGTGGCCTCGACCCAGTCGCAGGCGGCCCAGCTCAATGCGGACGGTACTGTGCTTGCTGCGGCTGTCAACGCCAAGATTCTGGCGTTGATGCAGGTGGATGATCTGCTGGCCATTCCCGGCTTTACGCCTGAAGCGGTTGCAAAGTTGCGGGACTTGGTGGTTTTTTTACCGATCGCAACGCCGGTCAATATAAATACGGCGTCAGCACAGGTGATTTCAGCTAGAATTGCTGGGATTTCGCTGTCTGATGCCCAGCAGATCGTAACCAGCAGGGATCAGGCCTATTACCGGGATATGACAGACTTGGGCGCGCGCTGGGATAAGAGCAAAGGTAATCCACCCGCAGTCAGTATCATCAATACCCAGACCAGTTATTTTATTGTGCATGGACATGTACGGCTGGGGCGGTCGGTGTTTGATCAGGACGCGCTGATCGAACGCACGCAGATGAGTGGCGCGACGCGGGTTGTTTGGGTAAGAGATATTTAATCTCGGAATAGATCGAACTATCACATTGAAGAAATACGCATCTTGAATACTTTGTACTTACGCATTCCTTCCAGACACAGTTCCACCTGGCCACATGGCGTATTTTCCTATGCTGCGTGCCGGGAAGACGGCTCCATCATTCGGGAGGGCCGCGCAACCCTGTCCGAACTGGCTGCCACTGTGGCCAGAGCCAATGTGGTTTTGCTCATTGCTGCAACCGATGTGACCTTGCTGGAACTGAACACGCCGCCGATGTCGGAAGCCAAACTGAAAATGGCACTGCCGAATCTGGTGGAAGATCAGTTGATGTGTGACGCCAGAGAGTGCGTTCTGAATCTGGGTGCAAAAGTGGACAGTGGAAGTCGTACTGTTGCTGTCGCGCAGCGCGAATGGCTGCAGAAACTTTCCGCGCATTTTTTTGCGCTGGGAGCCAGCCAGATTCGGGCCATACCTGCTCAGTTTGGTCTGCCGTGGAGCAAGGATCAGTGCAGTGCCGAATTGGATGATGACGCCAGCCTGACCATGCGCACCGGTGTGCAGGCCGGAATCGGCATACTGCAGCAGACCGGGCAGTCCGTTGACGATTTGCTGACTGCTGTGACCATGCTGGCCGGGTCCTCAGCAATCGGTCTGGCGTTACCTTCCGGTCAGATTCAACAATATAAGCATGCGCTGGAGAGCAATCCCACGTGGCTTGATCGCATCACGGTTTCAGAAACCAGCTGGACTGCTACGCTGGCTGCGGTTCAGACTGCCAGTATTAATTTGATGGCCGGGTTGCATGGAAATCAGTCCAGTCAAATAGAGTGGCAGGTTTGGCGCTGGCCCGTGATACTGGCTGCGCTGGTGATGCTGGTGAACGTTGCGGCGTTAAATTACGACTACTGGAATCTGAAACGCGAAGCCGCGGCCCTGAAGCAGAATATGCTGCAGACCTACCGGACCAGTTTTCCGAAAGAGACGGTGGTGGTGTACCCGCTGGAACAGATGCGCAAAAATCTGGATCTGGCGCGGCGTAATTCTGGACAGCCGGCACCGGATGATTTCACGCTGCTGCTGTCACAGTTCGGCTCGGTCTGGAGTTCCATGAACGCAGCGTCGTTGCCGAAACTGGTTTCGGTCGAATACAAGGACAAAGCTTTGGTATTGCAACTCAAAGGTGATCTGGGACAACAGGATATGCAAAAAAATCTGCAAACCGCGCTGGACAGCAAGGGTCTGGTTTTAAAGAAAATCAATGCCGAAGTATGGCAGGTCAGGAATGCCAGATGACACAGCCCGCCAACCAGTTTGCAGTCAGCTGGCTCAATACCCTGACCCATACGTTTGCCCAGTTCTGGGAAGCGCGTCAGGAACGCGAACGCGCTTATCTGAGCATTGCCGCGGTGTTTGGTGTCTTGACCCTGGTCTATCTGATTGGAATCGATCCGGCTCTGAGCGGGGGTGAAACATTGAGAACGGCACTGCCGGGACTGCATCAACAGGCGGCCCAGATGCAGCAAATGGCGCAGGAACTCGCCTCGTTGCCCAGTACGGAAAATCGCCACGATGTTACCCGTGAACTGGTCGAAAACGCACTGAGCGCCAATGGTCTGAAAGCGCAGAACCTGTCAGTCAGTGACAGCACGGTGCGCGCCCAGTTCAGCAGTGCTGCCATGTCCGGACTGCAGGGCTGGTTGCTGGAACTGCAAAAGTCCTGCGCACTGTATGTGGAAGAGATCAAAATTACTGCATTGGAGGGTGGACAGGTCAGTGCCACGCTGGTGTTACGACAGTCGCAGGCTAATTAAGCGCAGCGGCAACGGATAAATGGAAATATGAGTCTCAAACTGAAAGTGGCATGGTTTTGTTCCGGGCTGTTCGGTATTTTCCTGACGATACTGGCTTTTGCCCCGGCCTCGTGGCTGGATTATGCGTTGGAATATCAGACCGGTGGGCGAGTGGCGCTCGGCGATGTGCAGGGGAGCTTATGGAACGGCTCGGCATTTGTCGGCGTGGCCGACAGCAAGAACGGCGATCTCACACCGTTGCTGCCCGGGCGGTTTGTGTGGCATCTGGCACCGATGTTATTGCTGGGGCAGATCGAACTGACGCTGGAGAATGCGGCGTCGTTGCGCACGCCGGTGCATCTGTCCGGTAATTTTCGCCAGTTGCAGGTCAATCCGGGCGCGCTGATTCTGCCTTCGGAACGGTTGGCAGGATTGGGCGCGCCGTTAAATACACTCAAACCTGCAGGTCAGATTACGCTGGCCTGGGATGCGCTGGATCTGACCTGGCAGAACGGTATTGTGGCCATTGAAGGAACCATGACGCTGACCATGCTGGATATGGCTTCGGCGCTGTCGCCGGTCAAACCGCTGGGTTCATATCTGATGACGTTTGTCTGGCATGAGCAGGGCGCTGCGATCGAACTGAAAACCCTGCAGGGTCCGATGCTGCTGTCCGGCACCGGGAATCTGGTGCAGGGCAGGCTGCAGTTCAGTGGCGAGGCGAAGGCGCAGGACGGACAGGAAGACCGGTTGGTTAATTTGCTTAATTTACTGGGACAGCGCAAACCAGGCGCTGATAAAAACGTGATTGCTTTAGAGTTTAAATGAGAAATAATCGTATGAAATTAACTTTTCCAACATCCATGAAACGATCCACTGCCGGCAGCATGACCCTCAAACGCATGCCGGCCAGACTGGCATTGTGTGCGCTTCTCAGTCTCGTTTTTGTCGGTGCGACCCAACCGGTATTTGCCCAGGATCCGGGCATGAATCAATCCAGGCTGACTTTTGTTGGTGCTGATATTGAGTCCGTGATCAAGGCGGTTGGCCATTACACCGGTATCACCTTCATCATTGATCCGCGTGTCAAGGGCACCATCAATCTGGTTTCCGAGCAGCCGGTCACCAAGGCGCAGGCTTTCCAGTTACTGACTTCCACGTTACGACTGCAGGGCTATGCGGTAGTTACGGCCAACGGATTTACCAAAGTGGTGCCGGAATCAGACGGCAAGCTGCAGGCCGGTCCGACACAGAGCAGTGGCGTCAAGGGTGATCAGATCGCTACCCAGGTATTTCGGCTCAATTACGAAAGTGCGGCCAATCTGGTGATGGTACTGCGCCCCCTGATTTCACCCAATAATACGATCAATGCCAACCCGGGCAACAACTCGCTGGTCATTACCGATTATGCAGACAATCTGAAACGTCTGGAAAAAATCATCGCCACCATGGATATGCCCTCGAGCAGCGAAGTCGAAGTCATTCCGGTCAAATACGGCATTGCCTCTGATGTAGCCACGCTGCTTGTGCGTCTGACCGAACAGAGCGGTCCGACCACTGACAGCGGCAAGGTCACCATCATTGCCGACAGTCGGACCAATTCGATTTTGCTGCACGCACCGTCAGAGGCGCGCGCCAATCTGATTAAAACCATCATCGGCAAACTGGATCAACCGACCGCATTGCCGGGTAACGTGCATGTAGTGTATCTGCGCAATGCCGATGCAATGAAGCTCGCGCTGACCTTAAGGGCAATCGTTGCTACTGACGGCAGTGCATCTGCTACAGGATCGAACGGCGCAGCAAGAAATACCGGCGCATCGCAAAATCAGTCAGGCGCGTCCGGTATGGGCGGCAGCATTGGGGGAGTCGGCAGCAGCGGCAGTAGTGGCAGTGGTGGCGGTCTGGGAAATGCGTTGGGAACTTCTGCGACCAGCAGTTCGGCCAGCAACAGCACCAGTACGTTGCCCAGCGGTGGGTCGGCCGGTTACATACAGGCCGATTCGGCAACCAATACCCTGATCATCACCGCCAGTGAAACGGTTTATCGCAATTTGCGTTCGGTCATCGATCAGCTCGATTCGCGCCGCGCCCAGGTGTACATCGAAGCCCTGATCATTGAAGTCTCCACCACCAAAACCGATCAGTTCGGCGTGCAGTGGGCAGCGCTGTCCGGTAACAGTGCGAGTCAAGTCAGAGTGGGCGCCGCTACTTCCTATAACACTGCTGGCCCCACCAATAATCTTTTCGCGCTGGCCGCAGCTGGTAAGGCTGCGGTACCCAATCCGGGCATGACCCTGGGTGTGTTCAGCTCGTCGCTGGGACTGGGTGCGGTTGCTTCAGCACTGCAATCCACAGGCAACGCGAATGTATTGTCGGTGCCGACCCTGACTACGCTGGATAACGAAGAAGCCAGAATCCTGGTGGGGCAGAACGTGCCGTTTATTACGGGGCAGTATGCCAATACCGGGGCAGTCAGCGGAGCTACGGTCAGTCCGTTTCAGACCGTGGACCGCAAGGACGTGGGCGTGACACTGAAAGTGCGTCCGCAGATTTCGGAAGGCGGCGCGGTCAAGCTGGAGATTTATCAGGAAGTGTCCACGGTGGATTCGAGCTCGAATCCGGCCGGTATCATTACCAATATTCGCGCTATTGAAACCAATGTGATCGTTGATGACGGCCAGGTGCTGGTATTGGGCGGGTTAATGGCTGAAGACAGCAATGAAGCGACCGATCAGGTTCCTGTTCTGGGTGACATTCCCTGGGTCGGCAATTTTTTCAAGTACAAAAATAAGAAGCACGATAAAAGCAATCTGCTGATTTTCCTGCGTCCGACCATCATAAGGAATCATGACCAAAGCAATTCGGTTTCAATAGACCGCTACGACTACATGCGCGCCAAGGTAATTACTGACAAGCCGAGTGACCCTTTGCTGAACCTGCCTAGCCTTACGCCCGAGCAGACCGGCATACTGATTCCGCAGGACATACTTAACCGCGAAGCGACCGGTAACCGCCTGGATCCGGGAACCAGGGCTGATCCGGCCAATCCAACTCCGGCAGAATCGAACAAATAGCATGAGTACCTTTTCCATTGTTCAGGCCAATCTGCTTCCCTATGGATTTGCCCGAGAAAATTCGATACTGGCAGGCTGGGGCGAGCCCGATCTGCTATACGTGTGGGCTTGCGAAAAAACCGCGCCATCGGCCATCGCCGAAGCAGGGCGACGTTACGGCCGGATGAAACTCATGCCGGTCAGTCAAGCCGAACTGGAACTGGCCACCGAGCGCGCCTATGCCGGTTCAGGCGGCGACGCTGCACAGGTGGTCGAGGATGTTGAATCGGATCTGGATCTGGCCAAACTGATGTCGGACCTGCCGGCCATCGAAGATTTGCTGGAGTCGGCCGATGATGCACCGGTGATCCGCATGATCAATGCGCTGCTCACGCAGGCACTGCGCGAAACCGCCTCCGATATTCACATTGAACCGTTCGAGCAGATTTCGGTGGTGCGGTTCCGGATTGACGGCACGCTGCGCGATGTTGTTCGCCCCAAGAAAGCGATCCATGCTGCGCTGATTTCACGCATCAAAATCATGGCGCAGCTGGATATCGCAGAAAAGCGCCTGCCGCAAGATGGCCGGATTGCCCTGCGCATCGGTGGCAAATCGGTGGACGTGCGGGTGTCAACTTTACCGACCGGGCATGGCGAACGGGCCGTATTGCGTTTGCTGGATAAAGAAGCCGGCCGGCTGGATCTGGTCAATCTCGGTATGAGCCAGGCAATGTCGCCGCAGTTCGACAAATTGATCAGCCAGCCGCATGGCATTGTGCTGGTGACCGGCCCTACCGGTTCAGGTAAAACCACGACGCTGTATGCGGCGCTGTCGCGTCTGAATGCCAGTACCACCAATATCCTGACAGTGGAGGACCCGATCGAATACGAACTGCCCGGCATCGGTCAGACCCAGGTCAATGCCCGTATTGACATGACGTTCGCCAAGGCGCTGCGTGCCATTTTGCGTCAGGACCCGGATGTGATCATGATCGGTGAAATCCGCGATCTGGAGACGGCGCAGATTGCCGTGCAGGCGTCACTGACCGGCCATCTGGTGCTGGCCACGCTGCATACCAATGATTCTGCTGCGGCAGTGACGCGTTTGCTGGATATGGGAATTGAACCGTTTCTGCTGTCTTCGTCATTGCTGGGCGTGCTGGCGCAGCGTCTGGTGCGCAAACTGTGCCCGCACTGCAAGCGTGAGCAGGACGGTGAATGGCATCCGGTCGGTTGTGAACAGTGCGCCCAGACCGGGTATCAGGGCCGACTGGGCGTGTATGAGTTACTCACCACCACCGAACAGATTCGCGCCCAGATTCATCAGAGCGCATCCGAAGCCGATATTCGCCGTACCGCCAAAAATGACGGCATGCTCAGCATGCGCGACGATGGCGAACGCTGGGTGCACGATGGTGTGACCTCGCGCGAAGAACTGTTACGTGTCACCAAAGAATAAACCCAGAATAGGAATAGTCGACAGTGCCTGCATTTCGATACGAAGCCCTATTAGCTGACGGGCAAAACAGAACCGGCGTGGTCAATGCCGACAGTGCGCGAGCCGCGCGTGCCGAGTTGCGTGGTATGGGTCTGACACCGATTCAGGTTGTGCAGATCGAAGCCGAACCGCAGAATGCCGGTCAGCGCAATCTGTTTGTCGACAAGCTCTCCTCACTGGAACTTTCGCTGTTTACCCGGCAACTGGCCAGTCTGCTGGAAGCCGGGCTGCCGCTGGAGCAGTCTTTTTCGGCGCTGCTCGAACAGGCTGAACGAATTTACGTGCGTGATCTGATTGCATCGATACGGGCCGAAGTCATGGCCGGGCATTCTCTGTCTGAAGTGTTGAAACAGCATCCGCGTGATTTTGCCGATATTTATGTCGGTCTGGTGGCCTCGGGTGAACAGATTGGTCAGCTCTCGCGGGTGCTGTCGCGTCTGGCGGATTATATTGAGCGGCGCAATGCGCTGGTGCAAAAGGTGCGACTGGCTTTTACCTATCCGGCCATTGTCACGGTGGTGGCGTTTGCGATTGTGATTTTTCTGCTGGCCTATGTGGTGCCGCAGATTGTGTCCGTGTTTGCCAATACCAAACAGAAGCTGCCGGTGCTGACGGTGATTATGCTGGCGATTTCGGATTTTGTACGTGCGTACGGGATTGTCGTTGCCATAATTCTGGGCATGGCTTTCTGGATCTGGAAACAGATGCTGAAAAATCCGGAAGTCAAAATGCGCTGGCACAGCTGGCTGCTCACCGCTCCGTTATATGGCAAATTCGAACGCAGTCTGAATACCTCGCGTTTTGCCAGTACCCTGGCCATTACCATCGGTTCGGGCGTGCCGATTTTGCAGGCCCTGCAAACCAGTCGCGCTACGCTGTCAAATCAGGCCATGCGCGAGCAGGTTGAAAGTGCCACTGCGGCGGTGCGCGAGGGCGTACCGCTGGCCCGCGCGCTTTCGGCAAACAAGTATTTTCCACCCATGCTGATCCACATGATCCGGGCCGGCGAAGTGACCGGCAATTTGCCTGAAATGCTGGAACGCGCGGCCGATTCGCAGCAGCAGGATCTGGAGCGGCGCGCCCTGACCATGGCCGGACTGCTCGAACCGGTGCTGATTCTGGCCATGGGCGTGGTGGTGTTGCTGATCGTGCTGGCGGTGTTAATGCCGATTATCGAAATAAATCAATTGGTGCGCTAAGAAAGATGGCATGAAACGAATCTCGAAAATATCTCTGGTCTGCAGCTTTGTATTATTCATTGTGCTGTGCGTAAGCACCAGCTACTGGGTACTGCAATTCATGCAGTCGCAACCAAGAAAAGTCAGCGCGCCACCTGTGCCAAAACCGGTGGCTGATGTGGAAAGTACCGCTTCTCTGTTTGGCGGTGCTCTGGCAGTCAATGCCAATTACCAACTCAAGGGTATTGTGCTGGCCAATCCGGAAAACCAGAGCGGTGCGATTGTCGCGGTGGACGGCAAACCCGCCCAGGCTTTCAGAGTCAATGCGGAACTCAGTCCCGGAATTAAACTCACTGAGGTGCATGCCGGCTACATCATGATTCTGGATAACGGTGTGAGCAAACGGGTGGATTTGTCGCAGGACGCGAAATCGTCACAGCAGGGTGCGGCGCCGAATTATCAGGGCTCACTGCCACAACTGCGCGCTGCCCCGATGCCATCCGGGGTAGCGTCGTTGCCAAGCCAGCGGCCATTGAATCCGGGCGTCCCACCTGTGCCTGCACCGGTGCGCCCGGAACATTAACAGTCATGACCCAGGCAGCATTCCCGGAATGGCTTGAACAGTCACTGGCGCGCGCGCATCCTGAGTGGCAAGCGCAGTTGCGCGCCGGCCTGCATGCCATGGAGCCTGCCTACTTCTCCGATCTGTCTGTCAGACCATTCCTGCCGACCGATTACCGGCTGTTTGCCGCATTTTCGCGACCACCGCACGCGGTGCGTTATGTACTGTTCGGAGAGGGGCCCTATCCGAGAGCGGCCAGTGCTACCGGGGTCTGCTTTATGGATGGCGCGGTAAATGGCCTGTGGCAGGAAGGGGTCGGATTGACCAGGCAGGTGAACCGGGCAACTTCGCTGCGCAATTTCATCAAAATGCTGCTGGTGACTGAGGGCCTGCTCAGTGCAGACAACACCGCCGGTGCAGCCATGCAGCCGGTGTCACGTGTTGTCTGTGCCGTGGATTCGCCCTGGATACAGAATGCCAGTCAACTACAGTCCAATCTGATCTGCCAGGGTTTTCTGCTGCTCAACGCGTCGCTGGTGTTCAGGCCAGAGGTCGCGCCGGCGCAGGACGCGAAAGCCTGGTTACCATTCCTGCGAACCATCCTGCAGAACTTGGCTGACCAGCAAAAAATTGCTGCAAAACCGGTGCAACTTGTTTTATGGGGCAAGATTGCGGAAAAAATCCTGGCACTGCCAGAAGCAGGACATTTCGCTTTTCTGGCTTCAGAGCATCCATACAATCTTTCGTTTATTGAAAACATGGCCATGCAGAGTTTTTTCAGGCCGATGCATTTATTGAGAAAATCACCATAGCTGTTTCAGTTTAGTCATTAAAACAATGCTAATAGCTTCACTTCAGGCGAAGCTGGCGCAAAAAATTCCCATTAATTGAACTTATTCACTTTGCTTATTTTTCTCAGCTCATATAATGGACTGCAGGTTCATTAATCCTTTGCATTAATAGTAGTGCCGGGGATGCAAGAAGTTATCAATATTGAAAAACAGGCATGTTAAAAAAAATTCCCGTCAGTCAGCTCAGAAAAGGCATGTTCATCCATGAATTCTGCGGTTCATGGATCGATCATCCATTCTGGAAAAAATCATTTCTGGTGACGTCACAGGAAGAGTTTAAAAGTATTCTTTCCAGCAAAATCGAAGAACTCATTATTGATACCGACAAGGGGCTCGATATTCTGGTCGAAGGTGAACCGGTCCCGGCGCCGCAACCGGAACCTGTTGCCAGAGCGCCGGCCGAGCCGGTTGTCAAGCCTGCTGCGGTGGTTGCGCTGACCATGGACCAGGAGCTGAACAATGCTTCGCAGATTGTTGCCCAGTCCAAAAAAGCTGTGACCAAAATGTTTCAGGAAGCGCGCATGGGCAATGCGGTTAATGTGGAGAGCATGCAGCCGCTGGTTGAAGAAATTTCCGCGTCCGTCAATCGCAATTCCGGCGCACTGATCGGACTGGCGCGCCTGAAAACCAAAGATGACTATACCTACATGCATTCGGTTGCAGTGTGCGCATTGATGATAGCGCTGGCGCGGCAGTTGCAGCTGTGCGAAGAAGAAGTCAAAGAAGCCGGTATGGCCGGGTTGTTGCACGATATCGGGAAAATGATGATCCCGACCGATATATTGAATAAGCCAGGAAAATTGACCGATGGCGAGTTTGTTGCGGTCAAACAGCATCCGCAGGCCGGATATGACATGCTGGTCCGTAATAAGGACATGAGTGCAGTGGTGCTCGATGTCGTTTTGCACCATCACGAAAAAGTTGATGGCGGTGGCTATCCGAAAAGATTGAAGGACCAGGAAATCAGCCTGATGGCCAAGATGGGCGCAGTGTGTGATGTGTATGATGCGATTACTTCCAACCGGCCCTATAAGAATGGCTGGTGCCCGGCTGAATCCATCAAGAAAATGTCGGAATGGAGCGGGTCGCATTTTGATGAAAGAGTCTTTCAGGCCTTCGTCAGAAGCATCGGCATTTACCCGGCCGGTTCACTCATTATGCTCAGGTCAGGGCGACTGGCCGTGGTGGTGGAACAAAATGATGCATCCTTGCTGTTACCGAAAGTGCGGGCATTTTTTTCGAGCAAATCGATGAGTTACATAGCGCCGGAACTGATCGATCTGACCAGACCCGGCCATGGCGAAAAAATCATTTCCAGAGAACTGGTCAGCAAATGGGGGTTGAAAAATATCGACAAGTACTGGCTGGGCGATGCCGCTGTGAATTCCGGACGCTGAATTTTATGCGCTGTGGCGCGGTCTGGTGATGTCGTTGCAATAAAGTTTGAACGCTGCGGCTCCCTCAGCCTTTCTGGTCTGTTCAAAGAAAAATTGCAGCGTCTGTATGGTGGTTTGAAACGCGAGCTCATCCCAGGGAATCTGTGCTTCGGTAAACAACGCGACCTCGAGACTTTCAGTGCCTGCGACATAGTCCAGATCGAGCAGGGTGGCGCGATAAAACAGGTGCACCTGATCGACATGGATCACATTAATCATGGAATACAGTTCGTGCAGTTCGATATGCGCACCAGACTCTTCTGTGGTTTCGCGCATTGCTGCCTCTGAGGTGCTTTCGCCATTTTCCATAAACCCTGCAGGCAGTGTCCAGTACCCGTAACGTGGTTCGATGGCCCGCCGGCACAATAATACTTTTACTTCCCCATCTTTTTTCCAGACCGGAATAGATCCCACGACCAGTTTGGGATTTTGATAATGGATGGTGTGGCAGTGATCGCACACAAAACGCGCACGGGTATCATCGGGAGGAATTTTAAGGGTGACGGGGTGCGCGCACTCGGAGCAGAATTTCATGGTGACTTATATGCAAATGGGTTGAAAATGAGATGGCAATCAATAACAGAGCCGACTATTCTAGGGCGCTTTTCGCGTTTTAAGAAAAAATTATGCGTGCTTTAATGTGTATAAGGCTATTGTTCTGCAAAGTTCTTGCGTTATTTTGCCCATAAAGGATAAATGCCTTGTAAGAAAGCTGGCAATGGATTATAGTTCCACTCCTCAGACGCGGGGTGGAGCAGTCTGGCAGCTCGTCGGGCTCATAACCCGAAGGTCATAGGTTCAAATCCTGTCCCCGCAACCAAACAATTTCTAACGGTGTTTTGATTTTCGCCTTGTGTGGCTTAATTTAGATGCGTTCGGAAGCAATTACAGACGCGGGGTGGAGCAGTCTGGCAGCTCGTCGGGCTCATAACCCGAAGGTCACAGGTTCAAATCCTGTCCCCGCAACCAGTTTAAAGGCCACGGTTATCGTGGCCTTTTACTTTGCATTTTTGCCAAACTTTGAATAGCGCGTCGTTTTGTGCGCAATGTTGTTTAATGTGAATTAACTTGCGATCTGAATATAATCGTTTACAATTCCCCGTGAAATGTTCCCGATAGTCAGTCGAATTAAGTATAAATAGATTCAGTACGATTTCTGTGAGCCATCCAGCCAGTCAGAACAATACTGGTTTCGGATCAGACCCGGCAAGGCCGGATCAGGACGGTGAAGTCATAAAGCCGTCCACAATACAAACTTTAAATTCATATCCCATCATTAAGTTGCTAAAGAGTTGCACATGAATACTGCTGAGGCGAAAGTAGTCCTCGAAACCGCTCTGCTATGCGCGCATGAGCCGCTATCCCTCAATTCCATGAAAAAACTTTTTGTGGATGATTCGTCTTCAGATGATGTTATCGGCAGCGATGCCCTGAAGCTGATGTTGGGCATGCTGAAAACCGAATGGCAGGAGCGCGGCATTGAATTGGTCAGCCTGTCGACTGGTTGGCGGTTTCAAAGTCGGCCGGTAATGCGAAAATATCTGGATCGGCTTAATCCGGAAAAGCCGCCGAAATATTCGCGCGCTGCGCTGGAAACTCTGGCCATTATTGTGTACAAGCAGCCGGTAACCCGTGGTGATATTGAAGAGATTCGCGGTGTGACGGTAAATGCCCAGACCATACGGATGCTTGAAGACCGGGGCTGGATAGAAACTGTCGGTCATCGTGATGTTCCGGGTCGACCCGCATTGTTTGCATCGACCAGACAGTTTTTGGATGATCTGGGTTTGGAGACGCTGATTCAGTTGCCGCCGCTGCAGGCGGTATCCGAGCAATTGATGAATGCGGACGATGCGCAGCAGATGCAGGCCATTGAGGCGCATCTGGAAGAAAATCTGAATCAGACCAGCATGGATTTCTCTGCTGAGACAGATTCAGTGGAAGTTAACGTAATTGAAGCAGACGTTGATGCAGATGCCGAAGCTGATACCGAAAGCAATATAGCGGCCGTCGAAATTGTGACGAGCGGCGAAGAATTCATCATTGAAGTGCAGACTTCAGATGAGCCATTAACAAAAAATCTTATATCAAATGACCCCGCAAATGACCCCGTGCCAGAATTAATGGTTGAGGATGCACCAGGTCACCCCAACCAAGAATGAAAATGATGTCGAATAATATCCCCGAAGATACCAGTTCCCCAGACAGTGCTGCACAGAATATTGCGCAGGGCGAATCAGATAACCAGCCGACAAAAAACGCCGGTGCTGCACGAGAAAAAAAGCACGGTGTGCGCGGTCCGCGCATGATGCGCAGAGCACGCAGTGAACGCAATGATCGCGGCGACGCGACCGCAGAACCAGGCGCGACCGAGCCGCTTCAGGTGTCTCAGGTGCCGGCTGATTCAGTGCCGGCAACTGTCGATCGTCCCAAAAGACAGGCCAACAAACCGCGCAGTGCGAATCCGGGTGGTGCCAATAAAGGGCGCAACGGTGCCGGTGCAACACCCCGATCACAGCAAAAACAGCCGGGCAGCGCCCCGGACGATATATTTTCATTTGTTACCTCCGAAGCATTTGATCAGGATCACGCGGAAAATAGCCCGAAGGGTCGCAAACCGGCAACCAGGCCGTTGCGCAACCTGACTTCAGATGACGATGCGCCCAAATTGCATAAGGTTCTGGCTGAAGCTGGTCTTGGTTCGCGGCGTGATATGGAAGAGCTCATTGTGGCCGGCCGGGTTTCGGTTAACGGCGAACCTGCGCACATCGGACAGCGGATACTGCCCACTGATTTCGTCCGTATCAACGGTAAAATTATTCAACGCAAAATCAGCAAGAAGCCGCCCAGAGTGCTGGTTTATCACAAGCCGGTCGGACAGATTGTCAGTACCAACGATCCCGAGGGGCGCGAATCGGTGTTTTCCGGTTTGCCTACCATGAAGTCCGGTAAGTGGCTGGCAGTGGGCCGGCTGGATTTCAATACTGAAGGGCTGTTGCTGTTTACGACCTCCGGAGACCTGGCCAACCGCTTGATGCATCCCCGTTACGGTATTGAGCGTGAATACGCCGTGCGCACGCTGGGTACACTGGAAGAAGGCATGCGCCAAAAATTATTGAGTGGCGTAGAGCTCGATGACGGTCTGGCGCAATTTTCAAAAATCAGCGATGGCGGCGGTGATGGTGTCAATAAATGGTATCGCGTCGTGATCGGTGAGGGACGTAACCGTGAAGTGCGACGCATGTTTGAGGCGATCGGTCTGACCGTGTCGCGCCTGATTCGCACCCGCTACGGTGTCATGACGCTGCCGCCCAATCTGAAGCGCGGTCGCTGGGAAGAGCTGGATGAAAACGCCTCACGCGAATTGTTAAAAATCTGCGGTATGGAAAAAGAAGCACAAATCGGACGGGATGATCGTACCGGTTCAGGGTCACATGGCAAGAGTGGTCCACATGGCCGCTCACAGGGCAGAAGTGGTTCAAATGGCAATGTTATTGAAACAAATAATCGTTTTTCTAATTCATTCGACAAATCACCCGGCGGTAAATCGTTGGGCGGCAAACCGTTGGGCGGCAAACCGCAACGGAGCCGTCAGCCGGATCCGATGCAGACCGCGTTGGGTTTTCCTGCCGCGCCAAGAAAACACAGAACCGGACCAGCGGTTGCTTCGGCACATAATTACCAGGGGATTCCGCGCAAACGGGCGCGTGGTTGAATTTATGGCATTTATGATGGTGCTGTCCCACTTTTACATTGTCAGCCTATAAGTTCTCGTTTATAATCTTGCAGTTAAAAAGCTTTCCAACTTTTGTTGGAAGGTGTAAAAAAGATGGGCTCATGCCCATTTTTTTTTGGGAAATCAGATTGTACTGATTTGGGCAGCATTTGAATAAATATGTAATCGGGCCAAGTGCAGGAGAATGCGTTGAATTTGCGAACGTTAGTAGAAAAAACTGTGGCAGGTCTCGGCTTTGAGCTGGTCGATTTTGAGTTGGCCGCGCGTGGTCTGTTTCGCGTGTTCATTGACTTTACGGCAGAGCAGGCCGATCGCGGTCAGATTACAGTTGAAGACTGCGCCACGGTCAGTCATCAGCTCAGTCATGTGCTGACAGTAGAAAATATTAATTACGAACGTCTGGAAGTGTCGTCGCCAGGGTTGGATCGGCCACTCAACAAGTTGTCCGATTATGTGCGTTTTACAGGTCATGAAGCAGTCATTAAGTTGCGTCTTCCCATGGCCGATACGCCGAATCGCAAAACCTATCAAGGAATTTTGCGCGCCCCAGTTGGTGAAGCGTTGCAGTTGGAATTTGAAACAAAAGATGGGGCAGCCATGCTCGAATTCGTGCTGGCTGATGTAGATAAGGCGCGTTTGGTGCCGCAAGTCGATTTTAGGAGTCGCAAAGCATGAGTCGCGAAGTATTATTGTTGGTAGATGCCTTGGCACGTGAAAAAAACGTGGACAAGGAAATAGTGTTCGGTGCTCTCGAACATGCGTTGGCGCAGGCGACCAAAAAGCGTTATCCAGGCGATGTCGACATCCGCGTTACGATCGATCGTGAATCCGGACAGTTCGAGTCGTTCCAGCGTTGGCACGTGGTTCCTGATGATGCAGGGTTGCAGTTGCCTGATCAGGAAATACTGCATTTCGAAGCGATGGAGCAATATCCGGATATCGAAGTCGATGAATACATCGAAGAAGCGATCGAATCAGTAGAATTTGGTCGCCGATTTGCTCAGGATGCCAAGCAGGTCATGCTGCAGCGCGTGCGCGACGCCGAGCGTGAGCAGATTCTGGCCGACTTCCTCGAGCGTGGTGATGCTCTGGTAACCGGTACCATCAAACGCATGGAGCGTGGTGAGGCTGTGGTTGAGTCCGGTAAAATTGAAGCGCGCCTGCCACGTGATCAGATGATCCCGAAAGAAAATCTGCGCATCGGCGATCGGGTACGTGCCTACATTTTGCGTATTGATCGAAATGCCCGCGGCCCGCAGGTCATTCTGTCGCGTACTGCACCAGAATTCATTATGAAACTGTTTGAACTCGAAGTGCCTGAAATTGAACAGGGTTCACTCGAAGTCAAATCGGCGGCACGCGATCCTGGCGTACGCGCCAAAATTGCAGTGTACACGCATGACCAGCGTATCGATCCTATCGGTACCTGCGTTGGAATGCGTGGTTCACGGGTTCAGGCAGTTACCGGTGAGCTCGGTGGCGAGCGGGTTGATATCGTATTGTGGTCAGAAGATCCGGCCCAGTTCGTTATTGGTGCCCTGGCTCCCGCCAATGTTTCCTCAATTGTTGTAGATGAAGAAAAACACGCCATGGATGTGGTTGTGGATGACGAGAATCTGGCCATCGCAATTGGTCGCAATGGTCAGAACGTGCGTTTGGCAGCCGAGTTGACTGGTTGGCAGATCAATATCATGACTGCAGAACAGTCGGCCAGCAAGTCGGAGCAGGAGACTGCTGCAATTCGCGCGCTGTTCATGGAAAAACTCGATGTGGATCAGGAAGTTGCCGATATTTTGGTCGATGAAGGTTTTGCCAGTCTGGAAGAAATCGCTTACGTTCCTATTAGTGAAATGCTGGAAATCGAAGCGCTGGATGAAGATACCGTCAACGAGCTGAGAAATCGTGCCCGTGATGCCATCGTTTCCGAAGCGATTGCTTCAGAAGAAGGTGTGGATGGGGTTGAAGATGCCCTGATCAATCTGCCTGGTATGGACCGCGTGACCGCAGGCAAACTGGGTCTGGCCAATATCAAGACTTTGAATGATTTTGCCAACATGGCGTATGACGAATTTGGCGCTGTGCTGGCCCTGTCGACAGAACGTGCACGCACACTGATTAAAAATGAATTTGAAGATGTAACTGACGATGAAATGAAACTCATCGACGCCAAGTATGATGATCATGCAAAAGCCATTCTGGCCAAAGCATGGAGTATCACAGGTAAATAAATAAGGTAATGCGTAAAATTATTTGAGTAAAATCTCGCTTTGGAGATTCATGAAGCAGTGAATTTGAAGGTCAGAGACATGAACTAATTTTCGTAAATCTTGTTAGTAATGGTTGATTGTCATGTCCGCATGTTTTCAACCACCGCGCCACATAGAAAAAGAGGACTGAATGGCGAGTAATAATGTAGCCCAATTTGCCACCGAGCTAAAAATGTCAGCTGAACTGCTGCTGACCCAACTGCGCTCTGCTGGCGTAGTGAAAGGTTCGATTTCTGACGACCTGTCCAAAGAAGACAAGGAGCGTCTCCTCGATCATTTGCGCCGTACCCACGGAGTGGATGCGGATCGTGATACCAAAAAAATTACACTGACTCGCAAAGAGACTACAGAAATCAAGCAGGCCGATGCCACCGGCAAGTCACGCACTATTCAGGTCGAAGTGCGCAAGAAGCGCACCTTTGTCAAACGGGATGATGCTTTGCCTGAAGTCGACAAAGTCGATGTTTCGCTGAAAGCAGCGGAACTGGCCCGGCAGGCCGAAGAAGACCGGTTGGCAGATGAACTGCAGGCTAAACAGGAAGCTGAACTGGTTGAGAAACAAAATCATCTGGCGCGTCTTGAAGCTGAAAAAGAAGCGCAGAATCAAGCCCTGCGCGAAGCAGAGCTGGCCGCTTTGGGTGAGGCTGAACAGCAGGCTGCCAGACGTGCCGCTGCACAGGAAGATGCCGCCAAACTGCAGGCATCGCAAACTACCAAGCGCAAATCTACTGCAAAATCCAAAGTGGTTGCAGAGGAATTGCCGGCAGTTGAATCGGTAGAAGATAAAAAAGTTGCAGCCGCTGTGACCGCCAAAAAGCATGCCGCAGAGGCAGCAGAAGCCGTTGAACAGAAAAAAGTGTCAGACGGTATTCACGCAGCCAAAGAAGCAACCAAAATTGCAACGGAACGCGCTGAAGCAACGGAAAATGCACGCAAGGTAGTAGCTGATGAAGTGGCTCAGATCAAAGCCATGATGAATACTCAGCGCAGGGTTGTCAAAGCACCTGCTGCGGCTGAACCGGTTGTTACTGCAGATGCAGCGGCGAAAGCAGTCCCGAAATCTTCCGAAGGCACGCTGCACAAGCCTGCTGAAAAGAAACCGGGCGAGAAAAAAGACGATAAAAAAGCAGTCGTAGTCGATAAAAAGTCGATCAAATCTGCCAATGTATCGTCGACCTGGCAGGAAGAATCGGCCAAGAAAAAGGGCCTTAAGACGCGTGGCAATGTTGCACCAACACCTGGTCGTGACGGCTGGCGTGCCGGTGGCAAGAGTGGCCGGCGTGGACAGCATGTTGAAGAACGTGAATCCAATTTCCAGGCTCCGGTTGAAGCGGTTGTCAAAGATGTTTATGTACCAGAAACGATTACTGTTGCAGAACTTGCTCACAAGATGTCTGTGAAGGCTTCTGAAGTCATTAAGCAGTTAATGAAACTCGGTCAGATGGTTACCATCAATCAGGTACTGGATCAGGAAACTGCGCTGATTCTGGTTGAAGAGATGGGCCACAAGGCCTTTGCTGCCAAACTGGATGATCCGGAAGCCATGCTGGCTGACGGCGGTACCCAGATTGAATATCAGACTTTCCCGCGTGCTCCGGTCGTCACAGTTATGGGCCACGTTGATCACGGTAAAACCAGTTTGCTTGACTATATTCGTCGCGCCAAGGTTGCGTCCGGTGAGGCCGGTGGCATTACCCAGCATATCGGCGCATACCACGTTGAAACTCCGCGCGGCATGATTACCTTCCTCGATACACCAGGTCATGAAGCTTTTACTGCGATGCGTGCACGTGGTGCCAAGGCAACTGACATTGTGATTCTGGTCGTTGCGGCCGATGACGGTGTGATGCCACAAACCAAGGAAGCGATTGCGCATGCCAGAGCTGCCGGCGTACCGCTGGTGGTGGCAGTGAACAAGATTGACAAGCCGGGCGCCAATCTGGATCGCGTCAAGCAGGAACTGATTGCGGAAAATGTTCTGCCAGAAGAATACGGTGGTGATTCGCCTTTTGTATCCGTCTCTGCAAAAACCGGGCAGGGCATTGATGATTTGCTTGAGCAGGTGTTGCTGCAGGCTGAAGTACTGGAACTGAAAGCCGCCAAAGATGCGCCGGCGCGTGGCTTGGTAGTTGAAGCCCGTCTGGATAAAGGCCGCGGTCCGGTAGCAACCATTCTGGTTCAGTCCGGTACGTTAAAACGTGGCGATGTCGTGCTGGCTGGTTCTTCGTATGGTCGGGTACGTGCCATGCTGGATGAAAATGGTCAGTCCATTTCAGAAGCAGGACCTTCGATTCCGGTAGAAATTCAGGGTTTGGTTGAGGTTCCGAACGCCGGTGAAGAAGTCATGGTGATGGCAGATGAGCGCAAAGCGCGTGAAATCGGTCAATTCCGTCAGGGTAAATACCGCGACGTGAAACTGGCCAAACAGCAGGCCGCGAAACTGGAAAATATGTTTGAAAACATGGGCGAAGGCGAAGTTAAAACCCTGGCCATGATTATCAAAACTGACGTACAGGGTTCCCAGGAAGCTCTGGTTCACTCCATGCAAAAGCTGTCTACATCGGAAGTCCGGGTACAGGTGGTACATGCGGCTGTCGGCGGTATTTCAGAATCAGACGTCAACCTGGCTGTCGCTTCCAAAGCGGTGCTGATCGGATTTAACACCCGTGCCGATGCCTCGGCTCGCAAACTGGCTGAAGCCAACGGTATCGATATTCGTTACTACAACATTATTTACGACGCAGTCGATGATGTGAAAGCAGCGTTGTCTGGCATGCTGGCTCCGGAAAAACGTGAACACGCGCTGGGTCTGGTTGAAATCCGTCAGGTCATTACCATCAGCAAAGTCGGCGCGATTGCCGGCTGTTATGTGCTCGAAGGTCTTGTCAAACGAGGCTCTTCGATCCGTCTGCTGCGCAATAACGTAGTGCTCTGGACTGGGGAGCTGGATTCGCTGAAGCGCTTTAAAGATGATGTCAAAGAAGTGAAATCCGGATTCGAATGTGGTTTGTCATTGAAAAACTTCAATGAGATCGAAGTCGGTGATCAACTGGAAGTATTTGAAGTTCAAGAGGTCGCTCGCAAGCTGTAACAGTTTGGGTATTATTATCCCGACCGGGAGCAATAATGCCCTGCTGCAGTTCTGAGTGAGCAGAGTGAGAAACAAGAATGGCAAAAAACAGCAAGTCAATACCGGGGCGCGGATTGCGCGTGGCCGATCAGATCCAGCGTGATCTTTCAGTCATTATCAGCACTGAGCTCAAAGACCCACGGGTCGGCATGGTCACACTGACTGAAGTGCAGGTCACACCGGATTATGCGCACGCCAAAGTATTTTTTACTACTTTGCGTGACGCACCGGATCAGATTCAAAATACCCTGAGCAGTCTGAATAAAGCCGCCGGTTTTCTGCGCATGCATTTGGGGAAAGTTCTGCATATTCACACCTTGCCACAGCTGCATTTTGTGCACGACACATCGACCATGAACGGTATCGCCATGTCGAAACTGATCGAACAGGCGATCGCTACCAATACAGATCATGTCGCACCAATTCAGGATGACGCTCCGGAATCTGAAGACACGCATTAGGCCGTAAGCAGGTACTGAACCATGAGCCAGATTCAAAAAGTCAAACGCATGCGTGATGCGCTGGATGGCGTGCTGCTGCTCGACAAGCCGGTCGGGCTGTCCAGCAATGACGCGCTGATTCAGACCAAACGCCTTCTCAACGCAAAAAAGGCCGGACACACCGGCACACTTGATCCGTTTGCTACCGGTTTGCTGCCGCTGTGTTTTGGCGAAGCCACCAAGTTTTCCCATGATCTGCTTGAAGCGGACAAGACCTACGAAACAATTATTCATCTTGGTATTGCCACTGAAACTGGCGACACCGAAGGTGCAGTGTTAGCTACCCGAGATGTGAACGTCAGTCTGGATCAGATCAACGCCGCACTGGCACAGTTTCGGGGTTCGATAGCGCAGGTGCCACCCATGTATTCGGCTCTCAAGCGCGATGGGAAACCGTTGTATGAATATGCCCGGGCCGGGATTACTCTCGAGCGCGAAGCCCGCCAGGTGATGATTCATGAGTTGACACTGCTGAGTTACGACGCACCATTCCTGCGCTTGAAGGTCACCTGCTCTAAAGGCACCTATATTCGCGTGCTGGGTGAGGATATCGGCAATGTTCTGGGGTGCGGTGCGCATCTGAAGGCACTGCGCCGAACGGCTGTTGGCAGCTTATCTTTGTCCGATGCGACCAGCCTTGACTTTGTTCAGCAAATGCAGCCAGAGCAAAGATTGCAACTTTTAAAACCGGTGGATGCCTTGTTGTCAAATTTCGATGCCATTGTGCTATCTGATGAACTTGCGATTCGTTTTCTGCATGGTCAGCGCTTATCTCTTTTAAAAGAAGGGCTTGCAGCAACCATGGAGTTGGGACGCAAGCGGGTTTACCGGAAAAGTGATGGCAAATTGCTAGGTTCAGCGCTCCTGCAGGAATATCAGGTGCTTGCTCCTGAGCGACTGATTGCCACCGCCGGATAATTAATTCTGGCGGCAAACCGATAATTCAAGGCTGGTTCCGGGATTTTGCAACGCAGCATGCTATAATCACGGGTTACCAGAAATCCCCCCATTAATTCAAAAAATATCATGTCAAATTCTAAACGCGCTATCCGCAACATCGCGATCATCGCCCACGTTGATCACGGCAAAACTACGCTGGTTGATCAATTACTGCGTCAATCCGGCACATTCCGTGAAAACCAACAGGTTGATACCCGCGTCATGGATTCCAATGACATTGAAAAAGAACGTGGTATCACGATTCTGGCCAAAAACTGTGCCGTGGAATACAAAGGTATTCACATCAATATCGTCGATACACCAGGCCATGCCGATTTCGGTGGTGAGGTTGAGCGGGTACTGTCGATGGTGGACTCGGTTCTGTTGCTGGTGGATGCAGTCGATGGCCCAATGCCACAGACGCGTTTTGTGACCCGTAAGGCTCTGGCACTTGGATTGAATCCTATCGTTGTGGTCAACAAGGTTGACCGTCCAAGTGCACGTACTGAATGGGTTGTGAACCAGACCTTTGAACTGTTCGACAAACTCGGCGCCAATGACGAACAGCTGGATTTTCCGGTTGTTTATGCCTCAGCCCTGAATGGTTACGCCAGTCTGGATCCGGAAGCCCGCGAAGGCAATATGGACCCATTGTTTGATGCCATTCTGCGCCACGTACCAGTTCGTGATGATGATCCGGACGGTCCGTTGCAGTTGCAGATTTCTTCTCTCGACTACAACTCTTACGTCGGCAAGATTGGTATCGGCCGTATCACACGCGGTAAAGCCAAGGCACTGCAGGATGTCATCATCATGGACGGTCCTGACAGCACGCCAAAACGTGCCCGCATTAATCAGGTATTGAATTTTAAAGGGCTGGAACGTGTACTGGTCGATGAAGCGGTGGCCGGCGATATCGTTCTGATCAATGGTATCGAGGACCTCGGTATCGGCACCACCGTGTGCGCCATCGATACGCCAGAAGCGCTGCCGATGTTGAAGGTCGATGAACCTACCCTGAACATGAATTTCATGGTGAACAACTCCCCTCTGGCCGGTCGTGAAGGCAAGTATGTTACCAGTCGCCAGATTCGTGACCGTCTGGATCGCGAACTGAAATCCAACGTGGCGTTGCGTGTTACCGACACAGGTGACGATACGACATTTGAAGTATCTGGTCGCGGCGAATTGCATTTGACCATTCTGATCGAAAACATGCGTCGCGAAGGTTATGAACTCGCAGTTTCACGTCCGCGCGTGGTATTTAAAATGGTGGGTGACGTGCGTCATGAACCGTTCGAAATGCTGTCTGTTGACGTGGAAGAAGCCAATCAGGGCGGCGTGATGGAAGAACTGGGTCGCCGTCGCGGTGACCTGCAAGATATGCAACCGGATGGAAAAGGGCGTGTGCGTCTGGAATATCGCATTCCTGCACGTGGCCTGATCGGTTTTCAGGGTGAATTCATGACACTGACGCGTGGTACTGGCCTGATGAGTCATGTATTTGATGAATACGCTCCGGTAGACAATTCACGAGGTGAAATGGCTGGTCGTCGTAACGGCGTGCTGATTTCTCAGGATGACGGTGCCGCAGTTGCCTATGCGATCTGGAAACTGCAGGATCGCGGTCGCATGTTCGTATCGCACAATGACCCGGTATATGAAGGCATGATCATCGGTATTCACTCGCGTGACAACGATCTGGTTGTGAACCCGATCAAGGGTAAGCAGCTGACCAACGTGCGTTCTTCCGGTACCGATGAAGCGGTACGTCTGGTGCCACCAATTCAGATGTCGCTGGAATATGCGGTTGAATTTATTGCTGACGATGAACTGGTTGAAATCACACCGAAGAGCATTCGTCTGCGCAAACGCTATCTGAAAGAACATGAACGTAAAAAAGCTTCACGTGATGCGTAATCAGGTTTAGCTTCAAAAAAAAAGCCCGCCAAACTGATCAAATTGGCGGGCTTTTTTGATTTTACTCAGTGCTGATCAATGCCAGTGTAGCCTGCACGGCAGCTTCAATGCCGGCAGCCGCTTCGGCAATATTTTGTGCCAGCATGTAGGCCGGTGTGCTGACCAGTTTTCGGCTGGCATCCACTACAAATTCCTGTACCGGACAATCTACTGCGACGCCACCCATTGCCTCGACGGCCTGCGCAGTGTCTTGATCGTTGCCGATAGTCAGTCTGGCGCCACTGCCATAGATCAGCGGAATCAGGGTAGGGGCAATGCAGATATAGCAGGCCGGCTTGTTGGCCGCGGCCATCGCTTTGGCAAAACGCAGTACGTCGGCCTGAATCTGGCAGTTGCTGCCTTTAAATGCAAAATCAGACAAATTTTTTGCTGCACCAAAGCCGCCCGGGAAAAATACCGCAGCATAATCGTGGCTGTCGGCCGTGGCAATATCGATAATGTAGCCGCGGGCAATGCGCGCTGCCTCAACCAGAACATTGCGGCTTTCGCCCTCGGCAACCTGACCGCTCAGATGATTGACCACATGGGTCTGATTGATGTTGGGAGCCATGCACTGGTACGACATACCTGCGCACGACAGAGCCAGCATGGTGATAACGCTTTCATGAATTTCGGATCCGTCAAAAACACCGCATCCTGATAAAACGACCGCTACTTTCATGGTGGACTCCTTGTAATTATTGGCGGATTGTATCAGCGGGATATGAGCAACCTTAATCCGAGTGCGATAAAAATGCTGCCGGCGATTCGGTCCAGCCACAAACCTGCTGTGGGACGTCGGGTGAGCCATTGTCCGACAGTGCCGGAAAAATAACCCAGCGTGCAGAACAGAAAAACAGCCTGAGCAGTAAAGATCAGTCCCAGTTGTGCGGTCTGCCAGCCGATATGGCCATTTTTCTGAAGCACAAACTGCGGCAAAAACGAGAGGAAAAACAGGATAACTTTGGGATTGATACTGTTGGCCAGCAATCCTTTGGAAAATAGCTTCAGTAGTTTTTCTTCCGGCATAATGGCATTGCTGATTGAGGAAGGCCCGTTGGTCGCCTCCGATCGGACTGCACCCCATCCCAGATAAAGCAGATACAGGCCCCCGATGATTTTTAAGGTGGTAAACGCGATGGGAGATGCGGCAATCAGTGCACTGATGCCCAGTGAGGCCAACACGGTATGTGACAGGCATCCCAACGCACAACCCAATCCGAATGCCACGCCTTGGCGGCGTCCGCGGGACATGCCTACACTGAGGACCATTAAATTATCGGGGCCGGGTGAAAGGGTAATCAGCAAAGCGGTGGCCAGAAATCCGAAGAATTGTTCAGGGGTGAGCAACATAAAATGAAATTGTCCGTATTAATTTGAAATGCGTTTGAAGTCGCGAAACCTGAACCCCATTGCGAACAGGCTCGCAAAATAAATGGTCATGCAGGCAGTCAAAATTAATCCCAGATACAAGGCGCGCACAATGACGTGCCTTTGCAATGCTATCCAGTCAAATTGGCTACTGAAATAAACCGCTACAGCGGCCATCAATATCAGTGCAATGGTTTGTTTGCTGAAAAACTTTAGCCAGCCAGGTTTGGGTTTGTAAATGCCATTGCGCTTTAACACAACGAATAAAAATCCGGCATTCAAACAGGCTCCCAGCCCAACCGATAAGGCCAGGCCGACGTGAGCCAGGAATGGAATGAGAATGAGGTTCATGAGCTGCACTGCGACCATGACACCGACCGCTATTTTTACTGGCGTTTTTATATTTTGTTTTGCATAAAATCCGGGTGCCAGAATTTTCACCAGGATTAATCCAATCAAGCCAACACCATAGGCAACCAGTGCGTGACTGGTTTGGATTACAGCAGTCGCGTCGAACAGACCGTTGTGGAATAACACTGCAGTAATCGGAACGGATAATGTGGCAAGGCCAACAGCTGCGGGCAGGGCCAGCAGGAAGGTTAAGCGCAGTCCCCAGTCCAGCAGTGATGAATATTCTTCATGATCTTCCAGTGCATGCGCTCTGGACAGGCTGGGCAATAAAATAGTGCCAAGGGCTACGCCCAGCAGTGCAGTGGGAAACTCCATCAGGCGGTCTGCGTAAGAAAGCCATGAGACACTGCCGGTAACGAGATGTGAAGCAATATTGGTATTGATTAGAATGCTGAATTGTGAAGCGGAAACGGCAAAGATGGCGGGGGCCATATTTCTGAGCACGCGTACGACACCCGGATCCTGCAGCGAGCGTAACGGACGCAGGGAAATGCGCGGTAGCATGCCAATTTTGATTAGGTAGGGAAACTGTATTGCCAGCTGCAAGATGCCGCCGAGGACAACTGCGACCGCCAGACCATAAATAGGTTGCTGGAAGTATTTAACTAGTACTACCGACCCAAAAATCGAGGCCAGATTAAATAATACCGGCGTAAAGGCAGGTATCTTGAATTCGCGCCAGGTATTTAAAATTCCTCCTGCCAGTGCGACCAGCGAAATCAGGGCAATATACGGAAACATAATGCGTGTCATGACTACAGTAACATTGAACTTTTCCGGGTCCTGGATAAATCCGCTGGCCAAGCCATAGACCAGCAGGGGGGAGGCAATAATGCCGACAACACTTGTTAATACCAGCGCCCAGGTAAGCAGTGTGCCAACTGCATCAACCAGTGACTTGGTGGCTTCTGGGCCTTTTTTATCGTGATACTCAGTCAAAATGGGAACAAATGCCTGAGAAAAGGCGCCTTCGGCAAAAATCCGCCGCAATAAGTTGGGGATCCTGAATGCAATATTGTAGGCATCGGAATAGGCGGTAGCGCCAAAGGCATGAGCGATGAGCATATCGCGCAGCATGCCGGTAATGCGGGACAGCATGGTCATGCCACTGATAGTGGCCATAGTTTTAAGCAGGTTCATGGAGCGGCATTATAACGGGACGCCTATTTTTTTGGTAAGGAAGCAACTGTATTGCACATTCGACGTAAATTATGGAGTTGCAGCGAAGACATTTCTTGTGTCTTCTAAAAAACTCAATTAGAATAGCGAGCTGTTCAGAATTCTTCGGTCATCGCACTCAGCGGTGATATTTGATCCAGTTTGGAAAATAAGTTTAGGAAATTTCATGGCAAATACCGCGCAAGCACGCAAACGTGCTCGTCAAGCAGTAAAACAAAACGCTCACAATTCCAGCCAGCGTTCAACTTTACGTACTGCAATCAAAGCAGTTCGCAAGGCAATTCAGGCCGGCGATAAAGCAGCTGCAACTTCAATATTCCAGGCTTCAGTCTCGACTATCGATAGCATTGCGGATAAGAAAATTATCCACAAAAACAAAGCTGCCCGTCATAAGAGTCGTTTATCTGCAGCTTTAAAAGCACTGGCTTAATCAAGATGGGTATCAACTGATACCCTGAATAGTTAGTCGACTGCCTTTTCAATACGAGAAGGTGCTGTAAACAAACAAAAAACCACATGAATTTATTCGTGTGGTTTTTTGTCGTTCTGATTTCTTGATATTACTTCAGTAATTCAATTTTGGTACCAGGTTTAATTCCCTTACGCTTAAACCATTCGGCGTTCATTTCCAAAGCATACAATGCCGGTTTGGCCGCGCAGTGGTTGGTTTCGGTTTGTGGCAGCATTTCTTCCACGTTCAAAATCACACCGTTGCTGTCCAAAAAAGCAACTGACAGTGGGATTAAGGTGTTTTTCATCCACATGCAAACGCCGGCAGCCCGATCAAAAATAAACATCATGCCCTGATTGGTGCCCAATTCTTTTCGGTTCATTAATCCCAACTCGCGTTGCGCCGGGGTGGATGCAACCTCCGCTTCAATGACAAATATACCGGCAGTAAATTGTTTGACAGGTAATTTCTGTTGTGCGTGAACTGACGTAAAAGCAAGTAAAACAATGAGGATAGATAAAATTCGCAGAAATTTGGTTTGCATAAGAGCTCTGTTGTTAAAAGGAAATTTGGTTGTCAGGATACCTTGCCTTTTGAATTGACGCTAGGGGTATCGCTGCTGAGTTCAAGCCATTCTCCAGGCATGAGTGGATGGGATGCCAGTGAATACGCGCCAATGGCACTTCTGATCAGTCGCAAGGTGGGTAATCCTGCTGCGGCCGTCATTCTGCGAACCTGGCGATTTTTTCCTTCTTTGAGTGTGATAGCCAGCCAACTGGTGGGAATGTCGATTCTGTTTCTGATCGGAGGGTTGCGCGGCCACAGCCAGTCAGGTTCCTGGATGTGCTGGACATGACAGGGCTGTGTGACGAAATCCCCCAAGTTGATCGGCTCGCTCAATAATCGCAACTGCTCGGGTTTGGGTATGCCCTCTACCTGAACCAGATAGGTTTTGGATTCCTTGTGATCGGGATGGCTGATTTGATGCTGTAATTTGCCGTCATCGGTCAACAACATCAGCCCCTCACTGTCGGCATCCAGTCGTCCAGCAGGATAGATGCCGGGAATCGGAATGAAACTGGCCAGAGTCGCCCGCGTTTCGTGCACAGAAAATTGACTCATTACCTGAAAAGGTTTGTTAAATAAGATGAGTTTCATGATGCAGCTTAAATTGTTGATCAGTGGGAATGCTAGCATGACATTGATTTTTGTAAAGTTATGGCGCACTGTAAAATTCTGGTGCATAATGTGAAACGCACCTCTTATGTCTTATATAAGAGTTGATTATTGTTTATTTGCCATGGCGGAAGCACAAATCCGTGCAATTTATGGTTCTGTGTATACAATAAGATTACCTTGAATTTGAGGACGTTTCTTTACCTTGGAAGCGCCTGTCTGTTTGGATTTACTTAGCGCTGTGCGCCACACTTCGGAGATAACAATGTACCAACATATAAAAGTGCCTGCCGACGGTCAAAAAATTACCGTTAATGCTGACTTCTCAATCAATGTGCCAGACAATCCAATCATCCCTTACATTGAAGGCGATGGTACCGGTGTTGATATCAGCCCAGTTATGATCAAGGTTATTGATGCGGCGGTTGCCAAGGCGTATGGTGGCAAACGAAAAATCAGCTGGATGGAAATTTTTGCCGGTGAAAAATCCACGCAGGTGTATGGTCCGGATGTCTGGTTGCCAGAAGAAACGCTGCGGGTACTGAAAGATTACGTCGTTTCAATCAAGGGTCCGTTGACGACGCCTGTTGGTGGTGGAATACGTTCACTGAATGTGGCATTGCGCCAGGAACTGGATCTGTATGTTTGTCTGCGTCCGGTTCGCTATTTCACTGGTGTACCTTCCCCCGTCAAAGAGCCGGAAAAAACCGACATGGTGATTTTCCGTGAAAACTCAGAAGATATTTATGCCGGTGTCGAGTTTCAGGAAGGTTCTGCTCAGGTCAAGAAACTGATTTCCTTCTTGGTGAATGAAATGGGCGTGAAAAAAATCCGTTTCCCTGAAACCTCCGGTATCGGTATCAAACCGGTATCGCGCGAAGGTACTGAGCGTCTGGTCCGCAAGGCTATTCAGTATGCAATCGATAATGACAAACCTTCGGTGACTATCGTTCACAAGGGCAATATCATGAAATACACCGAAGGTGGATTCCGTGACTGGGCGTATGCGCTGGCTCAAAAAGAATTTGGAGCACAACTGATTGACGGCGGTCCATGGTGCAAATTCAAGAATCCAAATACTGGCAAGGAAATTATTGTCAAGGATTCGATTGCTGATGCGTTCTTGCAGCAGATCCTGTTGCGTCCTGCTGAATACAGCGTGATTGCTACATTGAATTTGAATGGAGATTATATTTCTGACGCCTTGGCTGCGCAGGTTGGTGGTATTGGGATTGCACCTGGTGCCAATCTGTCTGACTCAATCGCCATGTTTGAAGCGACACACGGCACTGCACCTAAATATGCCGGCAAGGATTATGTCAATCCTGGTTCATTGATTCTTTCGGCTGAAATGATGTTGCGTCACATGGGTTGGCTGGAAGCGGCTGATCTCATTATCAGCTCTATGAGCAAGTCAATTGCCCAGAAGAAGGTGACTTATGACTTCGCCAGATTGATGGAAGGCGCAACCCAGTTGTCCTGCTCAGGTTTTGGCAATGTGATGATCGAAAATATGTAGTGTGTGAATGACAGGGGCTGATCAGCCTCTGTTAAGTTTTAAGATACAAAAAAAGCTCCGCGTGCGGAGCTTTTTAAATGCAACCTTAAAATTAATTAGGTGCCTGAATATTTGAAGCTTGTTTGCCTTTAGGCCCTTGCGTTACTTCAAATTGGACTTTTTGGCCTTCTTTAAGCGTCTTGAATCCGTTCATCTGGATAGCTGAGAAGTGCGCAAATAAATCTTCGCCGCCGTCGTCTGGAGTGATAAAGCCGAAGCCTTTTGAGTCATTGAACCATTTAACTGTGCCTGTTGCCATAATACGTCTTTCAGAAAATATCAAAAACACGAGCCGTCAAAGCCAGAAATTCGGCAGAATGCCAAATCCTCCTAAACTTGCCCTCTCAGTGTTGATGAGAAGAAAATATCTCATTAACAATTTCATTTTTGAGGGATTTATAAATCTTGTCAAGAATTTTCATGTGAGCATGAAAATTTGAGCATCATTTCGTTCTCAAAATCGGTTTTAAGTCACTTTTTGATACACTTCTAGTGATAATTTACAACACTTAGACAGAAGTAACACTTGAATGATGTAAATCGGTGAAATTAAAGAAATAATCCATTGTGCTATTGATGTTCAGCAATTAATCGCCATCTCTTGAAAACGAAACGTGGAGATAAAAATTGAATTACACTGTTTATTCAGCGCTTTGACCCAGGAAAAAACAGTTAAATTTATTTATGGCAAATAAGCACGAAAATACTACAGTGATAGAGAGGCAGGCGCAAAAGACCAAGCTGCCACCTTTGTATCAGGTTGTTTTGTTGAACGACGACTACACTCCGATGGAATTTGTCGTTATCGTAATTCAAGAATACTTTAATAAGGACCGTGAAACAGCGATGCATATCATGCTTAAAGTACATCGCGATGGTAAGGGCGTATGCGGGGTTTTCCCCAAAGATATTGCCGCTACAAAAGTTGATTTGGTAATGGCATATGCCAGGCAAGCAGGGCATCCCCTGCAATGTGTGATGGAGGAAGTATGATTGCGCAAGAATTGGAAGTAAGTTTACATATGGCGTTTGTTGAAGCGCGGCAGGCAAGATACGAGTTCATTACTGTTGAGCATTTATTGCTGGCACTACTGGATAATCCATCTGCGGCCGAGGTCATGCGCGCCTGTGCTGTGAATATAGAAGATCTGCGCAAAACACTGAGTAATTTTGTCAGTGACAATACACCTACCGTGGCCGGAACCGGTGAGGTAGATACCCAGCCAACGTTAGGATTTCAACGCGTCATTCAACGTGCAATCATGCATGTGCAATCGGCGTCCAACGGCAAGAAAGAAGTAAATGGTGCCAACGTGCTGGTGGCAATATTTGGCGAGAAGGATTCTCATGCCGTGTATTACCTGCATCAGCAGGGAGTAACCCGTCTGGATGTAGTCAATTTCATTTCGCACGGTGTACGTAAAGATCACCCCGCCGATCCGCAGAAATCTCCTGAAGGTGTAGAAGAGGCACATGCTGAAGCACAACCCAAGGAAAGTGCGCTCGATCAATTTACTCTGAATCTGAATAAAGCTGCAGCTGATGGAAAGATTGATCCGCTGGTGGGGCGCGACAGCGAAGTGGAACGGGTAGTACAGATTTTATGTCGGCGTCGTAAAAATAATCCATTGCTGGTCGGCGAAGCAGGGGTCGGAAAAACGGCGATAGCTGAAGGACTGGCACTGCGCATTACGATGGGAGACGTGCCGGATATCCTTGAAAATGCGGTGGTGTATTCGCTGGATATGGGATCGCTTTTAGCCGGCACCAAATATCGCGGCGATTTTGAATTGCGTTTAAAAGCAGTTTTAAAGCAACTCAAAGATGCACCCAATGGAATTTTATTCATCGATGAAATTCATACCATCATTGGCGCAGGATCTGCGTCAGGCGGCACTCTGGATGCATCCAATCTGCTTAAGCCGGCGCTGTCTTCCGGTCAGCTGAAATGCATAGGCGCGACTACTTATACTGAATATCGTGGCGTCTTTGAAAAAGATCACGCGCTGTCACGTCGTTTCCAGAAAATTGACATCACAGAGCCAACTGTTGAACAGACCATTCAAATTCTGCGTGGTTTGAAATCCAAATTTGAAGAGCATCACAATGTGAAGTACTCGGCCTCGGCATTAACTTCAGCGGCTGAACTGTCGGCGCGGTTTATCAATGACCGCCATTTGCCCGACAAGGCGATTGACGTCATTGATGAAGCCGGTGCAGCACAACGGGTTTTGCCAAAATCGAAGCAAAAGAAAACCATCGGCAAGCTGGAAATTGAAGAAATCATTTCCAAGATTGCGCGTATTCCGCCGCAAACCGTCAATCAGGATGATCGCAGCAAACTGCAGACGATCGAGCGCGACCTGAAAAATGTCGTGTTCGGTCAGGATCCGGCCATTGACGCGCTGTCTTCGGCGATCAAGATGGCGCGTGCCGGATTGGGCAAACTTGATAAACCTATCGGTTCGTTCCTGTTTTCAGGACCAACCGGGGTCGGTAAAACCGAGATGGCCAAGCAGCTGGCATTTACTCTGGGTATCGATTTAATCCGTTTTGACATGTCTGAGTACATGGAGCGTCATGCCGTGAGCCGTCTGATCGGAGCGCCGCCAGGCTATGTCGGATTTGATCAGGGCGGATTGCTCACTGAAGCAATCACCAAAAAGCCGCATACCGTACTGTTGCTGGATGAAATTGAAAAAGCCCATCCGGATGTCTTCAATATTTTGTTGCAGGTGATGGACCACGGTACATTGACTGATAACAATGGACGCAAGGCAGATTTCCGTAACGTGATCATTATCATGACCACCAATGCCGGTGCTGAAAGCCTGCAGAAACGGTCGATCGGCTTTACCGACAATAAAGAGGCTGGCGATGAGATGGCGGATATCAAGCGGATGTTTACGCCTGAATTCCGAAATCGTCTGGATGCCATCATCAGTTTTGGTTCTTTGAGCGAAGAGATTATTTTGCGTGTGGTCGACAAGTTTCTCATGCAGCTTGAAGAACAGCTGCATGAGAAAAAAGTCGATGCCATATTCACCGATAACCTGCGCAAATTCCTGGGTAAAAAGGGATTTGATCCATTGATGGGTGCACGTCCGATGGCGCGTCTGATTCAGGACATGATCCGGAAGGCGCTGGCCGATGAATTACTGTTCGGTAAGTTGGTGACGGGTGGCAAGGTGGTGGTGGATCTGGATGAGCAAGATCATATCAAGTTGAATTTTTCTGAAAGTGATCCAAAATCATCTGCAACTCAGGAAGCCGTAGAAACTGAATAGTAAAAAACGTTATCGGTAATAAAAAAACCAGCTTCAATTAAGCTGGTTTTTTTGTGATCAATACAGAAAGACGTCAGCTGTCGTTGGCAATTTTCAGCATGCGATCAGGCACATGACTCATGCGTGCTGACGATACACCAGAACTCGACAGTTTAAATACATCCAATGCGTCGGTTAATTTTTCGGCCTCGTAATTCATGGAGGACGCTGCCGATGCAGCTTCTTCCACCATGGCTGAGTTTTGCTGAGTCATTTCATCCATGTGTTCAATGGCGCGGCCTATTTCCTGAATGCCGGCACTTTGATCCTGGCTGGCGGCTGAAATTTCTTTCATGATGTCGCTGACCCGTTTGACGGAATCAACAATTTCACCCATGGTTTTGCCGGCCTGATCTACCAGTTGCGAACCCTGCGTGACTTTATCTACTGAATCACTGATCAACGTTTTGATTTCCTTGGCCGCCGCTGCACTGCGCTGCGCCAGGTTGCGCACTTCCGATGCTACCACGGCAAAGCCGCGACCCTGTTCACCGGCGCGCGCCGCCTCGACAGCGGCATTCAGCGCCAGAATATTGGTTTGAAATGCGATGCCATCAATGACAGTAATGATGTCGACAATTTTTTTCGATGAGCCGTTAATCTCAGACATGGTACCGATCACCTGATTCACCACTTCGCCACCTTTGACAGCAACGTCAGAGGCAACGTCAGCCAACTTATTGGCCTGCTTGGCATTGTCCGCATTCTGTTTGACCGTATCGGAGAGCGAGGCCATCGAGCTTGATGTTTCCTGCAGGCTGTTGGCCTGCGATTCGGTACGGGATGACAAATCATTGTTGCCCGATGAAATTTCAGAGCTGGCGACTTTGATTGTTTCTGCAGAGAGTTTGATTTCACTGACCATCGCTTCGAGCTTGCCTTTCATTTCTTTCAGCGCCACCAGCAAACTGCCGGTGTCGTTCGGATCGGTTTGAATATCCATGGATAAATCACCGGCAGCAACTGCCACGGCAATTTCACGGGTGTATTCAGGCTCTCCACCGAGTTGCTTCCAGATTCCGTGCACAACGACATACGACACACCGCCCAACGTCAGCACGATCATGATTGCGACGAAAACGGTGGTGTACAGCACATTGCTGACACTGTTGCCGCTACGATCCACGCCGGATTTGAATTGCTCTTTAGCTGCTTCCTGCATTTTGGTCAAATCTGACTGCAGCGCATTCAAAGTGGTTTGCATTTTGGCGATGAGTGGAGTGGGGTCACCCTGTTCCACTTCCATCATGATTTTTGCCACGCCCATTGCCGGCGAATAGTAGGCTTCGAATTCATTCGACAGCCGGCCTGAAGTTTCATGCTGACCGTCGATTTTGCCCAATTCGTTGATGCTTTCGCGGATTGTTTTGGCATTGACCTCGATCGCATCCAGACGTTTTTTATCACCTTCGCTAACCGCTTCCTGCAGTCCCTTAACCAAACCATTCACATCAGTAATTAAGGATTTGGATCGATCCAGCAGCGGATAATCAACTGACGCAGTAGTTTTGATAGAAGAAATAGCGATCGTCGAAAAATAAACGCTCACAGACAACCCTACACTGAAAATAATGGTGGCGGTGGCTGGCAATGACCAGATTCGTTTCTTGATGCTCATACTCATGATTTGCCTCTAGTTATAATTGACTAATTCATTAATCAGCTGAAAACAATACTTTTACACTTTTATCCACAAAGCTTTGAAAAAATTTGACTGATTACAAAATTTTCATTGTCAAATCCGATCAAAATACGCGGTCATAACTGACCCGCATTACATTAACATTTCCACCCCAAGTGGCCGTTGTATCCCAGTTGCGGTCGATCTGGGCTTTGACATCACTGACGGAATCAATGTCATACCTTAACGTGAGCGATGCCCTTTTATAGGCAGTCGGAATATAGTCGGCCAGGTTGCTGGAATGCTCGGTGTATATGGCATAGTTCACAAACGGTGTCCATTTGCCCAGTCGCAGACCGGCGCCTATGGTGGAAGCCGGTGCAGAATAGCTGTAGACCGGCGCAGTCGTGTAATGACGACTCAGTGACGTCACTTCAGACAAGACAAACCAGGAGTCGAAATCGAGATTGACCGCCATTCCATATGCTTTCAAATCAGCCTCGGAATAGACTGCATTTGCATTGTTGGACACGGTCACTTTGCTTTGCAGGTAGACCAGACGTACCGTCAGCGGACCATTGTTCACTTCTGCATCGGCACCCACAATGCGTTTCCAGCTCACATCGGTGTCGCCCGAATAATTCAGCAGGTAATACGCGGAGTTGCCGACCTTTTCCTGACCAGCGAATACACTGGCAGTGACATTGGTGTTGCCGTAGCTGTTGGTATAGCGCAGGCTGGCGCCGTCATAGTTGGTTGCATCCCATCCGTACAATTCCGGGGGGACTTCAACCCAAGGGTAAGCGAAGCCGACATCCTGAAACGGTGAATAGTAGTACAGGGGAATGCGTTGACGGCCCACATGCACTTCAAAGTGATCATCGAGTTTGTAATTGAAATAAGCCCAGGAAATATTGGGGTTGGTATCTTCGCCACGAACTACAACCTGTCCAACAAAATTCAGGTTGGGACTGAAATTGTACTGAAGCTGAGCCCCGGCATGCGATTCTGGCTTGAGAGAAAAATTGGAACCATAAATGCCCGCATTTGACCAGTCGGCCGTATAGCAGGGGCAGGTGATGCCGTTCAGTTGGGCCGGACCGACATAGTTGGGGCCAAGACTGCCATTGCTGGTACTTCCACCGATCACAGACAGAAAACCGCTGAACTGGAAATTAGATGAGGTGTCAGATGCCGCCAGCGAGCCTGCATCATCGGCAGCACTCGCAGACCATGTTGCAAATACCAAGGAACTGGCAAGAAGTACATTGAATAGCATAAATGCCATGCCATTATTTTTATTTGTCATAATTTCTATCTATTTCCATATAGTTTGGGTATGCGAAGCGCCGCCGGGACGTCGAATAACACTACTCACTCTGAGTTCATTATAGTTGCCACCTGAAAAATGCAAATGGAAAGTGCAGTTTTTATCAAGGTTCTTAAAATCGGCTGTCAGAAATCAAGCCTGAACATGGACAGTTTGTTAATTTTTGAAGCAGATTGCGCGCGATGTAGGAAATGCACTGACAGATGTCGGTGCGAAGATGTTTGGAATAATTGGCGGAGCAGAAAACGCGGGCGTGTTGATTTGGTGGGCAAATCAACACGTAAAATAAAAAAATCAGTGTTTGCCGGTACTGCCGAAACCACCGGCGCCACGGTCACTGTCAGAAAATTCTTCAACCACTTCAAAGCCCACCTGCAACACCGGTACGATAATCAGCTGTGCCAGACGCTCCATGGGTTGCAGGGTAAATTCAGTTTGACCACGATTCCAGGTCGACACCATCAACTGTCCCTGATAATCCGAATCAATCAAACCAACCAGATTGCCCAGTACGATGCCATGCTTGTGACCCATGCCACTGCGCGGCAAAATCATGGCAGCATAATTCGGGTCGGCCAGATGAATGGCCAGACCGGTAGGAATCAGTACGGTTTGACCCGATCCGATCGTGACAGGTGCATCGATGCAGGCGCGCAGATCCAGCCCGGCACTGCCTGGGGTGGCGTAGGCCGGCAACTGGTCTTGCATGCGCGGATCAAGAATTTTTACGGCGATTTTTTTCATGATGAGTAGAGAGTGAAGATGAGAAGCAAGGTTAAATACGATGGGAAATTTCCAGAATCAGCTGGCGTGCCAGATTGATCTTGTCGGCCTGGGCCAGCGGTGTATGGCCTTTGTCATCAAATAAAACGATTTCATTCTGGTTTTTGCCCAGCGTGTTTTGCGCAATGTTCCCGACCAATAAAGGGATGTTTTTTTTCAGGCGCTTGATGGTGCTGTACTTGATCAGATTTTCGGATTCGGCCGCGAATCCGACGCAATACGGCGGATTTTTCAGCGCGGCCACCTCGGCCAGAATATCCGGGTTCTGTTCAAACTGCAGTTTGGGGAAATCTTCCGCGCCACTTTTTTTGAGTTTCTGCTTGCTGATATTGCTGATGCGCCAGTCGGCCACGGCCGCTACCGAAATAAAAATATCCTGCCCGGCGATCTGATCAAACACCGCGTCATGCATCTGCTGCGCGGTCTGCACCTGATGCGTAGTGCAGCCATACGGTACATTCAGGGCGGTCGGGCCGGACACCAGCCGTACCTGCGCCCCGGCTTCAAAGGCCGCCTGGGCAATTGCATAACCCATTTTCCCCGAGGATAAATTGGTCAGGCCGCGTACCGGATCTATCGGTTCAAAGGTGGGACCGGCGGTGATCAGAACCCGTTTCCCAGCCAGCGATTTTGGGGTAAACGCGGCAATCAGTTCAGCTATGATCTGCTCCGGTTCCAGCATGCGGCCCATCCCGGTTTCTCCGCAGGCCTGCTCTCCCGGTGCCGGTCCCAACAGCTGGACTCCATCCGACTGCACTTGACTGACATTACGCTGCGTAGTTGGTTTTTGCCACATTTCCACATTCATGGCCGGTGCTATCAGCAGGGGTACATTAGCTGGCCGCGCCACGCATAGCGTTGAGAGCAGATCGTCACAATGGCCGTGCGCCAGTTTGGCAATGAAGTCGGTCGAGCAGGGCGCTATCAGTATGGCACTGGTTGCGCGGCTCAATTCTATGTGTGCCATATTGTTGTGGATGCGCGCGTCCCACTGGTCGGTGTAGACCGTATTGCCCGATAACGCCTGCATCGTGACCGGTGTCATGAACTGACAGGCACCCTCTGTCATTACCACCTGTACTGTGGCTTCGTGCCGGATCAGTTCACGACACAACTCGGCGGATTTATAACAGGCGATGCCACCTGTGAGTCCCAGCAGTATGTGTTTTCCTTTTAGCGGATCCATGGTTTCCTCAGGCATTGATTATTTATTTTTCACTCTACGCAATTCATCCAGGATAAACAAGGTCGCGCCCAGACAGATGGCGCTGTCAGCCAGATTGAAGGCCGCGAAGTGGCTTTGCCGATAATAAAAATCCAGAAAGTCGATTACATGACCGTACATGACGCGGTCGATTACATTGCCGATCGCGCCGCCCAGTATCAGCGCCAATGCCCAGCAAAACAGGCGCTGGCTGCTGTTGTTTTTAATCAGGAACATGATGTAGAGCGCTGCACAAATGCCGATGCCGGTAAATAAATGACGCTGCCAGCCGGATTCATTGGCCAGAAAACTGAATGCCGCGCCCGGGTTGTAGGCCAGCACCAGATTGAAAAAACTGGTCACCGGCATGGATTCACCATACGTGAATAATTTTGTCATGGTGATTTTGGAGAGTTGATCCAGCAAAATCACAATGGCAGAAATTCCCAGGTAAGGAAGCATACTGCCTGAGCCTGCATTTTTTTTTGTAGCCATAAGTTGAATCTGTTCCAGAGTTAAATTTAATCAGCCTGCACTTCTTACGCAAAGCGGCGCACTTCGCCGTTTTCATACAGATTTTCAACACAGCGTTTGCATAATCCGGCATGTGCCGCAGAATAGCCTACATCGGCACGGTAATGCCAGCAGCGCTCACATTTGACATAGGGCGACGCGTTGACCAGCACCGCTTCTTCTTCGACCGAGTTCACCAGTTCCACAGTTGCAGCGGAGGTGATGAAAATGAATTTCAGGTCGTCACCCAAACTGTTGAGCAGCGCAAATTTGTCGGCAGTGGCACGAATGGTGATTTCCGCCTGCAGGGCTGCGCCGATCTTGCCTGCTACCCGTGTTTCTTCGAGCTGTTTGGTGACATCCAGACGGATATTGCGCAACGTGCTGTATTTATCCAGTAATGTCGCTGCATCGGCAACTTCGGGCAGGACGTAAAACAATTGCGTGAAGATGGTGTCGTCACTGTGCGCATAGTCAGCGCTGCTGGCAAAGAATTTCCAGGCTTCTTCTGCCGTAAAGGACAGCGTCGGTGCCATCAGGCGGATCAGCGACTGCGCGATGTACCACAAGGCGCTTTGAGCCGAGCGGCGCGCCGGGGAATCGACGCCACTGGTATACAAACGGTCTTTCAGAATATCCAGATAGAAACCGCCCAGGTCTTCCGAACAGAAACCCTGCAGTCGCGCAATTACCGGATGAAATTCAAACAGTTGATAATGCGCCAGGACATCATCCTGCAGAATCTGCATATTGGCTACTGCATAGCGATCGATCTCCAGCATGTCGGCAACGGCAACCAGATTTTTCGACGCATCAAAGTCCGACGTGTTGGCCAGCAAAAAGCGCAGCGTATTGCGGATGCGGCGGTACGATTCGGTGACACGTTTCAAAATTTCATCGGAAATGGTGATTTCGCCGGAATAATCGGACGACGCCACCCACAGGCGCAAGATGTCGGCACCCAACGTATTGAAGATGGTTTGCGGATCGACACCATTACCGAGCGACTTGGACATTTTGCGTCCTTCGCCATCCACCACAAAGCCGTGCGTGAGCAGTGCCTTGTAGGGTGCGCAGCGATTGAGCATGCTGGAGGTGAGCAGCGATGAATGGAACCAGCCGCGATGCTGGTCGGAACCTTCCAGATACAGATCGGCCGGGAAGGGGGCCGGATGTGAGCCGCGCAACACCGTCTGGTGCGTACAGCCCGAATCAAACCAGACATCCAGCGTGTCCTTGTTTTTGACATACATGGCAGCTTCATCACCGAGCAGATCGGCTGGTTCGATTGACTGCCAGACTTCGATGCCTTCCTTTTCGACGCGCTGCGCGATCAGTTCCAGCAATTCGCCGGTGCGCGGATGTAACTGCCCGGTTTCCTTATGCAGGAAAAAGGCCATCGGCACGCCCCACTGGCGCTGGCGTGACAGCGTCCAGTCAGGCCGGTTGGCGATCATGCCTTCCAGACGGGCCTTGCCCCAGGCTGGATAAAATGTGGTGGCTTCAATGCCGGCCAGCGCGGTGGTACGTAACGAGGCGAGCCCGTCTTTGGACGTAACATCCATGCGCGCAAACCACTGTGACGTGGCGCGATACACGATCGGGGTTTTATGGCGCCAGCAATGCATGTAGCTGTGATCAAACATGACCAGTTTGAACAGAGTGCCGGCTTCCTTGAGCTTGTCGCAGATCGGCCGGGATGCTTCCCAGATCGTCATGCCGCCAAAGAATGGCAGCCACGAAGCGTATTTGCCATCACCCATGACCGGACTGATGATGTGGTCGTCCTTCATGCCGTGCGCTTTACACGAGTTGTAATCTTCAATGCCGTACGCCGGCGCCGAGTGCACTATGCCGGTTCCGGTGTCTATCGACACGTAGTCGCCGGGGTAGACAGGGGAGACGCGGTCGTAGCCCGGGTCCATGGCAGCCAGCGGATGTTTGAATTCGATCATGGCCAGTGCAGAGCCCGGGCAGGTCGCCAGGATCTGTCCTTGCAGACCGTAGTTTTCCAGTGACGCCTTCACCAGATCCTGTGCCAGTATCAGCAGGGTCGGTGTGCCGTCGCGTACGGTCTGCACCAGTGCGTAGGTGATGTCGGGATGAACATTCAACGCCTGATTGGAAGGAATGGTCCAGGGTGTGGTAGTCCAGATGACGCAATAGCCATGCTGGAGCGGCAACTGGTCCAGTCCAAAAGCCGCGGCGATTTTATCGTGCTGCAAAAACGGAAAACCGACATCGATGGATGGGTCACGTTTGTCCTGATATTCAACTTCCGCTTCGGCCAATGCCGAGCCGCAGTCAAAACACCAGTTGACAGGCTTTAATCCGCGGTACACGTACCCTTTGTCAAGGATGGTGCCGAGTGCGCGCAATTCATCGGCCTCATTGCCGAATGCCATAGTCTTGTACGGATTATCCCACTCACCCAAAACACCAAGTCGTTTGAAATCGATACGCTGTTTGTCAATCTGGGTTTCGGCATAGGCGCGCGCCTTGGTCTGCACTTCGGCCACCGGCAGATTTTTGCCATACTGTTTTTCGATCTGGATCTCGATCGGCATGCCGTGACAGTCCCAGCCCGGTACATACGGCGCGTCAAAGCCGGCCAGCGTGCGGGCCTTGATGATCATGTCTTTGAGAATTTTATTGACGGCGTGTCCCAGATGGATCTCACCATTGGCATACGGCGGGCCGTCATGCAGGATAAAAGTCGGACGTCCGAGGGACGCTTTGCGAATCCGCTGGTAAATCTGTTTGTCCTGCCATTCCTGAACCCACTGCGGTTCGCGCTTGGCCAGATCGCCGCGCATCGGAAAGGCGGTTTCGGTCATGTTGACGGGGTAATTCGATTTGCTCGGTTTTTCTTTGGACATGGTGCGTTCTTCTCTATTGCGTTCAATTTAAAGGGGTGCTGGCTGCGGCTGCGTTGCAGTCAAATTCGGTCGGTAGCGGAATTGGCACGTAACGGAACCGTGCTGATGCCGTGCTGCCTGAACCAGGCGCTTGCAAACTCGGCATCATTGTGTATGGCGGCGGTCATGCTGGCCAAATCGGGAAACTTCATTTCGTCGCGGATCTTGTGCAAAAACTCGATCTGCACCAGTTTGCCGTAGCAGTTTTCCTGAAAATCGAAGACATGGGTTTCCAGCAAAACCCGGCCGGCATCTTCAACGGTCGGTCGCACGCCCAGTGAGGCTACCGCAGGCAAAGGCTGCTCTGAGAGTCCGTGCACCTGCACAACAAACACGCCGTGCGCGGCAGGACGCTGGTGTACCAGACGCAGATTGATGGTGGGAAAGCCGATGCTGCGCCCCAGTTGCTGGCCGTAGATGACATGGCCGGAAACGGTGTAAGGATGGCCGATCAGCGCCAGGGTTTGCGCAAAATCGCCGCGCGCGAGCGCTTCGCGTACTGCGGATGATGAAATTCGTGTTCCTGCGCTGGTCACGGTTGGCAGCGTGGATACTTCAAATCCGAACTGGGCTCCGGCCTGCCTGAGCAGTTCGACATTGCCGGCACGTCTGGCGCCAAAGCAGAAATCTTCACCCACCATCAGCCACTTCACGTGCAAGCCCTGTACCAATACCTTTTCGATAAATTCCCAGGGTGACTGAGCGGCAAAAGTGGCATTGAAATGTTCGACGATGATGTGGTCCATGCCGGCCAGCGCCATGGCGTGCATGTTGTCGCGCAGGTTGGAAATGCGGGTGGGTGCTTTGGAAGGATCACCGGCGCGCATTGCGAAAAATTCACGAGGATGCGGCTCGAACGTCATTACCGCCGCGGCCAGTTTGAGGCGGTCGGCGGCCTGGCGCACTTGCGTCAGCAGGGCCTGATGTCCTAGATGAACGCCATCAAAGTTGCCTATGGTGAGTGCGCATGGGCTGGTTGGAATGGCGTGAGAGAGTCCGCGAAATACCTTCATTCGTGCTGTTGGCCTGGTAGTCAGTACAGAGTGCAAAACGTAAGATTATAAAGGGTTTTGCCCTCTTACCTGACGGAAAACTTGCTGGGAATTAGGGGTTTTGCAACAATTACAAGCCACCCCAGTGCGCATTGATGGTCGAAATGGCCGCCAGACCGGCGGTTTCAGTGCGTAAAATCCTCGGGCCCATCGACAGTGGGATGGCACCGTGGCCAATGGCAAGCTGACATTCCTGATCGGTCAGGCCGCCTTCCGGACCGATGATCAGCGTGAGCGCCTGCGCCGGATGATGATGCGCCCAGTCCGCCAGCGACTGTTCTGCGCTTGGGCTGAGCAGAATGCGACGATGCAGATCCTGCTGGGCAATCCATGGTTTGAAGTCGCTAATGTTACCCAGTTGCGCCAGCCGGTTGCGCCCGCACTGTTCACTGGCCGAGTTGATGATGCCCTGCCAGTGCGCACGACGTTTTTCGGCACGCTCAACGGATAAGCGCGTCACGCAGCGTTGTGCCACCAGCGGCTGAAATCCGGCCGCACCCAGTTCGACTGCTTTTTCAATTATCCAATCCAGTTTGCCGGCTTCGGGCAGCGCCTGAGCCAGAGTCAGACTGTAGGGCAGTTCAACCTCTGCCGGATCAAAGGTTTTTATTTCGGCACAAACCCGTTTTTTTTCCATGGAAACCAGGCTGGCAACGAAGGAACCGCCGCTGCCGTTAAACAGTTCGACCTGAGCGCCGATCTGCAAACGCAGCACCTGGCAGTGATGGGCAACCGCTTCAGGCAGATCGACGGTGGCACCAATGTGCAGTTCGGAGGGATAAAAAAATCGTGGCATGGCGAGAAAGTTAATGAAGGATGAGGTTTCGATTGTAGTCCAGACTACTCAAAAAGCAATGACCATAACAGGATCACCCGGTTGGCTTCTTCACCGGTAATTTCCGGATCTGCATAAGCCGAATCGATACCCTGCAACCGACCCATGTGCTGCAACCGGCGCCAGTGGCGGTAAGTATCGGCGACCTGTCTGGCCTGTTCAACCGGAATCAGACCAAGCTCACCACAGGTAATGAGCAGTGCAATATTGCCGTAGTTGTCGCACAACTGCGGATAGGTGTGGGCATGGAGCAGGACCAGATATTGCACCATGAATTCGATATCGATCATGCCGCCCGGATCGTGTTTCAGATCGAATTTGTCGGCCCGCTCCGGATGGGCTGCGCTCATTTTTTTGCGCATGTCCAGCACATCGAGTTTCAGTTTTTCCGGATCGCGCTGCTGACATAAAATCTGCTGGCGCAACGCGTCAAATTTTTGCACCAGTTCGACCGGGCCGGTGCAGCAGCGCGCGCGGGTCAGGGCCTGATGTTCCCAGGCCCAGGCCGACTGGGTCTGGTAGCGTTCAAATGCCTGGATCGAAGAAACCATCAGCCCGGAAGCACCGTCAGGTCGCAGTGCAATGTCGATGTCAAACAGGATGCCGGACGGTGTCGGCGTGGTCATCCAGGTGATGAAACGCTGCGCCAGTCGGGCGTAATGCGCCGGGGCTTCCTGATCATCGTCGTCATAGATAAACACCAGATCCAGATCGGAGGCGTAACCCAGTTCCTTGCCCCCCAGTTTTCCGTACGCCACCACCGAAAACAGCGGGGTTTCGCGGTGGCGCTGCTGGATGGTTTTCCAGACCGCGCCGACCGTGGCCGCGACCATGATGTCAGCGAGCTGCGATAACTGGTCAGCCAGTGTTTCAACAGTCAGCATCCCTTCCAGATCCTGGGCCAGCAGCCGGAACAGCTGCGCATGATGCATTTCGCGCAGGGTGTCGAGCTGGTGTTCGGTATCCAACGCATGCAGCTGCAACTGCTGGTCCAGATCAGCGGCAAAGGCGCTCCAGTCCGGTGCCTGATGCAGGGTGGCGACATCAAGCAGTTCGTCCAGCAGTATCGGATGGCGGATCAGATAACGTGCGGCCCAGTCGCTGGAGTGCATCATGCGAATCAGGCGTTGCAGCGATTGCGGATATTCGATCAGCAACGACAGGTAGGAAGTGCGCCGCACGATGGCTTCGAGCAAATCCAGAAAACGCTGCAGAGTTTCGCAGTGCAGGTCGCTCAGCTCGGCAATCATTACCAAAGACCGGTTGAGCAGCATCATGCACTTGTTTTTGGTGGCTTCGGACAGCGAGCGCAGGCGTGGCGCCTGCAGGCTGCGCATGATAATCTGCGCTGCCTGTTCGGGCTGGCCAATTGCCAGGCGGTTCAGGATCGGCAACATCACGTCCAGATTTTCTGTATCTGAAAAATTGGCGCTGGACTCAGGCACGTCGCTGACTTTGGCGCCAAAGATGATGTCGAACTGATGCGCCACAAAGGCCCGGTGTGCAGCCAGATCGATATTCAGGGTCGCCAGATCGGCATAACCCATCATCTGCGCGACGAGTTCGCCATCCGCCGGGTTGGCCGGCATGCTGTGGGTTTGCGCGTCATCCAGATATTGCAGCCGGTGTTCCAGATTGCGCAGAAAAATGTAAGAGGCCAGCAACTGATCAACAATGCCGTGTTCCATAATGGACAGCCGGGCCAGCGCTGCGAGTGTTTTTCTGGTCGACCGGTGCCGCAACTGCGGTTCGCGTCCGCCGCGAATGAGCTGAAAAACCTGCGTCAGAAATTCTATTTCACGAATGCCGCCACGTCCCAGTTTGACATTGTTGGCGCGCTCCGGGTGACGGGTTTCCTGGCGCAGCACTTCGGCACGGATCTGGCCGTGCATGGCGCGCAGTGAATCGATGACAGAAAAATCCAGATAGCGTCGGTACACAAAGGGTTGCACGATTTTTTCCAGGGCGGCGATCTGGCCGGGAAATCCGGTAATGGGCCGAGCCTTAACCCAGGCGTAGCGTTCCCATTCGCGACCCTGCACCATCAGGTATTCTTCCAGCATGCCAAAGCTGGCTACCAGCGGTCCTGAAACGCCGTTCGGGCGCAGCGCCATATCGACCCGGAAGGTGAACCCGTCTTCCCCGATTTCAGAAATGGCCGCAATCAGTTTTTTCCCCAGCCGGCTGAAATACTCATGATTGGAAAGGCTTTTCTGACCGGCCTGGGCTGTGGTTTCACCATCTTCGGCGTAGATGAAAATCAGATCGATATCGGAAGAAATATTGAGTTCTTTGCCGCCCAGTTTCCCCATGCCCAAGACGATCAGTTGCTGCTGTTCGCCGCTGACCTCGGAGACTGGTACGCCGTACAGCGCCTGCAGCTCCAGGGTCAGTGCGTCCAGAACCGTGTTGACGGCAAAATCGGCAAAACTGCTCATGACGGTGACAACTTCATTCAGATCTGCAGAGCCGGTCAAATCTTTTTCGATCAACGTACATACCACCAGATTTCTGAGGCGACGTAATGCATGCGGCAGGCTCAAAGCAACTGATTTACCGCTTTGTAGCGGAAAATTGATTTCTTTTTGTAAAAAGTTCGCAAAAGTCGCTGTGGTCAAGGATAATCCGGCTAGTTCCCGGATTTGATCGGCACGGGAAGGCAGAATCCCGGTACCGGCCTGCATCCAGCGGGCGAAGAATCGTGATGTGTTAATGCGCTTTAGTTGAGCGTTCTGGGTGTGTGGATTCATGCTTTACCGGATTGTTTTGATTTGACCATTCAACATGCGTTGCCAGCAGCGCTGTTTCTGAGTGGAGATATTAAAGCTAACCAGGTCAAATCATTAAAATAAATTTTAATTAAAACTAATATATGCAATTTGTGCAACTTATGTGGCAATGTTGTTCAATTGCCGTTGTCGGACCAATCAGATGACTTTAGATTTACGTAATACCCCTGCAGCAAAGTCAGATCACGACACCCACCCGTATGCCGAGCGCTGGCATTGGCTGCAGCGTGCCTATACCCGATTGAACTTACTGACCCATCACGTACTGGGTTTCTGTGTAAAGCTGCTGGTGCTGATTTACCTGCTGTTCTGTATTCTGTGTCTGGTTTTGCGTTATCTGATGCTGCCCAATATAGGTAACTACAAACCAGATATCGAACAGGTACTTGGGAATGCCGTAGGACGTCCGGTGAGTATTGAACGGATCTCTGCATCCTGGGAAGGGCTGCGACCCAACCTGCAACTGCAGCAGGTTACCATCCATGATCAGAAGGGTAATAATGCCCTGGTACTGCCAAGTGTGAATGCAACCGTGTCCTGGATATCGGTATTCATGGGGCAGGTGCGTTTTTATAATTTGGAAATCAATCAACCCGAGCTGGAATTGCAGCGTAGCGCCGACGGGAAAATTTATGTTGCCGGGTTGGAGATGGACCCGTCCCAGAAAAGCGACGCGCGCGGACTGAACTGGTTGCTTATTCAGCGCCAGGTCAATATCAAAAACGGTCTGGTGCGCTGGACTGATCTGCAGCGCGGTGCTCCTTTGCTCACACTGTCAAATGTGAATTTCGTGATGCAGAACCAGTGGCAGCAACATAAATTTTCATTCACGGCCAACCCGCCCGACAATCTGGCCGGTCCGCTTGATATACGGGCACATTTTTCACATCAGCCATTCAGTGAAAATATCTCTGATTACCGGCAGTGGAGCGGGCAGATTTACGCTGACTTTTCCAAAACCGATCTGGCGGCCTGGAAAAGTTATCTGGATTATCCTTTGGACTTGGAGCAGGGCGTGGGATCAGTGCGGGCCTGGCTGACTTTTGATCAGGCCCACATCGCCGACTTTACCGCCGATCTGAAACTGTCCGACGTCAAAACTCAGTTGCGCAGCGACTTGCAGGCTCTCGATCTGGTCAGTGTATCCGGACGGATTTCGGCTCAGGAAATTGCCACGCCGGGCATTCCATTGTTGCGTGGACAAACGAAAAACACCGACGCTGAAAGCGGCCATCAGATTTCGCTGACCAACTTCACATTTGAAACACGCGCCGGTATGCGCCTGCCGCCGACCAATCTGACCGAAAAATATCTGCCGGCCAGCAGGGCGGGTGCACAGCAGTTGCAGATTTCAGCAAAGTTTCTGGATCTGAATGTGCTGGCCAATCTGATCGAGCATTTCCCCATGCCCAAAGAATATGGCGCGATGCTGAAAAATTTTGAGCCGGCCGGTCAGTTATCCGACTTTTCCATCAAACTGCAGGGCGCCTATCCCAGGTTCGAGCATTACGAGGTCAAGGGCGGTTTTTCAAATCTGACCATGAAGCCGCTGGCGGCCAGACTCGCTGAAAGCGGTGCGAATGCGGTGCCTGCATTGCCTGCATTGCCTGCATTGCCCGGCTTTGCCCATCTGTCCGGATCGATCGACAGCAATGAAAAGAAAGGAACGGTACAGATCGGATCAGACAAACTGGTGTTGCAACTGTCGGATTATTTTTCTGAACCGGAAATGCAGTTTGAGCGTGTTGACATGCAGGCCAACTGGGAATTCAAAAGTCACGATCAGTTACAGGTGAATCTGGCCAGACTTGATCTGACCCAACAGGATATGCAGGCGCATTTTTCCGGCACGCATCTGATGACGATCAGTCAGAATAAATCCCAGAATCCGGGCGTGCTGGACCTGAGTGGCTCCATCAGACATTTCAATGTGCAAAAACTCAATCAATTTTTACCTCGGGTAATTTCTCCAGATTTGCATAACTGGCTGACCGGCGGGGTCGAGGAGGGCGTGCTGGATGATGTCAGTGTACGCATCAAGGGAAATCTGAACGATTTTCCGTTTGTTAAAAAGGGCTTGCTCGACCAGAATATTTTTTACGTCAACGGAAAAATCATAGACGGAAAAATCAATTATCTGCCGGGTGTACTGGGTAAAGATAACGTCAATCCGTACTGGCCGGAACTGAGCAAGATTCAGGGAAAAATCATTTTCGACCGGGAGAGCATGGAAATCGATGCCGACAGCGGTGAAACTGCCGGTGTGCCGGTCGCCAAAGTCAAAGCAGTCATACCGGATTTGCTCAGTGCCGATGCAAAACTGATTATCGACGGCACTGCCGGCGGATCCGCACAGGGCATGCTGCGTTATTTGAGCCTGTCTCCGGTACTTGAATGGATCGGCTATTTTACCCAGGATACCAAAGCCAGCGGCAATCTCAAATTAAAGCTCAAGCTGGATTTGCCGCTGTTTCATATGCAGGATTCCAAGGTAACCGGGTCGGTCCAGCTGGCTGGCAACGATATTGCACTGATTCGCAATTTGCCCCTGCTCACCCAAGTGGGCGGACATATCGACTTCAATGAACGAGGCCTGTCCCTGAACGGATTGAGAGGCGGATTTTTGGGCGGCACGATTGGTGTCATCGGCGGCACACAAAAAGATGGCGTAATCAGAATTAAAGCCGACGGACAGATGACAGGTGAGGGCGTGCGCAAGGCATACCCTCAGGCAGAATTGAAACGTCTGCTGGCGCGCATCGACGGAACGGCATCGTTTTCGTCCATTATTCAGGTCAAGAACAAACAGACTGAAATCTGGGTCGATTCTTCATTGCAGGGTATGGCCCTGCGTCTGCCCGTGCCGCTCAATAAAGCCATGACTGAAACCATGCCGCTGCATTTTGAAATGACCGCCATGGCACCAGCGCTCATTGCTGCAACAAATACCAGAGCAGTGGAGCAGAATGAAATCAAACTGGCTGTCGGAAAAATGCTGAATGCGCGTTATCTGTTGCAAAAAAATTCGGAAAACAGTCCGAAGCGGGTGGTTAGCGGAGGAATCGGCATCAATGTTCCGGCGCCGATGCCCGACAGCGGGTTGTCCGCCTATTTTGAGCTGGCCAGTCTGAATATTGAAGAATTGCAGGCGCTCCTGCCTGACAAATCAGCGGCGGGGGAACCGACTAAAGTTTCCGAATCTAAACTGGTCGAAAGTGCCCGTGCTGAAATCGATCTGGCGCAGTATCTGGAACTCGATGAAATTGCGGCCCGTTCAACCGAACTGACTTTGATGGGTAAAAAACTTGATCAGGTGGTATTTGGCGCATCTCGCAATAACGGTGTCTGGCAGGCCAATATTGATTCCAGACAGATCACCGGATACCTGACCTGGAATAACACCGATCACGGACTGGGCAACGCAACTGCACGGCTGAGTTCACTGATCATTCCGGAATCGGCTGGCAGCGACGTGGTTGATCTGTTGCAGAACAAAAATATCCATACCAGTATTCCGGGCCTGGATGTCATTGCCGATAACATGGAACTGTTTGGAAAGAAACTGGGCAGGCTGGAGTTGCTGGCTAAAAATGTCAGTGCGCCCGGCGACCAGTCCGGCAATGAATGGCAAATTGAAAAATTAAATCTGATTAATCCCGACGGGGAACTAAGCGCCCAAGGCAAATGGACTACCGCTCCGGTGCGCAGTAACTCGCGACCCCGGAGTCAGACCTCACTGAAATATCAGCTTGATCTCTATAATGCCGGCAAGATGCTGGAACGGTTTGACTATGCGCGTGTCATTGTCGGCGGCAAGGGCAAACTGACTGGTGATGTAAGCTGGGCCGGGTCACCTTATTCGCTGGATGTGCCGACCCTGTCGGGAAAAATTCAGCTCGATTTGCAAAGCGGTCAGTTCCTGAAGGTCGAGCCGGGTGCTGCGAAATTGCTGGCGGTACTGAATCTGCAGGCATTGCCGCGCAGACTGATGCTGGATTTTCGTGACGTATTTTCTGAAGGGTTTGCTTTTGACGGCATTACGGGCGACGCGTTGATCGAAAAAGGTGTATTGAATACCGATAACCTGAAAATGCGCAGCGTGTCCGCTACGGTGCTGTTAAGCGGTACTGCGGACATCGCTGGAGAAACCCAGAACCTGCATGTGGTGGTGGTGCCGGAAGTGAACGCTGGCGCGGCGTCGATCGTGTATGGTCTGGCAGTCAATCCGGTCATCGGGCTCGGTACCTTTCTGGCGCAACTGTTTTTAAGGGCACCCCTGATGAAGGCGTTTACCTTTGAATACCAGGTGACCGGACCCTGGAAAGAACCGAATGTGGTCAAGCTGTAATACAGTTGCGTTAAAAAAACCAATTTGAACCTGCAAGGATGGATGTGAACATGAAAGTAGCAGCCCTGCAAATGACTTCCGGTCCGGTACTACAGGACAATATTGCCACGGCCACTCGGCTGATCCGCGCAGCGGTACAATCCAAAGCCGGTTTGCTGCTGCTGCCGGAATACTGGCCGATCATGGGCATGCATGAGCAGGATAAGACCCGTCTGGCCCAAAGTGCCGATGCAAAGCTGATGACCGACTTTTTGTCTGATCAGGCCAGACAGTACGGTATTTATCTGATCGGCGGTACCATACCGTTGACTGCACCGGAACCGGACAAGGTGTATAACAGCACCTTGGTGTTTGATCCGGAAGGTCGGCAAATTGCCCGCTACGACAAGATCCACCTGTTTGGATTTACCAAAGGAGCTGAATCCTATCAGGAGTCGCAAAGCATTACGGCTGGAACCGAGCCGGTCAGCTTCAGTACTGGCGATTGTAAAGTCGGACTGTCGATCTGCTATGATCTGCGCTTTCCCGAACTGTATCGGTCCTTTGGTGCGATGGATTTGCTGGTGGTCCCGGCCGCATTTACTTACACTACCGGTTCGGTCCATTGGGAAATTCTGCTGCGCGCGCGCGCCATCGAAAACCAGTGTTATGTACTGGCTGCAGGGCAAAGTGGTCATCATCCGAACGGACGCCATACGTGGGGGCACAGCATGCTGATTGATCCGTGGGGAAAAATAGTCGATGTACTGCCGGATGGTGAGGGATATGCAGCCGGGACAATCGACATGCAACTGATACAGGAAGTGCGGCGCAATCTGCCGGCGCTGCAACACCGCAGACTGCCATAAACAGTCTGGCGGATTTCACATTAACCCAATATTAAGATCACTATGAATTCAACCAATCTGGCACTGGCCCGCAGCATACTGTTGACTCCTTTCGGACTCGATGACATTGCGCTCACGAACACTCTGGGCAGCATGTTTTCGCACAAGGTGGATTATGCCGATCTGTATTTTCAGTTTACCAAAAGTGAAGGCTGGTCTCTGGAAGAAGGCATCGTCAAAACCGGCAGTTTCAATATTGATCAGGGCGTGGGCATCCGCGCCATTTCGGGTGACAAAACCGCGTTTGCGTATTCGGATGATATTTCCCTGTCGGCCCTGCAGGAAGCCGCTGCTGCCACCCGCACCATTGCACGCTACGGTCAGGGTAAAGTCAAAATCAGCTCCAACATGTATCCGCACATGGGACGTGCTCTGTATCAGCCGCATGATCCGCTGACATCAATGGACTCGCTGGCCAAAGTGCAGTTGCTGGAAAAAGTAGAGAAACTGGCGCGCGCCAAAGATCCGCGTGTTAAACAGGTAATGGCCGGTCTGGCCGGTGAATATGACGTGGTGCTGGTAGCACGCAGTGACGGTGTCGTCGCAGGCGATGTGCGGCCCCTGGTGCGCGTGTCGGTGACGGTGATCGTGGAGCAGAACGGACGGCGCGAGATGGGCTCATCGGGCGGTGGCGGACGTTATAACTACGCTTATTTTTCAGATGCGTTACTGGATCAGTATGTCGATGAAGCCGTTGCCAGTGCCCTCATCAATCTGGAAGCCCGTCCGGCGCCGGCCGGTCCCATGACGGTGGTACTTGGACCCGGATGGCCGGGCGTTTTGCTGCATGAAGCGATCGGGCATGGATTGGAAGGCGACTTTAACCGCAAGGGTTCGAGTGCGTTTTCAGGGCGGCTGGGACAAAAGGTGGCTGCAGCCGGTGTAACCGTGGTTGATGACGGAACCCTGCCGAACCGGCGCGGTTCCCTCTCCATGGATGATGAAGGCAATCCGACCCAGTGCACTACACTGATCGAAAACGGGATTCTGAAGGGCTATATCCAGGACACCATGAATGCGCGCCTGATGAAAATGCCGGTAACGGGCAACGCACGCCGCGAATCGTTCGCTCATCTGCCCATGCCGCGCATGACCAATACCTATATGCTGGCCGGTGATAAAGATCCGGCAGAAATTCTGGCATCGGTGAAAAACGGATTATATGCAGTCAATTTCGGGGGCGGTCAGGTTGATATCACGAACGGCAAATTTGTTTTTTCCGCCAGTGAAGCCTATATGATCGAAAACGGTAAAGTAACGTACCCGGTCAAGGGAGCAACGCTGATCGGTAACGGTCCGGACGTATTGAACCGTGTAAGCATGATCGGCACCGACCTGCGACTCGATTCCGGTGTCGGCGTGTGCGGCAAGGAAGGTCAGAGCGTACCGGTTGGGGTAGGTCAGCCAACCCTGCGGCTCGATGGCATTACTGTGGGCGGTACTGCTTAAATAAAACGCCGCTGCTGGGTAACAGCATTCTTCTGAAGACATTCGGACACGATTGTTTTCAGGAGCGCCGTGTCTGGACTTTGAGGTAATGCATCAATTGATTCCCTGGCGCTGCGAAATTCATCTTTGTTCTCGTCAGTCAGTCCTTCCCTGACCACTTTTTCAATAGCCGATCTCAACAGCAACATGTGAATGGTATGGTATTCATTGCGGTTTTTATCCGTCAGCCCTTCTTTTTCCACCTGATCAGCAATTGATTTCGATAATGCCTTTTGTTTTATTCCAATGGGCAGATGGGCTAAATTCTGTTGGCCGTAATGTGACTGCAGCAGCTTGATTTTGGTAGTCAGCTCCCGATTAATGCCGTGTATTACCGCATAATTATCCGAAATTAATTTCAGGGCGGTGGACACCGCGTGGAAATTTTCTTCTGTCACGCCCTGATAAACGAGTAAATCGATCTGTTCATTGATGAATATTGATACTGCGGTTTCCAGTCGGGCCTGATGCCTGGCCTGTAGCTGGATCGTGTATTGACTGGTTTTTCCGTTATAGGCGCCAGACTCAAGCAAGCTCTGTTGAATCTCCAGAATATTTGTATGAAATCCGGTATTGGAAGGGTTGAGTAAATGGTCGAAAATTGCATCGGGCTCTTTCAATTCTCCCTTACTGGTAAATTCGGAAAACTGTTCGGTCGATTTTCGATACCAATGTTCTACTTTGCACGCCGCAACCAATTCCAGATCAGCCGTATAGGTAGCGGGATGTTCGGCAATTTCGGCATCGATCAGTTCGAGGAGTCTGGATTTTGAAAATGGGAAGGTTGTCCATTCGTCCTGCTGGCAATTTTTTACCCACAGCAGTTCTTCTGATTCGCTTTCATTCTCATCGACAAGTACCTCAAAGCCGTCAGACCTGAGTGAGTAAAATTCCATCTCAATTGTTGAACCATCAGGCAGATTCAAACGAACGTTCTGGTCGCTTTCGCATAAGGCTTTCCGGATAAGACCGATGCATTGGATAAATGCCTGCAGTTCATTTTCAGCCTTGCCCTGAAGATATGCGCTGACAGATTTTCCTTTTGCCAAAGCAGAAAAGAAACACGCGATTTTTTGCAGCCAATTTGCAGTGCTGTAGTTTTCCAGAACTGTGCTTTTTATTCCTGCTGCGACGGACAATTTTCCAGAATGATCGAGAATGACGTTGAGTCCGGTGGTAAACAATTTTGTTTCCGTTTTTAATTGGTCAAAGCGGTGATGAACCGACTAACCGCAACAACGCTGGCCGCCGGAGATGGCAACCAGCGCACCGCGAGCGGATGGGCTTACGGTAAGTGAGTCGGCAAAGCCATAAAGCTTCAATCACCGCGAACCTTGGTTTTATCAGTCAATTCTTCAGAAATAATGGGTTGTGGTTCACGATCAAAAGCCAGTTTCTCGCTGGCCGTCATGGGCTTGCCGGTCACGATGATGTGATGTACCGGATGAACCTCGGCTTTGGACAGGGCCAATTTTTTCACTACATGATGTTGGAATGCCAGACACATGGCAGCGATCAGAATCAGTGTCAGCAGGCTTAAAAATATTTCAGTTTTAAATCTGGATTGCGCTGTGTAGGGATTTTTCATTTTGGTCTCAATGGTGATGATAGTTACCGGATTGAAGTCAGGCTGCACCTGATAAGGTTTAGCCTGAATTATTGAAGACGGCGGAACCTGTCATTGTTTAACAGGCTAGACATTATACCCATGTTTACTATTTGGCAAAGTTAATTTTTGTACAGAAAAAAATGCAACAAAAAATTTTGCCAGGTTGATCAGGCTGCGCAGGCAGTCCACGAGTCGCACTGTCAGCCTACATTACTGGTTCTTGTGCCATTTCAAGATCAAAATTCAGTTTTTCCTGTGCGGTCATCCGCGCTGCTTCAATCACAACGGTATGAGTCCGTTGATCAAATTCCGGTGCGGCCTGTTCGGGCTTTGTTCCGGCAAGACAACCAGTGGCCAGCAAAATGGTCGAAATCGTTACGAGGACCGGCAGGATCCACAGCCACTTTAATGGACTGTGGCTTGCAGTTGCTGTCGCAGTTGAATGGTTCATGCTGTTGTCCTCACTTTTGAAAATGTTCCACGATTTGGATTCAGGTGCATTGATCTGACAATGCGTATCAATTTCGCTGGTAAACATCAGAAATAAATCCTTGAACGGTAATAATAAGGAGCCGGATAGTAGTAAGGCGCAGGGCGCACAACCAATACCGGTGCCGGACGAACATAAACTGGTGCTGGCGCAACATAGACCGGCGCGGCCTGCATCACTACCGGTTGCTGATAAGTGGTGGTCGTTGTTGTGGTCGGTGCGGCAGATGCTGTCGGGGCAGCAGGAGTGGTAACGCTGGAAACCTGGGTAACAGTCTGCGCTGTTGTATAGGTTGGCGCTGGCACGCTGGCAACACGGTAATAATGGACGGGGGCTACCGGGGTAACGACACAGGCGCTTAATGCAAATGTCAACGAAATGACGACGCCTGATTTGATTAAATTCTGTTTCATATTGACCTTCTGGTTTCGTGGTTGGAAAAGTTTGAAAAAGTATAAATAAATAACTTTTACTTCCCAACTCGCCTTAAAAACAGGGTCGCCGAACCTGCAATGAATCAGTTTTTATCTATGAAGATGCAAAAAATGCCGCGGCGCTGCGAGGATCCAAGACATAAAAAAAGCTCATACTTTTTTCTGCATTAAATTTATATTGGGCAACGGAAGTTTCTAAACCGGAATATTTAAAATGGATTTCTGCTGCTTTTAATTGGCGAACGGATGAATTTTTAAATTGATCGCGCCAAAGCGGTGTTCGATCAGAGGCAATTTATCGATAATGCTGTCGGGTAAATGTTTGCGCGGTACTAAATTCAGTAACCGGATCGCTTTGGACATTGATTCGTTATTGCCGGAAATGGTTCCAGACAAAATGTGATTCAAGTTTTGAGAAATGAAATCCAGAATTGCTATATGCAGGCTGCAACCCTGGTATTTTTTAAAATTTGCTTCATCGGAATGCATCGTTCCGTAAAAGCCGCTGTGAATCAGGTTTTCTGCAATCTGCTCGGCATGTTCAATGAAATATCTGCCATGCACGTTCAGGGGGGCGGTGAGTAGAATCTGAAAGTCGTCACTGCCGCCAGGATTGAATTCGTTCCGGTTGAATTTTCCTGCTTTGTGCGCTTGTTCCATCTTTTCTTTGCAGATCGATTTCTGGAGTGCTTCAATATTGTCAAACGCAGGCTTGAGTTTGCAAGACGCGACCAGTCTGGGATCAAATAGATCAGGATTGTTCAGAATGTCCTTTTCAATTTTTTCCAGAAACTGCTCAGGCAGCAAACATAGCGTTTCCCAATTTCCGGTCCGTTCGTCTTTGATGTACAGACGGTCGATCTGACCGGCTGCAATCGTCAACCTTAGATTAATTTCGGTGCCATCGGACAATCGAAAACTGACGTCTTCAGGAATTCTGCCGGCCTTGTATTGTGCCTCGAACTGATACAGCGCTCCCCGGAATTTGCTGACATTGGTGACGTAATAGTGCAGGTCCTGATTCTGTTGTTTTGCCAGAAAGGCCCACGGCGAGGAACAGTTAAGCAGTGCATAAAAAAACACAACCAGTTTGCCTGTCATGGTGCCGAGGTTGTACTGATTATTCGTTCTGGCTTCGAATCTGGCTCTGAGATCCGGGATAACGGCGAATGACTCAGTCGATACACATTTCGCAATCAGCATTTCTTCAACCCTCTATGTAATGAAGTCCTCGATTTTGGAGAAAAAACGTAACCTTGAACTGGCGATGGAGTCTAATGGAAAACGTCACAGCGACATAGTGACAAAAACACGTAGTGTTTTGGATGATCTGATTTTCGTTTGCCCATAAAAAAAAGGGGATCGCTCCCCTTTTTTTGCAGTGCCGAAGTCAGTGGTCAGTGATTTAAATCATGCCGCCAACAGCTGACGCAGGACAAACGGCAAAATGCCGCCGTGTTTGTAGTAATCCACTTCAATCGGCGTATCAATACGCAGCAGCACTGTGACTTCCTGAGTCGAACCATCTTCACGATGGATTACTAGTGTCGCGTTCTGCTGCGGTTTGATTTCACCGTCCAGACCTTTCAGATCAAAGGTTTCCTTGCCGGTGATGCCCAGAGTCTGCACACTGTCGTTACCGATAAACTGCAGTGGCAGTACACCCATGCCGACCAGGTTGGAGCGGTGGATGCGTTCGAACGAACGTACGATGACCGCTTTCACGCCCAGCAGTTGCGTACCCTTGGCCGCCCAGTCACGCGACGATCCGGTACCGTATTCTTCACCACCGAAGATCATGGTTGGCACGCCGTCCGCGACGTACTGCATTGCTGCGTCGTAAATCGCCATCTGCTTGCCGGTTGGTTGATGGATGGTGATGCCGCCTTCAACCTGACCGCCGTCTGCTTTCAATGGAATCATGCGGTTTTTGATACGCACATTGGCAAAGGTGCCGCGCATCATGATTTCATGATTGCCGCGTCGTGAACCGTAGGAGTTGAAGTCCGCCTTGATCACGCCGTTATTGAGCAGCCATTTGCCGGCCGGGCTGGTTTCGGTAATCGAACCGGCTGGTGAAATATGGTCTGTGGTAATTGAGTCGCCGAACACACCGAGAGCACGCGCACCAACGATGGTTGTTGCTGCCGCTTTTGGTACCATTTCAAAATCATTGAAGAATGGTGGTTCAGCGATATAGGTCGAGTGCGGCCAGTTGTAGACATCGCCTTCCGCCACGCCCTTGATGCCTTCCCACAGCTTGCCAGGTGCGCCTTTGACATCGGCGTAGTTGGTTTTAAAGGTGGCAGAATTCATGGCAAACTTCATCAGCTTGTTGATTTCTGCGCTGGTTGGCCAGATATCGCCCAGGAAAATATCCTTGCCTTTAACACGACCTACCGGTTCAGTCATCAGATCTTTGGTGATATTGCCTGCGATGGCATATGCCACCACCAGCGGAGGCGAAGCCAGGAAGTTGGAGCGGATATTGCCGTGGATACGTGCTTCAAAATTGCGGTTGCCTGACAACACCGCGGACGCCACGATATCGTTTTTCACAATCGCTTCATTCATGGCCGGAGTCAGGTCACCAGCGTTACCGATACAGGTTGTGCAACCGTAAGCTGCCACGCCAAAGCCGAGTTTTTCCAGATACGGCAGCAAACCGGCTGCTTCCAGATATTTGGTTACCACACGCGATCCAGGAGCGAGCGAAGTTTTGATATGCGGAGATACTTTCAGGCCGGCTTCCACGGCTTTTTTCGCCAGCAGACCGGCAGCCAGCAATACGCTAGGATTTGACGTGTTGGTGCAGGAAGTAATCGCTGCAATCAGGATATCGCCGTTTTTGATTTTTACGCCGTCGGAATTTTCATATACGGCTTCCAGGTCTTCGGCTTTCTTGTTAAAGCCGTTTTCTGCCACCGGTTTGGAGAACAGATCGCGGAACGTGGATCTCACATTGCCGATTTCAATACGGTCCTGCGGACGTTTCGGCCCTGCCAGTGATGGCGCAACGCTGGACAGATCGAGCGACACTTCGCTGGTGTAATCGATGTCGCCCTGTTTCGGAACGCCATACAGTTTCTGCGCCTTGAAGTAAGCGGCAAACGCATCGATCTCGGCTTTGGTGCGGCCGGTACCTTTGAAATAATCGATCGTGGCATCATCAACCGGGAAGAAGCCCATGGTTGCGCCATATTCAGGAGCCATGTTGGCGATGGTGGCGCGGTCAGTCAGGGTCAGGGTGCTGGTGCCAGAACCAAAGAATTCAACAAATTTGCCAACCACTTTGTGCTTTCTGAGCAATTCGGTGATGGTCAGTACCAGATCGGTAGCGGTGACGCCTTCACGCAGCTGGCCGGTCAGATTCACACCAACCACGTCCGGTGTCAGGAAATACACAGGCTGGCCCAGCATGCCGGCTTCGGCCTCAATACCGCCCACGCCCCAGCCGACCACACCGATGCCGTTAATCATGGTGGTGTGGGAATCGGTACCAACCAGAGTGTCAGGGTAGTAGACATTGGTTTTGGCGGTCTTGTGCACGCCGCGTGCCAGATATTCCAGATTGACCTGATGCACGATACCAAAGCCCGGTGGCACCACGCCAAACGTATCAAACGCCTGCATGCCCCATTTCATGAACTGGTAACGTTCGTTGTTGCGTGAAAATTCCAGCTTCATGTTCAGATCAAGCGCACTCTTTTGACGGAAATGATCGATCTGTACCGAGTGATCCACCACCAGGTCAACTGGCACGAGCGGCTCGATGTTCTTGGCTTTGATGCCCATTTTGGCAGCGACGTTACGCATGGCAGCCAGATCGGCCAGCAACGGCACACCGGTGAAATCCTGCAGCACCACGCGCGCCACAACAAATGGAATTTCATCGTTGCGCTCGGCTTTTGCGCCCCAGTTGGCCAGTTGCTTTACGTGTTCTTCAGTGACTTTTTTGCCGTCGCAGTTACGCAAAACCGATTCCAGAACGATACGGATTGACACCGGCAGACGGGAAATTTTTGTGCCAAGCTTTTTTTCCAGTGCTGGCAGGGAATGAAATTTGCCTTTCTTGGTGCCTGAAATGGTAAATTCCTTTAACGTTTTAAATGCGTCCTGGCTCATGATTTTTCCTTCTGATAATGTGAATGAAATGGTGCTGACTTAATTTTGTTTTGACAGATAATGCGTGATTCGTTACTGGCCGGTGGTTTTGCATTCATTGGCCAACTGCTGCCCGTGCTTCGAATCCAGCAGCATGCCCTTGCTAGGAATGCCGATCCAGACCAGTCCGACTTTTTTGTTTTCAAAGCGGTTTGCCCCGGTACTGGTAGCAATCCGTTTTAAGCGGTAAATGCGGTTTTTCCAGCGCAGCGCAATATGGTCATCGTCGTCGCCGTTGGTGTAAATCGTGAGCGTGTCCTTCATGTCGCAGTGATATTCAAACGTTGTGCTCCCTTTGGTATCTGGGATCATGTCGTCTTCGTCGATCGCGCCTGACCCGGTTGCCGCTTTTGGCGTTGACGTGCTTTCAGCGCAGATCCCCTGGCCAAGCGAGAACAGGGCCAGAGCGAGAATGAAGGAACAGCGAATTGCAAAAAATTTCACGGCGATCTCCAGGTTAAATCAATTCCAATGCTGCTTCAGTCAATGCCAGACCATTGGTTCTGGCGCGTTTTAAAATCATCCAGTAATAACGGTAACTGGCGCGGTCATGCAGACGTCCGTTCAACTGTATCGGTCCCCATGACGCCTGTTGTGCTGCAGTCAGAATGCTGACGGCTTCCTGCAGCTCCGAGCTGCGTGGCGTGAACGCCTTGATGATCGGTTTGATCTGGTCCGGATGAATGCTCCACATGCGCCCATAGCCGCATTCGCTGTAGGCGCGTTGCGCATCATTGGCAACGGTGGAGGTATCCTTGAATTCGGTGGTAACGTTGTGCGAAGCGACCTTGCCGTACAAATGGCAGGCAGCAGCAATTTCGAGCTTGGCACGCATGACCAGCGGATGGCTGAACTGACCCGGCGTTCTCATGGCTGTGCCGGGAATGGCGCCATAGTGCGCCGATACAAAATCCATGATGCCGAAAGAAAGTGATTCGACCTGCTTTAATGCGGCGATCTGTCTGACGTCGGCCAGCGCACCGTGCGTTTCAATCAGCACATGCACCGGCAGGGCGGGCAGACCTGAAAAATCGCGCTGCAGCGCAATGGCTTTGATGGCGGTCTGAAGTTCGGCAACATCGCGTACCTTCGGGATCATGACATAGGCCAGCCTGGTACTGCTGCAGATGGTCTTGACATCTGCGCTGAAAAACTCACTGGCAACCGGATGGATGCGTGCACCGATGCGTCCAAAATTGTTGTCGCTGCTGTCGATCAATTCGGCAATCAGACGTGCGTGCGCTGCTTCGTTGCCAAACGCTGCGCCATCTTCGCAGTCAAAAGTGATGTCAAACAGCGTGCTGGTAGACGCCATCGATTCCTGTTGCAGAACCATGGATTTGCGCATCAGCTTTTCCGAGCCGGCGTAGTGGTCGCACACGGGCAGTGCAACCGGTAACAGTTCGTCCTGAAATAATACGTTCGATGGATGCATCACTGGTATTTTTAGACTATCCGGACCGAAAGATCGGTCCGGATATTGTTGCAGCAGTCAAATCGCAATCCGGCTGCCAGGCATCCGGTTGCTGCTTTTGGTTTTATCCAACCAGGTGTTTTACGCCTTCGCGCTCTTCAGACAATTCCTTGAGCGTGACATTGATGCGTTCCTGCGAGAATGCGTCGATAGGCAGGCCCTGCACGATGGTGTATTCGCCGTTCGCGGTTGTAACCGGGAAGCCGAACATGGTGCCTTCCGGAATGCCGTAGGAACCATCCGACGGAATACCCATGGTGGTCCACTTGCCGTTGGTACCCAGAACCCAGTCACGCACGTGATCGATGGCTGCATTGGCTGCCGAAGCAGCAGAGGACAGGCCGCGTGCATCGATAATGGCCGCGCCGCGTTTGCCTACTGTCGGCAGGAACACGTCCTTGTTCCACACGTCATCGTTGATCAGGTCTTTGACAGCTTTACCGTCGACAGTTGCGAAACGGTAGTCGGCGTACATGGTTGGAGAGTGGTTACCCCAGACGCACAGTTTTTCAATGGCAGCTACCGGCTTGCCGATTTTGGCTGCAACCTGCGACAGAGCGCGGTTGTGATCCAGACGCAACATGGCGGTGAAGTTTTTGGCTGGCAGGCCTGGTGCCGATTTCATGGCGATGTAAGCATTGGTGTTGGCAGGATTGCCGACCACCAGAACCTTGACGGACCGTTTGGCAACGGCATCGAGCGCTTTACCCTGAACCGTGAAAATCTGCGCGTTGGCTTCCAGCAGATCTTTGCGTTCCATGCCGGGGCCACGCGGACGGGCGCCAACCAGCAGGGCAACATCGATATCTTTAAATGCGGTCATCGGATCGCTGTGTGCGGTCATCTCAACGAGCAGCGGGAACGCGCAATCGTCGATTTCCATCATCACGCCCTTGAGTGCTTTCTGTGCTTTTTCATCCGCAATTTCCAGCAACTGCAGAATCACCGGCTGGTCTTTGCCCAGCATATCGCCATTGGCAATACGAAATAACAGGGCATAGCCGATCTGTCCAGCTGCGCCACTGACGGATACGCGCATGGGTGCTTTAGTCATGTTCAATCTCCAAAGTAATAAAAAATCAAGATATCTGTTTTTTAGCAGATGAAAAACAGATGAAAAAGGTCAACAGCTTACGAACGTTAATAATGGTCGTTAATAATACATGGTCATATAAGGCAACATCTGAGATAGAACAATGTTTGCAGGTAGAAGCACTTTATGCCAGTGCCTTGAACATTGCCACCCAAGATTGATAAAAAATGCAGAAAAAATGTTGCTCTGAATATTTGCTAAGGCGCGAGTTTAGGCGCTCAATTGTTGCCTGTCAATATATATCTTATGTCTTATATAAGACATGTTTTTTAATGCTTTTGTTCTGGACTCAGAAGGAGATTTGTGGTGAAATCGTGGCCTATGAATCCCGACCTGCCAAATTCCGAATCCAGTAATCAAACCCGGCTGCAATCTCAGTCCGCGGCCGATTCAGTTTTGGCAACACCTGCCTCCAGTCAAATTCCACCGGCCGCTTTACCTTCTCCCACTTTCAGTCCGCTGTATCAGCAGATCAAATCACTCATTACCCAGAGTCTTCAGTCCGGGGAGTGGAAGCCGGGTGACCTGATTCCCAGTGAAATCGATCTGGCAGTGCGTTTTAAAGTCAGCCAGGGTACGGTACGGAAGGCCATTGATGAGCTGTCGGCCGAAAATGTCGTGGTCAGGCGGCAGGGCAAGGGTACCTTTGTTGCAACGCACCATGAAGCGCGCGCGCAGTTCCGGTTCTTGCGCTTGAAACCGGATCTGGGAGTCCAGCAATATCCGACCAACCGCTTCATCGAAGTCCGACGCATCAGGGCGCCGAGCGAAATCGCCAGGCTGCTCGATATCAAAATGGGTGACTCGGTGGTGTTCATTCGCCGGGTGCAGTCTTTTGATAATGTGCCAACAATTCTGGAAGATCTGTGGCTGCCTGGCGCCATCTTCAAGGGCTTGACCGCAGAACTTCTCAACGAATACAAGGGTCCGATGTATGCCCTGTTCGAAACCGAATTCGGTACTCACATGATCCGGGCAAGCGAACAGTTGCGGGCTTTACCGGCCGATGCTGCGGTTTCGGAGCTGTTAAAAATTGATTTGGGAACTCCACTGTTAAATGTCGAAAGAGTTTCCTACACTTATGGGGATAAACCGGTAGAGTTTCGGCGCGGACTTTATTTGACGTCAAGGTATCATTATCAGAATGAATTAAGCTGACGACTTTTTTGGTTTGCAGATTTAGCCGTTTGGTTTGATGGAATTATTAAAGATTTATTTTGTACCGAAGTTCGAATAACACTAGGTGCGCTGCACAAAATAGGCGAAAATGTTGCGCCTGTGGAGATTGCAAAAGCTCGGATTCCGTGGCGCATTCAGTATTTCGCATTTAGTGTTCATATAGTATCAACCCCTGATAACAGTTTGCCGCTGTTGCCAGGTTCAATAAAAGGAGAAGTTGTCATGCCTGAAGCCAACCGGCCGCAGTTTCGTAACATTCACGTTACCGATCTTGCTCGCTACCGCTTACCTTTAGCCGGATTCGTATCCATCCTGCACCGTATCAGCGGCTTACTCATATTCCTGCTGTTGCCCTTCATTCTTTATCTGCTCGAAAACAGTCTGACGTCCGAAGACACGTTCGCGTACCTCAAAGAATTTGCCCAATACCCATTTATAAAACTGATCATCCTGGCTTTGTCCTGGGCCTATCTGCATCATTTCTGTGCAGGTTTGCGTTATCTGAAAATGGACTTGCACATGGGGCTTGACAAGGAAAGTGCAAAGAAGTCGGCTGCGGGCGTGCTGGCCGTGAGCCTGACACTGTCAGGACTCGTCGCCCTGAAATTATTCGGAGTATTTTAAATGGCTAACAATAATATCGGACCTAAACGACTGGTCGTCGGTGCGCATTATGGCCTCAAGGACTTTCTGGCGCAGCGCATCACTGCCGTCATTATGGCGCTCTATACCGTCATTTTGCTGTTGAAATTCCTCATGGCCAAAGAATTCAGCTATGAAGGCTGGGCCGGCCTGTTTGCCCCGCAATGGTTCAAGCTGGCGACGCTGCTCGTGCTGATGTCGCTGTTCTATCACGCCTGGATTGGTATGCGTGATATCTGGATGGACTATATAAAACCAGTTGCCGTGCGTTTGTTTTTGCAGGTCGCCACCATTCTCTGGCTGGCGGGCTGTGCGTTCTGGGCAGCACAAATTTTGTGGAGAGTGTAATCGTGGCCGAAGCTAATACAAATACCAAAACTCTGTCTTCGATCCCGACCCGTCGTTTTGATGCAGTCATCGTTGGCGCCGGCGGTTCCGGCATGCGTGCTTCGCTGCAGCTGGCGGAAGCGGGTCTGAACGTGGCAGTGCTGTCGAAAGTGTTTCCAACCCGTTCGCATACGGTCGCAGCGCAGGGCGGCATTGGCGCTTCGCTGGGCAACATGTCGGAAGATAACTGGTACTGGCACATGTTTGATACCGTCAAGGGATCCGATTATCTGGGTGACCAGGATGCCATTGAATTCATGTGTCGCGAAGCACCGAAAGTAGTGTACGAACTGGAACACTTCGGCATGCCGTTTGACCGCAACAGTGACGGCACGATTTACCAGCGCCCGTTCGGTGGACATACCGCCAACTTCGGTGAAAAACCGGTGCAGCGCGCCTGTGCCGCAGCCGATCGTACCGGACACGCCTTGCTGCATACCCTGTATCAGCGCAACGTCAGCGCCCGTACCCAGTTTTTCGTTGAATGGATGGCGCTGGATATCATTCGCGACGCAGACGGTGATGTGCTCGGCGTGGTTGCGCTGGAAATGGAAACCGGCGAGCTGATGATTTTGCAGGGCAAAACCACCATCTTTGCAACCGGCGGAGCAGGGCGGATTTTCGCTGCCTCCACCAACGCGTTCATCAATACCGGCGACGGTCTGGGCATGGCAGCACGTGCCGGTCTGCCGCTCGAAGACATGGAATTCTGGCAGTTCCACCCGACCGGCGTGGCCGGTGCCGGTGTGCTGATCACGGAAGGTGTGCGCGGCGAAGGCGGTATTCTGGTCAACTCGGAAGGTGAACGTTTCATGGAGCGGTATGCGCCAACCCTGAAAGATCTGGCGCCGCGCGATTTCGTTTCACGCTCGATGGATCAGGAAATCAAGGAAGGGCGCGGCTGTGGACCGAACAAGGATCACGTCATGCTCGATCTGCGTCACATCGGTGCTGAAACTATTGAAAAACGTCTGCCGTCGATTCTTGAAATCGCGCACAAGTTTGCCAACGTGGACGCCACCAAAGAACCGATTCCTGTGGTTCCAACCATCCATTACCAGATGGGCGGCATTCCGACCAATATTCACGGTCAGGTCGTTGCGCCTAAAGATGGCAATCCGAATGCGGTTGTCAACGGCATGTATGCCATCGGTGAATGTGCCTGCGTTTCGGTGCACGGTGCCAACCGTCTCGGTACCAACTCACTGCTGGATCTGCTGGTGTTTGGACGTGCCGCCGGCAATCACGTGATTGCCTCAGACCTGAAGGCCAAAGAACACAAGCCGTTGCCGGCCGATGCCGCAGAAAAAGCAATGAACCGTCTGAATGCGCTGGAACACAGCACCGGCACTGAAAAAGTGCAGGACGTGGCCAATGCCATCCGTGCCACCATGCAGCGTTACTGCGGCGTGTTCCGTACCGATGAATTGCTGCAGCAGGGTTACAAGGAAATCATGGTACTGGCCGAACGCTGCAAACATGTGGCATTCAAGGACAAATCCAAGGTCTTCAACACCGCCCGTGTGGAAGCGCTGGAACTCGATAACCTGATCGAAACAGCCAAAGCCACCATTACTTCAGCGGCAGCGCGCAAGGAATCACGCGGCGCCCATGCGCATCGCGATTACTCACAGCGCGATGATGAAAACTGGATGAAGCATACATTGTGGTATTCCGAAGGCAACCGTCTGGATTACAAGCCGGTGAAAACCCAACCGCTGACCGTTGATACCTTTAAACCAAAACCACGTACCTTTTAAAAGAGCGAACCATGCCACGTACCTTACATTTTCAGATTTATCGCTACGATCCGGACAAGGATGCCAAGCCATACATGCAGGATTTGACGGTAGAACTGCAAGATACCGACAAAATGCTGCTCGATGCCCTGCAGCGCATCAAGTCCGATGTCGATGACTCCCTGTCGCTGCGCCGTTCCTGCCGCGAGGGTGTCTGCGGTTCGGACGCCATGAACATCAACGGTAAAAACGGTCTGGCCTGCACGACCAATCTCAACGAGCTGACCGAGCCGATCCGTCTGCGTCCGCTGCCAGGTCTGCCGGTGATCCGCGACCTGATTGTCGACATGACGCAGTTCTTCAAACAGTACCATTCGATCAAACCGTTCCTGATCAACGATTCGATCGCACCTGAAAAAGAACGTCTGCAGACACCGGCAGAACGCGAAGAACTCGACGGCCTGTATGAATGCATTCTGTGCGCGTGCTGTTCAACTTCCTGCCCGTCGTTCTGGTGGAATCCGGATAAATTTGTCGGACCGGCCGGTTTGCTGCAGGCCTATCGCTTTATCGCTGATTCACGCGACGAAGCAACTGGTGAACGCCTCGATAACCTGGAAGATCCGTATCGTCTGTTCCGCTGCCATACCATCATGAATTGCGTGGATGTCTGCCCGAAAGGTCTGAATCCAAACAGGGCTATCGGCAAGATCAAGGAACTGATGGTTCGGCGCGCAGTGTAAGTTTTACCTTGGAAAATCGGGACTGATATGTTGATAAGTGAACACCAGGCTGACCCGCTCAGACGCGCCAGATTGCGCTGGAGAGCACGGCGCGGCTTGCTGGAGAATGATTTGATCCTGACCCGCTTTCTGGATGCCAGTGAAGCTGATCTGACCGATATGGAAGTGGAAGCATTGACCAAACTCCTGGAATTGTCTGATAACGATTTGATGGGTTTATTGCTGGAACGCAGCGAACCGACCGGGGCGATTGATACGCCTGCCGTGCATGCGCTGATCAAACGAATACGCGTTGCATAAAAAGATTTTTGAACCATTTGATTAACAAACGACTCACCCCTGAACTGAAGGAAGAGCCATGATGAACTCTGACGTAAAAGCAACCCTTTCCTTTTCTGACGGTTCGCCGTCACTGGAAATGCCGATCTACAAAGGCAATGTCGGTCCTGATGTAATTGATATTCGCAAACTGTATGCCACTACCGGTAAATTTACCTATGACCCCGGTTTCATGTCGACCGCCGCCTGCAACTCGGCCATCACTTATATTGATGGTGACAAGGGCGAACTGCTGTATCGCGGTTATCCAATAGAACAACTCGCTGCCAAGGGCGATTTCCTGGAAACCTGCCATTTGCTGTTGAACGGCGAGTTGCCCAATGTGCAGGAGAAAAAAGATTTCGATCGTCTGGTATCGCGCCATACCATGGTGCATGAACAGATGCAGTTTTTCTTCCGTGGTTTCCGTCGCGATGCCCATCCGATGTCGGTGCTGGTCGGTACCGTTGGCGCGCTGGCTTCGTTCTACCATGATTCACTCGACATCAACGACCCGCATCATCGTGAAGTTTCAGCGATTCGCCTGGTCGCAAAAATGCCGACGCTGGTGGCTATGGCATACAAATACTCTATCGGTCAACCGTTCGTTTATCCGAAAAACAATCTGTCGTTCTCCGCCAATTTCATGCAAATGATGTTCTCCACACCGTGCGAACCGTATGTGGTGAATGATGTGCTGGTGCGCGCGCTGGATCGTATCCTGATTCTGCATGCCGACCATGAACAGAATGCCTCGACCTCGACCGTGCGTCTGGCCGGTTCCTCCGGTGCCAATCCGTTTGCCTGTATCGCAGCAGGGATCGCCTGTCTGTGGGGTCCGGCTCATGGCGGCGCCAACGAAGCGGCTCTGGCCATGCTGGAAGAAATTGGCAGCGTCGATCATATTCCTGAATTTATCCGTCAGGTCAAAGACAAAAATTCCAGCGTCAAACTGATGGGCTTTGGTCACCGTGTTTACAAAAACTATGACCCACGCGCCAAACTGATGCGTGAAACCTGCTATGAAGTACTGGCAGAACTCGGCCTGGAAAATGATCCTTTGTTCAAACTCGCCATGGCGCTGGAAAAAATCGCCCTGGAAGATGAATACTTTGTGTCACGCAAACTGTATCCGAACGTCGATTTCTATTCAGGCATCGTGCAGCGCGCTCTGGGCATTCCTACTGCTCTGTTCACGGGTATTTTTGCCATGGCCAGAACCGTGGGCTGGGTAGCGCAGTGGAAAGAAATGATTTCTGATCCTGAACAAAAAATTGGTCGTCCGCGTCAGTTGTTTGTGGGTGAACCTACCCGCACGGTGAAGCCGATAGAAAGCAGATAATTGCTGCCAAAGTTATAACGGGTCGTTATAACAAAGCGGGCCGAATAAGTTAGTTATTCGGCCCGCGTGATTTATAAAGATGGTATGCTTCGTTTTTTTATAAGTTTGGAATTGTCTGGTAATTCGTAAGATATGGTGTATTGTTCAGTAGAGATCAGCTTTCTCTGTGCCGTAAATCACAATTACAAAAATACCGACCTAAAGCCCTTCCCCACAACTTGATGTGCAATCCGCTAACCGGTCAGGCCGTGTCGCGGAAGGTTAGATTAACCCGCTAATCTCGCGAAACGCGAAGAAAGG
>JAYVMW010000023.1:0-40249 GCA_043758755.1 Oxalobacteraceae bacterium
ACGATCAACTGCCTTGCACATGTCGTAAATGGTCAGCAATCCGATCTGCACCGCAGTCAGCGCTTCCATTTCCACGCCGGTCGGCCCGACTGTTTCCACGTTAATACTCATTCCAAAATCGTTCGGCTATTTTCTTTAGAAAATCAATTTCATCCAATTTTCATTGATTAATATGGACACAATCTGGACAGAAATTGCCCAGACAATTGAAGGCTATCATATATATAGGTGAATGCTTCTCAGTGGCGACAAAAAAGAAAAGTCCTAGAAAAATTTGAATTTGCTGGCGGCACTGCGTTCCATTACTTTCGTCTAAAATTTGCCAATCCTTATACCGACCCAGGCGCGCGCCTTAACCGGATAAAGTCGCTGGACGCATTTGGGAACAAATTGAACTGGCAAAAGCTAAGGAAGCTGGACTGACTTATGCACCAACAAAATTTCGCACTGTCACTGATAAAGAAACTGGTGAACGCAAATCTGTAGAAGTCGCAAAACGCATGAAAGAATGGTGGTTTGTGGCTGACGGTGGCAAGCTGTGTGTCAGCGTTAAATACGGCGCGAAAGTGATTGAACTTGCTAAAGGTAAAAATTGCGTTGAGCTGACAAAAGCTGGCGATCTTGTGCAGACGCTGGAAACTTTGAAAAAAGCTGTGGAAGATGGTGAACTTGATGCGCAAATTGATGCTGCTTGTGGCGCAGTCAAACTGGGATTTAAGAAGTGATTTAATTGCGCATTTTCCCTACATATATTTGGCTGAATAAATATATGTAGGAGATACAACAACATGAAAATTAAAGAAGTTATTGGAAGCTTAACGGCGAAGGCAACCCAACCCAAGCCTGTCGCAGCACCCAAACCACCAACAGCCACCACACCTGTTCAAGCCAAAAATAATGCTGACAAGACTCGTTTAGCGGAGGCAGGATCAACACTGACCGGGGGCGACTCTGTTTGTATGCGCTGTAATCTACTGTAGATTTTGGGTCATGCTCTGCTCCGGGTTCGATTACTTATGGCTTGTTTGGAACCCAGGCACCTGAGTCGATTGCCGCAACCAGACTGTTCACCGCTTCGCGCATGGCAAGATCAAGGACTTTTCCATTACGTGTTGAATCATAGCGGCGTTGCCGCCGAAACCGAGCACTTCTCTGTTGAACAGATTGTATTCACCGGCACCCTGACTGGAATAGACTACTTCCGAGGTGTGAATGTTGACCAGGTTCAGAGTAATTTTGGCGTAGGCAATTTGTGTTTTTCCGCGTCCAACGATGCCGAACAGTTGCTGATCTGCGACTTCTTTGTGACCAAATTCTGTAATGTCGCCAGTGACAACGTAATCAGCGCCTTGCAAAGCCTGACTCTGCTTTTTTATATCGGCTTCCTCCTTCATTTCGGCCAGATTATTTCTGTCGAGCACATTGAAACGAATGGTTTGTTGTAAATCACTGACCAGAATGGTTTTTGCCTGACTGCCTAACTGGTTGACACCGTCAGAAAATATGCCGCGTATATATGCGGAACGGTTGTCAAATTTTCCTGCTGCTATCAAGGTGCGCACGCCTGTGAACGGGCGCGCTGCACTTTCCACATGTTTTATCGGAATAGAGGATGAACTTTCAGTCACGCCAGTTATTAAAACAATTTTTACTACATTCATATCTTGGTTCCTGAATGTTGTTTAAAAAGCTTTTTATTAGCTCTTTGGCTTAAATTTGTGTCAATATTTCCATTGTTATTTTTTGAAAAAGTAAACGATGGACCCGAAGGGTTCAGCTCTGGATGACCCGGATAATTTTTCAGGTCAGGGCTATCGTTTTTCTTGGTCTGATAAACCGTTCACCATGAGATGAAAAATTCGTTGTGGAAAATCCGTTGACACATCTTTTTCCGAGGGTATGATATGTACATACTATGTCCATGTGAATGCAAAGAGGTGCGTATGGTAACAGCGGCGATTGAGCGGATCGTGGTGCAGGCAACTCCACAGGAAAAGAAATTAATCAGTGCCAAGGCAAAAAGACTCGGTTTGCCGGTGTCGGAATTGATGCGGCGTGGTGCCGCGGCGTACAGTTCAGAGCAAGCCGACGAAGAATTGGGTGTTCTTGCTGATGCTGCAAAGGCGGCATCTGACCGCGCATCCGATTCGATTGACGATGTGCTGGATTTTGTTGCGCAAAGTGAAAAGCGCATAGCTGCCATGGAAGCCCGGGCAATAAAAGACAGAAAGGCAGCGTAATGGGTGTCACAGAGCGCGTCTGGGGTGCTTTGACCTCGATGATTAAATTGGAAGACAAGGTTGTCCGACAAGGCGAAGTTATAAAAGCTCAACAGACAAAAATTGAAAATTTAACAGAGCGTATGATTCGACTGGAAACGACAATTGATTTGCTCATGCGTGCCAACGAGCGTGGGCGTCTTAAATAGTAATCTTTGAGGTCATTATGACAACCGAAACAGCAACAATAGGCGGCGGGTGTTTCTGGTGCACTGAAGCGGTGTATCAGGAATTGAAAGGCGTAACTCAAATCGTCTCAGGATACGCAGGCGGATCGGTAGTCAATCCGACTTACGAGCAGGTCTGTACCGGCACGACCGGACACGCGGAGGTCGTGCAACTGACGTTCGACACCGAGCGGGTTAGCTTCAGAAAAATTCTGGAAATCTTTTTTACCATCCACGACCCGACTACCCTGAATCGTCAGGGCAATGACGTCGGAACTCAATACCGGTCGGTAATTTTCTATCACACCCCTGAGCAGCAGGAAACAGCAAGGCATGTCATCGCAGAAATGGCCAGTGTCTGGGATGCCCCGCTGGTGACGGAATTGAGTCCGCTGTCGGTGTTTTATCGCGCAGAAGACTACCATCAAAATTATTACCGGCAGCATCCTGACCAGGGTTACTGCACGTTTGTGGTGGCGACCAAGGTCGCCAAATTCCGCAAGATGTTTACTTCGTCGTAGCGCCAGGAGCAGCGCCGACTTCTTTGTATTCACTGCAATTGCCGTTGCTGCAGGTTGAAATGAACAGCCGGTGGTCCCGTTCGATGCTGCGGGTGGTTATATTTTGATTGGTATCGATGGTGGTGCACATCCGGGTGCCATCGGTTTTGTTTTCATCGCACGAATGGGACATGCCGGTAATGACCGAGCATGCGGATAATCCGAGTGCTGCAATTGCTGATACAAGTTTCATGAATTGGCTCCGGGTGGTTCGACTATTTGTTGAATATTATCGGCAATAACGTGATTAATTTGGAATTTTTGATTAATTTTGTGATTGTTCACCCCGTTGCTGGTTCTAACGGTTAATTGAGATGTACAGTTTAAAAAACTTGCCAAGCCAGTTGAATTAATGCATTATCGCCAAACCAATTCTATTTCGCAGCGCACAAATGAACCATTCCTTCACTTTTTTCTTTACCTTTTTCTATTCCAGCCCAAAGGCGGTGGAACTGAGGTAAGCGCGCGAAGTGCAAGACCAAAATTCTAAACCGCCCATGAAGGCGGTTTTTTTATTTCTTTTTCAAACATTGCTTATTTATTTTTAATTGTTGTATTCAAGCCTGGAGAAATTATGTTACGCACCGATGACTTACGTATCAGAGAAATGAAAGAACTGGTTCCACCTTCGCATTTGATCCGCGAATTTTCCTGTTCGGATGCAGCCTCCGATACCGTTGGCAATTCCCGCACCACTCTGCATCGCATACTGCACGGCCAGGATGACCGTCTGATGGTGGTGATCGGTCCCTGCTCAATCCATGACACCAAGGCTGCACTGGAATATGCCAAGCTGCTGGTGCAGGAACGCAAACGGTTTGCCGGTGAGCTCGAAATTGTCATGCGCGTGTATTTCGAAAAGCCACGCACCACGGTCGGCTGGAAGGGCCTGATCAACGATCCTTACATGGACAACAGTTTTCGCATCAATGACGGTTTGCGGATTGCGCGCGAACTGCTGCTGAATATCAATGAAATGGGTCTGCCTTGTGGTACCGAATATCTGGATGTGATCAGCCCACAATACATCGCCGACCTGATCAGTTGGGGTGCAATCGGGGCACGGACCACCGAATCGCAGGTGCACCGCGAACTGGCTTCCGGCCTGTCCTGTCCGGTCGGATTTAAAAATGGTACTGACGGCAATATCAAAATCGCGATTGATGCCATGAAGGCCGCCTCGCACTCACATCACTTTTTATCTGTCACCAAAGGTGGCCATTCAGCGATTGTCTCCACTAACGGCAATGAAGACTGTCACGTCATTCTGCGCGGCGGAAAAACGCCCAATTATGATGCGCAAAGTGTCGAACAAGCCTGCAAGGAAATCGCTGCCAGTGGACTGGCTTCCAGGTTGATGATTGATGCATCGCACGCCAACAGTTCCAAAAATCCGCAGAATCAGCTGCCGGTCTGCGCCAATATCGCCGGACAGATTGCGTCCGGTGATCGCCGCATTGTCGGCGTAATGATCGAATCGAACCTGGTAGCAGGTCGGCAGGATCTGGTGCCAGGCAAGGAACTGGTTTATGGTCAGTCGGTTACTGACGGCTGCGTGAACTGGGAAGACAGCGTCAAGGCACTGGAAGTGCTGGCTGCGGCCGTCAAGCAGCGCCGGGTCAGTGAAAATCAGTAATAAACAAACTGCACAGCAAACTGCAGACTTTGTCGTTATCCATTTACTATTTTTTGCGTGATCAGTGATTTATTTTTGTGTGCAACTGACAAGATTTGATCCTGATTTGCGCAAAATCAGAAGTGACGCGTCTAGTCCGGTAACTTGCTCTGGTAGAATATTGGGTTTTGCGGCATGCCATTAAACGGTGTGCTGCCCCCGCAGCTAAACTCTGACTTTGATCCCTGACTCCTATGCTCCCTCCATTACCAGTTACCACCAAAATGGCTAACGCGATTCGCGTGTTGGCTATGGATGCCGTTCAACAAGCCAATTCCGGTCATCCGGGCATGCCGATGGGTATGGCAGAAATTGCCGTGGCCCTGTGGTCGCAGCATTACAGCCACAATCCGGCCAATCCGAAGTGGATCAACCGTGATCGCTTCGTTGTGTCTAACGGCCATGGCTCGATGCTGCATTATGCGTTGCTGCATCTGACTGGTTATGACCTACCGATGTCGGAAATCAAAAACTTCCGCCAGATGCATTCCAAAACTCCCGGTCATCCGGAAGTGCATATCACCCCAGGCATTGAAACCACAACCGGCCCATTGGGACAGGGTATTACCAATGCGGTTGGTATGGCGCTGGCAGAAAAACTGCTCGCCGCCGAATTCAACCAGTCAAGTATGACCGTGGTGGATCATTACACCTACGCGCTGGTGGGTGACGGCTGCCTGATGGAAGGCATTTCCCATGAAGCCTGTTCTCTGGCTGGCACACTGGGTTTGAACAAGCTGGTGGTTCTGTATGATGACAACGGTATTTCGATCGATGGTCATGTAGAAGCCTGGTTTGCCGATGACACACCGATGCGCTTTGAAGCCTACGGCTGGAATGTAATCCGTGCCGTGAATGGTCATGATGCCCAGGCTGTGTCGAACGCCATCGCAGCGGCCAAAACTTCAGCAAAACCAACCCTGATCTGCTGCAAAACCGTGATTGGCCAGGGTTCACCCAACAAGGCCGGCACTCACGATGTACACGGTGCTGCCTTGGGTGATAAAGAAATCGCGGCAGTACGGGTTGCACTCGACTGGCCGTATGCGCCATTTGAAATGCCGGCCGAGATCTACAGCGCCTGGGATGCCAAGGCAGCCGGTGCACAACGTGAATCTGACTGGAATAGCCAGTTTGCAGCGTACAGCGCGGCGCATCCGCAGCAGGCTGCCGAACTGGTGCGCCGCATGAAAGGCGAACTGCCGGGCAATTTTGCTGCAGTGGCTGATGCGTATATCAAACTGTGCATGGAAAAACAGGAAACGATTGCGACCCGCAAAGCCAGTCAGAATGCCATTCAGGCGTTTGCGCCAGCCCTGCCAGAATTTCTGGGCGGCTCGGCTGATTTGACCGGATCGAATCTGACCAACTGGAAAGAATGTATCGCGGTACGTCACAACCAGGCCGGCAATCATATCAACTACGGTGTGCGCGAATTCGGCATGAGTGCCATGATGAACGGCATTACCCTGCACGGCGGCTATCTGCCATTTGGCGCTACCTTTCTGACTTTCTCGGATTACAGCCGCAATGCCATCCGCATGGCCGCACTGATGCAGATCCGTACCCTGTTCGTGTTCACGCACGATTCTATCGGTCTGGGTGAAGATGGCCCAACCCATCAGTCTGTGGAACATATTTCCAGCATGCGTCTGATTCCGAATCTCGATAACTGGCGTCCATGCGACACCGTTGAATCAGCCGTTGCGTGGAAGCATGCGGTGCAACGTTCCAACGGTCCTTCAACCCTGATTTTCTCGCGTCAGAATCTGGCATTCCAGCCGCGCAGCGATGCACAGGTCAGCCAGATTGCCAAAGGCGGCTATGTGCTGCAGGACCCAGCCAACGCCAAAGTGGTGCTGATTGCCACCGGTTCGGAAGTGGATCTGGCCGTCAAGGCCGCCGCGGAACTGGCCGGCAAGGGGATTGCCGCATGTGTGGTTTCCATGCCCTGCACCGATGTGTTTGACCGTCAGGATGCGGCGTACAAAGCGAGCGTGTTACCCAAAGGATTACCGCGCGTTGCAATTGAGGCCGGTGTTACCGATTTCTGGTACAAGTATGTAGGACTGGAAGGCGCAGTAGTGGGCATCGACAGCTTTGGTGAATCGGCTCCTGCCGGCATCCTGTTCAAGCATTTCGGCTTTACTGTGGAAAACGTGGTGGCCAAGGTTAAATCAGTGTTGGCTTAATTGTTATTGTTATCTTTTAGGGGAGTTCAAATATGACTATTCGTGTTGCAATTAACGGCTATGGCCGTATCGGGCGCAATATTTTGCGTGCTCATTATGAAGGCGGTAAAAAGCATGACATCCAGATCGTGGCGATCAATGATCTGGGCGCTCCTGCTTCCAATGCACATCTGACGCAATACGATACTGCACATGGCAAATTCCCCGGCACAGTTACTTCCGAAGGCGATTACATGGTTGTGAACGGCGACAAGATCCGCGTTTTCGCGGAACGCAATCCGGCCAATCTGCCATGGGGTGAAATCGGTGTTGACGTGGTTCTGGAATGTACCGGTTTCTTTACCACCAAGGAAAAAGCCTCCGCGCATCTGGCTGGCGGCGCCAAGAAAGTCATTATCTCTGCACCAGGCGGCAAGGATGTGGATGCAACCATCGTGTACGGTGTGAATCATGGTGTTCTGAAAGCAACCGATACTGTCATTTCCAATGCTTCGTGCACCACCAACTGTCTGGCACCGCTGGCCAAGGCCCTCAACGATACCGTTGGTATTGAATCCGGCCTGATGACCACAGTGCATGCCTATACCAATGATCAGGTACTGACTGACGTTATGCACGAAGATCTGCGTCGTGCCCGTTCTGCGACCCAGTCCATGATTCCTGCCAAAACCGGTGCTGCCGCCGCTGTCGGGTTGGTATTGCCAGAACTGAACGGCAAGCTCGATGGCTATGCGATTCGTGTTCCGACCATCAATGTTTCTATAGTCGATCTGTCTTTCATCGCCAAACGTGCCACCTCGGTTGAAGAAATTAACCAGATCATGAAAGCAGCTTCAGAAGGCAGCATGAAAGGCATTCTGGACTACAACACGGCGCCGCTGGTTTCGGTCGATTTCAACCATAACCCGGCTTCATCGACGTTTGACTCGACCCTGACCAAAGTGGCAGGCAATCTTGTTAAAGTGTCGTCATGGTATGACAATGAATGGGGTTTTTCGAACCGCATGCTCGATACCACCGTGGCATTAATGAACGCCAAGTAATACCGCACTGCAGTTGCAGAATGGAAAAACTCCTCAAATTTCGATTTGAGGAGTTTTTTTATGGAACTTTCCAGTTAAAACCGTGTCCAACAAGCCTGATCATTAATTTCCAAGGTGCAATATGAATTCGCTTAAAAAATTGGTATGGAACAATAAAGGATTCATTGCATTAATGGCAGGTATGCTGTTTTTTCGCAGTGCCATTGCCGACTGGTATGTGGTTCCCTCCAGTTCGATGTACCCAACCCTGTTAATCGGGGATCATGTCATGGCCAACCGTCTGGCATACGATGTGAAATTGCCGTTTACCGATGTCATTCTGAAGCACAACGCGGACCCGCAACGGGGAGATATTGTTACCTTTATCTCACCTGCCGATGGCAAGCGGCTGGTAAAACGTCTGGTGGCCGTTGCGGGTGACACGGTGGAAATGCGCGATGAAGCACTGATTATTAATGGTCAGGCACTGAACTATCAGCCAGTGCAGTCGCAAGCCGCCCTGACGCCTGATTACTACGGTCGGCAACTGGTGTTCAACGAGGATCTGTTGGGCAAAAATCACGCCATTATCCAAATGCCCGAGCGGATGTCGATACGATCATTTGGCCCGGTTAAAGTCCCGCAGGGGCAGTTTTTGATGCTGGGCGATAACCGTGACAACAGTCAGGATTCGCGTTACATCGGCTTCGTGAAGCGGGAGTTGATCACAGGCCATGTAACCCGGGTTCTCTATTCTCTGGATGAGGAGCATTACTACCTGCCGCGCTGGAATCGGTTTGCTTTCGCGCTGTAACTGAAAAGTGGCTGGACTCTCCAACCACTTTTCATTTGTGCCCGATGTTCTTAAAGGTATTTGTCAAACCAGTTCAGCGTGCGCTGTTCCCGGTCAGCCAGATTGACCGGATCTCTGAAGGCATGTCCTTCGCCTGCATAAATAATCGTCGATGCTGGGATACCCAACGCTTTTAAGGCATGACCAAACTCTTGCGTCTGCGGAGCAGGGCACTCCAGATCGGCAGCGCCAACCATGCTTAAAGTCGGGGTTTTTACCTGCCGTATGAAATTGATCGGGGACGATTTGGCATATACCGCCGGATCGTCATACACCGCTGACCCAAAGTACGGGATCATCCATTCATCGATCCCGTTTTCTCCGTAATAGGACTGCCAGTTGCTGATGCCGGCCCCCGCGACTGCAGCCTTGAAACGGCTGGTCTGAGTGACAGTCCACATGGTCATAAATCCGCCATAGCTGTGTCCCATGATGCCCAGTCGTTGCGGATCTATCGGCGCAGCAGCAATTGCCGCATCCACGCCAGTCAAAACATCGCGCAGATCGCCATAGCCGAAATCACGCACGTTGCTGGCTGTAAATGTTTCACCCTGGCCGTAACTGCCACGCGGGTTGGGCAGGAACAGCGCATATCCCCGGTCCAGCAGCGAACGTTCCAGACCGGCGCTGATAAATCGTGGCCGACTGGCTGCCGCAGGTCCGCCATGCACTTCAGTAATCATGGGATTCAAGCTGCCAGATTTGAGCGTTTCCGTGCCAGGCAGGATCAGCCAGCCCTGCACTGAATACTGGTCACTGTTCCAGCTTAAACTTTGCACCTGATAAGCAATTTTAAGGTGCTCATTGGCATGCGTGATATTTTTCCAGTTGTCGATTGGTCCAACTGCAATTTCAGGCGCGCTGATGAAAGTCTGGTGAGTCAGAGCGCTGACCTCGGAAGTGCAGCTGTCGGTATGTTTTGCCGGCGCCTTTTCGATCGATTCCGAGCCGGAATAAAGCACCGTTCCCGGCTGTGCGGCGCTGCCGTTGCCAAAGTTGACGAACCGGGTCTGATCACCGGCCAGCACCTGAGCCAGAATGGTGCCCTTGCAGGTCCACTCTATGGAAGTCACCGAGGCCAAGAGCCCGGGCGTGACAGGAAGTGCCGCGCCGCCGGCCAGAGGTACCGTGTAAATGTCACCGCCGGTAGAACCAAAATCACTCATGATGCCGGCGATGAAAGCGACGGTTTTTCCATCGCGCGCCACAACCGGATTGGCCAGTTGCTGCTGACGATTTGCCGGTGCATATAAAACTTGTGCCTGGGCATTGTTGAAGGTGTAGAGTTTTGCTACCCACCAGTTATTGTCGCCATCCCCTGTGGCTGCGGTACCGACAAAACCACTGCCATCAGGTATCCAGTCATATTCATAAACAAATAAACTGTCTGGCGAGGCCCAGTGCAGTCCGTCTTTGTCCAGAGTCGCAATGCGCTGTTCCGGAGATGCCTGATCCAGGTCGCCGGACACCGGAGCGCCCGCTTCAACGGCCCCCAGTTCCTTAGTCGCACTTTCAGTGGCCAGCATGGCCAGTTGTCCCTGCGGGCTGTACATCAGGTTGCTGATGGTGCCGTTAAACGACAATAGCCTTTTAAGGTTCTTGCCATCTGCATTGACCTGATAAACCGATCGGGCATGACTGCCAGGTGCACGCAAGGCGAAGGTGACTTTTCTGGAGTCCGGCGTCCAGGCCGGCGATTCTGGCCAGCACTGCACCACTCTTTTGCAGGGCAAATCGACGGTAACGGTGTGCTTGCCGTCGGCACTGCGTATGAGTAAATCCCGGATAGTGGGTTGACCACCGGAAGGAGAGGTATCACCTTCAATGGCCGCGACGTGCTGTTTGTCCGGTGATAGAGCCACTTCAAGAAAATAATGCAGAGGACTGGTGCTTTTTGCCCGACTGGCCGGACTTGCCAGCGCGATCAAACAACAAAATAAAAGAAACATGCCTTTTCGAATTAAGTTGGTATTCATTCGATTCCTGGTTGAAATGGAAATAGGTCTGAAAAGTAGGATGCAGCAAATTACCGATTTGATAAATGCCATATGGTAACTTATTTGGATAAATTAAGTTTCGGTAAAGAAACTACCCTCGGACAACCCGACTCTTGCCGCTGGTTTTAGCGGCATACATGGCTTTATCAGCAATGGTAAGAATGTCGACAGAGACGTGGGGAGGATTTTCAACCGTGGTATAGCCTATGCTGGCTGTGATTTTAAACGATGAACGCTGCATTTCATGCGCGATGGTTGCGCACAAATCATCACAAAGCTTGTTGCAGTCAGCTACCTCGGTATTGGGCATGAGGATGACAAATTCATCTCCCCCGATCCGGAATATCAGATCTGAATTTCTGGTATTGATGCGCAATATGTTTGCCAGCAGGATCAGGGCGTTATCACCTTCGCGATGGCCTTTGGTGTCATTGACTTCCTTGAACCCATCCAGATCGATCAAAACCAGTGAGAACACGCCTCCGTAGCGGCGCTGTCTGGTTGTTTCGGCGCTAATCGCGATTTCCAGTGCCCGGCGGTTGTTCAGTCTGGTCAGCGGATCGGTGGTTGAAAGCCGCTTGGCTTCCAGTATGTTGAAGCGCGCATATCTGGCAATCAGCAAGATGATGATATCGGATAGACAAATCATCCAGAACAGAAAAATTTTGACCGCCAGCGAATCTTTGTGAAATGTCAGCAATGTCAGAAACTGAACGATGATGGAGAGGATGACGGCGCCGGTTACCAATCGGGTTTTCGAGCAGTGCAATGCAATCAGGCTAAGTGGAAACACGTAAATGACATGGAGCGACACCTGCGAGCCGGTAATTACATCCAATGGGAATATAACCAGTATGGTCAGATAGCTGATGAAAATTGCCAGGTTGTCAGGAACGAATCCTGGTGAAGCAATTCGTTTCAGAAAAGATGATATTTGTTTGCGCATGTCATTATTTGGTATTTCAAAACTACGAAGAGTCGGTAAATGCCATACCCATAGCTCGGATACTAAAACGCTTTTCGGTTGATGAACAACAAAAAGATTTAAAGAGGCATCACAAACACGGTTAATTGAAAACTTTTTCGGCAAAAACGTCAAAATACCGGTGCCATAGAGGTAAATTGAATCGTCTGGATCAGAAGCAGCACACTGCTTTCCCGATTCGGGCCGGAACCAACAGTAAGTTCCGGGAACCAATTGATTTTTATACAGCCCACTTCAGGCCATTTAAAATTGCTCATTTCGCACCACAGTATTTTCCGAATTTACCACAATCAGTGTCTCCGATCTGGAATAGATTTAACGATATCGGTACGATATAAAAAAGTGAGGATTAAAGCTAATTCATTTCTTCTTTTAAAATTAGGGAAATTACGCATTTTGGCCTATAACAATATTAGCAAAGCGTATATCATAAAAGTGCTGAATTAAAAAAGCTGCCACTGCCTGAATTTCAAAGACAGTGTTGGTCACTCAGGGTTTTTGAGCTTATAGTCGTTATGTCTGAGTCTTAAAGGGCGCAATCATGAAGATCTTCGATAACTATGCAGCACGGTACGAACGGACTCGCGAAGAAGAATACTCTTTGCAGGAATATCTGGAAATTTGCAAACGGGACAAGCTGGCTTTTGCGTCTGCCGCCGAAAGACTGCTGGCCGCGATTGGTGAGCCAGAAATGGTCGATACCCGCCACGATCCGCGTCGCTCCCGAATCTTTGCCAACAAGATCATCAAAATTTATCCGGCTTTCCGTGAATTTTACGGAATGGAAGAAGTTGTCGAGCAGGTTGTGTCTTACTTCAGACACGCGGCGCAGGGACTGGAAGAACGCAAACAGATTCTGTATCTGCTCGGGCCAGTGGGCGGCGGCAAATCGTCCATTGCAGAAAAGCTGAAATCCCTGACCGAAAAAATTCCGTTCTATGCCATCAAAGGATCCCCGGTCAATGAATCTCCGCTGGGATTGTTCAATGAGGAAGAAGACGGAATAATTCTGGAAGAAGATTTTGGAATTCCACGCCGCTACCTGCGCACCATACCCAGTCCGTGGGCCGTCAAGCGCCTGCATGAATTTAATGGCGATATCAATCAGTTCCGGGTCGTCAAGCGCTATCCGTCGGTACTTAAACAGATTGCCATTTCCAAAACCGAACCCGGTGATGAAAACAATCAGGATATTTCTTCACTGGTCGGCAAGGTGGATATCCGCAAGCTTGAAGATTATGCGCAGGATGATCCGGATGCCTACAGTTATTCCGGCGGCCTTTGTCTGGCCAATCAGGGTTTGATGGAATTTGTGGAAATGTTCAAGGCGCCCATCAAGGTGCTGCATCCTCTGCTGACTGCTACTCAGGAAGGCAATTTCAAGGGCACCGAAGGATTTGGCGCCATTCCGTTCGATGGCGTGATACTGGCGCACTCGAACGAATCGGAATGGAAGGCTTTTAAAAACAACAAAAATAATGAAGCGTTTCTGGATCGTATTTATATCGTCAAGGTGCCGTACTGTCTGCGCGTTACCGATGAAATTAAAATTTATGAAAAGCTGGTGCGTTCTTCCTCGCTGGCGCAGGCACCCTGTGCTCCGGGCACCCTGAAAATGATGGCGCAGTTTTCCGTGCTGTCGCGCCTGAAGGAACCGGAAAATTCCAGCATCTTCAGCAAGATGCTGGTCTATGACGGCGAGAATTTGAAAGATACCGATCCCAAGGCCAAATCCAGACAGGAATACGCCGACTATGCCGGGGTTGATGAAGGGATGAACGGGCTGTCCACCAGGTTTGCCTTCAAAATCATTTCCAAGGTATTCAACTTTGATACCACCGAAGTAGCTGCCAATCCGGTGCACCTGCTGTATGTACTGGAGCAGCAGATCGAGCGCGAGCAGTTTGCCCCTGAAATAGAGCAGAAGTATCTGTCGTATCTCAAGGAATACCTGGCGCAGCGTTACATTGAATTTATCGGCAAGGAAATTCAGACTGCCTATCTGGAAAGTTACTCAGAATACGGGCAAAACATTTTTGATCGCTATGTGCTGTTCGCAGATTTCTGGATTCAGGATCAGGAATTCCGTGATCCGGATACCGGGGAAAGTTTTGATCGTGAAGCCTTGAACAACGATTTGGAAAAAATCGAAAAGCCGGCCGGCATTTCCAATCCCAAGGATTTCAGAAATGAAATCGTTAATTTTGTGCTGCGCGCGCGGGCCCAGAATGCCGGCAAAAATCCGGCCTGGAACAGCTATGAAAAACTGCGTACCGTAATTGAGAAGAAAATGTTTTCCAATACCGAGGAGCTGTTGCCGGTGATTTCATTCAATGCCAAAGCCAGCGTTGACGATGCCAACAAACATCAGGAATTTGTTGAGCGCATGGTTGCCAAAGGCTATACCGCCAAGCAGGTACGTCTGTTATGTGAATGGTATTTACGGGTCAGAAAGACCTCGTAAACGACAGATTTGCGCATGATATCTGGCTGAGTATGCGCAAATCCTGTACCTGCATTACAACAGGAGGTTATCTTGGTTCACCTAATTGACAGACGGATTCAGGGGAAAAATAAATCGGCGGTAAATCGGGAACGATTTTTACGTCGCTACAAGGATCAGATCAAGGAAGCCGTCACGCGCGCGGTCAAGGGACGTTCCATCACCAATGTCGAAAGTGGTGAAAAAATTTCTATCCCGGTCAAGGATGTCAATGAGCCCAATTTTGGTCATGATCATGGCGGCGTGTGGGAAACGGTCAGACCCGGGAATCAGGAATATCTGAAAGGTGATCAGTTCAAACGCCCCAAAGGTGGTGGCTCTGGCAGTGGCTCTGCCGGTAACAGTGAAGAAACTTCGGAAGACGAGTTTGTATTTGAAGTCAGTCGCGAAGAATTCATGAATTACTTTTTTGAAGATCTGGAATTGCCGAATATGGTAAAAACCCAGCTGACTGCTTCGACCGACTTCAAGCAGCTGCGCGCTGGCTACAAGATGTCAGGCACGACTTCCAATCTGCATATCCTGCGTTCCTTGCGCGGCGCCATGAGCCGCCGCATTGCCGTGGGCGGACGGTCGAGCCGCCGTCTGAAACAGGCTGAACAGGAAATGCATGATTTGATCAATCTGAATGTGGACGACCATGATCCCAGAGTTGTGTCACTGCGCCATGAAATAACCCATCTGCGCACCCGCCTGCTGGCGATTCCGTTTCTGGATACCTTTGACCTGCGTTACAGCAATCGGATTAAAGTACCCAAACCCTCCAGTCAGGCGGTGATGTTTTGCATCCTGGACGTATCCGGTTCCATGGATGAAGCCAAAAAAGATACGGCGAAGCGTTTTTTTATTTTGCTGTATCTGTTTCTGACCCGCTCCTATGAAAAGATCGAGCTGGTATTTATTCGCCACCATACGACAGCGCTGGAAGTCGATGAGCAGGAATTTTTCAATTCCCGTGAATCAGGCGGTACCGTCGTTTCGTCGGCCATCAATCTGCTCAATGAAATTATCACAGAAAGATATCCCACCTCGGAATGGAATGCCTACGTGGCTCAGGCCTCGGATGGTGACAACTGGGATAACGATTCGGTTACCTGCCGGCAGATTCTGATCGATAAAATCATGCCTCTGGTTCAGTACTACGCATACGTCGAAATTACTGACGGTGAGCCGCAAAATCTGTGGCGCGAGTACGAACAGGTCGCCAGCTATCATTCCCATTTTGCGATGCGTAAAATTGAAGATCCTGCCGATATTTATCCGGTATTCCGGGATCTGTTCAAAAAACAGAATGCCAAATTATGACCGGTACAAAAATCACCAAAACGAAAAAGGCTGGAAAAGCTGCCAAGTTGAAACCGGTTAAAAATCGCTTGCCTGACCAGTCTGAGTGGACTTTTGAACTGCTGGAGCAGGCTGAGGGTGAGATCCGGCGCATCGCAAAAAATTTCGGTCTGGATACCTACCCGAACCAGCTGGAAATCATCACGGCAGAACAGATGATGGATGCTTACGCATCGGTCGGCCTGCCGATTTCTTATTATCACTGGTCATTCGGAAAACATTTTCTGGGGACCGAGAAGAGTTACAAGCGTGGGCAAATGGGACTGGCCTATGAAATCGTCATCAATTCGAATCCCTGCATTGCCTATCTGATGGAAGAGAACAGTCTGACCATGCAAACGCTGGTGATCGCGCATGCGGCTTATGGTCACAATTCATTTTTTAAAGGGAATTATTTATTCCGCACCTGGACCGACGCCGATGCCATTATCGATTACATGCTGTTTGCAAAAAATTTCATCGCGGATTGTGAACAGCGCTACGGCATTGAAGCCGTTGAACTGATTCTGGATTCCTGCCATGCATTGCAGAATTACGGCGTGGACAGGTATAAGCGTCCGGCCCGCATTTCGCTGGCTAAAGAACAGTTGCGCCAGCAGGAACGTGAAGATTATCTGCAGTCCCAGGTCAACGATTTATGGCGCACTGTGCCGCGCCGGGATCAGACTGCCGCGGAGGAAGAGCCGAACCGGGTTCCCGCTGAACCTCAGGAAAATCTGCTGTATTTCATTGAAAAGTATTCGCCGATGCTCGAACCCTGGCAGCGTGAGATTGTGCGGGTCACGCGTAAAATATCCCAGTATTTTTATCCGCAACGCCAGACTCAGGTCATGAACGAGGGCTGGGCCACTTTCTGGCATTACACCATTTTGAATCAGATGTTTGACGAAGGACTCGTCGGTGAAGGCTTCATGATGGAGTTCCTGCAGAGTCATACCAACGTCATTTATCAGCCACCGGTTACCAGTCCTTATTTTAATGGCATCAATCCATATGCCCTGGGTTTTGCCATGATGTGCGACATTCGGCGCATTTGTGAAAACCCGACTCAGGAAGACTATCGCTGGTTTCCAGATATCGCCGGACAGGACTGGATGAAGACCCTGGATTTCGCAATGCGCAATTTCAAGGATGAGAGCTTTATTTTGCAATACTTGTCGCCTAAACTGATTCGCGACTTCCACTTTTTCGCTGTTCTGGATGATGACAGTCAGGAAACGCTTGAGATTTCGGCAATTCATGATGACAGCGGGTACAGATACATCCGTGAAAGTCTGGCTGGTCAGTACAATCTGGGTAACCGGGAGCCGAATATTCAGGTCTGGTCAGTCGATGTGCATGGAAACCGCGCCCTGACTTTGCGACATACCCAGTTTTTGCGCCGTCCTCTGAACAATCAGACTGACGAAGTATTGAAACACGTAGCGCGTCTGTGGGGATTTGATGTGTATTTGGACACCATGGACGAATCCGGGAGCATCATCAATCGCAATATATGCAAGGCAAGCAGAATTCAAAACTGATTAACTCAGAACTAAAACCAAGACGCTGTCCGAAGGCAGCTCACTGAAGGGGAGCAGTAATGTATTTAGATCATCCGACCATTTCCGCCATTAATAGCGATACAGAGCCTGATCGTCTGGAGCGGTTGAATCGCGTGTATGGTTATGTGATAGGGCAGGCCGATATTACCGACAACAAAACCTGCATCACCAAAATCGCCAATTTGCACGACAATAAAGGCACTCTGTTTATTTCATGGCGGCTCCAGCCGACTGATGAGGAACGTTCGTACTTTGCCCGTGCCTGGAGAAGCCGGATCGGGGATGAATCCTTGAATATTGTTCATCAGCTCATATTGGATTAAATCGGTTAATCAATTTTCGTGGTGCTCACTGCAGAGTCAGTAAGTAAGCGCATTCCGTCGTCACTGCTCAGGTTAGATGGTCTGGTGGCGCTTGTCGTGGACCTGATTGTGCTGGCAGTGAATTTATAACCTGCGTCAGACCGAGCTGCGGGTCGAATCAGAAACGCACAATCTCCCAAGCTGTCCAATTCCCTCACATTGACTTTTGACGGGATGATTGACATCATCGATATCGCATAGCTGTGCTGCGCGGCTGAAATTGCTGTTGCAGCGGACCACGGCCGAAAAAAATAGTTCCAAAATCTGAATTTCTGTGTTTGTTGTCAAAATACAACTTTGATTCCATGCTAAGATGCAACGTTATTGTGGCCAGTGTTAGCTTGCTGGCGACATTCCTGTTCAGGAGCGGCAAGTCGGCCTGGGCAACGCAGGACTCAATCAATTTAATTCAACTGTCGGCAGAATACTCGGAACTGCAATGAGAAAAATCAGCAATATACATAACACCATAATCAAGTTCAGTGCAGCCGCACTTTTTTCAAACGCCAGTTCAGTCCTGACACAGGCCGCGTTTGCAGAACCGGTTCTGAGCGGATCCGATATGGCCACGCTGGTTCGTATTCGTGACGCCGCCCTGAATTCTGACTACTCCTATGAGCGACTGTCCGAACTGACCGACCAGATCGGGCCGCGCCTGTCCGGTTCGGCCGGCGCGGCAGCGGCGGTCAATCTGATTGCAGATGATCTGCGTCAGATCGGCATGCAGGTCAGTCTGCAGCCGGTCAAAGTGCCGCACTGGGTACGCGGTATTGAAACGGCAGAACTGGTTGATTATCCAAAACGTCCGGCCGGCATCACCCAAAAGATAGTTCTGACGGCGCTGGGGGGCTCCAGTGCCACGCCGGCCGAGGGCCTGACATTGCCGGTTCTGGTCATACACAGCATGGAAGAGCTGACTGAGCGCCAGGCTGAAGTAAAGGGACGGATCGTGCTGTTCGACGTCGCTTATGATCAGCATCTGGCCGACAACGGGCTGTCCATGAAAGCCTATGGAGAAGCCGGTTTGTACCGGTTCCGCGGTCCAGCCGCCGCATCCCGGATGGGTGCCGCTGCGGCTCTGGTACGCTCGGTTGGCGGTGCCGATTACCGCATACCCCATACCGGTGCGACCGGCTGGGGTAAAGAAGCGCCCATTCCGGCTGCGGCAGTGACCGCCGAAGATGCCATGTTAATGACGCGACTGGCAGCCCGGGGCGAAATTAAAATACACCTGACACTGACACCAGAAACCCTGCCGGATGCCGACAGTTTCAATGTTGTTGCTGACCTTGGCGGCAGCGATAAAGATCCGGAAGTCGTAATAGTTTCAGGTCATCTGGATTCCTGGGATCTTGCACAGGGGGCCATCGATGACGGAGCGGGTCTGGTTACGGCTATGGGTGTGGCCAATGTATTTAAAAAGCTGGGTCTGCATCCGCACCGAACCGTGCGGATTATCGGATGGATGAATGAAGAGAATGGCACGCGCGGCGCCAAGGCGTATTTTGAAGCGCATAGCGGCCAGATGAAAAAACATGTTGCCACCATCGAAAGTGACACCGGTGCCGGGCGCCCGCTCGGGCTCATAGCCAGCATGAATGCTTCGGATGAAAATTTGTTGGCACCACTGAAAAGTCTGATGCGTTCGATCGGCACACCGGTGGTTGACGTCAGGGCCTATGCTGGCGGGGCCGATGTGAGCCCCATGACGGCGCAGGGCGTGCCATCGTTTGAACCGCTGTTGGATAACCGGAATTATTTCAGTTATCACCATACGCCGGCTGACACACTGGACAAAGTTGACCCGGAAAATCTGAGAAGGCAGGTTGCCATGCTGGCGATGCTGACCTGGTATCTGGCAGAAATGCCGGTTTCTATACCCCAACTTGCGCCAGAAAAGAAGGCTGATTAAATGATGAGGTATTCCGTTAATAATATTGTGTAATAAAAGATTTTCAATTAAAGGCAGTTTATGTTTCAACGTGACTCTCAGCATACCTCCAGTTATTACGCCAGCACCTGTACTGCGCCGCAACGAAGCGCGCAAACCGAACATATCAATACGGAAGTACTCGTCATCGGCGCCGGATTTTCCGGCCTGCACACGGCATTGCGGCTCGCACTGGAAGGCAGGCGCGTGACTGTCATTGAATCCAGTCGGGTCGGCTGGGCTGCATCCGGTCGGAATGGCGGCATGGCGATACTGGGTTGGTCGTGTGATATGGACCCGCTGGAACAGGCCCTGGGACGCGATGATGCCAGAGCATTGTGGAAACTGATGCGCTGGGCCGCTGCTGAAATCAAGGAGTTGCCGTTGCGGCACGGATTTGACAGTGACTACCGGGAAGGTCATTTGTGGACGTCGGTATTGCCGCGCCGTGTCAGTCTGCTCAAGGAATGGCAGGAACATGCCAGCAAAAAATGGGGCTATGAAAATCTGCAGTTTGTGGAGAAAGCCGATTTGCCCAACTGGGTCGGCAGCCAGCGCTATCAGGCCGGACTGTTTGATCCGGAAGCCGGTCATATGAACCCGCTGAAACTGGCATTGGGTCTGGCACAGGCCATAGAAAAAGTCGGTGGTGTGATTCTGGAACAAACTAAAGCGCTGAAGTATCAGGAAGTGGGTAATCGGGTTCAGGTAACAACCGAATACGGCAGAATCGATTGTGATGTTCTTGTGCTGGCCTGCAATGCCTATATCGATGAACTTGCGCCGGCATTGAGCCGCAAAGTGCTGCCGGTCGGCTCTTTCGTCGTGACCACTGAAGTTCTGGAGCCGGAACTGGCGCGCGCATTAATTCCGAGTAACGCCTGTGTCACCGACAATCAGTTTGTGCTGGACTACTTCCGGCTGACACCGGACTCACGTCTGCTGTTCGGCGGCGGCTGTACTTATCTGGGCGGCATGCCTGCTGACATCGGCAAGGCGATGCGGGCCAATGTAGCGAGAGTATTTCCTCAGCTCAAAGATGTCCGGTTTGATTTTGCGTGGGGCGGGCACATCGATATCACCATGAATCGGGCGCCCGACATCGGTAACCGGGGCAATGTCTATTGGATGCAGGGCTATTCCGGTCATGGCGTGCTGCCAACCTGCGTGGCTGGTCGGGTGGTGGCCGATGCGATTGCCGGTCGGCGTGATCACCTTAATCTATTCATGAAGTTGCAGCATACCGAATTTCCGGGGGGGCAGCTTCTGGCGCCGTGGCTGGAAGCGGCTGGAAAACTCTGGTTCCGCATGCGCGACATTTTTTAATTTTGCTCACTATGAAAAATACCGCACCCATGGCAACCATGCAGCAAGCACTGACTGCATTGCTGCAGGCAGCCAAAACGATAACCGGGTCGGAAAAGGTTTCCACCCTGCACGCCAACGGCCGGGTCCTGGCTGCTGATATATCTGCGCCATTTGACGTGCCGGGCGAGGACAATTCGCAAATGGATGGCTACGCTTTAGACTCATCCTGCGCACAATCTGACACGCCGATTCGAGTCAGTCAGCGTATTGCCGCCGGCCATATTGGCGTGAACCTGCAAGCCGGCACGGCAGCGCGCATCTTTACCGGAGCCGTCATTCCTCTTGGCGCCGATGCAGTCGTCATGCAGGAGCAGTGTGAAGTGCTCGATAATGGCAACGCGATCCTGCTCAAACATGTGCCACAACCCGGCGAATGGGTGCGGCGCAGCGGCGAAGATATCCGCAACCACAGCATCATACTGACTGCCGGCACCCGGATACGGGCGCAGGAAGCCGGTCTGGCCGCGTCGGTCGGACTGGCAGAGCTGCCGGTGCAGCGTCGTTTGAAAGTGGCGGTGTTTTTTACCGGTGACGAATTGATCATGCCAGGTGAACCACTGCCAACCGGGGCGGTTTATAACTCGAACCGCTACCTGCTGCGGGCTCTGCTGGAAAATTACGGCTGTCTGGTCGACGATTACGGTATTGTGCCGGACAGTTTGGCTGCAACGCGCTCTGCACTGCGACAGGCTGCAGCAGAACACGATGTGGTGATTACTTGCGGCGGCGTTTCGGTCGGCGAGGAAGACCACGTGAAACAAGCGGTTCAGGCCGAGGGTAAACTGACTCTGTGGCAGATCGCCATCAAGCCCGGCAAGCCGCTGGCTTTTGGCGAGGTCGGTGCCGCATTTTTTCTGGGTTTGCCGGGCAATCCGGTATCCGGTTTCGTTACATTTTTATTGTTTGTGCGCCCATTTTTATTGCGCCTGCAGGGTGTTGCCGACGTGACGCCCAGGTCGTATTCAGTTCGGGCTGATTTCAGCTGGACCAGACCAGACCGGCGCAATGAATTTTTGCGCGCCAGACTGAATGGCAACGGCGGGCTCGACCTGTTCCCGAATCAGGGCTCGGCGGTGTTAAGCTCGGTGGTGTGGGGCGACGGACTGATCGACAATCCTCCCGGGACAGTGATTCAACCGGGCGATCTGGTCAGGTTCATCCCGTTTTCGGAGCTGATGGCATGAGTACCTCATTCAAGGTTGAATTACGTTTTTTTGCCAGCGTGCGCGAACAGCTCGGCTGTGCCGAACTGACTGTAGAGTTGCCGCCAGAAATCAGCACGGTAGGGCAGGTGCGCGACTGGCTCATTGCGCGTGGCGGCGTATGGGCAACAGCACTGGCGCATGACAGACCTTTGCGCATGGCGTATGGGCATGTCATGTGTGACGGCTCGGAATTGCTGCTGCGCGCGCAGCCGGATCAGGAAATCGCTTTTTTTCCGCCGGTCACGGGAGGGTGAGCGGTATGAAAATCCGGGTCCAGAGCGATGATTTTGATGTCAGCACTGAACTGGCGGCACTGAACCATGCGCAGGTCGGCGCACTGGTCAGTTTTGTTGGAACGGTTCGTTCAGACCATGGCATTACCGGCATGGAACTGGAACATTATCCCGGCATGACCGAAAAGTCGCTGACTGAAATTGCCCGGCAGGCCCAACTGAGCTGGGAACTCAGCGATGTCGTCATCATCCACAGGGTCGGCGCACTGCAGGCCGGAGCGCAGATCGTGCTGGTTGCCACAACCAGCCGACACCGTGGCACAGCGTTTGCCGCCTGCGAATTCATCATGGATTATCTGAAAACCGAGGCGCCGTTCTGGAAAAAAGAGCTCGGACCGGACGGTGCGCATTGGGTTGATGCGCGCTCAACCGATTTGAGTGCGCTGGACAAGTGGCGCTGAAATCATGTCAGAGTCAACATTGAAACAAATTGCACAACAATTCCTTGAACTTACTGCCAGCGGCGCGGTGGATGACGCTTATGAACGATTTGTGGCGCACGACTTTATTCACCACAATCAATATTTCAAAGGCGACCGGGAGTCGCTTCGGGTGGCCATGCGCGAAAGTGCGACAACCATGCCGGATAAAAAGCTCACTGTGCACAGCATCGTGGAGGAACAGGACCGGGTCATCACATATTCGCATGTGCAAATCAGTGTCAGTGCGATGGAAATCGCGGTATTTCACATGTTCAGATTTGAGAACGGGAAAATTGCTGAACTTTGGGATGTCGGTCAGCAGATCGGTAAAGAATCGCCCAATCAGCGAGGGCTGTTTTAAGAGCGCAAGTAGCTCACAGTCATCATTCCCAAAATCGTCAAAGCCACTGAGCCGATCAAATGCAGACCAACGGTCGCCAGCGCCCAGCCAAACCGTTGGGCCTGCAATAGATTGGCCACTTCGGCAGAAAAAGTGGAGAAGGTGGTCAAACCGCCCAGGAACCCGGTGATGATCAGCAACCGGTACTCTGGGCTGACCAAAGGATGATTGTTAAAAAAACCGATTGCCAGACCGATCATGTAGCCGCCCAGCAGATTGGCTGCCACTGTGCCCATTGGGATGGTGGGGAACAATGCATTGAACTGCAGACCCAGAAACCAGCGCAAAACCGCCCCGCACGAAGCGCCTATACTGATGACGAGGATGGAGTTAAACATGCGTTGGTTCCTTGGTCTGATGGCTGATTCATTTTGTAAACTTTGATGCGTGCTGATTTTATTCATTTTTAAGTCTTTTGTCTTGCAAACAGGATGAATTGCAGGAAAAATAACCTTAAAGACTTTATACTGAAATTCACATGGCAATATCAGGAGGCGCAATGAAAGGCTATCAACTCGAATTTTTCATGGAGCAAAGCAAGCGCAGGGGGCATCAGCCGTTGCATGAATGGCTGCTTGATCTGGCACGCAAACAGAATATAGCCGGTGCTACCGTATTAATGGGTGCCATGGGCTTCGGGCATCACAGTCGCATGCACTCGGCACATTTTTTTGAGCTCGCTGATCAGCCGGTGCTGGTGACCATGGTGGTCAGGGAAGAGGAGGCCAACGAGTTATTCGCGATTCTTGAGCAGGAAAATGTACCGATGTTTTATGTGAAAATGCCAGTGGAATTTGGCTCGCTTGGCCGTGCTGTTTAACGGATATTTAAACCAATTTTTAAATCGAACCTATCATGTCAGAGTCCAACTCATCCCTTTTTCCGGAAATTCAACCCTACGCCAGTGGCTATCTTGAAGTCGATAATGGACACAACCTGTATTGGGAGGAATGTGGCAATCCCGATGGGGTTCCGGTTTTATTTTTGCATGGTGGTCCGGGTGCCGGCCTGTCGCCGGGGCATCGCCGCTTTTTTGATCCCTCCTACTACCGAATAGTCCTGTTTGATCAGCGTGGCGCCGGAAAATCGACACCGCTGGGTGAATATCGGCATAACACCACGCCGCTGCTGGTGCAGGATATTGAAGCGATCCGGGCACTGAAGAATATTGATCAGTGGCTGGTGTTCGGCGGATCCTGGGGCTCCACCCTCGCGCTGGCTTACGGGCAGGCTCATCCGCAGGCCTGTCTGGGATTTGTATTGCGCGGCATATTTCTGTGCACCAAAGCAGAGGTATCCTGGTTTATCAACGGCATCAACTGGTTCTATCCGGAGGTGTATGCGGACTTTGCCGCAGCCATTCCTGAGAATGAACGTCATGAACTGCTGCAGGCCTATTGCAAACGTTTATTTTCAGATGACCCGCAGGTGTATCTGCCGGCAGCTGCAAGCTGGAGTCGTTATGAAAGCAGTTGTCTGTTTTTAAAACCGCAGGCTGCTGCCGTGGAAGAATTTGAAAAAGTGGAAGTCAGTTTGGGTCTGGGACGTCTGGAAGCCCATTACATGCTGCATGGCGGATTTATGGAAGAAGATCAGCTTATCAACAATCTGCACAAAATTCGCCATTTGCCGGCAGTAATCGTGCAGGGGCGCTACGACGTGATCTGCCCGCCGAATACGGCGTATCGTCTGCATCAGGCCTGGCCTGAGTCGATGCTGCATGTTATTCCAGATGCTGGACATGCAGCAATGGAGCCGGGGATAGCAGCAGCACTGGTGGCAGCCACTGAGCAGTTTAAATTAAGCAGGAAATTTGATTAGAAAATTAAATTTGGCCGCGCATTATTTTTGACACACCCTGAATGTGCCGCACGTTGCGCATCAGTCGTGCCAGATGCTTGCGGTTTTCCACCTGTATCGTAAAGCAGATCTGCGACAGAGAATCGAAGGCATTGCCTTCCATCTCAACATTGATGATATTGGCATCCGAGTCACCGATTTCAGCAGCAATTCGTGCCAGTGAGCCGCGTTCGTTGGTGGTTAAGATGGTGATCTTGCAATCGAAGCGACGGTTTAAATCTTTGCCCCATGTCACGTCAATCCAGCGGTCAGGTTCTTTTTGCAGTTGGGCTTTTCCGACCATACATTCACAGGTATGCACAACCAACCCCTGGTCACGTTTGAGCTGTCCGATAATTTCATCGCCCGGCAACGGCAGGCAGCAACTGGCCAGTTCAACTGAGATGCCTTCACTGCCATAGATGATGACCGGTTCGACATTGTTGCCCGGCGCTCCGTCCTGCAGCATCTGGATAAACGGAATTGATGATGGTTCGTCTTCAATCAGATCCATGATGTGACGTGCAACCAGTGACGCGATACGGCGGCCGGTGCCGATGTCGGCATACACTTCTTCCATCGATTTGGTGCCGGCTTCGAACATTAGTTTTTCGATCACGTCGCCAGGCAGAATTCCGTTCAGGTTCAGCGCAGTCAGTGACTGATTTAACAGTTGCCGTCCTAGCTCGGTGGATTCTGCCAGATTGGAGGTGCGCAGATAATGGCGGATTGCAGAACGTGCTTTGCCGGTGCGCACATAACTCAGCCAGTTTGGTGTCGGGCGCGAATTCGGTGACGTAATAATCTCGACAATATCACCACTGCGCAGTTCGGTGCGCAGTGGTGCCGGTTCATGGTTGATTTTTGCGGCGACAGTCTGGTCGCCGATATCAGTATGGATCGTATAGGCAAAATCCAGCGCGGTGGCGCCACGCGACAAGGCAATGATTTTGGATTTGGGCGTAAATACATAAACGGAATCGGGGAATAAATCGACTTTGACATGCTCTAAAAACTCAGCGGAATCACCGGTCTGCTTCTGAATGTCCAGCAACGATTGCAGCCAGGCATGGGTGCGAACCTGCAGATCGGACAGTGACACATCGCCATCCTTGTACAGCCAGTGTGCCGCCACGCCGGATTCGGCGATGTGGTGCATGTCATGGGTGCGGATCTGAAATTCGACCGGTGTGCCATACGGGCCGATCAGTGTGGTGTGCAGCGACTGATAACCGTTTAGCTTGGGCATGGCAATGTAGTCTTTGAATTTGCCGGGCATGGGCTTGTAGAGTCCATGCAGTATGCCAAGTGCGTGGTAGCAATCGATGAAATTGTTGACGACGATCCGAAAACCGTACACATCAAGAACCTGAGAAAACGAGAGATTTTTGTCCTGCATCTTGCGGTAGATACCGTACAGGGTTTTTTCGCGGCCGAAGACTTCAGCCTTGATTCCTGAAATATCCAACGTGTTGTTGACCGCTTCCAGAATTTTCCCGACCACTTCACGCCGATTGCCGCGTGCCGATTTAACGGCCTTGGCCAGTGTCCGGTAACGCAGCGGATGCAGGTGGGAAAAGGCCAGATCCTGCAATTCGCGATAAATATTGTTCAATCCCAAACGGTGCGCGATCGGGACATACACTTCCATGGTTTCACGGGCAATGCGCTGCTGCTTTTCCACAGTCATCACCGACAGGGTGCGCATATTGTGCAGACGGTCGGCCAGTTTGACCAGGATCACGCGCACATCGCGCGCCATGGCCAGCAGCATTTTCCTGAAATTTTCTGCCTGCGCCTCAATCTGCGACTGGAACTCAATGCGTTCCAGTTTGGACAGGCCATCCACCAGGCTGGCAACCGGGGCACCAAACCGTTCCAGCAGTTCTTCTTTTTTTACGTCCTGGTCTTCCATCACGTCATGCAGCAGTGCGGCCATGATGGCCTGCACATCGAGCTTCCAGTCGGCACAGATTTCGGCTACCGCAATCGGATGCGAAATATAGGGCTCACCCGAGCGGCGCATCTGGCCCAGGTGCATTTCATCGGAAAAACGGAATGCCTCTTTGACACTGATCAGATCGTTGGGCGCGAGATAGGCGGCCAGCTTTTCGTTCAGATGTGAAATCGAGATGTGGGGATTATGCGGTGACTGTGTTGAAGCAGCGGCCTGATCTGCCGGTTTGGGCGTTGTGGAAGCTGTAGCTACTGGCAAGCGTTTTCCCTTAGCTCGAGAACGAGGCTCTGCGGGCGAATGTTCGGAAGGGGTAAAACTCATTCTTCGATAAGATAAAAAACATTGAAGTTAATTTGAACTATCTAAAAAATTATGTTGTTGCAGGAAACCCGACCTCTTAAAACGATGCCGTGGCGTCAGACCGATCACCACGGCATGTGGGCATATCAATTAATTATATGCACGGCCGGCACTTACAGCGGGACTTTTTTCAACATTTCAATACCGACTTTTCCTTCTGCGATTTCGCGCAGGGCAGTAACGGTAGGTTTGTCTTTGGAATCGATCTTTGCTGTATGGCCCTGAAGCAGCTGACGTGCACGATAGGTCGCACATAAAGTAAGTTGAAAGCGGTTCGGTATGTGTTTCAATGCGTCTTCAATGGTAATGCGAGCCATGGTGATCCCTTGCTAAAAATAAAATAACTGTTCGAGTGGAGAATTTAAACTGGAACGCTGTGGATGTTAAATTGGGCAAACAGTGCTGAATTTCTTGCTGCCTGCTGATTGAACCGGCATCTGGTTGCTTTGATAATGGCGACCAGTTCAGATAACGCCGCTTCAAATTCCTGGTTGATAATAACATATTCAAACTCCGGAGCGTGGGCAATTTCTCCTCCGGCGGCCAATAATCGCCGGTTAATTGTCTGTGAACTGTCCTGTCCACGCTTATTCAATCTTTGTTCCAGAGCTTCGAAGGACGGCGGCAGAATAAAAATACCAACTGATTGCGGAAATTGCAACTTGACCTGCTGTGCTCCCTGCCAGTCAATTTCGAGCAGCATGTCGGTACCGGCCTGCATGAACTGATTGATCAAAATGCGCGAAGTGCCATAGAAATTGCCGTGCACTTCGGCATACTCCAGAAATTCATTATTATTTTTACGTGCAATAAAATCATCAATCGATATGAAGTGATATTCACGGCCATTTTCTTCGCCCGGACGCGGCGCGCGGGTCGTGTATGAAATGGATAATTTAATATCGGAATCGCGTACCAGCAATGCATTGACCAATGTGGATTTACCCGCCCCCGATGGGGCGGAAACCAGGAACAGGCTGCCGGAATGTGAATTAAGTTGTGACATAAATTTCCTCGTGTACTTGCTGCGCCGTGTAAATGTGGTTATTCGAGATTTTGAACCTGCTCACGCATTTGTTCGATCAGAAGTTTCAACTCCATGGCCGCATCAGCCAGTTCCTTCAGGGCCGCTTTGGAACCGAGTGTATTGGCTTCGCGGTTTAATTCCTGCATCATGAAGTCCAGACGTTTGCCAACCTGTCCGCCCTTGGACAGAATGTGCCTGGTTTCAGTCAGATGACCCGACAGGCGGGCCAGTTCTTCAGCAATGTCAATACGGATGCCGTACAGCGCGACTTCCTGGCGGATGCGGTCCAGCGCCTCTTCGCGGGAAATGGTCGGTACATTGTTTCCATTTGTCAGTCCCAGCGCTTCTTGCAGACGATTGATGGATTTTTGTTGAAATTGGGCAACTAACTGTGGAACAATGGGGGTGACGCGTTCAACGATGCTTTCCATTTCGCTAATTTTTCCGATTAAAACTGATTGCAATGCAGCGCCTTCGCGGGAACGGCTCAGTACAAAAGCTTCCAGAGTACTTTGCATACACTCCATGGCTTGTGCAGACAGGTTTTCGTCGGAGACGGTGTTTTCTTCAATGACGCCGGGCCAGCGCAGAATTTCGTGCAGCGACAGCGTTGCGCTGGCAGGGAATTGCTGCTGCAGGGCGATTTGAAATTGTTCGATCTGATCGAGCACGTTTGAGTTCAGTGCTTTGTTATTTTGCTGTTGTTCTTTGCGAGCGAAACTAAACCGGCATTCGACTTTGCCTCTGGTAATGCGTGATATGATTGCTTCCCTGAATGATGGCTCAAAAGCACGAAAGTCATCATTCATGCGAAATTGAAGATCAAGAAAACGGGAGTTAACGCTTTTGATTTCGACAGTCATGCTGCCGACATCGCTTTCGCGACTGGTGACAGCGTAACCTGTCATGCTAAAAATACTCACGGGATGCCTTGTCTAAGTGATGTGTCAGTTTTTTGGAACGAATTTCTAAAAACATAGTAGCCGTTGTGTCGGAAATGTCCAACAGATCAGGTTGATCAAACGCAGTTAGTCACAATTCAGTCTCAGCATCTAAACAGGAAGATATGGCTGCACAAAATAATGCTCCACTGCCCGATGGTCTAGAATTGGCTGGATATCGCATTGTAAAGAAAATTGCGTCTGGCGGGTTCAGTATTGTGTACCTGGCGTCTGACGAAGAAGGCGTTCCTGTTGCAATTAAAGAGTATTTGCCCAGTTCACTGGTATTGCGTCAGGTAGGCGAATTGTCTCCTGCCATTTCTCCGGAAAATCTGCCGATCTATCGGATCGGACTGAAATGTTTTTTTGAAGAAGGTCGTGCTCTGGCGCGCATTTCTCACCCAAATGTGGTGTCGGTGCTGAATTTTTTTCGCGCCAATGACACGGTGTATATGGTCATGGCCTATGAATCGGGATGTTCATTGCAGGAGCACATACTGCGCCGCCGTGACAAGTCGGAGCGTCCGATTGTGACTGAGCGGTTTATCCGAAAAATGTTTACTCAGGTTCTGAACGGATTGCGTGAAGTCCATACCAACAAATTGCTGCATCTGGATCTGAAGCCCGCCAATATTTATCTGCGTCTGGATGGTTCGCCCATGTTGCTCGACTTTGGCGCGGCCAGACAGATTCTGCGTACCGATCTGCCCAAGCTGTATCCCATGTATACCCCCGGTTTCGCAGCGCCCGAACTGTATGAAAAAAACGCCAGTCTCGGACCCTGGACCGATATCTACAGTATTGGCGCAGCCATGTTTGCCTGTATGGCCGGCGCACCGCCGCAACCTTCTGATCAGCGCAAGGTGAGTGACAAGATGGAACGCCATTACCGCAAACTGGATGAATCCTATTCGGCGGAGCTGATCGAAATCGTGCGCTGGTGTCTGAATCTGGATGCAATGCAGCGGCCACCGAGTGTATTCGCGCTGCAAAAAGTGCTGATGTTGAAGATGGAAGATAAAAAGGAACCGACCACGGTCGATAAAATGCGATTATTCTGGAACAAACTTATTGATGGACTGCACGCCGGTAAACAAGGTGATTTAGACAGCAAAACCATTTCGGGCGACACAATATAGGGACACTGCCATGCGTTTTTCGGTATATCAAGAAAGTCATATTGGTGGGCGAAAAGTTAACCAAGACCGCATGGGCTATTGCTTTACTCGTGATGCCCTGCTGTTGCTGCTGGCCGATGGTATGGGTGGACATATTATGGGCGAAATGGCCGCAACCATCGCCATGCAAACCATCGGCAATCTGTTTCAGCAGCAGGCACAACCATGCATAGGCCGACCCGAACGCTTTCTGGAGGAAAGTTTTATCGCCGCCCACAAAGAAATTCATCGTTATAAAGTCACGAATAATTTGCCCGATACCCCGCGGACCACCATCGTAGCCTGTCTGATTCAGCACGATACGGCGTTCTGGGCGCATTGTGGCGATTCACGCCTGTACTGGATTAGGAATGGTCAGTTACTGTTGCGCACCAGAGATCATTCACGCCTTGAAACCCTAATTGCGCAGGGAAAAGTGGACGAATCACAGCGCGACACCCACCCGGACCGCAACAAGCTGTTTAACTGTCTGGGTGCGCCGAATTATCCGATAGTAGAAATGTCGCGGCGTGTCAATCTGCAGCCAGGCGATATCATGCTGCTCTGTTCCGACGGGTTGTGGTCGGCCCTGCCGGAAAATGTCATGTTGCAGACGCTGCGCGAACGCACCATCGTGCGCGCTGTGCCTGAACTGCTGACCAAAGCGGTTTCCATCGCCGGCAAACACAGCGATAATGTCACCGCACTGGCCATGATGTGGGAGGGCGGCGATGACAATCCGTCAACCGTTACCACCCATGCCCTGCCGGAAGGCGCCGTTGCCACGACCATACAGGCGACACTGATCGATGAAGAACGTTCGGGCGTGCAGGAAGGCGAAGAAACCGACTCCTTTGACGAACAGGACATCGAAAAGGCGATCGAAGAAATTCGCAGCGCCATCCAGAAATCAAATAAAGTGGGTTTGAAATAGCCCTTCGAATGGAATAAAAATGATTCATTTTCAACGCCCCAGCAAACGTGCCGTCAATGCCCTGCGACCCGTCAACATCAGTCGTCATTACACCAAGCACGCAGAAGGTTCCGTGCTGGTTGAATTTGGCGACACCAAAGTAATCTGTACTGCCAGCATCGAAGACAAGGTGCCGGGCTTTTTAAAAGGGCGCGGGCAGGGTTGGCTCACTGCCGAGTATGGCATGCTGCCACGCTCCACCCATACCCGCATGGATCGCGAAGCCGCGCGCGGCAAGCAGAGCGGCCGCACCCAGGAAATCCAGCGTCTGATCGGACGCTCACTGCGCGCCGCATTCGACCTTGAAGCCTTTGGCGAACGGACCCTGCATCTGGACTGCGACGTGATTCAGGCGGATGGCGGCACCCGCACTGCTGCCATTACCGGGTCCATGGTGGCAGCTTATGATGCGTTTGCGATGTTGCTGACCCAGGATAAAATTCTCAATATTCCCCTGAAACAGTTTGTGGCGGCCATTTCGGTTGGCGTGTATCAGGGCCAGCCGGTGCTGGATCTGGATTATCTGGAAGATTCCGAATGCGACACCGACATGAATGTGGTCATGACCGAAACCGGCCGGTTTGTTGAAGTGCAGGGCACCGCCGAGGGCGATTCCTTTGACCGCGACACCATGAACCGTCTGCTCGATCTGGCACGCGACGGCATCGTTGACCTGATCGCGCTGCAAAAACAGGTATTGGGCATTAAAACAGGATTCAATCCGAGCTTTTCGTAATGCAAAACAGGTTGAACAGCTTAATGAACAAATTAATACTGGCTTCCGGTAATCAGGGCAAACTCAGGGAGCTTGGCGACATGCTCGCTCCGCTCGGTATTGAACTGCATACCCAGACCAGTTTCGGCGTAACCGAAGCAGAAGAACCGTACTGCACCTTTATTGAAAATGCCCTGACCAAAGCGCGTCACGCCGCACGCAGCACCGGGTTGCCGGCACTGGCGGATGATTCCGGGTTATGCGTCAATGCGCTGGGTGGCGCGCCGGGCGTGCAGTCGGCGCGTTATGCGGGCGAGCCGAAATCGGATCAACGCAACAATCAGAAACTGGTTGCCGCACTGGCCGCCAGCGACGACAAATCCGCCTATTACTACTGCGTGTGCGTGCTGGTGCGGCATGCTGATGACCCGCAACCGGTCATCGCCGACGGACGCTGGAATGGAGAAATCTGCAGCGCACCACGCGGCGAATTCGGCTTTGGCTATGATCCGCATTTCTGGCTGCCGGAGTTGGGCAAGACTGCTGCCGAATTGCTGCCGGAACAAAAAAACCGGTTGTCGCATCGCGGTATCGCCATGCGCAGCCTGCTGGAAAAGCTGTCTGAAATTAAATGATTATCCCGATCAAACCGGTTTTTGCTGCACCGTCTGGCGCACCGGTGGCATTGAATCCCGACATTGCACAAAAGTTCCTGCAGCCCGGCATGCTCACGCTTGCCGCGTTGCCGCCACTGTCGCTGTATATCCATTTTCCGTGGTGCGTAAAAAAATGCCCGTACTGTGATTTCAATTCGCACGAGGCAAAGCAGGGCTTCCCCGAAACCGAATATCTGGATGCGCTGCGACTCGACCTGGAACGTGCCCTGCCAGCTATCTGGGGCCGAAAAATCTACACGGTCTTTATAGGTGGCGGCACGCCCAGTTTATTGTCAGCTGCCGGATTGGACCGCCTGCTGTCCGATCTGCGCACTTTGTTGCCGCTCGATGGTGCCGCAGAAATCACCATGGAAGCCAATCCCGGCACGTTTGAAGCGGAAAAATTTCGCTCTTATAGAGCCAGTGGCATCAACCGTTTGTCGATAGGTATTCAAAGCTTTGATTCGAATCATCTGAAAGCGCTGGGTCGCATCCATGACGGTGATGAAGCCCGGCGCGCCATCGAAATTGCCCAGACTCATTTTGACAATTTCAATCTGGATCTGATGTATGCGCTGCCCGGTCAAACGCTCGGTCAGGCGCGCCTGGATGTGCAGACTGCGATTGCCAGCGGCGCACCGCACCTGTCGCTGTATCACCTCACTCTCGAGCCCAATACTCTGTTTGCCAAATATCCGCCGGCCTTGCCGGATGATGATCAGAGCGCCGAAATGCAGGATGAAATTACGGCGCTGATGACCGCTGCCGGATATGAAAATTATGAAGTATCGGCGTATGCCAGACCGAAACGGCAGGCGCGCCACAATCTGAATTACTGGCAGTTCGGCGATTATCTGGGTATTGGTGCCGGTGCCCATTCCAAGCTGTCATTCCCGCACCGTGTAGTACGTGAAATGCGCCATAAAAATCCCAAAGCCTACATGCAGGCAGTACGGGAAGGGCGCGAAGTGCAGGAGTATGCCGAGATCGGGCGTGACGACCTGGGCTTTGAATTCATGCTCAACACGCTGCGCCTGACTCAGGGCTTTGCCGTGAATCTGTTTGCAGAGCGCACCGGCATGAATCTGAACTCGATGGAGCAGGCACTGCAAAGCGCCGAAAACAAGGGATTAATTTATCGCGATCATCTGGTGATTCGACCCACCGAGCTGGGGCGACGGTTTTTGAATGATCTGCAGCAGGAATTTTTAAAGTCCTGAAACAATACAGGAGACACTGATGGCAACCGTAACACCGGCTACACCCTACTATGCCGTGATCTTCACCTCACAACGCACCGAAGGTGACAATGGTTACTCGTCCATGGCCCATGCCATGGAACAGCTGGCAGCGCAGCAGCCTGGATTTCTGGGGCTTGAATCGGCGCGGTCCGAAATCGGAATTACTGTTTCGTACTGGGACAGTCTGGAATCAATCAGTGCATGGAAAAATAACGCGGCCCATTTGGTTGCCCAGCAAACCGGCAAACAAAAGTGGTATGCCGATTATCAGGTGCGGATTTGCAGGGTGGAACGGGAATACGGCGCGACGGGGGCAAATTCAACCTGATTTTGAACAGTTCAATCCCTGATTTTTTTCATTTCATACATGGCCGTATCGGCATCCTTGAGAATTTTTTCCGGCAGATCATCATTGTAAAAAATCCTGATGCCGATACTGGCGGAACTGTGATGCACAATGTCGCCGATCAGATAATCTTCCCTGAGTTTGCAGTCGAGTTTTTCTGCAACGAGATCCACATATTTTTTGGCCAGATCAAATTCTGAATCCAGTCCCAGCAGCAACACCACAAATTCATCACCTCCCAGGCGTGCCACCGAGTCAGATTCACGCACGACACTGGTCAGACGCCTGGCCACTTCGACCAGCACATGATCCCCGGCGTCATGGCCGTAATTGTCGTTTAACTCCTTGAAGCGGTTCAGATCAAGGAACAGCAGTGCGCCGTGGGTGTTCTGGCGCCGGTTGAAGTTGAGCGCCTGGCCCAGCCTGTCCATGAGCAAACGCCGGTTCGGCAGGCCGGTCAGCACGTCGTGAGTGGCCTGTCTGCGTAAATCTTCTTCCAGTTTTTTTCGATAAGTGATGTCCCGAAATACCACAGTGACTGCATTGCCGTCACCATTCGGATTCATGATCGGTGTGGCGGTATATTCAACCGGGAAGCAGCTGCCGTCCTTGCGCCAGAATACTTCATCCTCCACATGGCGGATCTGACCATCACGCAGGGTGGCATGGATCGGGCATTCTTCCAGCGGATAAAACGAGCGGTCGGTGCGGTGATGGTGCATGGTGACATGTGCCGATTTGCCCAGGATGTTTTCATTTTTCCACCCCAGCATGCTGGTTGACGCCTCGTTTTCAAGAATGATGACGCCGCGCTCGTCGATGACATGCACGCCTTCTTCCATGGACTTCAGGATGTTTTCCAGTTTTGAATTGAGCTGCTTGATTTCGGTCAGATCAATAAACTGAATCAGCAGCAGGTGATCCTGATTTTGCTGGATGCTCATCAAATGGCATTTCACGATCCGCTGCCTGCCATTGTCGGTCGCAAGATGCACTTCACATTCACTGTGGGTACGGTTGCTGATCACCTGCCGGCAGATCTCCAGCAGGCCTGATTTTTTCCAGGATGGAATCAGATGGATATTCTGGGTCAGCAGCGCTTCGCGGGGGGTGCCCATCAGGCCCGCCAGCGCATCATTGGCCCTGATGCATTGCCCGTCGGAAGAATAGACGCCGATCGGCAGAGGTGAATTCAGGAATATGAATTCATTGAATCTGATCAGCTGTTTTAAATTCTCGCTGGTGCGTTCGAGATTATTAATGACCTTCAGTTTTCTGGCCTGCTCCAGATGAATCAGGACGAAACTGATCAGAACCACCAATATGAAAAAGGCGGTGCTGATCCATTTTTTCAGTGCGTCTGCTTTATATCCGGCCAATGCATCGGAAACGGACAGTCCGATGATGATGCCCAAAGGCTGGTCTTTGATGCGCTGCAGATAAAAAATTCTCTCGGTTTTATCCAGTACCGAGGTGGCCTGATAGGTGGTCGCGGCGTGTCCTGACTTGTCAAACGCGACAATATTGGGCGAAGCGACCTTTTCCCCAACATGCGTCATTTCCTGTTTGCCGTGGCTGTAACGGATCAGGATATTCGAATGATCATCACGCAATACAAAGGCGTCATTCTCGCTGAGCTTCAATTCTTTGCCGGACAGTCGCTCGGTAAAACCTTCCAGTTCGACAGAACCGTAAATGACGCCACCGAACTGACCGTGCGCCAGATTAAAGCGGCGCGCGCAGATGACCACCCATTTTTTTGTGAACTTGCCCATGATCGGTTCTGACACCACCATTCCGGCATCGGGACTGATTTTGAGCTGCTGAAAATACCGACGGTCGGAAACATTCCTTGTCTCAGAATTTTCCGTGTTTGTGCCGAACAGCACATCACCGTGTTCATCGCTCACCTGTAATAACAGCAGGGCAGGAACTCGCCGTTGCAGAAGATTCAGACTGGCGTTGAATTTACCCGCATCCAGTTGTTTCAGGCTGACCTGATTGCGCAGGTAATCGCTGGCGGCCAGCAAAGTCAGGTCGATATTCTGGAACGATCCGGCAATGCTGGCCGCCAGCGTTGAACCGACCTCCTGGGCACTTAACCGGGTTTGAGCAAGTTGGTGTTCGCGGCTTTCGTTGAGGCTGGCGATCTGGAATGCGATTGCGCAAACGATGAGCAGGATCGGCGCAGCAATCTGCAGCAGCAGATTGCTGCGACTGTACGAATTGAGCAGCAGGATGAATTTCGGGTCGGATCGCATGGATTTGAATACGGGCATCCCTGAAACAGGATGACCTTCATTATTTTCCCTCTTTCAGCATAGTGCATAGGTAGTGTTAAACAAGAAAGAAATTGCGGTATGAATCAGATATCACCGAAGTGGTATCAAAAACCAAATTATTGTTTTTATTAACTTTTTCGAATCAGGGCACAGTTGTTCAGGTATTTGAAATAAACTGGTCGGGCTCATTTCAATAAATTACAGAAAGATCATCATGACCACACTCAATCACCAGTTCAAATTAACCGCCCGCCCACAGGGCAATGTCAAACGCAGCGATTTTTCCTACCTGAGCGAGCCGGTGCGCGATCCTCTGGATGGCGAAGTCGTCGTCAAGAATCTGTACATTTCTCTGGACCCGGCCATGCGCGGCTGGATGAATGAAAGCAAGGCTTCGTATATTCCGCCGGTGGAATTGGGTGAGGTGATGCGTGCCATTGCAGTCGGGCAGGTTGTGACGTCGAAAAACCCGCAGTTTGCAGTGGGAGATTATGTGAACGGCTTGCTGGGCATGCAGGAATATGCGTATTCGAACGGACAGGGCTTAACCAGGGTTGATCCGAAACTGGCGCCGTTGCCACTGTTCCTGAGTACCCTGGGTATGCCCGGCCTGACCGCCTATTTTGGATTGCTCGAAGTCGGCAAACCAAAGGCCGGTGAGACGGTAGTGGTGTCCGGTGCGGCCGGTGCCGTTGGTGCAGTAGTGGGCCAGATTGCCAAAATCAAGGGCGCACGGGTGATCGGCATTGCCGGCGGTGCCGACAAATGCCGCTATCTGGTGGAAGAACTGGGCTTCGATGGCGCGATCGATTACAAAACAGAGAACGTCATGGAAGCACTGAAAGCTCAGTGTCCGAACGGCGTGGATGTGTATTTTGATAATGTGGGCGGCGATATTCTGGATGCGGTACTGACCCGTCTGGCACGCGGGGCGCGCATTGTGATCTGTGGTGCAATTTCGCAATACAACAATACAGCGCCGGTCAAAGGGCCGGCCAATTACCTGGCGCTGCTGGTCAATCGCGCTTCCATGACCGGAATCATGGTGGCAGATTATTATCCGCGCGCCATGGAAGCAATGATTGGCATGGGCGGCTGGATCGCAGAGGGAAAATTGAAATCTCGTGAAGATATTCACAACGGACTGGAGAATTTCCCGGAAGTGTTTGCCAAACTGTTCAGCGGTGAAAATAACGGCAAGCTGGTTCTGAAGGTGGCAAAAGATTAAGGAGATTTTGCATGGCGCGAGGGCTTCTGGCTGGCCGCGCCAACAATATTACATGTCCTTGTGTTTCATTATTGCTCCGCTATTATGGAATGAGGTATAACCATTCGGCATGTGCAATGTTGAATCAAACCGGGCAGCGATGGCAGATCAAAAAGTTAACTTAAATCGGCGTTTTGAATCCACACCCGGGTTTGTGATGCAGTCGCGGCGACTGTCGCAGATCTTGTGGGTGTCAACGATTGCCGCTTTCACCAGCCTGGTGGTGTTTTGGTTCAAGGGCTGGGACTGGACCATGGCCCAGCAGTCGCTGCTGGGCACATTCGGCGTATTTTTGCTGTGCATCTGGCTCATACACAGGCGGCATGCATACCGGGCCACCACGCTGTTCATCCTGACATTGACCGTCATGTCCTGCGCGCTGATCTATCAGGCACAGGGTTTGCATGACGAAGCACTGCTCATCTTCCCCGGCATCATGATGCTGACCAGCATGTTTGGAACGCGCCGGCAATTTTATTTATTGCTTATCGGTTTGATCGGATTTCTGGTGTTTGTAGTAGCGGCCCATCAGACGGGCTGGCATCGCATTCCTGACAGAGTCGAAACCACCTTCAGCGCGCTGGCTTACGTATTGGTGATTTTGATCTGCAGCGGTTTTTTTGCGTTCGTTCTGGCCAGTGACCTGCGCAAGGCGCTGATTGATCTGAACGGCTCGAAACGGGAACTGCTGGAACTCAATGAACAACTTGAAGACCGTGTCGGGCAGCGTACCGAACAGGTCGAAGCAGCCAATCTGGCATTGCATGAATCGATGGAAAAACTGGAACAGGCCATGAACGAGCTGGTTCATGTGGAAAAGCTGGCTTCACTGGGTTCGATGGTGGCAGGTATTTCTCATGAACTGAATACGCCTATCGGCAATTCATTGTTGGCGGCGACCACGATGGAGCGCATGTTTGACAAGATTGCCGTGCAGATCGGTTCCGGCAGTATCAAGCGTTCAGCGCTGGAAGAATTTATTCAGGAAGGTCAGGAAATGTCCACGCTGATCACGCGCTCAACCAAGCGCGCTGCAGATATGGTGCTCAGTTTCAAACAGGTTGCAGTTGATCAGACCTCTGAGCAGCGCCGTCAGTTCGATCTGCGCGCGGTGATCGAAGACAATCTGTCGGCCATGGTTCCGCAATTCAAAAAGAGTCAGATCAAAGTGAACAATGTCGTGCCCGAGGGCATTCAGTGCAACAGTTTCCCGGGACCGCTCGGGCAGATTTTGACCAACGTGGTCCAGAATGCGCTATTGCACGGTTTTGAAGAATCAGCTCCCGGCAACCTGATGATCACAGCCGAGATTCGCAGCAAGGATGTCATTGTCAGTGTTCAGGATGACGGCGTCGGTATGCCGAGCCATGTGATGGCGCACGTGTTCGATCCGTTTTTTACCACCAGGCTGGGCAGGGGCGGGTCGGGGTTGGGACTTTCTATCTCGCACCGGATTGCCACTTCGGTATTGGGTGGGGATCTGGCAGTGGAGTCGGTGCTGGGCAAAGGAACGATTTTTTTTATAACACTTCCTAAAACCGCACCTTTTCCAATTTAATTACTCAGCCAGTCGCTGATTCATTTTGATTGCAACATCCGCAAACCATTAAATATCACAAGCAGACTCGCGCCCATATCTGCAAATACCGTCATCCACAAATTGCATGACCGAACAGGGCGAACGCCATAAAAAGCGCCTTGATCAGCAGTGCAATGCTGAAATGCCGTTTCAGGATGCGGTTGATCAGGTCGAAATCGAGCTGGTGGATCTGGCGGTTTGGGACGAAGGCTTTTTCTATCATGGCCGCTTCGGTGAGTCAGTCCATGGCTGTTAATGTCAGCTTGAGTTTTTTCGCGTCCGGCGGGATAGGGGAATCTGGTTCTGGGGATTCTGGTGTTGATGACTTTTGGTGATGGTTGTGGCCGTAGGGTACACCGTGTTTGTGGCTGTGGGGTTTTGCAATTGGACGGTAGAGGGACATGTTGGATTCCGGCATGTTTGCGTAGTTTGGGCATGCTAAACCCTATTCCTGCTACAGGATCAAGGCATATAATGGCCGCTTTTTGGGAGGCATCATGCGTATCGGCGAACTGGGCAAGGCCACCGGGGTAGATGTGGAAACCATCCGGTATTACGAAAAGGCCGGGTTGCTCGATGAGCCCGAGCGTCTCGCCAACGGGTACCGCAGTTACGGGACCGCCCATCTGGAACGGCTTTCCTTTATCCGGCATTGCCGGGCCCTCGATCTTCCCGTGGCAGAAATCACGCGACTGGTGTCGTTTATGGTACATCCGAGTGCGGATTGCGGTGATATCAACAATCTGATTGATCAGCAGATCAGCAAAGTGCGTGCCAGATTGGCAAGTATGCAGGCACTGGAAAATCA
>JAYVMW010000024.1:0-70546 GCA_043758755.1 Oxalobacteraceae bacterium
ACGATCAACTGCCTTGCACATGTCGTAAATGGTCAGCAATCCGATCTGCACCGCAGTCAGCGCTTCCATTTCCACGCCGGTCGGCCCGACTGTTTCCACCTGTGCTGTGCACAACACACTGTTGTTTGCCAGTTCAAAATCCACCGTCACCCGGGTAATGGCCAGCGGATGACACAGCGGAATCAGATCGCTGGTACGTTTGGCGGCCATGATCGCAGCAATTTTTGCAACACCCAGCACATCGCCTTTTTTGGCGCTGCCCGTGGCAATCAGGGACAGCGTGGCCGGTTGCATGCTGATGACACCACTGGCGCGCGCAATCCGATGGGTCGCAGCCTTTGCGCTGACATCGACCATATGCACCTGACCGCTGTGATCGAAATGGGTCAAGGCGCCGGTATTATCTGACTGATCTGACATAAAAACAGAGTCCTGACAGTGGAAGAAAAGTGTGACAAGAGTATCATAGCGCCATGAAAAAAACCCTGATTCTGCGCCATCTGCCACAAATCACCCTGCTTGCTTCTCTATTGTCCGGCTGTTTTCTAACCGGCTTACCACTGCATGCCCAAAACCTGCCGACACTGGGCGACACCGGCCGCGAAGATCTTTCCCCGGTGATGGAGCGCAAACTGGGTGAAGAAATCATGATCGGAATGCGCTCCGACGGCGACTATATTGACGATGAACCATCCTCTGAATATATCAACAGTTTTGGCGCGCACCTGCTCGAATTCCATCAGGAAGCCCGCGGCGACGCCAATTTTGATTTCAATTTCTTCATCGTGCGCGATCCGACCATCAACGCCTTCGCCCTGCCCGGCGGTTTTATCGGCGTGTACTCTGCGCTGATCCTGACTGCACAGGACGAATCCCAGCTGGCATCAGTCTTGGCGCACGAAATCGGCCACATTGCCCAGCGTCATATTGCACGCATGATAGGCAATCAGAAGCAAGATATGCTGATCCCGATTGCATCGATGATACTTGCAGCGCTGGCCATGCGCTCCAGCCCTGATGCGGCGATAGCACTGGCGATTGGCGGCGAAGGCCTCGCGATGCAGCGCCAGCTTAACTTCAGCCAGAATGCCGAACGCGAGGCTGACCGGGTTGGCCTGCAGATACTGCGCGACGGCGGTTACGATCCGACCGGCATGGTGGCATTTTTTGAACGCATGCAAAGCTCCAACAAAGGTTACTCCGATAATTACCCGGCATTTCTGCGCACCCATCCCATGACTTCAGAACGGATTGCCGACATTCAGTCGCGCATCCGCTCCGAAACCTTCAAAAAACATGTAGACAGCCCTGACTTCCAGCTGTTCCGTTCGCGAATCAGGATTTTGCAGAATGAATCAACGCAAAACCTGCTTGACGATATTGCCTACTTTGAAGATCAGATAGCGCATTCCACGGCATTGAAGCAAACCAATTGCGCGGCCGAATACGGCATCGCGTACGCTGCATTCAAACAGAATAACTTCAAAGATGCGCAAACCTGGCTGGACCGATCGCGCAGCCACGCCGAGGCAAACAGCGAATTTTTCACCAGCCTGCAGCTGGATATTTTATTGCGCACCAACCAGAATGCCGAAGCCCTGAAACAGGCCGAGACGGCCCGGCAGGAATTCCCGTTTTCGCACGGCATCAGTCATCAGTATGCCGATGCCCTGATTGCCAATAACCAGGGTGAACTTGCCATCACTTATCTGCGCGACCTGACTCTGTTATACCGCAAGGATTTCAGGTTGCAGCAAATTCTGGCCAACGCGTATGCCGCAACCGGCAGGGAAGCGCTGCAGCATATGGCTTTGGCCGAATCGTACGTCCTGACCGGCGCGGTTTCGCCGGCGCTGGACCAACTTGGCATAGCGCGGCGTTCCCCTGACGCGACTTACTACGACCTGGCCATCATCGACGCGCGCGAACGTGATTTGCATGAACGCTACAAGGACGAACTGGAAGAAATGAAAAAAAAGGGTGACAAAAATTAAATAAAATTTGCTTGCCGAATTCCACAAGTAAGCTTCACTAATTATTAAATTAATCCAGTGAATTGTGCCAGTTACAATGCGTCGATGCATACACCTGAACGCACACCTTCCTACTATACCGCGACGATTCAATCCGAATCGGCCTATCCCACCCTGCACGGCACCTACGATGTCGATGTCGCCATTATCGGCGCCGGCTTTACCGGCATTGCCACTGCTGTAGAACTGGCCGAGCGCGGACTCAAGGTGGCAGTAGTCGAAGCCAACAAGGTCGGCTGGGGTGCATCCGGACGCAATGGCGGCCAGGTGACCGGCAGTCTGTCCGGTGACGCGGCCATGAAAAAGCAGTTGCAAAAGCAGGTCGGTAGCGATGCCGAAAAATTTATCTGGCATCTGCGCTGGCGCGGTCACGAAATTATCAAGAACCGCGTGGCCAAATATGGCATTGCCTGCGATCTGAAACACGGCCATCTGCATGCAGCCTACCAGCCAGGCCACATGCATGAATTAAGCAACACCTATAACGAAGCCGTCGCGCGCGGCATGGAAGATGAAGTCGAACTGCTCGACAGCCATCAGGTGCACGACATGCTTGACACGCCGCTATACCACTGTGCGCTGTACAACAAGCGCAATATGCACCTGCATCCGCTCAATCTGTGTCTGGGCGAAGCACGAGCAGCGGCCTCGCTCGGCGCGCTGATTTTTGAACATTCGAAGGTCACTGAAATCATCCATGGCGCAGCGCCGGCGCTGCTCACCGAGCACGGTCGCATCAACGCCAAAACAGTGTTGCTGGCTGGCGACGCCTATCACAAACTGGAACAAAAGCAGCTGGGCGGCAAACTGTTCCCTGCAACCGGCGGCATCGTCACGACCGAGGTTTTGCCGGACGCAATCCTGCAACATCTGAATCCGCACGACGTGGCAGTGTACGATACCCGCTTTGTGCTTGATTATTACCGGCTGACAGCCGACAAACGGCTACTTTTCGGCGGCGGTGCAAATTACTCGGGACGGGAATCACGTGATATCGCTGCAGAATTGCGTCCGGCCATAGAACATACTTTCCCGATTCTGAAAGATGTGAAGATTGATTTTCAGTGGAGCTGCATTATGGGCATCGTGGTCAATCGCATCCCGCAACTGGGCAGACTGTCCGAGAATGTATATTACTGCCAGGGTTATTCGGGACACGGTGTGGCAACGACGCACATCATGGGTGAAATCATGGCCAATGCCATTACCGGCGTCATGCAGAAATTTGACACTTTTGCGAAATTCCGACACATTCGGGTGCCGGCCGGTGACCTGCTGGGCAATCCCCTGCTCGCAGTCGGCATGTGGTACTACCAACTATTAGAAAAACTACGCTAGGAACATCATGAATAACGCAGGCAAAAGCTTCAATGCAAAATCTCTCGTCAACGAACCGTTTGTGCGCTTTGCCGTCACCGACATCGACGGCGTATGTCGCGGCAAACATCTGTCCGGGGAAAAAATCGCCAGCATGCTTGACGGTGGCGGCACCATTGCCAGCGCGCTGTTCGGCTGGGACATCGCCGACGAACTCTATGACAACGTCAGTTTCACCGGCTTCCATACCGGCTATCCCGATATCGGCCTCAAACTCGACCCGGCCACGGCGCGCCAGTTACCCTGGGATGACAACCGCTGGCTGATTCTGGGCGAACACACCAATGCCGATGGCACGCCACTGGCGATCTGCCCGCGCCAGGTTTTGAAGAAAGTCTTGCGCCGTGCCGAGCAGCTCGGTTATTCGGCGCAGGTCGGCATGGAATTCGAATGGTTTGTGCTGAAGGAAACCGAACTGTCGGTACGCGAAAAAAATTATCGCAATCTGGAAACCGCCACGCACGGCCTGACCAACTACTCCCCGTTCCGCATTGACGGCCAGCACGATTTTGTGCGCGACCTGTTCAACTACCTGCCAGCCATGGATGTGCCGCTCGAAGCACTGCACACCGAAGCCGGCCCCGGCAACTTTGAAGCTGCCATCCGCTACTGCGATGCCCTGCAGGCCGCAGACCGCGCCGTCCTGTTCAAACAGTCGGTACGTGAAATCGGCCGGCGCCACGGTTTGCTCAACACCTTCATGGCCAAGTACTCAATGAGTTATGCCGGCTGCGGCGGACACATGCATCAGAGTCTGTGGAAAAACGGCTCCAATGCTTTTCACGATCCAAAAGGCCAGCATGGCATGAGCAAGACCATGCGACATTTCATTGCCGGACAACTGCAGCTGCTGCCGCAACTGTTTCCGCTGTACGCACCGTTCATCAACAGTTACAAGCGTCTGGTGGATGGCAATCTGGCGCCGGTCAAACCGACCTGGGCGATCGACAACCGCAATGCCTCGCTGCGCGTCATTCCCGGCTCCGCCAGTTCGATGCGACTGGAAACCCGCACCGCGGGCGCGGATGCCAATCCGTATCTGGCCATTGCAGCAGCGCTGGCTTCGGGTCTGTATGGCATTGAAAATGAGCTGGAACTGGCCCACGCACCGGTGCAGGGTGCCAATGCCGGCGCAGAAAATGTCGCACGGCTGCCGCGTACACTGGCCGAAGCAACCGAGGCACTGGATCAGTCAGTACTGGCGCGCGAATTGCTCGGGGACGAATTTGTCACGCACTTTGTGCAGACCCGGCAATGGGAAGTGCGCCGCTTCAATCAGTCGGTAACTGACTGGGAGTTGCAGCGTTATCTGGAACTGGTTTAATCTGATGCAGGCAGGTTTTGTCTGGCAGGACTTGCAACAAACGGATGCGACCGCGCCAGCAATGCAAGATTACCCGGTTTGACGAGTTTGGATTTATCTCCCATCTGAAAGGTCAGACCGTCTGTGGGATTATCCAGCCAGTCCAGAATCTGTTCATCGTCAGCGCTGTGACCGTGCAGGTAAAGCTGTGACAGTGCGTATGCCATGTCGCGGTCATCGATCTGCGCCAAATATTGTGCACTTTCCAAAATCAGCTTGCCTTCGGCTGTCATCCAGACCAGATCACAACTGTTGACCACAACGCCGGTCTGCAGCACCCATCCTAGTGCAGGATCGGAATGCGCAATGTACGGCGTGGCCTGTAGTTCCACATACACGCGCTGCGGGCCGTTCTGAAAAAAATAGCATCCCTGTTCGTCAGCCAGATAATTGCGGTCGATAAATCCACGCAGGGTGACGTTGGTAATTTTACTGCCCGGCAAACCCAGTTCCTGGGCCCGTTGGTCGCGCATGCGCCAGACACCGCGCGCGTCCAGTCCGAGCCAGCCGTAGCAGTGAGGAACGTTCGGCCATTTGGCCATTGCCAGTTGCACCTGCTTGTCCATGACGGATTCCACCTAATTATGCTGATCAAAAAAATGCAGCACCCGTTTCGGCAGCCACATATTATTTGCTGGAAATGAAGCACTGGCAAAACCTACGTGTCCGCCGTGCTGCGGATATTCGAGCGTAACGCACGCTGCGGCCTTGGTGGGCAGATAGCGACCGGGCAGAAACGGATCGTTGCGCGCGTTCAGTACCAGCGTGGGCAGGGTAATGTCTTCCAGGACATGTCTGGCGCTGGCACGATGCCAGTAATCTTCCGTGTCTTTATATCCATGCAAAGGCGCAGTCACTACGTTGTCAAATTCGTAGAGATTTCTGGCGGCCAGCATACGCTGTTTATCAAACAGACCGGGGAACTGTTCTAGCTTTTTCAGGCACTTGGGTTTCAGTGTTCTCAAAAACACCTGGGTATAGACCAGATTGAACCCGCTGCTTAACGCTGCGCCGCCCTGCGCCAGATCGAGTGGCGCAGAAACCGAACAGGCCGCCTGAACAAACCCGGCCTGTTGCCGGCTCTCGCCCAGCCAGCGCAGCAGCGCATTGCCACCCAGAGAAACACCGCATACAAACAGGCGTCGCAGTGGTTGCAACTGATGGAGTGCGCGCAGCACCCAGTTGATTTCGGCAGAATCGCCTGAATGATAAAAACGCGGTCCCCGGTTCAGTTCGCCGGAACAGCCACGAAAATGCACCACTACACCCGCCCAGCCGCGCTGCCTGACTGAGGCCATCAGAGCGCGCGCATAATGACTTTCCGAACTGCCTTCGAGCCCGTGAAACAACACCACCAGCGGCTGGCCCGCTGGTGCATCGATAAAATCCAGATCAATAAAATCGTCATCCGGACAACTCCAGCGCTCACGCCGGAACACCACTTTGGGAATGGCCAGCAGTTTGGCAGGAACAATCGTCTGCAGATGTCCATTGGTCAGCCAGGACGGGGAAACGTAAGGATGCACAGCGGGGTGCACATCAGGGTGCGAAGCCATAACGGTCAGTGCAGCATGCTGGCACGAAATAATTCGTTGGGCGCCCGGCCGGGAGCAACCGAGGCGTGATGCACCGCAATGCGCCAGCCCAACGCGGTTTTGATATACACGTTGGTGCACAGGATATGGATATCCTGGGTCATGTCGGCCGTGCGGTGCACTTCTTCAACGATATTGTGAACGGCTGTCATCATATTGCGGCTGGCATGCACCTGCACAGGCTGGATCTGCACCGAACCACGTTCAAAAATGGCTTCAAAAGAACCTCGGATCGAGGCATGTCCAACCAGACGCGCCGCACCCGGATGGATGCAGACGATTTCTTCATCTTCGGCCCACAATGCCATTAATGCTTCGATATCGGCCCGGCTTAAGGCGTCGTAAAAGGCCGCTTCAGTTTCATCTGCAGAGCTCAACAGTGGTGCGGGCATAATTCTCCTGACGGGGTGTGCCGGTTACGAATGGTTTAATGCGCTTTGAGTACCACGCCGGCTTTTAACTGATATTCGGTGCTGCAATAAGGACAGGTTGCATGACCGTTATGCGCCATATCCAGAAAGACTTTGGGATGGGATGACCACAATGGCATGGTCGGATTGGGACAATAGGCAGGCAAATCGTGCAAATCCAGTTCGACAACGTTTTTAGTTTTCATAAGAACTATCCTGAAGTAAATGAGTCCAAAACAGAATTCTAACGGATTCACAGTGTGAATTAAATAATTACTCTGTAAAATGCCGCTTTAATTGATTTTAAAAATCAAACCCCAACCGAAAATCATGCAAGATCCGACCCCAGCCACCCAAACACGCTCTGCCGACTTGTCGCAAGTACAAATAAATGAAGCACCCGGAGAATTGCAAAACCGCTGTTTTTGGGACGGCGTGCGGGCTGGCTCACCGAGTCTGATCGGCATTGCGGCCTGGGGTCTGGTCACCGGGATTGCCATGATCAAGTCCGGTTTCACTTTGACGCAGGCGCTGGGCATGACTTTTTTTGTTTTTGCCGGGTCGGCCCAGCTGGCCGCTTTACCCCTGATCATCCTGAGTACGCCGATCTGGGTGATATTTTTAACCGGCCTGATGATCAATCTGCGTTTTGTGATTCTTTCAGTGATTATTGCACCACATTTTACCCATCTCAAAATCTGGCAAAAAACATTGTGGGGCTATATGACCGGCGATGTTTCAATGATTTATTTCATGAGCCGCTTTCCGACCGAGCAGGCCGAACCGGGCAAATACGAATACATGAAAGGCCTGTTCATCGCCAACTGGGCGGCCTGGCAGATCGGTTCCGTGGCAGGGATTTTTCTGGGTAATCTGATCCCGCAATCCTGGGGCGTGGGCTTTGCCGGAACCCTGGCCATTTTGTGCGTGTTGCTGCCCATGGTTCTGAAACGCGCGGCACTGGCTGGCGTCATTGCCACCGGCGCGGTGGCACTGGCCACTTATCACTGGCCGTTCAAACTGGGCATGTTGGCAGCGGTCATCGTCGGCATGCTGTGCTCGATGGCCTGGGAGGAATGGGATGACAGGCACGATCCGCAGAGCGACGCCGGCAGTAGCAACACTTTCGAAGGAAAATCATGAGTAACACAGAGATCTGGATCGTCATTGCTGAACTTACTCTGGCTACACTATTAACCCGCGCCACGTTCTGGCTGGTCGGACATCACATCACTATCCCGAAACGGGTCAATGAAGCATTGCGCTACGCTCCGGCCTGTGCACTGGCCGCCATTATTGTTCCCGATTTATTGATTACGCATGACCATATCGAGGTCAGTCTGCATAACCCGCAACTGGTGGCCGGCGTTATTGCCGGCGCATTTTTTCTGTACAGACGCAGCATGCTGGGTACGATTCTGCTGGGCATGGCGGTCTTCACCATTGTGCGTATTGCAAGCTGACTGTTATTAAAACCATACCGGAATCATGTTTGCATTTTGACTGCATCGTCATGTTGTTTCCGAATTATCCAATCGTCTGCTGTCAGGGCTTACGCGCTTACGGTAAAATAGCGCACTTTCCTGAATGCACCCGTTTTTTGTATATTTAATGTCATCCGTTTTTTAACAGCGTTTTTTAAACCTTACATTCCACTACAACATGCAATTTATTCGATTCAGCGACCTCATCGCGGCCGGCTCCCTGGCAGGCAAACGTGTTTTCATCCGTGCAGATTTAAACGTACCACAGGATGATTCGGGCAACATCACCGAAGACACCCGCATCCGCGCATCCGTTCCAGCCATTCGGGCTGCCATCAACGCCGGCGCTGCGGTGATGGTCACGTCCCATCTGGGCCGCCCCACCGAAGGCACTCTGCGCGCCGAAGACAGTCTGGCCCCGGTCGCCCGGCGTTTGTCTGAATTGCTCGGCACCGATGTGCCGCTGCTGCAGAACTGGCTGGACGGCGTTCAGGTGCAACCGGGCCAGGTCGTGTTGTTGGAAAACTGCCGCGTGAATGTCGGTGAAAAGAAAAACAATCCCGAGCTGGCCAAAAAGATGGCAGCGTTATGCGACGTCTTTGTCAACGATGCGTTCGGTACTGCGCACCGCGCCGAAGCCACCACCCACGGCATCGCCCAGTTTGCCCAGGTCGCCTGTGCCGGTCCTTTGCTCACTGCCGAACTCGATGCGCTGGGCCGGGCGCTTGGTCAACCGGCCCGTCCGCTGGTGGCCATCGTGGCCGGTTCCAAAGTTTCCTCCAAACTCACCATTCTGAAGTCGCTCGCTGACAAGGTAGACCACCTGATCGTTGGCGGCGGCATTGCCAATACTTTCATGCTGGCTTCTGGCCTGAACATCGGCAAATCGCTGGCCGAAGCCGATCTGGTTGAAGAAGCCAGAGCGATTATGGATATCATGACCAAACGGGGTGCGACAGTGCCGATTCCGGTTGACGTGGTGTGCGCCAAAGAATTTTCACCAACCGCAACTGCGGCAGTCAAACTGGTCGCCGATGTCGAAGCGGATGACATGATTCTGGACATCGGCCCGCAAACCGCAGCAACACTGGCCGAGCAGATCAAAAAGGCCGGCACGGTTGTATGGAACGGTCCGGTCGGTGTGTTTGAATTTGACCAGTTTGGCAACGGCACCAAAACCCTTGCCGCAGCCATCGCACACGGCGCCGGTTTTTCAGTCGCAGGCGGCGGAGACACGCTGGCGGCGATTGCCAAATATCACATCGCCGACAAAATCGGTTATATCTCCACTGGCGGTGGCGCGTTCCTGGAATTTTTGGAAGGCAAAACCCTGCCGGCAGTGGAAGTTTTAATGCAGCGCGCAGCAAAATAATTCAGTAATCTCACATGCACCACAACCTGGAGCAATACATGGTACGCGGAACAAAAATTGTCGCAACGATCGGACCGGCCTCAAACACAGTCGAAATCCTGTCGCGCATGTTTAAAGCCGGCGTGAATGTGGTGCGTCTGAATTTTTCACATGGCAAGGCGCAGGATCATATCGATCGTGCCGCCATGGTACGTGAAGCGGCGCTGAGCTGCGGACGCGAGGTGGCCATCATGGCCGATCTGCAGGGCCCCAAAATTCGCATCGGCAAATTCGAAAACGGCCGCATTGAACTGGCCAACGCAGATAAATTTATTTTGGACGCCGAATGCCAGCTCGGCAATCAGGAACGGGTTGGACTGGATTACAAAGCCTTGCCGCGCGACGTCAAACCGAACGACTTCCTGCTGTTGAATGACGGTCTGATCGTACTGGTGGTGGACCGCATCATTGGTTCGGAAATTCACACTACCGTTAAAATCGGCGGTGAACTGTCAAATAACAAGGGTATTAACCGCCAGGGTGGCGGCCTGACCGCACCGGCACTGACTTCCAAAGATATGGAAGACATCAAGACTGCGATGAGCTTTCAGGCTGATTATCTGGCCGTATCGTTCCCAAAAAATGCAACCGATATGGAAATGGCGCGTCAGCTGGCCAACATCGCCGGTGAAGTATATGGACACAAACCGATGATGATTGCCAAGATTGAACGGGCTGAAGCAATTCCGCTGCTGCAGGAAATTCTGGATGCCTCAGACGGTATCATGGTCGCACGCGGCGACCTGGCGGTGGAAGTCGGCAACGCTGCGGTACCGGCACTGCAAAAGCGCATGATCAAAATGGCGCGTGCTTCCAACAAGCTCACCATTACCGCCACCCAGATGATGGAATCGATGATTGTCAACGCAGTGCCAACCCGAGCCGAAGTATCAGACGTGGCCAATGCGGTGCTGGATGGCACCGATGCCGTCATGACTTCTGCAGAAACTGCATCCGGCAAATATCCGGTAGAAACCGTGGAAATGATGGCAGCGGTCTGTCAGGAAGCAGAAAAATCGTATGCCTGCGAACTGGACGCCGATTTTCTGAATGCGCGCTTTACCCGTATTGATCAGTCCATTGCGTATGGCGCGCTGTTTACCGCCTACCATCTGCGAGTCAAGGCAATCGTCGCGCTGACTGAATCCGGCTCCACCGTGTTATGGATGAGCCGCCACAATATTGATATCCCCCTGATTGCCCTGACCCCGAGCCGTTCTACCCAAAGAAAAATTGCGCTGTACCGCAACGTGCGCACCTACGAACTGCCTTATCACGGCGACCGGGAAATGATGCTCTCCAACGCGGAACAGATTTTATTGGATAACAATGTAGTTCAAAAAGGTGACGCCATCGTCGTGACCTGGGGTGAGCCGATGGGACAGGTCGGCGGCACCAATGCACTCAAAATTGTTCGCGTCGGTGATGCGATCAAATAGACAGTTTTAAAACAAGGCATTACCTCACTTTCAATCAGACTGGAGATATCATGGCACTCGTATCTATGCGTCAACTGCTCGACCATGCAGCAGAAAATGGTTACGGCTTACCCGCTTTTAATGTCAACAACCTCGAGCAGGTCAGCGCCATCATGCAGGCAGCCGATGCACTCGGCTCCCCGGTGATCATGCAGGCTTCGGCCGGCGCACGCAAATATGCCGGCGAAGCTTTTTTACGTCACCTGATTTCCGCTGCCGTGGAAGCCTACCCGCATATTCCGGTGGTCATGCATCAGGATCACGGTCAGTCTCCGGCAGTGTGCATGTCGGCGATCAAGTCTGGCTTCACTTCCGTCATGATGGACGGCTCCCTGATGCCGGACGGTAAAAGCGTGGCGAGTTATGAATACAACGTCGAAGTCTCGCGCAAGGTAGTGGAATTTTCGCATTACATCGGCGTGACCGTGGAAGCCGAACTGGGCGTGCTCGGCTCGCTCGAAACCATGATGGGCGACAAGGAAGACGGGCACGGAGCTGATGGCAGAATGACGCGCGAACAATTGCTCACTGACGTTACCCAGGCCGCCGATTTCGTCAAGCTGACCCAGTGCGATGCGCTGGCCATTGCCATCGGCACATCCCACGGCGCGTACAAATTTTCCCGCAAACCGACCGGCGACATTCTGGCCATCGACCGCATCAGGGAAATTCACAAACGCATCCCCAACACCCATCTGGTCATGCACGGTTCGTCCTCGGTGCCGCAGGAACTGCTGGCTGAAATCCGCGAATTCGGCGGCGACATGAAAGAAACCTACGGCGTACCGGTAGAAGAAATCCAGGAAGGTATCAAGCACGGCGTGCGCAAGATCAATATTGATACCGATATCCGTCTGGCCATGACCGGTGCCATCCGCCGCTATCTGGCAGAAAATCCGAGCAAGTTTGATCCGCGTGACTACCTCAAACCAGCCCGCGAAGCGGCCATGCTGGTGTGCAAGGCGCGCTTTCTGGCGTTTGGCTGCGAAGGTCAGGCTGCCAAAATCAAGGCAATTCCCCTGGAAAAAATGGCTGACAAATACGCCAAAGGCGAACTGTCTCAAATCGTAAAGTAATTAATTAACTGAATAAGGGGCTGAAAAAATGGCTACTGTAGGTATTGTTATGGGCTCGACCTCCGACTGGGAGGTCATGAAAGAAGCGGCACAGATCTGCAAGGATTTCGGTATCAGCTACGACGCACGCGCGTTGTCGGCACACCGTACACCGGTCGAACTGGAAGAATGGATGAACACGATGGAAGCCAACGGCTGTCAGGCATTTATTGCCGGCGCCGGTGCCGCTGCCCATTTGGCCGGTGTCGTGGCAGCCAAAACCATACTGCCGACTTTTGGTGTGCCTATCCCGTCGAAATATTTAAAAGGTCTGGATTCACTGCTGGCGATGGTGCAAATGCCTAAAGGCATACCGGTCTCGACACTGGCTATCGGCGAAGCCGGTGCAGCCAATGCGGGCCTGTCGGTCGTAGCCATACTGGCTTTACATGATCCGGCCATCAAAGCCAAATTAATCAAATATCGCGCCGATCAGGCAGAAAAAGTACGCAATTCCAAATTACCGGAATTGCTGTAAGCAGCTAAAAAAAGGAAAAGTCATGTCAGGTTTACTGGAAACAAATTTAAAGTCACTGCCGTTTTTACATCGCGGAAAAGTGCGCGACATTTATGCAGTCGGTGAAGATCATCTGTTGGTGATTCAGACCGATCGCCTGTCTGCGTTTGACGTCATTCTGGATGATCCGATCCCGAACAAGGGCAAGGTTCTGACCACCATGTCGAATTTCTGGTTCAAAAAATTCGGCCATTTAATGCCGAATCACATGACCGATATCGATCCGCTGACGCTGGTGTCAGCCGACGAGCGCGATCAGGTGGAAGGCCGCGCCATCGTGGTCAAAAAATTCAAACCACTGGCCATTGAAGCCATCGTGCGCGGTTACATCATTGGTTCCGGCTGGAAGGATTATCAGAGAACCGGCATGGTGTGCGGCCATACGTTACCAGCCGGTCTGCAGGAAGGCCAGAAGCTGCCGGAAGTGTTGTTTACACCATCGACCAAGGCACCAATGGGTCAGCATGATGAAAATATTTCTTTCGCCGAAGCTGAAAAAATCGTCGGTGCCGACATCGCTGCCAAGGTACGCGACCTGTCCATCAAGCTGTATTCGGAAGCGGCCGAATTTGCTGCCACCAAAGGCATCATCATTGCCGATACCAAGTTTGAATTCGGACTGGATGCGGCAAACAATATCTACCTGATCGATGAAATCCTGACCCCGGATTCATCGCGTTTCTGGCCTGCAGCCAGTTACAGGGTCGGTATCTCGCCACCATCGTTTGACAAGCAGTTTGTGCGTGACTGGCTGGAAACCCAGCCCTGGAACAAGAAAGCACCGGCACCGCGTGTGCCTGCCGATGTGGCGCAACAGACTGCTGACAAATATGCCGAAGCATTGCGCTTGCTCACAGTAGCCTAGTTGTATCGCAGTGAAGGCCCCCGTGCCTTCACTGCTCCCCTACCCTATGCCGAATCCCCTTCAAATATCACAAGCCGCAGCTATCCTGGAACAGGGTGGTCTGGTCGCGTTTCCGACTGAAACCGTGTACGGACTGGGCGCTGACGCCGAAAATCCGGCAGCGGTAGCCGCTATCTACGCAGCCAAAGGCCGGCCGTCGAATCATCCGGTAATCGTGCATCTGGCACCGGAAGCGGATCTGAGTTACTGGGTCAAAGAAATCCCCGAAGCAGCACACAAATTAATCAAGGCATTCTGGCCCGGCCCATTGACCCTGATTCTGAAACGTTCGGATCACATCCCGGATGCGGTCTCCGGCGGTCAGGACAGCATCGGCGTGCGCTGCCCATCCCATCCGGTGGCACAGGCACTGTTGCGCGCCTTTAAAAATGGCCAGGGTGGTATTGCTGCCCCATCGGCCAACAAATTTGGCCGGGTCTCTCCGACCACAGCACAACATGTGCGCGATGAATTTGCCGAGGAACTGCAACCCGGTGGCCTGATCGGCATGGTGCTCGATGGGGAACAAAGTCAGGTAGGTATTGAATCAACGATCGTGGATCTGAGCCGGCTGGCTACCCATGGTGCGGTATTGCTGCGACCGGGACATATCAGTGCCGAACAGCTAGGCAAAGTACTGGACAGCATGCCGTCGCTACCGGCGCAGGATGTTTCCACACCGCGCGCCTCCGGCACACTGGAAGCGCATTATGCACCGCGTACACCGGTTGTGATTGTGGCGACTGACCAGATGGAACAGATATTGCAACAACTGTTGAACGCCAGAAGAAAAGTGGCGTTGCTGCATTACACGCCGGTACCTGACAAAGTCCTGCGCTCGATTCTGGTAGCAGACAATGCGTCTCAATATGCTTACGATCTGTATGCCAGCCTGCGTGTTCTGGATCAGGCCTATGCCGACGTGATAGTGGTTCAGACCCCGCCTGCCGGTAATGAATGGCAAGGCGTGCACGACAGGTTAAAGCGCGCAGCGCATGACTCGCTGGGTGTGCTGGCCAAACTAATGGCGTAACGCACTTAGGCGCCTGAACCCGATTCTGGAGGATCAGCAGACAGCACTGACGCGGGACATATCAGTCCGAGGTGGTGCAATGATATTGCACCCTACGCCACTCACCTGGCCACCTCATTTGGCAACATTCCCCGCCACATTCATGATTTCCCAGGTGCGCGCAAAGGGCGGCGCATAAATAAAATCCATCATGCCCAGTTCATCCACGGTCAGTCCGGAATAAATCGCCACTGCCAGCGCATCGACCCGGTGCACTGCGCCACCGAGCCAGCTGCCGCAGATCTGACCGCCCAACAATTTGCGGGTGCTTTTTTCGTAAATCAGTTTCACCCACATGTCAGTCTGATCGGCCACATAATCGGTGTGATTCTTATCCTGAATGAAGACCGTGCCGTAATCGAGTCCCAGTTGCCGAGCTTCTGTTTCGGTAATACCAGTACGCCCGGCTTCCATATCAAAGACTCTGATCCCTGAGGAACCGAGCGTGCCGATGAAACGGCTTTCCTTGCCGGCCATGACTTCGCCGGCAATCCGGCCCATTTTATTGGCGGTAGTCGCCAGTGGGATATACATGTCACCATTCAACCGGTGTGGCGCCGTGGCGCAGTCACCGGCAGAATAAATATCGGTCAGGTTGGTCTGACACTGATCGTCGATGATGATCGCACCCTGCTTTGAGAGTCGAATGCTGCTGCCTTGCAGGAATCCTGTGTTCGGCTTATAGCCGGCTGCCACTAAAACCAGATCTGCCGGACAGGTTGCGTGATTGGTCAGCACAGAATCCGCCCTGCCCTGCTCGCTGACTATTTCCAGCACGCTTTCATCGCAACGCAGCTGCACGCCATGACGCTTTAACGCGGCTTCGAGGTGCGGTGTAATTTCTTCATCCAGGCTACGCGCCATCACCCGTTTGTCGGTTTCAATGATAGTAACCTGCTTGCCCCGTGCCACAAACGCCTCAGCTGCTTCGAGTCCGATAAATCCACCGCCGATGATCACTACGTTCTGACAGTGCGGCAGCAACGCCATAAGAGTCAGTGCATCACTCCTGGAATGCATGGTGTGCACGCCCTGCGTCTGCAAACCCTTGATCGGTGGCAGAATCGGCGCAGCACCGACTGCGATCATCAGTTTGTCGTAACTGAAACTGTGACGCTGTCCGGTTTGTGCATCAAGCGCAGTAACGCGTTTGTTATCCGGAGCAATCCCAGTGGCGGCATGATGCAGGCGAATATCAATGCCAAGCTTGATAAAGTCCGCCATCGGCTTTGCGGTCATCTGATTCACGTCAGCAAATTCGCCACCGACAAAATACGGAATGCCGCAGGCGCCAAACGACACCACATCGCTTTTTTCGAGCACGGTGATGCTGGCCTGTTTATCGAGCTTGACGATGCGCATGGCAGCCGACATCCCGGCCGCATTGGCACCGAGGATCAAATAATTGGTTTTCATTTACAGCTCCTCACTGTCCGGTGCGGCAAGCGGATTATTAAACACGGTCATGTCCATGCTGCCCAGCTCACGATCGGTCGCAATGGCTGCGGTCATGGTGCCGGACACATTGGTCAGCGTACGGGCCATGTCAATGATCGGATCGATCGCCAGCACCATGCCGATCAGTGCGAAATGTTCGCCCAGTCCCATGCCGGTCAAAGCAATGGTTGCTGCCACCGTTGCCGTGCCCGGTATGCCGGCAATGCCGATCGACCCGATAGTCACGACGATCATCAGCATCAGATAGAACTGCAGATCCAACGGCAACGCCAGCATATGCGCCACCATCACCACCACCATGGCCGGAAAAAATCCGGCGCAACCATTCATGCCGATGGTGCTCCCGAGCGATCCGACCAGGTTGGCAGTACCGTCATTGACACCCATACGTTTGGTCAGTGTAGAAATCGTCATCGGCAAGGTGCCCACTGATGAGCGACTGGTAAACGCCAGCAGCCAGGTACCGAGCGCTTTTTTGACGTAGGTCACGGGTGACACACCGTGCAGCGCAATGATCAGCAGATGGATCAGCAACATCACCACTGTGGCGACGTACACCGCTGCGACAAAACTGGAGACTTCAACAATGGCCGGCACACCGTTCGAAATAATGGTACGGGCCAGCAGGGCGATCACCGCATACGGCATGTATTTGATGATCAGCATGGCGATCGACATCACGATTTTGTACAGTGAGGCCATCAACTGTTTGAACACGGTAATGGCCTGCAGGTTTTTCTGCTCCATGCGATTGGCGGCGATGCCGACCAGTGCAGAAAAAATCACCAGCCCGACGATATTGTCACCACTCATGGCCGACACAATATTGTTCGGAATCAGTCTGATCAGGGTATCGACCAGATTCGTGTAGGGGATCATTTTTTCGCCTGCCGCTGCATGCACGCCAGCACCAAGACTGAACAGATTGGCCAACACAATACCCAAAGCACAGGCCAGCGCGGTGGTGACCAATAACCAGGCTACGCCGTGAAGTGCAATTCTAGGTAAATTCTCTTTGCCGGAAAAATCCAGTATCACCTTGACGATCGAAACAAAAATCAACGGGATGACCAGCATGCGGATAAAGGCAATGAAGGCGCGCCCGACCAGTCCATACCAGATATCGGCTTCGTTCATCCACACCGTGGCTACGGCCGGAAACTGCGCCACCGCCTGAATTGTCAACCCCAGCAGCGCCCCGGCTGCCAGACCGGCCAGCATGCGGATTGAAAAATCGATTTTTTTGGATTGCAGAACATGCATCAGCCAGAAACAGAGCAGCAAAAGCGCAATGCAAACCAGGGTCTGATAATGGGTAATGGCGAGAAATTTTTCGAAAAACACGCCCTGAAACTGGGCCGAGGATTGTACGTTGCTGATCGGTTCATTCATTGCGTTATCCTGTGATGACAGTGTCGGCGATTATACTATCGACTGGCCTGACCATCAGAGTCAGAACTGCACCGATAAAAAGCGCACCGGTCAGCATGATCATGCCGGCGTCAGTACTGTGGGTCAGATCTTTCATCCAGCCGATTAAAAAGGGACTGACAAAGCCGGCCAGATTGCCCATGGAATTGATCAGGGCAATCCCAAGCGCTGCGCCGGTGTCACTCAACAGTGCAGTCGGCAGACTCCAGAATACTGCTATGCCGCCAAGGATGCCAGCCAAGGCCACGGTCAGCCATAACATGGCCAGCGCAGTATTCTGGTGAAACAGTGTTGATAACAATAACCCCAGCCCACCCAGCAGCATCGGCACGGCCAGATGCCAGCGCCGTTCCCGGTGCCGGTCTGAACTGCGACCAGTGAAAAGCATGCCGAGGGTTGCTGCAAAATAGGGAATCGCAGTCAACACACCAACCAACAGAATATCGCGTACACCGGTAGCCTTGATCATGGTCGGCAACCAAAAACTGACGCCGTACAGCCCCATGACCAGAGTGAAATAAATGGTGGTCAAATGCCACACTGGCGCACTGCGCACTACCTGTGCCAGATCCATTTTCTGTTTGACCAGTTCGTCCTGCTGCAGATTGCCTATCAAAATCTGCTTTTCCTCGGCACCCAGCCAATGGACAGATGCGATCCGGTCTGGCAGTGCTTTGAAGATGATGATCCCCAAGATCATGGCCGGGAGCGCTTCCAGCACAAACATCCACTGCCATCCCGCCATCCCGAAGACACCTGACGTAATCTGCATGATCCAGCCGGACAGCGGACCACCAATCACACCTGATACGGCAACCGCAGACATGAGCACCGCATAAATCCTGCCGCGCCGCACCGAGGGATACCAGTAAGTCATGTACAGAATCACGCCGGGGAAAAATCCGGCTTCGGCCAGACCGAGCAGAAAACGCATCAGGTAAAACAGCGGCGCGGAATTGATGAAAACCATGGCGCCTGAAATAACACCCCAACTGATCATGATGCGTGCGATCCACAGTCGCGCACCGACTTTATGCAAAATCAGGTTACTGGGAATTTCAAATAAAAAATAGCCGATGAAAAATATTCCCGCTCCCAGTCCGTAGACCGTATCGCTCAGATTCAGATCGGCCATCATCTGCAGTTTGGCAAACCCGACATTGACCCGGTCCAGATAAGACACCACATAACTCAAAAACAGGATGGGCATGATGCGCCAGGTCACTCTGTTATAAATGGCATTGTCCTGCTGGGCGGAATCGAGATTCAGGTTATGGGTCATACAGTTGTTTATTTGGTTAAAGTCACATCTGCTTACTGAATTTCATGAAAAATCCAGTCAACGGCACCCTGTCAATTTCGTTAAATGCGTATTTGCAGTCAAAAACTGGAATTTATTATGAAATCCGCACTCTTTTCTGCCCTGCTTACCCTGCTTCCGTTGACGGTCCTGGCCCAGAATGCACCACCTCCACCCAACCTCGGTGACCCCGGCTATTATGGCCAGATCGATCCCGACGGAAACAATCCGCCACCTGTCGTTTATTCCACACCAATTGTTGTACAACCCGCACCGGTTTATTACCCGCCCGTATACCTGCGGGTACCGCCGATGTATTACCAGAACTGGCCACAGTACTGCGGCTACTACAACGCCTGTTTCTATCCGGTATTTTTTGTGCAGGAAGGTTGGTATATCAACTGGTATGGTCCCTGGTACCGACGTTACTATCCCTATGGAAGACCAGGATTTTCCGCCCATTTTTATTACAACCCGCATTACAACGGCGGACATCACGATGAGCCACATTACGGGCACGATAAACATGAAGGTCACCATGACGACCACCATCATTGATCCACCTTGCAGCACAATTATCTGTAGCGGATTTTCATTGCCAGAATAAACAGGGCCAGCATCAAGGTAAAGGTATTGGCGAGAATCATCGGCCAGGCCTGCAGGCAGATGCCGTAGATCAGCCACAAGGCAATTCCAACGGTAAAGATGACATACATGCCCAGCGAAACACCATGGGCATGTTTGTTTTTCCAGGTCAGAAGTGCCTGAGGGATAAAAGCGACGGTAGTCAGGATTGCTGCCACATAGCCGATCAGATCAGCGCTTTGGCCCGGAATCATTCCGTTCCCGATGAAAGTAACTGACCACCGTGGAAAATCAGCGGTGCGCTTGGTGTGAACTGACACTGCTCCACTTCACCGACAAAAATCACATGATCTCCTTCCGGATAACGACTGCGGTTGCTGCATTCAAACCAGGCCGCCGCACCATCCAGTATCGGCAGACCCTGTTCAGACAGCGTATATCCAACACCGTCAAACCGGTCTTTCACCGCCTTGGAAAACTGATCGGCCAGCACTGCCTGGCTGGCGGCCAATACATTGATGACGTAATGACTGTTCACACTGAACACCGGCATGCTCTTTGCCGCATTGGACAGACTCCACAACACCAACGGTGGATTTAGGGAAACCGAATTGAACGAACTGGCCGTAATACCCCAGAATCGGCCGTCCGGCAACACGGTGGTAATAACCGTTACGCCGGTGGCAAATTGCGACAGTGCGCCCCTGAAATGGGGTACATCGAAATCGGGTGGGGAGGCAGGTTTATTCATTTTTATAGGATATGTTGCCAAAGGCTAACCTATCATACCTGAAATCAAACCGCGCGCCGCTGCAATACAAAAATAGGTTGGGCCCACTCGGCTTCTTTCTTTTTCTTGCTGGTGATCAGGGTCAGTTCGGATGGATCGTACACGTCAGTATTGTGCGTCAGCGGCGTTGTCATCAGATACTGCGCATCGGTGTTTTTCAAAAATTCACCGACCAGCTGAATATTGCGGATATCCAGATGGGCGAAGGGTTCATCGATAAACACAAAGCCACCGCTGCCATCTTCCGACTTCAACAATCCGATCAGCAGAATCAGCGATTTCATGACCTGCTGGCCGCCGGAAGCTTCACCGTCGTTCATGCCGATGACCGCTTTACCATCAAATTTGAAACGCACATGCAGACCCGCCTGAGCCAGCTGCACATCATCGTTTTCCAGACGGACCGGATCGGCATGCACTTCAATGCCGGCCAGTTCACCGAGCTGCTTGATATTCTTTGCGTAAATCTTGATGGTGTAGCGCAACCGTTCAATATACGCACCGCGCGCATTCGAAGTCGCTTCCATGGCGCGGTTGTTCTGATAGCGCCGCTCTTCGGTTTCAGCCTGCTGACCGGCCAGCTGATGATGCAGGCGGTGATGCTGATCGACTACCGTAACATCGGTTTCCCACTCTTCACCGGATATATCCTGGTCAATACTCTTGATGCGCAATTCCACCTGGCGCGAATTTTCATATTTCTCAACCAGCGAGTCCAGATAACTTTCCTTGCGCCAGCCCACCGGCAGTTTGCTCCAGCTGTGCCGACTGTCTTTTAACACCCGGGCCTGCGCGCTGCGCTCCTGCGCCAGTCGCTGTTCATGTTCGCGCGACTGCTGCTCCGACACCGCCAGATATTTCTGCGCATCCTGCCAGGCAATTTCGGAACGGGTTTTGGCTACAGTGGCCTGCTTCAACAGATCGCCCAGCTCACCCAATCGTCCACCGACTTCGGTGCGCGCTTTTTTGAGCGGCTCCACGTTACGTGCGGCCTCATCAAATTCATCGCGCCGTGCATGCAGTTCCTTGGCCGCATCGACACCGGCCAGCAGAGTTTTCAGATTACTGACATTGCCGACCAGTTTGCTGATTTCCAGAGTCAGCTGATCTTCCTGTTGCTCAAGGCGGGGCAGACTGGCCAGCAAGGCTTCCAGACGCTGGGTCCGTCCGGCATTGCCGAAACGGTAACGCGCCACTTCCACAAAGACCGAACGTCCGCCGCGCCGTTCGCTGTGGAACGCTTCCGGCGTAATCCATTCTTCGCTGGCCGACAGCTTCATGCCGGCAGCAATGCTGTCCACGCGCTGGATGCGCTTTAGCTGATCGATCAGCCAGGCCGGCACTTTGGTACTGAACTGCATCACGCCAAACAGACTGTTGTCCTGTTTGGCATTGACCTTGGGCGCCTGCATGCGGTCCGGCACAATGAAATGCGGGAAACGCATCTGTTCGGCCAGTTTAAAGGCAGCTGACGCGTCACCTGACTGATTCAGCAACAGTACGTGAGAAAAACCTTTCAAAATCCCTTCCACCGCTGCCTGCCAGCGCGGATCAACCACTTCCACCACGTCTGCCAGCATCACGTGGTCGATTTTTGCATCGGACAGCGCACGGCGCATGGCGCGCACATTCTCCGGATCAGGCACACCGGTTTTGCTTTGCAGGCCATCAATCGTGCTTTTTTGCTCGGCAATTTTTTCGGCGAGTTCGGCACGCCGTTGCTTTTGCTGCGCCAGCAGGGATTCCTGCTGCTCCAGTTGCTGGGTTGTGGCAGCGATATCGGCACCGGATTCGGCAGCCAGCTTTTCCAGACGCTGTTTCTGATCAAGCAGATTTTCCTGCGGCTTTAACTGGACATTGATTTCAGACAGACGCTTTTGCAGCGCTTTTTCTTCCTGCTCCAGAGTCCCTTCCTGTTTCAGGTTCTCGGAAAACAAACGCCCCTTCTCGGCCAGCTCGCTGCGCTGCGAGCTCAGCTGGTTATCCTGCTGTTTCAGATTCTGTTTGGCACTGCGCAAACTCTGACTGATGGCCAGAAAATGTTTACGGGTTTCCAGATAATGCAGGCTGGGTAAAATCTGTTCCTGCAGATCGCGCTTTTCGCGGGTTTTATTTTCCCACTGGTGGTAGTTCGCTACGCGCAGCCGCAGACCTTCCAGATTGGCTTTGGCCACTTCCAGCTCGGCTTCAAACTGCTGCAGTTCAATTTCGGTATCGTGCTGATGGCGTTTGGCTTCATCGTAGGCATCCAGCACTTCCTTGTCACCAAACACCTGAAACACCAGATCGAGCAGCTGGCGCGGCGCGTATTCGCACAGCTTGTCGGTCTCGCCCTGCTCCAGCGCCAGTACCTTGGCCATGGCAGGCGACAATCCGGCGTTGGCCAGACGCTTGCGGTACGTTTCCACACCGAGCCAGTCGCTGGCATCGACCACTTCCTCCACTTCAACCCGGCCCGGGCGCATGAGGTACTGACGCTTCCAGTCGCCGCCATTTTTCTGGATCTGGCAGATCAGGGTGACTTCATCTTCACTGAAAAAACCGGACGAACGAAATGGGCGGTTCGAAAGCTGGCGCCCGACCGGCTTGTTGTCCACCACAGCACGAATCCAGGCGATCGGCTGACCGGAATGACGCGCGTAATGCTTATAGGTACGTCCCATCGAACAGTCCAGACCGAACAGAGTACGCAGCGCATCGAGCAGCGTGGTTTTGCCGGAACCGTTTTGGCCCGAGATGGTGATGATTTTGGCATCGAGCGGAATATTTTTGATGCGCTGCCAGTAGTCCCAATGCACGAGTTCTAATGATTTGATATGGAACATATTGTTATTCTTGTTCTTTGATGGGGTTAATCTTAAAGATGTCGGCCAACGCGCCGTTGATAATGCGCTCTTTGAGCGAGTCGGTATCCATGAGCAAATCCAGCAACGGACCTTCGGCGATCAGGTCGCCCTTGCGCTCAATGAAACCAAGCCGGTTCAGAATGCCAAGATTCATATCCATTTTGGTTTTTTTGCCGAGCTTGTCGCCAAAGTCGGACAGCAGCGCACGGTAGGAAATCCCCAGAGAGGCTTCTGCGGCGCGCGGCATGGGCCGTTCCTTGCCAAACATTTCACTCTGATCCTGCTCGGACAGCAGATGCAGCGACTGCCGTTCGCGCTTGGGCAAAATGATCATGGCCCACAACACCACCAGCAATGCCACGCCATCACGCGCCAGACCGAAATTATTGTTCTGCCAGGTGTCGCGCGCACCAAACACTTTGGATTCCACGTCACGCACCAGCGCCAGCGTGACATGATCGGCATACACGTTGTCGACAAATTTCATGCCGCAGGTTAAAAGTCGGGCATCGACATCGGCGCGAAACATTTCGTCGGTCAGAGCCCGTTTCACCAGTTTGTCTTCGCGCTTCAGAGTCTGGTGCGTGATCAGCCGCGCAATAAGAATTTGTGATTCCTGATTCATGTTGTTTCTTCTGGGTTGGAAGCAGTACTGCCCGCTTTGTACATTAATTTTGCATCCGACAGCGCCGAGATTTCAGCATCGGTTACGGTAACCAGATTGTCGGTCAGGGTAAAGCGCATCGGCAGATCAGACAAGCGGGCCGTGGCACCCTGAGCGCTGGACTGTTCCTTGTCACCGATCAGCGGCAGCAGCGAAGCGCGGTAGGAAGCGATCGCAAAACTGTTTGGCAGCAGCACGCTTTGCACTTCCACGCCTTCCGGCAGGCCCTGCGCATTATTGTCCTGCCCGATCGCATGCAGTGAAGCCAGCCAGGCATCGAGCTGGGTATAGAGTACGGTTTCATCCTGTACCTGGAATTCGGTTTCGAGTCCGGTCGGCAGATCGAAATTCTGGTTCTGCCGCTCGGCAAAGATTTCGGTTTCGGCCACGTCGATCATTTCACCGGGCGTAATGAATAAGGGCGTGACCGGAATATCGATGGCATTGTCGGCCAGCGCAGCCAGATCACTGTGTTTCATCAGCCAGGTTTTGATATCGGTGGTTGACAGGCCGGACTGGCCCAGATGCACGCGCTGCCGCTCCACCTGATTCAATGCACGCGAAAACATGCCCTGCATATTCAGCAGCGCGCTTTGCGCCCGGCCGATCGCCTGCGCTGCACGCTGTGTGGCAGCGTCGGCATTGCCATCCTGGGTAATTGAATAAATGATTTTGGTGCCTTTTTCGACCCAGTCGCAGGCATTGTTCCATTTGCTTTGCGAGGCGCGCAACCGGTATTCGGAACCGGAGGCAATGGCGTCGCGAAATTCTTCGGTCAGTTCGATGAGTCGTCCGAGCAGATGCTGGAGCTGCTCTACGGTCACACCACCGAGCGCCTGAGCGCCGGCGACCTGGGTCATTAAAAAGCCCATGTCGGCCGCATCGGCGTCCTGATCCGACACCAAAAGTGAGTCGAGCGCAGACAGGACGTTGCGCGCCAGTGGCGACACCCGGTACAGCGAAGTGGCGGCTTCCCAGATCAGTAAATGATGCGAACGCAGACGCGCCAGTACAGTGTCGAGACTGTCCGGCTGCAGATACGCCAGTCTGGCGTTGATTTCGGCCCGGGAAAAGCTGGAAGACTGCGCATCGCCGACCAGTTCACGCAACACCAGCAAACGCACCAGCACACCATCAGAGCCACCGTGAAACAGCGCGGTGAAGGCCTGCAGAACAGGTTGGGCACGTTTTAACTGAAAAACCTGTTCGATGTCATCAAAAGCGACTTCAGGTTTAAAGTAGGCTTGCAGTGAACTGTCAGCGTCGTCCAGTTCCGGGCTATTAGAATGATTTTGACCATTTTGCATGGGCTGCATTTTAAGTGATATGCCGGCTTTTGGGGTGGCTAATTGGCGTTGCGCAAATAGCACAAATGCCGCCGCGCTCGTTCTAATTCGTTGATAAATTGATCTTATCGCCATCCTTTCGCATCCGATCCCGATCCGGGATATCACCCATTGCCCTAACAATAAGATTTAAATAACCTTGCCGAACTTTGAAATTGAAAGACTGAACGCGTCAATGTCAGTCTTTTAACTGCTTGTCTTCATCAAGAACCAAATTCTGAAAAGGGAAATTTTTATGTCACTGACCATTACCAACTATGTCCACGCCTTTAATGCCAACGACCATCTGGCCCAGGCTGCCGGCAATAACGACATTGGGACCGATAACCAAATTACCGGCAATAACAAAGAAACCGGCAAATCGTTCATTCAGCTAATGGGCGAATTCCTGATGAACGGTATCAATGGCATCAAATCGTATTTACAGTCAGTTGACGATATCAATAACTTTACAAGTTCAAGCAGTTCATTCCTGCAAACGCTGTCTAAATATGAGCCAGGTCCGAATAATAACCAAGTGACCCTCACTCAAAACAATGGAACAACCATAGTGCTTACACAAAACCAGGGCGAAAAATTTGCTTCGATAACCATCGGTGGAAAGACCGAACCTCTGACAAAATCCATCGATGAAATAACGATCAATCTAGCCAAAGAGGTGCGCAGGCATCAAAATGGTCAACTCTCATTCCTTCAGGATAAAGCTGCATTGCGATGCGCAACCAAGATCTTGGGGCCTGACGTTGCGAATGAAGCCCCAACCGGAAAGGTTTCAATTTAACCGGAAAATCGAAATTAATTGACCGTCAACCCATCGGAGCGCTGTTTAAAGCAATTCCCAACCACTTGCAGGGCGGAACCGACTGTTCACAAGACAGCTTGATTCCGTCTATTTTTTGGGCAACCGAACATGTAGTGCGAAATTCAAACCTGCGCATTTCCCTGATAGAAGCATAAAAATTTTGGCATTACATTGTCCGGTCAATACAGTCGATTTGGACTAATTTTTTCTTTTTTTAAACATGGATCCACGATGACACCGTTACCAGCATTCAGAGCCATTCAGGCCATTTACACACGTAAGAACACAGACAGTTGCAGCGAAAACTCAATGTCAGACGCCAGTGAAAGTCACGATGGAATTGAGGAAACCATCAGATATGAACTTGAAAAAAATAATGTAGTACATCTGGACCCTCAGGAGCATAATTTTCTGTATAAATTTGGCTATGCCTTTCTGTATGTGCTCACATTGGGGTTCATTTCAAAGGCACTTGCGTATGCAGACGGATTGAATGCCTTCGAATGCTATGCAGAAAATCTCAAAACCATGGTTAAAAATATTGATTCTGCACCTGTGGATCGAGATGGCAATCGACATTGCAAATTTGAAGTCAACAATTTGCCGATGCAAATATACGAGTTGAACTGCGGACAAATCCATCAATCAACCAGTAACGAGTTCTATAAAAAAACCTTCATTGAATACAGTGGGAAATTGGTTGAATTGCCCGGCATGACTATGAGTGACTTGCTGGAATTTATGAAGTCAGATTTTTTCAGCAAAGCCTACGACCCTGATCACGACTATTCTTATAAATCCATCTTGAGAAGGGTTATAGATCGAGAAAAATTGAACTCAGCTGGAACTCAATCCAATAGACAGGCAACTTGATTAATGGAACGGTTCTTAATGACTGAACCGGAGCATCACATCTGACATCACTGTGTTAAATAAACCTAAAACATATCCACGTCACTGTTCATACTGGTTTCCTGGACTTTGCCGGACGCAATCAACTGCTCGTAAAACACCGTCTGATTTCGTCCATGTTCTTTGGCGTAATACAACGCTTTGTCAGCGCGGTCCATGATCGTAACCGAAAGGTCGGAAGGATTGATGAATGTGGCACCGATGCTTACGGTGACATGTCCCACCTGCGGAAAGTAATGCGCTTCGACCACTTTGCGAAACCGCTCCATGATGGTTTCAGCCAGAGCGGCGTTGACATTTCTTAACACTGCGACAAACTCCTCGCCACCAACCCGGAACAACTGATCGTATTCGCGAAAAGTTTCAGTCATGCATTGAGAAAAATGCAGCAGTACTTCATCACCCACCAGATGCCCGAAATTGTCATTGACGCTTTTGAAGCGGTCAATATCAAACAGGGCCAGGCAATACTGAACCTTGTCGGCATCGCGCTTATTGTTCTCACCCAGCGAAATAATAATCTGCATCATCTTGTCGTCGAATGATTTCCGGTTAAGCAGACCGGAAAGATGATCGCGCTGATTGTCGTTGAGCAAAGCCAGATAGTTCCGATAAAAGCCGATAAAAATGGATACCATTTCCTGATTCTGCTGTGTCAACTGCTTGCTTTCTATCGTCAGAAAACCATTGACGCCCTTGGAATTTGCGATGGGAAAAACAGTGCGGCAGGTTGGATCGGCTCCCTGGCTGATTTCTTCAACGATCATCTCTGACCGGTTGATCACTTCCAGATATTGCGGATGATTGTTGAGCGGCATCGGCTCAGGCATAACCTCTTCAAGACGATCGTCATAACCGACCCGCACCAGAAATGCCTGCGGGTGATCGGTTGCCAACTGTTTTAAAGTGCGGATTTCATACAGGTTGATGGAGTCGGCGACGATAATATTACTCAGTGTTTGAATAATGGATATCTGGAATGCCTTGATCTCGGGCTTTTCAATTAATTTTGCCAGTGACAGCAAAAGCGCGGATACATCTGAATTTGCCATAAATATAAGTTATCGGTGCCCTGCACAGGTCGCAATGCGGTAATGGAATATAGTCGGCAATGATACCCGGAAAAGGGGCTTCACTCCGCGTCTCTGCCAGTAAATAGTAGTTCATGACAACAGATTTTGCGAGTTCATTTCAATTTCCAAACTAATTATTCAGTGCTTTTTCGATATCACTGGTCAATGTACGGCTGTCCGGCGTGGTAATACTCAGGTAATGGTCAACGATATTGCCTTTGCGATCAATTAAATATTTATGAAAATTCCATTTTGGAGTTGAACCGGTAGCCTTGATCAAAGCCACGTAAAGGGGATTGGCCTGATCGCCCTGCACCGAAGATTTTGCAAACATGGGAAATTTCACGCCATAGGTGTTATAGCAAAAATCAGCAATTTCCTTGGAACTGCCAGGTTCCTGTTTGCCAAAATCGTTGGAAGGAAATCCCAGCACCACCAACCCCCTGCTGGCATATTTGGCATACAGCGCTTCCAACCCTTCGTACTGCGATGTGAATCCGCAAAAACTGGCCGTATTCACAACAAGGATCACCTTGCCTGCGTATTGACACAGATCCTGTTTAGAATTGTCCTGAAGCCGGTTGAAGGTAAATTGCAAGATTGCCGGACAGGCCGGCGCTGCTGTGGAATTTACTACAGTGGTAACCGCAGCTGGAGACGCGGTCTGAGCACCGGAACTGAAAGCCAGCAGGGCCAGAAATGCCACACAAACGATTTTAAAATTGACATGCAGTTTCATCGTAAATCCTCGTTGATAAATTGGAATGGCCAACTTTATCACCAGTTCGAATTTTGCGTGTGATATCAAAAATCAGGGATAATGCCGCCTTACCTGGAATAATAGCCCCATGCGCATTTTATATACCCTGATCTGGATACTGGCTCTACCTCTTGTACTTGCACGACTTTACGCGCGCGCGCGCAAAGAACCGGGGTACCGGCAACACATTGGTGAACGGTTCGGCCGATACACCGGCGCTCCATCGGTTGAGCCAATGATCTGGATCCATGCAGTCTCGGTCGGAGAAACCCGGGCTGCAGAACCGCTGATACGTCAGCTGACAGAAATCTGGCCGCAGCACCGCATTCTGCTCACGCACATGACTCCCACGGGGCGCGCCACCGGAACGATGCTGTTTCAGGATGAACTGCGCAGTAACAGGCTGGTGCAGTGCTATTTGCCCTACGATATCCCGTTTCTGATCAATCGCCTGATTCGGCACTTTAAGCCGGTCATCTGCATTCTGATGGAAACTGAAGTCTGGCCCAATCTGATTTACACCTGCCATCAACAAGCCATTCCGGTCGCACTGGTGAATGCCAGACTGTCACCCAAATCCCTGAAAAAGGCGCAGCGCATGCCCGGCCTGATCCGTCCGGCCAGTGCGGCGCTTACCTGTGTGGCCGCGCAAACCGCATCTGACGCGCAACGCATTGCGCAACTCGGCGCACCACGGGTAGTCGTCACCGGCAACAGCAAATTTGATGTCAGCGTACCGGCTGAAAAAATTACCGCTGGCGACGCATTGCGTGCGCATTGGGGAGCGCGCAAGGTATTGTTATGCGCCTCGACACGCGAGGGCGAAGAAGAACTGATCCTGGATGCATTTCTGAAAGCCGGGCAGAAAGACCTGCTGCTGCTGATCGTCCCGCGCCACCCACAGCGTTTTGATCAGGTTGAACAGTTGCTGCAACAGCGCCAGATTCCGATGCTGCGCAAATCACGGCTGGATCAAAATCCCGTCCCTGCGCAAGTGCAGGTCGTGCTGGGCGACACCATGGGCGAAATGGCCAGTTACTATGTCAGCTGCGATCTGGCCTTTATTGGCGGCAGCCTGCTGCGACTGGGAGGACAGAATCTGATCGAAGCCTGCGCAGTTGCCAAACCCGTGCTGATTGGTCCGCACACTTTTAATTTTGATGCGATCAGTACCGATGCGATCAACGCGGACGCAGCAATCCGGATCGGAGATCCCGCAGAATTATTCGATAAAGTCAGCGCACTGATGGCAGACGATACACGCAGATTGGCAATGGGGCAAAACGCGCTGGCCTTTGCCCGATTGCACCGCGGCGCCACCGCACGCACGGTGGCACTGCTTGAAGAATTAATGCAATAAGGTGTTGATCTGAACCAGATCTTCTTCTTTTAATGACGCCGATGCTGATTTGAGACGCAATCCGTTCATGATCGTGTCGTAGCGCGCCTTGGCCAGATTCTGCTGCGTGGTATATAACTGCTGCTGTGCATTGAGTACATCGATATTGATCCGCACACCGACTTCATAACCCAGTTTGTTCGACTGCAGGGACGACTGGCTCGATATTTCTGCCTGCTCATAAGCCCTGACCTGCGCCAGACCGCTGTTGACGCCCAGATAGGCAGAGCGCGCCGCCAGTGCCGCATTGCGCCGCGCCGCTTCATAGTCATCGCCGGCCTTGTCTTCCAGAGCAATCGCTTCACGCACTTTACTGGTCACCGCAAAGCCTGAAAAAATCGGAACGTTGAGCTGTATGCCCACGCTTTTCGATTCGGCGACAAATGCCGGTTGCTGCATGACAGGAATGGCCGAGTTGCTGGAACGGCCAACGTTGGCAACCAGATCCAGCGTTGGCAGATGTCCGGCCCGATTGAGAGAAATGCTCCGTTTGGCGATTTCCTGATTAATCTGGGCACCAACCACCCCGTAATTATTGTGTTCGGCGGCGCTGACCCAGTCGTTGATATTCAGCGGTTCCGGCGCAGTCAGCTGCACACCTTTTCGCAAAGGCATCAGTGCAGCCGGTTCATGTCCTATGATCTGCTGGAGGGTGCTGCGTTTGATTTCCAGATCATTTTGCGCGGCAAATTCCTGTGCGACGGCCAGATCGTAGCGTGCCTGTGCCTCGTGCTGGTCGGTGATGGTGGTGGTACCGACTTCAAAATTACGCTTGGCAAACGCCAGTTGTTCAGTAATGGCCGTTTTATTGGCCTGCACGGACTCCAGAGTATCCTGAGCTGACAGCACGTCAAAATAAGCCTGCGATACCCGGATCATCAGATCCAGCCTGGCCTGACCGAATTGCGCTTCGCTGACAGTAACCAGCAATTTGCTCTGCTCGAATTGCTGCCAGTTTTCCCAGTGGAATAAAGGTTGCGACAACTGCACTGCATAATTGTTGCTGAGGGCGCGTCCGCCATTGATCCCGGTTGAACCTACCGTGTAATTCGCTTCCGACAGTGAATTGGTTCCGACCAAATTCACAGCGGGCATTAACAGCGCACGTCCCTGCACGGACTTTTCCTGACCGGCGGTCAGCGCGGCTCTCGCACCGGCATAGACCGGATCATTCTGCAAGGCATCCTGATAGGTTTGCAGCAGATCGGCGGCCTGCACCGGCACCGAAAATAATCCACAGGTCATCAGTGACAGGATTAAAGCGGGATAAAGGCTGGTTCTGGATCTGTCAGTTTTTAACATAGTAATGACTCCGCAAAGATAAGTTACCAAAATGGATAGGTATTAACAGACAAAGCCCGGCAGGGCTTTTTTACATGCCGTGCACTGTATTGAAATGCGGCCGAAGCAGCCAGCAAAATGCGACCAATTGCCGGTTCGGTGGTGTGAGATGTCCGCAGAGGTGGCAAATCCAGTTTGAACGCCTGTCCCGCACTGTCTGCGCCACCGCCAGAAATCACCACTTAATAGGTTGCCATTTCGGGATCAACCTGCGTCGCCCAGGCATGTATGCCACCGGTCAGATTGATGACATTGGCGTAGCCGTACTGATTCAAAAACCGTTTGACCTGCATGCTGCGCGCCCCGTGATGGCACACGCAGACTATCACGGCATCCTTATCCAGCTCGTCGAGACGGGTCGGAACGGTATGCATGGGCATGTGGACGCTTCCGGAAATCTGGCAGCGCTGCACTTCAGTGAGTTCTCTCACATCCAGCAGCACGGGAACAGCTCTGGCCGAATCAGCCAGCCATTGCGCCAGTTCAGGCGCAGTGATCTGCTCAGGAACCAATTCGCTCATTACTTAAAATGTAAAGGCTGAAACTGCATCAGCATTGGCGATGGCTGAAACACTGGTATCAAACAGTGGTTTGGTGTCAAACGCCGATTCTGAAAGTTTGGTGATCAGATAGGCGGTCATGACGGGAGCGGAACCAAGTATGACGAACATGCGTCCACCCGGTTTGAGCTGCTGCTTGAACTCTTCAGGCAGAATCTGCAGGGAACCTGTTATGACGATGACATCGTACGGTGCACCATCTGACCAGCCTTTGGAGGCATCACCCTGAACAATACTGACGTTGGCAACACCTTCGCGGTGCAAAGCCTGCTGGGCAGCAGAAAAAATAGCCGGTGAATTTTCCACGCAAGTGACGTGCCGGGCATGAAATGCCAGCAGCGCAGGCAGGTATCCGGTACCGGAACCCACCACCAGGGCGCTCTCGTGTTTTTTAATTGCGACATCCTGCACGATGTGGGCTTCAATTTTGGGGGTCAGGGACAGACTGCCGTCGGCCAGCGGCAATTCGGTATCCATAAAGGCCAGCGACTTTTGCTTTTCGGGTAAGAATTTTTCGCGCTTTACGATGGTCAATAATTCCAGCACACCCTTGTCAAGCACATTCCAGGGGCGAATTTGTTGTTCGATCATGTTAAATCGGGCTTGTTCATTTTTCATTATTTATTCTCGCAATAAGGCAAAAAACATCATTCTACAATGCAACAGCGGTATTTCCATCGAATTTTCCAACTGCATCCGCGCAAAACCGATGTCAGATCCGCCAATTTATGATTCAGGGTTATGACTCGGGACTCAACAGCGCCAGATGGCGCGGCTCCAGATAACACCATTCACCTTCTTCAAGGCCCAGTTCTGACAGGGCAAGGCCGCCAACAGCGATCCGCTGCAACTTTGAACAGTGATTTCCGGCAGCTGCAAGCATACGTTTAACCTGATGGTATTTGCCTTGTTCCAGAACAATCTCGCATTGGAATTCGGCCACTTTTTTGCAGATCAAGGCAAACAGTGGCGCCGGTTCATCGTGCAACTGAACACCTCCGAGCATTTGCTCAATGAGTTGATCAGTAACCGGGTCCTGGGTTGTGGCCAGATAAACTTTGGGAACATGCCGTTTGGGCGAGGATTGCGCATGGATGAAGGCGCCGTCATCTGACAGCAGCAGCAGCCCGGTCGTATCATGATCGAGCCGCCCTACCGGCTGCACGTCGCGCCAGCCGCATTGCTCTGACAATAGTGTCAAAACGCCTGGATGGTGACTGGGCTTTCTTGAGCATTCAAAATTGGCCGGCTTGTTCAGGGCAATGTACACATGCTCGCGATAAGGCCACATTTCGCCAAACAGTTCAAAATGCAGCCCCTCGGTCTGAAATGTACTGCGGTAATCTGTGACTGCGGTGCCATCAATTTTTACTTCACCGTCGGCGATCAGACTCCGACACCATTTTCGGGTGCCGAATCCCTGCGACTGCAGGATACGATCCAGTGATAATTTCGGGGATATTTTTGTCATGGGGCGAACTTTAGCAGATGTGCCAATGCTCGGGAAGTCATTCAGGCCAGCCACTCCTTGCGGCCAGCCAGTATCTCAGGCGACCGCGACTTCCATGTTGTCCTGCGTGTGATAAACAGGTACCGGAGTCGGTTTGCTGCCAATGACCTTGTTGCGGCCATTTCTTTTGGCCTGATACAAAGCCTGATCAGCCATTTCAACCAATTCGTCAAAACTCTGCTGTACCCCACGTCGTTCTGCCACGCCGATACTGACTGTAAACCGGTGTCCGTCCGGTAAAACCGGCAGGGCAATATTGCTGATCGCGATCCGGATCCGGTCCGCCACATCGCAGGCATGTTTGAGACTGGTATCCGGCAGCATCACCAGAAATTCTTCTCCGCCAAAGCGCGCCAGAATATCTTCAGCGCGCAGACCGCCCTGAATTTTCTGAGCAATGGCGATCAGCACCGCGTCACCTGCAGCGTGTCCATAGGCATCGTTGATTTTTTTAAAATGGTCGGCATCGATCATCAACACGCTGATCAGGGTTCCGCGTCGGTTGCTGCGCGCGATATCCCGTTCGGCCAAAGTAATCAAGGCGCGACGGTTGAACACGTTAGTCAGTGGGTCGTGGGTAGCCTGCTGTTGCAGGTCCATTTGCAGCCGGTGACTGGTAATGACAATGAGCATGATCGTTTGCGCAAAGCCGAGCACGATATTGACGATCAGCGCGCCACTGTGCCAGACCGAATTTGAAATATGGTTTGCGTCTGTCAGATAGGAACCAACCAAATGAATACACAGGCTGACTATGTAAGCGGCACTGAGAATTGCCACCAGTCGCAAACTGCCGTGCAATTCGTCGCGTTGCGCAGAAAAACAGCAGTAAATCGAATAACCGAAGAAAACACTGGATGCAATGGTAAATAAGACGATGCCGCCAATGCCACGCAGATCTACCGAATACGCAAGTGCGTAAGCCAGGCAGAATATGACACACATGATTCGAAGCAGACTCCACTGGGGGCGCTTGCCCGAAACCAGTGCCACACCAAATGCGATATGCATGCTGCCCCAGATGATGAGCATGTAGGAAAGTATGGTGATCAAAGGAGGGGAAATTACTTCAACTAAGACTACCAGGCATAAACCCAAGGCAATAAGCCCATTTCCCCGGGCCCATTCTGCAACATAAGCAGAATTGTAATGAACCTGACGTACGTAAAACATCAGCAATGCCTGTGTAATGCTCAGTACGGCCAGTACCAGATAAATTGTACGAACATCCAGATTTGTGAACATCCACTCCCCTTTCAACGTCTTTGATGACTTTTAATAATTATTTTTTTACTGTATTGCCGAAATGATCCGACAACCGATAGCAAATTGAAAAATCATATCTGCTACACAATTAGGCTACATAGTAGTGTGGTTTAGTTTTCGCGGCGACAACTATTTAACCAATTTCATCATTTTTGCAAATATTTATAACAAAAAGACTATTGATAGTTAAAACCAATTAACTTAATTCAATTAATCAATTTTACTAATTCAACACGATGGCCTACCATTCGAACTCCTCCAACCACACAAGGAAATCATCATGTCATTAATTAATACTGAAATTAAACCATTCAATGCAACCGCATTTCACAACGGTAAATTTGTTCCGGTCAGCAATGAAACACTGAAAGGCAAATGGTCAGTGTTTGTTTTTTATCCTGCTGACTTCACATTTGTTTGCCCGACTGAATTAGGCGATCTGGCTGAGCAGTATCCAGAATTCAAGAAATTGGGCGTTGAGATCTACAGCGTTTCCACTGACACCCATTTCGCGCACAAAGCATGGCACGATACTTCCGACACCATCGGTAAAATTACCTACCCGATGCTGGCTGATCCAACTCTGGCGCTGTCGCGCAATTTCGAAGTACTGATCGAAGAAGAAGGTCTGGCATTGCGCGGTACTTTCGTAATCAATCCTGAAGGAAAAATCAAGATTATCGAAGTGCACGACAACGGTATCGGCCGCGATGCAAAAGAATTGCTGCGCAAAGTTCAGGCTGCCCAATACGTTGCCAGCCATCCGAATGAAGTATGCCCGGCAAAATGGACTCCTGGTGCGCACACATTGACACCATCACTGGATTTGGTCGGCAAGATTTAACCATCGAAATCGGGCATGCAGCATTGCATGCCCCTTTTCAAACCCCTTTATCAGAATCACGAGGAACACCATGTTGGACAGCAATCTCAAAACACAATTAAAAGCCTATCTCGAAAAAGTAGTTTATCCGGTTGAACTTGTGGCCTCGCTGGATGACACGGAAGTTTCACGAGACATGCAATCCCTGCTGGAAGATGTCGCCAGCCTGTCACACCTGATCACGCTCAAGATCAGCAGCGTCAGTGATGTACACACACCATCGTTCTCAATCAATCGACTCCACAAGGAACAGGGTGACGTCAGCATTCGGTTTGCCGGCATCCCCATGGGGCACGAATTTACTTCACTGGTACTGGCTTTGCTGCAGACCGGTGGTCATCCGCCCAAGGTGGATGACGCAGTTATTGAACAGATCCGCCAGCTCGACGGCGACTTTCACTTCGAAACTTATATTTCCCTGACCTGCCAGAATTGTCCTGAAGTCGTGCAGTCGCTGAATCTGATGGCCGTGCTAAATCCTCGGGTGAAATCGGTAGTCATTGACGGCGCGCTGTTTCAGCAGGAAGTCGAACAGCGTCAGATCATGGCTGTACCAACCATTTTTTTGAACGGCAAGGTTTTTGATCAGGGTCGCCTCAGCATTGAAGAAATTCTGGCAAAAATGGATACCGGAATGGAGCAGCGCACCGCACAGAAACTGGATGCCAAAGAACCGTTTGACATGTTAGTGGTCGGCGGCGGACCGGCAGGAGCGGCGGCGGCGATTTATTCTGCGCGCAAAGGCATCCGCACCGGCGTGGTGGCCGATCGTTTTGGCGGCCAGGTTCTCGATACCATGTCAATCGAAAATTTTGTTTCCGTGACAGAAACCGAAGGACCGAAATTTGCTGCAGCCCTCGAACAACACGTTAAAACCTATGACGTTGACATCATCAATCTGCAGCGTGCTGAAAAATTGATCCCTGCGACCAAAGACAATCCGCTCAACGAAATAAAACTGGCCTCCGGCGCCACCTTAAAAGCAAAAACTGTAGTGTTGGCTACCGGTGCGCGCTGGCGCGAAATTAACGTGCCGGGCGAACGCGAATACAAAAATCATGGTGTGGCGTATTGTCCGCATTGCGATGGGCCTCTGTTCAAAGGCAAACAGGTTGCGGTAATCGGCGGCGGCAATTCTGGCGTCGAGGCAGCCATCGATCTGGCCGGCATCGTCAGTCACGTAACACTGCTGGAATTTGGTGCCGAGCTGCGCGCCGATGCAGTCCTGCAAAAGAAACTGCACAGTCTGTCCAATGTCACTATTCATACCAGCGCCCAGACCACCGAAGTCAGGGGTGACGGCAGCAAAGTGACCGGGCTGGAGTACAAGGATCTGAAATCAGGTGAAATGAAGCAGGTGCAGCTCGAAGGTATCTTTGTCCAGATCGGTCTGGTACCCAACACCGAATGGCTCAAAGGAACACTGGAACTGTCACGTCATGGTGAAATCATTGTCGATGCGCGCGGACAGACTTCCATTCCCGGCGTATTTGCGGCCGGCGACGTCACCACCGTGCCGTTCAAACAGATTGTGATTGCGGTAGGCGAAGGTGCCAAAGCAGCACTGGCCGCTTTTGATCATTTGATCCGGTCATAAAAAAGGGACGCAAGTCCCTTTTTTTATATCGTTTTTGAATATCGCAACGGTTCTTCTTTCTTGCCCAGATACGCATCAAACACCATACAAATATTACGGATCAGCAGCCGCCCTTTCAGGCTGACTTTTAGCGCACCCGGATGCAGACTGAGCAAACCATGCTCAACCATGGAATCCAGATTTTTTAATTCCTTGGCAAAGTACGTCGTGAAGTCAATCCCGAATTCCTTGTTCAGACGCGCATAGTCCAGTTCAAAATGACACATCAACTGACCGATCAGGTCACGCCGCATCATGTCATCGTCAGACAGAAAATAGCCGCGCGCAATCGGCAATTCGTTTCTGTCCAGCCGTTCATAATAAGCGTCCAGCGTTTTTTCATTCTGGGTATAGCAATTGCCCACTGCGCTGATGGCAGACACGCCGCAAGACAGCATTTCGGTTTGCGCATGGGTTGAATAACCCTGGAAGTTGCGCTGCAACTTGCCCTGCTGCTGCGCCAGACAAAGGTCATCAGTCGGTTTGGCAAAATGATCCATACCGATATATACATAACCGGCTTTGGTCAGTTTCTGTATGCACAGATAAAGCATCTGCAGTTTGGATTCCGGATCGGGCAATTCACTGGCTTCAATGCGGCGCTGCGGTTTGAAAATATGCGGCAAATGCGCGTAGTTATAAATTGCAATCCGGTCCGGGTCGGCGCTGATGACCTGATCCAGTGTTTGGGAGATGGTATCGACTGTCTGCTTGGGCAGTCCGTAAATCAGATCGACGCTGATCGAGCGGAACCCCGCGTCACGTGCAGCCTTCATCACCGCCAGAGTTTCTGCTTCGGGCTGAATTCGGTTGACGGCCTTTTGCACTTCCGGATTGAAATCCTGAATGCCCAGACTAACCCGGTTGAAACCCTGTTTGCGCAATAATTTAATCCGCTCGGGCGTGACGGTTCTCGGGTCGATTTCAATCGAATACTCACCAACTTCATCCGACGCAAATTCAAAATGACTGCGCAGCGTTTCGAGCAGATCGCCCATTTGCTCATCGTTGATGTAAGTCGGCGTTCCGCCGCCAAAATGCAGCTGCTCGACTTTTTTCATTCCCTCATACAGTGAGGACTGCATGGCAATCTCACGTTTGAGATAATCCAGATAAATTTCAGCCTTGCTGCGGTCTTTGGTGATCACTTTGTTGCAGCCGCAGTAGTAACAGATCGATGCGCAGAACGGAATATGAATATACAGGGACAGCGGCAGATGCTGCGGCTGCGGCTGCGGCTGACTGGCCAATGCCTTCACCGTGTTTTGATAGTCGCTGATCTGAAACGCTTCAGAAAAGCGGTCGGCAGTTGGGTACGAGGTGTAACGGGGTCCCAGCTGGTTGAGTTTGCGAATCAGGTCGGCATCAAATACCGGGGTGGTGTCGGCTATCACAGCCTGTGCGGCAAGTGTGGCAGGAGAGCTTTCCAATTCAACGGTTGAATCTATCATGATCAAATTCCTGGTTCTGGGCACTCAGTACGAGTGCAGCAAGTTAATGGACGAATTTTAGGATATGTATCTGCCTGACAACTTGATATTGAACAACAGGATGCAAATCGTGTCGAGTTAAAAGTGCGCCGAAAGTTAGCAAATTAAACATACATTGCGAATTAAAGATATTCCCAAGGAAAGATGAACTGCTAAACTGGCTGGAATTATTTCCTCCTTTCTACTCCATTTATGAATACGCCCCTTATTTCTTCGCGCTTGCCCCATGTCGGAAATACCATTTTTTCGGTCATGTCGGCCCTGGCATCGCAATATCAGGCGGTCAATCTGGGACAGGGCTTTCCGGATTTCGACTGCGATATCGAACTCATCGACTCGGTTACTCAGGCCATGCATCAGGGTCACAATCAGTACCCTCCCATGGCGGGGGTGCCGGTGTTGCGAGACATGATTTCAGACAAGGTGGAGAGTTTATACCGGCATCACTATGATCCTCAGACCGAGATCACCGTCACTGCCGGTGCCACTCAGGCCATCATGTGTGCAATCCAATGTTGCGTGCATCCCGGCGACGAAGTCATTGTCATCGAACCGGCCTATGACTGCTATCTGCCCGTTATTGAGTTAACCGGTGCACGTGCTGTCACAATTTCCATGAATATTTCCGAAGCAGGATTCAGCATTCCTTGGGGCAAACTGGCCGCTTCCATTACTCCCAAAACCCGGTTGATCATTCTGAACACACCGAACAATCCGACCGGCAGCGTGATGAGCATGGCGGACTTCAATGCGCTGGCTGATATTCTGCGTAGGCCCGAACATAAACAGATTCTGATTCTGTCGGATGAAGTCTATGAACACATGGTATATGACGGCAAGCAGCACATTTCCATCTGCTCGCATCCGGAACTGGTACAGCGCGCTTTTGTGATATCCAGTTTTGGAAAAACTTTCCATGTCACAGGCTGGAAGGTCGGCTATCTGTGCGCTCCGGTGGCAATGAGCGTGGAATTCCGCAAGGTGCATCAGTTCACTGTTTTCACCGTCAACACCCCGATGCAGTATGGGTTGGCCACGTACCTGCAGGATCCGCAACCTTATCTGGATTTATCCGATTTCTATCAGGTCAAGCGCGATCTGTTTCGCACCGGCCTGTCCAAAACCAGATTCAAATTATTACCGGTTTATGGCACTTATTTTCAATGTGTGGATTACCGCGAAATTTCTGACCTGCCGGAACTGGAATTTGCTGAGTGGCTGACCATGGAAGTCGGCGTTGCGGCGATTCCGGTTTCAGCATTTTATAAAAAGGGTGTGGAGTCAGGACTGGTGCGATTCTGCTTTGCCAAACAGGAGCAGACTTTGAGACTGGCTTTGGACAAGCTGGCTCAGATCTGAAATTCCTCGAAAAAAAATCGGCGCAAACAGCGCCGATTTTTTTGATTACCATTTCGAGTTATTTTACAGGTGCTGCTTCCACCGCAGCTTTAGTCGCTGATGCTTTTTTTGCGACTGGCGCGGCAGCAACCTTGACTTCTTTTACCGGTGCGCTTTTTACCGTTGCAGCAGCCTCAGCTTTTACAGGCACTGCAGGTTTGACTGCAGCTACTGCCGGAGTGGTGGCAGTTGCTTTGACTGCGCTCGCAGCTGCAGCCGGGGTAGTAGCAGCGGTGCCTGAAGTTGTTGCAGGTGTCTGTGCGAACGCTGCACCCATGGCTAAGGTCGCAGCAACAAAAGTGGTGATCAGCTTGTTCATGGTAGTTCCCTATAAAGTTTTTTAAGTTAGCGCAGCATATCTGCGCACTTCCATAACGCGATCAAAATCAGAACTGTTGACAGCGTGGTTGCGGAAAATCGGAACAATATTTTTTCTGGATGTGTCAACCGAAACGACGCGACGGAGGAACTGTCAGACGGGAGGGAGTTTGAACAGATTGAAAAAGTTCTCTGTAGTTTGCTGTTCAACCTGAGACAGAGGAATCTGTTTTAAATCTGCCAGATATTCGGCAACATGCTTCACCCATCCAGGTTCATTCATTTTCCCGCGATGAGGAACCGGTGCCAGATAAGGCGAATCAGTTTCAATCAGGATGCGTTCCAGCGGCAAGGCTTTGGCCACCTCCTGAATCTGTTTGGCACTTTTAAAAGTAAGAATACCGGAAAAGGAAATATAAAATCCCAGCTCCACGGCAGCCAGTGCCACTTCCAGCGTCTCGGTAAAACAATGCATCACACCACCCGCACCGCCCTGCTCCACACCGGCACCGGCTTCACGCATGATATTGATTGTATCTTCCGATGCTGCACGGGTATGGATAATTAATGGCTTGCCGGTAATTCGAGCAGCTTCAATATGCGTACGAAATCGCTTGCGCTGCCACTCCAGATCCCCGGTCAGACGAAAATAATCCAGTCCGGTTTCACCGATGGCGACGACTTTGGGGTGATCGGACAAATCCACCAGTTGCTGCACTGTCGGTTCCGGCGTATCGACATAGTCCGGATGAACACCAACCGATGCATACAGATGAGGATACTGTTCAGCCAGCGCCAGCACGCGGGGGAAATCGGGCAGATCCACAGCCACGCACAGGGCGCGCTCAACCCGGTTGGCCTGCATGGTGGCCAGTATTTCAGGCAGACGTTCAGAGAGTTCCGGGAAATCGAGGTGACAGTGCGAATCGATAAACATGATGGATCTTTATTTGTTGATGATCTGCAGTATAGCCTGCGCGCTCTCTTTGGCACTGTCACGCAGCAAGCTGTGATGCATATCCAGAAAACGTTGCTGCAGCCGGTTGACCAGTTTGTCATCATGCAGTTGCTGCCAGATCGCGTCAGCCAGCGCCTTTGGTGTGGCAGCATCCTGCAATAATTCAGGCACCAGAAATTCACGCGCCAGAATGTTCGGCAATCCGACCCAGGGTTGATATCCCATACGACGCATGATCTGCCAGGTGGCCCACATCTGTTTATAGGCTATCACCATCGGCTTCTTCAGCAGTGCCACTTCCAGCGTTGCGGTGCCTGAAGCTACCAATACACTGTTGGCCGCGGTGATGGCGGTGTGTGAACGGCCATCAATGAGCAAAACCGGGACGTCTGACAAATTGGCCTGAACCACGCGCTGAATGTAGGCGGTGCGCTGCCGGTTACCGGCCATGGGCACGACGAAATGGATGTTCGGATCACGTTGAAGCAGCAGTTTTGCAGCGCCGATAAAGGCTTCAGTATGATAATAAATTTCCGACAACCGGCTGCCGGGCATGATCGTCACCACGGTGGCATCGAGCGGCAGCCCTAGTTCCTGACGTGCCGTGTTCATGTCGGGCTGCAGTGGCAACATTTCTGCCAGCGGATGACCGACGTATGTCACCGGTATGTTGGCCGCCTGATAAATTTCCGGTTCAAACGGAAAAATAACCAGCATGTGTGAAACCGATTTGATGATTTTTTTAATCCGGCCGGCGCGCCAGGCCCAGATCGAAGGGCCGATAAAATGCACGGTCGGAATGCCGGCTTCTTTAAGTTTCTGTTCAACCGTGAAATTGAAATCCGGTGCATCAACACCAATAAAAACGTCAGGCCGTTCAGCGAGCAACTGTTCAGTCAGGCTGGTTTGCACGCCTTTGATTTCACGGTAGTGTCTGAGCACCTCAAACAGGCCGCGCACCGACAGCGTTTCCATCGGAAAGTCAGAGACAAATCCGTATTGCGCCATGTGTTTGCCACCAATGCCGTGGATATGCGCGTCGGGCAATTGTGGGCGCAGGCCTGACAGCAGCCGACTGGCCAGCAAATCTCCCGAACTCTCACCTGCTACCACGGCTATCCTGCGATTCATCAGCGCACTATGCCACGTGTGGACGTGTCTAAAAACGATACCATGAGTTGAATCGAGTCCTGCGCTGCGGGGTGTTCAAGCTGTGCCTGCTGCATCGCAACCCGAGCTTCATCCAGCGTCAATTTGGATTTGTACAGCAATTTGTAGGCCTGTCGGATGCCGTTGATCTGCTCACGGCTAAAGCCGCGCCGTTTCAGGCCCTCGATATTGAGACCATGTGCCGCAGCCGGGTTGCCGGATAAAATCAGAAACGGCGGCACATCCTGCGTCAGGCTGGTATTCATGCCCAGCATGGCATGCGCACCGATTTTGCAGAACTGATGGACTCCGGCAAAACCACCCAGAATGACCCAGTCGCCGACCTCCACGTGCCCTGCAATCGACGCGTTATTGGCAAAAATGGTTTTATTTCCCACCTGGCAGTCATGGGCGATGTGCACATAGGCCATCATCAGGTTATCGCTGCCGATGCGGGTAATGCCGCCATCCTGAACCGTGCCCAGATTGAAGGTGCAGAATTCGCGCACGGTATTTCTGTCGCCGATTTTCAGCAGGGTTGGTTCACCGGCATACTTCTTATCCTGCGGCGCGGCGCCAATTGAGGAAAATTGAAAAAAGGTATTGTCGCTGCCGATGCTGGTATGGCCTTCAATCACCACGTGCGGCCCGATTTTGGTGCCGGCACCGATCTGGACATGCGGACCAATGATGCTGTACGCACCCACTTCAACAGTGCTATCCAGACTCGCTTCTTTGGCAATAATCGCCGTTGAATGGATTTTGCTCATTATTGCCCCGCTGGGTCCGGTTTGCTTTTCCCATCTTCTTTACTGCGCATGGTGCACATCAGGTCGGCTTCGACAGCGAGTTGACCGTCCACAGTTGCGCGTGCCTTGTATTTCCAGATACCGCGCGCCACCTTGACGATTTCCACATCCAGTTTCAACTGGTCACCAGGTTCGACCGGACGTTTGAAGCGTGCATTGTCGATACCCAGAAAATAAACCAGGGTATTTTCATCCGGTTTCTGACCCATGGTTAAAAATGACAGAAGTGCGGCTGCCTGCGCCATGGCCTCGATCATCAGCACACCGGGCATGACTGGCTTATTGGGGAAATGGCCGTTGAAAAATTCTTCGTTGACAGTGACGTTTTTAATCGCAGTAATATTTTTTCCGGATTCCCAGTGCAAAACCCGATCCACCAGCAACATGGGATAACGGTGCGGCAGATATTCTTTGATTTGATTGATGTCCAGAGTAGTCATACATTCTTTCGTTGTTCGTTTTTGATTTACTTATTTTGGCGTTTCTGAATTCTTTGCCTCGGTCAGTGCCTGTATGGCTTTTTCCATAGTGCGCATTTTGTCGCGCATGGCATCCAGATTGCGCACGATGACTGCTGATTTTTCCCAGTCGGCATTTTTGGCCAGCGGATAAAATCCGGTGTACTGACCCGCTTCGGCAATCGACCGCGACACCATGCTGCCGGAAGAAATATGAACGTTGTCTGCGATGGTCAAATGACCCAGCACCATTGCCGCTCCGCCGAAAGTGCAGTTGCGGCCGATGGTGGCACTGCCGGCGACACCAACGCACCCGGCCATGGCCGTATTGGCACCGATATGACAGTTGTGACCGATCTGAATCTGATTATCGAGCTTGACCCCGTCTTCAAGTACCGTATCAGACAGTGCGCCACGATCGACGCAGGTATTGGCACCAATTTCGACATCATCACCGATTAGCACACCACCGGTCTGCGGAATCTTGATCCAGCGCCCTGCTTCGTTGGCAAAACCGAACCCGTCGCTGCCGATCACGGCACCAGAATAAAAGATGGCGCGCTGGCCGATACGGCAGCCATGGTGCACCGTGACGTTGGCATGTAGGCGGCTGTGCGCGCCGATCCGGGTATCATGACCGACAAAACATCCGGCATCAATCTGCACATGGTCTTCGATGACAGCGCCGGCTTCGATGCACACCATCGGCCCAATGACTGCACTCGCAGCAACCTGAGCACCAGGATCGACAAATGCGGTGGGATGAATTCCTGGAACGGGCGGCTTGCGGTTCAACTCTTCAAAACACTGAGCAGCCTTGGCAAACCAGGCATACGGATTGTCAACAACGATCAACGCGCCCGGATATCGTGACGTCTGTAAAAACTCGACGTCGCTGCTTTTGATGATGATGGCGGCAGCCTGCGTATCAGAGGCTTTTTTTCGTAATTTGGGATTGGAAAGAAAGGTAATACTGCTTGCGTCTGCGTGCTCCAGCGGAGCTATGCCAACCACAGCCAGATCGGCAGCACCGATTAATTGACCGCCCAAGCGCTCGACCAGGTCGGTCAGTCGAATATCGTTCATTATTTATTCATTATTTATTCAAGGCCTTCATCACTTTTTCAGTAATGTCGATACGGGGACTGAAATAAACACCGTCCTGCAAAATAGCATCGTATTTTTCTGACTCGGCAATCTGTCGGATAATTTTGGTGGTACGTTCATTCAGCTTGGCGGTTTCTTCATTCATGCGCTGGCTCACATCTTCGCGATAAGCCCTTTGCTTGCGCTGGAAATCCTGATCCATGTCGGCCAGTTCGCGTTGACGTTTCACGCGGTCGGTCTCAGCCAGCACCGGCGTATCCTTGTCCAGCTTTTCAGCCATGCCCTTGATCTTTGCAGCGAAGTCCTGCAGATCTTTTCTGCGCTGGGAAAATTCATTTTCCATACGCGCTTCTGCTGCCTTGGCCGGTTCGGATTCCCGCAGGATGCGCTCCGTACTGACATAACCTATTTTGGTTTCCTGGGCTGATGCATTAAGCAGGACCAACATACAGCCAGAGGCAATCAATAAATGCATCAACGATGACATGGCATATTGTTTCAAGATAATTCTCCGCGGAAATTATTTTCTTTCAAAACTACAGCATGATAGCTTTTTACAGTCAACTTAGAAACCCCCGCCGATCTGGAAGTCAAATGGTTTTTTAAGGTCCATAGGCGTCGCATTAATTACATGCGCCAAACTCAGCTTGAGCGGTCCCATCGGCGACAGCCACTGGATACCCAAACCGTATGAGGATTTAACACCGCCGCGGAAGGGGGCGGATTCATCGTAGACATTACCCGTATCCGAAAACACGAACCAGCGTAATGAACGGTCCCCCGCCGAGCCCGGGAACGGGAATTGCAATTCAGCGTTCAGTATCAGACGCGAGGCACCACCGGTTGAAAATCCCGTCGTCGGATCTTTGCTACCCAACGAGGCTGGCTCAAACCCGCGCACCGAACCAATACCGCCTCCATACCAGTTTTTAAATATCGGGTATGGATTACCACTTAAACCACGCCCGTAATCAATCTCACCGTTCAAGGCCAGCGTTGCAAAATTACCAAGCATTGGTCGGTAATATTGACGGTTATATATGGTGCGCATGTACTTCAGGTCGCCCAACACAGACACCTCCAGGTTAGCACGCTGGTAGGTTCCCACGCTTGGCGTTAATGGATTGTCGCGACTGTCGCGCTGCCACGCTATGGTCATCGGAAAAGCCATTGTGTTCGCAATCCCTGGCGTTTCATTGATATAGGCAGGTGCGCCGGACACTGGATTTTCCGGAACGTAGAAAATTTTTCCGGTTCCATAATCCGCAACATATTTCTGATAGTTATAGGGGCTGCCAACCTGGGTTTCAACAACGGTATTTTCAACACCCAGACCGAAAAACACGGTATCGAGCTCAGTGAATGGCAAACCAAATCGCACATCTGTACCAAGACTTTTTACATTGAAATTACCGGGACTGCCCAGAGGGGCGGTATTGGTGCGCAAATAAATTTCTTCACTGCGACTGATACCTTCATCGGTGATGTAAGGCTCATACCTCGACAGCGCTATGGAGCGGTTGATTGAACTGGTATTGACATTGATTCCTATAGTATCGCCACTGCCGAACGCATTGCTCTTGGACAGTCCACCTGAAATGGTAAAGTGTTCATATTGAGAATACCCGGCACCCAAAGTGAAATTGCCAGTAGGATTTTCTGTAACATTCAGATTCGCATCAATTTGATCACTGCTGCCGGGCACTTCAGGGGTTTCTATGGTGACATCCTTGAAAAAACCCAATCGATCTACCCGGTCACGTGAAAGTTTAATTTTCTGGCCGTCATACCAGGAGCCTTCAAACTGCCTGAATTCCCGTCGAATGACTTCATCACGGGTTGTGCTGTTACCTGAAAAACCTATTTTGCGTACATAGACCCGTTTGCCCGGGTCTAGAAAAATGGTAAAGGCGACTTCTTTCTTTTCGCGGTCGACATCCGGATTGGCATTGACACTGGCGAAGGCATAACCAAAATTACCCATGCGATCAGTTATGCGCTTGGTGCTTTCAGTCAGTCTGGCAGCTGAATAGGTTTCACCAGACTTTAACGTAATGAGTGATTTGAATTCATCATCACGACCGAATGTTTCACCTGCCAGTCTGATGTCAGTCACAGTGTATTGCTCACCTTCAGTCATGTTGATAGTGATGTAGATGTCTTTTTTATCAGGCGTAATCGAAATCTGGGTCGAGTCCACGTTCATTTCGATATAGCCGCGATTCTGATAAAACGACTTGAGCGATTCGAGATCGCCCGACAGCTTTTGCTTGGAATATTGATCGGACTTGCTGTACCAGGTAAACCAGCCCGGCGTCGTCAGCTTGATGTGGTCCTGCAACTCGCTGTCTGAAAAGGCCTTGTTGCCAATAAAGGTGATTTTCTTAATGCGTGCCACTTCGCCTTCATCAACAATAAAATTGATGTTGACCCGGTTACGCTCAATCGGTGTCACGGTGGTGCTGACCTGAACACCATACAGACCACGGGACAGGTACTGGCGCTTCAACTCCTGCTCGGCGCGATCCACCGAAGCCTTGTCGAAAATCCGACCTTCGCCAACGTTGATTTCTTTGAGCGCCTTGACCAGCACGTCTTTTTCAAACTCTTTCATTCCGGTGAATTCGACCAGAGCAACCGAAGGACGCTCTTCCAGAACCACGACCAGTACATCGCCCTGCACTTCAATCTGCACATCCTTGAAAAATCCGGTTGCATACAGAGATTTAATCGCAGCCGTGCTCTTTTCATCGGTAAACGTATCACCCACACGCACCGGCAGATAACTGAAAATCGTTCCGGCCTCAGTCCTTTGCGCGCCTTCGACCCGGATATCCTTAACAACGAATGGCTGGACAGCCAAAGCAGAGCCACTGCCCAGCAGGGCAAAGGCAGCAACGGCAATCAAACGGCGCGGAAAATTTGGAAGAGGAAAATACCCAGATTGTAATTTCATTGGCAAGTGTTCTTTAACAGTATTCTTATTTAGCAAGGGTGCAGATCATCGTGAGGTGTAACGGTTCCGGGATCAGGCTGGAAGTAATCTGACAATATCGTTATAAAACGCAATCACCATCAATAGCAGCAAAACGGCCAACCCGGCACGCTGAGACATTTCCCATATTCGCGTTGAAACTGGTCGCCCAGTTAAAACTTCCAGCGAATAATACAACAAATGTCCGCCATCTAATACAGGAATGGGCAGTAAATTCAATACGCCCAGACTAATGCTGATAAATGCCAGAAAACTGATATAGCTGACCAATCCGGTTTTTGCCGACTGACCGGCATAATCGGCGATGGTCAACGGACCGGTAATATTTTTAAGCGACACTTCGCCGAGTATCATTTTTCCTATCATTCTCAGCGTCAGAATACTGGCACTCCAGGTGCGCTCCGTGCCCTTGCGCAGCGCATCGGACAGAGAATCACTGTGATTCTGCATTTCCGGTGCCGAACTGACTTCCACCTTTAACTTCCCAATGGTTCCCTGTTCGGTTTTTTCTGATAACGGCGTTACCAAAAACTCAAGTATTGAACCTGCCCGTCGCGCTTTAAAATGCAGCAATTTGCCTGGTGATGCCCGTACCATTTCAATCAGATCGCGATTATCTAAAATTGTTTTGCCATCGATTTCAGTAATGATGTCGCCTTTTTGCAGGCCCGCGCGCAGGGCCGGACTGCCTTCCATCAGATTGCCCAACTGCGCCTCAGACAGCGCCAGACTCATGCCCAGCTTACCCAGAAAGTCGCTTTCAATATCCTGAGCCGACAACTGGTCGAGCGGAACGATGACCTGCACAGTTTCAGTCGTACCGGTCGGTTTGACCGTCAAGGTAACCGGCTGTTTTTCAACGGCACTTTCCAGAATTTCCCAGCGCAGCTCCGACCAGAACCGGATTGGCTTGCCGTTGACTCCGGTCACCAGATCGTTGCCGCGCAATCCCATCCGGTAAGCCAGTGTTGAATTGTCGGGCGCACGCAGTTTGGCTACCGGTTCCGGTACGCCGATCATGAACAGGACCGTCAGCAATAAAATCGCCAAAAGAAAATTGGCAATTGGACCGGCCGCCACAATAGCAATGCGCTTCCACACTGACTGACGGGTAAATTCCCTGTCCAGATCTGCCGGACTGATTTCTCCGCGCACACCTCCATCATTCGTCTCACGCGCATCCAGCATCTTGACATAGCCGCCGAGTGGAACGGCTGATATAACCCATTCAGTTTGATCAGGTCCAAAACGACGTGAATAGATGACATTGCCCATGCCCAGCGAAAAGCGCAGCACCTTGACATTGCACAGCCGCGCCACCCAGTAATGTCCCAGCTCATGAAACACGATCAGTATGCCCAGAGCAAACAGGAAGGCGAGAACGGCCTGAAGGAATTCCATATTAATTGATGAGCAGGTTGGCAGCGGTGCGAGCCAGCGCATCTTGTTCCATGATACCGGCCAGATCGGTCACACGACGGTTTGCGACCCGATTCAAGACGGCAGCGATGAGTTCCGGAATTTTTAAAAATCCGATTTTATTGTCCAGAAATGCCTGCACCGCCACTTCATTGGCTGCATTCAGGATGGCCGGTGCGGTGTCACCGGCACGCAGCGCGTCGAACGCCAAAGCAAGGCAGGGGAAGCGCTTCAGATCGGGTTGCTGGAAATTGAGCTGGGCAATTTTGGTAATGTCGAGCTGATTCACGCCGGAGGCGATACGTTCCGGATAGGCCAATCCATAAGCGATTGGTGTGCGCATATCAGGGTTGCCGAGTTGCGCCAATACCGACCCATCCACATACGACACCATGGAATGAATCACGCTTTGCGGGTGAATCACCACTTCGATGTGTTCGACCGGTGTGCCGAACAGCCAATGTGCCTCGATCACTTCCAGGCCCTTGTTCATCATGGTGGCAGAATCGATCGAGATTTTTTTACCCATCACCCAGTTCGGATGGGCGATCGCCTGCTCCGGTGTGACATCGTGCAATGACTCAAGCGTGCGGTTCAGAAACGGGCCACCCGAAGCAGTCAGCAATATTTTGGCAATGCCCTGCTGTTCGGGACGGCGCTGAAAATTATGGGGCAGGCATTGAAAAATGGCATTGTGCTCACTGTCGATGGGCAACAGCGTGGCACCATGTTCGACCACTGAATCCATAAACAGCTGACCGGACATGACCAGCGCCTCCTTATTGGCCAGCAATACTTTTTTGCCGGCCCGCGCAGCAGCCAGAGTGGGTGCCAGCCCTGCCGCACCGACGATTGCGGCCATAATCATATCGGCACACAACACCACTTCACACAGGGCTGCCTCACCGTGCAAAACGGTCGTCTTCAGATTATGCGCGGTCAGTTGCGTTGCAAGCTGTTTGGCTGCCGCAGCCGAACCAACCACGGCAAATTCAGGCTGAAACTGCACGCACTGGCGCGCCAGTTCATCGACGCGGGTGTGCGCCGTCAGGGCCACAACCTGATACCGCTCTTCATGGCGTGCTATCACATCCAGGGTGGAGACACCGATCGAGCCGGTAGAACCTAAAATGGTAATTTTCTGTTTCATGGTCTGGAAGTTATTTCAATAATCAACATCGCCACTGGCATTACCGGAATCAACGAATCGATGCGATCCAGCACACCGCCATGTCCCGGCAATAAATTACTGCTGTCTTTCATCTGCGCGCGACGCTTTAATTGCGACTCTACCAGATCGCCGAAAACGCTGGCGGCGGTCAGAATGCTCAGTGCCAGAACTAATCCCAACCAACCCCAGCGCTGCAATACGGTTACGAAAAAAGTATCGGAAAAAAAAGCAATCTGTGTGCTGACTGCACCGATGACAAGAACAGAAATCCAGCCGCCCAACGCGCCTTCCCATGATTTACCGGGTGAAATCATCGGTGCCAGTTTATGTTTTCCGAACGCTTTGCCAAAAAAATAGGCACCTATATCGGCAACCCAGACTATGACCATTACCGACAACAAATACATGGCTGAATGACGCTGAAATACCAGCATCGCCAAAAAACAGCCCATTACCGAAATCAGGTACATCGCGCTGTAAAGTCGGCTTGAAGCACTGCCACTGGCAGGAAGGCCAGACTTCAGGGTCGGGATAAAACGGATGACCCAGGCCAGCACGCCGAGCAGCCAGACCACCATGAACTGGGCAGAAATGCCGGTGTATGCCAGCCAGACAAATAGCCCGGTCCAGACACAGGCAGCCGGAATGATCAGCCTGTGACCAAACAGGCGCAGACTTTCCCAGCAGGCCGCGCCAAAAAAAACGGCGCTTAGTGCCAGGACTGCCGGTGCAGTACCCAAAAACAGTACCGGCAATAACACTGCCAACAGCACAATGGCTGTGATAATGCGGGTTTTTAACATCAGGAAGCTTTCTTGGTTTCGGTCAGCTGCGCACTGGTGCGTCCAAAGCGCCGTTCGCGCTGCTGGTAAGATTGAATGGCTGCCAGCAGTTCGGCGCGGCCAAAATCGGGCCAGTAGGCCTCCGTAAAATAAAGTTCAGTATAGGCCAATTGCCAAAGCAGGAAATTGGAAATACGCTGCTCTCCGCCGGTGCGTATAAACAGATCCGGTTCCGGTGCATAGGCCATGGACAGATAAGGTGTGAGATGCTGCTCTTCAATTGTCAACAGGTCCGGCTGTGCTGATCGCAGTTGATTCATGGCCTGAACAATATCCCAGCGCCCGCCGTAGTTGGCGCAAATGGTCACGGTCAGACGTGAATTATTGGCGGTTTTGTTTTGCGCCTGCTGAATTTTTTCCTGCAATGCCACAGGAAACCGGGTTAAATCGCCCACCACTTTCAGGCAGATATTGTTGGCATGCATGCGGTTGACTTCACGCTCAAGTGCAGTCATGAACAGACGCATCAGTATCGACACTTCTTCCTCGGGGCGGCGCCAGTTTTCGGAGCTGAACGCAAACAGGGTCAGATATTTCACACCCTGCTCAATGCATGACTCGACGATGGTGCGCACCGCATCAACCCCTTTTGAGTGTCCGGCCACCCTCGGCATAAACCGTTTGGTGGCCCAGCGTCCATTGCCATCCATGATGATGGCGATATGTTTGGGTATCGCATCAACGGCAGGGATGGCTATGGTGGAGCTTGGTTCATTCATGGCTGTGCATTCATGGTGTAACCGGGTTTTATACCGTCAAAAGCTCTTTTTCTTTTTCAGAAATCAGTTTATCAACTTCACTGACAAATTTGTCGGTGAGTTTTTGCACATCATCCTGAGCGCGACGTTCATCATCTTCTGAACACGCTTTGTCTTTCAACATTTTTTTGTAGGCTTCGTTGGCGTCACGGCGAATATTACGCACTGCAATCTTGGCATCCTCGCCTTCGTTCTTAACCAGCTTCACAAACTCCTTGCGACGTTCTTCGGTCAACGGCGGGGTCGGTACGCGGATCAGATCACCCTGAGTGGAAGGGTTGAGTCCCAGATCGGCTTCACGAATCGCCTTTTCAACTACGGCAACCATTTTCTTTTCCCAGGGCTGCACACCGATGGTGCGCGCGTCAATCAGGGTGACATTGGCCACCTGGGTTAACTGGGTCGGATTACCGTAGTAATCAACCTGAACATGATCCAGAATGCCGACATGCGCGCGTCCGGTACGCACTTTGGCCAGATCGGCCTTGAGCGCCTCCAGCGATTTTTGCATTCTTTGTTCCGTATTTTTTTTAACTTCAGCCAAAGTCATTTGTATCTCCTGCATCTAAATAATCAATTAAACCGTTGTAAATGAAACCGCATTACATCAGACATGAACCAGTGTGCCTTCATCTTCACCCTGGATTACGCGCAGCAGCGAACCCGGCTTGACGATGGAAAATACCTTGATCGGCAAATTGCGGTCGCGGCACAGTGCGAATGCCGTGGCATCCATCACCTGCAACTGACGCGAGATCGCGTCATCAAAACTGATGGTGGAATAACGTACCGCATCCTTGACCTTGTTCGGATCAGCCGAATACACGCCATCGACCTTGGTTGCCTTCAATACGATTTCAGCACCGATTTCCGCACCGCGCAATGCTGCAGCGGTATCGGTAGTAAAAAACGGATTGCCGGTACCGGCGGCAAAGACCACGACCTTGCCTTCTTCCAGATACTGCAGCGCCTTGGGTCTGACATACGGCTCAACCACCTGCTCAATGGCAATGGCCGACATCACGCGCGCGACGATGCCTACCTGGCGCATCGCATCGGCTAAAGCCAGTGAATTCATCACGGTGGCCAGCATCCCCATATAATCGGCAGTGGCGCGATCCATACCCTGCGCGCCGGGAGCCACGCCCCTGAATATATTGCCGCCCCCAATCACAATGGCCAGTTCAACTCCCAGTTCCTTGATTTCAGCAACGTCAGCGACCATGCGTTCTATTGTTGCGCGATTGATTCCATAGGCATCGTCGCCCATTAAAGCTTCACCAGAAAGTTTCAGTAGTACGCGTTTGTAAGCTGATTTTTTCAACATTTTTTCTCCACTGTGTTTGACTGGTTGTGATAGTCCTGCTGATTCCTGTACCGCCGGCGACATTTAAAAAAAACGGGCCTATTGGCCCGCTACATTACCGATAATTTTGAATAACTGACCAACGACGCATGCCACCGTGGGAAGCTTTGCCTCTGTTGGTCAGAATCAAATTCATAGGTACTTTCTTATTTTTTTAAACCGGACATGACTGCTTTATGCCTTTTGGGCAGCCGCAACCTGAGCAGCCACTTCTGCGGCAAAGTCATCCTGTTTTTTCTCAATGCCTTCACCGACCACGAACATCTTAAATGCTTTTACCGAAGAAGACTCGGCTTTAAGCATCTGCTCAACGGTTTGTTTGTCATTTTTAACAAAAGTCTGGTTCAACAATGAAACCTCTTTCAGGAACTTCTGTACCGAACCTTCAATCATTTTGGTTGCGATATCAGCTGGCTTGCCTGATTCTGCTGCTTTCAGTGTCGCTACCGAACGCTCTTTTTCGATCAGTTCGGCTGGAACCTGATCCACTGACAAAGACACGGGCTTCATTGCCGCGATATGCATGGCAACATCTTTGCCAACCTGTTCATTGGCACTGGCGAAATCGACAATGACGCCGATTCGGGTGCCATGCAGGTAGGTGGCCAGTTTATCAGCAGATTCAAAGCGCACAAACCGGCGGATCGACATGTTTTCACCGATACGGCCGATTAACGTAGTGCGCACACCTTCTACCGTGCTGTCACCCAGTGGCAATGCCGACAGGGCCGCCACATCGGCAGGATTATGTTCTGCGACCAGTTTGGCGCAGGCATTGGCCAAATTCAGGAATTCATCGTTTTTGGTTACGAAGTCTGTTTCACAGTTAACTTCAACCAGTGCGCCAACCTTGCCTGCCACGCAGGCAGTAATGACACCTTCCGCAGTAATGCGGGACGCTGCCTTAGAGGCTTTACCGCCTAATTTGACACGCAGAATTTCTTCTGCACGATCCATATTACCTTCTGCTTCGGTCAATGCTTTTTTGCACTCCATCATTGGTGCATCTGTCTTTGCGCGCAATTCACCTACCATCGCTGCTGTAATCGCTGCCATGCTACTCTCCTGATTCCATGTAATTAATCATCTTAAAAAAAAGGGGCTAAGCGGCCCCTTTTTTACAAAGCCATCCCAAGATGACTTTTAATATAACGCTTAAGCCTGCTCGGAAACTTCTACGAAGTCATCAGAACCGGCTTTAACTGCTTCAACCACTTCATTGAGTGCGTTGGCACGGCCTTCCAGAATTGCATCAGCCACACCGCGTGCATACAGGGCAATGGCTTTGGAAGAATCGTCGTTACCAGGAATGATGAACTGAACGCCTTCTGGAGAATGGTTGGTATCGACAACGCCAATAACAGGAATGCCCAGTTTTGCTGCTTCAGTGATCGCACCTTTGTGATAACCAACGTCAACCACAAATATGGCGTCAGGTACGCCGCCCATATCTTTAATACCGCCGATAGATTTTTGCAGCTTAATCATTTCGCGATCAAACATCAGTGCTTCTTTTTTGCTCAGTTTTTCAACTGCGCCTTCGGCCAATTGCGCTTCCATGTCTTTCAGGCGCTTGATTGAGGTTTTAACAGTTTTGAAGTTGGTCATCATGCCGCCCAGCCAGCGCTGGTCTACATAAGGCACACCGGCGCGCTTGGCTTCAGCAGCGATCAGATCACGGGCCTGACGTTTGGTGCCGACCATCAAGATGGTGCCGCGGTTTGATGCGGTCTGACGGATGAATTTCATTGCTTCCTGGTACAAACCGAGGGTTTTTTCCAGGTTAATGATATGAATTTTGTTGCGGTGACCGAAGATGTACGGTGCCATCTTTGGGTTCCAGAATCGGGTTTGGTGACCGAAATGGACACCAGCTTCCAGCATTTCACGCATTGTTACTGCCATAATTTTCTCCAGGGTTTTGTCTGGAATTCCATCAGTGACTCACTAAGATGAGCACCCTTTTATCGATAGAATTCGCGATTTCAAAATTACAATTGACCTACAAACTCACGACCAATTCATGAGTCAGGGCAGGATTCTACACCAGAAGCGCCAAATTACTCAAGCCTTATTCCTCAGGCGTCACCTTGGTTCACCGGCCGGTCTTGTCCAGCATTGGCTGCACCTGTTATCTATTGCGCAACACAGTGCCAGCCGCGATATGTCAAAAATGCGATTCAGAATGGTTTTGATGCAAATAGACTATAATTTCGCACCGCATTTAAATTTGTCTTACGAATCGCTTCCCGTGTTCGTTTCATCTGTTGGCAAATTAAATCCTCCCACAGCACCACTATTAAAATTCAGGCAATAAAATGGAACCTATCAGCATTAAAACCGCAGAAGACATTGAAGGCATGCGCATCGCTGGCCGTTTGGGTTCTGAAGTTCTCGATTACATCACACCGTTCGTTGTTGCCGGCGTCACCACCGGCGAACTCGACCGTCTGTGTCACGAATACATGGTCAATGTACAGAACACTATCCCGGCCCCACTCAATTATTGCCCTCCCGGCTACACCCCCTACCCCAAGGCGATCTGCACCTCGGTCAACGACGTGATCTGTCACGGCATTCCGGGTGACAAAATGCTCAAAAACGGTGACGTCGTCAATCTGGATATTACCGTCATCAAAAACGGCTATCACGGCGATACCAGCCGCATGTTTCTGATCGGCGAAGCGTCGATTATGGCCAAACGCCTGTCCCAGATTACCTTTGAGTGCATGTGGCTGGGAATTTCAAAAATCAGACCGGGCGCTCATCTGGGCGATATCGGACACGTAATTCAGCAGTACGCAGAAAAAGCCGGCTACAGCGTAGTGCGCGAATTCTGCGGTCACGGTATCGGCAAGGTCTTCCACGAAGAACCGCAGATTTTGCATTACGGTCGCCCCGGCACCCTGGCAGAAATGAAAGCCGGCATGATTTTTACTGTGGAACCGATGATTAACGCCGGTCGCAAGGAAATCCGCGAAATGTCGGATGGCTGGACCATCAAAACCCGAGATCGCAGTCTGTCGGCGCAATGGGAACATACCGTACTGGTGACTGAAACGGGCTTTGAAGTTCTGACTGTTTCAGCCGGCAGCCCGCCTCCTCCGGAAAACCTCGGCATCAAATTTTAAATCACCCTATTCCATGCAACCACTGGCACTGAGGTTAAAAGAGCAACTCAAAGCGCGGCATCAGTTGTTGGTGGCCGCATTTTCCGAAAACAAAAAACGGCCGGAAGCACTGCTGCATGATCTGTGCCACAGCGTCGATGTGGCGCTGATAGAACTCTGGCACACCCTGGGGTTGCCAGGCGACGCCAGTCTGGTCGCTGTGGGCGGCTATGGCCGGGGCGAACTGTTTCCTTATTCTGACGTCGATGTACTGATCCTGTTGCCGCATTCAGCCGACGGTGCGCTGCGCGAAAAACTGGAGTCGCTGGTACAACAGTTCTGGGATCTGGGCCTGGAAGTCGGGCACAGCATCCGCACCATCGATGAATGCATGCTCGAGTCGGCTGCCGATATTACGGTCCAGACCAGTCTGCTCGAAGCACGCCTGATCACCGGCAGCCGCAAATTATTTCGCTCTCTCAAAGAGCAGTACAGCGCAGCGATGAATCCGCAGGCATTTTTTCTGGCCAAAACACTCGAGTTGCGGCAAAGACATGTGCGTTATGAAGATACACCATACAGTCTGGAACCAAACTGCAAGGAAAGTCCTGGCGGCCTGCGCGACCTGCAGGTCATTTTATGGATCTCCAAGGCAGCCGGACTGGGCAACTCGTGGTCGGAACTGGCTGCGCGCGGCCTCATTACCGGCCACGAAGCAAGACAGTTAAAGCGTAATGAGCGCGCCTTCAAAGATATCCGCATCCGACTGCATATCCACTCAAAACGGCGCGAGGACCGGCTGGTGTTTGACGTACAGACCGCCATCGCCGAAACATTTGGCATGGAGCCAACAGCAACCCGACGGTCCAGTGAATTGCTGATGCAGCGCTATTACTGGGCCGCCAAAGCAGTTACGCAACTCAACAGCATCCTGTTGCAAAACATCGAGGCCAAGTTATTTGCCACATCGTCCAGACCGCAGAGGATCAATGACGATTTCAACGAAATTAACGGATTCGTTGATGCACACGACCATCAATTATTTGAGCGCCGCCCGTCTGCAATTTTCGAAATATTCCTGCTGCTGTCCCTGCACTCTGAACTCAAGGGCATCTCGGCACCCACCATGCGCGCATTGTGGCACGCGCGTTTCAAGATCGACAGCAAGTTCAGACACGATCCGATCAATCAAAACCTGTTTTTGCAGATACTGCAGGCACCTCAGGGCATCACCCATGCTCTGCGCGGCATGAACCAGATGAGTATCCTCGGCCGTTATATTCCCACCTTTCGCAACATCATCGGACAGATGCAGCATGACCTGTTTCACGTCTATACGGTCGACCAGCATATTCTGATGGTGGTGCGCAATCTGCGTCGCTTCACCATGCCCGAGCATGCGCACGAATATCCGTTTTGCAGCCAGCTGATTGCAAATTTTCCGCAACCGTGGATATTGTATGTAGCGGCCCTGTTCCACGATATCGCCAAAGGCCGCAATGGCGACCATTCTGTATTGGGCAAGGTCGATGCGCTGCGCTTTTGTCGCACCCATCGCATTTCAAAAGAAAATACTGAACTGGTACTGTTTTTGGTCGAGCATCATTTACTGATGTCGCAGGTGGCCCAGAAACAGGATCTGTCTGACCCTGAAACCATCCAGAATTTTGCAGCAACAGTCAAAGATGAACGTCATCTGACTGCGCTGTATCTGCTGACAGTTTCCGACATTCGCGGCACCAGCCCGAAGGTATGGAATGCCTGGAAAGGCAAGCTACTCGAAGATCTGTACAACCTGACGCTACGTGCCCTGGGTGGAGAAATCCCGTCACCGGACCGGGAACTGAAAAATCGCCAGGTTGAAGCCTTAAAAAATCTGCGCCTGTACGGTCTGCCTGAAACTGCCCACGAAGAATTATGGAAAAAACTGGATGTGGTTTATTTTTTGCGTAACGAGGCCAGCGATATTGTCTGGCAGACCCGTGCCTTCTGCGACAAAGTAAACAGCCCAGGTCCGGTAGTCAAATGCCGCACTGCGACTATTGGTGAAGGGTTGCAGGTTGCTGTATATACGCCGGACCAGCATGATCTGTTCGCCAGAATCTGCAGCTATTTCGATGCCAAGGGTTTCAGCATCCTGGATGCCAAAATCCACACCACCCAGCACGGTTACGCACTGGATACCTTTCTGATTTCCGCATCCGCCTTTTCCAAAAGCTACCGCGACATCATCAGCCTGGTCGAACACGAACTGACCGAAGTACTGACGATGCAGTCAGACCTGCCGCAGCCCAGCAAAGGACGATTGTCACGCCTGTCGCGCACCTTCCCGATCAGCCCGACCGTGGATCTGCGTCCCGACGAACGCGGCAATTTTTATTTACTGTCGGTCAGCGCCAGTGACCGCAACGGCCTGCTGTACTCGATTGCACGGATTCTGGCCAAATACAAAATCAACCTGCACACTGCCAAGATCATGACGCTGGGTGAACGGGTAGAGGATGTATTTTTGGTAGACGGTGTCACTTTACAAAACGCACGCACGCAAATCCAGCTCGAAACGGATCTGCTCGATGCAATGACAATTTAAAAAATATGAATAACGAAGAACCCCTGCGCCTTTCCAAGCGCATGTCCGAACTGGGACTGTGCTCGCGCCGCGAAGCAGATGAATGGATCAGCAAGGGCTGGGTGCGGGTGGACGGCAAGGTAATCTCCGAGCTCGGCACCAAAATTCTACCCAGCCAGAAAGTCACAATAGAACGTCAGGCAGCAGCCGAACAATCCAAACGCGTCACGGTTCTGATCAACAAACCGGTAGGTTATGTCAGCGGTCAGGCCGAGGATGGCTATGAGCCGGCGATCTGCATGATCAAGGCTGAAAACCGCTGGGAAGAAGATAAACTGCCGATTCATTTCCATCCCACCCAACTGCGCAGTCTGGTGCCAGCCGGTCGGCTCGATATCGATTCCACCGGGTTGCTGGTGCTGACTCAGGATGGCCGGATTGCGAAGCATTTGATCGGTCAGGATACCTCGGTTGAAAAGGAATATCTGGTGCGCGTGACCTATTCACACGGTGGCCGCTTACCGGATGCCGATCTGAAACGCCTGAACCACGGACTGTCGCTGGATGGCAAGGCGCTGCTGCCGGCCAAGGTACGCTGGCAAAATGATGATCAGTTGAATTTCATTTTGAAAGAAGGCAAAAAGCGCCAGATCCGACGAATGTGTGAAGCAGTTGGCTTAACCGTAATCGGATTGAAGCGGGTGCGTATTGGCAAAGTCAAACTGGGCAATCTGCCGGAGGGAAAGTGGCGCTATCTGAGTGACACTGAAACGTTTTAAACAACTATTATTTTCTGTCTGCCCTTTTCGCATATCGCTGCGCCAGCACCGCACACGCCATCAGCTGAATCTGATGAAACAGCATCAGCGGCAACACAATCGCCCCCACGGTGTGACTGGCAAACAGTACCTTGGCCATCGGCACACCGCTGGCCAGACTCTTTTTTGATCCGCAAAAGACAATGGCAATTTCATCGGCAGTGTTGAAATGCAATTTTCGGGCCATCAATTTGGTCAGAAGTAAAATCGCAGCGAGCATAGTTCCACATCCCAGCAATAATCCCGCCAATGAACGCAGCGGCAATTGCTGCCACAAACCCTGGTTGACCGCCTCACTGAACGCTGTGTATACCACCAACAGAATCGACCCCTGATCGACATATTTCAGTGCTGCGGCACGACGCTCCATCCACAGCCCAATCCAGCGCCGCGCGATCTGGCCGGCGATGAAGGGCAGCAGCAACTGCATGGCGATACTGAGAATGGCATCAAGGGAAGAAGTGCTGCCACTGCCAGTCACCAGCAACAGCGCCACCAGAGCCGGAGTCAGAAAAATACCCAGCAGATTTGAGGCAGTGGCACTGCAGATGGCGGCCGCCACATTGCCATGCGCCACTGAAGTAAAAGCAATAGAGGACTGCACAGTGGAAGGCAGCATGCATAGAAACAGCATACCTGTGTATAGGTTTGGGGTCATTAAGGGCGCCAGCAGCGGTTTCAGAATAAACCCGAGCGCAGGGAACAGCACGAAGGTGCAGACCAGCACAGTCAGATGCAAACGCCAGTGTCTGGCACCGGCCAGCAGGGTTTCACGCGGCAATTTTGCGCCATGCATGAAAAACAGCAATCCGATTGCCAGATTGGTCAATACATTGAAATCAGTGGCAATCCGACCTGACGCAGGAAACCAGCTCGCGGTCGATACCGTGGCGATCAGGGCAAGAGTGAAATCATCGGGTAAAAAACGGGGACGTTTCATATCGACACTTTTCTGGTTGGCGTTGAACTTCAGATGACCGATGCTAATTGTTATTTTCAATTCTGACCAAACAAAATTAAACAATCAGTGGCTTTATACGCAACAAAGCTAAACAAAACAGGCGTAAGCGGCAATTATTTTCTTGCATTCATGCAAATACTGTATAAAATTACAGACTGAATATAAACCCAGTCTGGATTCCACATCATGCAAAAATTGACCCCCCGCCAAGAGCAAATCTTAAATCTAATCCGTGATGCCATCCAAAATACCGGTTTCCCCCCGACCCGTGCAGAAATCGCAACTGAACTGGGATTTCGCTCAGCCAATGCGGCCGAAGAACACCTGCAGGCGCTGGCCCGCAAGAAAATGATTGAATTAACTCCCGGCACTTCGCGTGGCATCCGCCTGTGTGACCAGATTCCAGCTCGGCCCGTTGAGCAGTTCAATCTGGCACATGCTGCGGCCAACCTACTTTATCTGCCGCTGGTTGGGCGCGTTGCAGCAGGTTCGCCGATTCTCTCTGAAGAACATATTGAAGCCAGTTATAACGTCGATCCGGCATTGTTCAGTGCACAGCCAGATTACCTGTTAAAAGTACGCGGCATGTCGATGCGCGATGTCGGCATACTGGAAGGTGATCTGCTGGCAGTCAAGAGAACCAGTCAGGCTACCAACGGGCAAATTGTGGTGGCACGCCTTGGTGACGAGGTGACAGTGAAACGTTTTCAAAAAACCGGTTCACTGATTGAACTGTTTCCGGAAAATCCTGATTTCAAGGTTATCCGGGTTGATACAGAAGATTTTGCCATCGAAGGATTGGCTGTCGGTTTGCTGCGCAGCTGGCATTGACTGCGTTCACTTCAGCCGCGAATAAAAACGCCCCGAGGGGCGTTTTTTTCTGCATCTGATTTCAGTGTTTTACTACAGGATCAACCACTTCTCCGGCAACAGCCGTAGCGGCAGTGACAACCACCTCTTCTTCAACCAGAGGGGTGGGTTGACGTTCCAGTGCAATTTCCAACACCCGATCAATCCAGCGTACTGGAATAATTTCCAGATGATTTTTGACATTGTCCGGAATTTCCACCAGATCCTTGGCGTTTTCTTCCGGGATAATCACTGTCTTGATACCACCACGATGCGCAGCCAGCAGTTTTTCTTTTAAACCACCAATAGGCAATACTTCGCCACGCAGTGTAATTTCACCCGTCATGGCCACGGTTGCCTTGACCGGAATGCCGGTGAAGATCGATACCAGTGCCGTTGTCATCGCGATACCCGCAGAAGGGCCATCTTTAGGAGTCGCGCCTTCAGGAACGTGAATATGCACATCCGTTTTTTCGAAGACATCGTTTTTAATCCCGAGACGTTTGGCGCGACTTCTGACCACTGTGCGTGCCGCTTCTATGGATTCTTTCATGACGTCGCCCAGTGTACCGGTGCGTATCACATTGCCTTTGCCCTGCATCGAAACGGCTTCAATGGTCAGCAGATCGCCACCCACTTCAGTCCAGGCCAGTCCGACAACCTGACCAACCTGATTTTCTTTTACAGCAGTACCAAAATCATAGCGCCGCACACCCAGATATTTATCCAGATTCTTGCAGGTCACCGTCACTTTTTTCTCCTGCTTTTTTAGCAGCAGCATTTTGACAACTTTGCGGCAGATTTTGGATATTTCACGCTCAAGCGAACGCACTCCAGCTTCACGGGTGTAATAGCGGATGATGTCGCGAATCGCCGTTTCGGAAACGGCGATCTCTGCTTCCTTCAAACCGTTGTTCTTGATTTGCTTGGGCAGTAAATAACGCTGCGCAATGCTGCTCTTTTCATCTTCGGTGTAACCAGACAGGCGAATAACTTCCATGCGATCCAGCAGCGCCGCCGGAATGTTGTACGAGTTGGACGTAGCCACAAACATCACATCAGACAGATCAAAATCGACTTCCAGATAATGGTCTGAAAAGGTGTGATTCTGTTCCGGATCCAGCACTTCCAGCAAAGCCGAGGATGGATCGCCCCGAAAATCAGCCCCCATCTTGTCAACTTCATCGAGCAGGAACAATGGATTTCTTACACCGATCTTGGACAAACTTTGTAGAATTTTGCCGGGCATGGAACCGATATAAGTGCGACGGTGACCACGAATTTCAGCTTCATCACGCACACCACCGAGCGCCATACGCACAAATTTACGGTTGGTCGCGCGCGCTATCGATTGTCCGAGCGAAGTTTTACCAACACCTGGTGGTCCAACAAAACATAATATCGGTGCCTTCAGTTTGTCAACCCGCTGTTGCACGGCCAGATATTCCAGCACTCGTTCTTTGACTTTTTCGAGTCCGTAATGATCGGCATCCAGCACTTTTTCAGCATTGGCCAGATCATTGGTCACCTTGGATTTTTTCTTCCATGGCAAGTTGATCAGCGTATCGATATAGTTGCGCACCACGGTTGCTTCGGCAGACATGGCTGACATCATTTTGAGCTTTTTCAGCTCGCTCATGGCTTTGTCGCGCGCTTCCTTGGGCATTTTTGCGGCAATGATTTTTTTGTCGATCTCTTCCAGATCAGCGCCCTCTTCGCCTTCGCCCAATTCTTTCTGAATCGCCTTGACCTGTTCGTTCAGATAATATTCACGCTGTGATTTTTCCATCTGACGCTTGACACGACCGCGTATGCGTTTTTCAACCTGCAGAATATCGAGTTCCCCTTCCAGTTGTCCCAGCAGATGTTCAAGCCGTTTGGCGACGCTGAAAATTTCCAGGATTTCCTGTTTCTGATCCAGCTTCAGTGGCAGATGGGCAGCGACCGTATCAGCCAATCGGCCGGCATCATCGATACCAGACAACGAGGCCAGAATTTCAGGCGGTATCTTCTTGTTCAGTTTTACGTACTGGTCAAACTGCTGCACGATGGCGCGCCGCATTGCCTCCACTTCAGAGTCATCGCTTTCTTCTGTTTCGACCGGCTCCAGATTGGCGATGAAGTGCGTGTCAAATTCACGAATCTGACTGATGCGCGCACGCTGAACACCTTCGACCAGCACCTTGACGGTGCCGTCCGGCAGTTTCAGCATTTGCAGAATGTTGGCAATACAGCCAATTTCATAAATATCTTCGGGAGAAGGTTCGTCCTTTGCTGCTGCTTTTTGCGCTGCCAGCAAAATACTTTTACCTTGTTCCATCGCCGCTTCCAGAGCCTTGATGGATTTTGGGCGCCCGACAAAAAGTGGAATCACCATGTGCGGAAATACAACCACATCTCGCAATGGCAACAAAGGTAACTGCGTTTGTTCCGGAGTGAATGTCGACGTCATGAGATACCTTTTAAGTTAAAACTAAGCAACATGTTGGCATGGATTTTGAAAACACAAGTACAACTACGAATATTAAATTTCACATACCTGATAACACAAAAGCCACCTGCGAGGTCAACCCGAGGTGGCTTTTTGACCTTAACAACTTAATGATGCATCCCGGTCGTATGCAGTGAGTTATTTCTACAACTTAATTTGCGCTCGAGGCCTTTGGCTTGTCGTGATAAATCAATATCGGTTTCGCCCCGGAATTAATGGTGTTTTCATCAATCACCACCTTGGCAACATTCTGTTCATTCGGCAGGTCGTACATCACGTCGAGCAAGGCATGCTCCAGAATCGAACGCAGTCCGCGTGCCCCCGCTTTGCGTGCAATCGCTTTTTTGGCAATAGCGTGCAGTGCCGATGGGCGGATATCCAGTTCGGCGCCTTCCATTTCCAGCAGCTTGGCGTATTGTTTGACCAACGCATTTTTTGGCTCGATCAAAATCTGGATCAGGGCGTCTTCATCCAGCTCATTCAAGGTAGCTACCACCGGCAGACGGCCTACCAGTTCTGGAATCAGACCAAATTTGATCAGATCTTCAGGTTCGACTTCCTGCAAATGCTGATTGGAAGCAGCTTCCACTTTGCTTTTCACGCTGGCTGAAAAACCGATGCCACCCTTTTCCGAACGATTGGAAATCAGCTTGGTCAATCCGTCAAACGCACCGCCGCAAATGAACATGATGTTGGTCGTATCGATCTGCACAAAATCCTGATTCGGATGTTTGCGTCCACCCTGAGGAGGAACCGATGCCATGGTACCTTCGATCAGCTTTAGCAAAGCTTGCTGGACACCTTCGCCGGATACATCGCGGGTAATCGAGGGGTTGTCTGACTTGCGTGAAATTTTGTCAATTTCATCAATATAAACAATCCCTTTTTGCGCTTTTTCGACTTCGTAGTTGCAATTCTGCAGCAACTTCTGAATGATATTTTCCACATCTTCACCCACATAACCGGCTTCAGTCAGCGTGGTGGCGTCGGCAATCACGAATGGCACATTGAGCATGCGGGCCAGCGTCTGAGCCAACAAAGTCTTGCCCGAACCAGTCGGTCCGACCAGCAAAATATTGCTTTTGGCCAGCTCTACGTCGTCTTTTTTACCCAGGTACTTCAGGCGTTTGTAGTGGTTATATACCGCTACCGACAAGATGCGTTTGGCAGTGGTCTGACCGATTACATACTGATTTAACAGGTCACATATTTCTGAAGGTGTTGGCAGATCAGATTTGTTGCTTCCGATTGTTTCGATATTGGAAATTTCGTCACGAATAATATCGTTGCAGAGATCGATGCATTCATCGCAAATAAACACGGAGGGCCCTGCAATGAGTTTTTTAACTTCATGCTGACTCTTGCCGCAAAATGAGCAATAAAGCAATTTTTCACCGCTGGTGGATTTTTTATCTGGCATGGTACAAATTCTATGTATGAAGTGAATCGATATTACCCGTAAATAGCCAATCCGTCATCGTGAATAGACTGATTTTTAATTTCAGATAACAAAAAGAAAGTAAATCGCAGGAAAGAACAACTAAGCAACAACTTATTAAGTAAAAAAACGCCCAAACGGGCGTTTTTTGGAGTGCAAACACATCAAGCCCGATGCGCCATCACTTTATCGATCAGGCCGTATTCAACCGCGTCTTGCGCCGACATAAAGTTGTCGCGCTCAGTATCCTTAGCGATCTGTTCTATCGTTTTTCCTGTGTGCTCAGCCATGATGCCGTTCAACCGTTCACGCAGATACAGAATTTCACGCGCCTGAATATCAATGTCGGAAGCCTGACCCTGCGCTCCACCCGAAGGCTGATGAATCATGATGCGGGAATTCGGCAGAGAAAAACGTTTGCCCTTGGCGCCGGCCGCCAGCAAAAATGCGCCCATTGATGCGGCCATGCCGGTACACAATGTCGATATGTCAGGCTTGATGAACTGCATGGTATCGTAAATTGCCAGGCCGGCTGAAACCGAACCGCCTGGTGAATTGATGTAGAACGAAATATCCTTGTCAGGATTTTCGCTTTCCAGAAACAGCAACTGGGCCACCACCAGATTGGCGGTTTGATCGTTGACCGGACCAACCAGGAAAATCACACGCTCTTTTAACAGCCGCGAATAAATGTCATACGAGCGTTCGCCACGTCCGCTCTGCTCGATGACCATCGGAACCATACCCAACATTTCAGTATCCAGTGCAGAATTGCGTATAAAGCTGGTCATGTATTTTCCTTAACGGTTAGCCCAATTGAATTAGGCTTGCGCCTGATTACCCATCAACTCATCAAAAGAAACCAACTTGTCAGTTACTTTTGCCTTGCCCAGAACGTAGTTGACGACGTTTTCTTCCAATACAAGGGCTTCGACTTCTGCCAGACGGTTTCTGTCGTTGAAATAATAACGCATCACCTGTTTTGGATCTTCGTAGCTTTTTGCAAAATCGGCAACCTGGGCTTCAACCTGTTCGAAAGTCGCCTTCAGGCCATTGGCCTTGACCATCTCGGCCAGAATCAGACCCAGACGCACGCGGCGCTCAGCCTGCTCATTGAACATTTCAAGCGGGAACGGCACGTCTTTGACATTCATGCCGCGCTGCGCCATATCCTGACGGGTCATTTCGGCCAGACGTTCCGCATCTTGGGTAATGAGCACTTTAGGTACGTCAAATTCGCATACTTTTAACAGTGCATCCATCACGCTGTTTTTAGTTTGTGATTTAACACGGCCACCAACTTCACGCTCCAGATTTTCTTTGATGTCAGCGCGCATTTTAGCCAGATCGCCATCTTCCACGCCCAGCATTTTGGCAAACTCTGCATCAACTGCCGGCAGGTGTGCCCATTCCAGATTGGTCAGGGTGATTGTGAACTCGGCAGTTTTTCCGGCCACATCCTTACCGTGATAGTCGGCAGGGAAAGTCAGATTGAATACTTTGGATTCGCCGACTTTCAGACCGATAGTGGCGGCTTCAAATTCTGGCAGCATTCGGCCTTCGCCCAGAACAAAAACAAAACCGTCAGCCTTGCCACCCTGGAATTCAACACCATCCAGAGTGCCGACAAAATTCAGCGTGGCGCGGTCGCCGTTCTGTGCATCTGCGCTGCCGCCGTCGCCGTGTTCACCGGCCTGACCTTTTACGTGGTAATGCACACGCTGCTTGCGCAGGATATCGATGGTCTTGTCGATTTCAGCATCGCTGACTTCTGTTTTGACCTGAACCACTTCGGCACCGGACAAGTCGCCGATGGTCAGTTCCGGATACACTTCGAAAGTGGCTTCGAAAGCAACGATACCTTCAGCCTGGTCACCTTCTTTGGGAGCGATGCTTGGCATGCCTGCAACGCGCAACTTGTTTTCACCGGCTGCATCACTGAAAGCGCGTCCGACCTTGTCATTCAACACTTCGGATTCAACCTGATAGCCGTACTGTGCGGCGACCATTTTCATCGGAACCTTACCTGGACGGAAACCCGGCGCTTTCGCTGACTTGGCGCGCACTTTCAATCGTTTTTCAACTTCCACCCGCACATCAGCCAAAGGCACAGTGATAGTAAGGCGGCGCTCTAATTTACCCAATGTTTCGACAGCAGTTGCCATTTGATCGTCCAAATAAAAAATTTTTTGTCTGTGGTGCGAGAAGGGGGACTCGAACCCCCACACCATTACTGGCGTCAGGACCTAAACCTGGTGCGTCTACCAATTTCGCCATCCTCGCGGTATTTTTGTACAGTCCTTGTTGATTCTTGACCGTACGCAGTGCAGTAAAACGCTTTACAGAAAAAATAAAAGCGACCAGGTCGCTCAAATTTCCGCATGCGGCATTTTAACTTCAGCCGCGTATTCTACAAGAAAACCACAAAAAAAGCTGTCAAATTAGTGCTGTCAACACCCTGTTTTCGGATTTTTGTCGCACATTTCAGTGCCTTTAAGCCAACTTTAAATTGATGCGATTTTTACACCAGGCCCGGTTGCACCATCAAATCCCAGTTTATTCAACGTGATCAATTCACTTTGCTCTGTCACTCCTTCAGCAAAAATCTGCATGCCGATATTGTGAGCAATGCCGATCAACCCCCTGAGAAAAACCTGATTGCCATCATTGGCGGCAATGTCTCTGATAAAGCTGGCATCGACTTTCAGATAATCCAGTTTTAATTCCTGCAGTTGGCCAATTTGACTGAACTGGCGACCGAAGTGTTCCAGACCCAGTTTGCAACCCGTGCCGCGCAGCTGATTGCGAAATTCCTTGAACGCAGCAAAGTGCGCGTAAGCGCCAAATTCCGGAAGTTCTATCCACAGTCTGTGACTTGCTTTTGGATTGGCCAGCAACAGGGTACGGATATATTCGCAGAACGTACTGTCTTCCAGTGAGCGTGCTGACACGTTGATGGCCAGTCCGATAATCTGACGATTCATGTTGAGTTCTTCTATGCCCAGCGTTATCGCAGCGGTATCCAGCGTGGAGCTCATGCCGAGCCGTTCTGCCACGGGCAAAAAGCGACCGGCCGGCAGCCACTCATCCGTAAACTTGAGGCGCAACGGACATTCGTTGTGGATCAGCACCTGATTAAAATCCGTAACCGGAAACGAAGCAAGTCTGGTTTCGCGGTTTTCAATCGCGTGATAAATCATCTTCAGCCACTGCTCGTTGCTGCGGGGTGAATCTGCTCTGGCCAGGCCTTCGGCATTGCGCACGCAATTCACATGCTGCGCTTCAGCGCCAACCAGCGCGGCATCAACCTGCGCCATCAAATGCGCGAGATTCTGACCGTAATGAAATCCACCAGTGCCGATAAAGGCAACGGCACCATCTTCGATATAGGCTGAAGTGGCCCCCACCAGCGTATCGAGCACCTGGTCCGCTATTGGATGCGAATCAGTAAGTGGCAGCAGCATACCGAAATCAGCGCCATTGAGCCGGGCTGTCAGCGAATTGGGAATTTCATGGGCGATTTTTTTCAGTGCATCAGCCACTGCGATGAGCATATTGTCCGTATCGGTTCGACCAAGGCGCTTGTTGATATCAGCCAGATTGGCAATCCGGATCAGCAACAGCGTCCCGGAAAAAGAATCTTCCATTTCAAGCACGGCCTGCAACTGCGCCATAAAATAATTGCGGTTGGCCAGTTTGGTCAGTCCGTCCGAATTGGCTTCGAGTCGGACCTGCTCCAGTCGCAGCGCTTCATCAGCAAACATTTTTTTCACCAGCAGCACCGTGGAATTCATTGCCGAAGTCAGCTGGCGCAATTCCGGAACATGAGATTCAGGCGTGGTGATGAAATGTCTCTCGGTAATGGCCTGCGCCTGCGCAATCACCGCGTTCAGCGGCTTTTTCAGGCGCCGCAATACCAGTGTACCCAGCCAGCCGCCAAACAGGCTGGTAAACAGCAACGCCCCTACCATCGCCATAGTACTGTCCCACAGCGATTTGTAGGCAAAGCGGGCACTGCTGATCAGCGTGACCGACCCCACCTGATTCCAGCCGTTATTAATCTGCGCATGACCCGGTTCAGATATCAGCGGCAAACTGCGCACAAACCACAGCGGTGCGTCATAACTGGTCAGTGCTGATTTTTTCGAGACTATATCCTTGCCATAGGGATCAGTCACACGGATCAGGTCGTAATGTCCATTGTCAAACAGCGCCGTAACGGTGACCTGAATTTCCATGGCATCGGCATGGCGCTGACTGAGCGACAAGGCCAGAGAGGCGGCATTGTCTTCATTCTTCATACGCAACTGACTTTCCAGATAACTGCGTGCACTCAGCGTCGAGGCCAGCAGTCCGCCAGCCAGACTGAACAGCGTGGTCAAAATTAAAGAAAGCCAGATTTGACGGTACATTGACATTTTTATTCCTCTTTTGAAACTTCTCGGTTAGAAGCCTTCCTCATGCGCGCGGCGCAATAAATCGGCCCAGTGCGACAGTTGCCCGACACCACCGGGCCCCACCGAGGCACCGCCGGTTACACCAACAAAAATCCCCTCACTGTTAAAACTGAAAACCGGGAACAGGTCAGTCCGCCTGGATGAGGGCCGAATATCGGTAATCAGGTTATCCAGGATCAGCGGTTCCGCTTCGGGCGTAGCGTAATACGCCAAAATCATATGGGACTGCTGGATCGTACTTTCCATCCCGCCAATCTGCGCCTTGACGTAAATCAGTCGAAGTTGTTTCACGGG
>JAYVMW010000025.1:0-12384 GCA_043758755.1 Oxalobacteraceae bacterium
GCATAAAAATGCGCCTTTGCACGCCATACGTCGTTACAAATCCTCGCGATAGTTCACTATCGCTGCGGTTTGCGCCTAGTCTGACGCGCAAATGCATCATTTTTATTTGCACCTCCGTGAGTCGAGATGAAGCAATGTTGATGGAGCTGCTGCTTCAGAAACTGCGACTGGTTCACTCATTGAAATGTTCTCTGGTATACCTGGCCCACTCAACCATGCCGAGTGCAGCAAATATATAACGGCAGATGGCGATAATCTGTGCCTGGCTGAATGACTCGCCGGCCCGAACCTGCGCAATGACGTGGCCATTCAATCCGTTCATCACCAGTGAAATTTCCGTGCCGGTGGGGGCGGGCACTTGCGGATTTTCCTGTCTGACCTGATCAATCCAGATTTGCAGAACGCGCTGCAGTCTGCGCTGTACCTGCGCATACGCTTGCCGCAGGCCGGGTGTGGCAGTCTGTGCTTCAGTGATAAAGGCGTGTGCCAGATGCTGATCGATATTGATGCGCCTGAGGTAGGCGGTAATGGCATTCACCAGGCATTCAGGTAACGGACCAGTACCGTTGATTTCCCGTTCCACCTCGTCAAGATGGGCTTTGGACAGCTTGGTAAAGCCATACAGAAAGCATGCTTCCTTGTCGCGGAACAGTGCGTAAAAAGTCGCTCTTGATACGCCGGCCTGGGCAATGATCTGTGCAACAGATGCTTCGGCATAGCCTTTGTCAGCGATGACCCTGGCGGCACCGAGAACAATGCGCTTTTTCTGTTCCAGTTCTACCACCGCGCGTGGCAGGCTGGAAGAACCGCGTGGCAGACGTCCGCGCCGGGACTGACTCAGGGTCGGGACGAGTTGGTGCTTCCCACCGGTTTGGGCCGACGACTCCGGTATGGATTTGACGACTTCTTTGATGGGCATTTCCGGTTAATCCACTAAGCAATCTATTCAATTTCGGTGTCAACACGCAGGGTGCAATACCACTGCACTATCTCGGAGCGTGCGCCGGTAGGCGCACCCCGTTTCGCAGGCCAGGAGCAGTGCTCCTTGAAACCCCTGCTACACCCCTGCGTTATGTCAGGCACCCAGCATGCCTTGCCCGCAGACCCGAATCGTTTGTCCCGTAACGCCGCCCGATTCCGGCAAGGCCAGAAAGGTAACCAGTTCCGCGACGTCGCGTGGCTGACCACCCTGTGACAGCGCATTCATGCGCCGTCCCACTTCGCGCATCAGGAGCGGGATTTTTTTGGTCATCTCGGTTTCAATGAACCCTGGCGCAACGCAGTTGATGGTACTGCCGCCAAGAGCCAGCAATGTTGCCCGACCACTCGCGTATCCCATCAGCGCTGCTTTTGACGTAGCGTAGTTGGACTGACCGGCATTCCCGGCAACACCGCTGATGGACGACAGGCAGATCTCGCGAGCGCCTGGGCGCAGCAGGCCGGCAGCATCGACAGCGGCATCGATGTCGATGATCGCCTTGAGATTGACCGCCATGACCAGTTCCCACTGCGCTTCGCTCATGTTGGCCAGCATTTTGTCGCGGGTAATGCCGGCGTTATGTACCAGCACATCGATACCGCCATACTGGCCGGATATGAGCTTGACCAGCGTTGCAGGAGCATCAGCGGCAGTGATGTCGAGCGGAACGACTGCGCCACCCAACTGTGCGGCAAGCTCATCGAGCGCCTGCTTTGCAGCGGGTACATCGACGCAGATTACCTTTGCGCCTTCTTCGGCCAGTCGCACAGCCGTGGCGTGGCCCAGACCTCGGGCGGCACCGGTTACAACGGCAATCTTGTTATCCAGTCGCAGTGCCCGGTTGTTCATTGCGGAAGATTTCACTGCGCTGCTGATCCGCACTGGCCGACCAGAGACATAGGCACTGCGGTAACTGCAGAAAAACCGCAAGGGCCCGTCCAGCCGGTCGACCGCGCTGCGGCTGACATACAGAATATTGGCGGTGCTGCCGTTACGTCCCACTTCTTTTGCCAGGGTCCTGACAAAGCCTTCTATGCCGGTGGCGGCGGCGCGCTCGACCGGCTGTGCGCACTCGCCTGAGTCCGGCGCAAGCACAACGATGCGCGCGCACTCGGAGAATTGCCGCATCAGGGGGGCAAAGAATGTACGCAGCTGTGACAGTGACGCCACGTCGCGGCAACCAGTTGCATCGAACACTGCCACATCGATTTTGGTGGTGGTATCCCGCAGCGGTCCAGGGCGGGCAATTCCCCCGAGGTTATGCAGCACCTGCGTTGCAGCCTCGAGTGCATAACCGCCATCGACTGCACCAACGGCGATGGCGCGACCTTCCAGTTCTGTCAGGCGATAGGGGCCGGCTTCGCGTTTTAACTGTACCGGTTTGGGCAGTCCCAGAAAACGTACCACCGGACCGGTCCAGCGCCCGGCTGCGTACTCGATCAAGGGATCGGTTTCTATAGTCACACTATTCTCCTGTTGCATATAAACATTAATGTCTATTAGAATGATGCCACACCTGCCGGCAATGCGCAAATGGAGCGCTGATAATTAAGGGATACGCACCGATGTCAACAGACCAAACTGCAATCGAGAATGCTGTACTGGATGTGTTGATCATAGGAGCTGGCCTGTCCGGAATCGGCGCGGCGTACCAGTTGCACAAACAGTGTCCTGACAAACGTTACGTCATCCTTGAGGCACGTGACGCAATCGGAGGAACCTGGGACCTGTTTCGCTATCCCGGCATACGGTCTGACTCAGACTTGTACACGCTGGGTTATCGCTTCAAACCGTGGACCAATCCCAAGGCGATTGCCGATGGTGACCTGTTTCAGTCAATTCGCACCAGGCAGGTCTCGGTCGTCACCGACACCATCTAATGATTTGCCGAAGATGGAATCCGGCTCAACTCCGGCACCGAACTTCAGGCTGGCATTATCGTGGTTGCCACCGGACTGAAACTGCATCTGCTGGGCGGAATGGTGCTCACAGTCGACGGCAAGCCAGTCAATAAAGGATCACAAATGAGAAATTTAAATAATTGCGTTGCAGTGATCTGGAACGCATTGCTCCGGTGCTGTACCGGAAATTACTGAAAAGGTTTATTGCACCATGATGATTATTCAAACAGTTGTTCTGATCCTGCTGGCTTTATGCATCGTTCTGTTTCTGTTTACGTGGTGGGCCAACCGACGGATTCTGGCCGTATTGCAGCCGCAGGGACGCATCGTTGAAGCTGGTGGTGTGGCGTTTCAGGTGCACGAACAGGGCAGCGGTCCGGCGCTGATACTGATCCATGGTTTGGCCGGACAGATGCGGCATTTTACTTATGGCGTGGCCCGGATCTTATCGCAGAGGTTTCATGTGGTGACCATTGATCGGCCCGGTTCCGGCTATTCGGTGCGGCCGTCATCCATGTCGGCCGATATTTCTGCGCAGGCCACGGCAATCGCGCAGTTGATGGGTGTGCTCAAGCTCGGGCCGTGCTTGGTTGTGGGGCATTCTCTTGGTGGTGCCGTTGCGTTGACGCTGGCTCTGGAGCACCCGGAATGCGTAACCGGTCTGGCGTTGCTGGCACCGCTGACGCACCTGCCAAAAGACAGTCGGCCACCGGCCGCGTTTGCCGCGCTGATGATTTCCTCGGCATGGCTGCGCAGCCTGTTTGCCTGGACCCTCGTGGTCCCGGGCAGCATTTTGCAACGCGACGTTGTGCTGGGTCAGGTGTTCGGTCCGGATGCGGTTCCGGATGATTTTGCGCTCAAGGGTGGTGGCCTGATCAGTTTGTGTCCGCACCAGTTCATTGCAGCGTCGCGGGATATGCAGGCCATTCCCGAGCGTTTGCCGGCAATCCAGTCGCGCTACCATGAATTGCGCATTCCGGTGCAGGTACTGTATGGTCGCGACGACCGGATTCTGAGCTGGAAGCACAACGGCCAGGCGCTGGTGGATAAAATACCCGGCGCGAAACTGGTTCTGGTGGATGGCGGGCACATGCTGCCGGTGACCCAACCCGAACTGACGGCCGATTTCATTGCTGCGGCAGCGGCTTAGATGCACTTTCCATAACAATCAGGCTTGGCAGCAGATCAGACACGGTGGTCAAACCGGTTCGGCAGTCATTTGAACAGGATCGGTGTCTAACTATAGATTGACGCTTGGCCACGCCTGATTGTATTCTGAACGCATATTTGCATCACTAAAACCAAATCAAAAAAAGTATGCGCAATACAGAATGGTTGAGCCTGCCTTGGTTGCATTCAAGTTTTCGCAAAGACTTGACGCGGATACTGCCTTTTCTGTTGATACTGGCCTTTATCGAGTTGGTGGTTTGCCTGTTACCAACCTGGCCGAATAAATACGGCATTCCGTACTACCTGCCATTCCACTCTTTGCTCGAGACCGTATCCATTGTTATTTCGATGATGGTGTTTGTTGTCGGATGGAATACCCGCAGGGAACAAATCTCCGGAAATATCGTCTTGCTGTCCTGCGTTTTCTTTTTTGTCGGGGTGGTGGATTTTTCGCACACTGCTTCGTATTACGGCATGCCGGATTTCATTTCACCGAATGATCCGGAAAAAAATATCATTTTCTGGTTGCTCGCGCGCCTGTTGGCCGGCCTGGCACTCGTAACTATTTCGATCAGAGACTGGAAGCCGTTAAAGTCCACAAACGGCCGCAACCAGATTTTTGCTGCCCTGGCCGTGTCAGCCGTGGTATTTCACTGGTTCGCCATAGCGCATGAGAACTGGTTTCCGGCCACTTTCGTGCAGGACGTTGGTTTGACTGATTTCAAAAAAGGCGTTGAATATCTGATCATCGCAATCAACCTGATAGCGGCTGTGATCTTTTTATTCAGAATGACCAAACCACAATCCTTCAATCTGGTCCTGCTGTTCGAGGCGGCCTGTGTCATGGCAATGAGTGAATACTTCTTTACGCTGTATACCACGACCAGGGGTACCTACAATGTGATGGGGCATCTCTATAAGGTGATTGCCTATTTCCTGATATACCGTGCGATCGTGGTACAGGTCATCGAAGAACCGTATAGAAACCTGCAAAAGGCCGAAGAACTTCTGTTGCAGATTAACAGCCAGCTGGAAGAGCGGGTGACCGCACGTACCAAAGATTTAAACGAAGCCAATGCCACGCTGGATAGAGCCTTTACGGAACTCCAGCGCGTGCAGGCCGAACTGGTGCAACGGGAAAAAATCGCCTCGCTTGGCACGTTGATTGCCGGGGTATCACATGAAATGAATACGCCAATCGGCAACAGCCTGCTGGCCAGTTCAAGTCTGAGAGATGAGGTGGTTGCGTTTGATGCCGAAGTGGACACTGGCAAGGTAAGCAGAAGTCGACTCAGAGAATTCAATGCCCATCTGAAGGACGGACTGGACCTGATACTTAGAAATCTGCAACGTGCCATTGAGCAACTGACACGCTTTAAACAGGTTTCAGCCGATCAGGTCAGCGAACAGCCACGCCGCTTCAATTTGGGATCCGTGATCGCTGATAACCTGTCATTGCTCCAGCCCAGATTCAAAAACACGCCCCATCAGGTGCTGGTTGATATTGACGCCGGTATTGAAATGGACAGCTATCCCGGCGCAATCGGTCAGGTTATCGGCGATCTGGTGATCAACGCACTGGTTCATGGATTTTCGGCTGACATGCATGGCGTGATTATGATTTCTGCCAGAAAGGTTGATGCAAAAAATCTGGAACTGGTTATTGCCGACAATGGCGCAGGCATTGCGCCAGAAAATCTGGAACGGGTATTCGATCCCTTTTTTACCACCCGCATGGGGCAGGGGGGAAATGGTCTCGGTTTGAGTATGGTGTTCAAGATTGTCAACTCGACTTTGGGCGGAACCATTCATGTGACCAGTGAGCCGGGTCGAAGTACCACTTTTACGATCCGCGTGCCACTGGTTAAATAAGCCGGCATTTTATTGAAACCGTGCGACGAAAATTCCGTGTTAACCAATCGGAACTGTGCCTCACGGATTTCGTTTTACCTCATAGTGCAGGCACACCACGCCGGACGCAAAAATTTTACTTTTCAGCAGCGTGAGTGCGGTCCGGTCCTGAATGTTTTTGAATAAGGGAATGCCTTGCCCGAGCAGAATCGGATTGACGAACAGCCAATACTCGTCGACCAGGTTTTCTGCCATCAGCGCATGCGTGGCGCTCGGGCTGCCAAATACCAAAATTTCACTGCCTGCGCTGTGTCTGATCTTGTTGATTTCATCGTTCAAATTGCTGGTGATGATTTGGGTATTGGGATGATCCTGTTCCGACAGGGTTTTTGATAACACAATTTTGCGGGCGGCCTTATACCAGCGCGAATGGGTATGGTCATGGGCACTGGCGTCGGGCTGATCGGCCGCGGTTGGCCAGTATGCCTCCATCATCTCGAAGGTGACACGCCCGTATAACGCGGTGTCGGTCTGCAAAATCCGCTGTTCCACATAGCCAAACAAATCCTCGCTGATATTGATCCAGCTCAGGCTGTGCATGCCCGGGGTGGTCGAGGCAACAAAGCCGTCCAGTGACACATGTACAAACGAAACGATTTTTCGCATGATTTTCTCCTTGAAGTTATTTTGGTTCCCGCCGCCAGTCGGGCCCTGTTGCTGCATTGCTGTGTTGATTCAAACATGACTCATTGCGGGAGTTCATGGATTAAACAGGAGTTCTTGCTCGCAAGTCAACATCTGTTTGTTGGAGCCAGTGCGATATTCCGCCATACCGATAAAAAAATAACCGGTGTTCGTTATCGAACAGATCGATCCGGGAAAACAGCCTAAACCTGTAACGGTTCGGGTGTTGAGTCGAATTCATGGTCTGAAGCTGCCGGACCGGGATCAGGTTATTTATATTCGAAGGGACGAAAATGAGCAAGTCAGGCGATGCAAAGCAACAGGTGATGCACGAGTTAATGCAGCAACTTGAATCCGATCACTGCCAGGGCGCACCGGACGCGCCACTGATTCTGCTGGAATACGGGGACTTTGAGTGCGAGTCATGCGCGAGCGCACAGCTGTTGACCAAAAACCTGATCGAGTCGTTCGGGGATCGGATGAAGCTGATCTTCCGGCACTACCCGCTGACTGAACTTCACCCGCATGCCGAACTGGCTGCCGAAGCCGCGGAGGCCGCCGCTGCGCAAGGGCGGTTCTGGGAAATGTACGGGCTGCTGTTCAGGAACTGTGCACATCTGAAACTAGAGCACATGATCAACTATGCACAGGGGCTGGAACTGGACATATTGCGCTTCAAGGCAGAAATGCGGGACAGGATCTATCTGCAGCGCGTTCAGGAACACCGCCGCAGCGGCGATCTGCTGGAATTGCGGACCACACCGGCATTTTTTTTGAACGGTAAAATGATCGATGTGAGGTTTGGACTTGACCACCTGAAAAATGCCGTCTGGGCTGCCACACAGATGCAGGTATGAGCAGACTGCCGGTTTAATCCTGAGGATCGAATGTCAACATGATGCAAGACGATGATGCTGTCACAAATAATGCAATTCCGGATGGCCGGCTCAGTATTCAGGTCACCGGAGCCGGGCATCGCCCGCACGCCATTTTCTGGAACACCATGCGTGGCGGTTTTGAATTCACAAGGGAGAATGTATGGGCATATTAAAGCTTCTTGGCGATACCTCCATGGCGCAGCTCAACGATCTGCATGACCGGCAAAAGGCGGCAGGGCTGGCCTATTTGCAGGGGCCGGGCAACCGGCGCCGTGGCGTACGCACTGATTCCGGTTCGGATGGCCGTCGCAGCACCGATCATGCAGGCCGACCTGCTGATATGGGCAACCACAATAGAAGATTGACGTACATCAACGAAACACTGTGAAAGCAGGACTATATTCATCGACGGTAGAGGCATTGTTGTAACTCTGTTCTGACTCCAGCAATGCACCAGCAGCCTTTCCGGTAACGCGAGTCCGGGCATGGCATGATTTTCCGTGAATCCCACAGGAGCGGGCGTGGAAATAGTCGAAACAGATGTCGCCATCATTGGCGCCGGCGGCGCCGGCCTGCGTGCGGCAATTGCGGTGGCAGAGTCGTCTCCGAATCTGAAGATAGCACTGCTGTCCAAAGTTTATCCGATGCGCAGCCACACCGTTGCTGCCGAAGGCGGAGCGGCCGGCGTGGTTCTGCCGCACGACAGTCTGGAACACCATTTCAACGATACCGTCTCCGGCGGCGACTGGCTGTGCGAGCAGGATGTGGTCGACTACTTCGTGGCCAACTGCACGCGTGAGATGGTGCAGATGGAACACTGGGGCTGTCCGTGGAGCCGCAGGGAAGATGGCCATATCAATGTGCGCGCATTTGGTGGAATGAAAATCGAGCGTACCTGGTTTGCCGCTGACAAAACCGGTTTCCACATGTTGCATACGCTGTTTCAGACCTCAATCAAATATCCCTCGATACGCCGCTTTGATGAGTTTTTCTGCACTGACCTGGTGGTGCAGGACGGTCGCTGTCAGGGCGTGCTGGCCATTCAGGTCAGCACCGGTAAATTTGTCCTGATCAAGGCACGCTCGGTGATCATCGCCACCGGTGGCGCCGGCCGGGTATTCCGGCAAAGTACCAATGGCGGCATCGTCACTGGAGATGGCATGGCGCTGGCCTACCGGCATGGCGTTGCCCTGCGCGACATGGAGTTCGTGCAATACCATCCCACCTGCATGCCCGGTACCGGTCTGTTGTTTACCGAAGCCTGCCGCGGTGAGGGCGGCATTCTGGTCAACAAAGACGGCTATCGTTATCTGCAGGATTACGGCTTGGGTCCGCCCGACCCGTGGCCGCGCAAGAAAGCCATGGAACTCGGGCCGCGCGACCGCCTGAGTCAGGCGTTCTGGCATGAAGAACGCAAAGGCCGTACCGTCGACACACCACAGGGTTCGGCCGTGATGCTGGATTTACGTCACCTTGGCGAACGTCACATCCTGGAGCGACTGCCGCTGATCTGCGAGATGGCAGAGCGCTTCATGGGCATCAATCCGGTTCATGCGCCGATTCCGGTGCGCCCGGCGGTGCATTACACGATGGGCGGCATTCAGGTTGACGTCAATTGTACGTCCCCATTGCCTGGCCTGTTTGCGGTGGGCGAATGCGCCAGCGTCGGTATTCATGGCGCCAACCGGCTGGGTTCGAATTCGCTGGCTGAACTGTGCGTATTCGGCAAGGTTGCCGGTGAATCGGCCGCGCATTTTGCGCAGTCTGTGCCGGGCTTTTCTGTCGGACTGGAGAATCAGGCCGAGGTCTCGTTTGGGCGCAGCCGCGAACTGGTACAGCGTACCGATGGCAGCGAACGCATTGCCGTGTTGCGCCGTGAGATGGCCCAAAGCATGGAGCACGGTTGCGGCATCTATCGCACCGGCGACGAAATGCAGGCGACCTGCGAGCGGCTGGCCGAACTGCGCGAGCGTTATCGCCAGGTCCGGGTTGATGACAGATCCAGTGTCTGGAACAGCGACTGGCTGCAGGCCATTGAACTTGGGTTTCAGCTGGACGTGGCGCAGGCCATGGCGCATTCGGCCCTGAACCGCAAAGAGTCGCGCGGTGCCCATCAGCGCATCGATGGCTTTGAAGAACGCGACGACGTCAATTATCTGAAACATTCGCTGGCAACGTATGCCGGTGCCGACGCACCACGCATCAGTTATGGTGAGGTCAGGATCACCCGATCGGCCCCGGCAGTACGTGCCTATGGCGCTGCCGGTGAAAAGAATGAACCTGCAACGAAGGAGCCGGCCCATGAATGAGGCACCGAAAGTCATCCTGATCGACGTTTTGCGCTATCGGCCCGAGCAGGACAATGCACCATTTTTTCAAACCTTTTCCGTGCCGTTCACTGACGATATGTCCGTGCTGCAGGGACTGCAATATATCAAGGATGAGCTGGACAGTACGCTCAGTTTTCGCTGGTCGTGCCGGATGGCGATCTGTGGCAGTTGCGGGATGATGATCAACGGTGTGCCAAACCTGTCCTGTCACACCTTCCTGCGCGAGTTTTATCCGAATTCGGTGCGCGTTGAGCCGCTCGATCATTTTCCGATCGAGCGCGATCTGGTGGTGGTAGTGGATGATTTCATCGAAAAACTGGAAAGCATCAAGCCTTATCTCATCCCCAAAGAACCGCGTGAACTGGAGCAGGGCGAATACCTGCAGACACCGGTCGAGCGTGACCGTTACGAAAAATTCAGTTCCTGCATCAACTGTATGCTGTGCTACGCGGCCTGCCCGCAATATGGCATCAGCGCAGGATTTATCGGTCCAGGCATCATGGCGCTGCTGCATCGCTATAACGAAGACACGCGCGACGGGGCACAGGCGCTGCGCATGGAAATCGCCGGCAGCAGCGAAGGGGTGTGGAATTGCACGGCGGTGGGTTATTGCTCCGAAGTGTGCCCGAAAGGGGTTGATCCGGCCAATGCAGTCAATATCAATAAGATCAACAGCGCCAAAGAGTACTTTTTCAGTTTTCTGGTGAAAGACCGGACAGCAAACAAAAAAGGAGGTGGCAGTTGAACATCAATGACAACAAAATCCCGACGGAGCGCCGCCCTGCAAATAAACGCCGCCCTTATTTGCGACCCATGGCCGGCTGGTGGCGCAGCAACCCGTTCTTCGTGCGCTACATGGTGCGCGAGCTGACCGCGTTGTTTGTGGGCGCTTACGCTATCGTGCTTCTGGTGGGGCTGATATGTCTGACCCTGGGCGAACCGGCCTGGGAGGCGTGGCGCAGCGCGCTGGAATCGCCAACCGGCTTCGTGCTGAATCTGGTGGCGCTGGTGGCGTTGATCTATCACGCATGGACCTGGTTTGAAATCATGCCCAAGACCATGCCGCCGATTATGGTCAAAGGGGCTGCGGTATCGGCTGCAGTAATTACATGGAGTGGCGTGACGGCGTCGTTCGTTGCCACAATCGTGCTGTTTGTGCTGGTCTGGGTGATCTCATCATGAAACGCAGCTACTCCCCCATCTTGTGGCTGTTATTCGGTGCCGGCGGCATGCTCGCCGCACTGACCGGTCCGGTGCTGATTTTTATCGTGGGTCTGGCTGTGCCATCTGACTTCATGTTGCCGCACGATACGATGAGTTATGCGCACATGCAGACATTGCTGCACAGCGTCGTGGGCAAGCTGGTGGTGCTGGCCATTATCGTGCTGTATCTGTGGCATGCCGCGCACCGTATCTTCAAAAGTCTGCACGATATCGGCATCCATCCCAGTGCGCAGTCCAGACTGGCCTGCTACGGAACGGCGATGACGGGAACCATCATCGCTGTGGTTTGTGTTGTTGCGCTTGGATTTTAAGGGTATCCGTATTTCGTGATTGAAATATCTTAAAAGCTCTGTGTGAGATTTTTGCTGGAGTGTTGAAATCGTCGATCCAGGCAAAGTTGTTCGGTTCGTCAAATTTGGTGAAAATGAATAAATTAACACTTCTCGCATTGCACAATAAATCGTCTAAAGACCGGTAAGTCAACTGTTTGCCAATGGTCGGGCCCAACCCTGAGCGGACTTTTAATCATTTGCAAAATGAAAGGACGTGGACTGGTGTTTTGCAAGTTCTATCGTAGAGTTCCAAGCAAACCGAAAAGTCGGGACTTGATTACCGTCAGGCGCGTTCCAAATCGAGGCTTGAGCATTGTTAGCTCCAAGTGAATGGTAAAACTGCTGCGCCCGTACATTGGTTTGGTTAACCAATAAGTACAACCCTTGTTTTGGGCATTTTTGTTCGCAAAGTGAGGCTACTGTCACCAACAAGTGACGCCCCAAACCACGGCCCTGATGAGACTGAGCCACATGTAAATTGTCGAGATAAGACCCCCACTCCAGGTGTTCACCAGCAAAAGCACATGCAAATCCGATGACGGCATCATTATCTTCAGCAATTAAAACAATCTGATTTACTTTTAGGTTTTTAAGGTGATTTCGCCATACTGATATTCGCTCGGACGGAACAATATCTTTCAAATAGGATTCATTCAATACGTCGCCATATGTGGCTTGCCAACTTGATGCATGCAGCTTTGCAATTTCGTCAGAATGTTTGAGAGAGGCAAGGCGGATATTCATGTTGATGTGCTTTGTGATGGTTTGTGGCCAGTAATGATTGTCGACTACCGCTGATTTTTACTCAATGCAAACATTCGGTCTTCGGCTCCATGAGGTCGGGTAGCCAGGCGCAGTTACCCGCGCCCAGCCCCCTAAGAACCGTGCTTGGGTCTTTCGATCCACACGGCTCAAGCCTTGCAAAGGCGTCGTGAAACACCCGGTTATACCACTGCGAATGCATTATAATGGCACGCACTGCGGCAGCGAACGTGTTGAATCTGCAGATTGCTGGCTGCGTCAGTTCCCCCATCA
>JAYVMW010000026.1:0-7762 GCA_043758755.1 Oxalobacteraceae bacterium
GGCGAGCCTGATCTGCGGCACTTACGGGAAATGACTGTGGCTGCTTCGTTCCCGACCTGACCAGATTGGTCACACCGCAATGCGCAGGGACCCGCCAGCGCGCATTATACTGCAATTATTTCATAATCCCAACTCGTGCCAGATGCCATCGATTCTTTTTTTCACATCGGGCGACATGGCAATCACCTGCCCCCACTCCCGATTGGTTTCACCTGGCCATTTATTGGTCGCATCCAGTCCCATTTTGCTGCCAAGTCCGCTGACCGGTGAGGCAAAATCCAAATAATCGATCGGGGTATTATCAACCATGGTGGTGTCACGCAGCGGATCGACCCGGGTGGTAATGGCCCACATCACTTCTTTCCAGTCGCGGATATTCACATCCTCATCCACCACAATAATGAACTTGGTATACATAAACTGGCGCAAAAAGCTCCACACGCCGAACATCACCCGCTTGGCATGACCGGCATACGACTTTTTGATCTGCACAATCGCCATGCGATAGCTGCACCCTTCCGGCGGCAGATAAAAGTCGGTGATTTCGCTGAATTGTTTTTGCAATAACGGCACAAACACTTCATTCAACGCCACACCCAGCACAGCCGGCTCATCCGGCGGCTTGCCTGTATACGTAGAGTGATAGATTGGATTTTCACGCATCGTGATCCGGTCGATGGTAAACACCGGGAAAAAATCCTGTTCATTATAGTAACCGGTGTGATCGCCGAACGGCCCCTCCAGTGCATGCTCATAACCGGTGGGATGCGAGGCGTCCGGGTAGATATGGCCTTCGAGCACAATTTCGGCTGAAGCCGGCACGCGCAACTCACTGCCGATTGCCTTGACCAGCTCGGTCCGACTGCCGCGCAACAGGCCGGCGAACTGATATTCGGACAACGAATCCGGCACCGGCGTGACCGCACCTAATATAGTAGCCGGATCGGCCCCCAGCGCCACGCACACCGGATACGGCTTGCCTTTATTGGCGATACCGTGTTCACGGAAATCCAGCGCCCCACCCCGATGGGCCAGCCAGCGCATGATCACTTTATTTTTAGCCAATACCTGCTGGCGGTATATACCCAAATTCTGACGTTTTTTGAAAGGGCCTTTCGTAATAACCAGACCCCATGTAATTAATGGTGCAACGTCGCCGGGCCAGCACAGCTGAATCGGCAGATGGTTCAGATCGACCTGATCGCCTTCCCAGACGATAGTCTGACAGGCGGCACTGCGCACTTCTTTCGGCGCCATGTCCCAGACTGCTTTAACCAGATTTCCCATGCCGAGAATATCTTTAAATCCCTTGGGTGGTTCCGGCTCTTTCAGGCTGGCCAGCACCTGGCCAATTTTGCGCAGCTCACTGAGATCCTGCGCACCCATGCCCATTGCCACGCGCTTGGTGGTACCGAATAAATTGCCCAGCACCGGCATGTCGTAGCCGCTGGGATGATTGAATAACAGTGCCGGTCCACCGGCGCGCAAGGTCCGGTCGCAGACTTCAGTTATCTCTAATTTGGGCGAAATTGGGGTATTTATCTCCTTTAACTCGCCATTTGTTTTTAATTTTGCAACAAAGTCACGCAGATCTACATATTTCATAGGTTTATTCGATTTTTCTATTGTTAATCAGCTCACTCAAAAAATGCCGGTAACTACCTGATTTAATTACGATTTATTGCAGCGCAGCATAGAAAGTCAGATTTTTTAGTTATGACATTTAATTTTAATAGTATTGACTAGATATAAACGCCCACCTACAATTCGCCCAATTCGGAAATGGTTCGGACTTGACCGCTAGTGTCAAAAAAGAATGCAAGTTCCAAAACGGGATTCCATCAAGATTTTCAGGATGGAAGCAGTACCAGCCAATCAGCATCAAATTTTAGAGAGGCTTCCCCGACAAGTTGTTTGTCACTTTCAATTACAGTGCAGGATGTTAGGCTAATTTTCCAGCTTACACCAGACAACTCCGGCATCTGGCTTCAACTGATTCAAGTTGATCGTTGCGCGTAAAAAGCGGCAGCACCAGATGATGTATCTGATTCGACTTGTTTGTCTACCTTTGAATCTACAGAGGTAATCACGCAAGCCGACATTTCAGGAGAAAAAAATGCTTCAACAGATGTTTAACAATCAGCCCAGCTACAGCGAGCCGTACGCTCCAATGCGCATAGTCTCGGCGTCTCGACGCAACACCGTCATTACCATTTTGCATCACACCATGATGGTGCTGGGCATAGCAGCAATTACAGCACTCGGCATCATGTTCTTCAAACCCGAGCTGACCGATGATTTTCAGGCCATTTCGCCGTTTCTGAAGGAAGAACTGGCTGATCCGGCCGATTCCGCCCCGGCTTCTCTGGCGACCATCGCAACCGACACTGCCACGGCAACGGCCCATGAAGCCACGCTGGAAGATACTCACCTGCTGGGCGACGCCAAACAGCAGAAATCCGTCACCAACTGGCTCTCAAGGCGTTATCACGTTTCCAGTGACGCGACCAATATGCTGGTATCAGAAGCCTATCTGACGGCCAGAGATATCAAACTTGACCCTCTGCTGATTCTGTCAGTGATGGCAATCGAATCCGGATTGAATCCATTTGCAGAAAGTCCGGTCGGTGCCCAGGGGCTCATGCAGGTCATGTCCAAGGTCCATCAGGAAAAATTTGAAGAACTGGGCGGCGTCAAAGCCGCACTCAATCCAATCGCCAATATCCGGGTCGGTGCGCAGATTCTCAAGGAATACGTCACCCGTGGCGGTTCAGTGGAAGCAGGACTGAAACTGTATGTCGGCGCGGCGATCTCTGACACCGATGGCGGTTACGGCAACAAGGTTCTGGCCGAATACAAACGCCTGAAAGATGTCTCCATCGGCAAGTCGGTTCCAACCATGACCACGGTCAATGCTCCGGTGATCACCGCTGCCAAGCCGCAGGTGATCAAGGTCGATGAAAAGCGCATTGAACCCGCACATCTGGCTGCGATCTGATTTAAACGTAAATAATAAAAAAACGGCACTTTTTTGAAAGTGCCGTTTTTTATGTCTGCCCGGTTTGTACAGTATTATTTGCCAGCGCTGACTTCAACCTGACGCAAATGGCCCGACAATTTATCCAGCACACCATTCACATACTTGTGACCGTCAATCCCGCCAAATGATTTGGTCAGTTCCACCGCCTCGTTGATCACGACCCGGAATGGAATTTCAATATGGTTTTTCAGTTCATAGGCGCCGATCAGCAATGCTGCATGCTCAACCGGCGACAGTTCAGTGATGGGTCGGTCCAGCAAAGGAGCAATGCTGTTGCGTAACAGGACAACTTCGCGGATGCTGCCATGGATGAGCGCTTCAAAATGTTCACGGTCAGCTTTTTCAAATCCATGAGCCTGACTGATATGCGCTTCGATTACGGAGACATCTTCGTGATTCAGAAGCCACTGATAAATACCCTGCAGGGCAAATTCACGCGCACGATGACGCGGCGAACGGGTTTTGCTGGGATTGGCGTGCTGTTGTTTGGTATTCATTGAATTGCTTTACTTTATTGGTTATGCGTCGAAGCCGACATCTTTGGCATTTTCTGCAAGTTCTTCCAGAGCCAGCACCAGGTTAGCCATCTCTACTGCCACACGGGCGGCGTCGCGTCCTTTTTCATGCATGCGCGCCTCGGCCTGCTCGTCATTTTCAGTGGTGAGCACGGCATTGGCTATCGGAATGCCGGAATCCAGACCGACGCGAGTAATACCGGCACCGGATTCATTCGACACCAGCTCGAAATGGTAGGTTTCACCGCGGATTACCGCACCCAGAGCAATGAGGCAATCAAACTGCTGGGTATCGGCCAGCTTTTGCAAGGCCAGCGGAATTTCCAGCGCGCCGGGAACCGTGACATGCAGAATATCTTCATCGAGTATGCCGAGTTCTTTCAGTTCACCAATGCAGGCAGCAAATAATGCATCACCGATGTTTGAATTAAAGCGGGCCTGAACGATACCGACCCGAACACCGGCTCCATCCAAATTCATTTCATATGCTCCAACTGTCATTCTGTTTTCCTCTGTTTGATTAATGGTTCGTTGGTTTTTCAAGATAACCGACAACTTCCAGATTAAAGCCGGTCATGGAAGGCATTTTGCGTGGATTGGCCAGCAACTGCATCTTGCCAACGCCCACATCTTTGAGTATCTGCGCGCCGATTCCGTAAGTGCGTAAATCCATGCTGGTCGCACGCGGTTTGATCTGTGGCCTGGTATGCGCAGAAAACTGTTCAAACAGGTCTTCAGCGGTTTCTTCACAGTTCAGCAGCACCAGCACGCCATTCGGCGCAGCCTGAATGGCACGCATTGCCGAAGCCATGTCCCAGGAATGGGTTGTGATTTTGCTTTCCAATAAATCCAGTATCGATACCGGCTGATGTACCCGAACCAATGCCACTTCCTGTGCCGAGATTTCGCCATGCACCAGTGCCAGATGGGCCGAACCGCTGGGTTTGTCACGATAGGCAATCGCCTTGAAGCTGCCATGCACCGTATTCATTTCACGCTCAACCACGCGTTCGACAAAACATTCGGTCTGGCTGCGATAGTGAATCAGATCGGCGATGGTGCCGATTTTCAGTTTGTGCTGTCTGCTGAATTCAATCAGATCCGGCAAACGCGCCATGCTGCCGTCATCGTTCATGATTTCGCAGATTGCCGCTGCCGGGGTCAACCCGGCCAGTTCGGCAAAGTCACAACCTGCTTCGGTATGACCGGCACGCATCAGCACCCCGCCCTTTTGTGCTTTCAGCGGGAAAATGTGGCCTGGCTGGACGATTTCCGCTGCGCCGCATTGCGGATTGACGGCAACCTGTATGGTACGGGCCCGGTCCGCTGCGGAAATGCCGGTAGTTACACCTTCCGCGGCTTCGATTGAAACGGTGAAATTGGTGCCGTATGATGTGCCGTTACGGGTAGTCATCATCGGCAGCTGCAATTGCTCGCATCGTTCGGCAGTCAGGGTCAGGCAAACCAGGCCGCGACCATATTTGGCCATGAAATTGATCGCTTCAGGAGTGACAAATTCGGCCGCCATGACCAGGTCACCCTCGTTTTCACGATCTTCTTCATCGACCAGAATGACCATGCGACCGGCACGCAGCTCGGCAACTATTTCCAGAGTAGTAGATATCGACATGTTTATTTTTGAATAGATTGAATCACCAGCCTTGGCAATTCAGAAATGGGGACCTGAATATCAGTGTATTTTTTGCGATGACAAGCAGCCGCAAAACCAAGGCGCAATTCTACCATTTTCAGAACGCGCCTAACGGATTAAATAACTGACTGGCTATATTTACAAGCCATGCTTTGAGATGCGCTGCAATCAGCGCAGCAGCGGTTACTCGAAATTCACAGCCATGAGCATCAGGGGACGACCGCCGTTGACTTTAAGATAATCCCGTGTGGTCTGATAGATCTCTTCCTTGCAATTGTGAAAAGTCAGCAGCAGGTCGTTTCCGTCCATCGAAGGCGCCCCGAAGTGGTCACGCAGGGCTTCAAATGATATTTCGCACCAGATGTATTCCCCGTCCACCATGGTCTGGAACGATATGGTGCCGATTGCCGTGACCTTGGGCATGACCAGATTGGGGAAGCTGATTTCCATTGAATGCCTCGTGAATTCGGGTTGTGATTCAGCTGATTTGATGTGGATTATGCACTTCTATAGCCGTGTTAGGAAGTGAATTATCGCTTATCCATACCAGCACCCTGCCCTGGTCAATCCGGCCGATTTTTCAAAATCATGGACTCGCATGAGCATCTGGAGATACCATGCTGGACCCAATAGATGGACCGCCCAACATGAACCGATCCCACCCTTTCAATCTGCATACTACCCTGCTGTTGATCCTGCTGAGTACTTGCGCTGCCAACCTGCGGGCTCAGCCCCAGCTGCACTGTGACGTCACCTATGCCGGCACGACGCACAGCTATGATGCGCGCATGATCAACGACACCAGCGTCGACGCAACATCCGACACCAACGGCGCTTACAACATTGATGCGGCCGACATCGGTGGCCGCTTCTGGTTCAAGGCGATACTGCTGGGAACGCCGCAACGACTGGATGCCATCAAGATCTACGCCTACGTTGACACGGCGCGTCGCCCGGTACTGTTGCAGGAAGTGCGATATGTTGCTCCGTTCAGCTACTCGGCCAGACCGAACAGTCTGACCGGACTGAATTATCTGTATGCCGGGCCGCTGGAACGCGAACTGCAATATGGCTGCTCATTAGTGGAGGTGCAATAATGACCCGCTACTTATTAAGCATCGCGCTCGCCCTGTTTGCGCTGCAAGCGTATGCCGATAATGATGCCCATGCGCTGCCGGTCCATCTGTTATTCGCCGGCGATATCGTTCTGGATGGACAGCCTGGAACAGAAATCGAACAGGGTCGCGATCCGTTTGCCGCATTTTCAGCCCTGATCAATCAGGCTGATATCCGGGTCGGCAATCTGGAGTGCGTGGTGGCAACAACGGGTGAACCGGAAGAAAAGATTTTCAAATTCCGGGCGCATCCGCGCACGCTGGATGTCCTGAAAAAACATATGGATGCCGTCTCCATCGCCAACAATCATTCCGGTGATTTCGGCCGGGAGGCCTTTGATGAAATGCTGGGCCTGCTTGATCGGCAGGGCATCAAACATACCGGAGGTGGACATAATCTGAGCGAAGCGCACACACCCCTGATCATTGAAAAAAATGGTTTGCGCATCGCCCTGCTGGGTTACAACGAATTCTTGCCGCGCAGTTTTGAAGCCGATGCAAGCGGTGCCGGCAGTGCCTGGAGCGAAGATGAAATGGTCAGTGCCGACATTCACCGGGCCCGCTCGCAATACCATGCAGACATCGTGATTCCGATCATGCACTGGGGCTGGGAAAATGAAACCCATTCCAGCCTGCGTCAGCAACAATTGGCCCATTTAATGATCAATGCCGGTGCCGATCTGGTCATCGGTGGTCATCCGCATGTGACTCAGGAAGTCGAATATTATCAGGGCAAGCTCATTGTCTACAGCGTGGGCAATTTCATGATTGATTTGCTGGACAATGCGCGACAGGGTGTGGGCTGGGTATTGAATGTAGATCTGGACCGTCAGGGTGTGAAAAGCTGGAGTACCACGGTGGCGCATATCAGTGACAGCGGCATACCTGCTCCGGCACTGAATGAACCGAGTCCGTGCGGAACCAGAGAGTCAGGGCAGATTCAGATGTGTTATGCAGGACAGCATTAATTTCTGACAGTTTTGCTGATATCCATATAAACACGCACCAGACGCAGCAATTGCGGATAGGGAACAGGTTTATTGAATTTGGTAACGCCTGGATGCAGACCGCCCAACTGTTCCAGAGTTTCATCACTCAGGTCGGTCACCACAATGATCTGCATGGTTTTCATGAACGCGGTGTTTTGCAGCGCATCCAGCATTTGAATGCAGTTGGTATTGGTTGCCATCAGATCGATGAGCAACAAATTCGGGCAGCACTCCCCGATCTGGATCAGGGCTTCAGTCGGGTAGCCAGGCGCAGTTACCCGCGCCCAGCCCCCTAAGAACCGTGCATGGGTCTTTCGATCCACACGGCTCAAGCCTTGCAAAGGCGTCGTGAGACACCCGGTTATACCACTGCGAATGCATTATAATGGCACGCACTGCGGCAGCGAACGTGTTGAATCTGCAGATTGCTGGCTGCGTCAGTTCCCCCATCA
>JAYVMW010000027.1:0-9350 GCA_043758755.1 Oxalobacteraceae bacterium
TGCGGAACGTGCTCTTGAATTCACTCAAGGCCAGCGCTATTTCATTCTGAGGTGTTTTTGTGTTTAGTTTCATGTCGATTCAGGGTGTTGAGCACGGCAAGGGGTGAGGGTGCGGTCAGCTGACATTGAGGCATACTGGATTGGGCGCAAGGATAGCTATTATCACTGATGATGTCAAACATAATGTGATGTGGATCACAAATTCTAATGAAAAATGAAATGTTTCAAAAAGGAGATTGAAAAGCCAATCCGGGCTGCGCAGCCTCCAGCTTCCATGTAAATTTCTCCAGTAATAACATTTCGGTATGTTACACTCGCCACTTAAAAATGCTGTCGGATTTACATTGCTTGCCCATGGCAGGTTCGCCCCCGACCGCACACTGATTACTAACCGCGCGCCTTGGGTCCACCATGACCAGCAATTTTCTCCTCACCGCAATGATCCATGTCTATTACAGCCTGAATGTCAACGGAGCCCACGCATGATTTCTGGCACCATGTTTGCCGGAATCTGGCGTTATCGCGGTTTCATTCTGGGCAGCATCAAGCGCGAATTTCAAAGTAAATACCGCAATTCTTTATTTGGTGCTGCCTGGACCATCTTTAACCCGCTGGCCATGATCGTGGTTTATACGGTCATTTTTTCACAGGTAATGGGCAGCCGGTTAAGCGGTGTCGACTCCACTTTTGCGTACAGTATTTACCTGTGTGCCGGCACCCTGACCTGGGGCCTGTTTGCCGAAATTACAAGTCGCGGTCAATCGATGTTTCTTGAGAACGCCAACCTGATCAAAAAATTACAGTTTCCGCGCATTTGCCTGCCGATCATCGTGGTACTCAATGCCTGCACCAATTTCGCTATTATTTTCGGCCTGTTCACGGTGTTCCTGCTCCTGTCTGACAACTTCCCCGGCTGGATTTATTTTGCGATTTTCCCGGTCCTGCTAGTGCAAATTCTGTTTTCTATCGGTTTAGGCATGATTCTGGGCGTGCTCAATGTTTTTTTCCGCGACGTCGGCCAGTTTTTTAACATCCTGTTGCAATTCTGGTTCTGGTTCACCCCCATCGTCTATCCGGCCAGCACGCTGCCGTCGGGGGTGCGCGACTGGCTGGTGTGGAATCCAATGAGCGCCGTGATTGCCGCCTACCAATCTGTTCTGGTCAACGGTCATGCGCCGCACTGGGGCAGTCTGCTGCCCATGGTGGTGCTGGCACTGGCCTGTTGCATGCTGGGCCTGCAGCTGTTTCGCAAGCGCTCGGGCGAAATGGTGGATGAATTATAATGGGCACAATCCGCGTCGACAAACTGGGCAAAGCCTACAAACAATACAGTAACCGCTGGGATCGCCTGATTGAATGGACGGCACCCTTTCTGGGCTTGCGGCACAAACTCAAATGGGTGATCAGCGACATCAGCTTCCAGCTCGAACCGGGCGATGCGGTCGGCATCATCGGCATCAACGGTGCCGGCAAAAGCACCTTGCTGAAGTTAATTACCGGAACTGCGCAGCCCACCAGTGGCAGCGTTGTTATTACCGGACGGGTGGCCGCGTTACTGGAACTGGGCATGGGTTTCCATCCCGACTTCACCGGTCGGCAAAACGCCTATATGGCAGGCCAGTTACTTGGCCTGAGTGTTGAGGAAATTACCAGCCTGATGCCGCAGATTGAAGCGTTCGCAGACATCGGCGATTACATCGACCAGCCGGTACGGGTCTATTCATCGGGTATGCAGATGCGGCTGGCGTTCAGCGTGGCCACGGTCAAACGACCCGATGTGCTGATCGTCGACGAAGCGCTGTCGGTCGGTGACGCCTATTTTCAGCACAAGAGTTTCGAGCGGATTCGCGAATTCAGAAAACTCGGCACCACCCTGCTCATCGTCAGCCATGATCGCGCCGCGATTCAATCCATTTGCGACCGCGCCATCTTGCTCTCGCAGGGCCACCTGGCCAAGCAGGGCACACCGGAAGAGGTGATGGACTTTTACAATGCCCTGATTGCAGAACGCGAAACCGCGAGCATCGGACAAAGCGTGACTACCGAAGGGCGCATCCAGACCACCTCCGGCAGCGGAGAGGCCAGTGTCACGGCAATCACCCTGGAAAACGAACACGGCGCACCGCTCGAAGTAGTCAATGTTGGCCAGGCTGTCAGCCTGCGCATCAAGGTCAGGGTCAATGCACCACTGCCACGGCTGGTACTCGGCTATATGATCAAGGACCGACTGGGCCAGCAAATCTATGGCACCAATACGCACCATATGCATTTTCCGCTGACTGAGCTGAAAACAGGCGAAGAAATTGACTATTGCTTTCATTTCCCGCTTAATCTCGGACCAGGCAGTTATTCCATTACCACAGCCCTGACCAGCAGCGAAACCCATCTGTCGGATAACTATGAGTGGCGTGATCTGGCTTTTCTTTTTATTGTGATGAACATGAACCGTGACCAATTCGTCGGCACCAGCTGGCTCGAACCGCGCGTGGAAGTCAGTCGATGAGCGATAATTTTTACCGCGCGTTTGAGGACCGCTACCGCGGCTCGCGCGAGATAATCAAGGCGCGTCTGGCTGCCTATCTGCCCTTTATTACCCCTCTGACCAATCCAGAGCGGCCTGCCACCGCGCTGGACCTCGGTTGCGGGCGCGGTGAATGGCTCGAATTCCTGAAGGAGAACAACTTCAGTGCCAGCGGTGTTGATCTTGACGAGCGCATGCTCGATGCCTGCCGCGAACATGCCCTGCAGGTCGAGCGGGCCGATGCCCTGACCAGTTTGCGCGCGGTGCCGGCCAACAGTCTGGCACTGATATCGGCCTTTCATCTGGTCGAGCACATTCCTTTCGATCTGGTGCAAGAACTGATCAGCGCAGCGCTGCGCGCGCTGCAGCCCGGTGGCTTGCTGATCATGGAAACACCCAATTCAGAAAATCTGGTGGTAGGGGCCTCGAGTTTTTATCTGGATCCCTCCCACCTGCGACCGGTGCCATCAGCCCTGCTCGGCTTTGTCACCGACTACCAGGGTTTCGTGCGCCACAAAGTGGTGCGCCTGCAAGAAGCAAGACAATTGCATACGGATGCGCCCATTGGCCTCATTAACGTGCTGGACGGTGTGAGTCCGGACTATGCCATCGTGGCCCAGAAAGCTGCGCCACAAGAAATTCTGGCAGCCTTCGATGCGCCCTTTCAGGCCAGTTACGGCATTGCGCTGGGCGATCTGGCCGAGCGCTATGAGCACCAGGAAGAACAGCGCCGCAGCGAACTGCATCACGGACTGGCACGCAGCGCCGAGGCCCTGCGCCAACTGGAATCACATACCATCAACAGCAAAGTACGCATCCAGGGCATGGACAGCGAGCTGGCGAGCCTGACGCAGCGCCTGTGCGCCATCGAAGAACGGCTGAGCCACGCCGAAGCGCGGGCGGAACAATACGCTCAGCAAGTCATTGCCATCCATGCGAGCAGCAGCTGGCGCATCACGGCACCGCTGCGCGCAGCAAGCGGCCATGCACAACGTCTGAGAGCGGCTGTGCGCGAGATCCGGCCAAGACTTTGGCTCAAGCACCGAATCAAGGGCACTGTATTGGCCCTGGCACGCTGGGTCTTGCGCAAACCGCGTCTGAAACAGGCTGCGCGCGCCGTGCTGCTTCATTTCCCGGGCCTGAACTCGCGCCTGCTCGCTCTGAACTATTCGGATCCGATGCAAGATGAACTCACACCTCTGGTCGGTGACATGTCGCCGCGCACCGTGCGCATGGTGAGCGAACTCAAGAAATCCTTAAAAGCGAAGAAAAACTGATGCGTATTGTCATTGACCTGCAGGGCGCCCAATCGGAGAGCCGGTTTCGCGGCATTGGAAGATATTCACTGGCACTGGCCTTGGGCGTGGCACGCAATGCCGGCTCACATGAAATCTGGCTGGTGCTCAACGGGGCACTGGGTGCGGCGATCAGCGAAATCCGTCATGCCTTCAGCGACCTGATTCCACAGGAGCGAATCCGGGTATTTGATATTGTCACTCCGGTGTCCGAAGCCAGCGCTGCCAATAGCACACGCAGTCGGGCTGCGGAACTGCTCCGTGAATATTTCATCGCGCAGCTGCAACCCGAAGCCATTCTGGTGACGAGCCTGTTTGAAGGCTATGTGGACAACTCAGTCGCTTCCGTCGGCGCCTTTGCCGGCGCTGACAAAACTGCCGTCATCCTTTACGACCTGATCCCGTTCCTGGCTCCGGACGTGTACCTGACCAGCGCGACGCAACAGCACTATTACGCACGCAAAATCAATTCGTTGCGCCAGGCTGCGCTGCTGCTGTCGATTTCAGACTATTCAAAGCAGGAAGCGATCGACGCGCTGGAACTGGATCCGGCCCGGGTAGTGGCAATCTCAACCGCAGTCGACGCCTGTTTTCAGCCCGGTGAACCCACGCCACAGGCGCGCGCCTCACTCAACCAGCAGTTTGGCATCACGCGCAACATCCTGATGTATGCGCCCGGCGGGTTCGATGCACGCAAGAACATTGAAGGTCTGATCGCAGCCTATGCCCTGCTCAGCCCGGCCCTGCGTGCCGGCCACCAGCTCCTGATCGCCAGCAAATTCGGCGACAGCGATCACAAAAAAATGCTCGAACAGCGCAAGCGTTGCGGTTTGGAAGCGGACGAACTGATTCTGACCGGGTATGTCAGCGACACCACACTCATCGAACTGTACCAGAGTGCCACGCTGTTCATTTTCCCGTCGAAGCACGAAGGCTTCGGTCTGCCGGCACTCGAAGCGATGGCATGCGGTGCAATAGTCATCGGCGCCGACAATACCAGCATTCCGGAAGTGCTGGGCTGCGCCGAAGCCATGTTCGATGCGAGCTCGCCGCAATCGATCGCCGACAAAATAACCCAGGTATTAAGCGACCCGCACATGCAGGAACGCCTGCGCAGCCATGGCCGCACTCAGGCCGCCAAATTTTCCTGGGATGTTTCGGCGCAACGCGCCCTGCGAGCACTGGAGGCCCGCTTCGCACCCGCTGAGGCAACCGGGTCTGCGCCTTCGACCCGCGCTGCCAACGGTCGCAAGCGCCGCCTCGCCTTCGTTTCACCGCTGCCACCCGAACGCACCGGCATTGCCGACTATGCCGTGCAATTATTACCGGCCCTGACAGAACATTTCGACATCGACCTGATTGTGCGACAAAGCATCGTCTCCGTGCCTGCTGCACTGGCAGCACTGCCGCAACGCCCGGATGATTGGTTCGCGCAGCACGCCGGCGAGTATGACCAGATCCTCTATCAGTTTGGTAACAGTCCGTTTCACAGCCACATGTTCAATTTGCTGCAACAGCATCCGGGTGTGGTGGTGCTGCATGACTTTTTTCTGAGCGCCGTACTGGCCTACGACCAAATGACGGGAGCAGCACTGGGGGCCTGGTCCTCGGCCCTGTATCATTCCCATGGCTATCGGGCACTGCAGGAAAGCCGGGTGCAGGACGACTTTGAACAGACCAAGGGCCGCTACCCCTGCAATCTTGCGGTGCTCGAAGCCGCAACCCAGGTCATCGTTCATTCCGAGCATGCGCAAAGCCTGGCACAGGAATGGTACGGTGAGGCGGCAGCGGACAACTGGAGCATTGTGCCATTGCCCCGTTCGGCGCCAAAGCAGCAGGATCGTGCCAGTGCACGCGCAGCGCTGGGCATCCGGCCGGACACGTTTCTGGTGTGCAGTTTCGGTTTCATCGCGGCGTCCAAATTGAACTGCGAACTGTTGCAGGCCTGGATCAGCTCATCCCTGCATGCCGATACGCAAAGCGAACTGGTTTTTGTGGGTGCCAACCATGGTGGCCAATATGGCGCGCAGATCAGCGCGATGATCCGCGCAGCCGGTGCAAAAAATCGCATCCGGATTGCCGGCTGGAGTGACGAAGCCGTCTACCATCAGTATCTGCAGGCGGCCGATGTCGGCGTCCAGTTACGCAGCATTTCACGCGGCGAAACCTCTGCAGCAGTGCTCGACTGCATGAACTACAGCTTGCCGACCATCGTCAATGCGAACGGTTCGATGGCCGAACTGCCCGACGACACGGTCTGGATGCTGCCGGACGGCTTCGCGCTGGCCGCACTGACCGAGGCACTGGAAACGCTCAGGAACGACCCAAAACGACGCGCTGCGCTGGGCACACGGGCCGGGCATTTGCTGCACACCCGGCACAGTCCGCAGTCCTGCGCTCAGCAATATGCCCAAGCACTGGACCTTGCCAATACAAAGGCATCGAGCGACCGGCATGCGCTGATACGGTCTCTGACTTCGCTCGACCTGGCGCATGACGAAGCGTCGCTGCAGCAGCTCGGCCTGTGTCTGGCAAGAACGCCCGACCCACTGATGCAGCGCCAGTTATTAGTTGATGTCACGGCCATTGCAAAAAACGACCTCAGGACCGGCATCGAACGCGTAGTACGCACCCAGTTGCTCGAACTGCTGCAACACCCGCTGCCGGGCTTTCGGGTCGAGCCGGTGTATCTGAGCCAGCAGGGTGGCCAGTGGCATTATCGGTATGCCCAGCGTTATACCTGCCGGTTGCTGGACATGCCCGGTGCAGCGGCGTTCGACGCCCCGGTCGACATCGGGCCAAACGATCAATTCTACAGCGCCGACTATTCTCCGAGCACCGTAGTGGCGGCAGCGCGCAGCAAACTTTACGCCAATTGGCGCGCGCGCGGCGTGCAGGTCAGTTTCCTGATTCACGATTTGCTGCCGGTATTACGGCCGGAGTTTTTCCCCGCCAACGCCGATCAGGTACATGGTGCCTGGCTGGATTGCATAGCACAAAACGCCGATCGCCTGATTTGCATCTCACAGTCCGTCGCTGATGAAATGCGCGCATGGATACAGACTCGCGAGCAGCATACCAATTGCCCGACATTGCACGTAATTCACCACGGCACTGACTTCAACACGGCAACAGCCATTCCGGATGCCGTTGACCGGTTACCCGAGATTGGCTCCGGCACCAGTTTTCTGATGGTTGGCACGATTGAACCGCGCAAGGGTCACCTGCAGGCACTGGACGCGTTCGAGCAACTCTGGAAAGCGGGATCAGAAGACAGGCTGATCATCGTCGGCAAGGAAGGTTGGGTGCCATTGGCGCATCACGACAGACGCACCATTCCCGAAATCGTGCGACGCCTCACCAACCACCCGGAATTGGGCAAGCGACTGCTGTGGCTGCAAGACGCCAGCGACACGGAGCTGGAACAACTCTACCAGCGCTGCACCTGCCTGATTTTTGCCAGCGAAGGCGAAGGTTTCGGTCTGCCCTTAATTGAAGCCTCGCACTATGAATTACCCATCATTGCCAGGGACCTGCCGGTATTTCGCGAAGTGGCGCGCGAACATGCGTATTATTTCAATGGCTTTCAGGGGAGCGATCTGGCCGAGGCCATACAGGCCTGGCTGATTCTGCTTGAAGACGGCAAGGCGCCGGCATCGCATGCCATGCCGCACCAGACGTGGGGGCAGAATGTGGCACAGTTGTGTGCGGCGCTGACTTTGACTTCGGTTGACCGCCCTGTCTAAACACCGTCCTTCCCGCGGGTTTAGGCGGGAACGGGTTTAGGTGGGAAGGACGGGGAACGGGACGGGCAATACCAGATCAGGTCCGCCCGTAACTGTCTTCAAACCGCACGATGTCATCTTCAGCCAGATACGCGCCACTCTGCACTTCGATCACGATCAGTTTGAGCAGGCCGGAGTTTTCCAGACGGTGCCGGTGTCCGGCCGGAATGTAAGTGGATTCGTTGGTATTGACAAACAATTCCTGATCACCATTGACGACCTTCGCCATGCCACTCACGACAATCCAGTGTTCACTGCGATGATGGTGCATTTGCAGGCTGAGTCGTGCGCCCGGGTTGACTTCAATACGCTTGATCTTGAAGCCTTCACCTTCTTCCAGCACCGTATACGTGCCCCAGGGACGTTGTACCGTGCGATGCGATTTATGCGCCTCATGACCGTTGGCCTTTAATTCAGCATAAAGGTGCTTGACGTCCTGTGCATTGGCTTTGTTCGCAACCAGAACCGCGTCGGGTGTGTCGATAATAATCAGATTTTCGACCCCAACCGTGCCGACCAGACGATCATTGCTTTGAATGGTGCAGTTAGTGGTGCTGTGCATTAAAGTTTCGCCATGAATCCGGTTGCCATTGCCGTCCGGTACCGACAGATCACCGAGCGCCGTCCAGGAACCGATATCACTCCAGCCGATATCGCACGGAACAACCGCAACCCGGTCGGATTTTTCCATCACAACATAATCAATCGAGTTATCCGGAATGGCACCGAACGTAGCGAAATCAAGTTCCATATGGGTAAAATTCTGGCCCTCGGCAGAGCGTGACTTTTCAATGCAGATGCGCGTGGCAGCCAGAATCTGTGGACAATATTTTTCCATCTGTTGCAGCATGACCCCGGCCGTAAAACAAAACATCCCGGAATTCCACAGGAACCGGCCCGACGCAAGATATTCCTGCGCCTTTTCAAGGTTGGGCTTCTCAACGAAACGCAGCACTTGATACCCGCTTGCTTCGATGTACCCGTAACCTGTTTCAGGGCAAGTTGGCTCAATGCCGAAGGTCACCAGCTTGCCTGCTGTTGCCAGTTCGGTCGCTTTGTGTACCGCCTGCTGGAATGCCGCCTGATCCGTAATCAGATGGTCGGCAGCCAGTACCAGCATGATGGCATCGTCACCGTATTTTTGGGAGACCTGGAGCGCTGCTGCAGCGATCGCTGCGCCGGTATTGCGTCCGAACGGCTCCAGAATAAACGAGGTCGGGATGCTGCCAGTATTCACTTCGCGATATTCGTCTTCGGTCTTAAAGTAAAGTTCGCGATTGGTCACTGTCATGATATCCGTCATTCCGGTCAGTGCTGCTCCGCGCAGGAAAGCTTTCTGCAGGAGACTTTGCCCATCTTCGAGGCGAATGAATGGCTTTGGATGCAATTCGCGTGAGACTGGCCATAATCTGGAACCGGCACCACCGCAAAGAATTGTCGTGATTAAACGCATGAAATTTCCTTAAATATTATTTGGTCACAGGCCTGCAAAATTCATGAACAGAACCAGGCAATGCTGCTGATAACCAAAAAACCTGTTTCGATTACTTTGCATTTTTATACGCTGATTTTCACATGCCGAATCTAAACACATTTTATTGATTGTCAAAAGCTGCTTATGTCACCAATTGTAAGCAACGCGACCCCACGGATCGCGCTGTTCAATATCTGTCAGTGGAAATACGTTGCAAGGTCGTGGACATCGTCGGAACTCAGGACTCCCGCCCCCGCGCGCAACCTGAGCGTGCC
>JAYVMW010000028.1:0-138023 GCA_043758755.1 Oxalobacteraceae bacterium
TCGGTGGGCATCACAAAAGTCGGGTCAGCCAGACGCGCAATCGCGTACGGCCCAAGAAACACGGGGGCAGCGTAAGTGCCACCGTTAAGTTTGGCCAGAAACGCCGGATCTGGCGCCGCGCCGGCCACGGCTTGCCAGCGTCCCCACATGACTTCAGGAGGGCTGATCACTACCGGAGGGGGTGTCACCACCGGTGGTGGCGTCACGACCGGCGGTGGCGTCACCACGGGAGGGGTCACCACAGGAGGGGGCACAGGCACCGCGGCCAAAAGTACATTTGCACCTTTTTGCGCATCCAGGCTGACGTCTGCAACAGGCAACGCCGGCAAGATGGCCGCAGCAACCTTCCCAACCGGTTCATCGGCGCGTGGCGGCACTATCTGATCAGGTGACAACCCGGTACTGCGCAACAGTTGAGGCATGTGCTGTCCGCGCTGCACTTCCAGCAACACGCCGCGCTGGTTGGCGAACAGTTCACGGCTGGTGCCGCCTTCACACGGGCCAGTACCGTCGGCACTGCAGGCACCGACAAAGCCGCTCATAACCACACCGCCCGAGACCACTACTACCCGGGAAGTCTGTTCATCGGAATAAACAATAAAGTCGGTACCGCGCACGCCGATGGCAGCTACCGGAGTATTAAAACGGAAATTTTGGCGCGCGTGCTTGACCGCGTCGCCGGAAATACTGCGCACCACGCCTTTGAGCAGTTCGAGTTTAACGTGGGTATTGGACGGATTCTGGCCATCAACCTGATAGGTGACGATGCGCGCAGCACTGTTGGGGCGCAGCACCAGAAAGCCGTTGTCGATGGTTTTTACATATATATAGCCGTCGGCACCGGTAGTGAGCTCATCGCCCTCCTGCACCGCCAGATTCAGTACCGCGGGCTGGTTGGTTACCTGTACCTGGCCTGCTACGAACACCACTGTGCCGGCTTCGCCAGCCCATGCAAAAGTGCACCAGAACAGGCTGATGGCTATAGCAAAATTTGTGATCGATCGGCTGAACATGTATTTCTCTCCCCGTGCAGATTATCCGCTATCTTTACCAAAAGTATGTGATGGTGGTCACAAATAGTTAATTTGCGGTGGATTGGCGCCACAGGTTTGGGTTGTTTGGCTCGGGGGGCGACTGGCTCTGCTGTTTCAATAGTTCAAATTTGGCAAGCTTGTCGTTTCATTTGTTGCGCACGACGATAGCCCGATGCCCCGTGAAGATCGTCAAAAATACGGCAGCCCAGACGCAAGCCTTGATTTATCATGACACATCAAGATAAATCAAGATGGAGCTTGTTATGAATGGCATCATCCACGAAAAATTTTCATCCCAAGCTGCGCCAGACGTGCTAGCCGCACTTCGTCAAATTGCAGAGAGTCAAGGGCGCCAGTTTCAGGCGGTTCTCGATGAAGCGCTGCGAGAATACATCGACAGGCAACAAAAGGATCGTCCGCGCCGGCATGTCGTTGAGTCGTTTGCATCTAGCCTGCAAGAGTTCGACAGCCTTTATCGCGAACTGGCAAAATAAGTCGTGCAACGCGATTATTTAACAGTTGCCGATGTGCTTGGCATGCACGCAGTGCTGATTCAACGTTATGGGGGCGATTGCGGATTGCGTGATGCCGGCGCACTTGAGGCAGCCCTTTATCGGCCGCAGATAGGCTACTACCAAGATATTGTTGGCGAGGCCGCAGCGCTGTTTGAAAGCCTTGCTAACAATCACCCCTTCACTGATGGCAACAAACGCATCGCTTTTGCTGCGACAGATACTTTTTTACGCATCAATGGGGGCAATTACAACGCCCACCAATGACAATCTTCGCGGAAATGATACCGATGTTTGAGTCAGGCACATTTAACTTTGCTCATCTTGAGCCGTGGTTGAGAAGCTTTGCCGCACCAATGTAAATCGGGGGTCAAAATTCGATGCGCGCCAACAACTGTGCGAGGGTATGCGGATTTTATTGTTGGGAACCCAGAATGGAATTATTTGAATCACTTGGATTTTGTTGGGATCGTTCAACCGTTCCCAGCGATGTTCCGTCTCATTCAATTGAGCGAGTTTGCTTTCGATTTAATCGAATGCTGCCTGAATTTGTTTGGGATGCCAGTGTTCTGGAGGGAAATCCATTCACTTACCCAGAGGTTCAAACTATTCTTGACGGAATTACCGTAGGCGGGCGAAAAATTTCAGATCAGGAACAAGTTCTGAACCTTGCAGAAAGTTCAAGGCAACTTTTGCATATCGTTAAAAGTAATGCGTTTGTGTTAAACAAAGAAACGTTCCGCCAATTGCACGCAATCGTTGCGAGAAATGAGGCGTTAGAGTGGGGACATTTCCGAGGAGAAGGTGATGAGATTAACTATACTCCCCATGTTGGATTGGGATCTTATGGTCAACCTGTTCCTTTAGCGACTTTAAAAGGTGCTCCAGAGTTAAAAAAAGTGTTTGAGCAAGGTGTAAAAGCACTAAATCTTCATATTAACGCCCCATTTGAACGGGCTCTGGCGTTTTTTCTGTTTGGAGCTTTGCAGCAGTTTTTCTTTGACGGCAACAGGCGCACATCACGGTTCGTTATGAATGGAGTTTTGATGTCGGCAGGCATCGACGCAATAAGCGTTCCAGCAGCAAAACGTGCAGAGTTCAATGAAAAATTGGTGCAATTTTACCTAAAAAAAGACGGTGCAGAGATGATGCAGTTTATGGTCGAATGTCATCCAGATGTTCAAATTATCCAAGAAAAGACTGTCACAAAATCGACGCCACCAAAGATTCGGTAATGGCAACCGATTTTCTAAATTTGCCGGCATTTCGAGTGGTGCGGATAGATGAATCATTTCATGATTATCACGTTACGTCCGAACCGATTGCAGTTCAATCTGTCTGTACGAGCTGCGGGTCCGAAAACTTCGGCAAGTGGGGGTCGCGTGAACAATTATTCCGAGACTTATTCATTCGAAGCCTTGCGCGCCAAATTGCTATTCTCCGAAGGTGCACACAAGAAAAGCAAAAAGCAACCAGCGTTCGGGCGACGCACCCCTGTATCGCGACCCATTTGGGTCGACACATGGTTGGTTTCACTAGTTTAGTGAGTACGAATAACGATCAAGACCTGATCGGTGTTGATTCAGAAGAATCGAAAAATTACGGCGCGGACATTGGCATACTGACCAGAATGATTGAGGATGGGGAAATCTGATTTTTATTTGGTGCACTGCAGAAGTAAAAAACATCTGACGGTAACCGTGGGCTAGTAAAGCAGGGTGGGAAGCAGGTAAGGACTGCCGTTCGACGTTCCCCTGGGATTAATTAACGATATGCGCTAAATTGGCCTGAGAGATTTTGCAGAACCCGTTTCGCTTGCACTGTTGTAATCATACGATTACACTTGATTCATGACCTATACTGTAAAACGGCTTGATCAGTTCGCCGAATGGCTAGCCAGCCTGAAAGATGGACTGGCACGACAACGCCTCGTCAAACGACTACGGAAGGTGCAGCTCGGAAATTTGGGTGATGTTGAAGCGGTAGGGGAAGGGGTATTTGAAATGCGGGAGCATTTTGGCCCAGGATGGCGGATGTACTATGTGTGGCGTGGGGAAGTAATCATCGTAATGCTCGGCGGTGGGGATAAATCCACACAAAAAGCAGACATCAGAAAAGCCAAAGAATTGGCGAAGTTGCTGGAGGATTAAAAATGGCCAAGAAAATCAAAGTTTCAGACATCCCGGAATTTGATGCGACCGAGTATATGCACAATGAAGAAGAGGTCGCTGCGTATCTGACTGCTGTTCTGGAAGAGAACGACGCGGGATTGTTGGCAGCGGCGATTGGAGATATTGCGCGCGCACGCGGCATGTCAGAGGTTGCTCGCGAGTCCGGAATTGCACGTGAAGCCTTGTACAAGGCACTAAGACCTGGAAGCGCACCACGCTTTGAAACTATCCGTCGTGTGTGTGAAGCGCTCGGCGTTCGATTGGTGGCGCAACCGCTGCATTCAGTTTGAATAGATCGGCAGGAGAAATAAAAGTCGCGCCAATAGCCGTTTACACAAAATTCAGGACACCCCCCTGAAAATAGTTGAGTGCTGGACTTTTGCGTTGTGAAGAATTTGGTTTGGCAGTGTTAGATTGGGTACCCCTGGCTTTCGTGACCCTGGCTTTCGCGAACGAAGATTTACGTCACACTACTTCGATCGGACAGTTACAAGCATTTCAGAGTCACCGAACCTCGGTGAAAATTGGCGTACTAAACATATGGCGCAGACACCGGCCTTTAGTTATGATAACAAATCAACATCGCTGATTTGACTAACAAGCTGATACAACAGACAGCGTTCTAAGCTCAGCCATATGCTTCGGTTTGGCCTTATCCAAAATTTCGGCTTTAATTTCTGCAACCAACGACTTTAGCATTTCGGTCTTGGTTGATGATGAAGATTCAACGATAGCTCGAAATTCCTCTGCCATTATTTTTGACACCTTCATCGAAATGCGTTTTTTAACCTGCGTCATTTGCTCAGGAAAATCCGCCTTCATTTTCAAATGGGCAGTATTTAAACGTGTCATAGAGGATGATCCATTAACCGGTAAAGCCTTGGCAGAGCTGCAGTCCGCCATTCTTGGTGAAAATGCGCTCAACTATGGATTGCGAAAGTCTCCTGTTTTTGTTGGCCACTCGGGTGGATATCAGGACGTTGTTGACTATATAACACCACATTTCACTCGCATCGATTCTTTGCTTGATGGCCTGCGATACACATTAAAGGTGACGACCGGGAAATCATCGATCATCCGGGCCGCAATCTGCTCCTTTGGTTTTGTCTATATCCATCCAATGTCGGATGGAAATGGAAGAATTTCGCGATTTCTGGTCAATGATGTATTGCGCCGGGATAACGCTATCCCGGCGCCATTCATTTTGCCGATTTCCGCAACCATCACGACTACGGCGGCAGCCAGAGCTGGATACGATAATAGTCTTGAGTATTTTTCCAGACCCTTAATGAACAAATGTGCCGATAAATACCGGTTTGCCCAAGATACGGTGTACCCGGATGGTGTGCATTCCAACTTTGAATTTTCAGGTTACGAGGAAATGCTGCCTGCATGGCGCTATCCGGATCTGACTTCGCACACTGAATATTTATTTGGCGTTATAAAGCAGACCATCGAAACGGAAATGAATGATGAAGCGCAATATATGCGCAACATTCATCAAGCCAGGCGAAACCTCAAAGAAATCGTTGAAGCGCCCGATACGTCAATTGATCGAATTATTCGTTCTGTCAGAGAGAACAACTGGGTTGTATCGTCGAAGTTGGCTAAGGAATTTCCTCATTTAAATAACGAAGATATTGCCCAGGCCATTGTGGACGCGGTACGAAGTGCTTTTAAAATTGAGGACGCAAAAAACCTGGCCGGTGCACCGCGCCGGGGGTAAGCATTGGCTTTCCAAACTGACGAAACAGCGATGCCAAATAGGGCAACTGGTAGTACAAATGAACACAAGGCGTTATACTTCGCGGCTATTTTACTCTGAGACAACTACTGCAAACGGCACAGTCTGCACGCCAAACTGCCAACCTTTATGAAACTATCGACTCTGTTGCGCGCTTGCATCGCAATGGCTGCCCTCTTTCTGACTGTTTACTCAGAATGGCTGCCCGCACCGTCGACGGCGCATTTTGCCAATGAATGGTTGCGCGACCGCTTTATTTCAATGCAGGCTGTTGCTACGCCCGAGTCGCGCATTCTGGTGGTGGATATTGATGAAACCAGCCTGACCCGCTATCCATGGCCATGGCCGCGTGCACGACTGGCCGAACTGGTGGAGATCTTACTGGCCGACGGCGCACGTGGCGTGGCGCTCGATATCTTGCAGGAAAAGCCACAGGACGCCGAGGGCGATCTGCGCATGCAAATGCTGGCACGCTTCGGACCGGTGGTGGTGGCGCAGCTGTTCGATTATCAGGAACGTGTCCAACCGCTGCACAGTGGCATGCTGTCCGGTGGCATTGCAGTCGACAGTGCCGGCGGTTCTGCCCCTGCCTACGGTTATATAGGCAACTATCCTGCGCTGGCCCAGGTTGCCCAGATCGGCAATATCGGCGTACGGCTCGATTCGGATGGCGTGTTGCGCTTTGTTCCGATGTCAACCTACTTTCTTGGGCGGCGCTATCCCACTCTGGCGCGCGCGCTGTTTGACTGCTGCGCCGGCGGACCCGCCCTGCCGCACGATGCCGTGGAAGGTTTTGTTCGGGTGCCTTATGCGCGCCAGTGGAGCGCCTTTACCGTTGCCAAGGCGGCCGACATTCTTGAGCAAAGCGTGCCGGTGGAGTTAATCGCCAAACGCCTGGTGTTGATCGGCTCTTCCTCACTGAGTCTGGGCGACCGGGTGGCGACGCCACTTAACCCGTCCACCGCCGGGATACTGGTACACGCCGCGCTGCTCAGTTCTTTATTCGAGCGCGCCGCAGGTCATGCCCCGGCACTTTGGCCCGGAGCATGGATTGCGCTGGTGTTTTCTGTCTGCATCACACTGTTGACCGCCTATTCGTTGCCGCGCCTGTCGGCCGCCTTCAATGTGGCAATGCTGGCGCTTACCTCCCTGATCTGGCTGGTGCTGGCCTATTTCATCACTCCGCACGATCCGGCGTTTTCTACTACAGGGCCGTTGCTGTCGAACCTGTTCCTGCTGGCCGTGGCCGTGCCGTTCCAATGGCAACTCACGCAACAACGATCGCGCCGGCTGCTGGGTACCCTGCGCCAATACGTGGCGCACGAAGTGGTGGACGAATTATTGCGCAGCAATCTGGAAGATCCGCTGGCGCCGCGCGAGCTGCAAATCACCACCCTGATCGCAGATATGGAAGGCTATTCGGCCCAGGTTGAATCGCTCTCGATTGAGGAGGCAGCCAGACTGACCACTGATTTTCTGGATTGCCTGACCCGGCCGGTACTGGAAAAACATGGCACGCTGGACAAATATACCGGCGACGGTCTGGTGGCCTTCTGGGGTGCGCCACTGCCCAATGCCGACCACGCCGATCTGGCGCTGGATGCAGCCCAGCAGATAGTGCGCGCCGTGCAGGAACTCAGCAGCACGCGCATGGCCTTTGGCAAACCGCCGCTGCGGGTGCGCATCGGCATTGAAAGCGGGCTGGCCATGGCCGGCGACTTTGGCACATCGATGCGCAGCATTTATACCGCCGTGGGCGACAGCGTCAATACTGCTTCCCGACTTGAGCAGGCGGCGCGCGAATTTCCGCACGACATAATTGTCGGCGCAGGCACCGTCAGCCGCGCCACCCGCCACCGCTTCACGGCGCTGGGCCAGCGCCAGTTACGCGGCAAGGAACACCCGAGTCAGCTGTATACGCTGGAGAGCGCCGCATGATGGTATTCCGGATGCAGCGACGCTTGTTGGGCTGGGTTGGCGCGGCCGCGCTGACCGGATTGCTGCTGGCCGGGCCGGCCACAGCGCAGATCTCAGCTATCCCGCCGGTGGCACAGGAAGAGCTGTATCTGGAAGCGATGCATTCTCTGGCCGAGGGGCACCAGGAGGAGGCCTCGGCACTGTTGATGCGCTTCCTCGAACAAGAACCCCTGCACGCCGGTGCCTGGCTCGATCTGGCCATCAGTCAGTGCGAACTGGGACACGCCTCCGAGGCGGAACGCCTGTTTCATGAAATAGAGCTGCGCTTCGCACCGCCGCCGGGCATCATGGAGGTCATTGCAACCTATCGTGCGCGCGGCTGCAATGTACCAACGGTACAACGCAGGCAATTGGCGCTGACTCTCGGACGTGGGCATGACAGCAATATCAATCAGGGTGCAGACAGTCGTTTTTTCAACACCGGCAGCGGTATCAATCTGATTCAATGGGAACTGGCGCCCACTTACCTGCCACAGCCTGATTACTACACCTCGCTGGCAGGTGACTATATTGAAGCGCTGGACGACCAGGGCACGCTGGCCATTACCCAGTTGCGCGCCCGTGCTGCCGATACGGTCAGCGCGCAGGACACCATCTCACTCATGCTCGGTCTGCAACGGCCATGGCAACTCGGCAACTGGCGCGGCTTGGGCACAGTTGCTGTCGGCGCAGTCCGACTGGGCGGGGAACTCTACCAGCGCCAGGCCCAGTTGCAACTGCGGGTATCACCCCCATTTAACCTGCCTGAGCATTTCGACTGGTCCGCAACCGGCAGTCTGGTCCATGTGCAGTATCCGACCCAGGTCCATTTCGACGGCACCACACTGGATCTGGGCACGACACTTGATTACCATGATTACTGGGGCCAGGTACAATCGACAATCGGTTTGCTGGAAGATCATGGCAACGCCGAGCGTCTGGGCGGCGACCGGCAGGGTTGGTATGGCGGCGTACAGTTGCATACCCGCCTGACCGATCAGCTGGCCGGTGAACTCGGTCTGACGCGCCAGAGCTGGCGCAGCGATGCAGTCTATTCACCGGGACTCATCGACGTGAAACGCGATCAGGACACATCACTGTTGCGCGCAGCACTGATACTGCCGCTCATGCCTCACCATACGTTGTTGTTGGAATACCGCCAGGTAACAAATAGGGAGAACATCCCTTTGTTTCAATATAATAGCCGGCTGATTCAGGTCAGCTGGCGCTGGGATAATTTCTAGGCACGACATTATCATCCGCACATCAAAATCAACAGTTGAAGCATACCGATAGGCATTATGACTTGGGAATTTTGTATTTTTTTAATGGGACTGCTTGCGGTCATCATAGGCTGTCTGTTACCCGCGCACTGGCTGCCGCTGTTGCCGAATGATAAACTGCTCCATTTTCTGGCGTTCGGCCTGCTCACCCTGCTTGCCGAACACCTCGCAGCCAATTGGGCAGAACTGCGATTCTGGTTGCTGGGTCTTTTGATTGCCGGATGGGCAATTGAAATGTTGCAAAATTGGGTGCCTGGCCGTAAATTCTGCTGGCGCGACATCGGCGCCAATACTGCCGGCATACTGGCCGCGGTATTGTGCGCGCCACTGATATTGCAAAACTAATCGATTTGAAAGACTGCATGGATTCAAGTAAACAATTACCGTCGGTTGAGCTCAAGGTGCCCCAGACACCTGCCGTGGCCGACGTGCCGGCCACGGCCAAAGATCCGAAGGACCCGAACAGCCAGGTCAATATCCAGATTCATTTACGCAAAATCCCGCTGCTGGCCAACCTGAGCGAGGAAGAAATGCTCACCGTGCGCAACGAGCTGCGGCTGCGCCAGTACAACAAACGTGATGTGGTGCTGCAAAAAGGAGCCAGTGGTGACAGTCTGCTATTTTTGCTGTCGGGTCAGTTGCAGGTGATCGACATTACCGAAGATGGTCGGGCCATTGGCTTGCGCACTCTGGCGCCGGGCGATTTTTTTGGTGAAATCGCGGTGATCAACGGTACATTACGGTCCGCCTCGGTGGTGGCGCTCACTCCGGTTCTGGTTGGCTTGCTGCCGCGCGCGACTGCACTGCATTTACTGTCACATTCTCCCTCGGTGGCCAACCAGATGTTGCGTTTTCTGGCAGAAAAAGTACAGCGCGATTCTGAATTTCGCGCTCTGCTCAGCATTCATAACACCTCCAAACGCATTTACACGTTCCTCGACTTCATGAAAGAAAAAAAGCCGGGCGAAGAAGAAGTAGTGGAGAACCTTCCCACCCATCAGGATATCGCCAACATCATCAACACCAGCCGCGAAACCGTCACACGCACCCTGTTAATGCTGGCGCAGCAAGGCATCATCAAAAAAGGCCAGCACCGGCTCATCATTGTCAACCCTGAGGCGTTGCAAAAGCTGGTGCGCGAATAACGGCAGCCCAGATGAAAAATGCCCGGTCCGTTTGGAGGAGACCGGGCATTTTAGATTGGTAAAAAACTGCTGACGCTTTATTTACCAATAGCCTTGCTGTTTTCATTCAACTGCTGGTTCAGAGCTTTCTTTTCTGCCTTGGTGATGTGGCCGCCATTCTGAGATGCCATCTGTTTTTCTTCACCGCGTATCGCTTTGTCATTGGCACGCAGATTTTGTGCCTGTGCCTTGGTGATTTCGCCTTCTTTCTTTTCCTTGGTAATACGTTGGTTCTGATTTTCCAGACGGTTGTTTACTTCTTCACGACGTGGATGATCTTTCTGCCATTGGGTGTCCTGTGCAAAAACCGGTGCGGCCAGCAGAGTGGTTGCGGTTGCGAATGCTGCCAGAGTCATTGTGATGCGGGTTGTTGTTTTCATGATTTTTTCCTGTTTAAAATGAGTAGCTGCTGTTCTTTTCTTTATGCCGTTGCCTCCGACATGATGCCTTAACGAGGGTTTTTACTTACGCGATGACCGGCATTACAAATTGTTTCATTTGAACATCATGACAACATCGGCGTTCAAAATCCGGTTTTGTTTGTTTGGTTGCTCATAAAGCAAGTAAATGCCCAAATATTTGCAGCCGCTGCTGACCCGTTGCGTGAAGTTGCCTTTTTAGAAAACTTATCCGCAGAGAGGATGCGCAGTTTATGTCGTTTCCGTAAGAGAAAACCTTTATAATCACGGGCTTGATGTGTTTTCGAGAATAAAAATGCCGATTTATGCCTACCGTTGCGCCGTTTGTGGTTTTGCCAAAGACGTTTTGCAAAAGATGTCCGACCCGTTATTGACCGATTGCCCTTCCTGCGGCAAGCCGGAATTTAAAAAACAGGTCACCGCAGCCGGTTTTCAGCTCAAAGGCTCCGGTTGGTATGCAACCGACTTCAAGGGCGGCTCAGGCGGCACTTCTGCTCCTGCTACCGATGCCAAGCCGGCCTCCGAAGCAGGCACTGCAGAACCTGCCAAGACCGGCAGCGCCGATTCAGGCACCGGATCAAACGCACCCAGCACGACAACCAAATAAGATTCAATTAAAAACACATGTTAAGAAAATATTTCATCACCGGTCTGCTGATCCTGGTCCCGCTGTCGATTACCCTGTGGGTGATCCATTCGGTCATCGGCGTCATGGACCAGTCCTTGCTGCTGCTGCCGGCACAGTGGCGTCCTGAAGCGCTGCTCGGTGCACATATTCCCGGCGTCGGCACCATCCTCACCCTGCTGATTATTTTACTGACCGGACTGCTGGCCAGAAATATCGTTGGTAATTACGTGCTGGAGATCTGGGAAAAGATACTGAACCGGATCCCGATCGTGAATTCAATTTACTCAAGCGTCAAACAGGTTTCCGACACGCTGTTTTCCTCGGACGGCAATGCGTTCCGCACCGCCGTGCTGGTGCAGTATCCACGTCCCGGCGTGTGGACTATCGCGTTTGTGACCGGTACGCCAGCCTATGTGGTGCAAAAGCATTTGCCGGCTGATCTGGTCAATATTTACGTGCCGACCACGCCGAACCCGACTTCCGGATTTTTTCTGATGGTGCCCAAAGCGGAAATCATCGAACTGGAAATCAGCGTGGAAGTCGCCTTGAAGCATATCGTTTCCATGGGTGTGGTGGCACCGGATTTTATTCCGGTCAAGCCGGTCCATTAATTACCATTATCTGAATCACTTTTTAACCGGAACTACCACTATGTCGATGCGAACACATTACTGCGGCCAAACTACCGAAGCCGCGCTGAATCAAACTGTCAGCCTGTGCGGCTGGGTACATCGTCGTCGCGACCACGGCGGCGTTATTTTTATTGATCTGCGCGACCGCGAAGGTCTGGTGCAGATCGTCTGTGCGCCGGAACAGGCCGACGTATTTGCCGCTGCGGAAAGCGTGCGCAATGAATTCTGCCTGCGGGTAACCGGTGTGGTGCAGAACCGCCCGGAAGGCACCGTCAATGCCAATCTGAATTCCGGCAAAATTGAAGTGCTGTGTCAGGTACTGGAAGTGTTGAATCCGTCGGTTACGCCGCCGTTCCAGCTCGATGATGAAAACCTGTCCGAAACCACCCGCTTAACGCATCGCGTACTGGATCTGCGTCGTCCGCAGATGCAAAACAATCTGAAGCTGCGGCACCGCGTCACCATGGAAGTGCGCCGTTATCTGGATGATTTGGGTTTTATCGACGTTGAAACACCGATGCTGACCAAATCGACTCCGGAAGGCGCGCGCGATTATCTGGTGCCGTCGCGCGTCAATGCCGGTCAGTTCTTTGCGCTGCCACAGTCGCCACAGTTGTTCAAACAGTTGCTCATGGTGGCCAACTTTGACCGTTACTATCAAATTACCAAATGCTTCCGCGATGAAGATCTGCGCGCTGACCGTCAGCCTGAATTCACCCAGATCGACTGCGAAACCTCGTTCCTGTCCGAACAGGAAATCCGCGATCTGTTTGAAGACATGATCCGTCTGATTTTCAATAAATGTCTGGCCGTCGATCTGGGCAGCAAGTTCCCGGTCATGGATTACGCTACCGCCATGGGCATGTATGGTTCCGACAAGCCGGACATGCGCGTCAAGCTGGCATTTACCGAACTGACTGCGGTCATGAAAGACGTGGATTTCAAAGTATTCTCCGGTGCGGCCAATATGGCTGGTGGTCGCGTGGTTGGTCTGCGCATTCCCGGTGGTGGCGCCATGCCGCGTTCTGAAATCGATGCCTACACCCATTTCGTCGGTATTTATGGTGCCAAGGGTCTGGCTTATATCAAGGTCAACGACAAGGCGGCCGGTCGCGAAGGTCTGCAGTCCCCTATCGTTAAAAACCTGCACGATGCCGCATTGGCGCAGATTATTGAACTCACCGGTGCCGAAAACGGCGATCTGATTTTCTTTGGTGCCGACAAGGCCAAAGTCGTCAACGATGCCATTGGCGCGCTGCGTGTCAAGATCGGTCACAGCGAATTCGGCAAGGCCAACGGCCTGTTCGAGAATGTCTGGAAACCGTTGTGGGTGGTTGACTTCCCGATGTTTGAATACGATGAAGAAAGCGCGCGCTGGTTCGCCTGCCATCATCCGTTCACGGCACCGAAAGACGGCCATGAAGATTTCCTCGAAACCGATCCGGGCAAATGTATCGCCAAAGCTTACGATCTGGTCCTGAACGGCTGGGAAATGGGTGGCGGTTCAATCCGTATCCATCGCGCCGATGTCCAGAGCAAGGTGTTCCGCGCCCTGAACATTCAGGCCGAAGAAGCCCAGCAAAAGTTCGGCTTCCTGCTTGACGCTCTGCAATACGGCGCGCCACCGCACGGTGGTCTGGCCTTTGGTCTGGACCGAATCGTGACCATGATGGCCGGTGCCGAATCGATCCGCGACGTAATCGCCTTCCCTAAAACCCAGCGCGCCCAGTGCCTGCTGACCCAGGCGCCGTCCAGCGTGGATGAAAAGCAGCTGCGTGAACTGCATATCCGGCTGCGGGCTACTGAACCGGTAGTCAAAGCTTAATTGGTCTGACTCACAAAAAAGGCGCGACGTTAATTATGTCGCGCCTTTTTTTATTGGTTTATTATGGGTTCGCATGCAAATTAACCAAATAGATATGACATACAAAATTCCCGAATCAGTACTGGTGGTAATCCATACACCTGATCTGCAGGTGCTGCTCATTGAACGGGTAGACAAAGAAGGTTTCTGGCAATCGGTAACCGGTTCCAAAGACACCCTGAACGAAGCCACTGCCGACACGGCTCGCCGCGAAGTCATGGAAGAAACCGGGTTGGATACCACGCTGTTTAATCTGGAGGACTGGCATATGCAGAATGTGTATGAAATTTATCCGGTCTGGCGCCACCGCTATGCGCCGGGCATAACCAAAAATACCGAACATGTTTTTGGACTGACCGTGCCACACATCATGCCTGTTACGCTGGCTGCACGCGAACATCGTCAATACCGCTGGCTGCCGTACCGCGAAGCGGCCGACTGCTGCTTTTCAGCCTCGAATGCCGAAGCCATTCTGCAATTGCCCGATCGGATCAAAGCCAGATGAAACTCCACGTCGCCACCTACAACATACACAAGGGTGTGAGCTGGTTCGCCCAAAAGCCGCGCATCCATGACATGCGCAGCGCGCTGGAAACGCTGGATGCCGACCTGCTGTTTTTGCAGGAAGTACAGGGCCAGCATGACCGGCGTGCGGCGCGCCATGAACACTGGCCGGCCCAGGCGCAGCATGATTTCCTGGCTGGTGACCGCCGCTCTGCCGCCTACGGCATGAATGCGGTGTACCAGCACGGTCATCACGGCAATGCGCTGCTCAGCCGCTATCCGATACTGCACCACCAGAACCGCGATGTCTCGGATCACCGTTTTGAAGAGCGCGGCATCCTGCACTGCGTCGTGCAGATGCCACAGCGCGAAGTGCATTGTTACGTGGTGCACTTCGGCCTGTTTGCCGGTGGCCGGCGCCGCCAGACCGATCTGCTCATCGAGGCCATTCGCACCGAAACTCCGCCTGACGCACCGCTGGTGATTGCCGGCGATTTCAACGACTGGCGCAATCATCTGAGCGAACCATTACGCGTTGCGTTGGGTGTGGAAGAGGTTTTTGAACATCTGTCTGCACCATCGGCGACCGTACAGCCCAAAGCGGCCAGAACCTTTCCTGTGGGCGCTCCGGTGTTCATGCTGGACCGCATTTATGTACGCGGCATCAAAATCAAATCGGCGCAGGTATTGAAAGGTGCACCGTGGCGCTCATTGTCGGATCATGCACCGCTTACCGCGGATTTGGAGTTGTAACCGTCAGGGAACCTATGGGTCTGCAACGCAACGTCATCTTTACCGAAAATAACCGTCTGACGCTACTGCACAGCGGCGTGGATTTTTTTCCGGCGCTCATAACCGCCATCGATTCTGCGCAAACCGAGATTTACCTCGAAACCTATATTTTTTCCGAAGACATCACCGGCATGCTGGTGCATGACGCGCTGTGTCGGGCTGCGCACCGGGGCGTGGCCGTGCATGTGATTGCCGACTGGCTCGGTACCGGCAACCAGCGTTCTAGGGAACTGGCCTCCAGCTTTGCCGCCGGTGGTGTGCAGTTCCGGCGCTACAACCCGTGGTTCCTGCGCGGCTTTTCCCGCACCCACAGAAAGCTGTTCGTAGTGGACCAGCGGCTGGCCATCATCGGCGGTATCAATATCAATCATGACCTGTTTGCCGAAGGCGAAAACAAACACGTGCTGGAATTTCCACGCTGGGATTTTGCCGCGTCGATCACCGGCCCGCTGGTAGCGGAAATCCATAAGCTGATGTCGGACCAGTGGCAAAAAACCGGGCGACTGAACTGGCGCCGACGTCTCAAAATGCTGCTGCCGCAGCGCGAACGCAGACCGGTACCGCATCTGTCAGTGGTGGCCGGACTGGCCCCGCGTGACAATTTTCTGTACCGGCGCACCATCCAAAAGGCCTATCTGCACGCGCTGGGCAATGCCAGAACCCGGGTTTTGATCGCCACGCCCTACTTCGCCCCGGGCCGTAAATTCAGAAACGCGCTGATCGAAGCAGCCCGGCGCGGCGTGCACGTGACTCTGGTGATTGGCAGCGGTGACTTCAGAGTGCAGGATGCCGTGGCTCATTCGTATTACCCGAAACTGTTAAAACAGGGCGTCGAAATCTTTGAATACCGCAAGTCGCAGCTGCATGCCAAAGTCGCCGCGGTGGATAACGAATGGTGCACGATCGGTTCGTGCAACTGCGACGCGCTGTCGCTGCTGATCAATCAGGAAGCCAATATTCTGATTAAAGATCATGACTTTGCCGCCCAGCTGGGTCAGGCCATTTTGCACGGTATGTCTGAAAGCGAACAAATTCTGCTGGCTGATTATGAAAACATTTCGTGGCATCGAAAATTTTGGTACGGTTGTGCGTTTTTTATCTATAGTGCTTTAATAAGGTTTATCGCTGTTGAAGACTTCATGTGAAATTAACAAGTAAACCAATTTAACGCTGTTGTAGAAATACCCTTCTAAAGTCGATTTCCCGTTTGACTTTTAACCTGCCGTGAATAATAGTACGGTCGTTCGATTATTTTTTTATTTCAGGCATAAAACCAACTATTCATGGCAACGACCACCAAGCCCCTCCGCACAGGCACCCCACGCAAGGGTGAACTGACCCGCGCTGCCATTCTCGACACGGCGCTGACGCTGGCTGCGCGTGACGGCTTGGAAGGTCTGACTATCGGTTTGCTGGCCGATCAGATGCAAATGAGCAAGTCGGGCGTTTTTGCCCACTTCGGTTCACGTGAAGAGCTCCAGATGGAAGTGATCCGCCTGTATCATGCCAATTTTGAACAGGAAGTGTTTTACCCCAGCATGGCGCAGCAACGTGGCCTGCCACGCCTGAAGACCATGTTTGCCAACTGGGTGAACCGGGTTTCGGAAGAAATCGCATCCGGCTGTATTTATATCAGTGGCGCAGTGGAATACGATGACCGGCCGGGCGAATTGCGTGAGAAACTGTCAGGAATGGTCACTATGTGGCAACAGGCGTTGCGGCGCGCCACGGAACAGGCCATTGAATGTGGCGACCTGAAGGCCGATACCAATCCGGACCAGCTGGTATTTGAAATGTACGGATTGATTCTGGCTTTGCATCACGATGCGCGATTTCTAAAAATACCGTCCAGTTTTGAGCGCGCGCAAAACGGATTTCAGCGATTAATCAAAGATTATGGCGCGAGCCAGCAGCAAACCAAACCCCGGAAGGCCCAAACGGCTTGACGCTTTTTTCAGCACTTTTTATACCCTTTTTACCTTTTTAGCCAAGAAATTTTCAGGAGACGATGATGGGCCAATACATAGCACCTCTGCGCGACATGCAATTCGTACTGCACGAGTTACTGCATGCCGAAGAACAATTGAAAGAACTGCCTAAGTTCGCAGATATTGATACCGACATCATCAATCAGGTTCTGGAAGAAGGCGGCAAGTTCGCTTCCCAGGTGATCTTCCCGCTGAACCATGCGGGTGACCGCGAAGGTTGCCACTACAATAAAGATGACCAGTCCGTGACTGCGCCAAAAGGTTTCAAGGCCGCTTATGAGCAGTACGTTGCGGCCGGCTGGCCGGCACTGTCGTGCGATCCGGAATACGGCGGTCAGGGTTTGCCACTGATCATCAACAATTCATTCTACGAAATGATGAATTCGGCCAATCAGGCCTGGACCATGTACCCGGGTCTGTCGCATGGCGCCTACGAATGCATCCATGAGCACGGCACACCTGAACAGAAGGCAACCTATCTGACCAAACTGGTTTCCGGTGAATGGACCGGCACGATGTGTCTGACCGAGCCGCATTGCGGCACTGATCTGGGCATGTTGCGCAGCAAGGCCGAGCCACAGGCTGAAGGCAGCTACAAAATTACCGGCAACAAGATTTTCATTTCAGCCGGCGAGCATGATCTGGTGGAAAACATCGTCCATCTGGTGCTGGCACGTCTGCCCGGCGCACCGGAAGGTTCGAAAGGAATTTCACTGTTCATCGTGCCTAAATTTCTCCCGACTGCCGATGGCAAAGTCGGCGCGCGCAATCCAATTACGTGCGGCGCGATCGAAGAAAAAATGGGTATTCACGGCAATTCAACCTGCCAGATGAATATGGACGACGCCACCGGTTGGCTCATCGGCGGCCCGAACAAAGGTCTGAACGCCATGTTCGTATTCATGAATGCAGCCCGTCTGGGCGTGGGCATGCAGGGTCTGGGCATTACCGAAATCGCGTATCAGAACGCGCTGGTATACGCCAAAGACCGTCTGCAGATGCGCAGCCTCAAAGGTGCGCAATTCCCGGACAAACCGGCCGATCCGATTATCGTGCACCCTGATGTGCGCCGCATGCTGCTCACCGCCAAGGCGTATGCCGAAGGCGCGCGCGCTTTCTGCTCTTACGTAGCGCTGCAGCTCGACAAGGAATTGAATCATCCGGATGAAGACGTGCGCAAAGATTGCGGCGACCAGGTGGCCTTGCTGACTCCGGTCATCAAGGCATTCCTGACCGATAACGCCTGGGTGGCGGCTTCCGAATGTATGCAGGTGTATGGCGGCCACGGTTTCATTTCCGAATGGGGCATGGAGCAGTATGTGCGCGACGCCCGCATCAACATGATTTATGAAGGCACCAACACCATTCAGTCGCTCGATCTGCTGGGCCGCAAGATTCTGATGGATAACGGCGCCAAACTGCGCAAGTTCGGTGAGCAGATCAAGGCCTTTGTCGAAGAAAACGGTACCGATGAAGCAATGAGCGAATTCATCACACCGCTGGGCGACATCGGTGACAAGGTTACCAAGTTGACGATGGAAATTGGCATGAAGGCGTTCCAAAATCCGGATGAAGTCGGTGCGGCAGCAGTACCTTATCTGCGCGTAGTCGGCCACATGGTATTTGCCTACTTCTTTGCACAGATGGCCAAGATTGCACTGGCCAAGGAAGATTCAGGCGACACGTTTTACAAGGCAAAACTGGCCACAGCGCGCTTTTACTTTGCGCGTCTGTTGCCAGAATCAGCCATGCTGATACGCCAGGCCCGTTCGGGTTCGGCCAATCTGATGGCACTGGATGCGGATCTGTTTTAATCAGGTTTCAAGGCGTTCCGGGGTAACCGGGACGCCTTTTTTGATTTTTTATCGAGGCTAATAATGACTAATTTCATAGTAAAAAAAGTCGCCGTACTCGGCGCAGGTGTAATGGGTGCACAGATCGCTGCACATTGCGTAAACGCGAAAGTGCCGGTTGTGCTGTTCGACCTGCCAGCCAAGGAAGGCCCGAAGAATGGCATCGTGCTGCGCGCCATTGAAAACCTGAAGAAACTCAATCCTGCACCGCTGGGCAATAAAGACGATGCAGCCTACATCGAAGTCGCCAACTACGAAGACAATATCGAACTGCTGGCCGGTTGCGATCTGATCATTGAAGCGATTGCCGAACGCATGGACTGGAAGCATGACCTGTACAAAAAAGTTGCTCCGCATATTGCACCAAACGCGATTTTCGCGTCCAACACGTCCGGACTGTCGATTACCGCGCTGTCCGAAGGTTTTGATGCCAACCTGAAAGCGCGCTTCTGCGGCGTGCATTTTTTCAACCCGCCACGCTACATGCATCTGGTGGAACTGATTCCTACCGTTGCAACTGCACCGCACATCATCGACCAGCTCGAAGGCTTCCTGACCACCACGCTGGGCAAAGGCGTTGTGCGCGCCAAAGATACCCCTAACTTCATCGCCAACCGCGTCGGTATTTTCGGCATGCTGGCCACCATGTATGAAGCTGAAAAATTCGGTCTGTCCGTGGATGTGGTGGATGACCTGACCGGTAAAAAACTTGGTCGCGCTTCGTCCGGCACCTTCCGTACTGCCGACGTAGTAGGTCTGGACACCATGGGTCATGTCATCAAAACCATGCAGGACACTTTGAAAGACGATCCATTCTTCCCGGTCTACAAAACACCGGAGGTACTGAGCAAACTGATCGGTGCCGGTGCACTGGGCCAAAAAGCCGGTGCCGGTTTCTATAAAAAAGTCGGCAAGGATATCCAGCGTCTGGATTTTGCCACGGCACAGTATGTGACTGGCGGGGCCAAGGCGGATGATCTGGTCGGACGGATTCTGAAAGAAAAAGATCCGGTCAAAAAAATGAAAGCGCTGCGTGACTCGACCAATCCGCAGGCACAGTTCCTGTGGGCGATTTTCCGCGACGCGTTCCATTACATCGCCGTGCATCTGGAATCAATCGCCGACAATGCACGCGACGTTGACTTTGCAATGCGCTGGGGCTTTGGCTGGCAGGTCGGCCCGTTTGAAACATGGCAGGCCTCCGGCTGGCAGCAGATTGCCACCTGGGTCAAAGAAGATATCGATGCCGGCAAGGCGATCTGCTCTGCACCGCTGCCAGCATGGGTGTTTGAAGGCGAACGGTCCGGCGTGCACACTGCCGCAGGTTCCTGGTCAGCCAGCAGCAAATCCTACGCACCGCGTTCAACGCTGCCTGTGTATGAACGTCAGATTTTCCGCGCTCCGGTACTGGGCGAAAACGCGGCCAACGGTACGACTGCTGGCGTGACCTTCTTTGAAGATGATTCGGTACGGATCTGGCATCAGAACGATGACGTATTGATCCTGTCACTGAAAACCAAAATGCACGTCATTGGGCCCGGAGTCATTACCGGTATGGAAAAAGCGATTGCCGAAGCCGAGAAAAACTTCAAGGGTCTGGTAATCTGGTCAGCCGATGCTGCCGAAGGCGGCGCGTTCTCGGCCGGTGCCGATCTGCAATCGATGCTGCCGCTGTTCATGTCGGGCGGTGTCAAGGCGATCGAACCGGAAGTATCCAAACTGCAGCAGGCCCACATGAAGCTGAAATATGCGAATGTGCCTGTGGTTGCCGCAGTGGCCGGTCTGGCCTTGGGCGGTGGCTGCGAACTGGCTCTGCATGCGGCCAAACGCGTGGCCTCGATCGAATGCTATATCGGGCTCGTTGAAGTCGGTGTGGGTCTGATCCCGGCCGGTGGTGGTTTGAAAGAAGCGGCACTGCGTGCTGCGGCCAACGCTCAGGGCAATGATCTGCTGCAATTCCTGAAAGTCTATTTCACTAACGCTGCAACAGCTGCCGTATCGAAATCGGCACTGGAAGCCAAAAAAATGGGTTACCTGGCTGCCGACGACGTGATTGTCTTCAATGCCTACGAGTTGCTGCATGTGGCCAAGGTGGAAGCCCGCGCCATGTTTGATGCCGGTTACCGTGCGCCGCTGAAGGCACTGGTTCCGGTCGGTGGTCGCTACACCATGGCCACCATCACGGCACAGTTGGTCAATATGCGCGATGGCGGTTTTATCTCGGCACATGACTACAAACTGGGTGCGATGATTGCTGAAATCGTCTCGGGTGGCGAAATTGAAAATGGCAGTATCGTCAATGAACAATGGTTACTGGATCTGGAACGCAAAGCGTTTATGGAATTGCTGAATCATCCAAAAACACAGGAACGCATCATGGGTATGATGCAGACCGGCAAGCCAGTTCGTAACTAATCAAATATACGGAGCACATAAAATGACTAAACAACTTCAAGACGCCTACATCGTCGCCGCTACCCGTACCCCGATCGGCAAATCCGGTCGCGGCATGTTTAAAAACACCCGCCCGGATGATCTGCTGGTGCGGGTTCTGCAATCGGCTTTGGCTGCCGTACCGAATCTCGATCCGAAACTGATCGAAGACGCAATCGTCGGCTGTTCGTTCCCGGAAGCCGAACAGGGTAGCAACCTGGCCCGTATGGCGGTGCTGCTGGCCGGTCTGCCACAAACCGTGGGTGGCGTGACCATCAACCGTTTCTGCGCTTCCGGCATAACTGCCGTGGCCATGGCGGCTGACCGGATTCGTGTCGGTCAGGCTGACGTGATGATTGCTGCCGGTGCCGAATCGATGTCGATGGTACCGATGATGGGTCACCACCCTTCCATGAACATGGGCATTTTCAAGGATGAAAATATCGGTATGGCCTACGGCATGGGTCTGACTGCTGAAAAAGTGGCACAACAGTGGAAAGTCAGTCGCGAAGACCAGGATGCTTTCTCCCTGCAGTCGCACCAGCGTGCCATTGCTGCGCAAAATGCCGGTTACTTTGATGCTGAAACCACGTCCGTGGACATTATCGAACGCATTCCGAACCTGGCTACCGGCCAGATCGAACTCAAAACCCGTACCGTGAACCGCGACGAAGGTGCGCGTCCTGATACCACCCTGGAAGGCCTGGCCAAACTGAAAGCGGTGTTTGCCGCCAAGGGAACGGTGACGGCCGGTAACAGCTCGCAGACCTCCGATGGCGCCGGTGCACTGATTCTGGTTTCAGAAAAAATTCTGAAACAGTTCAACCTGACTCCGTTAGCACGCTTTGCATCATTTGCGGTACGCGGTGTACCACCGGAAATCATGGGTATCGGTCCTAAAGAAGCCATTCCAGCGGCCTGCCGCGCTGCAGGCATTACTCAGGATCAGATCGACTGGTTTGAACTGAATGAAGCGTTTGCAGCCCAATCGATTGCCGTGGTGCGCGACTTGGGTCTGGATCCGGCCAAGGTCAATCCGATGGGTGGCGCGATTGCGTTGGGCCATCCTCTGGGTGCGACTGGTGCGATCCGTTCTGCCACCACCATCCACGCCATGCTGCGCAACAACCTGAAATACGGCATGGTGACCATGTGCGTAGGTACAGGTATGGGCGCTGCGGGGATCTTCGAAAGAATGTAATCCGGTTTGGATCAGACAAGCCGCAATGTGCAAACCTTGCGGCTTTTTTTTCACCACATATTTTGTACCGAAACGGTGCAATGTTATTGCACCCTACCCACCCCAGCGGAGACACCATGGATATCCTCACCAGCAAACAAGATGGCGTACTGACCATCACTTTCAACCGCCCTGAAAAAAAGAATGCCATCACGGCGGCCATGTATCAGAGTATGGCTGATGTCCTGCGTTCTGCCGAAACCGACGATGAAGTGCGCGTGGTGTTATTTACCGGCAGCGACACGGTTTTCACGGCCGGCAATGATCTGCAGGATTTCATGCAAAATTCATCGCAGCTTGATGAATCCAGTTCACTGATTCAGTTCATGACTGCCCTGCGTGATGCGCCCAAACCGGTCATGGCTGCCGTTGCCGGTCTGGCCGTCGGAATTGGCGCCACCATGCTCATGCATTGCGATCTGGTGTATCTGGCTGACAATGCCAAACTCACCATGCCGTTTTCCCATCTGGGTCTGTGCGCCGAGTTTTCCTCCTCGCTGTTGCTGCAACGGCTGGCCGGTTATCACCGTGCTTCGGAAAAGTTATTGCTGGGTGATCCGTTTGGTGCAGAAGAGGCCTATGAAATCGGCCTGGCCAACAAGGTTTTGCCAGTGGCGGAACTGCTGGACTATACCAACGCACAGGCTGCCAAAATGGTGGCACTGCCGGCTGCGTCATTGCGTGCTACCAAACGGCTGATGCGTTCCAGTCAGGCTGAGCTGGTCAAACAGGTCATGGAATCCGAAGCGCAGCAATTCAAGCAGATGCTGCAAGGGCCGGAAGCCAAGGAAGCGTTTATGGCATTTTTTCAGAAGCGCAAGCCGGATTTCAGTCAGTTTGCATGATTGATGGCTGCTCAAAAAAAATCCGGCCGGCGATTGAAACCTGCCGGATTTTTTGTTTTAGAACGGTACTGCCAGACTGATCTGATAATTCCGTGATGGCATTACGTAGTACAGCGGATTACCGGCCGGATTCGAATTCAGTGACGCGAAATTGCCTTCACGATTGAACAGGTTACCCACCTTCAGACTGACCTTGGCATTCCCATTGCCAAAGTCCTTCAGGCTCGACATCTTGTACGACAGGTCAAAGTTGGTGAGAGTGTACCCGCCGAAATACAGATTATTGCCGCCGGCATCGACATTGCTGTAACGCGACCCTGCATACTTGGCAGTCAATGCAGAGTACAGATCACCCTGCTGGTAAATTACACCCAGCGCCGCATTCTTTTTCGGCGTATTTTGCAGAACCGAACCGTCGCTGGTGCTGTAATTGTTTTGCGCGGCGTTACCGTAAATACTGAATGCGGAAGTGACCTTATAGGTACCTTCGAGTTCCACACCGTCAAATCTGGCACCAGGCACCAGTGTCGCACAACCGGTGTAGCCGGCCGGGCAGGCAGTTGCCGAAGCCAGGCTGGTGGAATCAATACGGTATACATCGGCGCCCAGATTAAAGTTGCCGGCAACGTAGTTGGTCCCGATCTGATAGTTCTTGGTGGTAGTCGGCTTGACTGAACCCAGGTCCGGTGCCGTTTTATAAAACACATTCAGATTTGGAGCAAGGAAACCTTCGGAGTATTGTGCATACAGCGACGCGTTTTGGCTCAGTGCGTAATGGGTGTCCAGTGCCGGCAACAGCTTGCTCCAGGTTTCGGAACCCTGGAACGGCACTTCGGTTTTTTGATTCACCGAGGCGCTCAGATCGCGTTTAAAGGAATCATATTTCACCCCGGGCGTAACAGTCCATTCCGGTGTCAGTGACCAGGCATACTGTACATAAGGCTGGAATGTAGTCAGGGTGTTGTTCATCGCACGCTGTATTGAACCACCATTTTTTTCACCGCCGTAAGGAATGCCACCCAGAGTCCAGTCCACATCCTGCTGAAAACGGTCATCCTTCTGGTAGTCGAACCACACGCCGGTTTCCAGTTTTCCGGAACCGATCTCATTGTAGGCACGCAACACATCGCCGATCGAGCGGTTATTGTTATGCATCTGAACGCCAGGTACATTGTTCGGTCCGTTGGTGGTACCACCGTCAGCGACAGTGTCTGCAGCCGTGACCGAGCCGGTATTGGCGCCGGAGTACCCGTTGTGATAATACGCATAGGTGTACAGTTTATTGTCGATGGTCCAGCTACCCTGTCTGGATTTGAGTCCGAAATATTCGAAATCCGATTTCAGCTGGTCGTAGTTCCAGTCGTGGTTGGATTCACTGTGCACATCCTTCACCAGTCCGAAGTTATAGCCATACAAAGCCTGCTGCTGCGGTGTTGAACCGTAGGGAACATACTGCAAGGTGTGGTTGTACATGGCCACCAGGGTCATCGTAGTAGTGCCTGAAACCGGCATCTCATACTTGACGAAAATGTTTTCGCGTGACTGATTGCTTTCGGTCAGAAAGCCGTTCGAATCCAGTGCCTTCACGCTGATATACAACTTGGAATCGTTGGCATCCTTCATGACGCCGGTATTGTATTCCGCGCCCAGCAGGCCGGTGCGCCAGCTGCCTGCCGAGCCATATACTTCACCGCCTCTGCTGTTCGAAACGTCCTTGGAGTTGATGCCTATGGTGCCGCCGAATGTGGCGTCACCGATTGTGCTGGCCTGACCCGGTCCGCGATCTACCACGATTTCGCCCATATCCTGCGGCATGAAATACACAGTGGAGTGGTGGGTAAAGTCGTTGGAATCAGCCCACGGTATGCCGTCAAATGTGAGGTTGTACTGTCCGTCCTGAAATCCGCGGATGGTCAGACTTTGACTTTCCATCAGGCCGGAACCATTCGGATCGATGCTCATTACACTCGGGGTCAGGTTGATCAGATCGGCATAATTGGAGCCGGCCACCGCATTTTCTTCAATAAAATGCTGATTCATGATCGACTGGGGCTGGGTCGCATCCAGTGATATCTGGGAAGGCGCGACATCACTTGCCTGAATTTTATTGTCACCGGTAATGACCACCTGTTCCGGTTCCATGCTGTCAATTTCTGCCACGTCAGTCGTCGCCGCAAAACTCAGCGCCGGCGAAAATGCCACATAAATTGCCAGTGCGCCGGCTACTGCCAGCCTGATTTTTGTCAATTGCAGATTCATCACATTCCCTTGCCGTTAAAAAGCCGGAATGGTACGCAGGGAATATGACGTGAAAATTACAACACCGAAAAATAGCGCCTGTGTGTTTTATTCGCCACTCAGTCAAAAAATCGTTGAATTGGTTCAGCCATCTGCTGCCCGACATCGGTGCGCAGGCTGTCGATGACGATGCGCTCCGGCATTGAGCGCAGCCAGGTTAGCTGGCGTTTGGCAAGCTGGCGGGTGGCGATAATGCCGAGCTCGCGGAACGCCTCAAAACTGTGCAGACCTTCCAGATATTCCCAGGCCTGCCGGTAACCGACACAGCGCATCGACGGCATGGTCAGATTCAGATCGCCGCGTGATCGCAGTCCCCGCACTTCTTCGACAAACCCGTGCTCGAGCATCAGATCAAAGCGCTGCGCGATGCGTTGATGCAGGACACTGCGTTCACCCGGCTCCAGCGAAAAGGCCAGCATGTTCAAAGCCGGTTCAAAGCTGGTCTGCTCGGCAAATAACACCGAAAGCTGCTTACCAGTTTGTTCTATCACTTCCAGTGCTCGCTGAATGCGCTGCGTGTCGCCAGACGGCAGGCGTTCGGCCGTGACGGGATCAAGTTGTGCCAGTCTGGCATGCAGATGCGCAATACCGTGTTCGGCAATTTCCGCATCCAGTTTGGCGCGTATAGCCAGATCAGCCGGCGGCAGATCACCGAGCCCGTCCATGAGCACCTTGAAGTACATCATGGTGCCGCCCACCAGTAACGGCACCCGGTTGCGCGCCGCGATTTGTTCGACCAGTTGCAGTGCATCGTTACGGAATTGCGCCACCGAATAGCTTTGCGCCGGGTCGATGATGTCGATGAGATGATGGGGTACGGCCTCACGTTCCTGTGCGCTCGGTTTGGCAGAACCGATATCCATGCCGCGATAGATCAGCGCGGAATCAACCGAGATAATTTCGCAGGGCAGCTGTTGGGCCAGTGCCAGCGCGGCGGCGGTTTTGCCAGACGCAGTCGGGCCCATGATGGCGATGACTTTGGGTTTCATTGACCGCGCAAAAACAGTTTATCCAGATCATTCAGGGCCAGCTGCACCCAGGTCGGGCGGCCGTGATTGCACTGGTCGGCACGTTCGGTATGTTCCATCTGGCGCAGCAGTGCATTCATTTCGACGGTGGTCAAACTGCGATTGGCGCGCACGGCACTGTGGCAGGCCATGGTGCCGAGCAGTTCGTTGCGGCGCTCCAGCAGCACGCGTGAGGCACCGTACTCAGCCACATCGCGCAGCACATCACGTGCCAGTGATTCGGCATCGGCATTTTTGAGCAGCACCGGTATGGCGCGCACGGCCAGCGTGGTCGGCGACATGACGGCAATTTCAAAACCGAGAGAGCGCAATACTTCCTGCTGCTCTTCCACCACGCTGACTGCTGCCTGATCTGCAAAAAAGGTCACCGGGATCAGCAGATTCTGTACGGACATGCTGCCTTCATCGAGCGCATTTTTGATCTGTTCATACAGGATGCGTTCATGCGCAGCGTGCATATCGACCAGCACCAGACCACGGGTATTCTGGGCCAGCACAAAAATACCGTGCAGCTGTGCCAGAGCAAAGCCGAGCGGGAATTCATCATCACTGAATGGTTGCGGTTCGGGCTGAACGGCAGCCGACGCTGCGGCAGCCGGTGCTGCGCCAGCCGGGGCCGGTGACTGAAACAGTGCTCCGTAGCTTGACGTGGCTTGCGCCACACCGTATTCAGTGGCGCGCGGAAACAAAGGGGACTGCGTTTGCGCAGACTGGACCGAGCCGCGCCAGGTGTTCATGTAACTGTCGGCAGGTGCAATCCGAGATGCCCCCAAGTTGTTGGACGACAGCGGCGCCGGCGTTGTACCAAATGAGGTTGCCGAGGTATGCGACAGCGCGGCATGTACCGCGTGGAATACAAACTGATGCACGGCGCGCGAATCTCTGAAGCGCACTTCGATTTTGGAAGGATGGACGTTCACGTCCACCAGTGCCGGATCAAGGTCGAGTGCCAGTACATAGCTCGGATAACGGTCACCATGCAGCACATCCTGATACGCTGCACGCACCGCGTGGGTGAGCAGCTTGTCGCGCACAAAGCGGCCATTCACATAAAAATACTGGGCGTCGGCGCGCGCTTTGGAGGCGGTCGGCAGGCCGGCGTATCCGTGCAGGCGAAGCGGTCCGGCGTTTTGATCCACCGGCAGGCGCGCTTCGGCAAAATCGTCTCCCATGATCTGGGCACTGCGTTTATCCAGGCTGGCCAGATTCCAGTGCTCGACTGTTTTACCGTTGTGGGTCAGGGTGAACGCGACATCCGGACGGGCCAGTGCAATACGCCTGACCACCTCGGCGCAATGACCGAATTCGGTTTGTTCTGTTTTTAAAAATTTGCGCCGTGCCGGGGTGTTGAAATACAGTTCCTGCACATCGACTGTGGTGCCCTGCGCGCCCGAGGTTGGACTGACCGTGCCGTTTTCAATCTGGTGCGCATGGGCAGCATCGGCAGTACGGGAACTTAATACAAATTGCGACACCGAGGCGATCGATGCCAGTGCCTCACCGCGAAACCCGAGAGTAGCAACATTTTCCAGATCGGTCAGCGACGCTATTTTGGACGTGGCGTGCCGCGCTACGGCCAGCGGCAACTGCTCCGGACTGATACCGCGCCCGTTATCGGCAATGGATATCCGCTTCACGCCGCCCTGCTCGAGGCGCACGGCAATCTGGGTCGCGCCGGCGTCCAGGGCGTTTTCCAATAATTCTTTCACCACAGCGGACGGGCGTTCTACCACTTCACCGGCTGCGATCTGGGATATCAAATTGTCAAGCAGGGCCTGAATCGGACGATGGGGTTGGGGAGTTTGTGTCATGGGGCACGATTATAAATCGGATTAACCAGAATTCGGATAGTGTATGATTTCGGCTCAAAATACGCAGCTCCAATAAGGATAACAATGGACTTTATGCAACTGGTCGGCATGATTTTACATGTCGATAAAACACTGGGCCTGTTCATCGAACAATATGGCACGTTAATTTATGTGATCCTGTTTGCCATCATTTTTTGCGAAACCGGTCTGATCGTGCTGCCATTTTTGCCCGGCGACTCACTGCTGTTCATTGCCGGGGCCTTTTGCGCTTCCGGCGCCATGCATCCCATACTGCTGTGTGCGTTGCTGATTACTGCTGCGGTGAGTGGCAATACCGTCAATTACTGGGTCGGCAGTCTGATCGGGCACAAGGTGTATGAACAAGATTACGCCTGGCTGGATAAAGAGGCCCTGAGAAAAACCCATACTTTTTATGAAAAACATGGCGGCAAGACCATCATCCTGGCGCGCTTTGTCCCTATCGTCAGAACCTTTGCTCCATTTGTGGCCGGGGTATCTGACATGACCCACAACAAATTCCAGCTCTACAATTTCATCGGTGCGACGCTCTGGGTAACAGGACTGGTGGTTACCGGTTTTTATTTTGGCAATTATCCCTACGTGCGGGATCATCTGAATGCGATCGTTTTGATCGGGGTCGGTTCTGCCGTCGTTCCGCTGCTGTTAAGCGGTTTATGGAAATTACTCAAAAATCTGAAATCAAGGATGCTTGAATAACGAAGGTGGTGCAGCTGCTGCACCACCCTGTTGTTCAATTTCATCTCTACTGGTTACGATCATGTTCCAGTTTTTTTTCTGATCCTTCTTTCTTTTCTTTATTCTGCTGAACCTGCTGTGGCTTCTGCTCAACCGGTTGTGGAATTTGCTGCGGGACCGTTAGTGGTCTTGGCTCGTACTGCTGCGGCCTTTGTTCATGCTGCGCCGGTCTCTGTTCAATCTGCTGTGTGTTCTGCGGTTGCCTTGGTTCATACTGTTGCGGCTTCTGCTCGTACTGCTGCTGCCTTTGATCATACTGTTGCGGTTTCTGCTCGTACTGCGGTTGCCTTTGATCATATTGCTGCGGTTTCTGCTCGTACTGCGGTTGCCTCTGTTCATAGGGCTGAGGTTTGGATTCGGTCGGCTGAACCCGATTTTCCGGTGCATTTATCTGACGTCCTCCTGGCTGCGGATAGGGTGCCGGTTGCTGGCCGTAGCTATGTGGCTGCGGGCCCGCATCGATATGCACGCTCTGCGGCCCCGGCAATGCTGCGGGCTGATGTCCGGCGATATAGGCCGGAATCGGCCGACTCGATATCGGGTCCGGCGCATAGGCGTGTACCACCGGCGGCATCGATGCAGCCAGGTGTGGCTGCACCGGCACCGCAGTATTTACGGCCTGTCCATTTGCGGTCGATCCGCTCGGCGCAACAATGTTCACCCGGTTGCCGCGGCCGTAGTTACCCTGGCCGTTGACTGCCGTGATGTGCATGCCCTGATTGACGATAGGCGGCGCGCCGGTTACTACGGCCGGCGAAGTCCCGATTGGTGCCGGAACGATCAAGCCGTGATGCGAGCCTGGCGGCGGCGGCACAAATACGCCCTCAGGACCGCGACACCTTGGACCGGCAATGACACCAGCCGACACAATGCCGATCGAGATACTGATGCCGCGCGGTGGCGGAACAAAGGTCACACCGGGAGCAGCCCAGAAACCGTTCACAAACACGACCGAACCATTGCGGTTTTCATAGTATGGATTGACCCAGCTGTAGCCGGGCCGTGGCGCATACGCCCAACGGCCGTATGCCCAGACCCAGTTTCCTTCCCAGACCCAGTAGCCGCCGGTCCAGATGGCACCTTCATAGGGCATGGGTGGAGGCGATTCCACCAGCATGGGCGGTGGCGCCCAAGCTACCAGTACCGGAGCGGGCTGTACCAGTGGCGGGTCGACATATACGCTGACCACCGGCTGCTGCGCCGGTTCCTGATAATCATCGGGTGACTGCTGCTGATACTGTTGCGGGTCGTATTGCTGCTGGTACTGCTGCGGGTACTGCTGTTGCTGATATTGCCCAGTCTCGGGATAGTACGGCTGCTGGGGAGAATAGTAGGTGCGTGGCGGCTCCACGATACATCCACTTAACAAAACTGCACTGCCGATTATTATTGCTTTTTTCACTTCATCCCCTGTTATTTACTGTGTTGACGCGCAGTCTGCACGTGTTAATGCAAACGTGTTTTGAATCTGTCCGGTTGACAACAGAATCGAAGTTCGCAGGCCGGATTCTCAGGTCAGACGGTTTTTGGACAGTGTCGGCTTCTTGGAAAAATAGCGGTTGATGCCTTTTAAAATCGCATCTGCCATCTGGTTCTGATAATCGTCATCCAGAAGTTTGGCTTCTTCTTCCGGATTTGAAATGAAGGCTGTTTCAATGAGCACACTGGGAATGTCCGGCGCTTTCAGAACGGCAAACCCGGCCTGCTCCACCGAGCCCTTGTGCAAACGGTTGATTCCGCCAATTTCGCCCAGAATGGCGCTGCCCAGTTTGAGGCTGTCGCTGATCTGTGCGGAGGTGGACAGATCCAGCAACACGCTGGCCAGCTGCAGGTCGTGGTTTTTGATGTTGACGCCACCAATCAGATCAGCGGCATTTTCCTTGTTTGCCAGCCAGCGTGCTGCGGTTGAACTGGCTCCTTTATCGGACAGGGCAAACACCGACGATCCGCGTGCCGAAGTTTCAATAAATGCATCAGCATGAATCGACATGAACAGATCGGCCTGCACCTTGCGCGCTTTTTCCACCCTGACATTGAGCGGCACAAAAAAGTCAGCATCACGGGTGAGCATGACGCGCATGTTGGGCTGCATTTCAATTCTGGCTTTCAGGCGTTTTGCAATCGACAGCACCACGTCTTTTTCATAACTGCCGCCGCGCCCGATGGCACCGGGATCTTCGCCGCCATGCCCGGGGTCAAGCGCAATGGTTACCATGCGACTCAGTTGCGGCACATTTTTAGCATCGTGCGATTTCGCCAGTGGCTGCTCAGGATTGGGATTGAGTCTGGGTTGCGGCATAGCGTGCGGTTCAGGAAGCGCCAGTGCCGGCTGGTCTTTGCCCCACTGACCTTTTTCAATCAACGCAGCTATCGGATCTACCGGGTTGACCGGATACAGGTCAAACACCAGCCGGTATTTGTAGTCACCGACCGGTTTTAAGGTGAACACCTGTGCATTGATTTCTTCTTTCAGGTCGAACACCAGTCGTACCACATTCGGCCGATTCTGCCCGACTCTGACCTGTTTGATGTACGGATCATCCGACTGGATTTTTGCGATGAGCTCTTTCAGGGTCGAATTCAGTTCCAGACCGTCGATATCCACCACCATGCGCAGCGGATCCTTGACAAGAAACTGGGTCGCTTTCAATTCCACATCGCCTTCGAGTGTGACACGGGTATATTCATCGGCCGGCCAGACCCGCACCGCCAAAATCTGCGCGGCGTAAGAAAGTCTGGGAACCAGAACGGACAGGAGCAGCGTTGCGCCACTTTTCAGAAATATACGGCGGGTGTTGGTATTGCGCCGTTTTTCAGACGGTGTTGCTGAACTGCTCACAGGTTCGGCGCAAATTTTAACTGGTTCAGACATGCACTTCCTTTATCCGATAATCCCAGCAATTCTACATGACGACCGGATCCGGCAACAGTTAACAGCACTTCAATATCCGGCTTTGGCAACACACCCGCCCCTTTTTCCGGCCATTCCACAATGCAGATCGTGGCATGATTGAATACGTCCCGAAAGCCCGCTTCCAGAAACTCGTCAGCGCTGCTCATACGATACAGATCAAAATGCATCACCGTGACAGTCTGGCCTGCCAACTGAATTTCGTAAGGTTCGGCCAGCGTATAGGTTGGACTTTTGACATGCCCACTCACGCCCGCAGCATGCAGCAGGGCACGAGTCAGCGCAGTTTTGCCGGCGCCCAGATCGCCGTGCAGATATATCACCAGCCCAGGCACCAGATGACGCGCCAGACAGTGGCCCAGGGCGTCAGTGGCAGCTTCATCTTTTAATTGCGCCGTAAATCGGATTGAATGAGGTAGCATCTCGTAATATAGGTGGATTCAACTCAGAAACTTTTTAGACTATTGGCATGATAAACCAGAATAAGCCCGACCAACCCGATCAATTGGCATCGTGCATCAAGGCATGGGGTAAAGAACTGGGCTTTTCTGATGTGCGCATCACCGATATTGACCTGTCCGACCAGGAAGCCGGACTGCGTGCCTGGCTGCTGGCCGGTCATCATGGTGAAATGGACTATATGGCAAGCCATGGCTTAAAGCGTGCCAGACCGGCTGAACTGGTCAGCGGCGCCCGGTCCGCGATCATGGTGCGCATGGATTATCTGCCGCGCAATACCGGGCAGGACTGGTGCGACACTGAAATGCAGGCGGCTTTAAACGGGCAACAGGCGGTCATTTCGATCTACGCGCGCGGCCGTGATTATCACAAGGTATTAAAGGGGCGCCTGCAGGAACTGGCCAACCGCATCGATGCTGAAATAGGCCCTTTCGGATACCGTGTATTTACCGACTCGGCGCCCGTCATGGAAGTGGCGCTGGCCGAAAAAGCCGGCCTGGGCTGGCGCGGCAAACATACCCTGCTGCTGAATCAGCAAGCCGGTTCAACTTTTTTTATCGGCGAAATCATTACCGATCTGGCGCTGCCGGCCGATGCGCCGACCGGACGACATTGCGGCTCCTGCTCAGCCTGCATCAGCAGCTGCCCGACCCAGGCGATACTGGGCCCGTTTGAGCTGGATGCGCGCCGCTGCATCTCCTATTTAACGATAGAACTCAAGGGCAGCATTCCGGTTGAAATGCGGCCCCTGATAGGGAACCGGGTCTATGGCTGTGATGACTGTCAGCTGGTGTGCCCGTGGAATAAATTTGCGCAGCACAGTACGCTGCCGGATTTTGATGTCAGAAACGGACTGGACAACGCCACGTTGATTGCGCTGTTTGCGTGGGAAGAAGCAGAGTTTCTGGACAAACTGGCAGGTTCTCCGATTCGACGAATTGGCCATGTCAGGTGGTTGAGAAATCTGGCTGTCGGTCTTGGCAATGCACACCGCGCCCACAGAGATCATCCCTGCAGGTCCGGCTTACCACCAGCCAATGCAATCGTCCAGGCGTTACAACAACGTCTGTCACATCCTTCGGAACTGGTTCGGGAACATGTACTGTGGGCACTGGCTCAGTCAGCGTAAAACACTACTTGATGAGGCCTGCGAGTTCAATTGCAGATTTCACTTCCATTTTTTCCAGTATGTTGGCTCTATGCACCTCAACCGTGCGCATGCTGATGCCCAGTTTGTCGGCAATGACTTTATTCATTTTCCCAACCAGGATCAGATTGAGAATTTCGCGTTCGCGCATCGTCAGCTTGTCCAGACGCCGGTAAATCACAGCCAAATCACCTTCCTTGCGGGAGTGAGAAAGTGCCGCCTGAATCCGGTCAAACAGGTGGTTATCATCAAACGGTTTTTCAAAAAAATCAAATGCCCCGCGCTTGATGGCGTCGACTGCCATGGAAAGTTCACCATGTCCGGTAATGAAGATCACCGGCAGTCGCTTGTGTAATTTTTTATTGGCAATGATGTCATAGGTTGCTATACCGCTTAAACCCGGCATGCGCACATCCATCAAGACACAGTCGCCACCGGGATCGAAATTGATCGCAGATTCCATTTTAGGCACCGATATTGGCTCATCTGTTTGCGGAATCTGAAAAATTTCAAGGAATTCATTGCCACTGGAGTAGGTCGCGCATTTCATTTTCCGTGATTTTGCCATCCACTTTATCGCGCTCTGTATATCAACTTCGTCATCAACAATATGCAACATATTTTTTCCTAAGAAAGTTAACCTGCAAGGACTGATTCCTGCTCCGCGACAGCGACATAGGGAATGGTAAAAGTGAAGATGGTGCCACCGGTTGGATTGGGATGATGGGTGAGTTGACCACCGTGAAATTCGATAATGGTGCGGCAGATGTTCAATCCCATTCCCATTCCTTCCGATTTGGTCGAAAAAAACGGGGAGAACAACCGTTCAGCGACTTCCGCGGGGATCCCGATGCCGTTATCGATAATATCGACCTTAACCATTCCGGCGAGCTGACTGGCGACGATGCGGATTTCCCGATTGTGTTGGGTCAGTGCCTGCATCGCCTGCAGGGCGTTGCGGGTTAAATTCAAAATGACCTGTTCCAGCGAAATCGGGTCCACCATCAGGTCAGGCAAGGGATCGGCGATATCGGTTTTTAAATTCACCAGATACGTTTTGGCCTGCATTTCAATCAGGGGCAGCACATTTTTGAAAATTTCCCGGAATTGCATCTGCGTTCTGGTCGGCTCGCGCTTGACCACAAAATCATGCACGCTGCGTATGATCTGGCCGGCCCGCAACGCCTGTTTCTGCATTTGTTTGAGCACCTGTTCCAGATCATCCTGCTCCAGCCTGTCGCTGTGTTTCATATTTAAAATCGCAGAAGCGTACGTGCTGATGGCAGTGAGCGGCTGATTCAGTTCGTGCGCCATGACCGAAGCCAGTTCTCCCATGGTGGAAAGCCTTGCACTTCTTTGCAGTTTATCTTCATGCAAACGCAATACCTGTTCGGTGCGTTTGCGTTCACTGATGTCCAGAATCGATCCCATCCAGCCGGTCTGAATGCCATTTTCATCGAGCAGTGCAGATTCATAGACCAGCACCGGAACCCGGCGGCCACTGGCGTGCTGATACATGGTTTCAAAACCGCTGATCGGATTTACTGTGCCCTTGACCGGGGTTCGGACCGATATGGTTTCATAGGCCTCAAGTGTCCAGAATGAAAACGGGATTTTCTGGCCTACGAGCTGCTTTTCTGTATAGCCGACCATTTCGCAGAATGCCGAATTGACATAGAGCAGCCGACCATCCATGCTTCTGACCCGCAGTCCGGTAACCAGCGAATTTTCCATCGCCTTGCGAAACGCGATCTGGGAGCGCAGCGCCGTTTCGGCGGCCTGGCGCCGCAAAATATCCCGCCACAGTGCCCACAGGCTCCACGACAATCCAGTACCCAGGACCAATACCGTCGTAACCAGCAAATTCGACAGCAGACGGGGAGAATTTTTGATGCTGTTCGTTTTGAGCATCAGATTGACGCCTGGCAAATCCAGACTTTTTGAATGGGTAAATACGTTGTGGCCTCTGCCGCCATCAGCGCGCAGGGCAACCACCTGGTCATCAATATCAACGATACTGACCTCGTTGTCTTTGGCAAACCACCAGGGCACAATTTTTTCCAGAATGGCCGACAGCCCGTAACTGGCTACGATGCTGCCCCTGTAGCCCTGATCGTTAAACAATGGCAAATGGTAATCCATCAACACCAACGACTTGTCAGCGCCAAATCCGAATGGCTGGGAATACTGCGGCAGAACGTTTGAACGTGCCTGCGCAATGGATTGCTGGGACGCCGGGGAAAATTCATTGAAGGAAAAAGGACTGGTGCTGTATACGATGCGGTCTGCTGCATCCAGCCAGACCAGCCTGTGAAATTCGGGGTGATTTTGCAGCAGTGTGGCGATGCGGTTTTTTATCTGCTCGGCGGGTAATTTATTTGCAACTATATCCTCGCCGACAGACCTGAGGTAATCTTCATCCCTGACCAGCAGTGACCGTATTCCCTGTTCAACCCACAGCGTGTCCTCGATGAGCTGCTCCTGATGGTCTTCAAATTCGATTTTCTGGGTTCGCCACGGCAGTAAAATCAGAATTGGCAATAAAAGTATCGCCAACAGGATAGGTAATACCCAGTGTTGTTTCAGGAATGGACGGCGGTTGATGTATTCAGAGTTTTCCAAAATAATAACCAGTTATTTTTAACGCTTATTGATACTATAACAAGGCTTATAAATTATGTTATCTTTTAAATACCATAATGTGGCTATTTTCGCACTACTTGCTCTCTTTAGCAAACAAGTTATGTGCGCTGAAATAACGATTAAATTCAGTCATATTGCAACCAGCGATTCTCCCAAGGGTCTGGCTGCGGCGCACTTCAAAGAGCTCGCCGAAAAGTTAACCAAAGGCAAGGTCAAAATTGCGCTTTATCCGGACAGCGAATTGTTTAAAGATAATGAAGAATTGGAAGCCTTGCAATTGAATTCTGTACAAATGCTGGCACCCTCTTTTTCAAAATTTTCTGCGCTCGGCATCCGTGCGTTTGAAGTGTTTGATCTGCCCTACCTGTTTCGCAACGCGGACGACCTGCATCGCATCACTCAGGGGGCTATCGGTCGCAGCCTGCTGGGCCTGCTGGATTCACAGGGGATTGTGGGACTGGGGTTCTGGGACAACGGATTCAAAAACATGTCGGCCAACAAACCGATACACACACCGGCCGACATGCGCAATCTGAGGGTGCGAATCCAACCCTCCAAAGTCATTTCCACTCAGATGACAGATCTGGGGGCCACCGCTTTCCCCATGCCGGTCTATGAGTCGTTCAAATATCTGAACAACGGTTTGCTCGACGGCACCGAAACTCCGCCTTCCCTGTTTTACAGTCTGAATCTGATGAAATCGCAAAAATACCTGACTCTGACCAACCACGGTTATCTGGGTTACGTCGTGATCGCGAATAAAAAATTCTGGGACGGCCTGCCTTCTGAAATTCAGGTGCAGCTCAGTATCGCCATGAATGAAACCACAAAATATGCCAACAGCATCGCCCTGCAAAAAAACAAAACTGATCTCGAGATCATCAGGAACTCCGGTTACACAACCGTCATTGAATTAACCGAGGATGAAAAAAAATTGTGGCAGGAAGCGCTGCTGCCGGTCCGGAAGCAAATGGAAGGACGTATCGGCAAAGAATTGATCACGCAGATCACCAGGCAGCTACCAGTTCAATAATGACAAGTAGCCAATTGGACAAGCTCCTTAATGAGAATCAAATCTGCTTATTATGTTTTTATTAAATTTTCACAAAATTACCACACATTTCGGCTTGAAGCGAAGTCAGGACAGCTTCGGTTTGCTTAACCAAAAGCGCTGTGCTATCTTTGCCCCCAGTGTGAATTCAGCGGGTGTATATAAGAACGGAGCAATCCGAAATAACATCGAGGAGACCGCGTTTTAATATAGCTAGGGATGCGAATAAAAACAGCATGACAATAGCAAAAAGCGCGAACGTTGTTTTGAAGGCGTATCTCAGGATGCGCCTTTTTTATTTTCCGTTCACATTGTTTTTCAATGTCTGCTTCTGGCCAATGCAATGACTCTGCCCACTGCCCACTCCAACCTCCAGCTCAACCGTTTTTGTGCCGTCATCGCTGCGCCGTTTGGGGTCATGGGTATTCGCACCCACGCCGGTCAGTTGCTTGAACTGGTTTACCTCCCGCCCGATTTCCAGCTCAAAGATCCGGTGACTGCATGCGCAAAAAAAACAGCGCAGCAAATGCAGTGCTATTTCAACAATCCGCAATACCACTTTGATTTGCCGCTTGCAGAGCAAGGCACGCTGTTCCAGAAAAAAGTCTGGCAGGCCATTGCCGCAATTCCCATGGGTCAGGTTGCGACTTACGGCCAGATCGCCAGACAGATCCGCTCTGCGCCGCGTGCCGTTGGCCAGGCCTGCGGCGCCAATTTTTACCCGCTGATCATTCCCTGCCACCGCGTGACTGCCTCCAACGGCCTGGGCGGATTTGCCAATCAGGATCAGGCCGACAGTTATCCGCTTAAAATCAAACGCTGGCTGTTAAGACATGAAGGGGTGCACTATTAACGCAGGCATGCAATCGGAAATTGATGATTTCTGCGACACGCTGTGGCTGGAAGATGGTCTGTCCAAAAACACGCTGGAAGCCTACCGGCGCGATCTGACTCTGTTCGCGCGCTGGCAAACGGCGCGCGGTTCTGATGCGCTCATGCAGGCTGACACCGAATCCATCAACCAGTACATGCTGTACCTGCAAAGCAGCAAGGCAACCAGCGCCAACCGGCGCCTGACCGTGTTCAAACGGTTTTATCAGCACGGCCTGCGTCATCACAGAATCAGTGTTGATCCGACGCTGAAAATCGCGTCAGCCAAAACCCCGGCCCGCAACATTCAGACTTTAAGTGAAGCCCAGGTTGAAGCTCTATTGGCCGCACCTGACGTCAACACCGAACTGGGCCTGCGTGACCGCTGCATGCTGGAACTGATGTACGCCAGCGGCCTGCGCGTAACCGAACTGGTGCTGGTTAAAATTCAGGAAGTCAGCATGAACGATCAGGTCTTGCGCATTACCGGCAAGGGCAACAAAACCCGGCTGATTCCCTTTGGCGAAATCGCCGCCAGCTGGATAGGCCGGTACCTGAAAGAGGCGCGCGCGCTGATCATGAAGGGCAAAATCGATGACGCCCTGTTTGTCACTGCGCGCGGCACGGCCATGACACGCCAGATGTTCTGGATTCTGATCAAAAAATACAGCACGGCCGCCGCCATCAATGCGCCGCTGTCACCGCACACATTAAGACATGCGTTTGCCACCCACCTGATCAACCATGGTGCCGATTTGCGTGTAGTACAATTGCTGCTCGGTCATTCGGATATTTCCACCACCCAGATCTATACCCATGTGGCCAGGGAACGGCTGAAACGCTTACATAAAGAACACCACCCACGCGGTTAAATTCACTACTTCTATGAGTCACGCAAAACACATTTCAGAAACACCTGCCACCCAGTTTTTACGCCAGAACAAAGTCAACTTCTCCGAACATCCTTATGCTTATGAAGACAAAGGTGGCACCAGTGTTTCGGCGCGCGAACTGGGCGTGGATGAACATGCCGTCATCAAAACCCTGGTCATGCAAAATGAAACCGGCAAACCGCTGATCGTACTCATGCACGGCGACTGCACTGTTTCAACCAAGAATCTGGCGCGCCAGATTGGCTGCAAGAAGATTGAACCCTGCAAACCAGAAGAAGCAAATCGACACACCGGCTATCTGGTTGGCGGAACCAGTCCCTTCGGGACCAGGAAACAAATGTCGGTCTACATTGAAAAAACAATTCTGGATTTACCCCTCATCTATATCAATGGGGGACGTCGAGGATATCTGATTGGCATCCATCCAAATGAACTGGCTCGAATTCTTGATGTTCAGACAGTGGAAGTGGCATTAAGGTAGCGCTGGCGTTTACTGCGTCGAACACGGTCCGACGCTTGCGATCAGTTAAATTTTTTCAATCATTGCCAACTCCTGCCATCCACCTTGACCGTTTTCCATGAAGTCATGGTATGGCAGCGTTCGCAAAGACCGCCATATTTTCCATTGTGCTCATCGTCCTTGAAATGGCAGCTTACACAGGTTAAATCGACCTTGATCTTCTTGTCCACCGGCTTTTGGTGGCAGTCGTAACACTTGATGTCCTTGTGCTTGCCTTCCAGTTTGAATTTTGTCTTGTCGTGATCAAAATCCCAGGACTTCCAATCTCGCGTGTTATGACAGGCTTCACAATTCAGCCCCAGGCGGCGGTTGTGAATCTCGCGATCCTGTTTCTCATGACATGAAAAACAGTCCGACTTGACGCTTTTGTATTCTGGCGTGGCATGGCATTTCTTGCACTCGGTCTGCATGTGCTTCCCGGCCAGAGGAAAACGGGACAGGCTATGGTCAAATTTTGCTTTGTTCCATGACTGCTCGTTGTGACAGGTTTCGCATTTCTTACCCTCCTGTCCCTTGTGTTTATCGTCGTTCTGATGACACGCGTAGCAGTTTGACTGCAGTTTGTCATGGTACAGATCGCCCTTGTGACAACTGATGCACTTTACTGGCGCTCGATGCTTGCCGACCAGAGGGTATTTGGTATTTTTGTCGTGATCGAACAGGATGTCCTTCCAGCTTTGTTCGTTGTGACAGGTTTCGCACTTCGGCCCAAAACTGCCTTTGTGGCTGTCGTCTTTGGCATGGCATGAATTACATGTTTGCTCGAGCTTATCCTTGTACAAGTCTCCCTTGTGGCAACTGGTACACCTGGTTGGAGCAAGGTGCTTGCCGAGCAGGGGGAACCTGGTCAACTTATTATGATCGAACTGGACGTCCTTCCAGCCCTTTTCGATATGGCACGATTCGCATTTTGGCCCGAAAGTTCCCTTGTGCGTGTCGTCCTTGGTATGGCATGACTCGCAGGTCATTTTTAGTTTTTCCTTGAGCGGATCGCCCTTGTGGCAACTGATGCATTTCAGCTCGCGATGTTTCCAAAGCAGGCGGAACTTCGTTTTCATATCGTGATCGAACTGCGTTTCCTTCCAGCCTTTTTCGATATGGCAGGATTCGCATTTCGGCCCGAAATTGCCTTTGTGCCTGTCGTCCTTTTTGTGGCAGGCATTGCACTCCTTGAGCGTCCCCTTGAACTTGTTGCCGGCATGGCAGCTGTCGCATTTCACCTCCACATGTTTGCCGGTCAATTTGTAATCGGTCGTATTGTGATCGAAAGTAGTGGTTTTCCAGTCTTTCACCACGTGGCACTTGGCGCAATCGGCTCCCAGATTACCCTTGTGATGGTCATCCTTCTGGTGACAGCCATTGCAGGTGAGCGGCGCATCGCGGTATTTTTTTCCGGGAACGTGGCAGCTCTTGCACTTTACCTTGTCATCCAGATGTTTGTCCTTCAGCATAAAATCTGTTTGTGCATGGTCAAACTTTTTCTGGTCGAACTCCGCGATGTGCGCTGTCCGCCCCGCGTGCTCGGTATGGCACGCCTTGCATTCCTTCTGTGACTTGATGTGTCCGTGGTAACCACGCTTCTGGCTGAAATCTTTAGCGATATCCTTATGGCAATCCAGGCACAACCCGGTTTGCGCGGGCTTGTCGAACTGTTTGTGACATTTGGTGCATTCGTTGTTGAGCTTGATATGGCCCTCAATGAGATCGCCGGGTGACAATACGTCCCGCAACGGATCCGCATGGGCGGGCGCAAGGCACAACAGGCACAGGCACACAGATCCAACAAGCATCCTGATGAACGAGGTCACGACTGGAAGAATAGGTAGTGGCATGGTCAGTACTTGTGCACGGCGAAAACATGGTAAAGCCCGCTGGTTACCATCATGTAAACCAACGGGATATGGAAAATATGCCACAGGGAGAAGAGTCGTTCATAGGTTTGAAACTGGGCGGTGTCTCGCAACACCTTGATGTAAGTCTGAATATTGGCGGCGTATTCGTGATACAGCTTGCTCCTGATACTTCTGGCTTTTCTGTCTTGCAGCGGCGCCTTGTCATGCATGGCCTGATGCAGGTCTCTGGTCAGTGATCTGGACAGAGACGCCGCCTCAAATTCAATCAACACGGAATTGATAAACCCGCCTTTTTTTTCCTTGTCCTCGGCGCGAATTCGAAATTGCTCCAGCCGGCGTCCTATATCGGGTGCAAAGCTCGAAATGGCATTCATGAAATTATTGGTGTTTTTCATGTCTTCATGCAGCCCCCTCAGAGTCTCTTCCCGTCCATACAGCCCTTTGTGTATTTTGGTATAAAAGAAGCGCCCGAAAATCCCACTGCCAGATACCAGCATCATGCAGACCAGCGCCACACCTGCGTTAATCGAACGAATGGCAAACGTCGAGTGAAATATAACCAGCGCAGGTCCCAAAATCCCCAGGATCATGTGCCATCTGAACCAAGTAGGCAACACGCCCCAGGAATCAATGAACCTGAACCGTTTGCGTAACGAGTACAGCAGCAGTATCAGCATCATTATCCCACCGACCAGTCCGAGGTTATAGCCCACGTTATCGCCCGCTTTGAACAGGCGGGTACCCGGAATGCCGAGAAATCCCGGAGGGTGCGCCAGCACGAATCCAGCAACCAGGAGCAGGGTCACCACGCCGATGAACCACTTCCAGACTGGTCCTTCCGAACGACGGGCGCTTTTTCTGCGCTCCACGACAGGTTTGAGTGTTTGCGATTCCATTAATTTCCAGACGTGATTAGAAAAGAACTACCGGTCAACGGTTTACGCCGTGCCGTGCTTGGTTTCCACCATTATTCCGATTTCCTTGAGGAATGGCGTGGGCAATATCCCGCCGGCGCAGACGATGATTGCATCGTTCGACATGCTGACAGCTTCCCCATTCTGCTCCAGATGAACCTTGTCCGGCTCGATCAGTTTTACGTTTGATCCAAGCAGGACTCTGATTCGACCGCGTGCTTCGGCAGCTTTCAATTTTTCATTGTTTTTGGGTTTGCCCCGTCCAAATGCTGCGCTGCGATAGGAGATGGAAACGGTTGTGCCCGGCTCTTCGGATATGCTGATGGCAGCCTCCAGGGCGCTGTCGCCGCCGCCCACCACCAGGACATGCATGCCCTGATATTGTGCCGGATCGATCAGACTGTAGACCACTTTTGGCAACTCTTCACCCGGCACGCCAAGTTTGCGCGGGGTGCCACGGCGACCGATGGAAAGTAATACCGCGCGGGTTTCATAAGTCTGCCTGCTGGTTTTGACTATGAATCCCCTGTCGGTTTTGGTAATGGTTTCCATGCGCTCATTCAGGTTGATTTTCAGCCCGGTTTTTTCTACGATGCCATTAAAAAATTCAAGCAGGTTTTCCTTGCTGATTTCACCCATTTTGACTTCGCCGATGATGGGAAACCTCACCCTGGAGGTCATGGTGATCTTGTTGCGCGGGTAGTGAAAGATGGTGCCGCCGAGGGACGTTTCCTGTTCAAGAGTGACAAAGCGCAGTTTGTTTTCTATCGCCCCCAGGGAGGCGGAAAGGCCGGCGGGGCCGGCGCCGATGATGACTACATCGAGTGCATTGGCGCTGCCCTTGAGTTTGGCGATGGCTGCCACGGCCTGACTGCCCTGGGACGCTGACTTGCCGATTAACCCCATCCCCCCCAATTCACCGGCGATGAATATGCCCGGAACGTTGGTTTCAAAAGTTTGACTGACTTCGGGAATATCCATGCCGCGTTTTTCTGTACCGAAAACAAGGTTAATGGCGTGATGCGGGCAAGCCGGCAGGCAGGCACCATGTCCAATGCAATGGGTGGGATTGATCAGCACGGCCTTGCCGCGGATGAAGCCGATGGCCTTTTCCGGGCAGGCCGTAATGCAGGTTCCCGACCCCATGCACAGGTTGGGGTCGATGATCGGGTGCAGTGACGGCGGTTCGGTCAGTCCGCCAACCAGATTTTCCTGATAGGTATGCACAGAGGTTTTTTCCTGCTCTTTCCTGCGCATCAAATAGGTAATCATAATCGCCACAAGCGGCAATAAATAAATCAGGGCAGTTTCTATATATGAGTTCGACATGGATTTTCGATCATCAATTCGGACTGGTTTTGACTTCGGCCAACGGGTCAGCAAATCAGCATCACACTGCCCGGCATGCATCACGGTGTGCGATGGGGCTCACAACGGTCATGCCCTGAGTCAATGCACATTACACGAGGGCTTGCGCAAATACAAGAGTTGGGTAACGAGAAGTAAGTGCGTGAAACTGAAAGAGAATGCAGGCGATTAAAACTCTGCATATAGTGAAGCCGCTGGCCCGCTTGGATTATTTTTAATATTTTTTTGGTAATGCCGTTCAATCACACTTTCACAAATTTTTACTTCCACCTGGCGGGTCGCGATGTCATTGATTGATTTTTTGAAAATGAAACAATGTCGCCCAGCCTGGTGGGTCGCAAAATATATGATCGGATAATTCAAACGTGCTGCGCAGGTTTCCCATCCTGTTTGATTTCCGGGTTAACCTTGACACACTTTATGACCTCGACTACCTTACAAATAAGCTGCCCATTCCCGGTGAATTGCTTACCAATCAATTCCATTTGTTGAAAATCGTTTTATCGATCATCACAGCAGCGAGCTGCAAACCACAACCTGCATGAACACCTGCATGAGTACGCACAAGGTACTCAAGAGGCCAGAGAACTATTTGTCTCCGCATTAGTTATCCATTAATGCAATCATGACTCGGATGATTGTCTGTCCAGCAAAAATTGTTGGTGGATGATCCACTCGAGTGATCAGTTAATACTGACAATAATCAATTTGAGCAAGCGCAATGTCCTGGCACAGACAACATCAAGTCAGCGCCGAAAACAGGTGTGCGTCCTCGTGTAAATCATTGTAACTGTTTAAGTTGTAATGTAGTCAGTCAAGTTATATTCACCTAAAGATTCAACAGCGGCATCCTTTCTGCTTCAGGGATATCGAGGTCATATTTAAAAAAAAATAACAAAGTACGCAATTCTTTGTCCTTATATTATGAGGAAAAATTAAATGAAAATTTCATTCGTGTTATCTCTCCTGTTAGCAGTTTCTGCTACCTCCTGCGGTCAAAAACCGGCGGCCACCGCCCCACCTGTAATGGCTTCTTCTGCCTCATTACCTCCTGAACATCCTGCCATAGACGCCGGCAAGACATCCCAGGGCCAACCACCCCTGACGCAAAAGGCCCAGGTGTTGAGTGTTATGAAAGTTACCCAATACACCTACCTCGAAGTCATGCAGGACAATAAAATCCGCTGGCTCGCCACGCCTGCGCCTGCTGCCGCTGCAGCCAAGAAGAACGATACGATTCAATTTGATGACGGCACGCTGATGAGCAATTTCAACAGCAAGCTGTTGAACCGCACCTTTCCCAGCATCGCGCTCGTAGGTCGCGTGGTCATCTCTGACGAAAGCGTTACAAAATGAATTTCGCCAGGAGCATCGAGGCCATGATACTCAGGACTCTCTCCCGTTTACTCTCTATACAGGGTTTCGCTTTGAGCATGCTGATGCTGACGACCTTGTATTGGCCGGCCTGGGCACAAACCGCCGTATCTGATGTTCCTGCGCAAACCAGCGCGCCAGCCGTCCCGGCGGTTTCGAGGACCACCAATCACTTAAAAAAAAGCTTCGATCATACACAGACAGGTTTTGCATTGATGGGCGCGCACGTTTCTGTCAGTTGTGAAACCTGTCACACAGGCGGAACCTTTAAAGGCACACCAAAGGACTGCGCCGGATGCCACACCGCAGGCCGGACCATAGTCGCTCTCCCGAAACCTCTGAACCATATTCTGACGATCAGAGCCTGCGATGCCTGCCATGTCGACCAGGCCAGTTTTAAATTATCGGTGATGGACCATACCGGCATGACGGAACCCTGCTCGGTTTGCCACAACGGACGATACAGCGCGACAATAAAAAGCTCTCCTGCGGACTTTTTGCATAGCAGCACCAGTGCCTCGTGCGATACCTGCCACAAAAACACCAGCACGTTCCTGGGCGCAGCCTTTGACCATAGCAATGCGACAGCGAACTGCGCGAGTTGCCACAATGGTGTGGCCGCTCCGGGCAAGCCGACAGCCCATATTGTGACCAGCGCGCCGTGCGAAGCCTGCCATACACCCGCCGTTACCCCCGGCTGGCCAACCCCCACCAGCTTTCTGGGGGCCACGTTCGACCATACCGGAATAAGTACAAACTGCGCATCGTGTCACAACGGCTCAGTGCCCGGCGTAATGGGCAAGCCAACTGCCCATATCCCCACCACGGCAGCCTGCGAAACATGCCACTCTCCAACCTACACCAGCGTTGGCGGATTTACGCACTGGACCATGAGCCACGCCGGCATTACATCGGGTTGCGCCACCTGCCATGCCTCCGGCCGGAGTTTCACCAACAATGGTGGTACGCCTTTGGTGACGTTAAACACCAGTATCCATGTACCAATCGGAACCACTGCCTGCGAAACCTGCCATTCCAGCAGCGCCACCACGGTCGGCAGTTTTTCAACCGCATGGACCATGGGAATAACAGGCCATACCGCCGTCCTTGGGGCTACACCGCTATGCGCGACCTGCCATGGGACTTCGGGCGCGGTCTACACGGGCGTGAAGATCATCGATAGCGCCCACATTCCCAGTGCCTATTACCCCGCCGAAGATTGCGGTGTGTGTCATACCGCTTCGACTACCGGCAACTACAGTTTAGGCGGCTTCAACCTGCTCGTTGGCGCAGGACTGCCAATGCACACCAACATTCTGACCGGTTGCGCGCCCTGTCACAACAACGTCATAGCAAAGGGAACAGCCTCATTTGTCGGGCACATAGCGATCGGGTCAACGGATTGTTCAAACTGCCATACGCCAAGCAATACCTCGACTTACACAACCTTTCTGGGTGCCACGGCGGGCCATACTGCCCCATCTGCTCCGGGTCAATGCCTGAATTCAGGGTGTCACGTCGCAGGCGGAGCCGGCAAGGTGTACACGAACCCTCCCCATATTCCGGTTCCCGGAATCCAGTGTGACGTATGCCACACGACTTCCTACGCAAGCCTGAGTTTCCTGGCCTATGACAGCACCAGGATTCACGCAGCGGTTACCGGATTTGCCTGCGCCACCTGCCATAACGGCTCCTATACCTCACAGGGAACCACGGGGGCCGAAACCACAACGTTCATTTCCAATCATATTCCGACGCTGATTATTGGCGCAGCAGTGTCCACAGTTTCCACCTGCAATACCTGCCACAGCGGCACCACAAACTGGACGACCATGACATCCACAACTGCTATCCATAACGGGGCTCAGGGAGGTGGGCCGGTTTACTGTGTCACTTGCCACCTGAATGCAGGAACGTATATGGAGCCGGCCGGTTTCCAGGCAAAGAACCATAACAGCGCGTCTACCACCAAGGATTGTTCAAGTTCCGGTTGCCACAAACCGAAGGGTAACGAAGGTAGCTCGTATGTGACATGGAGCAACTAGCGGCAAAGGTGTTATGACACTAGTAGGAGTTCGAAGTTGCCGCGTTAAATTGGCAGCGATATTTACCTGGCAAACTGGGGACGTACTCGTCCAAGAAAAATGGTTATAAATAAATATGCGCAATTTTTGAAGGTGGCTTTTTTTGCGCTGCTGGTGTGGACCTGCCTTATCGGCGAAGCATCGGCGCAACTGCTGGATGACATTCTTTTTGATACGAATGCCAATGGCGATGTCGTTGCCACCATCAAGTTAAACAACATGGTGCAATATTTGCGGCATGTCCCGGACCATCACGGCCAGCACCTGGAAATTTCCTTCAGCGTCATGGTCGACCGATTCGCAGTAAATCAACAGTGGCAGGACTATGAGACGCGCAAATCCCCGCCATCGGATTTAATCCCGGCCTTTACCGTGGTGGCCCGCGACATGGCAACCAACCCGACACTGGTCGTTGATTTTATCCGGCCCGCCGACTATAACGTGCGTATCGGCGACAACAGGCGCAGCCTGATTATCACCATTAAATCGGATAAAGCTTCCGCCCCAAACGAAAAACCGGATCCCGTTAAGAAACAGCCGGCTGAAGTTGCTACGGTTGCTGCCGTGACGCCAATACCGGCGCCGGTTTTGCCGGCGGCTGATCTTTCGGGCCCGCCAGAACATGCGAAAATCATTGAGCGAATTGATGTGGTGCCGCGCAAAAATGACGCCGAGATCACAGTCAGGTTTTCAAAAAAAATTCTGTATCTGAGCGACGTAACACTCAACGATGGCAGTGACCTGCGTGTCTTTCTCCGGCTGATTGCGCCCAACCTGTACGAAAGTGATCTGGATCAGGAAGTGGTCAGCTCGCTGAAAACTGAACGGGTTCCCGATGTGAGGGTTATCTATCCGGAACTGATCCACGGCATGCTGATGAGTTTTTCCGTGCCAACCAAAACTGCGGTGCACCCCGGCACCGACGATCAAAGCATAGTAGTCATTGTTCCGTTACTGCCGCCCGTGGCGCATCCTGCGCCTTTGCAGGTTATTGCGGCGGTACCGCCTCCAGCCGCACCGAAGGATATTCCGACAACACCTGCGGTGCCGGCCGTTATTCCGGCTGCACCGGTGGTGTCGACCCTTGTTCCGGCTGCACCGGTAGTGCCGGCCTTTGTTCCGGCTGCACCGGCAGTGCCGGTCGTTGTTCCGGCCGCACCGGTGGTGGTGCCAGTCGACTCGGTGGCTGCCAATTCAATTGCACCAAAGTCGCCCCAGTCTGACCAAGACAGCGAAACGGATATTCAGGCGCAGGCATTCATGGCGAACGGGCGCGATGCGTTGCAAGCCGGACAGCCTGGTGCGGCAATCGAATACTTTAACAAGGCATTGCTGCTACCGCCCAATAAATACTCGCAGGATGCGCTGGAACTGATCGGCGTGGCCCGAGAGGCTGCTGGCCAGAAATTCAGGGCGCAACGGGAGTATGAGACCTACCTGAATTTGTATTCCAGCGGCGAGGGCGTTGACCGCGTGAAAGACCGTTTGGCAAAGCTGCTTGCAGGAGATTCGATCGCGCGGTCTTTGCAGTCTGCAAAGTCTGCCGAGGTTGTCGATGTCAGCCAACTTGGGGCCACCGACAAGAAAGGTTTTCAGACGGTCTCAAACGGCAGCATTTCTTCCAACTATTACCGTGGGCTCAGCCAGACCGTGGTAAGCGGGCTTGCAATTGGCAGTCTCACCGATCAGAACATGTTGATAACCAACGTTACTGCGTCCGTGCGCTCACACGACGAACGGTATGACAATCGCGTGTTTTTTCAGGATACCTACGACAAGAATTTCCTGCCTGCGATGGGTAGTCAGATAGGTCCGAACATATTGGGGTCAGCCTACTATGAGTTGCACGACAGAGAGACAAATTTATCTACCCGCATTGGGCGTCAATCTCCCGAGGGCAGCGGCATCATGGGCAGATTTGATGGTATTTCGGCGGGCTATGGCATTACGTCAGACTGGCAATTAACTTCAGCAACCGGTCAGCTTGTTGATTACCTCACTGGTTCAAAGCCGGTGTTTTACTCTGTTGATCTGGCGCTCAGAAATAACAGAAACTGGGGCGGTAACATCTATTTAATCAACCAGCTAACCAATGGCCTTACTGACCGCAGATCGGTAGGGGGAGACATGCGCTACTTCGATGAAAACAAGTCTGTATTTGCCTTGCTGGATTACGATATTTATTTCCACGCGCTGAACTGGGCATCCCTGCAGGTTACGGCAAACGGCGCGCCGGGAACCACCTATAGTTTGAACATGGATCACAGAAGTTCTCCATCATTAAGCCTTTCCAATGTAATGATAGGCAGCCAGTCAACCACGACGACATTGCTGCAGAATGGATATACCATTGACAACTTGAAGGCACTGGCACTGCTGCGCACAGGCACTGTCGATTCTGCCGTTCTCAGTGTCAATACGCAGGTGGCGGAAAAATGGCAGACAGGCTCCGATGTATTTTTTTCAAAATCGGCTGCTTTACCGGAAAGCGGAACCAATGTACCCGGTTCTCTCAATGGCTACGTCCCGCCTACGCCTTCAACGGGCGCCAATTACGGAATTAATGGACGTTTGATAGGTAACGGTATCTTCTTCGACCATGACATATCGGTGTTGAGCGCGGGTTACACCGGCAGCGCCATGTTGAAGGGTGAAAATCTTACCTTTTCCAACCACTCAAACCTGACTGAAAAATGGGCACTCGATTCTTCGTTTCAGGTGAGTTTGCAATCCTCCTATGATTTGACAACCGGCAGTCAGACTGGAAAGTTAACCACCATCAGCCCGGCATTCAGACTTAATTACCAAATGATGAACAATGTTTATCTTGTTTGTCAGTATGGCGTGGATATGGTCACCAACAACCCCACAAGTGGTCAATCCTCAAAAACAACCCGCAACTATTTTTCCTTTGGCGGATTTTGGAATTTTTGACGGGACCAATTTATATCAGTGGTGGGCGACCGGATTGGCTGGCCGGCATAGCGTCCCAGGTTCTGGTTGAAGTGTTGCAGCTACACCGGTTGAATGTGCATTGAAATCATGACACGGTTGACGCACCAATAATAAAAGTTCAATATCACCCGTTCAACTTTGACAGGGGAATATCATGCAAAAGAAATTTCTGGTGCTGTATCACATCCCGACCCATGTTATGGATGAGTGGCAAAAGACTGACGAAGCAGAGCGAAAAAAACAGGAAAATGCCCTCATGCAGGAGTGGGGCAAATGGATGGCCAGAAATGCCGGTGTCATCGTCGGCACCCAATCCGCCGGCAAAACCAAACTGGTCAATACCATTGGCGTTTCTGATGTTCGCAACGGCATCCACATGACCTCCATTGTTGGGGCCGATTCACTGGACGCCGCCGCGCAGATATTCAAAGATCATCCGCACTGGGCCATACCCGAGGCATCGATTCAAGTCATGGAAATCAAGGACATGGGCTGATTCTGCCAGGAACCAGCAAACGCTCCACAACAGAATCAATCAAATCAACTGCGTCCATTGAGTGCAATGCGCCCGTTGGAGCGCTGCTCTGGCTTTGCAATTGTGGTGTCGTAAAATTTTACAAAGTCTGGCGAATCCACCTTTAATTAATTATTTTAATAGTTGGACAAATTCACAACTCATTGATTTCACTATTAAATTCTTCCGACAGCATAATTTGGCGCGCATTTTGCTTATTGAGCAGCAGTCCGTTACGGGCAAATTAAGTTGACTTAATAAGGGAAGGATTCGTCATGAAAAAAATATTCGCAACGGCACTGTTTGCGCTATTTTCCGGCGTGGCAGGTGCAACCACAATTACCTTTGATCCGCTTGAGCAGGCCGGAAGCTCCTACCAATATATGTCGTCGTACAGCGAAAGCGGATTCGACTTTACCTCAGGCGACCCACTTGTCTCGGCTCAACAGGGAAAAGTCGGCTGGTATTTTGGCTCTGCCAGCCTGTTCAGCAATTCGGTCAATGGTTATGTCATGCTGACCAGAACAGGCGGCGCAACATTTAACTTTGACTCCATTGATCTCGCCCCGGTTGCGACAAACTATGGTGCCGATGCAACGGTGAACTTCACTGGACATATTGATGGAGGTGGGACAGTAAATGAATCCTTCACATTGAATGGTACCTACGCGTTTCAAACATTTACGCTCACAGGCTTTGACAATCTGGATTCTGTAACCTGGTTGCAGGCAAGTCCTTTCCACCAGTTTGACAACCTGGTATTGGACCCGTTGTCCACTGTTCCGGAACCGGGATCAGTGGCTTTGATCGGGCTGGCGCTGGCAATTTTGGCAGCGACCCGCCGCAAGAGTTATTGGCGCGAACACTAGTGTAGTGTTGCACTCTAACAGCCGCATAAAATCGCGTCTTTTTCGTCGTGGCGGCGTTGCAAATCCGCGCGATACTCGTGGTATCGCTGTGGTTTGCGCCTTGCCACAACAAAAAACCCATCGATTTTATTCGCGGCGGTTAGAGTGCAACACTACACTATTTGCGTTCGATGAGCTCGATCTTGTAACCGTCCGGATCGGTGATGAAAGCGATCACCGACGTGCCGCCTTTGACGGGTCCGGCCTCGCGCGTGACGTTTCCACCTGAGGCTCTGGCACTGGCACAGGCTTTTGCCGCATCCGGCACGGCGATGGCAATATGACCGTAGGCCGTGCCGAGCTCATAATGATCCACGCCATGGTTGTAAGTCAGCTCCAGTTCGGCATGCTCCGGATTGCTGCCATAACCGACAAACGCCAGTGTGTATTTGTATTCCGGATTTTCACTCACGCGCAACAGTTTCATGCCCATGACGTTGGTGTAAAAATCGATGGATCGCTGCAGATCACCGACGCGCAGCATAGTGTGTAAGAGTCGCATACTATTTTTCTTTCAGTTCAAAGTGGTTTTCAGTTTTTAACAAATTTCAGTGTCATGCGGTCGCTTTCGCCGATGTCGGCGTACTTCTGGCGATCCTCATCCTTGTTGGCAAAGGTCGGCGGCAGCGCCCATACGCCATTCTTATGATCGGCATGATCTTTGGGGTTGGCATTGATTTCCGATCAGGCAGCCAGTCTGAAGCCCGCGCTTTCTGCCAGCCTGATTACGTACGCTTCGGTGACATAACCGGTGGAAGCCGTGGCATCCTGGATTGTGTTGGCAGGCAGCCGATGATCCACCACGCCAAACACGCCACCCGGTTTCAGGTTGTTATAGACGCTTTTAAACAGCAGCGTCATTTTGTCATCGCCGTCACCGACCCAATTATGCACGTTGCAGAAGGTTAGCACCATATCGACGCTGTTATCCGGCGAGAATTTCGGTGTACCAGCCATCACCCGGGCTGAGCTCAACCACCGTCATACCAGGAGCAATGCCAAAGAACTGCAGGGTTGCAGGAGGATGACGTGCCGCATCACGGGCCCGGTTTGCATCCAATCGCTGCACTGGGCTCAGTGCGGCCTGCAACTGATCATCGGCCTGCGCTGTCTGGGTCGTTATTGAAGCGAGCAGTGCAATCATCATTAATGCATTCTTAAAAACTGTCATGCCGGGTCCCCCTGTTGCATCGATTGTGGCGTGTGGCGTGATACTAATTAAAAAAAGCCGGTCTGCGCATTAAAAATGTCGTTTGCATTCGAAACTGTGATGAATGTTATTGAATTGAATTGCCAATTACGCATTTTTCGGTCGGACCGGTAACGCACAAAAATGGTAGCAATTTGGAGTTAGCATGTTACCTTTGTGCATTTCAATCAGGATGAAATAGTTGGTGCTGTGTAACAGGCATTATACAAAGAACCCATTGCCTGCCCCAAACGATCCAGTGTCTAATAACGCATCTTTTTTTGGCTGCCTCACTGGTGGTCAAACCAATAAAACTCAATCAACTGTGCGCCAACTCCATGAATAACATTCAGCCCGATTCCAGCAAATCCACCTTTCACCCCAAAAAAATCTGGATCTGGTTACTGGTCCTGATACTGGCAGTCGGGGCCGCCTGGTTTTTTTACCCCAGAGCAGCCGGAACCGGCAAAGATGGCGCAAGCAGCGCGACTGACGCTAACGGTGCAAAAAAACGCGGCGCCGGCGCTGACGCCAAACCCATGCCGGTGGTCACAGCGCTGGCCAAAACCGATGACATCAATGTGTATCTGAATGGACTGGGCGCCGTCACACCGCTGGCAACCGTTACGGTGAAATCACGCGTGGATGGTGAAATTATCCGCATCAATTTCAAAGAAGGTCAGATGGTTAAAAAGGGCGAACTGCTGGTCGAAATCGATCCGCGTCCGTATCAGGCAGCGCTGGCACAGGCCGAAGGTCAACTTATGCATGACCGCGCCCTGCTGGCCAATGCCAAAATTGATCTGGAGCGCTACCGTACGTTATTAAAAGAAGAATCCATTGCGTCGCAGCAGGTCGATACCCAGGCCGCTCTGGTTGAACAGTATCACGGCACTGTGCGCGTTGATGAAGGATTGCTGGACACTGCAAAACTGAATCTGCAGTATGCCAAAGTCATCGCGCCGGTTTCCGGCCGCGCCGGTCTGCGCCAGGTTGACACGGGCAATATCGTGCATTCGGCCGACACAACCGGCATCGTTATCATCACCCAGCTCAAACCCATGTCGGTGTTGTTCACTCTGCCGGAAGATACGATTCCGGCCTTGATGAAGCAGCTGCAGGCCGGCAAAAAAATTGCCGTGGAAGCCTATGACCGCGCCTTCAGGGAAAAAATTACCAGCGGCGCTCTGGAAACCGTCGACAACCAGATCGACCCGACCACCGGCATGGTGAAACTCAAAGCCCTGTTTTCCAATGATGACCTGAGCCTGTTCCCCAGTCAGTTCGTGAATGCCAAACTGCTGCTCGAAACCAGACACAACGTCATCACCATACCCAGTTCAGCACTGCAGCGCGGCAAAGCGGCCAGCACCTTTGTGTTCGTGGTAGCCGCCGACCAGAGCGTTAGCCAACGGACCATCGTCACCGGCATTACCCAGGGCGACAAAACTGAGGTGGTCAGTGGGCTGCAGAATGGTGAAATGGTGGTCACCGACGGCACCGACAAACTGCGCGAAGGCGCCAGGGTGAGCCTGCCAGACAACAGCAAACCTGATGGAGCTGCAGAGAAAAACAAAGCCGGTCAGCATAAAAAATCATGAATCTATCCCGTCCTTTTATTGAAAGACCGGTGGCCACGGCGTTACTGATGGTAGCGTTGCTGCTGGTCGGACTCATGGCGTACCGGCTGCTACCGCTGTCGGCCCTGCCCGAGGTGGATTATCCGACCATCCAGGTGGTCACGCTGTATCCGGGTGCCAGTCCGGAAGTCATTACCTCTTCCATTACCGCGCCACTGGAACGCCAGTTCGGACAGATGCCGGGTTTGAATCAGATGTCGTCCTCCAGTTCCGGCGGCGCTTCGGTGATTACGCTGCAGTTCAGTCTGGCTATCGGTCTGGATGTGGCCGAACAGGAAGTGCAGGCCTCCATCAACGCCGCCGGAACTCTGCTGCCGACCGACATTCCGGCCCCGCCGATTTATAACAAGGTCAACCCGGCCGATACGGCGATCATGACGCTGGCGCTTACTTCAGCCACCCTGCCCCTGACGCAGGTGCAGTCGTTTGCAGATACCCGTCTGGCGCAAAAAATCTCGCAGGTATCAGGTGTCGGACTGGTCAGCATTTCCGGCGGTCAGCGCCCGGCCGTGCGGGTTCAGGTTAATCCGACCGCACTGGCTTCCTACGGATTGAATATTGAAGACGTACGTACAGCTATCAGTGCTGCCAATGTCAATCAGGCCAAAGGCGGCTTCGACGGACCGGCACACGCGCTGACAATTGATGCCAATGACCAGTTGCGCTCGCCAGCCGAGTACCGCAATATTTTTGTCACCTATCGCAATAATGCGCCGGTGCGTCTGTCAGACGTGGCCGATGTGGTGGAAGATGCCGAAAACGTCAAGCTGGCGGCCTGGGTCAATGAAAAGCCGGCCATCATTTTGAATATCCAGCGCCAACCGGGCGCCAACGTGATTGATGTGGTTGACAAGGTCAAACAGCTGCTGCCGCAACTCAAGGCCACGATTCCGGCCGGTATTGAAGTCAGCATGCTGTCGGACCGCACCGACACCATCCGCAGTTCCGTCAAGGACGTGCAGTTTGAACTGATGCTGTCGGTGGCGCTGGTGGTACTGGTGATCTTTCTGTTCTTGCGCAACCTGTCAGCGACCATTATTCCGAGTGTGGCCGTGCCGCTGTCGGTGATCGGTTCGTTTTCCATCATGTATCTGGCCGGCTTCAGTCTGAACAATCTGAGTCTGATGGCGCTGACCATTTCCACCGGTTTTGTGGTGGATGATGCGATTGTGATGATCGAAAACATCTCGCGCTACATTGAAGAAGGCGAACAACCTTACGCAGCAGCCATGAAGGGTGCCAAACAGATCGGCTTCACCATTCTGTCACTGACCATTTCTCTCATTGCCGTACTGATTCCGCTGCTGTTCATGGGCGATATTGTCGGACGGCTGTTTCGCGAATTTGCCATTACGCTCTCGGTGACCATCGTCATTTCTGCCATCGTGTCACTAACCCTGACACCGATGATGTGCGCCAAGCTGTTAAAGCACACGCCGGAACACAAACAAAGCCGTTTCTACCACGCCTCGGGCGCTTTTTATGAACGCGTCATCGACAAATATGGCGTGCTGCTGAACTGGGTACTGGAACGTCAGACCGCAACACTGCTGGTGGCCATCGGCACGCTGGTATTTACCGTCATCCTGTACATCGTCGTGCCGAAGGGATTTTTTCCGATGCAGGATACCGGCGTCATTCAGGGCATTTCCGAAGCACCCCAGTCGGTTTCGTTCCAGGCCATGGCGGTTCGTCAGCAGGCATTGGCACACGTCATTCTGCAAGACCCGGACGTCGAGAGCCTGTCTTCCTTCATCGGTGTGGATGGCGTAAATACCACCCTCAACAGCGGACGGATTCAGATCAATTTAAAACCGCATGAGGAGCGCGCGCACAGTGCCGCACAGATCGCAGCGCGTCTGCAGCAACAACTGCAATCGGTTGAAGGCATTACGCTGTATATGCAACCGGTGCAGGATCTGACCATCGAAACCCGGGTTTCGCGCACCCAGTATCAGTTTTCGGTAGAGGATGCCAACCCGGACAATCTGTCGATCTGGACTCCGAAACTGGTTGAGAAATTAAAAATGCTGCCGGAATTGAAGGACGTTGCCAGCGATCTGCAGGATCAGGGCCTGCAAATTGCCTTGACCATCGACCGCGCCACTGCCTCGCGCATGGGCATTACGCCGGCGGCCATCGACAGCACGCTGTACAGTGCCTTTGGTCAGCGTATTGTGTCGACCATCTTTACCCAGACCAATCAGTACCGGGTGATTCTGGAAGTTAAACCGGAATTCCAGATCAGTCCGGCATCCCTGAGAAATATTTTTGTCAGCGGCACCGGCGGCACCCAGGTCCCACTGTCCACCTTTATCAGCATGGCTGAAAAGCATACGCCGCTGGTGGTCAACCACATTGGCCAGTTCCCTGCCACTACCGTGTCATTCAATCTGGCACCCAACGTGTCGCTGGGCTCTGCGGTCGATGCCATCAATCTGGCCAAAAAAGAAATTGGCCTGCCGCTGTCCACACAAACCAATTTTCAGGGTGCCGCGCTGGCTTTCAATGCGTCTCTCGGCAATGAACTGCTGCTGATTCTGGCCGCAATCGTCACTGTGTATATCGTGCTTGGTGTGCTGTATGAAAGTTACATTCATCCCATCACCATTCTGTCCACGCTGCCTTCGGCCGGCATGGGTGCGCTGCTGGCACTCATGGCGTTCGGATCAGACCTGGGCATTATTGCCGTGATCGGCATTATTCTTCTCATCGGTATCGTCAAGAAAAACGCGATCATGATTATCGACTTTGCGCTCGATGCGGAACGCAATGAACACATCGCGCCGCGCGAAGCGATTTATCAGGCCTGCCTGCTGCGCTTTCGACCGATCATGATGACTACCATGGCCGCACTGCTGGGCGCACTGCCGCTGATGCTGGGTGGCGGGGTCGGATCGGAATTGCGTCATCCGCTCGGCATTACCATCGTTGGCGGTCTGATTGTGTGTCAGGTGTTAACCTTATTTACTACACCGGTAATTTATCTGGCTTTCGACCGACTGGCACGCCGCATCAATCCCGATTCAGGTTCGCAACTTGAAACCCATGAAGAAGAACTGACGACCGAATGAATATCTCCTCACCTTTTATTCGCCGTCCGATCGCCACCACACTGTTGACAGTGGGTGTGGCGCTGGCCGGTGTGGTGGGCTATATGTTGCTGCCGGTGTCGCCCATGCCCAGCGTCGACTTCCCGGTAATTTCGGTGTATGCCGGCATTCCCGGTGCCAGTCCGGAAACCATGGCCAGCACGGTCGCCACGCCGCTGGAACGTTCACTGGGTCGCATTGCCGGCATCAACGAAATGACGTCGTCAAGTGCGCTCGGCTCCACCAATGTCACGCTCCAGTTTGATCTGAGCCGCGATATCGACGGTGCCGCACGCGATGTACAGGCTGCCATCGCCGCCGCCCGGGTCGATCTGCCGATCACGCTCAAATACAACCCGACTTATCGCAAGGTGAATCCTTCCGATGCACCGATCATGATACTGACGCTGACTTCCGACACCATGAGTCAGGGTCAGATGTACGACATTGCCTCGACCACACTGCAGCAGAAACTGTCTCAGGTGGAAGGAATCGGACAGGTAATCGTCGGTGGCAGCGCGCTGCCTGCGGTGCGGGTTGAACTGAATCCGCTGGCGCTCAACAAGTACGGCATCGGCCTCGAACAGGTGCGCACCGCGTTGTCCGCCACCAATGCCAACAAGCCCAAAGGGGTGATGGAACAGGGCGATCGGCAGTGGCAGATCTATACCAATGATCAGGCCAAAAAAGCGGTGGATTACATGCCGCTGATTGTGGGTTACAGCAACAAGACGCCGGTCCAGCTGAGCAGCCTGGGCAATGTGATCAACGCGGTCGAAGATGTGCGCAATGCCGGTTTTTCTGACGGCAAACCTGCCGTACTGCTGATTATGTTCAAACAGCCCAATGCCAATATCATTGACACGGTGGACCGGATCCGCGCAACAGTACCGCAACTGAAAGCATCGATACCGGCAGCGATTGACATGAACGAAGCGCTGGATCAGACCATGACTATCCGTGCTTCGCTGCGCGACGTACAACGCACACTGGCGGTGTCGGTGGGACTGGTGATCCTGGTGGTGTTTCTGTTTCTGCGCAATGTGCGCGCCAGCATTATTCCTTCGGTGGCGGTGCCGATTTCCTTGCTCGGCACGTTCGGCATTATGTATCTGTGCGGCTTTTCACTCGATAATTTTTCTTTGATGGCACTGACGGTATCTACCGGTTTCGTGGTTGACGACGCCATCGTGGTACTGGAAAACGTGACGCGCCATATTGAAGCAGGCATGTCAACCTGGCAGGCCACGCTGCGCGGTGCGCGCGAAGTGGGCTTTACGGTGCTGTCGATGAGCATTTCGCTGGTGGCGGTGTTTATCCCGATGCTGCTCATGGGCGGACTGGTCGGACGCCTGTTCCACGAATTTGCCGTCACGCTGTCTGCCGCAGTACTGGTGTCACTGCTGGTCTCAATTTCCACCACACCGATGATGTGCTCACGGCTGCTGCAATCGCCGGACCAACAAAAACATGGCCGCATTTATCAGGCCTCGGAGCGCGCGTTTGGCTGGCTTGCGCAAAAGTATGCCAACGGTCTGGACAAGGCGCTGCGCCATTCGCGACTGACCATGCTGATCCTGTTTGTGGTGATCGCTTTTAATATCGTCATGTATGGCGTGGTGCCAAAAGGATTTTTTCCAAGCCAGGATACCGGCATGATCATGGGCTCGATCGTGGCCGATCAATCCACGTCGTTTCAGGCCATGGTACCCAAACTCAACGCCTACATGAACATCATCAAAAACGACCCGGCAGTCAGTCACGTGACTGGCTTTACCGGTGGCAGTCAGACCAATACCGGACGCATGTTCATCACCTTAAAACCACTGGTGGATCGCAAGATAAGTGCCGACAATGTCATCAACCGGCTGCGCGGCAAACTGGCTGCCATACCGGGATCGACCCTGTTTCTGCAGGCGCGCCAGGATATCAAGGTCGGTGGCCGCATGGGTAACGCGCTGTATCAGTATACGCTGCAGGGCGATGATCTCAAGGAGCTCGACCGCTGGGCCCCCAGAGTGCTGCGTGCTCTGCAGGCCGTGCCGCAACTGGCCGATGTCAATTCCAGCCAGCAGGACAAGGGGTTACAGATCTCGCTGTCGATCGACCGACCCACTGCGCTGCGCATGGGCGTGACCCAGAGCGCCATCGATGCAGCACTGTACGATGCATTTGGCCAGCGTCAGGTATCGATTATTTACGAACCGCGCAATCAGTATCATGTGGTCATGGAAGTGGCACCCGAATACTGGCAGCGCCCGGAAACACTGGGCAGCATTTTTGTGACCTCCGAATCCGGAACGCTGGTACCGTTGTCGTCGTTTGCCACGTTTGAGCCGAGCACCACCACACTGAACGTGAATCATCAGGGCCAGTTCGCCGCCACCACCATATCGTTCAATCTGGCCCCCGGCATTGTACTGAGCGACGCGGTGAAACTGATTGATGACGCCACCTACAAAATCGGTTTGCCGGCCACCATCCAGGGCAGCTTTCAGGGCACCGCCAAAACTTTTCAGGAATCGTTCAAGTCGATGCCGTTTTTGATTCTGGCCTCACTGCTCACCATCTATATCGTGCTAGGTGTGCTGTATGAAAGTCTGGTCCATCCGATCACGATTTTATCGACCCTGCCTTCGGCCGGTGTCGGCGCGCTGGTGGCCCTGTGGCTGGTAAAAATGGAACTGTCGATGATGGCTTTCATCGGCATTATTCTGCTGATCGGCATTGTCAAAAAGAATGCCATCATGATGATCGACTTCGCACTGGTGGCGCAGCGCACCGAAAACAAAACCCCGTTTGATGCCATCAAACAGGCCTGCCTGCTGCGCTTTCGGCCGATCATGATGACCACCATGGCCGCGCTGCTCGGCGCAGTGCCGCTGGCGCTGGGCACCGGCACCGGTTCCGAATTGCGTCAGCCGCTGGGCGTGACCATTATCGGCGGGCTGATTTTCAGCCAGATGCTGACTTTGTTTACTACGCCGGTGGTGTATCTGTATATGGATAAACTGCACCAGTTCGGGCAGCGGATCAGGGCGAAACGACATGCTCAAAAATTGCAGACTGCGTCATTGTAGGGTGCAATAACATTGCACCATTGGTCGCAGATTACGGGGTGGTGCAATGTGTTATTGCACCCTACAAAACAACAGGAAAGTTCACATGCTTTTTAAGAAATCACCATCAATCCTGCTCGGTCTGACAATGGCGACGATGCTGGCCGCCTGCAGCGTCGGCCCCGATTACGTGCGCCCGACTGTGGTCGCAGACCTGCCAGCCAGTTTCAAAGAAAACTGGAAACCGGCCGAGCCGCAGGACCAATCCATTCCGAGCGACTGGTGGCTGCTGTTTAACGATGCCAATCTGAATGCACTGATGACTCAGGTAGCTACCTCCAACCAGACGCTGGCACAGGCCCAGGCCAACTACCGCGCTGCCAGTGCACTGGTGGACAACGCCCGGGCTGCCTATTTGCCCAGTCTGTCTGCCAATGTCAGCAGAACCCGCAGCAGTGCACAGCAGTTCGGTATCAACAACGCCAATTCAGGCGCTGTCAACGCCCTCAACTCGGCCAGTATCAACGCCAGCTGGGAAATCGATATTTGGGGTGCCGTGCGCCGTGCCGTGGAAGTGCAGGAAAACACCGCACTGGCCAGTTACGCCAACCTGCAGGCGATCCGGCTGAGCATGCAATCACAACTGGCGCAGAGTTATTTTCAGCTGCGCACACTGGACGCACAAAAGGAATTGCTGGAACGCAGCGTGGCAGAATATCAGCGCTCGCTCAAGCTGACCCAGAATCAATATAAATCCGGCGTCGTAGCCACCGACAGTGTGCTGCTGGCCGAAACCCAGTTAAAGAGTACCCAGGCTCAGGCACTGGATGCCGGCATCCTGCGCGCCCAGTATGAACACGCCATCGCCACGCTGATCGGCAAACCGGCCAGCACGTTTTCGATTGCCGTCATTCCGGTTGGTCAGGATGCCTACCTGCCGCAGTTGCCGGATGTACCGGTGGCGCTGCCTTCCAGTCTGCTCGAGCACCGCCCTGATGTGGCCGCCGCAGAACGTTCAGTCGCGTCAGCCAATGCCCAGATCGGCGTGACCAAAGCCGCCTTTTTCCCCAGCCTGACCATTAACGGCTCAGGTGGTTATCAGAGCAGTTCACTGGCCAGGTGGATTTCTTTACCGAACCGGGTCTGGTCGGTCGGCCCGGCCCTGGCTGAAACACTGTTTGATGGCGGTGCGAGAATCGCACTGAACAATCAAGCCATCGCCGCTTACGACGCCAGTGTGGCTGGCTACCGGCAAACCGTACTGGGCGCGTTTCAGAACGTGGAAGACAATCTGGCCGCGCTGCGCATTCTGAAAGAGGAAGCGGTAGTGCAGAATGCCGCAGCCGTGGCGGCCAGAAAAGCGCTCGACGTCACCATGAACCAGTACAAGGCCGGCACCGTGAACTATCTGAATGTGGTCACAGCCCAGACCACGGCGCTGACCAACCAGCGTGCCGAACTGACCATTACCAATTCACGCCTGATCGCCACGGTACAGTTGATTGCTGCGCTGGGTGGCGGCTGGCACGGGCTTGACATCAATCAATAACTCAAAGGAGCTCCGATGATGAAATTGCTGACTGCACTGATTACCTGCACTGCCCTGCTCATGGCCGGTTCGGCCTGTGCCCAGCAGGACAATTCTGCAGCACCTGAAGTGAGTTTGCCGGCCGAAGCTGCACCTGCGCTCGGCATCACCGAAATCCGCATCGGCACAGGTGCGCAGGCCGTCGATGGGGCCAGAGTCGGGGTGCATTACACCGGCTGGCTGTATGACGCCAACGCGCCCAAATTTCACGGCAAAAAATTTGACAGCTCGGTTGATCGTGGTCGGCCGATATTTCTGGTGCTTGGTGAGCATCGGGTGATACAGGGCTGGGAACAGGGTCTGCTGAATATGAAGGTGGGTGGCAGGCGCACGCTGGTAATACCTGCTGAGCTGGCTTATGGCACTACCGGCGTGCGCGGCTTGATTCCGCCGAATGCGACTTTGATATTTGAGGTGGAACTGGTGGCGGTGAATTAAAACGGCTCAACCTGCGCAGTTCAGGTTGAGCCTTGTAGCCAGTCCAGTTGAACTCAGGTAGTAGCGAAGTCAGATGGGACTGGCGGACGGGCGACAGCACCCAGCGCTGGCGCCTCCACGCTCCGATAAATGGCAGCGATCGGCAAAGGATAAATTGCCTTGGAAATCCAGTGACTTTGCAAAAATAATGAGAATTCTGACACACCGAACCAGATACCAACGCCCGTTCCACCCAACAACAATATGAATCCATACACCGGAAGCTGAACAACTGCAGCAACAAACAGTCCGACTTTTTCAAGCACGAATTTGACTGGCGTCCACGCGAGGTAATACAAGGCAGGCAGAGCAATTTTATTCCAGACAAACTTCAAACACTGCCCGAACTTGCCCGCAGCCCACGACACGGCTTTATACGCGGGATGCAAAACAAAATGCCAGACGGCTTTACAGACCACATACACAACCTGGCCTGCAACGATACTGAGATGCCCACCAAACAACTGAGCCACAGCAAGCACGCTTTTGGCAGACCATTCCCCAAAGGGACGTACCAGATGGTAATAAATCTTGCCACCAAGATAGCTGCAGGCATTGGCGCCCAGTGTATAGACGCCGTGCAAAAATTCCTTGATACCGGTCCAGACAATGAGTCCCATCTGCTTTACCGCTACCGCCGCATGAGCGGCTACCCAGGCAAATCGCCTGCCCAAAACATTGCACAAACCGATTGCCACGTTCTGAACTACGAAACGCACGCATTGCAATATTGCCTTGACTGTCCAGGCCGCAACAGCAGAAACTGCATACAGCCCAGCGGCTATCCCATACGCCAATGTCGCGCCAGACAGGCCAACAAACTTTGCCAGCGGATTAAGCAGTAGAAATTTGGACGCCTGCCAAAGCGTTTTCCCAAACAGCGCCACGAGTTGCGCAGGCCAGGTCGCCGCCCACAAAATTCCCGCGCCGAATTTGTATAAAACATTGGCCGCGCCGATGAATATATTACATAAAATATTTTTGACTAAAAATTTTACGACCCAGGCGACAGGGCTCACTGCCCACAGGATACTTCTGGCCACTGTTTTAAAACCACGGATAAACGAATGCAGACAGTTGTCGTAAATTGGGCAGCTGCTTTTCCCTGGTTCGGAAATCAGATCTTCCATTTTGGGCCTGGAACATTCGGTAAAAAAGGGAATTGGCCCTTTAACAGCAGTTGCCAGACCGGCGCGCGCTTCGTCCAGCAACTCACATGACCAGCTTGGGATCTCAGCCTGCAAACAGGTGGAATTCCAAATTTCACTGCAGCAGGATTTAAAACTGTCCCAGCCTTTTTTGTACGCTTCGCCCCAAGGCAGCGGTGATGAGAAGTCGTCGCAGCCTGGCTCCCAATATTCCACGGGCGCCAACCAGCCCTGATCAAACTTGATGCTGTTCCAGCTGAGCTGTATTTCGCGCCGGTCTTCCTGATACTCCCCGACTCTGGTTGCAGAACCGTGGTATTTGGCGCTGAAATCACTCCAACGGGTTCCCCAGTCTTTAGCCTTATAGTAGACATTAAAACTTTCATCGGCGTTCTTTTCAGGCGTGAGCGAGGCCCGGACTGAATTCATTGCGGTATGCAGAGCGCGATGATTTTCGGAAAAATCGTCGCCTTCAAACGGATTGCTGCAACAACCATTATCGCCTTGCTGCTGTTCTGAATCTTGCTGCACCTCGTACTGTGATTCTTCTGAGCCTATCACCAGACAGTCTGGTATTTTGGGTCTGGTCACGCTGAAAAACTGACGACCTGTCCATGCCAGATTTTCGCCCATGCTTGCTGCCATGCCCGCCAGCGCCCTGAATCTGGCTGAATCACCCGTCCAAAAGGCTTTATCGTGGTCCTCAAAATCCTGACTGAGACTATTTAACGCTGCGCGATCTTCGGTAAATTGCTCAAGCTCCTTATTGGCAGGAAGCGCAGCCAGATCTTTTGCTGAATAGGCAGTGCCGCATGGCGTGGAAAAATTTAGATTGGCTACTCTTGGGCTTAACGGATTCATTCAACGCTCCCTAATTCAATTTACTCAAAATTTTCTTGGATTGAACTGTTTTCTGTTCATAACAGATTGACTGGCGCTACTGCCTTTCTGTTCCTTTTCGTTCTGCATCTGATGGTGGTAAGCAAGTGACATCTGCTTGATCTGGAAGTAAGCCGCTTCACAGGTATCGCGTATGGTTTCGGAATTGGGGCAGGAGTTATAGATGGTGAAGGCCAGCAGCGTGGAAAGTACTTCGAGAATATCTGTGGCCTTTTGTGTTGCGCTGTAAGAGGAATTATTCGCTCCGATTTGTTCAAACAATTCGGCAATAACGGTGTACATCTTTTCTTTATATGGATTATTATCTTGCGCTGGTTGCATTGTATTCATGGTCCGCCCTACAGTAGTTAAACAAAGGGGCATAGTCCCACCGCCGGGCACATCAAAACATTGGGGATTTCACCAGATCGCCGAAAAAATGATGCCCCTCTGCCAATTTAAACGACAAGATGATTTCCTCCACGCAACTCCTCGCCATCTTCATTACCGCCATCTCGCTGTGTGCCTGTGAACGGGCAGAAACCAAAGCCGGCATTCCCGCTCACCCCATCACTGAATTGAGCATACGGGACATCAAAACCGGCGACGGGGCAACGGCACTCAATGACCATCAGATCACCGTGCATTACACTGGCTGGCTCTATGACGCCAGTGCCAATGACTTCCACGGCAAGCAGTTCGACAGTTCCAGAGGCGACGACAACAACAAGGCGCAACCGTTCAGTTTCTATCTGGGTACCGGTCAGGTAATTCCAGGCTGGGATCAGGGCATCGTCGGCATGAAGGTGGGCGGCAGACGCACTCTGATCATTCCATCTGAGTTGGCTTATGGAAAAAGTGGTGCCGGTCGCGGACTCATTCCTGGCAACGCCACGCTGGTTTTTGATGTTGAGTTATTGAATGCGCGATAAATCCGTACGCCCATACTGGGTCATTTAAGGTCTGCCACGGTTTTCAATTTCGAAATTCAGTCGATCATTCGCGACTTCCGGTCATATTCTCAATATGCCCCCAGTCAGTATTTGCCCCAGTATCAATCCATCAAACGCAGTGAGAAAATCCGCGCCAGATGTGGCCGGACATTCCTGCCACTGGCATATTGCGAATTGACATGGATGAAATATGATCAGCATTTACAATCCCACCAGCCTGACTATATTTGGCAAACCAAAGACTGAACCTGACCCGCAGATTTCAGTCGATCTGGAGCCAGTCGACGTCAATCACACTGAAGTCCCGGCTGTTGAAATCAGTGAGGGAACCACCGAGTTCAGCCCGCCACAGCCGTTCTCAGAATTGCAAAAATCCAGAGCTGAAATCGAAGCACGGGCAAATCAGGCCCGCGCTGCACAGGACCAGATTCGACCAGCAGCAACAACCCGGACGGTGGCACAAATTCGCCGCCCCCCTGAAACCCTCGCAGAAAGAAACACGGATCCCAGCCGTAATATTTTCAATGGTGCACGAGTGCTGCATTTCACCACAACAGACCAATTCAACCAGCTCAACAAAGCCCGGCACAAGGACCAATACTTTGTCACCGACTTCAGTCTGCACAATCCCCGCTCGTTCGTCCTGTGGTATGTCAGTCGGTCCGGACAACCGACTCAGATCGCGCTGAAGGAGTCGACAAGGGATTCTTTTCATTTGGCAGTTCCGCGTGATTCAAAGAATGGACGCCCCAATGGACGACCCTTAAGCAGCGTAAAACTCTCAGAAGAACAATTCCTGTGTACGATCACGCAGGGGTCCATGATCGATGACAATCCGGAAAATGCCCATTTCAGTACCAGTCTGACGGCACAGAACCTGAAGGCGCAACGCATAGCAAGAGCCCGGTTTGACCGGGCCAGAAGGAAAATCAGTGCCGACTTTCTTAGCGACAAACTGTCACTGGCAAAACTCAATGAACAGGTGCATCACAGCAGGCGTGAGTTTATTCTTGTTGATCCTGCAGATTTTTTGAATTTGGATCCTTCGCAGCATGCCGGAAAATATCTTGTGTTGCAGCCGAAACGCAACAGCTTCGTTGGACTGAAACTGTACCTGATCGGGCTCGATGCGCAGCGCACTGAAATTCCAATACCCATAAAAAACCGGGCTGCATTCGATCAGGCCATTGAAGAAACATTTCCAGATGACATCGCGATTGAAGAGCAAATTTCACCCACTGCTCCGCTCAGAGAATTTGCTTTGCATGAACGCGACTTTTTGCAGATTGTCACCAGAAACACGATGACCAGCGAACGTGAGCCGGCCACGGGTCATTACAATACCAGCCTGAGCAGTCAACTTATCAAACAGGACCGGGTCCGTCAGGCACAGTTGCGCCAGGAATGGAATGCCATTGGAACAGCGTTTCAACAGAGCGATGCCGACGCCAGAAAAAAGAATGCCTTGCACAACAGTGGCGCGCGTCAATTACATATCGTTTCACAAAATTTTTTCGACACACTCGATACGCAGCAACGAGCCGACGAATATTTTTTAATCCGCAATGATTCCGGTAATTTCAATCTGCATTACATTACCCCGTCAGGGGAACGCGAGCACCTGCGCATAATGGATGGGCAGCAGAGAATAAATTTTGACGACGCCATACAAAAACTCAAGGAACATCATCGAGGTTTCAAAACTCTGGTGCTCACGCATACGGATTTTGAGGGGATTATCACGAACAACACCAGACTGATTGTCGCTGGCGATTATCTCGATGACCGGCATATTGACACGGCCCACTTTTCGACCAGTCTGGAAGCGCAGCGCTCCAAAGCCCGGCGGGTTCGTGCGGCGGCCGGCATCATTGCCAAAAAACGGATTGAAAACGCTGAATATGACACCCTCAGCCAGATTGACAAGTCCTGGCGTGACAGGAGATATGTGCATGCAGTCGGGATGACGAGTGCGTTCCTGATTCAGAAATATGGCGGCTCGCTTCTCGACGGCCTGCTCTCGATTGCGGCCCTGCCGACTCGAGCGCTCCGGTACTCGCTCGACTCTGTCGGTGCGCAACTGGCGGACATAACCAGAAAAACAGAACCTTATCTGAGCGCCGCAGCCAGCTATGGCTGGTACGGCATCAGACGCACGCTTGCTCTGGCAGCCAACCCAATTTCGGTGTTTGCCAAACATGTCGATGCCAATCTCAGCCGGGCAGTGCACCCAGTGATCCCACACTTCAGGTACGCGCGTTCACTTACCTGGTATGGGGTGAACAAACTCGGTAACCGGGCCGCAAGAAAAGCATCCGCTGCGCTTGCCCTGATCTATCATCGGCTGGCACAGGCTGGCCGGATGTTCATACCGTAATGCATTCAGGCCTGCCATTTTGATAATCCGATTTGCAGGTTTAATTTGTTTCAGTACGACATCTGGATTACCATGGCGTTCCGACCCACCCGTGCCTGCCTTATGCCTTTTGCTGAATTAAACCTGCATCCTGCCCTGTTGCGCGCCATCGGTCAGCGTGGCTACAGCGCGCCAACTCCGATTCAGCGTTCGGCGATTCCAGTGATCCTGCAGGGCCGCGACATCATTGCCAGCGCCCAGACCGGTTCGGGCAAAACGGCGGCGTTCTGCCTGCCTGTGCTGCAGCAGTGGAGCGTTGAAAAAGGCATCAAGCCGCGCAAGGTACACACGCTGATTCTGGTGCCGACCCGCGAACTGGCCGCTCAGATCGGTGACACCCTGCACGGACTGGCTGCGTATTTGCCCAAACCAGTCAAACTGGCCGTCGCAGTCGGCGGTGTTTCCATCAATCCGCAGATGCTGCATTTGCGCGGCGGTGCCGATATCGTGATCGCCACGCCTGGGCGACTGCTCGATTTGATCAGACACAATGCCGTTACAGTGGACCATATCAAAACTCTGGTACTCGATGAAGCCGACCGGATGCTGGATCTGGGCTTTGGCGAAGAATTGCAGCAATTGCTGGCCATGCTGCCGACCCAGCGCCAAAACCTGCTGTTTTCGGCGACCATGCCGGACCAGGTGACGGAATTATCCGGCCATGTATTGCACGATCCGGTTCGTATCGACGTGCCGCACACCCCAGTGAGCAAGCCCAACATCGTCCAGCGCGCGATTGCCGTCGATATGCAACGGCGTACTGAACTGTTGCGACACCTGATACAAGAAAATGACTGGGACCGGGTGCTGGTGTTTGCCAGCACCCGCTATGCCACCGAACTGGTGGCACTGAAATTGCGCAAAGCCAGAATAGCCGCAGAGCCGTTTCATGGCGAACTTGGTCAGGGCAAACGTACTCAGGTACTGTCCGACTTTAAAACCAATCGCATTAAAGTCATGGTCGCCACCGATCTGGCAGCACGTGGCATAGACATTCCCAACCTGCCGGTGGTGATCAATTACGACCCGCCGCGCTCCAGCAACGATTACACGCACCGCATTGGCCGTACCGGACGCGCCGGCGCACCAGGCATGTCCGTCAACTTGGTGTGCGCCAGCAATGATGCGCATTTCCGTTTTATAGAAAAATCGGTGTCGATTGCACTGGAGCGCGAACAGATACCCGGATTTATACCGGTGTTTACGGACGCTTCTGCAGTGGTTGAAGAAAAAGGACCCGGCGGTATCAAAGGCCGACGTCCCAGCAAAAAAGATAAACTGCGCGCGCTGACACTGGCGGCCTTAGTCGTCAAACCCGAATAATTGCCGGCCAGCGTACCATCGCAGACTGGCTCCTTATCCGGAATATTCACAGCTATTATAAAAATCTGCATGGATCAATACTGACGCCACTCATCCTCCAACGTCAGCTTTTAGCGAATTCATTTTCATGGCGGCTCATCATCTGAAAAAATTGAATCACGCGCCATTTACCTTGCTCTGACTGACCAGCATGACAACATCCCTCTGGTGCTCCGTTTTTTTGCTGACATCTTCAACTCCAGCATTCAAGGTGAACTCAACAACATTATCAAAGACATCAATGCATTTTTTTCGTATGAAGCGGTAACCATCAGCACCCAGGACAGTGAAGGGCTGATCAAAATGATCCGGCTGATTAAAACCACTCATCAAGCAGGGCGGCGCGCTGCAAACAGACCTATGCCCATATTTATGAAGTGATGAATTCGGACGACAGGGCACAAAAACGGCTGCTCATCGAACTGACCATTGCTCAGAACCAGGTCGGACTGCTCAATGATATTTTCGAAGAAAATACCATTGCGGCGGGTCGAATCTTTGCGGCGTAGATTTAAGCGCAATGAATCTGACCAACCTTGATTTCACCAATACCGATCTGTCCTTTGCCAACCTGACCGGTGCAAAACTGCGCCATGCCAGACTTTTTATGGCCAATCTGAAGTACAGCAACCTGACGCTTGCGGATCTGGGCCATGCCGATTTAAATTTGGCCAATCTGCACTATGCGATTCTGGTATGGAAATAACGCGGTCAAACTGATAAGGTTCTGTGTGGCACTGAATTAACGTTAATGTTACATCGCTCACTCATACCAACCAGAACAATCATGATGACTAAAATGCAAACCCTGATGCAATCGCTTTCCGGAAAAAATTATCTGAACGGCGCGTACCTGGCCAGTCTGGGAGAACGCGCTGATATTGTTGATCCGGCTACTGAGCAGGTGATCGGGCAGTACCCGCTGTCTACCGATGCCGAAGTCGATCAGGCAATTGCCTGGGCCAATGCTGCCCAGCAGGTCTGGTGGGGCCTGAGCGCCACCGAACGCGCCGAACTTCTGCACGAAGTGGCGCGCAAGATGAAACTCAATGCGCACCGGGTCGGTGAAGTGTTGACGCGTGAAATGGGCAAGCCCTATCGCGAAGCCAACTGGGAAGGCGGTGCCGGCGCCGGTTCCATCGATTATTACGCTGAGCTGGCACGCCACGACAACGGCCGGGTTGCGGGTCCTGCAATTGCCGGTCAGTTGCACATGACAGTCAAAGAACCACTCGGCGTGGTGGTATCAATCGTGCCCTTCAATTATCCGGTGCTGCTGTTTGCCTGGCAGGCCGCAGCAAGTCTGGCCGCCGGCAATGCCATCATCGTCAAACCTTCCGACCTGACACCAACCACGCTGTTAGTTCTGATGGAAGCATTTGGTCATTTGCCACCGGGACTGGTGCAGGTCCTTTGCGGCGGACCTTCCGTGGGCAAACGGCTCGTCGCGCATCGCGATACCCATGCCATCGCGTTTACCGGCAGCGTCCCGGCGGCGCAATCCGTGGCCCAGTCGGCCGCGCTGCGCTTTAAACCGGTGCTCATCGAAGCGTCCGGCAATGATCCGTTTATCGTGATGCCGTCCGCGCCGGTGGAAACCGCTGCCCGGGGTGCCGCATTTGCGGCGTTCCTGAATTGCGGCCAGGTCTGCACTTCGGCAGAACGGCTGTATGTGCATGCCGATATTTATGACCAGTTTCTGGCCGCGCTGAAAAAAGAGGTACAGGCATTGCGCATTGGCAATGGTCTGGCGTGTGTGGATATCGGTCCGATGGCGTCAAAGAGTGAACGCGACCGTTTCGAAAAGATGATCGCCAGAGCTGTAGAGCAAGGGGCAAAAATCATCAGCGGTGGCAAGCGCCCGGTGCATCTGCAACTGGGCTGGTTTATGGAACCAACCATACTGGAAGTTACCCACGACATGGATATCATGCACAGTGAATCGTTCGGGCCGGTAGCGCCGATCTGCAGAATTCACAGCCTGGATGAAGCAATCCGTTATGCCAACGATTCGGAGTTCGGTCTGGGTGCCAATATCTTTACCCATGACCTCACCGAAGCCATGCGCGCCGTCAATGAAATCGAGTCAGGCATAGTCTGGGTCAATACCCCGCTGAACGATAACGATACCGTCCCGTTTGGCGGACGAAAAATGACCGGTAGCGGCCGTGAACTTGGCGGAGAAGGACTTGAACAGTTTCGCCGTTCGAAAATGGTCATGATAGCGCCGCACGCCGTGTCTGATCCGGAATGGTTTCCGTATCCGGATTCTGATGCCTTTTGCAACAGCAACTCATAATGATTGTCTGTTGAACAAGACTCAGGCAAGTTTGTGAAACATTAAAAATATTTAATCTGTACATCACTGCCTGCTTGGCTATATTGAAAATACCTGTCGGCGCTGCCGACCCGGGAAGTCGTTGCTGCTGCAGATTTGCAAAATTTTCCTTTCAAATCCGGAAAACCGACTGTCCCCTGCCCCAATCCGGCATGTCACTTCTGGCGTTGCGCCAGATATTTCCATTAGTGTGAACACTGAGGTGAAAGCATGGCTGCGAAAATACTGATCGTTGAAGATGAAGCCATTATGGCGCTGGACCTGCAGCACAGACTCACGGTGCTGGGTTACGAAGTGCCACGCATCGCGGCTTCGCATGACCGGGCTTTGATGGCAGTCAAGGAATTCAATCCCGATGTGGTGCTCATGGATATCAATATTGCCGGCAACAAGGACGGGATCGAGACAGCAAAGAAAATTCAGGCGCCGGTCATTTACCTGACTGCCTATTCTGAAGAAAAAACACTGGAACGGGCCAGAGCAACCAGACCCTATGGCTATTTGCTCAAACCGTTTTCAGAACGTGAACTGCACGCCACCATACAGATGGCTCTGGAACGTAACCGGTATGATCACGGAGTTCAAAAACGCAGTGAGCAACTGACACTGGCCTATGCCGCAATGGAACAACGAAAACGCGAGCTGGAACAAACCGCCGCAGATCTGTACTTCGAAAAGCAGCAACTTGAAGTGACGCTGAATTCCATCGGCGACGGTGTGATCACCACCGATAAATATGGTTCTGTGACTTACCTGAACCCGATCGCGGAACAAAAAACCGGCTGGTTGCTGGGCGAAGCATTCGGGCAATCCATCTCCAGAATTTTTGTTCTGCAAAACCCGGAAACCCATGAAAGCGTAGCCACTTCCATTGAACAGGTGCTGTTTTCCGGCAAGGATGCGGCATGCTCGGAACGCTGCAATCTGATCTGCCGCACTGGCAATATCTACTCGATCGAGGACTGCACGGCACCTTTGCACGATCTGGAGCACAAGTTGACCGGCGCAGTGCTGGTATTCCATGACGTCACCGATGCCAGACGCCGTGCCGATGAAATGACGTTTGCTGCCACCCATGATGCCCTGACCGGACTGGTGAACCGCAATGAATTTGACCGACGTGTGCAAAAGGCCATTGATCAGACCAACAAATCCGGTCAGCAGCATGCGCTGGCCTATCTGGACCTGGACCAGTTCAAAGTAGTCAACGACACCTGCGGACACACTGCCGCCGATGAGCTGCTGCGCCAGATTACCGGACTGTTGCGATTGGTATTGCGTGCTACCGACACGTTAGCGCGCATCGGCGGGGACGAATTTGGCGTGCTGCTTGAGTCCTGCCCGCCCTATTTTGCCTTGCAGATCGCAGAGAATCTGAAAAACATCATCGGTGACTTCCATTTTGTGTGGGATGAAAAGATTTTCCCGATCGGTGTCAGCATCGGTCTGGTCAATTTTGGCGGCAACGAACCGCAGCAGTATAGCTGTGTTGATCTGCTCAGAATTGCCGATTCAGCCTGCTACATGGCAAAAGATCAGGGCCGCAACCGGATCCACGTCTATCAGCCGGATGATGACGCCATGGTCAGGCAACTGGGCGAAATTGACTGGTTCACAAAAATATCCAACGCGCTCGACGAACAACGACTGGTGCTGTATGCGCAAAAAATTATCGCCCTCGCAGGCACACAATCCTATCAGCAACACGTTGAATTACTGCTCAGAATGATTGCCAAAGATGGCACTGTCATTCCACCCATGGCGTTCATACCGACGGCAGAAAGATATGGGCTGATGCCGAAAATCGACCGATGGGTTATCCAGACCGCCATCAATTACATTGCCGGCCATGAGTCAGGAGGCGCTGCACTGTTTTCTGTTAACCTGTCAGCGGCCACGCTCAACGATAAAAGCGCCCTGAAATTTATTCTTGATCAACTGGTCAGTTCCGCCATCAGAACGGAAAGTATCTGTTTTGAAATTACCGAAACTGCAGCCATCACGAATTTGCTTAATGCGCGCGCCTTCATCAACGGTCTGCGCTCCAAAGGCTGCAAATTTGCACTGGACGATTTTGGCAGTGGCATGTCTTCGTTTTCCTACCTGAAACACCTGCCGGTTGATTTTATAAAAATCGATGGCAACATTGTCCGGGATGTCGTCACCGATCCAACCGATGCGGCAATGGTGGCGGCGATTAATAACATCGGCCATGTCATGGGCATGAAAACCATTGCAGAATTTGCCGAGGACGGCGCCATATTGGAAAAGCTGCGAGAAATCGGTATTGATTATGCTCAGGGCAATGGCGTTGGCCGGCCGGAACCTATTTTGACCAATACCTATCTACACTGATCAGTCTGGCCTTTGCATCAGCCTGAACACCGGATAACGGCGCCATTCCGGTTCATTATATTTTTTGCAGTTGAAAAATATAAAGTCCAGCACGTCCTGCTGGCTCGCAAGCAGTTGCGGATTGTCCAGCTTCCACTGCTCGAAGGCAGCGTTCAGTTGCGGGTCTTCCGCCAGCAGTTCGGCGGCCGTGTCCTCAAAAATATAATTGGAATAATGCTCTTTCTTTTCCAGAACGCTGTTGAAAAATCCCCATCTGAAAAAACTGTCGTGCGCCAGCGGCTCCAGCGTTTCAATCGCATAGCGCGAACGCTGCTGACTAACCGGAAGCACACAGTCACCTGCTTTGAGCCATACCGATTCGGCTCTGGTCTCCAGTTCCACCTCATCATGAAACATGCGTCCTTCGTACGGAACTGAGCGGGATTGCACGCGCTGTATATGGTACGTCTGTGCGTGATGCCATCCGGATTCGGTGAGCCGTTCCATTTTCACGCCATTCCATTCCAGACGCTGGATTACCTCACGCCACTGCTGTGGAATGACATACGCAACCGGCGCTGTGACCGAGACTTCCGCTACGTAGTGGTCGAAATAATCAATTTGCTTTTCCCAGGGCCGAGTGGTGTCGTAATACAGTCGCGCGTAATTGCCCAGAATACTGGGACGCCAGCACGAAGCATACCCTTTGAATTGAAACTTCGAGCCGTTGCTGTAATCCGGCTTCCAGCGCACTGGCCATTCGGTTCTGATTTGGCCGGCGCTTCTGGCGGCGTGCCGCTGGGCCTGAATCTGATCCGAATATTCTGATGTGAAGCTGACCATTGCTTCCACAAATGCCCGCATCGATTCATATCTGTGCCGGAACGATTTCAGCATATGGGTTTCAGGCATGAGACCGATGGTGTAATTCAAAGCAGCATAGCCGGTGGAAAAGCGCGGCAGATCCAGAAAATCTTCGATACCGTCATCCGGCGTTTCCTTGACCGGATTGACATACGGACAGATCGGCCAGCCGCGCCTTGTCATATCTTTTGCAATTGCCGGCATCATGACATTGCGCACGAATTCACCCTGTGCGCCACCCAGCTTGTCGGCCTGAGTCTGGATTACGGTCATGGTGTAACTGTAATCGGCACCATTGGAAGTATGCGTATCGACCATCAGATCCGGGTCCCAGGCGGTAAAAAACCGGTTGAAGACCTGCGCGTTCTGGCTGTCACATTTAATAAAGTCCCGATTCAGATCCATATGCATGGCATTGCCGCGAAATCCGAAGTTTTCCGGGCCCTGCTGGTTGACGCGCGAAGAATTATTGCGTCTCCTGCAACCATCGACGTTATAAACCGGAATGAACAAAAACACCATTTTTTTGAGCATCTTCAGCAATTCCGGCTGAATGCAGAAATCACGCACCAGTGCCATGCAGGCATCAATGCCTTCCGGCTCGCCCGGATGAATACCGTTGTTGTTGAAAAAGACCGGGCGGTTTGATTTTTTAATGGCGGCAAAATCGTGCACGCCGTCAGCGGTCACGGTTCCGGCATGAATCGGGGTGCCGGCGTCCGACATGCCGATTTCGGACAGTTGAACAATATGCGGAAATCTTGCTTCCAGTAACCGGTAGAACTCGATGCATTCTTCCCAGGTGGAAGTCTGGTTTTTATTGCCTCGTTCGTAAGGGGTAAGCAATTCACTTTGCATAATGTGCCTTAAAAATGGAGTTCAGCGAATTTGTCGGGAACTTCTGTCCCGGATTGCTTTCAAATACCGAATAGTACCGCTTTCAATAAGGAAATCCCCAATATTGACAAAAATTTGAAGCGATTACTATTGCCCGATATTTTTTTATGCCAATTCAGGAAACCAAAAAATGAAACCCAATGAAATTGACCGACATTTAAACGATCTTTCCTTCATGATTGCCCGTCATCAGGGTCTGCAGTTCAACAATCAAAAAGAAGCCGAGAACCACGTCACCAATACCACCGCGCAACTCAAAGACATGATGCAGCAAAGTAACGCCATGTTTATCGAAGGGTTGAATTTCCTGATCGAAACCAACCACCAACCCGTTGCAACCATTTCCGCCCAGATTCTGGACAGCCTGAACACACCGGAAAAAATGGTGCAAATCATCGAAGCGCAAATCATCAACAACGATGATTCACTCAAATTATTTTCCGAATCGGTCAACAGTTATTACGGCTGCGGTGACTTCCACACGGAAGAATGCGTCATATCGGTGCTGCTGACACTGTTTCCCATGGAACCACAACCGTTCGCCTGTTACGCCACCATGCTGTGGAGAAAAGAAGGTATTGGTGCTGCAGTAGAACTCTACAAAAATATCGTTGATGTATTTAAAAATCCGATACTGGATTACTTTGCGGCCGACTGCTATTTCAAGGCCGGCGACAGGAGCGAAGCCAAGGCTCTGCTGGACCGGGCAATGCAGGGCGTGGAAAAAGAGCCGGAAACCTATGCCGATATTGCGCAATTTATCCGGATCTTATCGCGGGAGTTATGAGTTGGATGCGAGCCCGCCACTTTCCGGACTGGTCCCTGACCGATCGTCGGGCGCAGTTAGCAATAAGCTGTCCGGGACAGCGCCGCCTTCTCAGGAAAAACTGCGCCGGATCTTCTCCGGTTCACCGGCGCCAACCTTAAGAAAATTTTTGACTGACCATGCCAAATTTTCTGAATCAATCCTTAATCTCATCAGATTTGCCAAAACCTGTTCAAAACCGATACTCTTGATTCTAGCGACAGGTCTGATGTTGGGTGGTGTCTTTATTTCCGGGGCATCCTTTGGATTTGCAACACCTGTGGGATTTTCGGTGTTCGGAGCGGGATTTGTCATGCTTACCGTCTGTGTCACATCCATAATCCAAAAATCGTGGTTCAGTGCACCAAAAACAGCCGGGGACAGCCGTTCGGATCAACCAGCATTTTCAGCCCCCAATCTCAGCCCTGAAGATTTTCTTTTTGACGATGACTGGACTAAAACGAATCTGACCAGAACCAGTCAGAGCTTTATTGACTGGCAGCTCCGGGAAGCCAGCGAAATATTCAACGATCCGGAAGACTTCAATATCATCGAATGCAGCTATACCTTTGGCGACCCTGAATTCATTACCACTTACTCGGGGGCACCCGATGAGGATCCAGAAGTGGATTGAATCTGGCAGCTCAATCCACAAAAACCGACCAGGCCTGCATCAAAATCACGCCGCCCAAAAATCCGCCCGCGAACCACATAATTATGCGCAGCAGCATATTGGTTTTGCGCTGTTCCTCCAGTAACTGACTCAGCATCAGTGGCTGGGTCGGTTCGGCGGCGCGGCTGAGTGCCTGATGCACCAGGCGCGGCAACTGCGGCATCATGTGGGCATAGCGCGGTGCTTCATTTTTGAGATTGGCCCACAAACCCTGCCAGCCCATCTGCTCGGACATCCACTGTTCCAGATACGGCTTGGCGGTTTTCCATAAATCCAGTTCCGGATCAAGCTGGCGACCCAGTCCTTCAATGTTGAGCAGGGTTTTTTGCAGCAGCACCAGTTGCGGCTGCACTTCTACATTAAAGCGGCGCGAAGTCTGAAACAGTCTGAGCAGGACAAAGCCGAAAGAAATATCTTTTAACGGCCGGTCGAAGATCGGTTCGCAGCAGGCCCGTACCGCGGCTTCAAGTTCATCCACCCGGGTATCTTTGGGTGCCCAGCCGGATTCGATATGGGCCTGCGCCACGCGTTTATAGTCGCGCCTGAAAAAGGCCAGAAAGTTCTGCGATAGGTAATCCTTGTCAAAATCATTGAGCGTGCCGACGATACCGAAATCCAGCGCGATATATCGTCCGAGCGTGGCTGGCTCGGTCGAGACCATGATGTTCCCAGGGTGCATGTCGGCATGAAAAAAACCGTCGCGAAAAATCTGGGTAAAGAAAATCACTACACCGTCCCGGGACAGTTTGGACAGATCAACACCGGCGGCTTTCAACTGATCGATCTGGGAAATCGGAATACCTTTCATGCGCTCCATGACGATGACCGAACTGGAACAGTAGTCCCACATCATTTCCGGCACCAGCAGCAAATCGGAATCGGCGAAATTGCGGCGCAGCTGCGAGCCGTTGGCCGCTTCCCGCATCAGATCAAGTTCGTCATGCAGATATTTGTCAAATTCGGCCACCACTTCTTTGGGCTTTAAGCGCTTGCCGTCCGACCACAGAAATTCCAGCAAGCCGGCCGCTACGTGCATTAACGCCACATCCTGATCGATGCTGTTTTTCATGCCGGGACGCAGCACCTTGACGGCAACCTCGCGGCCATTCTTGAGCGTGGCAAAATGCACCTGGGCGATTGATGCCGAGGCTACCGGAGTCCGTTCAAAGCTGGCGAACAACTGGTCCGGGTGCGCGCCCAGTGATTTGACAATCTGGGCAATCGCCAGATCAGTGTCAAACGGGGCAACCCGGTCCTGCAGTCGGGCCAACTCGTCGGCAATATCCATGGGCATCAGATCGCGTCGCGTTGACAGCACCTGCCCGAACTTGACGAAGATCGGGCCCAATTCCTCCAGTGCGCAGCGCAGCCGCTGGCCGCGAGGCGCGGACAGATCGCGCCAGAACAGCATTAACTCCAGTGCGCGAACCACGCGCCCAACACCCAGGCTTGAGAACGCGATTTCGTCGAGACCGTAACGCATGGTGACTGAAAATATTTTAAAAAGTCTAAAAATTTTTTTGATCATTTTAAGGATTGCTCTAATTTTTCTATGCGCTTCATTAACCGCTCTACGTCATCACGGATGCGGCCGGTCTGTTCGGTAAATTCGGCGACCCGGGCTGGACGGACCAGCATTGGATTTTCTTCCAAAAAATATTCGGCGAGATTTTCCTGCAGCTTTTTTCCGGTGCTTTGAACCTGATCGATCACGGTCTTGCCAGTTGTGGCAATGCGGCGTGCGGCCAGATCGCCAAACAGCCCACTGAGCTGCTGTTCCAGATCCCAGCGCAGATTTTTGCCCAGATCGGACAGTGAGTGCGCCAGATCGGCATCCCCTTCCAGCTTCACATAGGAAATGGCGCGCTGCCGGTCCTGCATGATGACGGGCAGATCGGCAGGATTGATCCGGATTGTGACGTTGGCCGTAGCGTCTGAAGCAGCCGCTTCCAGCAGCCCCTGCCCGGTGATCTGCACACGCAGGCTCACCATTGACAGGTCAATGCATGCAATTTTGCCGGCGTGAACCTGCAACTGCTGCATGGCCCACGGTTCCTGCGCGAGCAGATGATTCAGAGCCGGCACCAGCAGCGTCGAGAATTGCGGAGTCATCTGCTTCAAATTTTCACGCCGGTATGCAGTGCCGCCACGCCTGCGGTCAGATTGTAATATTTCACGCAGTCCAGACCAGCGTCCTGCATCATGGTTTTCAGGGTTTCCTGATCGGGATGCATGCGGATCGATTCCGCCAGATAACGGTAGCTCTCAGAATCGTTGGCGATCATTTTCCCCAGCCATGGCAGCACCGAAAACGAATAGGTGTCATACGGCTTTTGCAGCAGGCTGCTCACCTTGGAAAATTCCAGCACCAGCAATTTGCCACCGGGTTTGAGCACGCGGCGCATTTCGGCCAAAGCGGCATCCTTGTGGGTCATGTTGCGCAGGCCAAAGGCCACCGTGACGCGGTCGAAATAATTATCGGGAAAGGGAATGTGCTCGGCGTCACACAGCATGGTTGGCGTGATGATACCTTTGTTGAGCAACCGGTCACGCCCGACGCGCAGCATCGATTCGTTAATATCGGTCAGCCAGACTTCACCGGTCGCTCCAGCCTGTTTGGCAAATTCTTTGGACAAATCTCCGGTACCGCCGGCAATGTCCAGCACTTTGAATCCGGGACGCACGCCGGCCTGCGCGATCGTGAACATTTTCCAGAGACGATGCAGCCCGCCGGACATCAGGTCATTCATCACATCGTACTTGGACGCCACGGAGTGAAACACCTCAGCCACTTTGTGGACTTTCTGATTTTCTTCGACGGTGCTGTAACCGAAATGGGTAGTTTTAGTCATGTTAGTGTTTTTAAAAATTTATTTTGAAGAACAACTTTTCCCTGCTCCAGGCAGCGCCATCGGGGCGTCTCTGCCTGTTTCATCGGCAAACCCGGCCTGCTGCAGTTTCTCCAGATAAGAGCGCCACAGACTGTCCTGATTTTCACCGAGCCAGTGCAGATAATCCCAACTGAAAATGCCGGTGTTGTGACCATCGGTAAAGTGCGGCTGCACTGCATAATTGCCAACCGGCTGCACAGCCGTGACCGATACCAAACGCTTACCGGTCTGCAGCACTTCCTGACCTTCACCATGGCCGCGTACTTCGGCTGACGGTGAGTACACCCGCAACACTTCAAACGGCAGGCTGAAACTGACCTGGTCGAAATCAATTTCGAGCAGTCTGGATTGCATGCGGACATTGATGGCTGTGGGTGTCATGTTCATTTCCGTCTGCTCAGTTGATGCTGTATCGCGGTTTTTAATTTTTCGACCAGCGCCTGCCTGTCTTGCAGGGCCGCATTCGTGCTGCGTTCCACCTGCCCCCAGATCGGATTGGGAAAATGCATGTCATCGACGTAGCGCGGTATGACATGCCAGTGCAGATGCGGCACCACATTGCCGAGGCTGGCAACGTTGATTTTGTCCGGGCCCATCACGCTGCGAATTGCCGATTCGACCTGCCACACCACACTCATCAACGAGGCGCGCTGGGTCGAATTCAGATCCGTCATTTCTTTGATGTGCTGATTCCAGATAACACGGCAAAAGCCGGGATAGTGCGCATCATTGACCAGCACCACACGCCATTCCGCTGCCTGCACAATCACCTCGCCACTCTGTTGGCACAATTCACAGTTCATCACACCAGCACCCTTTCAATACCGCCGTTATTGGCGTTGGCAACATACTCGGGCAACCAGTTTTCGCCCAATATATGTTTGGCCATTTCCACCACGATGTAATCGGCAGTGGTGCCGCTGTCGTCATTGAAACGGATCAGTCCCTGCAGGCAGGCCGGGCAGGACGTCAGAATTTTGACATCGCCGGCAAAGCCGTCGGCACGCAACCTGTCGGCGCCCTTGACCATCTCTTCTTCTTTCCTGAAGCGGATCTGGGTCGATATTTCGGGGCGCGACACGGCAAGTGTGCCGGCCTCGCCGCAGCAGCGTTCATTTTTTTCGACCTTTTGGTTCGGGATAAGTGCGTTGACTGTTTTTAGCGGATCCTGCAGTTTCATCGGCGTATGGCACGGGTCGTGATACATGTAACGGGTACCGGTCACGCCTTCCATCTTGATGTTTTTTTCGAGCAGATATTCATGAATGTCGACCATGCGACAGCCCGGAAATATCTTGTCGAATTCGTAGCCGGCCAGCTGGTCGTAACAGGTGCCGCACGACACCACCACGGTTTTGATATCCAGATAATTGAGCGTGTTGGCTACGCGATGAAACAGCACGCGGTTATCGGTGATGATTTTTTCGCCTTTGGCAAAGTCACCGGTACTGCGCTGCGGATAACCGCAACACAGGTAACCCGGAGGCAGAACGGTCTGCACGCCAACATGCCACAGCATGGCCTGAGTCGCCAGACCAACCTGTGAAAACAGTCGTTCCGATCCGCAGCCCGGGAAATAAAATACCGCTTCGGTATCGGCACTGGTGTTTTGCGGGTGACGGATGATCGGCACGAACTTGTCATCCTCAATGTCGAGCAGCGCGCGGGCGGTTTTCTTGGGCAGATTACCCGGCATTTTTTTATTGATGAAGTGAATCACCTGTTCCTTGACCGGCGCTTTTCCAACGCTGGATTTGGGCGCTGCGGTCTGACGGCGCGCCACGGCTTTCAACAGGGTATTACCCCAGCGCTGCAGGGTTACGCCCACACCGAAAATGGCCAGACGGGCGGCCTTGATGGTGGCCGGATCTTTGGCATTGAGGAAAAACATCGACGCGGCGGTGCCGGGATTAAAGCTCTTCTTGTCCATCTTGCGCAACAAATTACGCATATTCATCGACACATCGCCAAAATCGATATCGACCGGGCAGGGTGTGAGGCACTTGTGACAGACCGTGCAGTGATCTGCCACATCCTCAAATTCTTCCCAGTGTTTGATCGAGATGCCACGCCGGGTTTGTTCTTCGTACAGGAACGCTTCCACCAGCAGCGAGGTGGCCAGAATTTTATTGCGCGGCGAATACAGCAGATTGGCACGCGGAATATGCGTGGCACAGACCGGCTTGCATTTACCGCAGCGCAGACAGTCTTTGACGCTGTTGGCAATGGCGCCGATATCGCTTTGCTGCATGATCAGCGATTCATGGCCCATCAAGCCGAACGAAGGCGTATACGCATTCTTCAGATTGGCGTCACAACCGGGCAGATTGAGCAGCTTGCCCTTGTTGAAGCGCCCTTCCGGATCGATCCGCAATTTGTAATCGCGAAAGCTCTGGATCTCATGTTCCTGCAGATAGTCGAGTTTGGTGATGCCGATGCCGTGCTCGCCCGAGATCACGCCATTCAGGCGGCGCGCCAGCACCATGATGCGGTCTACCGCATGATGCGCCACCTGCAGCATGTCGTAATCATCGGAATTGACCGGAATATTAGTGTGCACATTGCCGTCACCGGCATGCATGTGCAACGCGACAAACACGCGGCTGCGCAATACTTTTTTATGCTTGGCAACGCACTCGTCGAGTATCAGTCTGAAGGCCGATCCGGTAAAAATATGGCGCAACTGGGCGCGCAATTCCTGCTTCCATGAAATGCGGATAGTGCGGTCCTGCACCACATCAAACCAGCTGGCCTGCGGTTGTGACTGCAGCCGCGCGGTCAGTTGCGGCATCAGGCTTTCATAGCCCAGGGCAGTCAGCAGTTCCAGTCCGTCCTGAAGCGGACTGTCGAGTTGCTGCAGCACGGTTTGCCAGCGCAGCTTGACCGCTTCGAGCAGAGTTTGCGCCTGCGCTACCCGGTCCTCAAATATTTCTGCAGCCGGGATATCCTCTCCGTCGGCTTCTTCATTTTTACCTAGGGGCAGATTGCCGCTGGCGAAATAGCCCAAGAGCGACTCGACCAGCGCCAGTTTGTTTTGCAGGGAAAGTTCAATATTGATGCGCTCAATCCCGTCGGTGTACTCACCCATGCGGTCCAGCGGAATCACCACGTCTTCATTGATCTTGAAGGCGTTGGTATGTTTGGAAATCGCCGCGGTTTTGGCGCGGTCCAGCCAGAATTTTTTGCGCGCTTCCGGCGACACCGCAATAAAGCCTTCGCCGACCCGGGTGTTGGCGATCCGGATTACTTCCGAGGCGGCCAGTGCCACCGCGGTTTCATCATCACCGACGATGTCGCCGAACAGCGCCATCTTGGGCAGCACACCGCGTTTGGATTTGGTGGTGTAGCCCACTGCGCGCAGATAGCGTTCATCCAGATGTTCCAGACCTGCCAGAATCGCGCCACCGGCACGGGTCTGTGCATCCAGATAATCCTTGATTTCAACGATGGAGGGAATGGCGTCGCGAGCCTGACCGAAAAACTCCAGACAGACCGTGCGTGCATGTTTGGGCATTTTGTGCAGAATCCAGCGTGCCGACGTAATCAGGCCATCGCAGCCTTCTTTTTGCACACCTGGCAAACCGGCCAAAAACTTGTCGGTAACGTCTTTACCCAGTCCGGTTTTACGGAAAGTGCTGCCTGGGATGTCGAGTTGCTCGGTTTTAAACGGGTTTTTTTGTCCCGGATGGGTCCATTCCAGTTTGAATTTGGCCACCGGAGCGTCGTGAATTTTGCCCAGATTGTGTTCCAGCCGGGTGACTTCAAGCCAGTCGCCGTTCGGATCCACCATGCGCCACGAAGCCAGATTATCCAGCGCCGTACCCCACAGCACGGCTTTTTTGCCGCCGGCATTCATCGCCACGTTACCGCCTATGCACGACGCTTCGGCGGAAGTCGGATCTACCGCAAAGACAAACCCGGCTTTTTCAGCCGCATCGGAAACCCGTTTGGTCACCACGCCAGCACCGGAATAAATGGTGGCGTAGGGCTTGGACAGTCCTGGCAAAACCGTCATTTCAACGGCACCGAGTGCTTCCAGTTTTTCAGTATTAATGACGGCCGAACGCGCCGTCAGCGGGATGGCGCCACCGGTGTAACCGGTACCACCGCCGCGCGGGATGATGGTCAGTCCCAGTTCAATACAGCATTTGACCAGGCCGGCCATTTCATCTTCGGTGTCCGGGGTGAGTACCACAAACGGATATTCAACGCGCCAGTCAGTTGCATCGGTAACGTGCGATACCCGCGAGAGTCCATCAAACTTGATATTGTCTTTGGCAGTATGACGCGCCAGCAACCGGGTGGCGCGTTTGCGCAAATCCCAGGTGTGGCGGAATTCGTCGCCAAATTTCTGCACGGCCAACCGGGCGGCCTGCAACAGCGACTGCACGCTGTCATTGCGCTGTCTGGCTTCGGCATCGTCATGATTGTCAGCACGACGCCGGTCAATTTCATAAAGCCGGTGATTGAGTGCATCAATCAGACTTTGGCGGCGTTTGGGATTGTCCAGCAAGTCATCCTGCAGATAGGGATTGCGCTGCACCACCCAGATATCACCCAGCACTTCATACAGCATGCGCGCCGAGCGACCGGTCTGGCGTGCCGCGCGCAACGTGTCGAGCAGTGCCCAGGCAGGTTCGCCGAGCAGGCGGATCACGATTTCCCGGTCTGAAAACGAGGTGTAGTTATAGGGTATTTCACGCAACCGCGCCGGTGTGGCATCGGAAGAGGATGGGTTCAGGGTTTGAATTTGAGCTGGAGCATTCATCAGGGAAGGTTTCGTAGTGCGACTTTATGTGCCGTTAATACAGTCAAAATATTGTTGTCATTCTATCTTATTGCGTTGCACCAGGCGAAATTCCCTGAGAATTAATGTGCCACGACTGCGTGCGGCAAAAGCCAACATTTTCAAAATAGCTAGTTAATACAGTAACTTGTACAAAGTTTGACGGGTTCGAGCCGGGTTTTTCAGATTATAATGCCCGATTCTTTGGCCACGGTTCAGCTATTTTGATATGAGCACAGATTATTTAAAAAAAATATTAACTTCACGTGTCTACGATGTCGCTCATGAATCGCCACTGGAACTGTCTCCCACACTGAGCAGCCGCTATGGCAACAGCATTTACTTCAAACGTGAAGATATGCAGAATGTGTTCAGTTTCAAAATTCGCGGTGCCTACAACCGCATGGCACAACTCTCGGCGGCCCATCTGAAACGTGGCGTCATTTGCGCTTCAGCCGGTAACCATGCGCAGGGCGTGGCTTTTTCAGCCGCCCGACTGAACTGCCGGGCCATGATCGTGATGCCGAATTCTACGCCGGTGGTCAAAATTGACGCGGTTAAACAACACGGCGGCGCGAATGTTGATGTCATATTGCAAGGTGACTCGTATTCCGATGCCTACAGCCACGCATTAATGCTGTGCAAAAAACATCAGTTGACCTTTATCCACCCCTTTGATGATCCGGATGTAATAGCCGGTCAGGGCACGATAGGCATGGAAATTCTGCGCCAGCATGCCGACCCGATCCATGCAATTTTTGTCCCGATCGGCGGCGGCGGCCTGATCGCCGGGATCGCCGCCTATGTCAAAGCGGTCCGGCCTGAAATTAAAATCATCGGTGTGGAAACATTCGATGCCAACGCCATGGCAAAAAGTCTGGCGGCCGGCAAGCGGGTCGAATTGAAGGATGTCGGCCTGTTTGCCGACGGGACCGCCGTCAGACTGGTTGGCGAAGAAACCTTCCGCCTGTCCAAAAAATATGTCGATGAAGTCATTCTGGTCAATACCGACGCCATCTGCGCGGCACTCAAAGATGTGTTCCAGGATACCCGCAGCATTCTGGAGCCGTCCGGCGCACTGGCCATCGCCGGCGCCAAGGCGTATCTGGAACGCGAAAAAGCCAATAAAAACAACCTGAAAAACCAGCACCTGATCACCATTGCGAGCGGCGCCAACATGAATTTTGACCGGCTGCGTTTTGTCGCCGAGCGCGCTGAAATCGGTGAGGCACGCGAAGCAGTATTTGCGGTCACGATTCCGGAAGAACGCGGCAGCTTCAAGCGCTTTTGTGAACTGGTCGGGCCGCGCAATGTCACCGAATTCAATTACCGCATCAGTGACGCCAACATCGCACATATTTTTATCGGTGTGCAGGTGCATGGGCGTGACGAGTCGGCCAAGATTGCCAAAAATTTTATCAAACACGGTTTCGCCACACTGGATCTGTCGCAGGATGAACTGGCCAAGCTGCACATCCGCCATCTAGTGGGCGGCAAGAGCCTCTTGGCCGAACATGAAATTCTGTACCGCTTCGAATTCCCGGAACGCCCCGGCGCATTGATGCGCTTTTTGTCGAGCATGGCGCCGAACTGGAATATCAGTCTGTTTCATTACCGCAATCATGGCGCCGACTATGGCCGGATTCTGGTCGGCTTGCAGGTGCCGAAAAATGAAATGCGCGAATTCAAAAAGTTCCTGGCCAACCTGGGCTACCGGCACTGGGATGAAAGCAGCAATCCAGTTTATAAGTTATTTTTGGCGCAACCCTGATTCACAACCCGGCCCCATGTCCAACACACCAGAACAATCCGCCCTTGGCAAACAGTCGGCTTATATCACTGAATATGATGAAAGTCTGCTGTTTCCGATTCCGCGCGCAGCCAAGCGCGCCGAAATCGGCATTGCCGGCGTGCTGCCTTTTTTTGGCCTGGATATCTGGAATGCCTATGAAATCTCCTGGCTGAATCTGCGTGGCAAACCCCAGATTGCACTGGCCACCTTTATGGTGCCGGCCGACTCGCCCAATATTATCGAATCGAAGTCGTTCAAACTGTATCTGAACTCGTTCAATCAAACCCGGCTGGCCCACAGCGCGGCGCTGCATGCGATGCTGACCAAAGATATTTCCGCCGGATTTGGCGCACCGGTTCAGGTCCGGCTGGTCCTGCCCGAAGCGTTTGCCAATGCCCGGTTTGCAGAACTGGAAGGCATCTCGCTGGACCGGCTCGATATTGAAGTGGACAGCTACACGCCGCAACCGTCGCTGTTAAGCGCTACGACAGATGCCGCACCGGTTGAAGAAACACTGGTATCCAATCTGCTCAAATCCAACTGTCTGGTTACCGGGCAACCGGACTGGGCCAGTGTGCAGATCCACTATGTCGGTGCGCCCATCGATCAGGAAGGATTATTGAAATACCTGATCGGATTTCGCAACCACAACGAATTTCATGAACAATGTGTCGAGCGCATTTTCGTCGACATACTGCGTCACTGTCAGCCGCAAAAACTATCGGTGTACGCCAGATATACGCGCCGTGGCGGTCTGGATATCAATCCATGGCGCAGCAATTTCAGCAGCAAACAATTCCCGTCCAATTTCAGAAACATTCGTCAATAAACTCCGCTCTCCCATTTATGAAATTATTCAATTCACGCTTTGTTGCAGCAGTCAGTCTGTGCACCCTTTCCTTTTGTGCGCATGCGCAATCCAGTCCCGACAGCGCCGATACCGCAGCGGCCATTCAGCAAGACCAGGAACCTGGCTGGTTTAAACGCACATTCGATTCAGCAGCCGACACGGTCGGAAATTTGTATGACAACGGTCGCCTGTCCATGATTTTGTCCGGTGAAGCCCACCACGGGCGTGGCACTTACACGCCTGAAAAAATTGACTCTTTCACAGAAAAAGTGTGGGGTCTGGGTATGAGCAAGGAACTGCGCGACGACAAGGACAATGAACAAAGTATTTCCTTTGTCGTGATGGCGGATTCGCATTACTCTCCACAGTTAACCGCTAGCTACAATTACCAGTGGATGAAGGGACTGGGCGGCAACTGGGAAGTCGGTGCAGGCTATACCGCGGGCCTGTTCAGTCGCGCAGATATCCTCGGTGGCGCGCCATTTCCCGGAATTCTGCCACTGCTGACGATCGGCACGCGCGAAAACAAATTATTGATTTCTTATATTCCACGAATTTCCGGCACCGGTGACGGTGACGTTTTGTACCTGGCACTTCGGATCGCCTTAAAATAACTAAAATGCAAGAAACCCGGCGACTTTTTATGGCTGATATTGAGTCCGGTGTAATATCCAACATTAAATTGAATTGGTATTGCACAATGCATAAAGAAGTCTATAATTTGCGCCACGCATAATATTAGTGCGTGGCTTAGTTGCTGACTCTCCCCCCACAAGCATCATGACGAATATCGCAAAAATCCTGCCGCTGACAAACGTAGTGCTCAATCTTGAAGTGTCGAGTAAAAAACGTGCGTTCGAACAGGCCGGACTCATCTTCGAAAATAATTGCGGCATCGCCCGCTCCACGGTTTCTGAAAACCTGTTTGCACGTGAGCGACTTGGCTCCACCGGTTTGGGACATGGCGTGGCAATTCCGCATGGTCGCATCAAGGGTTTAAAAAAACCGGTAGCGGCATTTATTCGACTGGCCGAACCCATCCCGTTCGAATCGCCCGACAGTGAGCCGGTGCACCTGCTGATTTTTCTGTTAATGCCAGACAGTGTCACCAAACAGCATCTGGCCATTCTGGCCGAAATTGCAGAAATGTTTTCCGATTCTTCAATACGCTCAGAACTGACCAATGAAGCTGACCCGGCTGCGGTTCACAATCTGATCATGTCCTGGCAGCCTCAGATTACAGCCTGACCAGGACAGCCGAATTCAGCTTTAGCAGATACTGCCATCCGGCAAGCAACTGGTTTCACACAAAGATCGTTTCATTTACATGGCAAATCCAAGCACCCTGTCGATACAAACAATTTACGAAGAAAATCGTGATTTATTAAAACTGGGTTGGTTTGCAGGCTGCTCAGGCGGCGATAAACTCATTTTTGGTGATGCCACCTCGGCCGCAGATCAGGTCGGCCACCTCAATTTAATCCATCCGGGCCGGATTCAAGTGTTAGGCCAGCAGGAAAAAGCCTACTACGAACGCATCTCTTCCAACACCCGCGCGCATCTGTTTCGCGATCTGGTCGCTGGCGGCACACCCGCGGTCATTATTGCGCAGGGTCTGGAAACACCCATGGATTTGATGGCGGTCTGTGATGAAAATAATATTCCGCTGTTTTCCACCCCTCTGCCTTCGGCGCAGGTGATCGATTTTTTACGGGTATTTTTATCCAAGCGTCTGGCACAGCAAACCACCATGCACGGTGTATTCATGGATGTGCTGGGTGTAGGCGTACTCATTACCGGAGACTCCGGACTGGGTAAAAGCGAACTCGGTCTGGAACTAATTTCCCGCAGCCACGGACTGGTTGCCGATGATGCTGTTGAATTTTCACGGATTGCGCCCAACATGATTGAAGGACGCTGCCCGGCATTGCTGCAAAATCTGCTCGAAGTGCGCGGTCTGGGCCTGCTGGATATCCGGGCCATTTTTGGTGAGACCGCAGTGCGGCGCAAAATGCGCCTGAAACTGATTGTGCATCTGGTGCGCCGCAGCACCATGGAAGACAGTTTTGAAAGATTGCCGATCGATGCACAAACCGAAGACGTGCTGGGATTGCCGGTACGCAAAGTAACCATACCGGTGGCTGCCGGTCGCAATATTGCGGTGTTGCTTGAAGCGGCTGTCCGCAATACCATATTGCAGTTGCGCGGCATCGACACGCTGCAGATTTTTATGGAACGGCAACGTCTGGCCATGAGTGAGGATGAGCCTGACGATAAGGAAAGTGGCGAAACTGAAGATTAAAGGTTCTATGCGTATTTTTCTCATTTCCTGCATTTCAGGCTCGGGCAAATCGGTGGCACTGAATGTGCTCGAAGATGCCGGTTTTTTTTGCGTGGACAACCTGCCGCCCGGACTGCTGCCGGCACTGATCAAAACCCTGGATCAGGACAAAATTGAAAACGTCGCCATCGCCATTGATGCGCGCAGTGCCAATTCGCTCGCCGGTCTGGTCAACAGCATTGAACAATTGAAATCTTCCGGACACCGGCTGGATCTTATTTTTTTAACCGCAAAAACCGAATCACTCATTACACGTTTTTCTGAAACGCGGCGCAGCCACCCGCTTTCTCACCGGCTGTTGCCAGGACAAAATCCGAGCGACCCGCACACGCTGGTGGAATGCATCGAAATGGAAAGAAAATTGCTCAGCGATATGGAAGAAATCGCCGACGTGATCGATACTTCCGGACTGAAAACCAACCAGTTGCGCAGCTGGATCAAGGAATTGATTCAAATCGAGCACAACACGATGACGATTCTGTTCGAGTCATTCGCATTCAAAGTCGGCGTGCCGCTGAATGCCGATTTTGTCTTTGACGTGCGCACCCTGCCCAACCCGTTTTATGACGTCAACCTGCGCACGCTGAGCGGTCAGGATTTGCCGGTGCAAATGTTTTTGGAAGATCAGCCCGAAGTACTGGACATGTTCAACGACATCAGCACCTTCCTCGAAAAATGGCTGCCGTCCTTCAAGAACGACAATCGCAGCTACCTGACGGTCTGCATCGGCTGCACCGGTGGACAGCATCGATCGGTGTATATGGTTGAGCAGCTGGCCCGGCGTTTTGGCCACGGCCAGCAGGTGGTAATCCGCCATCGCGAATTGAATTAAGCACCCGCAAGATCGAATCTGCGCTGCTTTTACATCAATACCCCACGCATTTTTCTGCTCACATACCAAAGCGCTGCAACCGTAATCAGCGTGCAGCTCAACACCGGCGCGAGCATGTCGAGAGCGCTGACGACTTCATTGTTCAGAATTTTCCCCATCAGCTGGTTCTGCGACAGCAGCGGCACCCATTTGAACCAGACCGGATCAGCGCCCTGTTTGAAAAGGCTGACCATCGAAATCAGCGGAGCAGCCACCACCAGAACGGTGCAGCGCGCCTGCGCTTCCTTGTGACTTTTCCCGTTGATGGCAATGGCAATCTGGGCTGCTGTCACCGCCAGACCCAGCGGCAGCAGCACCAGTATCAGCAGAATCAATTCCGTGTGACTGAACTGCAGCATGATGCGCATGTTTTCATTCCTGATCAGAAAGGAGGCCGGATAAATGCTCAGGACGCTGAATATCACGACCAGCATGGTCAGTGCTCCGACCGCCATCCACTTCCCGATGGTAAACGACCAGCCCGATACCGGATTCATCATCAGGGGTTCCAGCGAGCCACGTTCCCGCTCGCCGGCCGAGGTATCTATCGCCGCATACAGACCAGCCGATACCATGGTCAGCATGAGCATCATGGATAACGCGCCTTTGAGCTGCGCACCGGAATCCAGAGTGCGGCTTAAATGACGTTCACGCACATTGACTACATTTAATATGTCAGGCGATACGCCGCGCATGGCCAGATTCAGTCCGGCCAGTTCCATGCCAAAGCCCTGCATCAGCCGCTTCAGGGGCGCCACACCGGACTGCGAATCCTGATTGGCCACATCCATGACGATATACACGGTGGGGCGCTCACCGTTTGCGAGCTTTTCCTCAAAATCCGCACTGATCACCAATACCGGATCAATCAGGGTTTTGGTCTGGAGCTGGCTCTCGTAATCCGCCGGCGCAGGGCTGATCCGATAACCCTGGCGTTCGATGTAATTTTGCAGTATCGGTGCGTGCTCCAGTCCGGCAACCCAGATCTGCTTTTTTTCAAATTGGGTTTCATAGCGGTTGGCCGACTCGGACATGACTACCATCATGAACGGCATGCCAAACAGGGTGACCAGCATCACCATCAGGATGGTGCGCCGGTCGCGCAGAGCATCGATCAATTCCTTGGCTGCGATAATGAACGCGGTTTTCAAACGGCACCCCGCGTTTCTGCTGCAAAAGCAAGTTTGACAAAGGCGTTTTCAAAATCGGTTTCCTGGGTCAGTGCCAGCAGCTCAGGCACACTGCCCTGCGCAGCGGTTGCGCCCTGCGCGACCACCACCACGTGATCGCAAAGTCGCTCCACTTCCTGCATGATGTGGGTTGAAAAAATGATGCATTTGGCCCCGCCCGGTTCGGAACACAGCCAGCGCAGAAATTCACGCAGGGCACGGGTGGAAAGCACATCCAATCCATTGGTAGGCTCATCGAGAATAATATTTTTAGGGTCATGTACCAGTGCGCGCGCCAGGGCGGTTTTCATTTTCTCTCCCTGACTGAAGCCTTCGCAGCGCCGGTCAATGAAGGCTTCTAATTCCAGCACTTCAGACAGCACATCGACGCGTGCATGGGCCTGCTCACGTGTCATGCCATGCAATACACCGTAATAAACAATATTCTCGCGTGCGGACAGGCGCGGATACAGGCCGCGCGCATCCGACAGCACGCCCATTTGTGCCTGAGTGGTTTGCCGGCCGGCCTGAACCGCCACACCATCCACCAGAATCTGCCCACTGTCCTGCTTTAACAGTGCAGCAATCATGCGCAGCGTGGTGGTTTTCCCGGCACCGTTGGCGCCCAGCAGACCGGTTATCTGGCCATCTTCGGCACAAAAGCTGACATTCCTGACAGCGTGCACCATTTCCGTCGGCCGCTGCCAGAAGGCGCCGGCCGGACGTTGGAACTGCTTGGATAAATTTTCTACCCGAATCATGGCTGAACCTTCATGGCTGAACTTCTGACATTACTGCGGGCGCTATCCAGACACTGGGGCGCGGAATCTGTGCCATGCAGGCAGTGTCGATATCGAGCGCCTGCCGGTCGGTTGGGGCACTGATAAATGCGGTAGCAAGGTCGGTCAGACAGGTCTGCTGCAACATACCGTGCCCGGCGTGCTGCAAAACCAGCTGGCGGGCCATGGGGCCGAGCTTCGCAGCAATCTGTTGTGCATGCCAGGCCGGTGTGACCGGATCAATCCCGCCGCTGAGCAGCAATACCGGGGTTGCGCTGTGTGGTGTGACATAAAATCCGGCAGGCACTGCGCCGCGCGGCCATTGCGCGCACACCTTCAGATACTGGCGAGTTTGCAGTTCGCTGAAATCATTACCGGGCGCCGGTTTTTCGCTGCGGGTCAGGTTGTCAAATTCTTCCGAACAGACCGTGGAAAAATGCATGCCCATGGCGACACTTCCAGGATTGGGCAAGGCGCCGCTGCCGCTCAACGCCAGCAATGGATTAAAGTTGCCCTGCCTGGCCTGTTCGATGGCGTGCGGCAACCCGGCACTGTTGACCGGAGAATACAGAATGCCGGTTACCCAGTGCAGGACATCGTTTCTGGTCACCAGCGCTTTGATCTGGTTACCCAGGCGCGGATGGGTGAGTGCAGTCTGGCGCGGCAGACTGTCAAGCAGATCTTTCCAGTCATTGCGCAGATTCGGGTAAGCGTTCTGACAACGCGGATCGGTTGCGCAATCGTTCATCAAACTGGTCAATGCCTGTTGCACGTCGCCCCCGTTGAACATCCGATCCGGCTGCACTGCACCATCCAGAATGCTGCGCCGGACGTGTTGCGGATACTGGCGCTGATATTCCAGTGCTGCGCGGGTTCCGTACGAAATGCCGATCAGATCAATGGTGGAATAATGGAGCGCAGAACGCACCGCGTCCAGATCCTGCATGGCGATGCCGGTGGTATAAAAACGCAGATCGCCCCAAGGTAATTTCTCCAGCTGGTCGCGGCATTTGAGCATTTGCCGGATGCCATAATCAGCGTCACCGATACCTTCTGTGCCATCATTTTCCGGACATTCCAGCGGCGCTGACTGTCCGGTACCACGCTGATCCACAAAGACCAGATCATGCCTGCGCTGTAGCTTTTCAAACACGGCCTGAATCCAGCTGGCGACTTTGATCGCACTTTGTCCTGGTCCGCCGGCCAGCAAAAATATCGGCTCAGGTTCCTTGTTTTTATCCCGCGCCGGTAACACAATGAAATGGATCGCGATCTGTTTGCCGTGCGGCTGATCAGGGTTCAGGGGACGCTGAATCTGACCGCAACGCACCTGCTGCGCAAATCCTTCCACGCGACAGGAATCAAGATCATCCGCGGCCCGAACAGAAGCACCGTGCATGAGCAGAATCAGCACTGCGCAGCGCGATAACCATCCCAGGCCCGGTTTCCGACTCCAGATTGTCGTTGCAACTGTCATTGCGGTCTCTCGGGTGGCATTGGAAAATTGAATTCTAACCCAAGGCGCTGCTTTACTTTTGTTCCTTGAACACTTCCCCGCCCTTCATCACAAAATCCACCGAACGCAGCAATTTCACATCGGTCAACGGATTTCCTTTTACCGCGATCAGATCGCCATAGCGACCCACTTCAATGGCGCCCACGTCAGAGGTTCGCCCTAACGCCTGTGCTGCATTGACCGTGGCCGCCTGAATCGCCTGCAGCGGTGTCATGCCCCACTCCACCATGGTGGCGAACTGCATGGCGTTATTGCCATTGGGGTAAATTCCGCCGTCGGTACCGAATATCATTTTCACCCCGGCGTTGAGCGCATTGCGGAAATTCTGCCTCTGCTTCAAACCGATAGCACGTTCTTTATTCAGCGATTCTGCAAACACGCCATTCTTCTCACCTTCGGCCAGAATGTAATCGTCGTTATAGATATCCATGGAAAACCAGGTGCCATGCTTTTTGGCCAGCGCATACGCTTCATCATCGGCCAGACTGGCATGTTCAATGGTGTCAGCCCCTGCCCGAATCGCATCCTTGATTCCGGCCGCGCCATGGGCATGCACTGCAACCTTCATGTCCAGCATGTGCGCTTCCTCAACGAGGGCCTGCATTTCAGTCAGCGAGTACTGTTGCCCGCTGACCGAATCGGTTTTTGAAAACACACCGCCAGTGGCACAGAATTTGATCACTTCCGCGCCATACTTCCTTAATTTCCGCACCGTCGCGCGGATTGCATCCGGACTGTCGGCAATGCCGATATTGGGAACGGTGATCGAAGGCGGAAAGTCGGAGGTATCGCAGTGTCCGCCGGTAGCGCCTATCATGTACGTGGCAGGAACGATGCGCGGACCGGGAATCTGATGCTCTTCGATACCCTGCTTGATGGCGACGTCATCAAAATTATTTGATCCGACATTGCGCACTGTAGTAAAGCCGGCGGCCAGTGTCTTGGCGGCATTGGCAACACCTACCACGGTCCAGAAATTATCGGTGAATTCATAATTGCGATAGCCGCTGTATTTCGGGTCGCTCGTCAGATGCACATGCATGTCGATCAAACCTGGCAGCAAGGTCATGCCGGGCAGGTCGACGCGGCGTGCGCCTGTCGGTATTGCCGCGCCCTGTTTGTCGATGCTGGCGATACGACCATCGCGTATCGTGACTTGCGGATGATCGATAATCTTGCCGGTGACGACATCAAGCATTTTTTCAGCGCTGACCACCACCACGGTCGGCTCGGCAGCAGTGGCAACAGACAGTGCGAATACCAGCGCAGCAATCAGTATTGTGCCCGCGGAATTGATTACCTTCATTCATTTCTCCTTTAGATTTTTATAAAAATGCTTACGTCACTGCATCGACCCATCCCAGCAGTTTTTTAATCGGTGCCGGCAATGGCGCGGCCTGAATTTTATCCAGCGGGCTCCAGAAATAGCGGATTTCTGAAACCATTTCCGCTCTGGTTTTCAGCGTGCACAGGTAAGCACTGATCTCCAGTTTGAAATGGGTAAAACCGTGGTTGAATTGTTCCAGTGCCAGCACTGCATCAAGTTCGCCATAGGCCTGTGCTGCCTGCTGTATCTGTGCAGCCACCTGTTCAGGCGTCATGGCCTGATCGGCATCCAGTTCCGGCAAAGAATACAGGCCGCCCCAGATACCGATTTCCGGACGCTTTTCCAGCAGAATCTGGCGCGACGCATCAACCAGCACAAGCATGCGCACCTGCCTGGTAGGAATCGATTTTTTGGGCTTTCTGGCGGGCAGTTCGGATACCCGGTCGGTGGCCAGTGCCACGCAGCTTTTTTGCAGCGGACAATCCTGGCAGCGCGGTCTGGTTCTGGTGCACAGGGTCGCACCCAGATCCATCAGACCCTGGGTATACGACTGGATTGCATCCGCGTCTTGCGGCATCAGGGCCTGAGCGCGCAGCCACAAATCCTGTTCCACCGCCTTGCTGGCCGGATAGCCTTCAATGCCAAAGACCCGTGTAAATACCCGCTTCACATTGCCATCCAGAATGGCAGCTCGGGCGCCATAAGAAAAGGCAGCAATGGCAGCAGCCGTGGAGCGGCCGATACCCGGAAGGTCGGCCAGCAATTCAGGACGGGATGGAAAATTTCCGTCGTATTCGAACACCACGCGCCTGGCACACGCATGCAGATTGCGCGCACGCGTGTAATAGCCCAAGCCACTCCAGTGCGCCATGACCTGCTCGCTGCTGGCGTTGGCCAGACTGTGCACATCCGGAAAACTGGTCAGAAATTTTTGGTAGTAAGGAATGACTGCGGCAACCTGAGTCTGCTGCAGCATGATTTCTGACAACCAGACCCGGTAGGCATCCCGGCTTTGCTGCCACGGCAGATTGTGTCTGCCATGCTGCTTTTGCCAGTGTATGACGGCCTGCGAAAAACCCGGGTCGGTGTATTTGTTGTCGCTATTGTCTGGATACGCTAATTGCTTCAAGCCGCCACCGGTATATTTCCCAATTTGCCGGACAGTGCGCCCATGATTTCCGCTTCGAGTTCGGCCAGACCGTTTTTCAGGCCCTCAATATCGGACTGCATCACTTCAAACGACATGATCTTGTCTTCCAGCGTATCGGTTGCCATATTGATGCGCTGTATCGATTGCATCCGGTTTCTGAGTTGCAGTTTGTGTTCCTGAATCTGTGCTTCGAGCGGCGCCATGATGGCCTTTTGCCAGGATTCGACGTCACGGTTGGCACTTAAAAAACACTGTTTGACGCGATTCGCGATCGAATCGAAGAACTTCTGCATCAGCGCGACCTGTGATGTGGTCAGGAGCGTCACGACACCAAACTGTTTCTGAAATACCGCCTCAACCGAATCCAGCTCGGCGCGATATTTATCGAGCGAAAACGGCATGGGCGTGTTCAGCGTCAGGCCATGTTCGGTAGAGAATTTTTTGTACATGATGCTCATCATTTCAAAAATCTCATTGGTCTTATGACTCGACATATTCAGGTTGCGTTTGGTGCGATTAAAGAAATCATGCACTGCGCCCTTCATGCCGGCAGAGAAGGTGCTGGTTTCCATGGCAACACGGGTTCTTCTGACCTCTTCCTTGAGCATATCCATACCCAGATTGGTAAATACTTCGGTCGACAAACGGGTGAATACGGAACGCGTACCCTGCAGTTTCATGATGCTTTGATCAAACTCCTGCTTTTCAAGCTCAACACGCTTCATCATGTGTTCGATGACTTTTTTATTCTTGCCGCGCAATCCTTTCAATTCGGCCATTTGCTCAAACACACCGCGATGGCGTGCGCCCAGCAACGAATGCTGAACCTGCAGCAAGCTCTGAATATCCTTGTTTAACTGGGAACGGATGATTTCCTGCTTGGACGGAATGAGCTCGTCCGACAGGGCTCGTTCCAGTTTCGGCAAGCGACTTTTTGCCAGCAGCGGCGCGTCGCTGTGAATTTTGGCGACCAGCCCTTTTTGTGCCGATACCGGGAAAATCTGATTTTCATTGAGTGACAGCAAATGGGCTGCAGAAGTAATCTGAGAGTTGATCTGCGCTTCAACTTCAGCCTCTGAGCGCAGCTCGTCCCACATGCTGTCAATTTTATTCAGAATCACCATGCGGCCCGGACCAGCACCGATATGATTGCGCCAGACATCGATATCACTCTTGGTTACGCCGGTGTCGGCAGCCAGAATAAACAGCACGGCATGCGCATTGGGAATCAGATTGAGCGTGAGTTCAGGTTCGGTACCGATGGCATTCAGACCCGGCGTATCGACAATAATCAAGCCGTCTTTCAACAGTGGATGCGGGAAGTTGATAATGGCATGGCGCCACATGGAGACTTCAACCATGCCGTCTTCATCCAGTTCAAGTGCTGCATCCGGATCATCTTCATCGAACAGACCATACGATTTCGCTACTGCAACCGGCACCTTTTTGGTCATGCTGACCTGCTTGAATGCTTCCAGCATGCCGTCAGCGGACTGAATATCGAGCGGCAAAACCGACCATACCTGATTTTGTGACTTGAATTCACTGGTGGTTTGCGATTCGGCCCGGGTTTCGATCGGCAGCAGCCGTATGCTGGGCGGGAAGGTTTCGTCATACAGCAGCTCGGTCGGGCACATCGTGGTACGACCTGCTGAGGATGGCAATATACGCTGGCCATAGTCTGCAAAAAATATTGCATTGATCAGCTCGGATTTGCCTCGGGAAAATTCGGCGACAAAGGCGATGGTCAATTTATCGTCGGTTAATTTCTCCAGCAAATGCGTGATGCGCTGCTCGGTAACGGCGTCGGTGGTATTGGCAGCACGGGTCCAGGCACGATAACGATGCAAGGAGTTGATTACGCCGCTGCGCCATTCGCTGTATTGTTGAAATTTTTTAATGAGATTACTCATAATTCCCTCTGATATATTGCTTTTCTGAAAACTTATTTCCAATGCGTTTCCAGTCTTTTTTTAAAGGCACTTGGCCAAATTCATTTTTGGCATTTTACACAGTAAAAAGTGGAACGTTGCCCCTGTTTAACTTGTTGAATCAAGCTCTTACATTTCCTGCATGGCAAACCGGTGCGGTCATAGACGAAGTAATTTTGCTGAAAATAGCCGGAATCACCGTTTACTTTAATGAAATCTTTTAAACTGCTGCCGCCTTTTATTATTGCTTCGGCAAGTATTTTTTTGATCGCTGCCGCCAGTTTTTTGTAACGCGCCAGACTGATCTCGCCAGCCGGGGTGGTTGGGCTGATACCAGAAAGAAACAGGCTTTCTGAAGCATAGATGTTTCCTACACCAACTACAACATCGCCAGCCAATAACATTTGCTTTATGGTAATTTTACGATGCCTTGTCCCGTTATATAACACTGCGCCATCAAAATGATCAGATAACGGCTCCATTCCCAGCTTTTGCAGCAATGGGTGTTGTTCTATTACACCATCCTGAAGGTCATGCCACAGAACGGCACCGAACCGGCGCGGGTCGGTCAGTCTCAGCAGCTGCTGTCCAAGAATAATATCGACGTGGTCATGCAACTGAGCTGGCGTGTTGGCTGGCAGTACCCGGATATGGCCGGACATACCCAAATGCACAATTAACGTGCCATTTTTGAAATGCACTAACAGGTATTTGCCGCGTCGCCCGGTATTCTGAACAGTCTGCCCCACCACTTTTTGAGCCAGATTTTCTGGAAAAGGCCAGCGCAACCCGGACCGGCGCAGCACCAGCCCAGTGACATTCTGACCAATTAAATATGGACTAACCCCTAAACGGGTGACTTCAACTTCGGGTAATTCGGGCATAATTCGATTTATTCACGTTGTAGGGGTAATACAAAATTCGTAGCATAATTATTTCCTCCCGTTACGTTTAACAGCCTTGCGCACAGGATTCATCTCTTGAAAATTTCTTATTTCATCGTTCCACTGACTTTCTCCATCAGCATCTTAACTGGATGTACCAGTCTTACGCCACCTTCTGATCAAACAGCAAGCCAGGCTGCGGCACCTGAACTGGAGTCGGCAAATGCAGAACACCCGACAGCAACGCCCTATAAAGAGAAGTTGCCAAATGTTGAATTAAGCGAAGAAATATTTTTCAAAGTGATCACAGCTGAAATCGCCTTTCAGCGCGGCGACTTTCCGGCAGCATTTGCAACCACCATCGCCGTAGCGCAACAGACCCGTGATCCGCGCCTGTCGAAACGCGCGCTGGAAATGGCGCTTATATCCAAACAACCCAACCAGGCCTTTTATGCTGCGCGCCAGTGGTATGAATATGCGCCGGATTCCGAGGAAGCCCTGCAATATTATCTGGGCTTTCTCAGCCTGAATAACAACTGGTCTGAAGTGAAGTCGCTGCTGGCAACCCATCTGGAAAGTGCCGCGCCCAGGGAACGCGGCTACCTCATCCTGCAAGCCCAGCGGCTGGTAATGCGCGGCCCCAACAAGGAAGCAGCATTCAATCTTCTGGAAGATTTATACAAACCGTACCCGGAATATCTGGAAACCCATCTGGCTCTGGCACAGGCCGCTTATGCAAGCAAAAATAGCATACGCGCCATGGTTGAAGCGAAAGCAGCGCTCGCGATCAAGCCTGATTCTCAAATTGCCGTGTTGACCGAGGCGCAGGTAAGTCCATCTCCTGAAGAGGCGCTTGCCGTGCTGACAAATTTTCTGTCCAGTAATCCCGATGCTGCCGATGTACGTCGCGCTTACGCCGACATGCTAATTGAGCAAAAGCAATTTGAACCGGCGCGCAGTCAGTTCGAGCTCCTGCAAAAAAGCAAGCCCAATGATCCGGGGATTTTGTACACGCTGGGCGTACTGTCCCTGCAGCTCAATGATATTCCCACTGCCGAAGCCAATCTGAAAGCCTTTGTCCGCGCGCTGGAAAATTCGGCTGAAACCAGAGATCCAACCACAGCCTATCTGTATCTGTCCCAGATTGCCGATGACAAAAAAGATGGCGTAGCCGCGCTCGACTGGCTGAGCAAAATTCAATCCTATGATGGCAAGAATGCCGCTTTTTTCAATGCCCAGCTGCGACGCGCCATTTTGATATCAAAATATGAGTCACTCGATTCCGCGCGCGAATTTTTGCATCAGCTAAAGGCCAGTCCAGAGGAGCAGATTCAGATCACCCAGCTTGATGCTGAACTGTTGCGCAATGCCGGTCAGGAAAAAGAAGCGCTGGAATTGCTGCAGAATGCCCTCGTGACGCACCCGGACAATGCCGAACTGCTGTATGACTATGCCATGCTGGCAGAGAAATTTGATCGCGTTGACGACATGGAAAAGGCTCTGCGCCGTGTCATCGAAATCAATCCGGCCAATCAGCAGGCTTACAATGCGCTGGGTTACTCTTTCGCCGATCGCAATATTCGCCTGCAGGAAGCACGCACGCTGCTGGAAAAAGCACTCTCACTGGCTCCTGACGATGCGTTCATTATGGACAGCATGGGGTGGCTGGAATTCCGCGAAAACAAGAATGCCGAGTCCCTGGCTCATCTGCAGAAAGCTTATGCGCTGCGTCCCGATGTGGAAATTGCGGTACATGTCGGCGAAGTTTTATGGGCCATGGGCGAACAGCAGAAAGCTATCGCAGTCTGGAAAGAAGCCAAAAGCAAAGATCCCAAAAATGCAGCTCTCAAGAGCACCCTGGAACGACTTAAGGTCAATCTTTAATCCTTCGTCGACGGGCCTCTTTCAACTATGTATGCAATTCGTCGCTTCGGTTTTCGCTGTTTTTATGCTGGCATTTTTGCTGTCCTTTCAGCCTGCACCAACCTGACAGTGCCCGCGCAGGGTCCGTTGGTCCCACGCAGCTATCTGGACCAGATAGAAATGACAGGGCGACTGTCTGCGCAATATGAAGCCAATTACAGGGAGCAGTCGATCAGCGTGAACTTTACCTGGTCGCAATCCCCCGATCAGACCCGGATCAGTCTGAATTCCCCCACCGGACAGACGGTCGCAACGATCCTGATCGATTCCCAGGGTGCGCAGCTCAAGCAAGCCGACAAACCAACCCGCTATGCCAGCGATATCAATGAGCTGTCTACTGAAGTACTGGGCTGGCCATTGCCGGTTGCAGGGCTGCGTGACTGGCTGCAGGGTTATGTCAATGCGGACCATCGCATTGCGCTCACGCAGACAGATACTGACAAATTGTTCAATGTCGATGGCTGGGAATTGCGCTATGCCAGCTGGCTTCAGGAAAACCATATCGAAAGGCCCAAACGGCTCGATCTGTCGCGTCAGACCGCACAGGCCGGTCTGGTTTCACTGCGGATTGTGGTCGATGAGTGGAGTACCCCATGAATCCGGTACTGGACCGACAACTTGGCAGCTTCCTGAACTGCCCGGCACCGGCCAAGCTGAATCTGTTTTTGCATGTCACAGGACGACGTGCCGATGGTTACCACTTGCTGGAATCAGCATTCCAGCTCATAGCCCGGTCAGATGTTTTGCATTTCAGGTTACGTGGTGATGCAGACATCATCCGCACCAATGACATAGCCGGGGTCCCGGCCGAATCCGACCTGGTAGTGCGGGCCGCAAAACTGTTGCAAGCTCATACAGAAACCCGGTGCGGCGCAGAGATTGCACTGGAAAAAAATCTGCCCATGGGCGGCGGTCTGGGCGGCGGCTCTTCCGATGCCGCCACTACCCTGATCGCACTCAATACTCTTTGGGAAACCAACCTGTCGCGACTGCAATTGATGGAGCTGGGTGTGCGACTGGGTGCTGATGTGCCATTTTTTTTGTTCGGTCAGAACGCGTTTGCACAGGGTATCGGTGAACAATTGACACCACTTGTCACGCCGGATTGCTGGTACGTGGTGATAGAACCCGGCGTCTCGGTTCCAACCGAGGCTATATTTTCCTCAAAAGCATTGACAAGAAATAGTCCATCCATTAAAGTGTCGGACTTCCATCGTTACCCCCAAGGTGACTGGGGAAATGATTTACAAAGCGTCGCTGTTCAATTATTTCCAGAAGTCTTATTCGCCCTAGAGTGGTTAAGCAAGTATGAAAATGAGTGCGGAAATGCGAAGATGACTGGCTCTGGTTCCTGTGTTTTTTGCTCCTGCGAAAACGAAGCTGCTGCTGACAGAATACTCGGCGATGTGTTGCAAAGCAGTCTGTTAAGCAAACAACATCGCTGGAAAATATGGAAAGCAAAATCGTTGCGCGAACATCCATTAACACACTGGATAAAGTCATAGAGTAATAGTAAGTAAAACAGTTTTTGTTTTTTTGTTGGTTTGAAAACAAAAAGACACGTAGGGGATTCGCCAAGCTGGTTAAGGCACTGGATTTTGATTCCAGCATACGGAGGTTCGAATCCTCCATCCCCTGCCAGATACAGGCCGCCGCATTAGTTTGATGCGGCGGCTTTTAAATTTGAACTTGGCGTATCAGGTCGCAGGACACATTTCAACGATCTCCCTGAATTCAGCTCACATTTATAAACGCATTTTTTCACGCATTTTTCAATATATAGACTATAAATAATCAAGCGCCTGTTTATTGAATTGATTATTACCGTAAATAAGCAAGCATCTGAAATAACCATTTCGCCAAGAGGCAAGCATGGCACTCGAAAACTTGATGATCTTTACTGGCAATGCCAATCCGGCCTTGGCTCAGGGAGTTGCAAAACAGCTGGGTTTAAGTTTGGGCAAAGCTGTGGTTTCGAAATTTTCCGACGGTGAAATCACCGTTGAAATCAACGAAAATGTACGCGGTAAAGATGTTTTTGTGATTCAGTCAACCTGCGCGCCGACCAATGACAGCCTGATGGAACTGATGCTCATGGTCGATGCATTAAAGCGCGCTTCCGCCGGTCGGGTTACCGCCGCCATCCCGTACTTTGGTTATGCCAGACAGGATCGCCGTCCACGTTCCGCACGCGTTGCCATTTCGGCCAAGGTCATTGCAAACATGCTCGAAGAAGTTGGTGTGAGCCGCGTGCTCATCATGGATCTGCATGCTGACCAGATTCAGGGCTTTTTTGATATCCCGGTTGACAACATTTATGCCTCTCCGATCCTGCTAAAAGATCTGGTAGCAAAAAAATATGAAGATCTGCTGGTAGTCTCACCTGATGTGGGTGGTGTGGTCCGGGCCCGCGCTCTGGCAAAACATCTGAATTGTGATTTGGCGATTATTGATAAGCGCCGCCCGAAAGCCAATGTGTCCGAAGTCATGAACATCATCGGTGAAGTAGAAGGCCGGAACTGCGTGATCATGGATGACATGGTCGATACCGCCGGCACACTGTGCAAGGCGGCCGAAGTGTTGAAAGAACGCGGCGCGAAAAAAGTGCTGGCATATTGTACCCATGCGGTTTTGTCCGGTCCGGCAATTCAGCGCATTACCGAGTCACCATTGGATGAACTGGTCGTCACCGACACGATTCCGCTGACCGAAGCTGCGAAAAATTGCGGCAAGATCCGTCAGCTGTCGTGCGACGCCATTCTGGCTGAAACCATCCGCCGTATTACCAAGGGCGATTCAGTCATGTCGCTGTTTGCCGACTAACAGTTTTGTGGCAGCTGAATTTCAGCTGTCTTTTTTTGTTCCCTGGTCGCGGGGAACAAGCAACGCAAAAGCATCCCTTTTGCATATTTTGGAGTATCAAATGAAAGTTATTGCATTCAAACGCGAATTACAGGGCACCGGAGCGAGCCGCCGCCTGCGTAAAACTGGTCAAACCCCAGGTATCGTCTACGGCGGTACAGCATCACCGGTCGCCATCACACTGGATCACAACGCGCTGTACCATGCGTTGAAAAAAGAAGTGTTCCATGCTTCGATTCTGGATCTGGAAATTGACGGTGTAGTTGAAAAAGTATTGTTGCGTGACTTCCAGGTCCACGCCTACAAACAAATCGTACTGCACGCTGACTTCCAGCGCGTCGACGCCAACCACAAGATCCACGTGAAAGTGCCTCTGCACTTCATCAACGCTGACATTTCTCCTGCAGTCAAACTGCACGCTGCAGTGATCAGTCACGTTATGGTTGAACTGGAAATTTCCTGTCTGCCTGCACAACTGCCTGAATTTATCGTTGCCGATCTGTCCAAGCTGGATGCCGGTCAGTCACTGCACGTTAAAGACATCGCATTGCCAGAAGGCGTTACTGCCCTGGTACACGGCGACAATCAAACTGTTGCAATCGCTGTGGTTCCTGCCGGCGCTACTGCTGCTGAAGCCGAAGCTGCTGCTCCTGCACCAGCGGCCAAAGCTGCTGCTCCTGCTGCTGCAAAGCCTGCAGACAAAAAATAATCGGCGCGGTCTCAATACCGCATCGTTTTTAAAAGCCGCCTTCGGGCGGCTTTTTTGTTTTCATCCCGTATAATCTCCAGATGCAAAATCTACTCCACAACCTCAATACCGAACAATACAGCGCCGTAACACTGCCGGCCGAATCAGCCCTGATTCTGGCCGGTGCCGGCTCAGGCAAGACCCGGGTGCTGACCACCCGTATCGCCTGGCTGATCCAGACCGGACAACTTTCCCCGGGTGCTCTCATGGCGGTGACCTTTACCAATAAGGCTGCCAAGGAAATGCAGGCGCGCCTGTCAGCGATGTTACCGATTAATACCCGCAGTATGTGGATCGGCACTTTTCACGGTCTGTGCAACCGCTTGCTGCGTGCCCACTATAAAGATGCCAGCCTGCCGCAGACCTTCCAGATTCTGGACAGCTCCGATCAGCTGGCCATGGTCAAACGGATTCTGAAAGCGCAGCAGATCGATGACGACAAATACCCGGCCCGGTCTGCCGTGTACTTCATCAACAGTGCCAAGGAGCAGGGATTGCGCGCTGCCAAGGTGAATACGTTTGACCCGGCCAGCCGCCAGTTTGCCGAAATCTACGCCATTTACGAACAGCAGTGCCAGCGCGACGGCGTGGTCGATTTTGCCGAACTGCTGCTGCGCACCGTCGAACTGCTCAGCGCCAACCAGCCGCTGCGCGAACATTATCAGCAACGCTTCAAACACATCCTGGTCGACGAGTTTCAGGATACCAATGACCTGCAGTACCGCTGGATCAAACTCATGGCCGGGTCCAGTGCTGCGGTTCTGGCTGTGGGTGATGATGATCAGAGCATTTACGCGTTTCGCGGTGCCAATGTCGGCAACATGGCTTCCTTCGAACGTGAATTTCATGTCAAGCACCGCATTAAGCTGGAACAGAATTACCGCTCGCACGGCCACATACTTGATGCGGCCAATGCACTGATTTCCAACAACGTCGAGCGACTCGGCAAAAATCTGCGCACTGATGCCGGCCAGGGCGAGCTGATCCGCATCCAGGAAGCGCCCGGCGACACCCAGGAAGCGCAATGGCTGGTCAAGCAAATCCGCGAACTGACCCGGGCCGGCATGGCCAGCAGCGAGATCGCCATCCTGTACCGCTCCAATGCGCAGTCGCGCGTCATCGAGCATGCGTTGTTTTCAGCCGGAATGCCGTACCGTGTTTATGGCGGCCAGCGCTTTTTTGAACGCGCCGAAATCAAGCACGCCATCGCTTATCTGCAGTTGATGGACAACCCCCACAACGATTCGGCATTCTTGCGCGTCATGAACTTTCCGACCCGTGGCATCGGCGCCAAGGGTCAGGAAACGCTGCAGGATACCGCCACAGCGCACGGCATTTCCCTGTATGCAGCCGTGCCACATCTGGCGGGCAAGGCCGGTTCCACCCTGGGCGCGTTTGTCAAACTGATCGAAGCAGCACGGTTTGAAACCCAGTTGATGCCATTGCCGGAACTGGTGCAGCGCACGCTGGAAATGAGTACGCTGTTCCAGCACTACCAAAATGAAAAAGAAGGTGCCGACCGGATCGAAAATCTGGAACAGCTCGTGTCGGCTGCCGCGCTGTTCATTCAGGAAGAAGGCTTCGAAGCACATGCTCCTGCCCTGCTCGGCCCGGCCAACTCCGGCCGCACCGTGCTGACCCAAAACGATGGCACCCAGATTATTGATGCCGATGCCGCGCTGCATACCCTGATGTCGCCGCTGTCGGCCTTTTTAGCGCACGCCTCACTGGAAGCCGGTGACAATCAGGCTCAGGCCGGACAGGATGCGCTGCAGCTGATGACGGTACATTCAGCCAAGGGCCTGGAATTTGATGCCGTCTTCATCACTGGCATGGAAGAGGGTCTGTTTCCGCATGAAAACAGTGCCAAAGAAACCGGTGGCCTTGAAGAAGAACGACGCCTGATGTACGTGGCAATCACGCGCGCCAGACAACGCCTGTTTATCAGTTTTGCGCAAACCCGCATGCTGCACGGTCAGGTCCGCTACAACACCAAATCACGTTTCATCGAAGAATTGCCGGAAGAAAACGTAAAGTGGCTGTCCGCGCAAAATCAGCGCAACTGGTTCGCTACACCGAATACACCCAAGTCGGCCTGGGACAGCGACGGCAGCTTCAGTGAAAAACAGAGTTTTCAGCCGCGTTATCAATCCAGCCCCAACAAGTCTGTCAACCTGCCGCACAACATCATCCCGGTCAACGAAAACGGCTGGCGCGCCGGGCAAAGTGTGCAGCATGCCAAATTCGGCGAAGGCGTCATTATCAAACTGGAAGGCAGTGGCAAAAATTGTCGGGCCCACATTCAATTTTACAAACTGGGGCTGAAAGTTTTAGACTTGAGTGTCGCGAAATTAGTGGCCTGTAATGATTGAAATGCATGTGAAAGGCGTGCGATTCGGCGTGCAGGGCAAGGCGACAAGCACAGCGATAGCCAAGCTATCGCGCGCATTGGCAACGAAGCCATGTGCGTCGAGCGCGCGCAAGGCACATGCATTTTAATCGTTACAGGTCACTTAAGAGGCTATAAATGGTCATCACTCCTTTTATTCAATACGCTGCAGCTGCCATTTTTGCCATTGCCGTACTGCACACTTTTTTCACCAAATTTTTTCAGCACCTGGCCCATACCGATACGAAGCATGCCGGCCTGTGGCACTTACTGGGAGAAGTCGAAGTGGTGTTCGGCTTCTGGTCGCTGATTCTATTGCTGGTGATTGGCTTTGCAAACAACCAAAAGCAGGCCATCGCCTATCTGGAAGATCAGAATTTTACCGAGGCTCTGTTTGTGTTTGTGATCCTCACCATTGCCGCAACCAGTCCGATTTTATCTTTCGTTGGCAGTCTGGTGAACCGGATCAATGCCATCCTGCCGGTGCCGGCTATCATTGGTCGCTATTTTTTATGCCTGTCCTTTATTCCGCTGTTAGGCTCCTTCATTACCGAGCCAGCCGCCATGACCCTGTCTGCCCTGCTGCTGCGTGACGTTTATTTTAATCAGGCAGTTTCCAACCGTTTCAAATATCTGTCGCTGGCAGTACTGCTGGTCAACATTTCCATCGGTGGCGTTTTGACTCCCTACGCCGCGCCGCCCGTGCTGATGGTGGCAGAAAAATGGGGTTGGGATCTGACCTTCATGTCTTCGGTATTCGGCTGGAAAGCGGCAGTTGCGGTGGGCATCAATGCCCTGCTGGCAAGTGTTTTTTTCAAAAACGAGCTGACCAAACTGGCAGTCAATGATCCAAATCAGGCGGCCAGCGCCAGAATGCCGGCATTTCTGATTGTCGTGCATTTACTGTTCCTGATTGCCACAGTGTGGTTCAGTCACCATCCGGTGGTCTTCATTGGACTGTTCCTGTTTTTCATCGGCTTCACCCACGCGTATCCCGAACATCAAAACAAACTGATGCTCAAGGAAGGTTTGCTGGTCGGTTTCTTTTTGGGTGGCCTGGTGGTGCTGGGCGGACTGCAGCAGTGGTGGCTGCAACCTTTGATTTACCAGATGCAGGCCGGAACGCTGTTTTTTGGCGCCATCGGATTAACCGCCCTGACCGACAATGCCGCGCTGACCTATCTGGGTTCACTGGTTGACGGCATCAGCGACACCGCCAAGTACGCGCTGGTTGCCGGCGCGGTGACCGGCGGTGGCCTGACCGTGATCGCCAACGCGCCCAATCCGGCCGGCTTCGCCATCCTCAAAGACTGTTTTGACGAGCAGTCGATCAGTCCGCTGTATGTATTTTTGGCGGCGTTAATTCCTACCACCATCGCTGCGCTCTGTTTTTATTTTCTGTAAATGCCCTGCCTCATAAAAAAAGCCCAAAATTTCATTTGGGCTTTTTCATTCAACTGATCAAACTGATCAATGTCCTGATGCACCAAGCGCGCCAATTCCGGTTTCGGAACGTACGCGCTGCGCCTCATAACCGTCTCTGTCCAGAGCCGCCTGAGCAGACTTGTCAGTGATCGAGAACAACCAGATACTCACGAATGCCGCCGTCATGGAGAACAGAGCCGGCGAAGTGTAAGGGAAGATCGCATCCTTGTTCAACATCACGTCCACCCACACCGACTTGGACAGTATCGTCAGGCCAACGGCTGTTGCCAGTCCGATGAAACCACCCACTGTCGCGCCGCGTGTGGTGCAATCTTTCCACAGCACAGACATGAACAATACCGGGAAGTTCGCCGAAGCGGCAATCGCAAAAGCCAGCGACACCATGAAAGCGATGTTCTGCTTTTCAAACACGATACCCAGAATCACGGCCAGTATGCCCAGACCGATGGTAGTAATACGCGACATGCGCAGCTCGTCTTCACTGGTCGCCTTGCCCTGTTTGAACACGGTGGCATACAGATCATGCGACACCGCCGAAGCTCCCGACAGAGTCAGCCCGGCGACCACAGCCAGAATGGTGGCAAATGCGACGGCCGAAATAAAGCCCAGGAATATATTGCCGCCAACTGCCTTGGCCAGATGGATCGCCGCCATGTTATTACCACCGAGCAGCTTGCCGGCAGTACCAAAATCAGGATTGGTACTGACCAGAACAATCGCACCGAAACCGATGATGAAGGTCAGGATGTAAAAGTAGCCGATCCAAGTCGTGGCCCAAAATACGGATTTGCGTGCTTCCTTGGCACTTGGCACGGTGAAGAAACGCATCAGGATATGTGGCAGACCGGCAGTACCGAACATAAGCGCCATACCAAATGAAATCGCTGAAATCGGATCTTTGACAAAGTTACCCGGCCCCATGATAGAAAAACCTTTGCTTGCCGCGAGTGCCTCGGTGCTGACTCCCTTTTTAACCGCTTCGGCAACGACTTTCGGATCCTGCAAAGCAAGACTGGTCTTGATTTCAACCGCTTTGGCAAACAGCGCTTCCGGACTGAAGTTAAACTCCGCCATCACCATGTATGCCATGAACGTTGCACCAAACAATAGCAGAGCCGCTTTGATAATCTGTACCCAAGTGGTTGCTGTCATACCGCCGAACAACACATACACCATCATCAATGAACCGACGATAATCACGGCGATGTAATAATCCAGGCCGAACAGCAGTTTGATTAAGGAACCCGCACCCACCATCTGGGCGATCAGGTAAAACAATACTGTGACCAGCGTGCCGGAGGCAGCAAACACGCGAATCGGCTTTTGTTTAAAACGGTACGCAGCCACATCGGCAAACGTGAAGCGCCCCAGATTGCGCAGACGCTCGGCCATCAGGAACGTAATCACAGGCCAGCCGACCAGAAAGCCGACCGAGTAAATCAGACCATCGTAGCCATTGGCATACACTGCGGCGGAAATCCCCAAAAACGAGGCAGCCGACATGTAGTCGCCGGCAATCGCCAGACCATTCTGAAAACCGGTGATACCGCCACCAGCCGTATAGAAATCAGCAGCAGATTTGGTGCGATTGGCTGCCCATTTGGTAATGAACAGTGTCATCACGACAAAGGCGGCGAACATTGAAATCGCCACCCAGTTGGTTGGCTGCTTGACCGTCTGGCCGAGATCAGCTCCGGCCGCCATGACGGACAAAGGCAACAGAGAAATCAAAAACAGAACAACAAATTTAAAATTCGATGATCTCATTTAGATACCTCCTGTTTTATTTTTGCAGTCAGATCGTCGAATTCGCTGTTGGCGCGACGCACATAAATTCCAGTAATTACCACGGTAAACAAGATGACAAACAATCCGACAGGCATGCCTATCGTCATCACGCCCGTTCCCAGTTTGGCGCTGAGTAATTCCTTGTCGAATGCAATTAATAAAATAAAGCCGTAGTACACGACCATGACCAGCAGGGTGAACCACCACCCATAGGCGGTACGGGCCTTTAAGAGTTTTTGATAATTGGGGTTAGCCAATATCGTTTTGACGAGCTTATCTTCCATGCAAAGTCTCCTGTTTATCGTTATTGAATGTTACTTACTGGGGATGTGCGGCCTAACAAAACCATTCTGGCCTAAAGATTATATTGAATATTGCGCCATAACAAATTTATTTCGACGAATATTGTCGGATTTAATGTATTTAATATGGAAAGTCGTTAGGAGGACTGCTTTTAGTTCATTTGCCGATGGCAAATGGATAACTAGGCCGACAGTTGGCGCAGCCGTTTTGGACGGAACACGCTGGCGTCGGCATAAAATTGAAGGTCCTGTTTTTGCCACCAGCCAGGCACGCCAAGTACCGGTAACGGTGAAAAAATCCCGGTTCGCAATTCGCAGGCAGACAGTTGCGTTGCCATCTGACTATCCAGAATTGCGGTTTTTCCGCTCGAATCCAGTTGATGAAAGTCTGCGTCAACCCAACACACCAGCGTATGGGCAGTAATGGCTTTATAGGGTTGTACCAGTTTTTCCATGATGGCATGGCCAAACAGAACCACTTCAGCATGGACCATAAATTGTTCGCGCTGCTGTACAAAGACCTCGGTCCACTGATGATGACGCAGCGCAGACACCAGATTATGCCCGGTGTCATTGTCGGTCACAGCCAGGATGGCGGCGTTTTCATCGAACAGTGTAGCGGCATCGCGAGACGGCCCGCGCGACTTCCCTATGCCCAATCTGGCAATCTGGGCCGCCTGCAGCGCATTTAACTGAACTTTAACCCGGGCATAAGTCAGCCAGATCAGCGCGTTGAAAAAGTCATGCAGGTTTTCCCGGGTAGGCACGCGCCCGGTCGTATTGATGTAGGCCTCGTAAGAAAGTTCTGCCGGCAAGTCCTGCTGTGACACAAACCGGATCGGATGGCCATGCTGATTTTTCAATCCGGCCAGCACGGCACGCCGATTTAACGCTTCACGCCAGTCGGGCTGTGCAGCGACCTGCATGCCGGTTTCACGCAAGGCGGCCAGCCAGGGTGCGGACCAGTCCACACCTGCATCGATTTGACTGGTCTGGCTCAAACAACTTTCCATTGCAGGGTTTCGCCGGCATTCAGCGGCACGATGGTGGACTGCGCCAGCGGCAGTTCTTCCGGCATAACCCAGTCGGTGCGTTGCAGGGTCAATGTTGTCGTGTTAACCGGCAGCTGATAAAACCGTGGCCCGTGCAGACTGGAAAAGCCCTCCAGTTTATCCAGCGCGCCGACCTGATCAAACGCCTGCGCATACAGTTCCATGGCATGCAGCGCGGTATAACAGCCGGCACAACCGCAAGCCTGTTCCTTGGCGCCTTTGGCATGCGGTGCAGAATCAGTTCCCAGAAAAAACCGCGGGTTGCCTGAGGTGGCAGCCTGCACCAGAGCCAGCCGGTGCGATTCGCGCTTCAACACCGGCAGACAATAATAATGAGGCCGGATTCCACCTTTGAAAATATCGTTGCGGTTATACAGCAAATGGTGGGCGGTAATGGTTGCGGCGATTGGGCCGACGGCTGTGCGCACATATTCGGCAGCCTGACTGGTGGTGATATGTTCGAAGACCACTTTGAGTTCCGGCATATCACTGCGCAGCGGCTGTAATACCTGTTCGATAAACGCGGCTTCACGGTCAAACAGATCAATGGCCGGATCGGTCACTTCACCATGCACCAGAAACGGCATGCCGCATTCCTGCATGACTTCCAGCGTTTTATAGCACAGCCTTAAATCGGTTACACCGGCATCCGAATTGGTGGTGGCACCGGCCGGATACAGCTTGACCGCATGGACCAGGCCGCTGTCTTTGGCACGCCGGATTTCATCCGGGCTGGTGTTGTTGGTCAGGTATAAGGTCATCAACGGTTCAAACTGCGTGCCGTCTGGCAGTGCGGCCAGTATCCGTTCGCGGTAAGCCAGTGCCTGTGCTGTGGTGGTAACCGGCGGTTTTAAATTCGGCATGACGATGGCGCGCGCAAACTGTTTGGCGGTATGCGGCAAGACACTGGCCATGACTGCGTCATCACGCAGATGCACGTGCCAGTCGTCGGGGCGGGTAATGGTGATCGAATCGGGCCGGGTGGATGTTTGTTGTGACATGGCGTTGGGCAGGAAGCATGGGAAAACGCCATTTTAACTCACCGGGGTTGGAATTCTCCAATTTGCTCTGCAGGTCGGACAGATTGAATTGACAATGGTCCGCTTCAATTGAAAGCCTCGGATTTTCCTGACGCCGGTCGTATAAATTATGTAGGGTCGTTAACCGTGAGCACTCAACTGAAAAAATCACAGCCCAAGTTCACTCAACCCGGGATGATTGTCAGGACGACGTCCTTGTGGCCAGTGAAATTTTCGATCCTGTTCGGAAATGGCCAGATCGTTGATGCTGGCAAAGCGTAATTTCATTAAGCCCTGTGCGTCAAACTCCCAGTTTTCATTTCCATACGAACGAAACCAGTTTCCTGTTGCATCGTGCCATTCATAGGCAAAGCGAACTGCAATTCTATTTCCCTCGAACGCCCACAATTCCTTAATGAGCCGATATTCACATTCCTGCTCCCATTTACGAGTCAGGAATTGCACGATTTGTTCACGTCCTTGCGGAAATTCTGCGCGGTTGCGCCAGGTGCTGTCAGTGGTGTAGGCCAGCGATACCCGCGCCGGATCGCGACTGTTCCATCCATCTTCGGCCATTCTGACCTTTTGAATAGCCGTTTCGCGGGTAAAGGGAGGTAATGGCGGGCGCGCTTCATTGAGTTGGTTCATGGACTTGTTCCTGAAAATTCGTAATCGGATTTTTTTATTGCTGCGTTTCTAGTAGTTTGCGCTCCACGCGTCTGTCAGGAATAAGCCAAATAACGGCCACCAGCGCATAAATGCAACCGGAAATCCAGGCCGATCGGAACGCGCAGGGAATCGCAACAGCGTACAACAGCGGGGACAGTTTCCCTTTCCAATCCGAGCCCACAGCCGCTGCCAGAATTGATCCAGGTCCCTGCGTAGCAATAATAGTCCTCTGTAAAATCCAATAGGCAATCGCAGACATCAACAGGACAACACCGTAAAGGGCAGTGGGCGCCGCGGCAAAATGGTTCTCGCCCATCCAACCAGTAACAAACGGTGTTAGCGACAGCCAGAATAACAGATGAGAATTCGCCCACAGGATGCGGCCATTAACGTGATTGACCAGATGCAGCATGTGGTGATGATTATTCCAGTATATCCCGACGTAAATGAAACTAAGGACGTAGCTGATGAATATCGGGAACAGCGGAATGAGTGCCGACAGATCCTCGCCACTCGGCACCTTCAATTCCAGGACCATGATAGTGATAATGATGGCAAGCACGCCGTCACTGAATGCCTCAAGTCGATTTCTTCCCATAGGTGTATCCGCCGTGGTTAATAGGGGTATTAATCATTTGGTCGGTCTCTATACTGACAGCCGACCATTATCCGTTTAAATTGTCGACTGATTTATTGCAACCTTTAGACAAGTCGCGAGTCAGCTCGGCTGCCGGAACCTCTTTACAGCCGCTCACATTCTGTCCGGCCCACAATGGGGAAAAATCACCACTGCCAAGTTTTTCTGCATGACTGCGTAATGGCGCAACGGCAGATGTCGCCAGCGGAAAGGCCGGCACCATACCGTTAATGGGACCGTTTTCTGTAATGAAGCGATTGACAATTGAGCGAGCAGGACGACCTGTAAAAAGATTGGTCAGCGCAGTGTGGCATGCCAATTTGCTATTTAAGGCAGCGCGATGCACCTGGCTGGTCGACGCTTCCGGGCATAACAAATAAGCCGTACCAATTTGCACGCCTGCTGCACCCAGCGCCATTGCTGCGGCGACCCCTTGCGCATCGGCGATTGCGCCGGCTGCAATTACCGGAATCTTTACATGACGGACTATCTGAGGCAATAACGCAAACGTGCCAACCTGGGTACTTAAGTCTTCGGTCAGAAAAATACCACGATGTCCTCCGGCTTCCAGTCCTTGCGCAATAATTGCATCGACACCGCGCGACTCGAGCCACAGGGCTTCTTCAAGCGTGGTCGCAGTTGAAATAATCTTGGCCCCCCAGGAGCGTAAATGCAACAATAAATCAGGGGCAGGCAACCCAAAATGAAAGCTCACAACAGCAGGTTTAAATTCGCTTAAGGCTTGTGCCGTTGCTGCATTAAATGGAGCGCGTCCGGGGCCAGCGGGTATGGAATCGGCATCAATTCCGAACTCTTTGTAATAGAGTGACAGCTTGACTCGCCATTTTGCTTCGCATTCCTCGTCAGGGGCAGGATTGGTATGACAAAAAAAATTGACATTGAACGGCTTATTTGTCTGAGCTTGAATTGCACCAAGTTCGCATTTCATTGCTTCAATACTGAGCATGGCACAGGGTAATGAACCCAAGCCCCCGGCATTTGATACTGCCACAGCCAGGGCGCTGCCCTGAACACCAGCCATAGGTGCTTGAATGATGGGCAGCTGTATCCCAATGAGCTGAGTCAACGTCATCTGTTTATCCCTTTAAAAATCTAATACAGCGCTTCGCGTGTCGAATCAGGTTGGGCATCCGACCACAATTCCTGTTCAGACTGCGATTGCTGACGCGCCCACATCTGCGCATAAACCCGGTCTTTGGCCAGCAGTTCTGCATGACTGCCACTTTCCACGATACGGCCCTGCTCCATGACCAGAATCTGCGCCGCATCGACTATGGTTGACAGACGGTGTGCAATCACCAGACTGGTTCGACCCCGCGCGATTTCCTTGAGTTGCTGCTGAATCGCCTGTTCCGACTTCGAATCCAGTGCCGAAGTGGCTTCATCCAGTATCAGTATCGCGGGATTTTTCAGAACTGTTCTGGCAATGGCCACACGCTGTTTTTCGCCACCGGACAATTTCAGACCACGCTCACCAACCCGGGTGGCATACCCTTCCGGCAACCCCATAATGAAATCATGGATGTAGGCCGCCTTGGCTGCCATGACGATTTCTTCATGGCTGGCGCCATTTCTGCCGTAGGCAATATTGTATTCGATTGTGTCATTGAACAGCACCGTATCCTGCGGCACGATCCCGATCGACGTGCGCAATGATGCCTGGGTGATTGAACGAATCTCCTGTCCAGCAATAGTAATGGCACCTTGCTGAATATCGTAAAAGCGAAACAGCAGCCGCGCCAGGGTTGATTTGCCCGAGCCGCTGGCGCCAACCACGGCTGTGGTGGCACCGGCCGGCATCACAAACGAGACCTGATGCAGAATCTGTCGATTGGTTTCGTAACTGAAGTCCACCTGCTCGAAGCGGATTTCTGGTCCGGCATGCTGGACCAGTTGCAGCGCATGGGCCGAGTCGGTATCGGCAATTTCACGATGTTCATCCAGCAGCGCAAACAATTTCTCCATATCGGCCAGACTTTGTTTGATTTCCCGGTACAGCACACCCAGAAAGTTCAGTGGTACATACAGCTGCAGCATGAAACTGTTGACCAGCACCAGATCGCCCAGTGTCATCGTGCCGGCAATTACGCCAACCGTGGCGCGCCACAGTATCAGACTCACGGCAATGGCGATGATGGAAGATTGTCCAATGTTTAACAGCGACAGCGAAGTCTGCGATTTCACCGCCGCCGTTTCATATTTGCGCAAACCCTGGTCATAGCGCTCGGCTTCCATTTCCTCATTGCTGAAATATTTGACGGTTTCATAGTTGATAATGGAATCGATTGCCCTGGTATTGGCTTTTGAATCCAGCTCGTTCATGGTGCGCCGGAAATGGGTGCGCCATTCGGTTACTGTAATCGTAAACACTATATATATAGCAAGAGCGCAGAAAGTGATGGCAGAGAACCAGATATCGTAATGCAGTACCAGGTAGCCCAGCACCATGGTAATTTCCAGCAAGGTTGGAAATATGCTGAACAGGGCAAACGAAACCAGCGAGGACACGGCGCGCGTTCCGCGTTCAATATCGCGGGTCATGCCGCCGGTCTGACGGTTCAGGTGAAACCGCAGCGACAGGCCGTGGATATGCCGAAACACCTTCAAGGCAATGGTGCGCACCGCGCGCTGGGTGACCCGCGCGAATACAAATTCACGCAATTCGTTGAACAGCGAGGTGGACAGTCTTAACAGACCATAGACCAGCAGAATGCCGGCTGGCAGAATCAATTCCGTGTGCGCGGTGCCAGGAGTCAGGCTGTCAATGAGCCTTTTGAGCACAATCGGTACTGACACCAAAGTGACTTTGGCGGCAATCAGGCACACCAGCGCGACGCAAACCCGTCCTTTATAAGCCCACAGATAGGGCAGCAGCGTTTTGATGGTTGCCCAGTCATTACGTTTTTTTGTTTCGGTGTCGGGCAGGGCTGGGGATGGAGTTGAGCGGCGCATAGGGGATTGAACTATAATTTTGATCTCGCGATTGTAACCCTTAGCCGGAAATCAGGATGACCTCATCAACTCAAACCTCCACTAAAACTCTGCTCCCGACCCGCATGCCGCAATTACGCGTGATGCCCATGCCATCCGACGCCAATATCCATGGCGATGTATTCGGGGGCTGGATCATGTCTCAGGTGGATATTGCCGGCGCGATTCCGGCCTGCCGGCGCAGCAACGGCCGGGTAGTTACCATCGCAGTCAATTCGTTTTTGTTCAAGCATCCGGTTTTTGTGGGGGACCTGCTGTCGTTCTATGCCGATGTGGTCAAGGTCGGCCGCACTTCGATCACCATTTACGTTGAAGTCTATGCAGAACGAAACCGGCTGGAAGCCGATACGGTCAAGGTGACGGAAGCCACCCTGACTTACGTCGCTACCGACGATGACAGAAAACCGCGCGTGATTCCACCTCTGGAATCCATTTAACCAAGTTTACATCAGCGCCATTCCTGCCATGGCGGACAGGTACGCCAATAACTTGCTGGCCACCTGCAGCAATAAAAATAACACCATCGGGGAAATATCGAGGCCGCCGAGCAGGGGAATTATCTGGCGGATCGGTCTTAGCAGCGGGGCATTCAATGCCCGCACAAAGGGTGCCAGCGGGGCATGCGGATTGACCCAGCTGAATATCACTTCCAGGACCAACAGGGCCGTCCAACCATAAACAATCCACTCCATCAGGCTGAACAACGCCAGCAGAAACAGCGTCGACGGGAAAGTATCCAGAATCAGCCACACTTTAATAGCGGTAATTATCAGGGCAATCAAATAGGCAGCAATCAGGCTGGCCCAGTCATATCCACCAACCCCTGGAATAATCCGACGCATTGGTTTGACGATCCAGTCGCTGAGCTGAAAAGTGAATTGGGCCACCTGGGCGGGAGGCCGAACCCGGACTATCTGCATCCAGAATCGCAATAACAACACGCCGGCAAACAGTCCGGCCACGGTATCGAGCACCAGATTCAACAGATATATCAAGATTTCTTCCCCTAAGAAAAACGTGTTCCAACCAGCTTTAACCAATCAACAGTATAGCGATTCGACCGCAGTTTGATGACTCAAATTCAAAACCCTGCAAACACAAAAAAACCCGCTATGCAGTATAACCACATAGCAGGTCATGATTCCTGAAATTAATCAGGCGACAGAAAACGTCGCGCTTATTGTGGGCGCGGTGTCGCTGTTGGGAAAGGCCAGGCAGCGGTTGGTGCTGAAATTGCGCTGTTAGCTTCTTTCGGTGTAGCCGGTTTTACGGCTGGCTTAGCCGCCGCTTTTTTTGCTGCTGGCTTTTTCGCTGCAGGTTTGGCTGCTGGCTTGGCAGCTGCTTTTTTAGCTGCTGGCTTTTTGGCGGCTGGCTTGGCAGCTGCTTTTTTAGCTACTGGCTTTTTGGCTGCTGGTTTGGCGGCTGGTTTAGCTGCTGCTTTTTTAGCTACTGGCTTTTTAGCTGCTACTGCTTTTTTAGCCGCTGGCTTTTTGGCTGCTACTGCTTTTTTAGCTACTGGCTTTTTAGCTGCAACGGCTTTTTTAGCTACTGGCTTTTTAGCTGCTACTGCTTTTTTAGCCACTGGCTTTTTAGCTGCAACGACTTTTTTAGCTACTGGCTTTTTAGCTGCTACTGCTTTTTTAGCTACTGGCTTTTTAGCTGCAACGGCTTTTTTAGCTGCTGGTTTTTTAGCCGCTACTTTTTTAACTGCTGGTTTAGCTGCTGCCTTTTTAACTGCCGGCTTTGCAACTGCCTTTTTAGCTGCCGGTTTAGCGGCGGCTTTCTTTGCTGGTTTTGCTGTAGACATTTTTTTGTCCTTTACTAAAAGTTAGAAAGTATCACTTACAAGTTTGAAACCCGTTTTAGCCATCACACGCGGCAATGATTAAAGCGGATTATTCATCGGCGCAAACCTGCAACGCGTATACGCTAATGAATTCGGCACTTGCCAAACTGTTGTTTTTTTATAATTCTGCAGTTTGACACTTAGTCTTTTCTTCGGGTGGCACGCCTGTGGCCCGGATCAATTGGTACGAATTGACCGGCTGGTTTCAGGTAATCCACCTTTTAGAATCGTCCCGGTTCAGCTTTTTCCAACTAAACCAGGTAAGTATTTTTTAAAACAAATCGAATGAACAAAGCAAAAAGCCGCATCATCCTGAATAAGCTAACTATTCAGGCAGGGCGGCAAAATTATGTTGGTTTGAATGTCCATTGTTGTTTATGTTGGCCTCGCTAACTTGTTCAGTGTCTTTTTTATTTTAGTTTCGACTGACTTTTTAACTTCCTTGATCTGCTTGTTTTTCAAATTTTTCTTCAAAAATTTTGCAGCGCTTTTTAAAAACTGATTTGTATACATACCAAAATACGCTGCAATTTCCGAATAGTAAAACTTTTTTTAAAAAAAGTGATCATTTTTTTTCAAAAAAGTGTAAATATTTTTTGGTGAAGTGGATTTTCATTTTCCACTTCACCGATTTTTTCCTCAAATTATTCCCAACTCAGCGCGCCTCCGGTTTGATATTCGATGACCCGCGTCTCAAAAAAGTTACGTTCTTTTTTCAGATCGATCATCTCGCTCATCCAAGGGAAAGGGTTCTCTTCATTAGGGAAAAGTGCTTCCAGTCCGATCTGCTGTGCGCGACGATTTGCGATGAAGCGCAGGTACCCTTTGAACATCGGCGCGTTCAATCCGAGCACACCGCGCGGCATGGTGTCTTCAGCGTAGCGGTACTCCAACTCGACAGCATGTAAAAACAACGCTTTGATCTCATCGCGGAATTCCGGCGTCCACAAATGCGGGTTTTCCATTTTGATGGTATTGATCAAATCAATCCCGAAATTGCAGTGCATCGACTCGTCACGCAGAATGTACTGATACTGTTCGGCCGCGCCCATCATTTTGTTCTGACGCCCCAAAGCCAGTATCTGGGTAAAGCCCACATAGAAGAACAGACCTTCCATCAGGCAGGCAAACACGATCAGTGACTTCAGCAGGGTCTGGTCATTTTCCGGTGTGCCGGTCTTGAACTCGGGATTGGTCAGCGCGTCAATGAACGGAATCAGGAACTCGTCCTTGTCCCGGATCGAGGCAATCTCGTGGTAAGCGTTGAATATCTCACCCTCGTCCAAACCCAGTGATTCCACAATATATTGATAGGCATGGGTGTGGATGGCTTCTTCAAAAGCCTGACGCAGCAGGTACTGGCGGCATTCTGGCGCGGTAATGTGACGGTAAGTACCCAGCACGATATTGTTGGCAGCCAGCGAATCGGCTGTTACAAAAAAACCCAGATTGCGGGTAACCAGACGCCGTTCATCGGGAGTCAGGCCGTTCGGGTTTTTCCAGAGCTCAATATCACGCTGCATATTGATCTCTTGCGGCATCCAGTGGTTGGCGCAGCCGGCCAGATATTTATCCCAGGCCCATTTGTATTTGAACGGCACCAACTGGTTGACGTCGGTGGCACCGTTGATAATGCGCTTGTCGGCCGCATTAACGCGCCGGGCTATCTGCTCGGCTGCGGGTGGCACCTCATTTTTATTTGGTGCCGAAACCGGTGCGAACACCTGTTCCGGGGCCCGCGCTGCCATCGTCACCGGCATAGTCGCACGCTGCGCTGCCAGATTCGGCGACCCTGCGCTGCTTGATTCATCATCCCATGAAAGCATTTTTATATCCCTTTAAACTCGGTAACACTATTGTTATTGGCAGGCTTCGCACTCTTCAAATCCATCGTCACCTGGTCGCAGCATGCAGGCCGGGCCATCTGGTTCCGGTGTGGCATCGGTGCTGCTGATACCGGTAAAGTTCGCCGCTGAACCGGCCGAACTCATCATCGAACCCTGAGCGCCATCAACCGCAACGGCATTCAATGCGCCGGTTTTGGAAGTCGATTTTTCTGTGTGAGTCGCGCCAATGGTGCGCAGATAATATGTGGTTTTTAAGCCACGCAACCATGCGGTCTTGTAGGTCTCGTCCAGCTTTTTACCAGAAGCGCCCGCCATATAAATGTTGAGCGACTGCGCCTGATCGATCCATTTCTGACGGCGCGCTGCCGCTTCAATGGTCCAGATCGTGTCGACTTCAAACGCGGTTGCATACAGTGCGCGCAGGTCGGCCGGAATCCGGTCGATCTTGGCCAGGCTGCCGTCAAAGTATTTCAGATCCGAGATCATGACTTCATCCCACATGCCACGCGCTTTCAGATCACGCACCAGATATTCATTGATCTCAGTGAACTCGCCGGACAAGTTGGATTTCACATACAGGTTCTGGTAGGTCGGTTCAATACAGGCCGAGACATTGATAATGTTGGAAATGGTGGCAGTCGGTGCGATCGCGACACAGTTCGAGTTGCGCATGCCAAATTGCCTGATGCGGTTACGCACCACGCTCCAGTCCATGGATTCGCTGCTGTCGACTTCCAGGTAGCCGCCACGTTCCTCGGCCAGCAGTTTCAGGGAATCCTGCGGCAGGATGCCGCGATCCCACAGCGAACCCTTGTAGCTGCTGTAAGTGCCGCGCTCTTCGGCCAGTTCGGTCGAAGCCAGGTAGGCGTAATAACAGACTGCTTCCATTGAAGTATCGGCAAACTGCACGGCTTCCACAGAGGCGTACGAAGTGCGGATCATGTGCAGGCAATCCTGAAAACCCATGATGCCCATGCCGACCGGGCGGTGTTTGAGGTTGGATTCGCGTGCTTTTTTAACAGCGTAGTAATTAATGTCAATCACGTTATCGAGCATGCGCATGGCCGTACTTACGGTCTTTTGCAGTTTGACGTGATCGAGCTTGCCGTCTTTCATGTGTGCTGGCAGATTCACCGAGCCCAGATTGCAGACTGCGATTTCCCGATCGTTGGTGTTCAGGGTGATTTCCGTACACAGATTGGAAGAATGCACCACGCCCACGTGCTGTTGCGGCGAGCGGATATTGCACGGATCTTTGAAGGTAATCCATGGATGGCCGGTTTCAAACAGCATCGACAGCATTTTGCGCCACAGATCCAGCGCCTGAATTTTTTTGAATACCTTGATTTCACCACGCGCGGCCTTGGCTTCATAGGCAACATAGGCGGCTTCAAAGGCCTTGCCGAATTTATCATGCAGATCTGTAACGTCGGACGGCGAGAACAGGGTCCATTCGCCTTTTTCCATGACACGTTTCATGAACAGGTCGGGAATCCAGTTGGCGGTATTCATGTCGTGGGTGCGACGACGATCGTCGCCGGTGTTTTTACGCAGTTCCAGGAATTCTTCCACGTCCATGTGCCAGGTTTCCAGGTAGGCGCACACTGCACCCTTGCGTTTACCACCCTGATTGACGGCCACTGCCGTGTCATTCACCACTTTCAGGAATGGCACTACGCCCTGTGATTTGCCGTTGGTTCCCTTGATGTGCGCACCCAGTGAACGCACCGGTGTCCAGTCATTGCCCAGACCGCCGGCATATTTGGCCAGCAGGGCATTTTCTTTGATGGCCTCATAAATGCCTTCTAAATCATCCGACACGGTAGTCAGATAGCACGACGACAGTTGCGAACGCAGGGTGCCGGAATTGAACAGGGTTGGTGTTGAGCTCATGAAATCAAAGCTCGACAGCAGATTGTAGAATTCAATGGCACGGCCGGTACGGTCGATTTCATTCAGGGCCAGTCCCATCGCTACGCGCATGAAGAATACCTGCGGCATTTCAATATGCGTGTCTTCGATATGCAGGAAATAACGGTCGTACAAGGTCTGCAGGCCCAGATAACCAAATTGCAGATCGCGGTCGGCCACCAGAGCCTGGCTTAACTGGGCCAGATCATATTCGGCCAGACGTGCATCCAGCAATTCCGCCTTGATTCCTTTTTTGATGAATTCAGGGAAATAACTGACATAGCGCTCTGCGGCATTTTGCTGGGAAACGTCCGAGCCAAATACTTCGCTGCGGATTGTATGCAGCAACAGGCGCGCGGTAACCTGACTGTAGGCTGGCTCTTTTTCCATCATGGCCCGCGCTGCCAGAATCGCGGATTTGTACAACTCTTCGACCGGCACATTGTGGTACAGGTTTTTCAGGGTTTCGGCCAAAATCGCTTCGGCATCAACCAGATCGTTCAGGCCAACGCAGGCGGCGCTGATCAGATTCTTGACCTGCTGCACATCCAGTGGCTGGCTTTTGCCATTGACCAGAACCTGCAACTGACTTGAAGTGTCTTTGTCAGGATGGGCGGCTTCCTGCACAACCTTGCGCTCTTCCATGCGTTTAAAGCGGTACAGCACGTAGGCACGCGCCACATCGTGTTCGCCGGAACGCATCAGAGCCAGTTCAACCTGGTCCTGCACGTCTTCAATATGAAAGGTTCCGCCATTGGGTTGACGGCGCAACAGGGCACTGACTACGCTGGAGGTCAGTTGTTCGACCAGTTCACGAACCCGCGCTGAAGCAGCGCCCTGTCCACCGGTTACCGCCAGAAATGCCTTGGTGACGGCAATCGCAATCTTGGACGGCTCGAAACTGACCACCGCGCCGTTACGACGGATGATGCGATATTCGGTATAGCTTTGGGATGGTTCCAAGGGGTTGATTCCCACCGGTGCAGTCTGGGATGGAATAACGTGAGATGGTGTAGATGGTTCAATAGAAGAGTGCATATAGCCTCCAGAGTCGTTGTGGAAAATGGCACACGGGCATGTGACATTCGAATTTTTTAATTAATTTTAGTAGACCAGGAAAACCAGCTACTGACATGATTTACAAGCCGAAATTATGTGGCGACTACCCCGAATCTTTCCCCTTCAGGGTATTGGGCGATATCTTGTTTTTACACAAAAAACACTATATCTAGTGAGTCACTTCATAATTTCGACTAATTCTAGTGCCGTGCAAAATACAAAGCAAACGCTTTTTGATTTATTTTGTTGGAATTTATCGCCAATTTTTTTAATGCGGCAATTGACTTTTTTAACCTGCAGACTGTTCGCGTATTGTGGCGTTAGCGAGTACTAACGGAAAACGCTGGCGGATCAGGTCCCGATAGATCGTCCAGTCAAAAAAAGGACCCGGATCGGTTTTTCTGGTTGGCGCGATGTCTTGATGTCCGACGACATGGTGGATTGGGTAGTGTTGCAAAAGCAGTTGGGTCAATTCGACCAGCGTATCGTACTGGGCTGATTCGAACGGGACAAAGTCGCTGCCTTCCAGTTCAACACCGATGGAAAAATCGTTGCAGGCGCTGCGCCCCATGAACTGAGAAACACCGGCATGCCAGGCGCGTTGATCGGTGCCGACAAACTGGAGCAGTCTGCCATCGCGCAAAATCAAAAAATGCGCTGAGACCCGCACACCGTCGAGCTGGGAGAAATCGGGATGAGCCAGTGTATCGAGCCGGTTTAAAAACAGGTCCTCTATATAAGAAGGTGCTGCGCTACCGGTGAACTGGCCCAAAGGCAGGCTGATGGCATGAATCACCAGCAGTTCCGGTCTGCATCCTTCGGGCCTGGTATTAAAGTTGGGCGACAGGATATGTCTGGCACCTGCTACCCAGCCGCCGGGCAGCAGTTGTTGCAGGGGTGGTTGAACTGGCGAACTCATTCCTGTTCGTCTATTTTCAGTTTCTGAATCTGGTAGCGCAACTGACGGAAACTCACTCCGAGCAATTCAGCGGCCTGCGTTTTGTTATAACGGGTTTTCTGCAGAGCACGCAGTATGATGTCGCGCTCAACCTGCTCCAGATAAGCGGGGAGCGATCGGGGCAATTCAGCAAGGCTGTCATCCGCACTGTGGTGTATTGCTGCCCCACTGACCAGCTCCGTTCCTGCCTGAGCTTCTTCCTGATCGGGGCCAGGATTCTGAGTTGCAGGAGGTTTGATCGATGCAGTGTCAGTCTGTGCCGGCAATTCATCAGGGCCGACGCCAGACTTGCTCTGTTTCAGAGCCAGATCGGCGCGCTGCACGACGCCGTCGTTGGCAAAGGCCAGAGCGCGTTCCAGTATGTTTTCCAGCTCCCGGACATTGCCCGGAAAGTCATACGCAAACAATGCGGCCAGCGCTTCAGGGGCGAGTTTCATGCTTTTACCGGAAAGTCGTTGCAATATTCCTTCCGACAGCAATCCGATATCATTGCGACGCTCGCGCAGGGACGGCAGCTTGAGTTCAATCACGTTCAGACGATAATATAAATCCTGACGGAAGCGTTTATTCGCAACACACTCTTCCAGATTCTGATGGGTAGCGCTGATTATGCGCACGTCGACCGGCTCTTCGGCCGTGGCACCAATCTTGCGCACCGCCCTTTCCTGAATGGCGCGCAGCAGCTTGACCTGCATCGGAAGGGGCAGGTCAGCGACTTCATCAAGTAATAAAGTGCCGCCGTTGGCAGCCTGGAAAAATCCCTCCCGTTCGTCGTTTGCTCCGGTAAAGGCACCCTTCCTGTAACCGAAAAATTCTGCCTCCATCAGTGCTTCGGGAATGGCACCACAGTTGACTGCGACAAAAGGTTTGCCGGCTCGGGCGCTTTGAGCATGAATCTCGCGCGCGGCCAATTCTTTGCCACTGCCCGACTCGCCCCAGATCGCAACCGGCGCCATGCTGCGTGCCAGTCGTTCTATCTGGTTGCGGGTTTCCTGCATGGCCGGTGACTGGCCCAGTAACCGGGAAGTCTGGCTGGTGGGCTGATTCGGTACAGATTTGTTTTGATGCACCTGAAGTGCTGAATTAACCAGTTTTCTGAGCTGATCCAGCGACACCGGCTTGGAGACATAATCGAACGCACCGGCTTTCAATGCAATGACGGCATTGTCGGTACTGCCGAAAGCAGTAATAACTGCAATCGGCGTGTTTTTATTGCTTTTTGCGACTTCCTGCACCAGCTCCAGACCAAGCCCATCTGGCAAACGCATATCGGTCAGAACCAGCGCGTAATTGTTTTGTGAAAAATACTGGCGAGCACGGGTCAGATTTTCAGCGCTGTCGACATCCATTCCCATTTTGATTAGGGTGATTTCGAGCAGTTCGCGGATATGGGCTTCGTCATCCACCACCAGAATACGCGGCGTTCCGGCAGGGGGCGATGCATGTTTGATCTGATTCATACTTTATCGAGGTTTAACAAACGTGATGACGAATCGGCCATGGTTATTGGGGGTAATACCATTGTTTAACTCTTTTTCGATGACGCGATATTCATAATCCAGCAAGGCGCCATTATTAAGACATAATTCTCGCGCCATATACAGACCCAGCCCGGTACCGCGGCTCGACGTCGTGTAGAAAGGCTCAAACAGATGAGCGCGCACTTCGGCAGAGATACCAGGTCCATCGTCACGCACGTGCAATTCTAGCTGATCTTCCAGATCGGCCACCACAAACATCTGTATACTGCCCGGCCTGCCGCTGGCATAACGAATCGCATTGGTCAGCAGATTGACGACCACCTCGCGCAAATGGAGCGGATCAAAACGTACCATCAATTCATCCGGCGCGCTCAGCTGAACCACATCCGGCGTTAAGCCGTGCGTTTCATGAAATTCCTGCAATATATCCACAAGTGCCGGCTTCAGGAAAAAGGGATCGACGTTAATCTGCGCCTTGCGCGACAGACGCAGAATATCTTCAATGAGCTGATTGAGTCGGAACACATTGTCATTGACGATTTTGACCAGTCGCGCGCCCTGTTCGGGACTCAGATCCGATTCGCCCAGCAAACCTGCCGCATAAGAAATGGAAGAAAGCGGATTTCTGACTTCGTGGGCAATGCTGGCAGTCAGACGTCCCATTGAAGCCAGCTTGAGTTGCTGTGCCTGATTTTCTATTTCGGATGCGTCTTGCAGAAAAATAATGAATCGTTCATTGTGGTCGCCAGCTTCAGATCCCACGTTGACGAACCTTAATTTCAGATGGCTCACGACATTGTGCCTGATACCCTTGACCATGACTGCCCCGCTTTGAGCGACGTCATCCGGCAGCGCGGCGAAAGCAATGGTATCCACCCAGCCATGTTCTATATCCGGTACATGGGAAGACCAGGAAAACAGTGCGTCGGCAATAGGTTGCAGGCTCGGCATCTCGTTCAGTTTGGACCGTCCCGGAATGAGTGCAACTCTCAGCATGTCCTGTGCCGCCGGGTTACATGCATACACCAGACTGGTGGCATCAACAACAATAAGGCCATCGCCCATATCTGCGACGACCAGCTTGTTGATTTGCTGCTGAATAAGCAGGTTTTTTTCGTGCTGGATAGCGATTTCTTCCTGACTGATCAACCGGTTGGCGAGCCGATTGACGATATACACCATGGCCAAAAAGGCTGCCCCATACAATCCGGCGCCTGAAATGGCAATTTCGGAGCCGGATACAAGGTTCTGAATCGAGCTAACGACAATCAGGTACAGGGCCACAATAGAGGAAAGAAACAGGGCCCAGATTAACGGTGCGAGAATCGCACAACTGGCCAGCGGAAAAAGGTACAGGATGACGACACTGCTGTTGATACCGCCGGCAAAATAAAACAGCACCGATATCACCACCACGTCAAACGTCACCTGTTCGCTGAGCTGCCACAGGAAGTACTGCTTGAGTCTCATTTGCAGTGCGACAAAGGCAATTGCGCCAAATACATAGACCAGACAGACGTTGCGATAAGTCTGCGGGGCCATCGACCAGATGAATTTACTGTTGTTGAACCCCAGAAGACTGAGCAGTATCAGGGCAATAATCACCCTGGAATAACAAAGGGTCTTTAACGAGCGCCACAACGTTTCATTGGGATTTTGCGCGTTGTTGCTATTCATGTTCCGACGACTGATCCGATGGGCCGGACTGGCTTGAATGCAGCCTTAAATGCGCTTCGCTGCAAAAAAACAGCTCCGATTGCGGCGTGGTCAAATGCACCGCTTCCGAGGCCGGCAGATAAATCTGACAGTGGGCACAGGCCACCATATTTTCCACCGGAACAGAAGCCCGTTGTTGCCGGGTCTGATTCTGAGCCTGACTTGCCGCCTGGGCTTCAAATTCGGCCCTGACGGCATTCCTCATGTTGTCCTGCATGCTGCGTGCCTTACTCCTTAAGGCCAGATAAACGATCAAGGCCAGTATCAGCCAAATCAGTGCTCTCATAAAAAACTCCGGTGCAGGATCACTTCCAATACAAACCGGCTACCCACATAGGCCATGAGCAAAGTAGCGAACCCGGTCAGCGTCAGACTGAGCGCAGTTTTACCACGCCAGCCGCGCCACTTCCGTCCGCCCAGCAATACGCCAAACAAAAGCCATGACAAGAGCGTGAAAATGGTTTTGTGATCCCATTTAAAAGCCACACCAAAAACCTCTTTTGAAAATACCAGTCCGGAAACAACCGTCAGGCTTAACAAAACGAACCCAATGAAGACCAGCCGGAACAAGATCCGTTCCATTAACAACAACGCCGGCAACCTCTCCAGCACTGCGCCCATCCATCCTCTGGAAAAAAATACTGTGCTGTTACGCAGCCGGGCTTCCTGAAGCGCCATCAGGACGGCATGAAAAGCAGCTATGGTTAAAGTGCTGTAGGCCAGCATGGCAACTGCGATATGCCAGGGAAACAGGCTCGGTTTGTCAGCGATGGCAATGAGCTGACCGGGAAAAAACTGCGGCAGCAACACCTGAATAGCCGCGCCGGGAAGCACCAGAAACCGCAATCCGTCCAGAGGCAACTGCCAACTTTCCAGCCAGTAAGCCAGCACTGAAATCCATAACGCGCAAGACAGCATCATCGCAAAACCCAAGCGTATGCCAAGCGGCGAACTGACTTCCAGCCACAGTGCGGCACCATGTGCACACCATCCCAGCACGATGATGAAAGAAATGAGTCCGCGGCCGCGAGCCGGAACAAACAGGCAGCTTGCGTACAGTAACGCAGCGATTATCGTCAAATAGGTTTGCATGAATTCGTATACAAGGTGATTAGCGCATGAATGAAACCACAACATGCTAGTTCTGGCAATAATTTATGGATTTATTATTGATGAATCTGGACCCGATTTAAACTGCTGTTTGGCTTTATCGCGCTCTTTTTGTCTGCGGGGTTATTTATTTTGTAATTCCCGGACACGGTATTGAGTCCAGAGCCGCATTTTTAAATCAAATCTCTGAATGACTTACGCCCCACTCCACTCCATACGGTAAAATGCCGTTTTGCAACCTGCATTGCTCCTTCAGAGAAATCCATTCCCATGTTAGATAATCTTACACAACGCCTTGCCAAGGTCGTCAAAACCATGCGCGGCGAAGCGCGTTTGACCGAATCCAATACCGCTGAAATGCTGCGCGAAGTCAGACTGGCATTACTCGAAGCTGACGTCGCCCTGCCGGCAGTGCGTGAATTTATCGCCAAAGTCAAAGAAAAAGCGCTGGGTGAAGAAGTCATTTCTTCGTTGACGCCAGGTCAGGCGCTGGTCGGCGTGGTGCAAAAAGAACTGGCCGCACTGATGGGCGCAGATCTCGGCGCGAACGCCTCGCAACTGAACTTTGCCACCCAGCCGCCCGCAATCATACTGATGGCCGGTCTGCAGGGTGTGGGTAAAACCACCAGCGTCGGAAAACTGGCCAAATTTTTACGTGAAAATTACAAGAAAAAGGTACTGACTGTTTCGGCAGACGTGTATCGCCCTGCGGCGATTGCCCAGTTAAAAAGCGTCACTGAACAGGTAGGGGCTGATTTTTTCCCAACCGACGCCAGCGACAAACCGGTGGCGATTGCGTTGGCAGCTCTGGATTTTGCGAAAAAACACCATCACGATGTATTGATTATCGATACCGCCGGCCGACTTGGGGTTGATCAGGCCATGATGGAAGAAATCGCCGCAGTGCATGCCGCCGTCAAACCGATAGAAACCCTGTTCGTGGTCGACGCCATGGTCGGTCAGGATGCGGTGAACAGTGCGCGCGCCTTCCACGAAGCCTTGCCCTTGACCGGTATTATCCTGACCAAGCTCGATGGCGATTCACGCGGTGGCGCGGCACTTTCGGTGCGCCATATTACCGGGGTCCCGATCAAGTTTTCCGGTGTTTCAGAAAAAATGGATGGGCTCGAAGCCTTCGATGCGGGCCGCATGGCCAATCGTATTCTGGGTATGGGCGACATACTGGCACTGGTTGCCGAGGCCCAGAAAAATATCGATGTATCGGCTGCGCAGGATTTGGCCAACAAAATAAAGACCGGCGGCAAATTTGATCTCAACGACTTCAAGGCGCAAATCTCCCAGATGAAAAAAATGGGCGGCATGACCGGTCTGCTCGACAAACTGCCAGCTCAAATGCAGCAGGCCGCCAGTGGCGCCAATCTCGGCATGGCGGAAAAACAGGTGCGGCGCATGGAAGGAATCATCAATTCCATGACCCCGCAAGAACGCGCCAAACCTGATCTGATCAAGGCATCTCGCAAACGCCGCATCGCTACAGGTGCAGGCGTGCAGATTCAGGAAGTGAACCGGATGCTGGCGCAGTTTGAACAAATGCAGTCGATGATGAAAAAACTCAAGGGCGGCGGGATGATGAAAATGATGCGCAGCATGAAGGGAATGCTGCCCAACCGCTGATCCAAAAAATCAGATTCTCCCTAGAGAAAAGCGTTTAAATCAGTAAAAAATTCAGCATAAATACAGCGCGAATCAAATTTCGGTTAAAAATACGCACAAAAATATTAAAAAACACTTGCATAGCAAATAAATCCCCACCACTATAAGCACTGCGTGACGTGTGGTAATTTTTTCTCGCGAACTCTAGTTATTTTTAACCGGATTTTTTTAATCTTCTCTAGGAGGCTTAACAATGGCAACAGCCAAAAAACCAGCAGCCGCAGCCAAGAAACCTGCAGCAGCAAAAAAACCAGTAGCCAAGGCAGCAGCTAAAAAGCCAGTCGCAGCGGCAAAAAAAGCAGCTCCAGCTAAAAAGCCAGTAGCAGCAGCTAAAAAAGCAGCTCCAGCTAAAAAAGCGGCTCCAGCTAAAGCAGTAGTTAAAAAAGCGCCAGCAGCTAAAAAAGCAAATACTGCATTCATGAAACCGATGAATCTGTCAGCATCACTGGCAGCAGTAATTGGCACAGCACCACTGCCACGTACTGAAGTTACCAAGAAAATCTGGGAATACATCAAAAAGCACAAGCTGCAAGATGAAGCCAACAAACGCATGATCAACGGCGACGCAAAACTGGTTGCTGTATTCGGCGGTAAAAAACAAGTATCCATGTTTGAAATGACAAAACTTATTTCTGCTCACTTGTCTTAATTCTTGGGGCTGTGCCCTAAACAAAAACGCCCGCATCGCGCGGGCGTTTTTGTTTGTGCAGCTATGACACCAGGATCACGAGTTGCTGGCCGGCGCCTTGTATTCCCATTTCTTCCAGGCCGACAATACCATGTTGGGATATTCAGGCTGGCCACGACTGCCGTTATATCGTCCTAACGCCATGTACAGGTTCCCACCCTCCATATCAATATACATGCGCAGGATGGAGCAGCCATAGCGCAGATTGGTGGTCATGTTAAACAGCTTTTGCGCGTCATTGTCGCCGATTACGTGCGACCAGAACGGCATGACCTGCATCAGGCCACGCGCGCCAACCACCGAAGTTGCGTATTTGCGGAACGCCGACTCAACCTGAATCAGGCCGAGCACCATGGCCGGATCTAGACCGGCCCGCTTTGCTTCATACCAGGTTGTTTCCAGAAACTCGATGCGCGACTGATTGTCCGGGATTTTTTTCTTCAGCCTTTGTGACATCTCACCCAACCACTGAATATATCCGAGCCGGTCTTCAACTGCGGCAAATCTGGGCTTGGGAGGACGATTGTCAACCACGGCTCTTGACAGCGCCAGACGAACTGAATCAGCCATAGCCTCTTCTTTTTGATTGCCGGCCCAAACTGGCCCCTGCATCAAAAAGAAAACACCGAACAATGAAATAGTGGTTTGAATTGCTTTCATTCTGCTGTATTTGGCTTTCTGGCCTTAAGTTACGCTTTCAATTTTTCCTGAATAAACTGCACCATATCGGCCACCGAAATTGCGGTTGCTGCACTGTCGCGTCGCCCCTGGTATTCCAGCTTGCCGTCTTTCAAACCACGCTCGCCGATCACAACGCGATGCGGCACGCCAATCAATTCCCAGTCCGCAAACATTGCGCCAGGACGTTCACCGCGATCGTCCAGAATTACATCGATTCCTGCACCAAGCAAAGCCGCATACAGCGTTTCGGTTTCCGCTTTGACCTGTTCGCTGCGATCATATCCCATCGGGCATAGAACCACCGCAAATGGAGCCAGTGCGGTCGGCCACACGATACCCTTATCATCAAAATTCTGCTCGATCGCAGCACCCAGTATGCGGGTAATACCGATGCCATAACACCCCATCTGCAGTAATTGTGGCTTGCCGTTTTCATCCAGATAAGTGGCCTTCATCGATTCCGAATACGATGTGCCCAACTGAAAAACATGACCCACTTCAATGCCGCGCTGTATTGCAAGCACACCTTTGCCATCCGGCGATGGGTCACCGGCCTGCACGTTACGGATATCTGCAACGTGGGCAAGCGGTATGTCACGCTCCCAATTCACTCCAGTCAGGTGATAGCCGGCTTCATTGGCGCCACAGACAAAATCGCTCATCATGGCAACCGTGCGATCTATGACCAGGTTCACGGGGCCTTTGGTACCGATCGGTCCCAGGTAACCCGGAACGCAGCCGAAAGTCTCAATAATTTCTTCTTCAGTTGCCATGCGCGAGTCTTTCAGACCAGCGACCTTACCAACCTTGATTTCGTTCATTTCATGGTCACCACGCAGCAATAACAACCAGATCTGTTTTTTGACCTTGCCGTCTTCACTGGCGTCAACAGCCAATACCACGGATTTTACTGTCTGCTGCAAGCCAATATGCAGAAGTTCAGCCACCTGCTCACATTTGGTCAGATTTGGCGTTGCCACTTTTGCACATTGCTGTTGCGGCGCAGCGCGCTCGTTAATTAACGGCAAAGCTTCAGCAGCTTCCATATTCGCTGCATAGTCAGAGGTTGGACAATATACCAATGCATCTTCACCGGTGTCGGCAATGACATGAAATTCATGCGAGCCGGTTCCGCCTATAGCTCCGTTATCGGCAGCGACGGCGCGGAATTCAAGGCCAAAGCGCTGAAAAATCCGCACATAGGCATCAAACATGATTTTGTAGGAAGTTTGCAGTCCGGGCAGATCCCGGTCAAAGGAATAAGCATCCTTCATGGTGAATTCGCGCCCACGCATCAAGCCGAAGCGGGGGCGGCGCTCATCGCGGAATTTGGTCTGGATATGATAAAAATTGATGGGTAGCTGGCGGTAGGATCTGATATCGGAACGCGCTACATCGGTAATGACTTCTTCCGAGGTTGGCTGAATGATGAAATCACGACCATGGCGATCTTTGACCCTTAACAGTTCGGGGCCATATTTCTGCCAACGCCCGGTTTCCTGCCAAAGCTCGGCCGGCTGCACGACCGGCATGAGCATTTCGATAGCGCCGGCACTGTTCATTTCTTCGCGGACTATCGCTTCAACTTTGCGAATGATACGCAACCCCATCGGCATATAGTTGTAGATTCCGGAACCAAGTCGCTTGATCAGACCGGCCCGCATCATTAACTTATGGCTAACAATTTCGGCATCAGCCGGTGCTTCTTTTAGGGTTGAAATAAAAAATCGGATTGCGCGCATAACAATGAGTTCTTTTTAAATAGAGGAGGTTATAATCAACGCAATTTTAAAGGATTAGTTGGCTTATGCACCCATTGTTTACAGTTTTTTGATCCAAACTCTGATTAAAACAGAATATTTAAGAGTTTTATTGAAAATTACAGTGGTATGTGCAGACGTCGCAGAAAGTTTTGAGGACATCATGCTTGATCGTGAAGGCTTCAGGCCGAACGTAGGCATCATTCTGCTCAACCCTACGAATGAAGTATGGTGGGGCAAACGGGTGCGCGAACACTCTTGGCAATTTCCGCAAGGAGGCATTAAATACGGTGAAACTCCCGAACAGGCCATGTTCAGAGAGCTCGAAGAAGAAACCGGATTATTACCCCAGCACGTCAAAGTCATCGGTCGCACCCGCGACTGGCTGCGCTATGAAGTGCCGGATCACTTCATCAAGCGCGATGTGCGTGGTCATTATCGCGGTCAAAAACAGATCTGGTTTTTGCTGAGAATGACTGGCAGGGATTGCGATGTCAATCTGCGCGCGTCGAATCATCCTGAATTTGATGCATGGCGCTGGCATGACTATTGGGTGCCGCTGGATATGGTGATTGAATTCAAACGCGAAGTGTATCAACTGGCATTGCAGGAACTGTCACGTTTTTTGTCACGTCCGGAACGCTCCAAACCCAGACATACCGGTCGTTATTTGCGACAGCAGCAGCCGACTCACCATCAGGATAACTCTGAAATCAAAACCGACAGCAGCGTTGACGGTGCCGAATTGTCAATTAAACCGGACAACCAAGACCACTAGCAATTCAGCAAAACCAGATTGTCCCTGTGGATCAATTCGGATTCTTCAATAAATCCCAATATCCCGGCAATTTCAGAAGATGCATGGCGCCTGATGCGGCGTGCATCGCTGCTGGAATAATTGGTGAGGCCGCGTGCAACTGCAACGCCGGACTGATTGAGGCAGGTAACAGCCGCGCCACGCCCAAACTCACCCAGCACATCAACTACGCCAATGGGCAGCAGAGATTTACCTTCATTGACCAGTTTGCTGGCAGCACCATCATCCAGAATAAATTGTCCGGTCGTTTGCAAGTGATCCTGCAACCATTGCTTGCGCGCGGCCAATGGCGCAGTCTGGGCTATTAAATGTGTGCCGATTGCTTCACCCTGCATAAGGCGTACCAGTACTTCGGGTTCCCGTCCCCAGGCAATGACGGTATGAGCGCCGGAATTGGCGGCCCGTTTGGCGGCCAGAATTTTGGTTAGCATGCCGCCCCGACCTATGCTGCTGCCGGCCCCGCCGGCCATGTCTTCCAGTTTTGGATCGCCCGCGGTGGCATGATGAATGAATTCTGCGTCCGGATTTTTGCGCGGATCGGCACTGTATAATCCGGCCTGATCGGTAAGTATGATCAGCGCATCCGCTTCAATCAGATTGGCGACCAGCGCGCCTAGCGTATCGTTATCACCGAGTTTGATTTCATCGGTGACAACGGTGTCATTTTCATTAATGATGGGAACAATGCCAAAACGCAGCAACGTGCGCAAGGTGGAGCGGGCATTGAGATAACGTTCGCGGTCTGCCAGATCCGCATGGGTCAGCAGAACCTGGGCAGTACCAATATCATGCTGACGAAAGCTGGTTTCATAGATTTGCGCCAGGCCCATCTGTCCAACTGCGGCGCACGCTTGCAATTCATCGATTTCGGTTGGGCGCCTGGTAAATCCAAGTCGTTGCATGCCTTCGGCAATCGCACCAGAACTCACCAGTACAACTTCCTTGCCCATTTTTCTGAGGCAGGCAATTTGCGCCGCCCAGTTTTGAATCGCGTTGTGATCAAGCCCGCGCCCATCATTGGTCACCAGTGATGAACCGACTTTAATAATCAGTCTTTTACCGCCTTGAAGCTCGATTCCCATGTTCTGTAGCCTATCCAATTCACATCAAACGCAGCAATTTTAATTACTAATCTGTTTGCATGATACTTATTTTGATAAGCATTTCACAAAACAGCGTGGCTGAGCTCTTTTGGAAATCAGCCGCGCACGGGTACTTTTTTAATCCATGATTTTAAAACGCGGATCATCCGGCTCGATTGATAACACACCATGTGCAGACTCTTCCATGGTGGTTTCTTCAGAACGGTTTTCTTCGACCCGTTTTTCAGCCAGATACGAATAGATCGCCATAACCAATTCTTCACATCCGGCACGATTCAATGCTGAAATTTCAAAAACCGGACCTTTCCAGGCCAGCTTTTTCACGAAATCCTTGACGCGTTTTTTACGCTCATCCTCTGGCACCATATCCAGCTTGTTCAGCACCAGCCAGCGCGGCTTGTCGTACAGACTTTCATCATACTTGCGCAGTTCCTGCGCCAGCGCCTTGGCTTCCTTGACCGGATCGACACCATCAAACGGAGAAAAATCAATGATATGCAAGAGCAATCCGGTACGCTGCAAATGGCGCAGAAACTGATGTCCCAGTCCGGCCCCTTCAGCCGCACCTTCTATCAATCCCGGAATATCGGCAATCACAAAGCTTTTTTCATGGCTGACCCTGACTACGCCCAGATTCGGATGCAAAGTGGTAAACGGGTAATCGGCAATTTTTGGACGTGCATTGGAGACGGCCGTGATAAAAGTGGACTTGCCGGCATTCGGCATGCCCAACAAACCAACATCAGCCAGCACTTTCAGTTCCAGACGCAATTCACGGCGTTCTCCTTCTTTGCCGTTGCCGTGTTGGCGGGGGGCGCGATTGGTCGAGGTTTTAAAATGGATATTGCCCCAACCGCCATCGCCACCTTTGGCCAGCAGGACAATCTGCCCATGCTCGGTTAAATCGGCAATTTGTTCTTCGGTATTGCGATCAAAAATCAGTGTGCCGACCGGCATGCGCATGTAGACATCGTCCGCGCCTTTGCCATAACAGTCAGCGCCGCGGCCGTTTTCACCGCGCTTGGCCATATGCAATTTGGAAAAGCGGAAATCAACCAGAGTATTGATGTTGCGGTCGGCGACGGCAAATATACTGCCACCCTTCCCACCATCACCGCCGTCGGGTCCGCCAAACGGACGGAATTTTTCACGACAAAACGATGCGATCCCGTTGCCACCATCTCCTGCCACTACCTCAATACGCGCTTCATCAATAAATTTCATAATCTTCGGTCCTTCCACTGCTCAATCAAAAAAGGCACTTTTATAAATCCGCAGACTACTAGACTAGACGCTGATTTATAAAAATGCCATAAAAAAAGCTCTACCAATGGTAGAGCCTTTGTATTGCCAAAGGCTAAGCACTTATTGGATAAGCCACAAGAGTTCAGCCTGGCAAGTGATGCAGCTCAGCTGCAACACCCTAACATTACAAAACAACTATTACGCTGCTACAGGTACGATAGTAGCGAACTGATGTTTTTGAGCGCCCTTGATTACAAACTGTACTTTGCCTGGAATCAATGCGAACAATGTGTGATCTTTACCCATGCCGACGTTTTCACCAGGGTGAACTCGTGTGCCACGTTGACGGATGATGATGCCGCCAGCGTTGATTGATTGGCCGCCGTAAACTTTTACGCCAAGTCGTTTCGACTCGGAATCACGACCGTTGCGCGTGGTGCCGCCGCCTTTTTTGTGTGCCATTTAAGACTCCTTGCTATATTCTGAAAATTGGTTGCTTGATTATGTCAAACCCTGAGGGATTAACCGTTAATCGAAACGATGTGCAACTCGGTATAATTTTGGCGATGGCCCTGGTGCTTCTGGTAATGCTTACGACGACGCATCTTGAAAATTGTTACCTTGTCGTGGCGTCCATGCGCCACTACCGTAGCCATCACCGTAGCACCTGCAACCAATGGGGCTCCAACTTTCAGAGTATCCCCCTCACCAACGGCGAGGACTTGGTCAATGGTGATTTCGGATCCGATGTCTGCAGGTATCTGTTCTATTTTAAGTTTTTGGCCAGCAGCAACTTTATATTGTTTGCCACCAGTTTTT
>JAYVMW010000029.1:0-87643 GCA_043758755.1 Oxalobacteraceae bacterium
CTTCGATGACTTTGGTTTCTATCGGTAACTCTTTAATTACTGACACAATTTTCTTACCCAGGCCTGTCAACAGCGCGTAGATAAGTATTGCATGAATCAGTACTACAACAGCAAACCCGGTCATCTTGCTGCCGGCTTCCTGACCTTGCTCTGAAAAATCCATTGTTGCTCTCCATTACTGCTTGAAATCTGCTGCCGGACGCTGCTCTGACCGACAGCGCTGATGCTGCTGCTTATAACACAATGAGGGAAGTCACAGGGACTCCCCTCAGAACTGAAGCCAACTTTACGATCAGAATCTGCCGTTAAACGTGAAACCAACAGTTCTTGGAGCCAGACGATACACTTCACCCAGAGCGGTCTGAACCACTGGGTGCTGAATGACCTTCTGATTGTCTGCGACGTTTTTGACATAGAACGAGAAATCGTACTGTTCAAAACTGATACCGGTACTCAGATCAACGTTTGCATACGCAGGACGTTGATAATCGGTGCTGGTCGGATCCAGTGCACCATAGCTTGGGCCCACCCATTGTGCGCCGCCGCGGACAAAACCCTGCGCGTTGTCATTCACTGCAAAACTGTAAGTGCCAGTCAATGCCGCATTAAATTTAGGTACGCCCGGAACATTGGCACCCTGCACTGCGCCGGTCACAATACTGGCAGCCGTATTGTCTGCCAGCACGGCATGGTCAACACCACCAGACAGGTCGATCACAATATGAGGTGTCGGCTTGTACTTAACCTCAATTTCTGCGCCGGTTGACGTTGCACTGCCCACGTTGGTGACGTAGTTGAAGCCGCAAGAAAACGACTGCAACTGCTGCAGATTTTTCCAGCTGAGATAAAACAGATCAGCATTGATCGACAGGGTGTTGTTCAGGAAGCGAGACTTGTTACCCACTTCATAGCTCCATAACGAATCAGGTGCGTAGCCGGCCGGATTGTCCACACCACATTGACTTGGCAATTTGAAATTGGCGCCGCCAACCCGAAATCCTTCAGCAGCTGAGGCATACAGCGTATTGGTGGGATTGACTTCCCAGGTGGCCGCAAATTTTGGCGTCGCCTTGCTGCTGCTGCTGGTTGATTCAGGATTGACCCCTGGTCCACCATTAAAGTAATAATCGGCCACCCGTGCAAATGAGTCCGTTGCCCGCAAATAGCGCAGACCGGTAGTAAAGTGCACGGTCGGTGCCACATAATAATTGACTTCGCCAAACACCGAGTTCTGGACATCGGTGTAGTAACGGTGTGCAAAATAGGAATTATCGTTGGGGAAGCCAGCCGGTATCGCACCGGACAGTGCACCACCCGGGAAAGCGTCCACGCCCAACACCTTTGAAATACCGGGAATCGGGTCATTTTCATTGATGTTGGTATTCATAGTCGAGGTATAGAAGCCGCCAACCCAGGTAAATGGAGAAACGCTCGGATCATATGCTTTCGATGCGAGACGAACTTCCTGAGAAAACTGGGTCACTTCGTTTTTCAGAACGATCTGCGAAGGCAACTGATACACCGCTGCGGCCAGCGCCGGGTCTGATATCGAGCCCGAATAAGCGATGTACTGAGGATTTTCTGCTGTGCCATCCTGAGTGCGGTCAAACTCCCGTTTGAAGTAGCTGGTCACTGAAGTCACATCGCCGACATCCATACTGTAGTTCAGTGTCAGACTTGGTACGAAAATGGTGTCCTTGCCCGGTTCGCGCTCCAGTTTTGGTGTCTGGTTTTTAGGCAATGCAGGGCCCGTCTGACCGGCATTGTAGGCATCAAGGGTCAGTGCCGGCACGTTCAGATACGACACGTTAATGTCGCCAGTTTCAATCTGCTGATAAAACAGCTGCGGCGTAATTGTCAGATTTTTGGTAGGAGCCCATTTCAGCGCAATGCGCGCAATGGCGTCATTTTCCCAGTTGATACCTTTGGCAATCACACTGCTGCCGTCCGGGGTGGTCTGATCGATATAGCCGGACAGGTGTGCCGACTGAACGCCGATGCGCAAGGCCAGCTCACCAGGAATCAATGCGCGGTTAAAGACACCGGTTTCAGTATGATTGATACCATTACCGCCTGCAGTCTGGGAAACATCGGCGCTGATATTGACTTCGTTTTCCTTCAGGTTAGGCTGATTGGAAATGAATTTGACGGTACCACCCATTGAGCTCGCGCCATACAGCGTGCCCTGAGGACCGCGCAATACTTCAACATGGTCAAGGTCAAAGAATTTTGGTTCCGCTGCGCCCATACTGTACACATTACCGGCCGACATCGATACATCATCCATATAGACGCCGGTCGTCGACATGCCGCCGGAAGCGCTGACACCGCGCATTTCAATATTGGACAATCCAGGGCCATTACCAGCATTACCGCCACCGCCACCGCCCGAAAAGGATACATTCGGGATTGCACGGGAAATGGTTTCGAAGTCAACAATATGTTGTGCCGTCAATTCATCACCGCCGACTACCGAAATACTGAGCGGCACTTTGCTCGCATCTTCCTTGCGTTTATTGGCCGTAATAATAACGGTCTGAATCTGTCCGGAATTTTTGGCAGCATCAGCAGGTGCTGAGCTAACCGTAGTGTCCTGAGCTGCTTCCTGGGCCAAAGTTGGTGCGCTGATCAGGCCGGCAGCCAGAGCTGAGGTCACTGCAGCGGCACAGATAATATTGAATTGACGATTCGTGGTCATGCATGGTCTCCTGTTGATACGATGTGTGAATTACTGAATGGATTGAACTGCGAGCGCTGCTGTTTCCAGCTGTTATCGGCTCATAGTAGCAATTTGCGCGCCAGCCAGGCGGTTCGCCCTTGTTTATTTGATCAAGTTACTGTTTCAACGAAAAACATTACCTATTTTTCCAACACATGTATATACAACTATTTTATATTCTGAAAAATTAGTATATACAAACAAGGAATGGCTGCCTATAACAAAACGGCGGGATGTGGTTTTTTAAACCCAATTGAAACGATGCAGCAAACAATATGTAATTATTTGCCCGGCATTTTATGGTTGGAACGGATCGCGCTCCACCGAAGTGGAACTTATTCTATCTGGCAAAAAAAACAAACTCTTTCCGATCTGCGACATCAATTTATATAAAACCGTCACAAAAATTAAGTAAATATTAATCATCCACTGCACCAGCATGAGGCATCCATACCCAAATCGGTGCGACTAAATCACACTGGCACCATCCGAGCCAAACAACTGCAGCTTCAACTGGGTCAACTGATCGCGCACCTGCGCCGCTTTTTCAAATTCCAGATTTTTTGCGTGATCATGCATCGATTTTTCCAGACGCTTGATTTCCTTGCTGATCTGTTTTTCACTCATGAGCTCGTAGCGTGCATGCTCTTGCGCAGCGTCCAACTCCGCCCGCGCCGCCTGCGGGTTGTAAACCCCATCGATCAGATCGCGGATATGTTTGACCACACCGACCGGGGTGATGTTGTTGGCCCGGTTGAATTCAATTTGCTTGTTGCGGCGTCGCTCGGTTTCATCAATGGCACGCCGCATCGATTCGGTGATTTTGTCGCCATACAGAATCGCCTTGCCGTTCAGGTTACGTGCTGCGCGTCCAATGGTCTGAATCAGGCTGCGCTCGGACCGCAGAAACCCTTCCTTGTCCGCATCCAGAATTGCCACCAGTGACACCTCGGGAATATCCAGCCCTTCGCGTAAAAGATTGATCCCGACCAGCACATCAAAGGTGCCCAGACGCAGATCGCGCAAAATTTCAACGCGTTCCACCGTATCGATATCGCTGTGCAGATAACGCACCCGGATGCCGTTCTCACCCAGAAAATCGGTCAACTGCTCGGCCATGCGCTTGGTCAGGGTGGTCACCAGCACCCGCTCATTTTTCTTCACGCGCAAATGAATCTGGCTCATCAGATCGTCAACCTGGGTGAGCGCCGGCAAGACCTCGATCTGCGGGTCAACCAGCCCGGTCGGGCGCACCACCTGCTCAACCACCTGATCGGCATGCGCAACTTCATAGGCGGCCGGAGTGGCTGAAACAAACACGGTCTGGCGCATCTTGGCTTCAAATTCATCAAAGCGCAGCGGACGGTTATCGAGCGCAGACGGCAGACGAAAACCGTAATCGACCAGATTGGTCTTGCGCGCCCGGTCGCCGTTGTACATGCCGGTAAACTGGCCGATCAGCACATGCGATTCATCCAGAAACATCAGGCAGTTATCAGGCAGATAATCGACTAGGGTCGGCGGCGGTTCGCCAGGCTGCGCACCGCTCAGATGACGCGAATAATTTTCAATGCCTTTGGTGAACCCGATCTCGCTCATCATTTCCAGATCAAACCGGGTGCGCTGCTCAATGCGCTGCTCTTCAATCAGTTTGTTTTCTTTTCTGAAAAATACCAGCCGTTCTCGCAGTTCTTCCTTGATGGTTTCCACCGCGCGCAGCACGGTCGAACGCGGTGTCACGTAATGCGATTTGGGATACACGGTAAAGCGAGATATTTTCTGTTTGATCCGGCCTGTCAGCGGATCGAACATCTGCAGGTTTTCAATCTCGTCATCAAACATTTCGACCCGCACCGCCAGTTCGGCATGCTCGGCCGGAAAAATATCGATGGTGTCGCCGCGCACCCGGAATGTGCCACGACCGAAATCTATTTCGTTGCGGGTGTACTGCATCTGGATCAATCGCGCAATGATGTCGCGCTGGCTGACCCGGTCCTTGCTGCGCAGGGTCAGAATCATCTGATGGTATTCGGTCGGATTACCGATGCCGTAAATCGCCGACACGGTGGCCACGATTACCACATCCTTGCGCTCCATGAGCGACTTGGTGCAAGACAGACGCATCTGTTCGATATGCTCGTTGATGGCGGAATCTTTTTCAATGAACAGGTCGCGCTGCGGCACATACGCTTCCGGCTGGAAGTAATCGTAGTAGCTGACAAAATACTCCACTGCATTGTGCGGAAAAAATTCACGGAATTCGCTGTATAACTGGGCCGCCAGCGTTTTGTTGGGCGCAAACACGATGGCCGGCCGGCCGGTGCGCGCGATCACATTCGCCATGGTGAAGGTCTTGCCCGACCCGGTTACACCGAGCAGAGTCTGATAGGCCAACCCGTCAGTAATCCCTTCAACCAGCATGTCGATAGCCGCCGGCTGGTCGCCGGCCGGCGCAAACGGTTGAAACAATTCATAAGGGGAATCCGGGAAGCGCACGAACTGCCCGTCCAGCGCAACCCCGGTTTTAGGGTCAGTAATGGGGCTGACAATGCCGTCGCTCAGAGAATTCCCTGTTAAATCTGCCATGAAGGTAACCTTTGTTATAAAATGCCGGGGCTGATTTATCTGCGCTTTTTCACTGAAAAAACGTCCCTGCATCATTGAAGCTTTGCATTTTACGCATTAAAAGCTGCTGATTCGTTAATTTTGTTTTTCCGATCCTGTAATTTTCCTGCTCTTATTTAAATATCATGACTTCAACTAACTCCCTGTTTTCCGCCATCGAAATGGCCCCGCGCGATCCTATTTTAGGTATCACCGAATCCTACAACGCTGATACCAACCCCAAAAAAGTAAATCTGGGCGTCGGTGTCTATTACGATGACAAGGGCAAAGTTCCGCTGCTGGAATGCGTGCAGCGCGCCGAAGCGACCCTGATCGCGACCGTTACGCCACGTACTTATCTGCCTATCGACGGTCTGGCCGCTTATGACAAGGCCGTACAGGAACTGGTCTTTGGCGCTGACAGCAAAGTGATTGCCGAAAAACGTGCCATTACTGCACAGGCTATCGGCGGCACCGGAGCACTGAAACTCGGCGCCGACTTCCTGAAACGCTTCGCACCCGACGCACAGGTATTCATCAGCGACCCGAGCTGGGAAAACCACCGCGCCCTGTTTGAATCTGCCGGTTTCGTGGTCAACAACTATCCGTATTATGACGCCGCCACCCATGGCGTAAATTTTGACGCGATGCTGCACAGCCTCAAGGCCATGCCCGTCGGCGCCATCGTGCTGCTGCACGCCTGCTGCCACAACCCGACCGGTGCAGATCTGACTGCAGATCAATGGACCAGCGTCATTGAAGTGGTGACTGGCCGCGGTCTGATTCCTTTCCTCGACATGGCCTATCAGGGCTTTGGTGACGGCATCACAGAAGACGGTCAGGTAGTACGCCGCTTTGCCGATGCCGGTGGTCCGCTGTTCGTATCGAATTCGTTTTCCAAATCATTTTCACTGTACGGCGAACGGGTTGGCGCACTGAGCATCGTGGCCGGCAGCGCGGAAGAAACTGCACGCGTCATGTCGCAGTTAAAACGCGTGATCCGTACCAACTACTCCAACCCGCCCACGCATGGTGGCAAGGTGGTGGCAACCGTGCTGTCCAATCCTGAATTGCGCGCGCTGTGGGAAAAAGAACTGGGTGAAATGCGCGTGCGCATACGCGCCAATCGCGAACAGTTTGTCGATCTTCTGAAACAGAAAGCGCCGAATCACGATTTCTCTTTTGTCAAAACACAGCGCGGCATGTTTTCCTATTCCGGCCTGACCAAAGCCCAGGTGGATCAATTACGCAACACCTATTCAATTTACGCCATTGATACCGGCCGCATTTGCGTCGCCGCTCTTAATTCGGCCAATATGGATTACGTTGTAGATGCAATCTGTCAGGTACTTTAATCATTATTCGGGGGAAAGTGCTTGACGGAATTATCGTCACCCCCCTATAATCTCGCTTCTGTTCCCTGATAGCTCAGTCGGTAGAGCGACGGACTGTTAATCCGCAGGTCCCTGGTTCGAGTCCAGGTCGGGGAGCCAAGTATGTACGAAACTGGGCACCTTTTGGGTGTCCATTTTCTTTTGTGCAATAGCATTCATCATTACGGCCTCGCTGCCAGTCATTCTGACCTCGTTACCACTCACCCGAATTTCGTTCACAAACAAACGCAGATATTGTTTGGAAAAGCCATTTTCAGAATCAATAAGCTTTGCCCTGAGTGCATCCCCAAACGCTTGAATTTGATTCGCATTGATTCGTTCCAGAGGAATCGATTTTCTGTGACGGCTTCCAGCCATTTCGACCAAAATCGATTCACGTCGCGCTTTCAGTTTCTGTGATCGTTCTTGCAAACTGTGATCCATTGGCAGAAATCCCTTTTCTACGGCTTCATACAAACGACTGGTTCCAACGTCCAATTCCGCCAGTTCTTTCTGCAGCATGGCCAAATGTTCATTCTCACTGGCCTGAGCGTCTTTCAAGCTAGATTTCATCGCCTTGAGCATTTTTTGCAAACGCTCCGGGCTTGCGACCTTATCAATCAGTGCCTTGAGAATCAAATCGTCAAGTTTTAGCATAGGAATTGACGGAGTTCTGCAATCGGCATTATTTTTAGCGATTCGAGTATTGCATTTGTAATAGCGATACCGTCCGCCCTTGCCAGTTGCCAGAGTCATTCCCGCACCACATAGGCCGCACTTGAGTATGCCAGTCAATAAAGTCGGGGAATTGACCAAACGTGGAGCCATCATGTCCGGCGCGCGTGCCTGGCGCTTTGCCTCAACAGCCCTAAAAACTGATTCATCAATAATCGCGGGTATGGCAATCGGCACCCATTCGGAAATAGGCTTGGTTTGCCCGGTTTTCATATCCTTACGATTAAAGAAATATTCGCCAAAATAGGCCGTGTCACTAAGCATTTGATGAATGCGATTACGTGACCATTTTCTACCGCGATTTAATTGACCTATTTCGTTTAAATGCGTCGCAATTTGCTTGGTGCCCATTTCATGTCCGTACAATCCAACGTGGTATAGCTCGAATATTTTCCGAACCAAAGACGCTTCGGTTTCATCCACCGCAAGTTTTTTCTTTTTCCCTTTTGCGGCAACAAGATCAAGTTCAATTTTCTTATAGCCGAATGGTGGCTTCGAGCCGTTGAAATAGCCTTGCCGCGCATTCTCCTTCATCGCCCGTAACGTGTGCTTGCCGTTTTCTTTGCTTTGGTATTCGTCAAACACGCTGAATATCTTGCGCATCATTTGACCAGATGAATCATCGCTGGTTTGTTGGGTAATCGAAATTAACTTTACCCCTGCTTTATTGAGACGACGCTCATACAAACCGAACTCCAACGCATCGCGGAAAAAACGAGATTGGCTATGAACAATGACGGCGTCGTATGGAGATGGTTTAACCGTTGAATCAGATATCATTTGTTGAAATACAGGCCGACGATCATCGGTGGCGGAAGCACCTGATTCAATATATTCCATACCAACGACAAGATCATTTTTCTTGCACCAGTCGCGCATTTGTCGTAACTGGTCAGGAATGGATAAATCTTTATCCGCTTGCCGGGTTGTTGAAACACGTGCATAAAGTGCGACCGCCATGGCTTAATTCTCCTGTTCGGATCTGTGCCAAATCACATTTTTTAGAATTTCAGGCAGAAATTCTCGAATCAAAACCGACTCTATATCAGCAATTGCATCGTCATTGGTTGTTCATCAAATTCAATATTAATTTTTAAGGAAGTTAAATCGCTCAATTAATTTTTAGTTGGCGGCGATGCTTCGCATCGGCGACCACCTAAAAATAAATGGATTTTCAATAATTACTTAAAAAACATGTTACATTCTATTAACTGATGTATCCGTAGACCCCCGTGTTACCAGAACGGGGGGTTAAGTAAATGGCAAAAATCGGCCCGAAGCTGACATTGAGTGCTTAATTTGACTTGGAAAGAAAAGCGGTCATTTGGCGTAAATGAAAAAATTGCAGGTACTGAGTCATGGTTAAAATCACTATCCAATACATGTTGGTTGCAACATTTTGTCTGACGTTCGGTGCAATTGCCTCGAATTCGGATTTACCTGATTACGTATTGAACGAAAGTATCCCTGATCAAATTCAAAATGTTGTATTAGACGAGAAATTTTCAAGTATCTACGCTATTTCCAGCCATATAAATCCGTTTTTCATAAATGGAGATTTCAACGGTGACGGAAAATTAGATACAGCGATTTTGATTAAAGAAAAATCTTCTGGGATGTTCGGGATTGCAATAATTCACGGTGGATCAAACAAGATTTCAATTGTTGGCGCGGGGAACAAGTTCGGCAATGGCGGGAAAAATTTGGATTGGATGAATGCATGGACAGTCCACAGTAAGCTACTGCCTGTTTCGCAAGGCGCAACGGAAATGAAGCCACCAAAACTACTTGGTGATGCATTAATTGTGATGAATACGGACGCAGGCAGTGCATTAATTTATTGGAACGGAAAGAAGTATGTCTGGTATCAACAAGGCGATTAATTGCAGGAACCGGCACATTGCAGCCTCTCGCGACTTCGATCAATCTAGTACCCGCCACATATTTGCACGGCCCCGGACGTTCTCAATCTTGCTTTTCGTTGTTCCGCCTATAAATATCCGACTCACCTAAATCCATCGAAAATAACATGTCTCTTACGGCCTTGGTTAAGCGAAAATGTAAGCCCATAAATGATTTTTTTATCATGTTGTTTCCAATAAAGGAGAAGGGACCGAGCGATTTTAGATTTACACTCGGCGAAATAGCAATGTTCCATCAATTGGTTTCGGAGTCGAATAGTCACGGAATTGATGACCAAAGCTGGGATGATCTTCTGTTAAACCAATACTCAAGAGAATTGTCGTCGGAAGTTAGCATATTCGGTCAACAAATTCTGCATCATCGCCTCCGCAACGAGGTTTCACACGGCGATACACAACTGCGCCACCTCCTTCAAAATTCGGTCCTTCAAACCGAAATACATTTTCTTTGCCAACCATTGCGTAACGCCGAATGCGAAATTAGCGCGACTTTGTTTGGGACACCCATTGCGGAACCGCCGCCGTGGTCTAAATATCTCTGGGCTTTTTCGATCGCTTTCTTTGTATCGCTCGCCCTCGCCACCATTACTAGTTTTGCTTGGGCCGGTGTTGGCATATCACTTTTCCTGCTGATAGCTATTCAGACACGTTTCTATGATCGAATTCAGATGTGGGATTTTCAAGTCCGTTCATTGCAGCAAATGTTGGGAACATACGTAAATCTTGGAGCTTCCGCCAAAAAGAAAAGCGATCCTGCGCTCGCACCATTCCTCACTGAGATTACTCAATTACGCGAAATTTGCCGAGTCTTGACGCCCTCTGAACTTGTAAATGCGATTCCTGGAGCCAGTGCGTATTGCGAATGGTTCTTTCTCGAGAACGTACGGCAATATTTTAAGGGATTGAAAACAGTGAATTTGCATCTCAAATTGCTACGAGAATGCTATCTACGAATTGCTCATCTTGAAGCAGATCTGGCATTGGCACGACACCTCCAGCGAATGCCAACATTTTGTTGGGCCGAAGTCGACGTAGCAGCAAATATTAGATTTGAGGACGTAGTCCACCCATTACTTAACCATGCGATACCGCTTTCACTTTGTCTTCAAAACAAAGGAGCCTTTATATCGGGGCAAAATGGAATTGGTAAAAGTACATTGCTACGCACAATTGGTTTGAATTTAGTTACTGCTCGGGCATTTGGTTTTTGTTACGCCCGCAACGCGAAAGTACCAATTGGCCCCGTCTTCACTAGCATGCAAAATGAAGATTCGTTATTGGGCGGGGAGAGCCTCTATATTGCCGAATTGAGGCGCGCCAAAGAGTTGTTAGCGGCTAGTAAATCGGCTAAAAAATGTGTCTTTATTGTTGATGAGATTTTTCGCGGAACTAATCACGTCGAATCTATTTCGGCTGCTGCCGCAGTCCTGCATTCGTTAGCAAAAAACGGGGTAGTTATCGTCTCATCCCACAATTTAGTTCTATCAACATTACTAAATGATTGCTTAACGTCATTTTGCGTTACAGCAGAAGGTGGTGAACAAAATCACTTGAGATTATTGCCAGGTGTGCTCGCAAATCCCAATGGCATTGCATTATTATCCGAACACGGATTTGGAGAGACCATCGAATTGAAAGCTAGTCGCGTTTTTGATTGGTTAAACGGATACCTCGCGCATCCTACGCGCTACGTTGATGTTCTAGGAGAGCCCAACTGAATGTCCGCAATGTAAAACCTCGACCGGCGGGTATGGGTTGAGAGCAGTCAACCACTATCCATCCGAAACCAACTTACCCACCGCGGCGTGCGTCCGTGGTCTTTGAATTGACCACGCACGCCGCCGTGGATAAGTTTCAGCGTTGAGAGTTATTTATAGGTTAGGGTCACAACCCAGTTACCAGATTCGCCCAAATCGGGGAGCCACAGAATTCAAAGGGTTAGCTAAGGCTAGCCCCTTTTCATTTGGGCAGAACGTGACAGCCCTCGCCCCCCATTTTTCTCGCTCTCGATCCGCACAAACACTGATAAGAAAAAGCTTGACCGAATTCCGGCAGAGTATTATCGTTTATCGATAAACGGTAAATTTAAAACCCATGATTCAATCATTCAATTGCAAAGACACTCAATTATTGTATGAGGGAAAAAGGGTAGCTCGTTTCGTGAACTTTGCGGCCAGTGCTGAACGAAAATTGCAAATGCTGGACGCCGCTGTGGAGCTAACAGATTTGCGCTCACCACCGGGTAACCGGTTGGAGGCACTTGAAGGTGACCGGCAAGGCCAGCATAGCATTCGGATCAACCAACAATGGCGAATTTGTTTTATCTGGACTGAACATGGGCCGGCCAATGTAGAAATTGCCGACTACCATTGATAAGTTTCAAGGGGAAAATCATGCTAAAAAATAAAATGCGGCCAATTCACCCAGGTGAAATCCTGCGCGAAGAATATCTGGACCCACTGAACATTACACCCAATGCACTAGCAAAATCATTGCATCTGCACGCCGCACGCATCAATGAAATCGTTCGCGAGAATCGGGGAGTTACGCCAGATACAGCATTGCGCCTTGCCCGTTTTTTCGGGACCACGCCCGAGTTTTGGCTCAATCTTCAAATGGCCTACGATCTTCGCTCTGCACAAAAAGTCGCACTAAAGGCAATTGAAAAGGAAATTCAACCTTTGGAATTTAAGGCTGCCCGAGTCAAAATTTTGTGATGTCCTTCTTGGCGTTTTGTATCCTGTTTCACTTTATTCACAAAACAGGAAAAAATTCGGCGACCATTGGAACTATCGCCATAATCACTGCGGCATCACATTATGTTTTCGTCAATGCATTCCCCCGACGGGCTTTTCATCAATGCAGCCACGATTTGTATTTTGTGTTGGTTAGCAAATCGCTCGAACAATCCAAAATCGGTGGAGCTATCAATATAAGCCTAAACTCGTCATAAACGTCAACGTGACAATTTCGACGAGTTTCAGCGAGTCTTGGCGAGTTCATTCGACAAATCTTTCATCAAGCATTTTGATCGCCAACGCGCGCTCCCTGTTACTGCCGGTTCGAATAGCATCGAACAGGACAAGTAATTCGTAGAGCGCCGGATTCTGGCTCGCCGTTTCTGGAACAGTAGGATAAAGTGGGTAAAGAGCAATGCCCCGAACTGAACCGTTTTTGAAGGGCCACACTGGCACGGGTTCATTTGTTTGCACAACCTTTTCAATGGAGCTGCTGCGTAACCTGTCGGCATACCTCGGGAAATTGATCCATGCACTGCGGGGAACGCATAACGGGCACCGTATTGAAGGAAAAGGTGCAATGCTTCTCTTACAAGAATAACTTTGCCGAATTCATCCTTGCGTACCAATTGCGCGGCCAAGGCTCTATTTAGTCCGGCATGAATTTCAGAAGCGGTTAAATTCAGTTCCTCTGCCAATATGGCATAGCTTGGTGCAGCGCCGGGTTCAAGGGACAGGCGTAGCAGGACCACAAGATCTTGTGGTCGCAGCATTATTTGAGGGTTCGATTTTGCCTTTGCCATCGGGATCACATCCACTTTAGCTTTTCTGAAAAGGATCATTCATTCTCTATTCGCGAATAGAGAATGAATGATTAACTCAACTAATATTTTGACTCAAGGTAAGTTTTCGTCATATGTATAAAAATTCAACTTATTTATACATGTCGCGACCAATACATATAGAAAATAGGAATTTCTATACATCACGCAGCAACTTGCAGCGTGACATTCAACGGCACCCCTCGCGAAGTGCCATTTTTGGTTTGATTTAACCAGGCAGTGTGCCGGGCCAAATCCACCCTATTCCACTCCAGTCCGGTGATCTCACTGGCGCGTAAGCCAGTAGCCAGAGCAAAGCGGTCCAAGGCAGCGCTCGCTACACTTAATCAGCGGTTCCTTAGTTATTTCCTGAAGTCTTTGAACTGGTCACGCAACTTGTTTTTCTGCATCTTGCCGGTCGCTCCGACCGGAATCGCTTCGACAAACACCACGGCTTCTGGCGTCCACCATTTTGCGATTTTTCCAGACAGGTAATCCAGCAATTCCGTTTCGGTCAGTTGCGAATCAACTTTCCTCATTGCCACCAGCAATGGTCTTTCGTCCCATTTGGGGTCGGGTATGGCGATACACGCCGCCATGACCAGGTCGGGATGGGACATGGCGATGTTTTCAATGTCAATCGAGCTGATCCATTCGCCGCCCGACTTGATCACATCCTTGCTGCGGTCAGTGATCTGCATTAGTCCGGCGGCATCGATGGTAGCCACGTCGCCCGTGGCGAACCAGCCATCATCCAGAAGTTGATCATTGGTGTCGTTGAAATAGCGCGATACCACCCAGTGGCCACGCACCATCAAGTCCCCCGATGCTTTACCGTCGTGCGGCAGTTCGGCGCCATCGGCATCGATGATTTTCATGTCGACGCCAAAAACACCGCGTCCCTGTTTGGATTGCAGCGCAAACCGTTCGTTTTCCGGCAATTTCATGTGCTGCGGTTTGAAGGACATCACAGTGCCTATCGGACTCATCTCGGTCATGCCCCAGGCATGCAGCACGTGTACACCATAGTCGTTTTGAAACTTGGCGATCATCGCCGGAGCGCAGGCCGATCCGCCGATAATCGTCCGGTTCATGGTGCTAAATTTCAATTGATTGGAATCCATGAATGTCAGCAATCCCTGCCATACGGTTGGTACCCCGGCCGATACCGTAACCTGTTCGGATTCCATCAATTCGTATAACGATTTGCCATCCAATCCCGGGCCTGGGAACACCAGCTTGGAACCGGTCATGCAGGCGGCATACGGCAAGCCCCAGGCGTTGACGTGAAACATCGGTACGACTGGCAGGATGGTGTCCAGCGCTGAACAGCTCAGCGAGTCGGGCAATGCCACCGCGAATGTATGCAACACCGTAGAGCGGTGTGAGTACAGTACGCCCTTCGGATTGCCGGTAGTTCCAGATGTGTAGCACAGCGAACAGGCGCTTTGCTCATCCAGCATTGGCCAGTCGAACTGGTCAGATTGATTGGCAATTAAATCCTCATAGCACGCCAGATTGGGAATTTTGCTGTTGGTTGGCATGTGCGAGCGATCCGACATGGCCACGAACGTTTTGATCGTCTTGACGCGATGCGCGATGGCTTCCACCAACGGTAAAAAAGTCAGATCAAAAAACAGTACTTGATCTTCAGCGTGATCGGCGATGTACACCACTTGGTCCGGATGCAAACGCGGATTGAGCGTATGTAACACAGCGCCTGAACCCGATACGGCGTAATACAATTCCATATGTCTGTAGCCGTTCCAGGCCAGTGTGCCCACCCGGTCGGCGTCACCTATGCCAAGTTGTTTGAGCGCATTGGCCATCTGGCGCGAACGCCGGGCCAGATCGGCGTAGGTATAACGATGTATATCTCCTTCGACGCGCCGCGACACGATTTCCTGTTCCGGATGATGGCGATCCGCATGAACCAGCAGCGATGACACCAAGAGCGGCATCTGCATCATTTGACCGTACATTTATTTCTCCTTTTATAGTTATTTAACCGAGCAACGCATTAAAGAATATGCGCGGCAATTTCAACAGGCTGGGGCGATATTGAAACTTGACCAGCAGTTTGCCGAGTATATTACCGCGCTTGTTGGTAATAAACCACGGTGGGCGCGGCAGCAGCGTGAATGACAGGCTCATCAGGTTGCGTGGAAATGGCCGGAACGGTGCTTCGACCACGGTGCGTTCAGGCCGGTCGAACAAGCAGGTGTTATGCACCACGCCAATGCCGCTTTGCACCGCTGGCAAGCTTTCGCCGGGAAACGCCCCCCAAGTGGCTTGCGGGCTCAGGAACCCGAGTCCGGTCCAGGCGTTGATCGCGATGGTACCGTATTTCAGATCAAGCAACAGGGTTTCGAAACGTTTGCGACCTATCGCTGCGACGGTTTTCGGGTGGATCACGATATTGGCGCCCAAGGTACCGAATAGTCCGGAGTTGGCATATTCGATGGCCTGTTTCAGATAATCGGCTGGATCGGTAGCGTCCAGTTCCATCACATTCATTGCTGGAGCGAACACTTCGTCGCGCAAGATCGATGTTGACGATGGATCGAGTTCGCTTACCAACAAAGTGCTACCGATAGAGTCACGAATATTCTTGGCGCCGGGATTGCTGGCCTTGAATTTTTCGAGGCGTTGCTCGACACCTGGATAGTAAAGCGCACGCTTTTCGGCCGCGGACATCACTTTCTTCAGTTCGTCCAACAATGATTGACGCTGGCGCCATTGCTTCGGAACGATCAGCACCTGGCATGCTACGCAGTTGAAGCCGCTGTTGTGCAGCTTTTGGGTGGCGATCTGTTCGGCCTGGAAAAGCAGGTCGGCATTGCTCCATTGGCCACCTACCACAATGGTCGGGCAAACGGCACCCAGTTCCGAGGTGATATGACGGTTGTTTACCGGGGTGTTGGCCGCCTTGTTGGCTGCGGCTTGTGCGCCGGTGCCCCATACGATGGCATCATGCGAGGCAACCGAACCGGTGATATGGATTTCATCGACCAGCGGATGGTTGCACAGATATTGCCCGACATCGGTGCCGCCGCGCACGATCTCCAGCACTCCAAGGTCAATCAATGGTTTCAAGGCCGGCGTGAGGAATTCGATCAAATAATCATTGACCGGATTCATCTTCAGGATCACCACCTGATTTTCCGCAAACAGTTTGTGAAATACATCCAGCGGTGCAATCGCCGCAATATTGCCTGCACCCAGCACCAGCGCGACCTTGCCCTGTTTGTGATTCGGACTGGCCGGGTCATAGATTGACGCGGTATGGGCGCGCAAATTTTGCGGCGTCACTTCCCGGTCCATCCAGACATCAACCTTCACGCCGGACAGCAACAGATGATCCCAGATCGAGTGTGGCAACACCCGCGCTGCTACCTGGCCGTTAGGCAGCAGGCGCACCGGGATCTGGTCGAGATGATGCTTGTCCTTCACGGCGCTAAGCGTCGCCATCATCTGGTTGCAATACGACATCACGGTGTACGGTCCCGAGATCCATTCCTCGCCAGTCAATTCGGAGTCCGGTGCGATACCTTTTTGGGCGGCTGCCGTTTCGGCCCAGCGTTGCGCTACCGGCATCAGACATTCCTTGATGCGCGCCAGCAGCGCGATTCGCTCGGCTACCGGTGTTTCCAGCCAGCGCTGCCTGTTGCGCGCCAGTTTTAGTAACGCGCTGTCCAGGTTGGGTACATGGGTTTCGTTAGCAGTCATGGCTGTGCTTTTTCCTTGGAAAGAGCGGCTTGATCCTTAGTTGCGCCTTGCGGATCGATACAGATGAAGGCCGGGTGATTATCCTCAATGGCATAGGCGGGCAGGTTAGACGAACTGGAGCATACCCGGCCGTCCTTCGTGAATGCCATGTCGCGATATACGCTGACTCGCATCGGCGTTGGATAGCTCTGGAATTTCTGGGTCGACGGTGTGAAGCGCACGATCCGATCCGAGTTGTTGGCGGCCATCCAGACATCGCCATTAGTGCGGTCAATGTTCAGCGCATACGGTGTTTCGTATTCGTTGGGGCCGATCAACGGCATTTTCCAGGTAGTGAATTGGTGCGCCTGGGTGTTAAAACGCATCAAACCACCTTCGTCAAACGCTGGTATCCAAAGATTGCCTTGCCCATCAAAACGCAGCCTGCGCGGACCTCTCATCGGGGTATCGATTTCAGTGACGTCCAATGTGTTGGGGTCAACACGGCCAATCTTGCTGCTGTACAGTTTGGCATACCAAACGCTGCCATCGATTGGGTTGATGTCGATTCCGTAGGGGAAAGCCAATACGGTGTAACCGAGGAACTTGTGGTGTGAAAAATTCAGCAGGTAGGCATGATCAGGGAACCACGAGCTGACGTGCAGCAGGGTCGGAAACAGCATATCGGTCACCCATTGGAAGAATCCATTGGAGGGGAGATTTTTTACCGTCATCTGTTCTGTTTTGGGGTCGAAGCGCGCTATCTGGTTGGAGGCAACGATCGTAAACCAGACGATGTCATTCTTATCGACGCGGATCGTATGCGGATACAGGGCATCGTGACCGACCGGGTAAGTCTTGAACGCATGGGTACGCGGGTCGAATGACATCAATGTTGACGACAAAGCGTTGGTGATCCAGATACGCCCGTCTGAAGTCTGCGCCATGCTGTGCGGACCATGTTTGCCATCGAACACGCCAATTGGCAATTTCATGCCTGAAAATTTTCCGCCACGCGGCAGATCGATATCGGGTAACGGAAATTTTTCAACCTGGCCACTGGCGCGGTCGAGCCGCCAAATTACGTCGTGGCCTTCGTCGGTGCCATATAACATTTGATCTTCGGCCACATCCATATCATGGATGAACGACATCGAATCGCCAACGCGCCATTCCTCGACCTTGGCTTTGGCCATGTCAGCGCTGGCACCATAATCATGCAGAGTTTGCACCGGCTTGCCTTGAAAGCCGCGATCCAGCACGTCAGCGATTACATTGACTTCGTGCTGGCTGAGCATGGCCATCATGCCTTCCATCTTGTTGATAGTCTGGATCCAACCGTCATGACCGCGCGGCACACGTGTGGTGAGATTGCCGAGTTGATGACAATAGTTACACTGACTCACAAATGGCTGGCGATCCGACAGGTTGGCCCATGGCAGCGTGGCATTGTGCGCCGAGGCTGAAAGTGCGTCGGATCCAGCTTCTGCCGACGCAAACTTCTTGAGTTGCAGGTTTTGAACCGAATATTGCATCAACCCGGCTTCGCGTAACGCCTGGTTGTCTTCAAAATTGGCCATGCGGACCCGCAAGCGCAACTTGCCTTGGAACGGCGTTTGAATCGTATAGCTGCCATCCTGTGCTGTATAAACGGTCTGGCGTTGGGTTTCATCCGGGTTGAATACGGTAACCATGGCACCGAACGCCGGGTGACCATCGGGGGTAGTGATGGTGCCGGTGAATGAGGCCGCCAGGGCAGGTCCGGCCGCAAGCAGTGCGGCCAGCATGGTAAGGTGGAGTCTGGTCTTCATTTGATGATGTCTCTTTCGATAGTTGATCTTATTCAGAATGCGCAAGCTGATAAGCCTTGCCCGGTTATTTGCGAGGCGTAGCGCCAAACCACAGCGGCAGCACATTTTTGAACAGCAGCGAAGCCAGAATCGGAATTGCGAGCACCGACATCAACGGCCCACCGGTAAATACGTTGGTCAGCAGCGCTACGCCGGCGATATCGAGCTTGGGCAGATGTAAGGCGTCGCCGCAGGCGAGCACCACAATCAGAATCAGGCCAGACAACTGGTTCAGTTCCAGTATGCGTTTGAACGGCATGTAGCCTCGGCCGCTCCAGATCAGTGCAGCCTGCAGCACCAGCGCAGCGGCCGAGTAATAATAGGCCGATGCGCTCATCGCAAGTAGTGCCATGAAAATGCCTGAGGTCAGAAACAGCGCGGCATATAATCCGGCCTGAAAAGGTCGTTTTTTTGTGGTCATTTTAAAGTCTCCTGGTTGAAATATTGAATCAGGGCAGCGTCACGATCAGCGGTCCCTTGAGGGCTTCCATCACCAGCGCGGCAGGTTGATTGTGCGCCACCAGCTTGGCCATGGCGTTCATGGTTGGCGTGATGTGGTTGAAGAAAGCGAAATAGCCATCGCACAGATAATTCAATCCGGTTTCGCCATCGTGCGTCATGGCAAAGCGGTTTTTCGGGCATTCGCCATTACAGGCGAAGCGAAACGGACAGGCCATGCATTTTGATGGTAACCGTTCCTTTTGCGCGCCGAACTGGCGTTGCTGTTCCGATTGCATCATGTCGTTGAGCTGGTCAACCTGCAGATTACCCAGTCGATATTCCGGGTACATGAAATGGTCGCAGGAATAAACGCTGCCGTCGTGCTCGACAATGGCCGCCTTGCCGCAGCGCGGTGCGAACAGGCACACGGTGGCCGGCAATTGGCACCATGCGGCCAGCGCCCATTCGAAATTCATGACATGAATGGTGCCAACGTCGTTTCTGACCCATTCGTCGTAAATCGCGTTGAGGAATTGTCCGTAGGCAGCTGGGCGTACCGATTCGGGCGTCACCTCGTGAGATTCTTGCCTGATGACTTTAGGTTTTTGCATCAACATCTTGGGTGGACGCGAAAAATGCAATCCGATCACATGCTCCTGTTGCGAGGGCAAACGCTCTACCACCGGGTTGAACTGAATGTGCCGAAGGCCAAGCTGTTTCAGAAAATGATATACCGGCAGGGCCTGATGCGAAACTTCATGCGTTACTGTCACAAGCGCGTTAACCGGTACGCCGTGTTCCAGCAGGAGCTGGATGCCGCGCACCGTATCGTCAAAACTGGAGCGGCCCTGTTTGTCGCGCCGCTGCAGATCGTGCAGCTCGCGCGGGCCATCCAGACTGACACCGACCAAAAACTTTTCGCTGGCGAGAAATTCAGCCCACTGGACATTGATCAGTGTGGCGTTGGTCTGCAAGGTATTGCGTATGGTTTTGCCATTGGCGTAGAGGCGCTGCAATCGGCACGCTTCTGCGAAAAAGTCGGTACCGAGCAAAGTTGGTTCGCCACCTTGCCAGGTGAATTCGACCTCTGGTCCCGACTGCGCAGCGATATAGTTCTTCACATACGCATCCAGGATTTCACCGGACATGCGATATTTTTCATTACTTGGAAAAAAAGCTTCCTTTTCCAGATAAAAGCAGTAACTGCAGTCGAGATTGCACAACGGCCCAACCGGCTTGGCCATCAGGTGAATTCCCTGCGACGGTGGCATGACGTCTGGTTGGGTGTGCATATCCATAGAAATGTTGACCTGTTATTGGTATTGCACGTGCACGTCGTAAATTTTGCCGTTATAGGCAAAGGGTGCGCGGTCGAAATAATCGAGTGACACCGGAGCGCCAAGGTTCTTGCCGACGTTGAAGGTCCCGGTGGCCGAGAACAGTACCGGTGCAGTGAGCGGCACTGTACCTTGCCCTACCTCCTGGCCATTGACCCGAATGGTCACGTCGGCCGGACCGCCACGTTTGAATGAGGTCATCTTCATTTGGACCTCGATCTTGTCACGTCCAACCGGCAAGCGTGTCTTTATGTGGATCTTGGTACGCGTCAGCGAGAAGCTGTTGTATTCGTAAGTCAGCATACCATCCATTACGTACAGCGAAATGCCGGCACCCACACCGCCAATCGAGTACAACACGCCATTGGCATGTGCCGGCACATCAACGTCGACCGTAACCAGATTATTGCGTGAGCGCATATTCGGCGCGGCCGGTTCGGTCAAGCGTGAGAAATCCCCTGGAAAATGCCAATCGCCATCGGCCTTTTCGTTCATGTTCATACCCATCTTGATCAACGTATAGTAGCTGGCGCCAACCGGATTGACATGGTTCACTTCGGCATCCTGTTCGAACTTCTTGCGCAGTTCGGCCAGCTTTTCCGGATAAGCCGCTGACAAATCTTTCGATTGCGAAAAATCGTTGTTCAAGTTATACAGCGCCCAGTGATCCTTGGCTGGATCCCAGCTTAGCCAACCGAAGGTTTCGCCGAACCACGGTATTTTGGTCACAAAGCTCAATTTTCCGGCCCAACTGAACAGAAAGGATTGATCTGCAGACCAGGGTTTGCGGGGACCGAACACCGAGGCGATCCAGCCATCGGCATATTCGGCGCGGCTGCCCATTATTTCGAAATATTGGTGCGACTTGTGATTTTTCGCAGTTGGGTCGTTAAAACTGTACACCATGCTGTCGCCATCGAGCTGATCCTGATGGACGCCGTTGACGGTATCTGGCGCTTTAACGCCCAGCGCTTCATAAATGGTTGGGACGACATCGTCAACATGATGGAATTGGGTCCGAATATGCGTGTCTGGCGTGATTTTTTCCGGCCACGAAATCGCCAGGGGCGCGCGCGTTCCGCCAAAATAACCGGCAACCAGTTTGGTGCCAACAAACGGACTTTCTCCGGCCCAGGCCCAAGCTGCGCTGTAGTGGCCCTCCAGTTTCGGTCCGCCCAATGCGTCCAATCCGCCATAGTTTGCGTTCAACGACTGAATGTGCTGTTGCGATGTTGTGACAATACCATTCAGGCCGACCAGGTCGTTGATGGCACCCTGCATGCCTTCAGCAGATGCGCCGTTGTCTGAGAATACATAGAAAATCAAGGTGTTGTCGCGTACACCTTCACGTTCCAATTCATCGATAATCTTGCCGGCCTGCGTATCGGTATGCTCTAAGAAGCCGGCATACACTTCCATCTCGCGCGATTGGAAACGCTTTTCTTCGTCGGAGAGCGAACTCCAGGCCGGCAGGTCGGCAGGGCGCGGATTATTGACAGTGTCAGCAGGAATCCAGCCGAGCGCCTTTTGGCGCGCGAACACACGGTTACGATAGGCATCCCAGCCATCGTTGAATTTACCCTTGTATTTGTCGCTCCATTGTTTGAAGACTTGATGCGGCGCGTGCACGGCACCGGGCGCCCAGTACAGGAAGAACGGCTTGTTGGGCTGTTCGCTTTGACGATGTTGTAGCCAGTCGACGGCCTTTGTTGCCAGGTCTTCAGTCAGATGGTACTTGGGATCACGCGGCGCTTCGATCGGCGTGGTGTCGTTGTACAGGCTGGGGCTATATTGATCCGTTTCGCCGCCGATGAATCCATAAAAATGATCAAAGCCGTAGCCGGTAGGCCAGTGCGCATAGTTACCCTTTTGTGCCACTTCTTCCGCCATGGTGTTATGCCATTTACCAAAGGCGGCTGACGCATAGCCATAGTTATGCAACACCTTCGGCAGGGTTGCTGCCGAATCGGGAATCGTACCGTTATAACCTGGCAGGTCGGTTGCAACCTCGGTGACGGTGCCGTTATTGACGTGATGATGATTGCGACCGGTCAAAAGCGATGCGCGAGTGGCGGAACTGATTGCCGTAGTATGAAAGGCGTTGTATCGAATCCCGGTGTTGGCAATGCGCGAAAAGGTCGGAGTATGAATTTCGCCGCCCACTGTGTCGGATTGGGCGTATCCAGCATCGTCGAGCAGAATGATCAGAATGTTGGGTGAACCACTTTTCGGATTGGCAGGCTTGTCTTTATTGGCCGGACCGGCAATCAAATCAGTTGCCTTGGGCGCGGCAGCCTGTACCTGTGGGGTGCCGAAACTTTGCGCGACAATCGCCGCAACACCTAACGAAATAAGGGATGTTTTTTGTCTCATAATATTTTCATTGTTAATAGTTGCCACACTGCGATGGCATTTTTGAAACACTGCACCACTCCCCTCCGATTTTTTTCAGATCAGAGACTATTTGCGCTACACTGCCAAAAAATGTCGGGACTTGTCGAGTCCAGCGTCAAGTTTGGTAGGTGCCATGATGGTTGCCAAAACGCTTGGTTGCCATAGCTATAGTCGACAATTAAATGTCAATTTGCGACAGTGTCATAACATCCAGGAGACTTTGATTACCCGATATGAATACACACGTCAGACGCATGCCCGCGCGCTACTTCATTCTATTGTGTGAGATATTGTCCGAGCAGGGCATTGACCCGCAAATCATGTTGAAAGCCGCCGCCATTGAAGCAGCGGAATTGCACGCGCGTGACGCCATGCTGACAATTGGTCAAATGGATCGGCTGATTTGTGCGGCGCAGCAGCTATCGGGCCGTGATGACCTGGGATTTGAACTCGGACGTCGCGTAAAAACCAACTCACATGATTTGTTGGGATACGGTCTGCTCAGTTGCGCCAATCTGGACGAATTTTTTGTGATGGCAAGCAGACATTATCATCTGATGACCGAAACCTGGACCATGAGTTATCGGCGCTGGCATTCAGGAGGCGAAACCTTGTATGTGCCCGCAGCGCCTATGGCTGCCGAGGCTGTACAGTTCTATCTCGAAGGCTTGACGCTTGCGCATCAAAACCAGATAGCTTTGCTGTTGGGACCTAATGCCCCAGGCTACGACGTGTACATTTCAATGAAACCACCGCGCCACTTGCAACGCTATTTGGCGCTCTCGTCCGCGCGGTTTCATTTTAACGATAGTCTGCCTCTGGGGATCCGGGTGGTGATGGGGGCTGATTTGTTGAATTATCCGTTGAAGTTCAGCAATCCAGCCGTGGTACGGCAAATTGACGACCAATGTCACGCACTCGCGAAACGCCCAACCAAATCCGACATCAGTTGGGTTGATTATGTGGTCATGTTGATGAAAAAAACCAACGGAGAACAGATTACCCTGGAAGACCTGGCGCGCCAGATCAAGGTGTCGCCACGCACCATTGATCGCCATCTCAAAAAAGAAGGATTGGGTTTTCGCGAACTGTCCAACAAGGTTCGCTTCGAGCGCGCCAGCGAAATGCTGTGCCGCGAGGGATTGAGCGTGGCTGAGGTGGCGAATAAACTTGGTTTTTCCGACACCGCCAATTTCAGCCGCGCGTTCCGGCGCGAAATGGGCGTGTCTCCCAGTGAATATCAAAAAGGCACAGCCCTGCCGGGCTAGACAGGTCTTCGTTAGGCGCTATTAACAACTGACAGCCGGTATCGCTGCCAACTTCTGGCTTGACTGAACCGAACAATAATATGTCGGGATTAAACATCGTCAGCCCCTGCCTTGCAGGTCATGATCTGTGCCAACTCCATTTTCTTGGCCAGAACCGAAGACCATGACTTTTCACAGCAAAATTATTCACGTCAACGGCATCGATATGAATGTCGTCATCGAAGGCCAAGGGCCAGCGGTCCTGTTGTTGCACGGTTTCCCAGATACCCACAATATCTGGCGCTATCAGATACCAGCATTGGTGGCAGCCGGCTATCAGGTCATCGCGCCCGATTTACGGGGATTCGGTGCAACTGAGATATCAACCAACCTGCGCGATTATCGCATCGACAATTTGGCGCAAGACGTCATAGCGCTGCTGGATGCGCTCGACATTCCCAAGGTGCGTATGGTTGCTCATGACTGGGGTGCGGCCATCGGTTGGACTGTTGCCATTCAACATCCGGAACGCGTCGAGCGCTACATCGCCCTCTCGGTTGGACATCTCACCTGCTACGCGACGGGTGGGCTGATGCAAAAAATCAAAGGCTATTACGTCGCTTTGTTTCAGTTGAGGGGATTCGCGGAATGGCTGTATTCATTCAACGACTTCTGGCTGTTAAACAAGTTTGCGCGCAGCCCGCAGGAGATCGCAGGGTGGCGCGCTGAGCTGGGGCGACCTGGACGCCTGACGGCCGGTATGAACTACTACCGCGCCAACCTTCAATTGCTGTTGCCGACCAACCATGGCGACGTGCACGTGCCAGTGCTTGGCGTGTACAGCACAGCCGATATCGCTTTAGTGGAAAACCAGATGGTCCGTTCCGAAAAATATTGCAAGGCCGGTTGGCAATATCGTCGTCTGGAAGGCGTCGGGCACTGGATGACGAGTGAAGCACCTGAAAAAATCAATCCGATTTTGCTGGAGTATTTTAAATAACCATAACGATGAGAGACAAACAACATGAGTAATCGACAATTCAATATACGCCTCGGTATTTTTTTCATGGTGCTGTTCGGCCTGTTCTGGCTGTGGCAGTGTCCGGGGATTATCACCGGCAAGCTGACCCACGAGGAAATTGACCACTACCTGTCGCTGGCGGAAAAGCAGTTGCCTGCGCCGGAACCGTTGAAAAAGGATTCGCTGGCGCGCATACGGGTCTGGGCCGAAGCCGATGATGGCAAACCATTTTACATGCTGAACCTGATGCGCTTGCATCCCCAGATCAGCAAATTCCCGGGTTCGGTTGATTTCAAAGGTACCCCACAAGAGGCCAACCAGTTTTACGAAGATTCCACCTTTCCGCTCTTGCTGAAAAATGCCGGTAGCGCCATTTATGGCAGTGACGTTCACGGTAAAGCATTAATTAATATCGGTGAAAATCCGGCACTCGATGATTGGTCGCGTATGTTGGTGGTGCGCTATCCGAATCGACGCGCATTTCTCCAATTGGTAGGATCGCCTGTCTATGCCAAGACTGCGATGTATAAGTTCATGGCGCTTGATGTCTTGCTGGTACCGACCGATGGCGATGAAGTGGTGCCTGATCCGCGCGCGATGCTTGGCGTACTGTTGGTGATTCTGTTCCTGGCTATCGGCTGGGTTCGGGAACGCCGTGGCAACCTGCGTCAAGCATAATAGGAGCGTAGAACATGAAAGCTGTTGTTTGCCAAAACGCCCAACTCGACGTGCGTGAAATTGCTGACGCTAACCCGCAAAAAGGCCAGGTATTGCTGAAGGTGCTGCGTTGTGGAATATGCGGCTCTGATTTACACATGCGCCATCATTGTGATCATATGGGTGACATCATGGTGCGCACTGGTTACCAGAATTTTCCGAAAGCCAGTGACCCAATCGTGTTCGGCCACGAAATCTGCGCTGAAGTGCTCGAACACGGTCCGAATACGCCTAAAAAAATCAGTACCGGTACCCGCGTTTGCGTCTTGCCCGTTATGCGAAAGGGCAATGATATCGATATGGTGGGGTTGTCCCTTCGCACGCCGGGTGCTTATGCTGAAAGACTGCTGGCAGATCAATCCATGCTGCTGCCGGTGCCAAATGGCATCAGCAGTGACCTGGCAGCGTTGACCGAGCCGATGGCTGTTGCCCTGCATGCAGTCAATCGCAGCGAAATCAAGAACAAGGAAGTTGCGATTGTGGTTGGTTGCGGGCCGGTTGGATTGGCAGTGATTTGCATGTTGAAGGCCAAAGGCGTCAAGACCGTGATTGCCAGTGATTTCTCATTGGGGCGGCGCCTCCTTGCGAGCAAAAGCGGTGCTGATGTGGTTGTTAATCCTGCCGAAAATTCGCCGTTTTCCAGTTGGAAGCAATACGACTTTCTGGGCGGTCTGCCGGGACTGTTGGAACTGGCTGTCGGTACCCGCGAACAGCTAGGCAAACTTCCGGTGCCGTGGTGGCACGCCTGGCGCCTGGCAGAAGGACTGGGTTTGAAACCCAAGCGGCCGGTGATCTTCGAATGTGTTGGCTCACCAGGCGTTTTGCAAAACATCATCGATGGAGCGCCGTTGTTTTCGCGCGTGGTGGTGGTCGGCGTATGTATGCAACTCGACAAAATCGAACCAGCGATGGGCAATAACAAGGAACTCGACTTCCGATTCACGATGGGTTACTCGCCATTGGAATATCGCGATACGCTGCACATGATAGCCAACGATCTGGTGAACTGCCAGCATCTGATTACCGGTACCGTCGGATTGGATGGCGTGTCGAATGCATTTGACGCGCTGCGCGACCCGGAAACGCATGCCAAGATCCTGATTGATCCGTCCAGCGCCTCAGTGACACCTTGATCGTATTTACTTGGTGCGCCCAAGATGCTTCAACAGTAACGCATTGAGTGTATCCGGCGCATCCAGTTGCATCCAGTGCGATGCGCCGTCAATACGCTCATACTGGAAACCGGCATCGCAATATCGACCCGAATCGCGGATTTGTCCTTGTGCCAGGAACGAATCCCGCGAACTCCAGACTCCGACCACCGGCATCTGTGCGCGGCTTGTTTCGTTGTCTCCAATGCGCCCGCTTAGCATACTCGAAAAATTGGCACGGTAATAGTTGAGACCGGCGGTCAGCCTGCCTGGTCGTGACAGCTTGTCACGCCAGTGCGCGAACTCAGGCGGGTAATGGGTCATGATCTTGAACAGCAGCCAATTCATTCGTGTTGCCAGCCATTCGCTCAATCCCCGCATCTGTACAAAGAAGATGTAGTAGCCGCGCAATTTCTGCTCCAGGCCACCGCGGCTGTAGGCCGTCGGATGGCCGACAGAGAGGGTAATGTACTGGGAAACCCGTTCTGGGTGGCGCAACGCGAAGTGCCAGGCCTGTAACGAGCCCCAGTCATGCGCCACCAATTTGACCTGTTTGATTTGCAGGGCATCGAGCAATCCGCGCAAATCATCTACCAGGAGCTCCATGCGATAGTCTTGCGGTTCGGATGGCATATCGCTGTCACCACAACCGCGTGTATCCGGCGCAATGACTTTATAACCCGCCGCAACCAATGCGCTTATCTGGTGCCGCCATATCGAATGATCGTCCGGAAATCCATGCACCAGCAGCACCTCCGGACCTTCACCTTCGATGATGACATTCAGACGTACGCCATTGATATCAATTAATTGCCGCATTAGTTTTTTCCACTCTGTTTTTATCAGGATTGACCAGCAAGGCGGCAAGGGCCGGAATCATCACGATTGCGCCCACCATGTTCCATAAAAACATGAAGGTCAGCAGCAACCCCATATCCGCCTGAAATTTGATCTCGGAAGCCACCCAGATCAATACGCCGAGCGACAAGGTCACGCCAGTCAGTGCAACGGCGACGCCGGTGCTGGTCAGGGTGTTGAAATACGCTTCTTTCAGGCAGTAACCACGGTTCAGGTAATGCAACAAGCGGTTGTAAATATAGATACCATAATCAACACCGATGCCGATACCGAGAGCAATCACCGGCAAGGTCGCCACTTTGACGCCGAGGCCGAGTTTGACCATGATCGCTTCGCATAGCGCGGAAGTGATATATAGCGGCAGCATAATGCACAGCATCACACGCCAGGAGCGGAATTCCCAGAGCACCAGCAATGCCACCAGTGCGTAGACCAACACTAACATCTCGGGTTCTGCCTGCCTGATCACGATATTGGTGGCGGCTTCAATGCCAGAATTGCCGGCTGCGAGTGTGAACTGGATCGTATCGGTATTGTTTTGAGCGGCGAATTGCTCGCTGGCCGCAACAATGCGCGACAACGTGTCGGCTTTGTGATCATGCAAAAAGATCAGAACCGGCAGCATTGAGCAGTCATTGGAAAACAGTTCCGATGGCAGCATGCGATGCGCAGCGTTGGAGACATAACGATTGCGCGACAGCGCCTGCCAGCGCAAATCGCCACCATTGGTCGCGGAGATGATTTTTTTCATGCCGGTAAACAATGAAGCGGTCGATTCAACACCGTCGACATTCTCCATTTCCCACTGGAAGCGATCCACCAACAGCGCAACCGGGTAAGAGCCGCATTCATCCTTGGGCGTTTTAACGGTAACGACAAACACGTCAGTGCTGGTTGAATAGTGCGCGCTGACGTAAGCATTGTCGCGGTTATAGCGTGAATCGGGCCGCAACTCAGGTGCGCCCGGATCAAGATCGCCGATTCTCAGATCAGCCTTGATCATCCACGCCGCGCCGAACACCAGCGCTGCCAGCGCCACGGCCACACGGGCATAACGCGGTTCGGCACAGCGCGAAATCCAATGCGCCACCCGATGCCGGCCCTGTTCGCGGCGTCGCTGGTTAGCCACGCAAGATTCAGTTACGCCAATATAGGACATCAGCACCGGCAGAAGGAACATTTTGGTCAGAATGATGACCGCCACACCGATACTGGCCGATATCGCCAGTTCCTGGATTACGCCGATCTTGATAACCAGCAGTGTCGAAAAACCGATTGCATCGCACAGCAAGGCCACTGAGCCTGGAATAAACAGCTGACGAAAGGTCAGCCGGGCAGTTTCCATGTCGTTCAATCCCGACAGGCGCGCTGCGGCGACGGTATTAATGTTTTGCACCGCATGACTGACGCCGATCGCAAAGGTCAGGAACGGCACCAGGATCGAATACGGATCCAGCCCGAATCCAATCAGGTGCACGATGCCCATTTGCCAGACGACTGCCAGACTACAGCAGAACAACGTGATCAAAGTACTCTTCCAGCAGCGCGAATAGGCAAACAGGATCAGCGCAGTCAGGATGAACGTGATGGCAAAGAACAATGCCACCGCTTTTGCGCCATGGATCAGATCGCCGACCACCTTGGCAAATCCAGTGATACGAATCGCCAAACCCGTGTCGTTATTTTCATACCTGGCGCGGATCTTTTGTTCCAATCTTTCGGAAAGTAAACCATAGTCCAGCTTGGTACCGGTCTGTGGATCACTCTCCAGCAACGGCACCAGGATGATGGACGACTTGCCATCGGCGGCCACCAGACTGCCGATTTGACCCGAGCGCGCCACATTGTTTTTGACCTGTTCGCGCATATCGTTCGAACCATCAAATCCATCCGGGATGATTGGCCCGCCGACCATACCCGCCTCAGTGACTTCGACCCAGTTCACATTCGGTGTCCAGAGCGACTTCATGTTTCCACGATCGACACCCGGTATATAGAACACATCGTCAGTGATTTTTTTCAGCGTATCCAGATATTGTTTGTCGTAGATACTGCCGTGGGTATTTTCGACCACAATGCGCACCACGTTTCCCAGCGGTCGCAATTCGGCTTCATATTTGAGGTAGTTGGCAATATACGGATGCGATACCGGAACCATCTTTTGGAAGCTCGCGTCGGGGCGCAATTGACTCGCATGCCATAAGAGCCATATTGATGCCAGCATAAACAGCACCAACACCAGCGGACGGTGTCCGAATAATCGTGGCTCGATGAACCGCTCGACCATGCTGGCGTTGCCGTGCAGTTCGGCTTCGCCACGGATCTCTTGATTGCTTTCAGTTGAATTGGTCTTTTTCATGGATGACTCCCTGCAACTGAATCCAACGCAATCTGCCGAACGCCACCGATACCGGCCAACGCCAGCACACCGGCCTGACCCTGATTCTGAATCTGATTCTTATCCTTGTCTTTACCTAGATCCTGCAACAGAGCCACACCAGCCACTGCAGGGCCTTCACCGGCGCGAACCAATTGCAGCTGATTCATGGCAGGGTCGCTGTCCAATACAGCGCCGTCCTGCGCGATCAACCGCACTCCTCCGCCAGGCAGCGTGTAGCCGCCGATCAGATTTTTCCGTGTTGTACTTGTCAGTTCATGCCAGGTTGTGTTGCGCTCACCGGAGCGGAATGCGTGTCCTGCGAACCCATAGGCCAGCAAGGTTTCGCCGGAGGCATCCGGTATGGTCAATACACCGTAAAGCTGCCCCTGGTACCCGGTATCTTTCGTCTGCCAACTCTTCCCCCAGTCTTTGGATTGGTAGATCTTTCCGGCCTCGCCGGCAATCAACAATTCACCCTCACCATTGCCGACGATCTGGTTGTAGTGCAGTCCGTCTTTGTTTTGCAGACGATTGGATATCGACTCCCACTTGTGGCCCGCATCGGTGGTGTGGAAAATCTGCCCGTAAGAACCGACCACCCAACCTTCATTTTCGTTTTTGAACCAGACACTCAGCAGTGGCCGTGAAGGGCCAAATTTAAGCGCCGCTTCCACATCTGCCAACGCATTTTCAGCGTCGGTGACGACATCAGGCGCATGCCCTTGTCGGGCCAGTTCGAGCTGCTGGCTGGCTTGTTGCTGCATCAGGCTGTTGGCCTGGTTGCCGTCGAAGCGGCGCTCCCAGTGCAAACCGTTGTCGTCGCTGGCCAGCACTGCGCCATCATGCCCTACGGCCCACACATGGCCAGGGGCGGCGCGGGTCAGCGCGACCAGCATGACCGACACCGGTGATTGGGCCTGGGTCCAATGTTGTCCCTGATCGTCCGAGTAAACGATGACGCCATGCTCACCGGCCGCTATTAACCGTGAACCCGATGTCAATACCGACAGCATCAGGGCCTTGGGTGCCTTGGTGGACATGTAGGCTGGCTGGTCCAGTGCGTCGAGCGGAGCGCCCGCCAACACCTCTGAAACGGCCAGTGTCAGTGCAATGGGAACTGCCAGGGCCATCAGCCGCCGCAAGTTCATTTGAAAAAAATTCGGTTTCATACTCAAATCATTCTTTCTGTATTCATTACCGCAAACTGAGTGTCTTTTTTAAATTGGGCTGTGTTTTAAAAAAAGCGCCCCTCGTCAGAGGGGCTAAGTGCTACTTGGAATCAATGTTGTTTTAGAGAATCCGAAACGGATCAGTTACTGAGGCGGCGCAAATTATCGGCCGTGAAGAAGCTTGGTTCAATTTTGAAATTAAAGCGCAGCGGCTTTTCTTCATTGGTCAGACCGTTGACGATGTAGCGACGTGCCTGCAAATCATACGTGGTTTCGCAAGCCAGCCAGGTAGTTGGCGCGTCATAGTACTGGACCGCGTCGATTTCGTGGACGCGCCATAAATCGCCATGGCCGTCGTAGGCATCGGTGTGTGCGATCTGCCAGCTATCTTCGTCGATATAGAAGGTGCGTTTGGCATAGATGTGACGCTTGCCCGGCTTTAAGGTTGCTTCTACAACCCACACCCGGTGTGGTTCATAGCGCACCATGTCCTGGTTCATATGACCAGGGCGGATCAGATCGGTATATTTGACACTCTTGCTGGTCAATTTGTAGTTGTTGTAGGCAACGATCATTTCCTTTTTGCCGATCAACTTCCAGTCGTACCGATCCGGTGCACCGTTGAAACCATCGTAGTCATCCTGAGTACGCAGGCCATCGCCGCCCATGCCCGGCGCGTCGTAGGAAATTTCCGGTGCACGCAACACGCGGCGCTGACCTGGGTTGTACATCCATGCCTGGCGGGCTTCCTTGACCTGATCGATAGGGTCAATCACCAACAGTGACTCACCAGCCATGCTGGACGGCCCGGTCAGCACTGCCAGGAACGAGAACAGGCGGTTAGGCTCGGGATTGGCGCTGGCCGATGCCAACAAAAAATTTTCGTGCAACGTCACCGGCGTGAACGAACCGTTGGCCATGACCGGAAAGGTGGCAGAGTAACGCTCGAGGCTACCGCCGCGATAGCGCATCAGGTGATTCCAGATCACTTCGATTCCGGATTTGGGAATCGGGAATGGTACGTTCGAGTGCACCAGATTTTTCACACCATTGCCGCCTTGGACCAATGTCGCTTTGGCAGCTTCCGATTTGGCGTAATCATAGACGCTTTGTGGAAACGCTGCGGTACGATGGCTCGTATACACATTCATCTTGTAATCGGCGAAATGCTTGAACATTTCCATTTGGCCCGGTGTCAGATGCTCCTTATATTGCGCCATGTTAGCCGCTGTCACGGTGTAGAGCGGTTTTTCGGAGGCAAACGGATCGGCATAACCGGCTTTCGGGTTGAAACCAGCTATCGGTTTGGATAAACCGCCATCCCAGGTCGGGATGGTGCCGTCAGCATTGCCGGCCTTTTCTGCGCCCATCGGTGTCAAATCCTTGCCAAGCCTGTCCTGCTCGGCACTGGTCAGGTCGGCATGAGCCGGTAATGCAGCGATAGTAAGTAATGCGCTGGCCAACAAAGCTGCCAGCGGCTTGCAGCGAATTGATACGTTCTTCATTGATTGGTCTCCTTGTTCCATCTCTTAGAAATGCACGCCTACTACGGCTGCGATGTTGTCACGGTCGTTCATCTGATCGTAAGTGGCGTTGTGGTTGTAGGTAGTGTAGGTCAGCTGCGCATAATATTTGTTCATGTATTCAGCACGCAGCGCCACGCCCAGCGTTTCGCGGTGCTCAAGGAATATGCCGTCACCGGAGGTGCCATGCACATCTTGTGCCCAGAACAGGCGCGGATTCAGGTTCCAGCCAGCCAAAGCATTAGGATAGCTCAGTTCAGCCTGCATGCGATAGCCCCAGGCATTTGCGGTATCGAAACCCTGGGTTGCGCAGTAGGATGGATGCGGATTGAGCGCGGAACACACTGCGGCCGGTGCGGCATAGCCGTAAGTGAATGCACGACCATAGCGCACTGAATTTGGATCGTCAGGATTGCCGATGCCACTCCAGTGTTGCGCACCGATTTCGCCGACCAGTGTCAGTGATTCGGCCCCTGCGACTTGTGAGAGCAGTTTGGTGGTATTCATCTGGATCTGCGATTTGTCATGCAGGTCGTAACCCTTGACTGTTGTACCGGCCGGCAAACTGCCAATTCCTGCCAGTGGCCCGGCATTGGCTTTGAGCGCAGCTCCGGTTGGTCCGAGTGCGGCTGGCAGATTGCCCATCAAATCACCGACTACCATGTCCGCCGGGCTCAACTGCACCGGCACGCCCATGGTATAGCTGGCTTCGCCGGCCAGTGTCCAACCACCGACCACGGTCGCGGCCGAGACGCCAAATTCTTTAAGCAATGGCGCGGAATAATCCCATTGGATCGACAATGGCGTAATCAACGGATAAATACTGCCAAGCGCGCCAGCAGCGCCTGCGGCAGCGCTAGCCTTAGCCGCCAGGCTGGCTGCCATGGCAGCATTGCCGCCTGCCGCTGCTGCCGCTGCACCTTGTGCTGCAGCTTTCGCGCCAGTCGCCAATTGTCCGATTTGCGCTAATACGGCTGCGGGAGGCGCGCCATTGAAGGTACCGGAGAACAGTGAGGATTGATTCGGGTTGCCAATCTTGACCAGGTCGAGCATCGGTACACGCTGGTTGAACATCGCGCCATAGACACCGAAATCGGTATCGAGCGCGTCAACATATTTATGCGCGGCCAAGCCGAACTGCCCCTGATGTTTTGGCGAGATATCCGGCAGCGGTATTACACCAAAGTTCGGGTGATAATTTGGCATGTCCAGGCCGGCGGTCAGCGCATTTAACGGAGTTAGACCAGTTACCTGCTGATACTGGCCTACGCCAGTCGAATCACCCAGTAGTGGGCCGGTTCCGCCGCAGTTGTATGTATCGCTGAGTGAAAAGAACGTGCCGCAGCCGGGTGCTACGCTATGTACGTAAGAAAGTTGATAAAACGCTTCAAGGCTCAGGCCATCACCGAGTCCCCAGTTGGCCGAAATTTGCGGAATCGGGATCAACGCATCCTTGATTGTGGCGCCTGGTGTGACCAAAGCGCCGAGATTGAGTGCACCAAACTGGTTGATGCCCGGAATGAACAGGCTCTCACCCCAATTGACCACCTGATCACCGAATTTGACATTCAGTGGCTTGCCTTCTATCGGTTCGAAGTTATCGTAGACGTAGGCGTTGTTCAGTGCAATGCCGCTGAATTTGGTGAGCGGATACATGTACTGGTCGGACAGGCGCTGGTTCGGTATGTAACCGGTTGCTGCGCTACCGATTGGCACAGTCCGGTTTTCCAGCGTGTAGTCATACCAAGCGCGCACACCCAGCAAAACGCCGCCGCTGCCGCGCTTGACTTCGACTTCGCCATTGATAATGAATGGTGTCGACACAGGATCGCCCTTGCCGAAATTCAGATCACCCGCCTGGTTGCCGTCACCGGCCAGACCACCATACGGTTTGCTGTAAAGATCACGATTGGCATTCGAGGTGCGCCACACGTTGCCGAGTGACATATCGAGGCTCCAGTGTCCTTGATCACCATTGTCCAGCGAGAATTCTCCAGCCTGCGCCTGGGACAAACCGCCCAGTGACAGACTGAGCAGTGCCAAGCCGCAGGCACGTGCCATCAATGTGTGTACCGGGGCTAACGGTTTGTTGCGATTTAACGCGGAAGTTACGGCTCTATTCATTTTGTCTCCATGGTTGAATTAAGCTTGGTGCTACATTATTCGATTGGTCTGATGCCAATTCGCGGTTTTTAATACTCGTTCTTTTACAGCCATCCCATCTTCTTGGATTCTTTTACTAAAATCTTGTGCAACAGCGTACGCGACAGACGGCGCAAATGGTAGATCAGTGCTGCAAACGGTCCGACCAGCACCAGAGATTTTCCGGTTCGGACGGCATCAACCACCGCCGCACCGACCACTGAGGGCGCAGCACCTTGAATGCGATAGTACTCACCGAGTCGTGCCACCTGCTCAACGCTGATGTTTTTTCCCACGTTCGATCCGCTGAATTGGGCGATCGGTGTATTGATCACACCCGGGCAAACGACGCTTATCGCCACGGAACTGCCGCTCAATTCGAGCGCCAGACAATCCGACAACCCAACGATGGCGTGTTTGGATGCGCTATAGGCACTCATATTGGCCGTGGCGGCCAACCCTGCTGCCGAGGCTATATTGACAATATGTCGCGCTCCGCCCGCCTTTAACATGTCTGGCAAAAAGTAATGGCATCCATGTACCACTCCCATTACATTGATATCCAGCGTGCGACGCCATTGTGCCAACGGCGTGGCGCGAAACGATCCGAGAAACGCGATGCCGGCATTGTTAACCAACACATCAAGAACGCCATGTTCCGCCTGAACCCGCACCGAGAGGTCGTGCATGGCTTCTGGATCGGACACATCCACGCGGTAAATGTGACAATCTGCTCCGGTTGTGCAGATTTTCTGGCGCGCGACTTCCAAAATGACGTCATTGATATCCACCAGCAATAGCTTGGCGCCCTGCGCAGCGAAATGTCGGGCGATCTCGAATCCAATTCCTGATCCAGCGCCCGTAACCAGCACCAGTTTGTCCGCAAGATGTTGTATAGCCATTTTGATTATAGGTTGCTCTCGATACCGTCAGGGCCCCTGCCGCCGACTGGAATGGAGCTGAGTATCGATGCCTGACGGCACAAGACCAATATCAGAATCTGACATTAACTTGTCCGAATCGGTCAGACAATCGGTCCGACACCCGACCTCTCCTGTTTTCGCCCGGCGCAGGTCGGGTAGACGCTGTTAGACAACGCCTGGAATGTTGTATGGTTGCATCAGAATCTGGTTCAAGGACGAAGTCTGAATGCTACCAGGTGGCAAAACAAAACAAACATCTGTCCGTTTCGGATATGGGATCGCCGGGTGGGATAGCAGACACTGGTCCAACCAGAAAACATCGCGGCCAGATTGGATCGGCCGCCATTTAGGGAAACATCGACATGCAAGTTCTGCGCACCCCCGATGCACGCTTTTCCAAATTATCCGGCTATCCTTTCGCGCCACGCTACTTCTCATTAAGTAACGGACTGCGACTGCACTATGTCGACGAGGGACCTCGCGACGCGCCGGTGGTGCTGATGCTGCACGGCGAACCCAGTTGGTCTTATCTGTATCGCCACATGATTCCACTGTTTGTGATGGCCGGCTACCGGGCGCTGGCTCCGGACCTGATCGGCTTTGGTAAATCCGATAAGCCCGCCTCATCAGGCGATTATGGTTTCTCGACCCAAGTGGCTTGGATTCGGGAATGGATGGAAGCGCAAGGGCTCGAAAGGATCACGCTGGTGTGCCAAGACTGGGGTTCGTTGATCGGCTTGCGCCTGGCCGCCGAGAACCAGACACGTTTCGCCGGTATCGCACTAGCCAATGGAGGGCTGCCTACGGGCGAAGCGCCAATGCCGCTGATATGGCGGCTTTGGGAGAAGTTTGCTCGATTCAGTCCCTGGTTTCCGATAGGACGGATTATTCAGTTCGGCACCCAACGCAAATTGTCAGCCGCTGAACTTGCCGCCTACAACGCGCCGTTTCCTGAGGGACGTTATAAGGCGGCGGCCCGTATCTACCCAGCGCTGGTACCTGTGAAATTTGACGATCCCGAAGCCGGTGCGAATCGCGCCGCCTGGGAAATACTTGGCCGATGGGATAAGCCGTTTTTGACTTGCTTTTCAGATCGCGATCCGGTGCTGGGCAAGGGCGATGCGATCTTCCTTGATCGGGTGCCCGGCACACGCGGTCAATTGCACACTACGCTACATGGCGGCCATTTCATCCAGGAAGACGATCCCGAGCGGTTCGCCAACCTGGTCATCGCGCAAATGCACGACAATCCGCTGTTGTAGGTGTTCTTGGTTCGCAGTTCGAGAATATCTTGCCTCGTAGGGGGCGTTGCGGTAGCGCGCTGGAACTGGCCGGATCAACTATCAGCAGTGCCTCTGAAGTCTTCACGGCACAGCAACCGGATTTGTTCGACTAAACTTAAGCAAGAGTATATTTAGTTCACTTGAATTGAAAATTCTTCTAATTACCCGGTAACGTCACCGCGTTCCGTCGTCTGATCGAATTACATTGCAGCCTTTTTTTGCTTCGTTCTTCCTTCCCGGCACTTGCTACTCGTTGTAACGTCAGAAAACAATTGGTTTTATTTTCAATGTTTTGGCGTTTTTCGCCAGCAGATCGTCGAGCGTAGCAATGCTTTTTGCTTTAATGTCCAGTGCCACCGCCAGGTGCAGTGCGTCGCCCGCACGCAATCCAGTAGCCGGTTCCAGCGTCAGTATGGCGCCACGATAAAACGTTTCCGGATCAATTGGCAACAATTGTAAATCTGCTGCGCAGAGTCGCTCAAACGCCTGCCAGGCCAGAACTCCCTGCGCTGCTGAAATTTGTCCGGTTCGCTGCTTGATTCCCAATGCGCTGGCAAACTCAGTGACGCACCATATCGCAGAGCTCAACTCGGTCTGGCTACCGGAATACCATCGGGAAACGACAGCGCTCTTCGGCTCGTTTACGCATAACGCCACGAGGACGCTTGTATCCACATACACCATTAATACCTGCCTCCGCGTCGCAATTCTTCAATAACCGACTGGCCCATTGGCATTTCATCGCGCACAATTTTCAGTTCGTCCGCAAATGCTTTGCGATCCCACTTGGCGGCCCGAATATTAATAGAGCCATCAACCGTGATGTTAACCTGGACTCGATCACCCTCTTTAATGGCGAAGGTACGCAAAAAGACCGCAGGTAGTCGCAAAGCCAGACTATTCCCCCATTTCGCAATGTGCAGGTGCATGGCATCCTCAATTGATATACACAATAGTATATACACTAGCGCATAACTCAATGGCCGGCAAGTGCAAAACATTCCGGCCATAGGTGTGACTTCAAAGTTGCCCGCTTAAATTGTATTCAAAGAGGTTTCAAACTGTTCACCGGGCATGGATTTGCCGAACAGATATCATTGATATTTCTGCCAACCAAACAATTCAAGAAATTTGTCGCAGCGGCTGACTTTATTAGGCCGCTAAAACGGCATCATGAACTGATCTCGGCCAGTCTATGCAAATTTGCAAAATGCATATCGACCATGACTGTCTGCGCAAACAGGTTTCGCCAATAATTCAATTTACCAACACAACGCTTCAGCTTTTTAAAAACCTGCCGATAAACTCTGTACCCCCAGGGAGGATTTATGGACATCGGTACCGTATCTCCATCTTCACCGACAACATTTCGACCGGACAGTCACTGTCGGCACTGCTGAAGTCGCCAGGCCCGCCTCCGGCCTGCCCAACCGGCAACCGCAGCGTCGAACAGTGCGGTCCAGCCGGTCCAGGCCAGCAACGCCACAGCGAACTGTTTGATTCCCACCACTGCGTCCGCCTGACGGGGCGATCAGCCGCTCCATCGCTCACCTTCCTATACGCCAGTTATTCGAATCGGCGCTGTCATAAAATGTCCGGATGAATCAGACATACTTGGCCATGGCAAACGCTGGAGGGTCTGCACGCAACCGGGGTTGAATTGTCGATTGATGATTTTGGGACCGGTTATTCTTCGCTTGCCTGTTTAAAGCGTCTGCCGGTTAATGAACTTAAAATCGACAAGTCGCTTGTTATCCAAATGGAAAGCGACGAGGACGATGTCAAATAACGGCTTCAAGCGCTCAAGACTGCCAGAAACCATAGACAGCCTGCAGGCGCAAGGTAGTGGCATGGGTCTCGTTTAACACATTAAATAACTGCGCGGCATTGTAGTTGATAGCCTGTTTCTCACCCACGTCGAGTTTTCCAAAGACAGCCGGGCCAATCCGGTGCGATTGCTGATCCATTGGTTCCCAGTGATTCCATTGACCCAGTTCACCAAAACCCTGCACACCAAAATCGACCGGCTGATTCCAGTAACGTTTCACCTGCCATTGATAATTCATTACCATGGGGTTGGAGAAATCAGCGCAATAATTTCGCTGAAAAATCAAATTCAGGTTCACTTTCGTCAATCCAAAATCTGCTTGAACTAAAGGACCAAGCGCGATTTTTTCTCCGGCACTGCGGTCATTTTCATATTCAACCTCAGTATAAAGACCTACATCAACCGGTGTATCGGAGCCTATCAGCAAAAAAGTGTTTTGCCATGAAACTGAATCGAGGTGGGTTACGTCACTACCCGCTTTTGCGTAGGCTACATAGAGTTCACTGAACCAGTAATCCGTCACACCCATGCCCAGGCCAATGGAACTGGCGTTTAATACAAAATCCGAATTTGTAAATTAATTCAGGTTCAAAAAATAGGATTCCGTTACCGAATTAGCCGGTAATTGACGCGCCTGTCAGTGCATTTCTTAACGCCAGTCCTCCCAGTACAACAAAAATAACAGAGGCAAGGATATGCACTGCTTTTACCGGAAGATGGCTGGCAAAGCGGCTGCCAAGATAAATCACAGGAACATTCGCCAACATCATGCCCACCGTGGTGCCGCCGACAACACTGAAAAAATCGTGGTAGCGGGCCGCCAGTGCGATGGTAACAACCTGGGTCTTATCGCCCATTTCTGCCAGAAAAAAGGCGAACACAGTCGTACCAAACACTCCCATCGCCTTCTTTGGCATGGTTATTTCACTTTCGTCAAGCTTATCCGGAATCAGTATCCACCCTGCCATCAAAACAAACGAGGCAACCACTGCCCAGTTCAGTATTGCCGGATGTAACACATTGGACAGTAAGGTGCCGATTGCACCTGCGCCGGCATGATTGACCAGGGTCGCGACCAATACCCCCAGAACCACCGGAACCGGTTGGCGATAACGCGCTGCCAGAACAAGGGAAAGAAGTTGCGTCTTGTCGCCGATTTCGGCTAATGCGACAAGGCTGGCAGAAACAATAAACGGTTGCAGCATAATAAATTTCCTGATCGGTTGAAGTGTCATACGTCGTTCGGATGGCGAGCTGAATTATAGTCACATTCGGTCGGCGCAACTCTGATTCGTTCTGAAATTTTCATGCAATCACAGGTACGCTCCTGAATGTGCTGTCGCACTGCATATTGAATGTTGCGGGGGTATTGTCACGATCCGCCAGTCGAGCATTGATGTGCTCGACTGATCAAGTTTCGAAAGAATCCCAAAACAGTGACACGCAGGTCATTCACTTTAATCGCGACAGGTCGCGGACAAGGTGATAAGCATCGAAACCATTGATCATCCAACCGACAATCAGCTGGTCGCGTTTGCCAAAAAATATTTTCTCAAAGAAGATCAAATGCGCTGAAGCCATGACCGCCAAAAGTCAGCGCTGAGCTTTGCATCTGGTGCAGCTTTTAATTGCGCCACCGATTATTCAGCAAGTGCCGGGTAATCCGTATACCCCTTCGCACCGGGCGTATAAAAAGTCGACATGTCCGGTGCGTTTTGCGCTGCGCTGCTCTGCATGCGCCTGCAGGGTCGTCATCGTGAATCACATTGCCCTGGCACCGACCCAGCTGCATAAAATTCTTCCCGCCTACACTGCGATGCCGGTTGAGCTCATTACTGAGCGCTTATCGATTGAACCGAATCATGTGTACATCATTCCCGAAAATCGGGACTTGCACGTTGAAAATGGCGAGTTTTTGCTAAAGCCGATTTCCAAACGGCGTGGCTGGCCTGATGTCATTACCGTTTTCTTGCGCTCATTGATCGAATATTGGGACGGCAAACTGATCGCCGTAATCGTGTCCGGCTATGATGGTGACGGTGCAGCCGCGCCTGCGGTCAACACCGCCGGCGTGGACGCCGGGATGGAACCGTTACTTCCTGCGCCACAGGAAGCCAGCGTTGCGACGAAACCGATTGCCAGAATGGGGCGCAGTATTTTTTTCATGATGTGACTTTCATTGTCGGCTGACAGCAGGGGCGTGGGATTGAAATGGAACTGGCAGGACCGCGTAACCAGCAAGCCACGATAGTTCAACCCGGCGAACCTTTCTGCACGCGGGCGCACAGAGTAATTTTTATTCAACAGACAAAGTGCAATAAAAGGATGTGGCAGGGTGGGAGGTGCAATTCTGTCGCAAACTCGAGACACAGGGGGCGACTTGCCCGGTCACGCTGATAGTCAGTCCTGATGTTGCCGTGTATCATTGAAAAATAACCAACTGCATCACCAGACCAGGCCAGCGAAATTCATGACGACACCCGCAATCCATTTTCACCAGATCGCTCATTCCTATGACAAAAAGCCGGCGCTGCAGCAGATTGATTTAACCGTCATGCCGGGGGAGTTTTTTGGACTGGTCGGCATGAATGGTGCCGGCAAATCCACGCTGATGAAATGCCTGCTGGATTTTTGCGCAGTCGCAGCCGGCCAGATTTCGATTTTCGGGGTCAGTCACCGCGAGACAGCCGCGCGCAGCCGGCTGGCGTTTCTGCCGGAACGGTTCATGCCGCCGTATTACCTGACCGGCTCGGACTTTCTGAAATACGTGTTGCGGTTGCAGGATGTGGCTTACGATGAACAGGCGGTAACGCAGATGCTTACAGCGCTTGATCTGGACCCATCGGCGCTGTCCCGCCCGGTCTACAACTACTCCAAGGGCATGACGCAAAAACTGGGACTGACAGGCTGTTTTCTGGCGCAGCGCCAGCTCTACGTGCTGGACGAACCGATGAGCGGACTGGACCCCAAAGCACGCTCACTGCTCAAGAAACAATTGTTGAACATGAAAAAACAGGGCTGTACGTTGTTTTTCAGTTCTCATGCCCTGGCAGACGTGGAAGAAATCTGCGACCGCATGGCAATCCTGCATAATGGCCAGCTGCGCTTTACCGGTACCCCGCAAGAATGCTGTGCGAAATACGAAGTTGCCACGCTTGAGCAGGCCTATCTGAAATGCATCGAATGACACAAAAACAGAGAAACCAACAATGTACCTGAACCATTTCGGCCTGAAACAACTCCCGTTCGGCATTACGCCCGATCCGGTTTTTTTCTTTTCCGGCAACCAGCGCGGTGAAATTCTGGAAGCACTGATTTACGCTGTGGAGCACGGCGACGGCATCATCAAGGTAACCGGCGAAGTCGGAAGCGGCAAGACCACGCTGTGCCGCATGCTGGAAAACCGGCTGGCCGATCAGGTTGAAGTGATTTATCTGGTCAACCCGACCCTGACCCGCGAACAGGTGATCTACACCATTGCCGGTGAACTGGAATTAGCCACCGGCGGCAAACGGCCCGACGAAGTCATCCGCATGCTCAACGCCGAACTGATCAGCAAACATATCAGCGGCAAACAGGTGGTGCTTCTGATCGAAGAGGCGCAGGCCATGTCGCTTGAGACGCTCGAAGAAATCCGGCTGTTGTCAAACCTGGAAACATCCCATCACAAACTGCTGCAGATCGTCATGTTCGGCCAGCCGGAACTGGACGCCAACCTGAGCCTGCCGCAAATGCGCCAGCTGAAAGAACGTATCAGCAACGGTTTCACGGTTCCGCCCATGACACCAACCAATGTCCCTGAATATCTGCGCTTTCGGCTCAGAATGGCCGGCTACCACGGTCCGGACATCTTCACCCCGGGTGCGGCAAAACTGATCAGCCGGGCTTCCAGAGGCATACTCAGACGCATCAGCATACTGGCCGACAAGTCGCTGCTGGCCGCGTTTGCCGCCAATGCCGGCTCCATTACCGAACAGCATGTCAAGGCCGCCATTGCTGACAGTGAATTCCATCGTCCCGCACTGCTGACCTTTGACTATCGGCACGGACTGGCCCTGCTTGGCCTGATTTGCCTCGGAGTTGCCCTGCTGTTCTGGTCCGGCATTGTGACCGGCCTGCGCCCAAAGGTTGTGGCTGCGCCGGTTGCCAGTGTCCTTCCTGCTCCTGCTCCTGCTCCTGCTCCTGCTCCTGCTCCTGCTCCTGCTCCTGTGCCCGTTGCAGCAACCGTTGCAGTGACAGCCCCGGCAGTAAAACCGGCTTCGCCTGTAACCGTGGCGCCGGTCAGCACGGCTGTGACAGAGCCGGCCAAACCTGAGACTGCAGCAGTGGTTCGGACCGAAACGCCGCTCCTCGTGCCGGTTCAGCAGCGTCTGGCGCAAACCGAGGTCTGGCTCAACGACCTCACGTCGGACCAATTCAGTATTCAGATTGCACTGGTCACCACGGCTGATCAGAATGACATAGTGCGGTATCTGAACCGGATGGAAGGGCAGACCGGGCTGCAGGATGTTCATGTGTACCGGGTGCAAAAAAACGCCAACGCGTACTACGGCATACTGTACGGTAATTTCCCCAACAAAACTGATGCTTTGACGACGATAAATCAATTAACATCAAAATGGGGATATAAGCCACAGTTGCGCACAATAGCCGGTATAAAGAAGGAAAAAGGCAATATTTAGACCTTTTCGGAACGAATTAAGCTTAGCAAAATTACTTGCCGATTTGAAAAATATGCCCTAACCTGCTACCAATGCAATATTTCCAAGAGCCAATTAAATGATGAGCGTTCAGGACAATGAATAAATTAGTGCAATGCTGCTATGTCTGCTGTGCCAGCCTCGCATTATCGGCCTGCGGCACCCAGCTGATTTCACCTTCGACTCTGCACCTGAACGCACCCGCACCAAGCCAGGGTGCGATTCCGGAACCGGTGCAGCAAAGTGCCAGCCTTGCTCCGCCCAAACTGAGTGCAGCACCCGAAACCTACAGTGTCTCGGTATACAAGGTGCCGGTCCAGAACCTGCTGTTTGCCCTAGCACGTGACGCCAAGGTGAATATCGACGTCCACCCCGGCATCCACGGGGAAGTGACCCTGAACGCGCTCAACCAGACCTTGCCCAATATCCTGAACCGGATCTCGAAGCAAGTCGACATGCGCTACGAGCTGGAAGGCAACAATCTGCTGGTCATGCCGGATACCCCGTTCCTGCGCAACTACAAGATTGATTACGTCAACATTTCGCGCCATACCACCGGCGTCGTCACCATTGCCAATCAGATTTCGTCGGCCGGTGGCTCGGTGACCGGCACCAGCGGTACCGCCAACAACAATTCGACCACGGCCATTGAAAACAAGTCGAACAATGATTTCTGGCCTACTTTGGTCAAAAACGTCACCGACCTGTTGCATGAAACCGACAAGGTCATGCCTGGCGCCACGGACGCCAACCCCAACGGTACCCAGCAGGACGACACGCCGGCCACGCCCGCCCCTGATCCGAATGCAGCCAACGCCGAGGGCAAAAAGACCGTCATGGTGATCGCGCCAAAAACGCCACGCTCCACGTTCCGGGAAGCCGCGTCCGTGATTGCCAATCCGGAAAACGGACTGCTGGCAGTGCGCGCTACCGGGCGCCAGCACGAGCGCATCCAGGAATTTCTTGATCTGGTGATGTCGTCAGCCAAACGTCAGGTGCTCATCGAAGCCACCGTAGTCGAAGTGCAGCTCAATGACCAGTACCAGCAGGGTATCAACTGGTCCAGCCTGAAAACCGGCGCAACCTCGACCACCGGCTTCAATCAGAGCCCGGTCAACGGCGTACCGCTGCCGGCCCAGATCGCGCCGGGCCTGTCGGCAGGACTGATGACCATGACTTATCTGAACCCGACCAGCAAGCTCGGCAACATTGCCGCCACGGTGCAACTGCTGGAATCGTTCGGCAAGGTCAAAGTGGTTTCCAGCCCCACTATCAGCGTACTGAACAATCAGACCGCGCTGCTCAAGGTCGTGGACAACAATGTTTACTTCACCATCACTGCCACCACCACCCCGGGCTCAATCGGTGTGGCCGCGGTCACAACCTATACCTCGACCCTGAACACCGTGCCGGTCGGCTTCGTGATGAGTGTGACGCCCCAGATCACCGACAGTGACGATGTCACGCTGAATGTGCGCCCCAGCATTTCACGCATAATCGGTTACGTGCAGGACCCCAACCCGGCACTGGCTACCGCCGTGCCGCCGGTGGTCAGCAATGTACCGATCATCCAGAGTCGCGAAATGGAATCGATACTCAAGGTCGCCAGCGGTCAGATCGCCGTCATGGGCGGGCTGATGCAGGACGGTGTCAACAACCTCAAAGATGCGGTGCCGGTTGCCAATTCGATCCCGCTGTTCGGCAACCTGTTTGCCAACCGCAACGAAACCACCACCAAATCGGAACTGGTGATTTTTCTCAAACCCGTGGTGGTCAAGGACGCCAGCATCAATGGCGACTACAAGGAATATCGCTCGCGCATGAGTAACAGCGAATCGCTGGGACAGATGCCTTATGGTGACGAAACCTCGCACGCACCGAAACTGCAGTTGGGGACCATACCGGACAACAAGGTCACCGACAAGTCCGCCGGAACCGACCGGAGTGCACCATGAGTCTGCTGATGCAGGCCCTGAAAAAGGCCGAGCACGCAAAAAAAGGCGGATTGCAGGAGTCGCCCGTACCGGCAGACTCTCCGTTAAATTTTCCCGCCATCGAAGTACCGGTGGCCGCCGAGGAAAATCCGCTACGGGTCGAACCCGAACTGGATACCCGACCGACCGAGCCGGCCGGGCCGGCACTGGAGCTGTCCCCGCAACTGCCAAACCAGCCCGCCAGCGCTGAACCGCCGGCACTGACACTGGAAAGTTTGGCACCGCAACCCGAACTGCCCATGCCGGCAGCACCGGCCAGCCAGCCACGTATCAGTACGCCGGCAACGTCGCCAGCGGCGTCGCCGCAAAAGAAGGCGCAGACCGTCATGGCGGCCAGCCAAACGCAGGGTTCGAACCGGGTGCTGGTCTTCGGTATCGGCGCCGTACTGATCGCCGCCCTGTGCGCAGCAGCCGCTTATTACTACTGGCAATCCACAGCGGGCCATCCGGGACCAGTGGCGCTGAACGGGCCCGTGGCAACCCAGCCGGTTCAGGCTCCGGTACCGATGCCTGCACAGCCAGCCGCACCAGACCTGAAACCGGCTTCTGTCCAGGCTCCCCAACCGGCTGCTCAGACCGATATCGGCGCGCGCGTGGCACAGCGCAAGGTCCGCCCCGCACCGGTGCAAGCAGGACTGCCTAATGCAGCTGCTGCAGCACCGGCGCCGGCGCCGGCCAAAGAGGGTATCCAGGTGCAGCGCAATCTGGTCGCATCCTCGGTCAACGCCAATCTGTCCAAAGCCTATCAACTGTTCATGAGCGGCGACAACAAAGGCGCGCGGCCACTGTACGAAGCGGTCCTGCATGAAGAACACAACAACCGCGACGCGCTGCTGGGCATGGCCGCCATCGCACTGCGGCAGCGCCAGAATGAACAGGCCGCCGCCCTGTATTCAAAATTGCTGGACCTCGACCCGGCCGACCCGGATGCCATCGCCGGTCTGACCAGTCTGGGAAAGGGCGACCCGGAGCGCGCCGAAAGCCAGCTGAAAAAACTGTTGGCGCGCAACCCGCAGTTCGGCCCTGCCCTGTTTGAACTGGGCAACGTGTACGCGGAGCAGTCACGCTGGACCGAAGCGCAGGATGCCTATTTCCGCGCCTTTGCCAGCACGCCCGGCAACGCCAGCTATGCGTTCAATCTGGCCATCAGTCTGGACCGTCTCGGTCAGTCAAAACTGGCACTGGACTATTATCAGAAGGCGCTCGCTCTGGGTAATGCCGCGCCCGGCAGTTTCAACCCGGACGCCGCCAAGGTCCGCGCAGCGCAATTGCAGCAGACCCTGAACACCGAGCCAGACAGGCACTGAACCATGTCTGAAAAAACCAAACTACCGTTAGGCAGCCTGCTGATCAAAAAAGGTGTGATCAGCGAAGATCAGCTGCGCATTGCGCTCATAGAACAAAAACGTACCGGTGATCCGCTGGGCAAACTGTTTATCTCGCTGGGTTTCGTCACTGATGCAACGATCCGTGAGGCGCTGTCTGAAAACCTCGGGCAGCAGTCCACCGATCTGACCAATATGGTGGTGGACGCCGCCGCGCTGAAAATGATTCCCAAGGAAGTGGCCAAGCGCTACAAGGTCTTCCCTGTGGTATTCAACAAGGAATCGAACAATCTGATGCTGGCCATGGCGGATACCTCCAACATCGTCGCGCTCGATCAGATCAGTGCCATGCTGGGCAAGGATGCCACGCTCACGCCGACTCTGGCGTCCGAATCCGACATCAACCGGGCCATCGACCAGTATTACGGCTTTGAACTGTCGATCGACGGTATTCTGCATGAGATTGAAACCGGTGAGATCATTGATCAGAATTTCAAGAGCGTCTCGGACGAGTACAGCCAGCCTCTGGTGCGCCTGATGGATGCGATTCTGGCCGATGCAGTCCAGCAGAACGCGTCTGATATCCACTTTGAACCGGAACAGTTTTTTTTGCGCATTCGCTACCGGATCGACGGCATCCTGCGCCAGATTCGCAGTCTGCACAAAAACTACTGGCCGGCCATGGCAGTGCGTCTGAAGGTGATGAGCAACATGAATATCGCCGAAACCCGTGCGCCGCAGGACGGCCGGATTTCGATCCGCTTTTCCGGTCGCCAGATCGATTTCCGCGCCTCGGCGCAACCGACTGCACACGGCGAGAACGTGGTATTGCGGATTCTGGATCGTTCCAAAGGTATCGTGCCGCTTGATGCACTGGGTCTGGATGACGACTCGCTGACCATGCTCAAACTGATGCTGGCGCGCCCGGAAGGCATCATTCTGATCACCGGCCCGACCGGCAGCGGCAAAACCACCACGCTGTACTCGATTCTGAATCATATCAACACCGAAAGCGTCAACATTATGACGCTGGAAGATCCGGTCGAATATCCGATGAACATGATCCGCCAGACTTCGGTCAACGAATCGGTCAAGCTGGGTTTCGCCAACGGTATTCGCTCGATGATGCGTCAGGATCCCGACATCATTCTGATCGGTGAAATCCGCGATGACGAAACCGCAGAAATGGCGTTTTCTGCGGCCATGACCGGCCATCAGGTGTATTCCACGCTGCATACCAACTCGGCGATCGGCGCGATCCCGCGCTTGCAGGACATCGGCATCCTGCCGGATATTATGGCCGGCAATATTATCGGCATTGTTGCGCAACGGCTGATCCGCCGGCTCTGCCCGCACTGCAAGGTCGGTGAGCCCGCCAATGAAATTGAGCGGCGCTTGCTGGGTCTGCATTCCGATGCGCCCGAGGCCATCATTTATCAGGCAGTCGGCTGCGAGCGCTGCAATCATCAGGGCTACAAGGGTCGCATGAGCATCATGGAACTGCTCAAGATTAACAGCGAGCTCGATGACCTGATTGCGCGCCGCGAAACCATGCGCGAAATTCGCAAGGCCGCGTTGGCCGGCGGCTTTCGGCCACTGGCCGACGACGGTGTGCGCCGGGTTCTGGACGGGTCGTCCTCACTGGATGAAATTTCACGCGTGATCGATCTCACGGATCGCCTGCTATGACAGCCGGGACTCGCTTATGGTGATGTACGCTTATCAGTCGATGGATCAGGGTGGCCGGATTGTACGCGGCAACATGGATGCCAACAACCTGCCCGATCTGGAGCTGCGCTTAAAGCGCATGGAGCTGGATTTAATCGATTACCGGCTGCAGGCGCAAAAGACCTTTACCGTTGGCAAAGGTAAAGTCAGCCGGCGCGATCTGATCATTTTCTGTTTTCATCTGGAACAGATGACGGCGGCCGGTGTGCCGCTGCTGGATGGTTTGTCCGATCTGCGCGACAGTACCGACAGTCCGCGCTTTCGTACAGTGGTCGCCGACCTGATTGAAAACATCGAAGGCGGTCTGCAGCTGTCCGAAGCACTGGCGCGCTATCCTGAGGTATTTGACCGCACTTTTGTCGCCCTCATTACGGCCGGCGAACAAAGTGGAAAATTATCGGAAGTATTCAACAATCTCAGCGACAGCCTGAAGTGGCGCGACGAACTGGCCGCGCAAACCAAAAAAATCATCATGTATCCGGCCTTTGTCGGCACGGTGGTGATGTGCGTGACCTTTTTTCTGATGATTTATCTGGTGCCGCAACTAATCAGCTTTATCAAAAACATGGGTGGTGAACTGCCGTTTCATACCGTGGCGCTGATTTTCGTGTCGAATCTTTTTGTCAACTACTGGTACGTCATTATTGGTCTGCCGATCGTCAGCTTTATTGGTCTCAAAATACTGATCAAAAACAGCCCGCCGGCCCGTTATCGCTTTGATGGCTACAAGCTGCGCATCTGGCTGGTCGGTCCGATTTTGCATAAAATCATTTTGTCCCGTTTCACCACCTTCTTTGCCCTGATGTACGCAGCCGGCATTACCATTCTGGATGCGATCCAGTTATCGGAAGAAATCGTCAACAATGAAGTGATCGCCGCTGGTCTGCGCCGTGCGCGGCAGCTGATCTCGGACGGTATGGGTGTGACTGCGGCCTTTGAAGCCACCGGTATTTTTCCGCCGCTGGTGATCCGCATGCTCAAGGTCGGCGAATCAACCGGGCAGTTGGACAAGGCGCTGCACAATGTCAGCTATTTTTACAACCGTGAAATCAAGGAAATGATCGAGCGGGTCGAATCGCTGATTGAACCGATCATGACCGTGGTGCTTGGCTTGATTCTGGGTTGGGTGATGCTGTCGGTGCTTGGTCCGATTTACGATTTGATCAGCAAAATAAAAACGTGACGAATTAAAAGGTTATTTTTGCGTAAACATTTACTTTATCTGACAAATACCGAGCTGACTGCCAGAATGTGGCAGAGTGGCCGGCTGTCCGATGCCGTCAGTTTTCAGAATGACGCAAACGGCTGGCAGGCGCTGTCTGTGCACCTGAGTGAATTTACCCAGGTGCCGGTGTTCTTGCTCATGGATCTGATCGAAGAAGATTTTCAGCGCGACACGATGCCGCACGTACTCGGCAAAACCCGCAAGAATCTGATCGAACGGCGCCTGCTGCAGCTATATCGCGACACACCGTTCCGGCACGCCAGTCACCAGGGTCGGGAAAAAAACGGCAGAAAAGATGACATCATGCTGTTTTCCGGCATGACCAACCCGGCGCTGATCGCACCATGGATAGAAGCAATCCAACAGCAGCAGGTGCCCATCGCCGGCATTTTCTCTGCAGCGCTATTCAGCGCGGTACTGTTCAATCAGTTCAAACCCGGCAACGAATCGATCTTGCTGATTACGCACCAGTCGAGTGGGCTGCGCCAGAACTTTTTCCATAACGGTTATTTGCGTTTTTCGCGCCTGATTCAGCTGACCTCTGACGAGCCGGATGCCATCGCCGACCTCTCCAGTCAGGAAATTGCCAAAACCCGGCTGTTCCTGGCCAATGCGCGGCTGTTGCAGCGTGGCCAGGCGCTGCACATAGTGGTACTGGACAATCCGGATACGCTGCACGCGATGCAGCAGCACAATCCGGAATCGGATACCGCTTCATACCGTTACATCGACCTGAACGACGCCGCCCGGCAATTCAGACTCAGGCATGTACCGGATACCGGTCTGGCCGATGGGCTGCTGCTGGCACTGCTCGGGCGCACAACGCCTGAAAGTCACTACGCGCTGCAGGAACAAAGTCACGCCTACCTGCTCTGGCAGTTGCGCATTATTCTGTACCTGTTCAGTGTCGCAGCGCTGGCCGGCTGTTTATTGTGGAGTGGCGCCAACACGCTTGAAGCAATCGATACCACCAAACGACTCGGCGAGCAGGAACGACTCACGGCCGTCAACCAGCGGCACTATCAGGAAGTCTTGGCCAGCATGCCGAAAACACTGGTCAACCCGAAGGATATGAAGGCCTCGGTCAACGTGCACAACCTGCTGCTGCAAAACAGTTCACGACCGACCGAAGTAATGAATCTGATCGGCACTGCGCTGGCTCATCTGCCCCGACTCAGACTCGACGAACTGAACTGGGCAGTCAGCGACGGCAAGGACGCTGCCGCGCAGGCGCAGGCACTGGCAGCGGCGCAGGCCACCGGGCAAAACAGCACTACGCTGGATGCCACACTGGTCGGTCTGCCCGCCCGCCCCGCTGAAACCGTGACTGTCAAAGGCGTGGTCGTACCGTTTGAACATGATTACCGGTCAGCACTGGACAGTGTCAATCTGCTCATCGCCGAACTGATGAAAAACAAAAACGTGCAGGTCACTGCGGTGCAGATGCCGTTGGATATAAGCCCGAGCGTGGCGCTGAACGGAGAAGCCGGACATGACAGCAAGACGCTGACTCCCGGTTTCGAATTGCATATAGTCTGGAAACCGTAAATGGCGACTAATAACCAGGCCACCGGCAAACCCGCAGCAGCGCGCCAATATTCGTTTCTGCGTGACGAATTTCCTATGATACGGCGCGCCACCCTGACCTTCATTCTGTGCGCGATCATTGGCACCGCGTTGATCTTCAGTACCCAATATATGCTGGACAAACAGGTTGAAATTTTCAACCGGGCCCAGGCACTGCAAAACAGCACCAGAGAACAATATCGCCAGGCAGAAAATGAAAAACGCGAGATACTGGACAATCAACCCAAATACCTGCCGCTGACCACACAGCACTTTATCGGACCAGAACTGCGGCTGGACTGGATAGAAAGCATTCAGGCCATCCAGAAAGCCGCGACCCTGCAGCCGCTTGACTATGAAATCGCGCCCCAGCAATTATTCGTAGTCGATCCGGCCATCGACATGGCTGGGCTGGAACTGCGCGGCAGCAAAATGACAGTAAAAATGAATCTGCTGCATGAAATGGAACTGTTCCGGTTTCTGGACGGCCTGCAGGCCCGCCAGCTGTATGACCTGCAAAGCTGCCACCTTAAACGCAACGAAAATGGCGATTCAACCCGGATTACACCAATGCTGTATGCCGAATGCAGCCTGATCTGGATTACCATGGGCAAGGCGGGAGGTGACAGCACCGATGCCGCTGCGCCACGACTGGCGGCGGGGCCATAAGATGCACACCAGACTGATCATATTGACGATGCTGGCCACGCTGACGTTACCGGCCATTGCGCAGGACGAACTGGTTGGAAGACTGTTTACGACTGCGCCGGAACGTGCCAGGCTGGATCAGATGCACCGGCTCAATCCAACGCTCAGTGCCGCACCCACCGCCAGCGCGACCGGATCTGGGTCCGGGTCCGAGCCCGAACCCGAACAGGTTACGCTGAACGGTTATGTAACCAGCAGCAGCGGCAAAAAAACCACCTGGATCAACCAGATTGAGCACGACGAAAATGACTACAGCGGTCGTGTGCATGTGGCGCAGAAACCGGGTCACAAAGCAGAAATTTCGCTGCAGACCGCCGGCGGCAAACGGGTCAATATCAAGGTCGGTGACACGCTCGACCTGCACACCGGCACGTTGCACAGCATTGATGAACCGACCGAGGCTGCGCCAGAACTGACACCGGCGCCGCTCACCCGGCACTAACGAACAGGGACCAAAACCAAAATCATGCGTAAGTTATCTAACCTGACCAGAAAACAGCCCGGCTTCACGCTGGCTGAAATGGCGATCGTCGTGGTGCTGGCCGGCATCATGCTGACCATGGGTCTGAAAATGGCCACCGCCAATCTGACCAATGCGGCGTATTCCACAACCGTGACAAAACAGGCACTGATCAAAACCGCGCTGATCAACTATTTACGCAGCAACGGATTTCTGCCCTGCCCGGACACCAGCGTCGGCGCCCCGATTGGTACACCGTCAGCCTGCACGGCAAACTCGGGCGTGTTGCCCTGGAAAACATTGCAGATTTCAAAAGATGCCGTGACTGACGGCTGGGGCAATTTCTTTACCTATCAGGTCGCCAACGGCACCAATTCCACCAAAAACTGGACCGTCAAGACCAACGCAGCCACTACCTTTGACGTCGGTCAGCTCGCCGCTCCGAGCATTGCGCTGACCGTCAACCAGGGCGACGGCGTCGCCGCGCTGACGCTGCTGACCAACAAGGCCGTGGTGGTACTGGTGTCGGCGGGCATGAACGGTGCCGGCGCCAAAACCGTGCAGGGACAAAAGAATGCCAATCCGACCGCAGCTGATGAAATAACCAACGCCACCCCCGCTACCGCTGTTTTTGTCATGCGGCCCGTCACCACCAAACTGGGGGCAACGGGCGGCCCGTTTGATGACATCGTGACCTTCATGTCGGCGCAGGATCTGTTGCAGCCTCTGGTTTCAGAGCAGTTCATTTCAAGCTGCAGGTCGTACTGCCAACCTTGCACGGCGTCCGCCACCCCCTGGCCGAGCTGTCTGGGTGCCAACAACCCGGCCATTCCGCCGGCCGCCTGTAATGTCGCGCTCCCGGCCACCATCCCGGTCGGCAATCCTCAACCGTCGAACTGCCCATGACCAACTCACATCATTTCCCTGCCAATGCAAACCAGCGCGGCTTTACGCTGGTCGAGATGTCCATCGTGCTGGTGATCATCGGCGCGCTCCTGTACGGCGTTCTAAAAAGCCAGGCCATCATCAGCAGCGCCAAAGCCAAAGATGTGGTTGCCATGGTTGGGGATCTGCGCACCGCAACGGCGTATTTCAAACAGCGTTACAGCTATCTGCCCGGCGACCTGCCGCTGCCGTTCAACTACATCAGCGCCAACCCGGTGTTGACCGCAGCAGCCGGAACCAACGGCAATGGCGTCATTGACGGTGCCGTCAGCGCAGCCGGTGCTGCGGCGCTCGGATCGGAAGTGGCCCAGGCGCCGCTGCAACTGTACAGTGCCGGAATTATCGGAACCATCTCCAGCGCCACCCCAACCAACTACCTCAATACCACGTATGGTCCGGTGCACATCGTTTCTGCCGCGGTGGCAAACGGACTGGTGCCGTCTTTCACCGCGAACAACCCGACGGCCATCAATGCCATCGTCATTTTCGATCTGCCCTGCGACGTCGCCAACGAAGTTGACAGCAAGCTCGATGACGGCAACCTGACCACCGGCTACGGGCAAGGCAGCGCAGTCTGTGTCGGCACCAATACCCTGCCGGTCTACGCCCTTCCTTTATAACCTGTCACCTGCCATGCTGAAACAGATTCGCACTATCGCCCATTACACCTTGCTTGAAGCCCTGCGCAATCGCCTGAGCTGGCTGTTTGCCGTGGTGCTGCTGGCCGGCATTGCCGTGAGCGGCTTTTTGAATGAGATGGCCCTGACTGAAAAACTGGAAATCCAGCTGGCGCTGCTGGGGGCACTGCTGCGCTTTGCCGCCGTCTTTTTACTGGCCACGTTTGTGGTCACCAGCATGGTGCGCGAATTCAATGACAAAGGATTGCAGCTGGTGCTGGCCCTGCCGCTGCCGCGCGGCGTCTATCTGTTTGGCAAACTGACCGGCTTTGCCCTGCTGGCAGTCATGCCGGCACTGCTGTTTGGTGTGCTCACGGCGCTGCTGGCACCACCCCTGCAAAGTGTCATCTGGACCGTGTCTCTCATTATCGAATGCTGGATCATGATCGCCTTCAGCGTGCTGTGCGTGCTGACCTTCAACCAGGTCATGCCGGCGCTGAGTGCGGTAATGGGATTCTACGTGCTGGCCCGCTCGGTCACGACGCTGCAGATGATCGGTCATCAACCGCTGGCCGACAACACGGCGTCGCAACGCATCATCAACTTCATGGTCGACAGCCTGTCGGCATTGTTACCCCATCTGGATAATTTCACCCGCACCGACTGGCTGGTCTACAACACAGGCGACCTGCATGCACTCGTGCTGCTGGCCGGACAGGGCGCCATTTATTTGGCACTGCTGTCAGGTGCGGCCCTGTTCGATATCTACCGCAAAAATATCTGACCATGCCGGTACGTCCACTTTCCACTGTCCCGAAACCGGTTTTGCTGCTGCTGATGCTGGGCCTGTGCGCACAGCTGCTGTGGCATTTCAGTCACCCGCCAGAGCGTCCCGACGCTGCCAACCTGCCGCCGACGCCGTCGCTGCCGGCATTGCAGGTGCTCAGCCTGGGTGAGCCGATTGCGCTGTCCAAACTGCTGCTGTTGTATGTACAGAGCTTTGATGATCAGCCGGGTCTGCAGGCTGCATATCATCAGCTTGATTTCAAGCGGGTCCAGAACTGGCTGGCACTGAGTCTGCAGCTCGACCCGCTCGGGCGCTATCCCCTGTATCTGGCCAGCCACGTGTATGGTGAAACCGGTGATCCGGTCAAAAGGCGACAGATGTACGACTTCGTCTACCGGCAGTTTTTTGCCGATCCGAACCGACGCTGGGAAGCGCTGGCCAATGCCGCCATCATGGCCCGGCATCGCCTGGATGATCTGCCGCTGGCCGAACAGTACGCGCAGGCGCTGCGCGAACGGGCCACCGGCGCCATTGTGCCGGACTGGGCCAAACAGATGGATATCTTTATGCTGGCTGATCTGCAGGAATATGATCAGGCGCTCGCGCTGCTGGATGGGTTGCTGCACAGTGGTCAGATTACCGATGCTGCAAAATTGCGCTTTTTGCAGGAACGCCGGGCAGAAATTGCGGGTTGGGCGCAGCCACACTGAGCGATTTTACTTGCACAAAAACAACAAAATTAATCAAAAATAATAAATTTATGACGAAATATTGCCAAAACTTAATTGCATTATCGAAACACTTCACGTATAACCGAACAATGCATACCTGCCGGAATTCAAGAATCTGATCAAAAATTGAAATTTGACTATGATTAATGGCAGTAACAGCTCAACAGATTTAACTTTATCAGGAGCAACTATGAAATTTTCCAAATCCAAGCAATCCGGTTTTACCCTGGTTGAAATTGCCATCGTTCTGGTCATTATCGGTGTCTTGCTGGCTGGCGTGCTCAAGGGCCAGTCCATGATCAACAATTCCCGCATCAAGGGATTGGTCAGGGACATGAATGCCGTGTCGTCCTCCTATAACGGTTATATCGACCGTTATCAGGTGACTCCTGGAACCGAAGTGCTGGCAGCCTCTGCGGCACGCGGCTGGGGTGCGCTGGTCACCGTGGGTGGATCTACACCGTTGGTGTTGCCGGTTGCATCGACGTTCACCCTTAACACCAATCAATCCAATTTCTGGCAATCGGTAGCCGCGGCGGGATTTTTTACTTACACCACCGCCGTCCCCCCGGTAAATCCAACAAATTCGGTCGGCGGTTTGATCGGTTTGGCGATTGGTGCCTATGCAATCCCTGGCGTAGACGTCTGTCTGTCCGGTCTGTCTCCGTTGCAGGCGGAAGGCGTGGATATCATCACTGATGGCCCATTGCCTGCAGCTAATAACATTGGCAACAACGTAGGCTCACTCAGGGGTGCAGCCAGCGCAGCTCCTCCATTGGCACCTGGTGCGGGTGCTCCCGGCGCCGCAGCTTACGTCGAAACCGCTGCGACCTTCTGGACCGTATGCCGCGCGCTGTAAGATTGACCTGAAGTTATTCCGGAACGAGCCTGAGTCGGCTCTTTCCGGAAATCACCCTCCTCCATTGCTCCTGCCGCTGCTCCAATCATTCAAGCTGTTTTGAATCATTCCCATACCCTGGTATTCGCAATTTATGTAACGTTGAGCGTCATTACGTTCATGGTGTACTGGTTCGATAAAAATGCCGCCATACAGCGCACATGGCGAGTCAAGGAACGTACCCTACATCTGCTGGCACTGCTCGGTGGCTGGCCGGGTGCGTATGCTGCGCAACGAATCCTGCGCCACAAAACGGTTAAGCAACCGTTTCAGGCCATTTTTTGTATGTGCGTCGTGTTGAATATTGTCGGATTTGTTTTATATTCTGTTCCGATGGCTTGTGCTGGAGTGTTGAAACTCATGGAAATATAATTCATCAATTCCAATCAGACTGGAGGCGGAAAGATGAGTAAAAAGCTTGCATCAACGATGCACGAATCAAACCATTTTGAGCATGAACGAATCCGACTACGGCTCATGGATGAAGTCAGCATGGGACTCACTGACGTAGCAGAAGGTCGGGGCAAGGACGCCAGGAGCGCCATTCAGACAGGTCTGGTGCAGCGGCTGATAATAAATCAAATAAATTAATAAAGATTTACACGAAAATAATTTTTTCATGAAACTCTATATTCATTATTTATTGACATTGGTCTCATTTTCGAGTGCAATATCACCATGCCAAAAATATCCAAAGCCGTACTTCAGCTCCCCCCTTCAACCCAGTCGGCGCTTGGCCAGTTGGGTGCCGACCTTGCCGTGGCCAGACTCAGAAGAAAAGAATCACTGATTTCCTGGGCTGCGCGTCTAGGGGTCTCGGTACCGACATTAATGCGTCTTGAAGCAGGCGAGCCAGGTGTTGGAATCGGCATTTATGCCTCGGCACTGTGGCTGATCGGCCGGGATGAGGGACTTGGCACCCTGGCATCTCCGGAAGGGGACAGGGGAGCTGTTGTTATGGAGGTAAGGAAAGCGGTTGCGCTCGGTAAACAACGGGCCAGCGTGTCGGCAGAAACCAAACGAAAGCGCAAAGAGTTAAACCAAAGTTAACAGGAGCACCGTGTCATGACTACAAAGAGTCCCGCGCACAAAGCACATGATGAGCTCTACCTTTGGTTTTTGGCGAACCCGGCTCAACCTGAATTGATCGGGACTCTTAACCTGGTCAATCCGGGCAATGGCGTGTCGTTGCGGTATTCGCAGTCGTGGCTGAAATCAGGAGTCGCACTGAGCGAAGACCTGCCGTTGATTGATACAGAATTTCTGCCGCGCACCAGAGACGTCGCCGTGAGTGCTGTTGATGATGCCAGACCGGACCGATGGGGCGAACGTGTTATTCGGTTTATTGATAAACCGGTGCGCCTGTCACTGATGGAGTATCTGTACTACGCCGGCGACGACCGCTTTGGCGCTTTGGGCGTTTCCACATCCGGCAATGTGTACCTGCCCAGACTGATTGGTCCATTGCCTCGCCTGCAGGATGCGCAACAGCTCAGTGACATTGTTTCAAAAATAAAGGCAAAAGAAGCAATCACAGAGGTGGAAAAAAAAATGATGGTCTCCGGCGGCAGTTTTGGCGGAGCAAAGCCAAAGGCGCTCATTGAGATTAACGGCGAGCAGTGGCTTATCAAATTTTTCAACAATGAACCCATCGATTTGCCGTTGGTAGAGCACGCCACGATGACGCTGTGTAAAAAGGCAGACATTGCCGTCGCCGATACCCAAACGGCCCATCTGGAAGGAGCCCATGCGATTGTGATTCGACGCTTTGATCGACAGGACGGCAAACGGGTGCACTGTATTTCGGCTGGCACTGCCTTGCGCGCCGCAGCGCCAAAGCCAGAACAGGCGGAAATGAGTTATTCCAATCTGGCACAGCTGCTGCGCCGGTCTGGAGACGCACTTAATAACAAAAATCAAAAACAGATGGGCGAGCTGTTTCGCCGCATGATATTCAACATCTTGATGGATAACACCGATGACCACGAAAAAAACCATGCACTGTTTGTAAAATACACGCCTGTCAAAGCGGGTTCTTCAATTCGCACGGTTCAGCTTGAGCTGACTCCTGCATATGACGTGCTGCCAACGAACTCAGGGCAGGGATATCAGGAATTTGGTATCGGTGATAATGGACATGATTCTACTTTGGAGAATGCGATGACCAGGTGCCGGCTGTTTGGATTTACGCCACCAGAAGCAGCTGCCGAGGTGGCTAAAGTGATTGCTGTGGTGGATACATGGAAAGAACATTTCAGATCATGCTCAGTCTCAGATGCAGATATTTTGGAACTGGCTGGGCGTATCGACTCAGATGATTTGTTATCGCAAAGGAGAGGTTTTAGAGTGGAAGCGTTTGTGGATGAACCGCCCAGGACGCGTCGTGGTCCGTTTTCAAAACCAGGAAATTAACGGGCAATCGCATTAGCATGCATTAACAAATATGAATTTACTTGGCAACTTCCTAACGTAAATGGCGCTCTTTTTCACGCCAAATCACCACTATCCCCGCACTCCAAAGTACAATGCACACCAACTCAGGATGTCGGAAACATCCCCATCAATGCACAGGAAAAAATAGATGAAAAGCGATCTCGAAATTGCTCAGAAGGCCACCCTCAAACCCATTATTCCACTGGCCCATGCCAAGGCCGGAATCGAGCCAGACGCGTTAAGCCCGTTCGGTCACTACAAGGCCAAACTGTCCCTGGACTACATCAAGTCACTCAAAGACCGTCCCGACGGCAAACTGATTCTGGTCACCGCCATTTCTCCCACGCCTGCCGGTGAAGGCAAAACCACCACTACGGTTGGCTTGGGCGACGCGCTCAACGAGATCGGCGCCAATGCGCTGATCTGCATCCGCGAACCTTCGCTCGGCCCGGTGTTCGGCATGAAAGGCGGTGCCAACGGCGGCGGAATGGCGCAGGTCATTCCGATGGAAGATATCAATCTGCATTTCACCGGCGACTTCAACGCCATTGCACTGGCCAACAACCTGCTCGCAGCGCTGATTGACAACCATATCCATCACGGCAATGCCTTGAATATCGACACGCGCCGCATTACGTGGAAACGGGTCATGGACATGAATGACCGCGCGTTGCGCAAAATAGCCGTGGGCATGGGCGGCCCGGCCAATGGCTTCGTGCGCGAAGACGGTTTTGACATTGTGGTCGCCTCGGAAGTGATGGCGATCTTTTGCCTGGCCAGCGATCTGGCCGATCTGAAAGCCCGGCTGGGAAAAATTGTCATCGGCTATACCCGCGACAAACAACCAGTACTGGCCAGCGATCTGAGGGCCCATGGCGCCATGGCGACGCTGTTGAAAGAAGCCTTCTCGCCCAATGTGGTTCAGACCCTGGAAGGCAATCTGGCGTTGGTGCATGGCGGTCCGTTTGCCAATATCGCGCACGGCTGCAACTCCGTCATTGCTACCCGCACTGCGCTCAAACTGGCCGATTATGTGGTCACCGAAGCCGGTTTCGGCGCCGATCTGGGCGCGGAAAAATTCATCGACATCAAATGCCGCAAGGCCGGACTGAAGCCGTCGGCGGTGGTACTGGTGGCCACCCTGCGCGCGCTGAAATATCATGGCGGTATCGAGGTCAAGGAAACCGGCAAGGAAAATCTGGAGGCGCTTAAAAAGGGCATGGTCAATCTGGAAAAACACATTACCAATATTCAGGAACACTTCGGACTGCCGTGCGTGGTGGCGATCAATCAGCGTACCGAAGATACCCCGGCAGAAATTGAACTGCTGCGTTCCACCACGGCACAGCACGGAGTGGAAGTCATCCTGGCCAATCACTGGGCCAAGGGCGGCAAGGGTGCGACTGAACTGGCCCACTCGGTAGTGCGTTTGTGCGACCAGCCTGCCACCATGAAATTTGCCTACCAGGATTATCTGCCGCTGCTCGACAAGATCCGCGCCGTGGCCAGCAAAATTTACGGCGCAGCCGATGTGCAGGCCAGCAAAGCCATAATGGAAAAACTCGCTGAATACGAACAGGAAGGCTACGGCCATTTCCCGGTCTGCATCGCCAAAAACCAGTATTCGTTTTCTACTGACCCGACCTTGCGCGGCGCGCCAACCGGACACACGCTGCAGATTCGTGAAGTACGGCTGTCCGCCGGTGCCGAATTTATTGTCGCCGTGTGTGGCGACATCATGACCATGCCGGGTCTGCCCAAAGAACCGGCGGCCATCTCGATCGACATCGACGACAACGGAAAGATCACCGGACTTTTTTAAGCGTTTCAGAACCGCATTTCCTGGTTGTTTAACTTTTACAAGGAAGACCATCATGTTAAATCGCGCCGCCCTCACCGTCTGCATTTCCGTAGCACTTCTGAATACCCCACTGACTTACGCGCATGAGCATGAACATGAAGGACATGATCATGGCGCTGAAGTGGTGGGAAAAATTTCCTTTCCCACCTCCTGCAATCCCGCCGTACAGAGTCAGTTTGAAACCGGTGTGGCGCTGCTGCATTCCTTTGAATATGCCCGCGCTGCCAAAGTCTTTGCCGCAGTAGAACAGGCTGATCCCGACTGCGCCATGGCGTACTGGGGCTCGGCCATGACCAGCTTCCATCAGATTTGGGGCCCGCCGGCTCCAGAAGAGATGGCCGCCGGCTGGGACAAGATTCAGAAGGCACGCAGCGCACCTGAACAAAATCCGCAGGAAGCAGCCTGGATCAATGCGCTGTATCACTTTTATCAGCCAGGTGACCTGAAAATCGAGCAGCGAGTCACCCAGTATTCACTGGCCATGCAAAAGCTGTATGAGTCCGATCCGAAACAGGACGAGCCGGCTATTTTTTATGCGCTCTCGATTCTGGCAGATGAACCGCCCACCGACACCGCGCTGCTCTATCCGAAAAAAGCAGTCGCGATCCTGAATCAGGTGCTGGCCAGAAATCCCACTCACCCGGGCGTGGTGCATTATCTGATCCATGCCTGCGACAACCCTGAAATGGCCGAGCTGGGTCTGGCCGCGGCGCGCCAGTATGCCTCGATCGCCGCCTCCTCACCGCACGCGGTACACATGCCCGGGCACATCTTTGCCAGACTGGGATTGTGGAAGGAAGACATCAGTTCCAACCTGGCCGCAGTAGCGGTGTCGGAACAGCAGCATCAGGATGCGTTCTATGCACTGCATCCGATGGAGTTTCTGGAGTACGCCTACCTGCAGACCGGCCAGACCGACAAGGCCAAGGCCATTGTGGCGCAAGCGGTCGGCACGCCGCTTGAACAATATGGTCATGCCTCTTACGCAGGCCGATTATATGATCACTATCAGGCCGAATTTCCAGCCTATTTTTATCTTGAGACCAGAAACTGGCCAGTCGCAACAGCCTTGAAAATTGCCAGCAACGGACCGGCCGCCCGCCTCACCCTGTCCTGGTCCCGAGCGATTGCAGCCGGACACCTGCATGAAGTTGCCACTGCCAAAGCAGCGGTAGCGGAATTCAATCAGGCTGAACTCGATTACAAAAAAATGTTTCCGGATCGCGATGAAGGTCCCGTCAATACCCACAGCGACGAAGTGCGGGCCTGGCTGGCTTATGCGCAGGGCGATACCAAAACCGCGTTCGGATTAATGAAAGAAGCCGCAGACTATCAGGACAAGGTCGGCAAAGCCGAAGTGGAATTGCCGGCGCGTGAAATGCTGGCCGACATGCTGTTTGAACTGAAGCGCCCGAAAGAGGCGCTCGAACAGTACAGCCTGTCACTCAAATCCGACCCGAACCGCTTTAACGGTTTGTACGGGGCCGGCCTTGCGGCTGAAAAAACCGGCTCCAGAAATCTGGCGATTTACTATTATCAGCAGTTGATGGTGAATTGTGATTCCGGCTCTGCGCCTGAACGGATGGAACTGGCGCATGCGCGGGAGTTCGTCAGGCAGCATGCGGTTCACTGACATTCGGATCATCTGCCTCCACTTCTTCGACTGGCCTGTCGAGAACGATGGCTCTTTGCAGATTATTGATCATTGCGCCAACCTGATGTGGTTGCAGAATTGATTGGAATTTGGGATAACGACTAGTAATGTGCGCGGCAAAATGACAGCAACCCTTTAATCAACGTCGTTCCCGCGCGCATTCCTAGGTATCAAACAGATTTTTTACTGTCAGGCTGAACACGGTCTGCGCAATCAGGTATTTTCAACAAAACAGGTGCGGCGCGAATAATGAATTTAAGAATTGCCGATCAGTTTCGCGATCTCAGCATCATCCAACCCGGCGGACCGCAAAATTTCCCGGTTGTGCGCGCCGCTCTTTGGTATCTGGCCGCTGAATGAGGGTGTGAGAGAAAAACGCGGTGCCGGCGCGGCCTGCAACACGCCATGTTGACGACTGTAAATCTGGCGCGCCGCCATGTGCGGATGGGTCATAGCCTGTTCGGGATTGAGTACCGGTGCAAAGCAGGCATCGCTGCCTTCCAGCAGGGCAATCCAGTGCGTGCTGGGTTGCTGCAAAAACAGTGCAGTCAGGCGCGTGCGCAACCGGCCCCATTGTTTGGCGTCATACGGATTGCGGAAATCGGCATCGTCACGCAAGCCCAGCTTATCAAACAGCATGGCATTGAACTGCGGTTCCAGTGCCCCGATGCTGATGCAGGCGTCATCGGCACAGACATAGCTGCCATACCAGTGCGGACCATCCAGAATTCCGGTGCCGCGCGCAAATGGCTGCATGCCCGCTGCATGCGCTGACAGTAACAGGTTCATCAGGTTGGCACTGCCATCGACGATGGCCGCGTCCACCACCTGACCGGTACCGGTACGCTTGGCATGCATGATTGCACCCAGCATGCCAAGCGCCAGATACAGTGCGCCACCACCCAGATCACCCACCAGCGTCGGTGGCGCCGTCGGCACCGTGCCGCTCAGTCCGGAAAACCATAAAGCGCCCGACAGGGCAATGTAATTGATGTCATGCCCGGCCACCTTGGCCAGCGGTCCGTCCTGACCCCAGCCCGTCATACGTCCGTACACCAGCGCCGGGTTTTTCTCCAGACACAGATCCGGACCAAGGCCGAGCCGCTCCATCACACCGGGGCGCATCCCTTCAATCAGACCGTCGGCAGTCGCGATCAGGCGCAGCACCGCATCGATGGCGTGCGGTTCTTTGAGATTGAGTTCCAGCGAACGCTTGCCACGATTGACGATGGCATTCTGGCCCATCGTCATCATGTCTTTGCTGCCACTGCGTTCAATCAAAATCACTTCTGCTCCCATGTCGGCCAGCAGCATGCCGCAGAACGGCCCCGGACCTATGCCGGCCAATTCGATAATGCGGATTCCATCCAGTACGCCCATGAGTTTTCCCGAGGTGATCAGAGTTTTACAGCGCTCTGGCAATAATTTCTTTCATGATTTCATTGGCACCGCCATAAATACGCTGCACGCGCGCATCGGCATACATCTGCGCAATCGGATATTCAAGCATGTAACCGTAGCCGCCAAACAGTTGCAGGCAGCGGTCAATTACGCTGCACTGCAGATCGGTTATCCAGTACTTGGCCATGGAAGCACCCACCGCATCCAGATTACCTTCGATGAGCTGCCCGATCACATGATCAATATAGATCCGCGCCACGGTCGCTTCAGTCTTGACTTCGGCCAGCACGAAACGGGTATTCTGCAAATCGATCAGCGGCTTGCCGAATACCTTGCGTTCCCGGGTATGCTCCACGGTCAGGGCCAGCGCTTTTTCAATAATGGCCACGCCCGACACGGCCACAATGGCGCGCTCATACGGCAATTCCGTCATCAGGTGAATGAAGCCGGCACCGGGCACACCGCCCAGCACCCGGTCAGCGGGAATACGCACATTGTCAAAAAACAGTTCGCAGGTGTCCTGCCCTTTCTGACCGATTTTTTCCAGTATCCGGCCCACCTTAAAACCGGCCAGATCTCTGGTTTCCACCAGCATGAGCGAGGTACCCTTGGCGCCTTTGGACGGATCGGTTTTGGCCACCACCAGAATCAGGTCGGCCATGTAACCGTTGGAAATAAAAGTCTTGGAACCGTTGATGACATACTCGTCGCCGTCCAGCACCGCCGTGGTGCGTATGCCCTGCAGGTCGGAACCGGCACCCGGTTCGGTCATGGCGATGGCGGCAATCATTGCCCCGCTGGCCATCAACGGCAGATATTTCTGCTTCTGTGCTTCGGTACCCTGGTTGAGCAGATAATGCGCCACGATGGCATGCACATGCAGCCCGAAGCAGGAGTCACCGGCACTGGCCAGTTCTTCAAACACGATGCACTCATACGCAAAATTGCCGCCCGAACCACCGTACTGGTCCGGAATATCGGCCAGCAAAATGCCCATTTCGCCGGCCTTGCTCCAGAGCTCGCGATCCACGTGCTGCTGCTTTTTCCATTTTTCCTGATGCGGCATGATTTCGGCTGCAATAAAACGGCGCACGGAATCACGAAAGCCTTCCAGTTCAGGGTTCATCCAGGGTGAGGTATAGGTCATAGCTGTCTCTTCAGTTTAAAGTTATAAAAAATCAGGTTATTAAAAACATCGTCAGGTAAATTCACCATGTCGCCCGGCCCCGGCGGCAAATTGCGCAGCTCCGGCCAGGCCCTCCTGCAGCACCACTGCAACGCCCTGCTTTCCTTCATTGCGCAACGCCTCTGACAGCGTCAGATCGGCCTGTGCATACACCGAATTTCGGTCAGTTGCCAGACACTGCTGCGGGAAGCCGGCAATCTGCCGGGCCAGTTCCAGCGCAACCGCAAGAGCCTGGCCATCTTCGGTGACCCGATTCACCAGTCCAAATTCCAGTGCTTCCTGCGCTGAGACGGCACGTCCGGTCAAAATCATATCCAGTGCGCGGCCCATACCGATCAGACGCGGCAATCGTACCGTACCGCCATCGATGAGCGGCACGCCCCAACGCCGGCAGAACACACCGAGCACGGCAGATTTGGCTGCCACACGCAGATCGGCCAGCAGTGCCAGTTCCAGTCCGCCGGCCACGGCATAGCCTTCCAGCGCGGCGATCAGCGGCTTGGAACAGGCCATCCGGGTCGGACCCATGGGTCCGTCGCCCCCACCACTCGGGTCCAGTTCATTGCGCAACGCCGGATCAGCCATGGCAGTCAGGTCCGCTCCGGCGCAAAAATGCGCGCCGGCACCGGTCAGTACTGCCACTCTGAGTTCATCGTGCACCTCAAAGTAGCGCAGCGCGATACGCAGTTCAAGCGCCATCGGGCCATGCACGGCGTTGCGTTTGTCAGGGCGGTTCAGGGTGATGGTGCAAACAGCACCATCGGTAGTTACAGAACAGAATTCCAAAACAACTGCCTCCCGTTAAATTACAAATAATCCGAATTTTGGCTATCATAAGTAATAATTCTTTATTACACAAACCTTGTCAGCAAAAGTAATGTTGTTCTTTACAGATAATGTGGTTTAGCGGCGCTGTCAATCCTGCAACAGATCAGTTTTTTAATTACAACAGATTCGGATTGCGGTTATTATCAGTAACATTTCCTTGCAGCATTTAGTTTTATTTTTATGAAAACAATTGGCAACATCCAGATCGAAATCCCAACCGCGCCGGAGCTGATACAGGACATGCTGGTCAGCACCGGCACCCCCCTGTCGGTGCGCAACATCTGCCGCGCCGGGGCGCTCATCGGGGTACGCGAATCGGCGATCCGGGTCGGCTTGAACCGTCTGCTCGAACAGGGCAAAATTACCAGCACTGCACGCGGCTTTTACGCCATGAATGCCAGTGAAACTGCGCTGTCCCGGGTGATCGATGACTGGCAGCATAAAACCGAGAGAACCGTGCCCTGGGATGGTACCTGGCTGGGTGTGCAGGATGCGGCCGTGCTGCGTTCCGACAAAACCGCCTGGCGCCATCACAATCTGGCCTTGTCGCTGTGCGGTTTTCGCCAACTTCAAACCGGATTGCATGTCAGACCGAACAATCTGACTGGCGGGGTGGATGAAATACGCAACCGGCTGAATGAACTCGGACTGTCCCCACAAGGCATGGTGTTCAGACTGGACAGTTTGGACGCTGAGCGTCAAAATCAGGCATTGTCGCTGTGGGAAGTAAAGGCACTGGGCAATGAATATCAGCAAATCCAGAAAGCACTCAGGAACAGCAGCAGCAAATTCAAAAAAAGTGATCTGGACAATATGGTGCGCGAATCATTATTACTCGGGCGCGCCGTAATCAAGCGATTGGTGCGCGACCCGCTGCTGCCGGGGGAAATTGTTCCGGTTACGGTACGGCAGGCGCTCACCGACGAAATGAAGGCCTACCATGCCAATGCGCAAGCGTACTGGTTTCAGTGGCTCAGTTTATGAATACCTGCAGCAGTATTTAGTTTGATTTTTATAAAACATAATGAAAAGAGACGACACCATGAATGCACCCACCACTCTGAATATCGACATCCCTGCTGAACTTTCCGTTTGTTTCCAGCGCCAGCGCGAAGCCTATTTGCGCGATCCGGTGCCGGATTACGCCAGCCGCAGGAAAGATCTGGACAAACTGGCACAGATGATCAACGACAACCGCGACGCGCTGGTTGCAGCCATCAATGCCGACTATGGCAACCGCTCATCCTTTGAAACCCTGTTCGCCGAATTTTTCGTGGTGCTGCAGGATATCAAGGACAACATGAAGCATCTGAAAAAATGGATGCGCCCGCAACGCCGCAAGATCGACATGATGCTGTACCCAACCTCGCGCGTAGCCGTTATTCCGCAGCCGCTCGGTGTGGTCGGCGTAATCGTGCCGTGGAACTTTCCGCTCAATCTGTCGTTCTGTCCGCTGGCCGCGATTTTCGCCGCCGGTAACCGGTGCATGCTGAAAATGTCGGAAAACTCGAACAATCTGGCGCGCCTGCTGATCAAGATCACACCGCAGTATTTCGATGCGGACAAACTGCAGTTTTTCGAAGATGGCAACGGACGCGGTCCGGCTTTCTCGTCTTTGCCGTTTGATCACCTGTTTTTTACCGGTTCCGGTCAGACCGGCCGGGCCGTGATGGCCAATGCCGCACGCAATCTGACACCGGTGACACTGGAGCTGGGCGGCAAATCACCGGCGGTAGTCGCTCCCGATTTTCCTATGGCTACCGCCGTAGACCGCATCATGTGGGTCAAGGCCTTCAACGCCGGCCAGATCTGTACCAATGTCGATTACGTGTTCATTCCGGAGGGCAGCGAAAAGGAATTCACGCGCGAAGCGCAGAAAGTCATCAGCAAACGCTATCCTGACATCAATCACGAAGACTATACCTCGATCATCGATCAGAAGTCCTACCAGCGTCTGCAGAACACGCTCGAAGATGCGATCGCCAAAGGTGCAAAAATTGTCAATCTGTTCGGCACGGCCGTGCCGGATTCGAAGCTGCGCAAATTCCCGATGACGCTGGTGTTCAATGTCACCGAAGACATGCTGATCATGCAGCGTGAAATCTTTGGTCCGCTGTTGCCGGTCAAAACCTACAAAGAGGCACGGGAAGTGGTGGACTATGTTAACGCGCATGATCGTCCGCTGGCGCTGTATCCGTTCTCCAACGACAAAAACGTGCAAAATTATTACCTGTCACGCATCATGTCGGGCGGCGTTTCAGTCAATACCGCGCTGCTGCACGTAGCCCAGCATGACATTCCGTTTGGCGGCGTGGGTGCGTCGGGTATGGGGCACTATCACGGCCACGAAGGTTTTACCACCTTCTCCAAAATGCGTCCGGTCTTTTATCAGGGCTTCTTCTCTGCGATCAAACTCATGCTGCTGCCACCGTACAGCAAGGGTCCCAACGCAATCCTCAACGTGCTAATCAAAGTTTTCGGATAAACGCCATGATTGACGCAACTGACCGCTATGGAGCAGTAACCCATGAAGTATTGAATCAGCCGACCGCGCTGGCTGATTACAATATGTTTGACAGCGATGCGGCATTAAAAGAAGCCGTAAGCCGCGAGGGTGCAGCCTGGGCCGTGAATGATTTATCCCGGTTCGGCGCACTGGCCGGCAGCGCTGCCTATCTGGAACTGGGGGCCCTGGCCAACAAACATCAACCGGAACTCGATACCCATGACCGGTTCGGCCGGCGGGTTGATCTGGTCAATTTTCATCCGGCCTATCATACGCTCATGCAGACCGCCATTGAGGAAGGCATACACAGCGCACACTGGGCCGACAGGAAACCCGGTGCCCATGTGGCGCGTGCCGCGAAATTTTTCCTGCAGTCCCAGGTGGAAGCCGGTCACGGCTGCCCGATCACGATGACCTCGGCAGCCGTGCCCAGCCTGATGCTGCAGCCGGACATTGCCGCACTGTGGGTGCCCAAAATCACGGCGCGCAGTTACGATCCGCGCAATCTGCCGGCAGAACAGAAAACCGGTCTGACGATCGGCATGGCAATGACAGAAAAACAGGGTGGCTCGGACGTACGTGCCAATACCACGCGCGCCATTCCACTCGGCAGCGCAGGTCCGGGACAGGCGTATGAACTGGTTGGACATAAATATTTTGTGTCGGCGCCGATGTGCGATGCCTTTCTGGTGCTGGCCCAGAGCAGCAGCGGCCTGTCGTGCTTTCTGCTGCCGCGCTGGCGTCCTGACGGAACTAAAAATCCGATTCAGATTCAGCGCCTGAAACGAAAAATGGGCAACGCCTCGAATGCCTCTTGCGAAACCGAACTGCGCGGCGCGCTGGCCTGGATGATCGGGCCGGAAGGTCGCGGCGTGCCGACCATTATCGAAATGGTCGCCATGACCCGTTTTGACTGCATGATCGGCTCGTCGGGCGCGATGCGCCAGGCGGTTTCCCAGGCACTGCATCACTGCACACAGCGCAGCGCATTCGGCAAACTGCTGGTCGACCAACCCCTGATGCAAAACGTGCTGGCCGATCTGGTGCTGGAGTCGGAAGCGGCCACGGTGCTGACCATGCGCATTGCCCGTTCCATGGATAACCGCAACGTGGCGCATGAAGACCTGCTGGCGCGCCTGATCACGGCAGTCGGTAAATACTGGATCTGCAAACGCACTGCCGGCCATGCGGTGGAAGCCATGGAATGTATCGGTGGCAGCGGAGTCATGGAAGATTCTCCCATGCCACGTCTGTACCGGGAAGCGCCGGTCAATGCCATCTGGGAAGGCAGCGGTAACGTTCAGTGTCTGGACGTGCTGCGCGCCGTGCATAAAACACCGGAAGTGCTCACGACCTATTTTGAGGAAATTGCAAAAGCACACGGGTTGAATGCCGATCTGGACCGTCATGTGCAGGCACTGCAGGTCGATCTGGCTGACAGCACCGATCTGGAGTTCCGGGCCCGCAATCTGGTTGACCGCATGGCGACCGGCATACAGGCCGCGCTGCTGCTGCAACACGCTCCGGATTTTGTGTCCGAGGCCTTCTGCGCCTCACGCCTGGCCAGTACCGGCATGCACCAGTACGGCGCCCTGCCCCGCACGGCGCAGGTCAGGAAGATCATTGAACGCGCCATGATTGAATAGCCGGCCGGACTGGGCGCCCCCGACCCGGCGTCCCCGGCTCGGCGCCCCCGGCTGGGGGGCGCCGAGTCGTAGAAAGCCTGCAGCTATTATAAAAATTAAAAAATAACGACTTTCTTCGCCAGACGTCGATTCCAAACCTATAATGCCAAATAGCTGCTGGCTGCCAATCCTGAAAACATCTGCGTCCCCATCATTGCGTCAAACAGAAAGATCTGCTCATGTCCTTCGCAAAAAGACTGTACCTGTTGCTGTTCACCGCCATTTTGGGTCTGACCGCTCTGGCAGTATATAGCAACACCGAAATCGAAAAAGTCTACGCATCCACCAACTTCATTTATATGAATGTGGTGGAAAGCATGAAACTCGATGACAGCATGCGCAACAATTTCCTGCGCACCCGGGTTGATTTGCGCGACTATGTCCTGAACCACGACAGCAGCAAAGCCCGCACCATGGAAGATACCCTGCAATCGTACCGAAGCGGTATGTCCAATGCGATCTGGCTGTACCTGTCCCCGGATGGCTGTCAGGAAATCGCCTGTATCTATGACAGCAGGGATGAAACCAACACCAACAATATTTCCAGACTATGGGGGCAATACAACGGCAAAATCGATTCGATCATAGAAATGGCCAACAAGGGAGAAGCGGGAAGAATCCGGGCCAATGAAATGATCGAAGAACAGCACGAACTGGGCGAAAAAGTCAGTGACGCCATCAGCGAAAGTTTTGATTACAACACCCTGCTGGTCAAAAAGCTGACCGGCGAAGCTGCCACCCTGAAAAATAATTCGATCAAACTTTCCTATCTGATTGCCGCGCTGACTGTGCTGCTGGTCGGCGCGTCAGGCCTGCTGATCATCCGATATGTAATGCGTACGCTGGGCGGCGAACCCGTTCAGGCCGCCCAGATCGCCAGACGCATGGCACTGGGCGATCTGAGCAGTGAAATTGATGTCAGTGACAATGACCGGACCAGCATGATGGCCGGCATCAAAACCCTGCAGGGCGCGCTGAACCGTCTGTCCAGGCATGCCGATGCGGTTTCTGCCGGCAATCTGAACAAGGAGGTTGAAATCCTGTCGGAGCATGACAAACTCGGCAAGGCCATCAACAACATGATGATCTCCCTGAGAACCTCAAGAATCGTTGATGAAAATCGCAACTGGTTGAATGAAGGTCATAACCGCCTGGCCAATGCCCTGACTGGAGATTATTCGCAGCAGCAGGTTGCCGACATCGCTATTTCGACGCTCAGTCATTACCTCAACGCGTGTCGCGGTGTCATTTTCGCATTCAACCCCGATACCAGTCTGCTCGAGCTGATCGGCAGTTTCATGCAGGACGTCAGTGTGCGGTTAATCACCACTTTCAAAATTGGCGAAGGTGCAATCGGCCAGGTTGCGCACGATAAAAAACCGATACTGTTGAGTGGTATCAACGATACTGCGCAGCAGATTGTCACCGGCACCACCACATCGACCGCGCTGTTCAGTTACACCTATCCGCTGCTGCATGAAAGTCACCTCATGGGCGTCATTGAGTTAAGTTCCACCGATCAATTTTCCGAATCGAGGCTGGACATGCTGCTCAATGCAACCGAGGTCATTGCTTCGTATCTGTATATTGCCGAGCAGCGTGGCAAAATCGATAAGCTGCTGACCATTTCTGAACAGACCGAACGCGCGACGCGCACTCAGAATGAACAGTTACAGGTCATCAATTCGCTCATGGAAGAACAGCAGCAGCAGTTGCAGCAGCAGTCTGAAGAACTGCAGCAATCCAACCAGCAAATGGAAGAGCAGCAGCAGGTTCTGCAGCAGCAGTCCGAAGAACTGCGTCAGGCCAATGCGCAAATGGTGGAACAGCAAAAACTGCTGGAAATTAACAATGATGAATTGCGCCAGTCACAGGCCAAGATCGATGAAAAAGCCAGCCAGCTGGAACAGTCAAATCATTACAAGTCGGAGTTTCTGGCCAACATGTCGCACGAATTGAGGACGCCGCTGAACGCCATTATCCTGCTGTCGAAAATGATGACGGACAACCGCGACAACCGGCTGGCTGAAGCAGATATCAAAAAGGCAGAAGTCATCCATCGTTCCGGCAATGATCTGCTGCATCTGATTAACGACGTGCTGGACCTGTCCAAAGTCGATGCCGGGCGCATGGATCTGAACTTTGAAAAAATTCCGACCCAAGCACTGATCAGCAATCTGCAGGACCTGTTTGCCTCGATTGCGCAAAACAATGGGCTGGAGTTCAAAACCGATGACCAGGTGCAGGGAATCATCGTCAGCGATCCGGACAAATTAAGCCAGATATTGCGCAATCTGCTCTCGAATGCATTCAAATTCACCAAAACCGGCACGGTTACCCTGTCAGTAGAAAAAAAATCCGAGGAACAATATCCGCTCTGGATCACGGTCAAGGACACCGGCATAGGCATACCCAAAGAAAAACTGGGCACCATTTTTGAAGCGTTCCGCCAGGTCGATGGTTCCATCTCGCGCGAATATGGCGGCACCGGACTCGGTCTGACTATCAGTTTGCGTTTTGCAGAATTATTGGGCGGCACCATCCATATCGACAGCACCGCAGGCCAGGGCAGCGCGTTTTCAGTCTGCCTGCCGCTCAATCCACGGGTCCAGTCGGAGATCAGGGAAATCAGCCCGAAACCGGCCCTGACCAAAACAGAAAAATCCCGATTGCCGGTCCCGGCCAATCCAACCCCGGTTATGGATGACCGAAACACCCTCATCAGTGGCGATAAAATTATTCTGCTCATCGACGACGACGTGAAATTTTGCCGTGCGGTGGTCGAAATCAATCGCAAGCTGCATTACAAAACCATTGTTGCGCACAGCGCCAGGGACAGTCTGACTTTGGCCAGACAGCACAAACCGGAAGGCATATTGCTGGATCTGGGCCTGCCGGACATGGACGGGGCCGACCTGCTGCACGAAATCAAATCCTCGCCGGACCTGGCCATGATTCCGGTGTACGTCATTTCAGCCCGGGATCGTGGCGAGCTGACCGGCCCGCACAGCATTGTCGGCTACATTCAGAAGCCGGCCGATCAGGACCAGATTGCCGCTGCCGAAAGCCTGCTTCTGTGCGCTTTTAACAATAAATCGCAGGCCGGCATTCTGATCGTATCGGTCGAGGATGAAATCAACAGTGACTTGCTGCCTTTGATACAGTCGCGCTTTTCGGACCAGAACCGGCCAGTTCAGCATGCGGTAAATGGTCCGGCCCTGCTCCCGGTTCTGGAGCAGCAACCGTGGGGCGCAGTGATCGTCAACATGACCGGACTGAGCGTAGGCGAAGCCCTGACGGTGGCCAGACTGGCGAGCGACGTCAACCCTGACACATCGTTACTGTTTTACGGTGCGGACAATCTGAGTGATGACGAAGAAGCCATGTTGCGCGCCTATACCGACAGCATTATTGCCACTGCCAGCACCTCAGAGCAAAGGCTGCTGGAAAACACCGAACGACTGTTGCGTAAAATTCATCAGGAAGAGCAGGCACACACGGTAACCAACATCGCCGCAGAGAAAGGCAAGCGCCTTGCCTCAAAACGGGTGCTGGTCATCGACGACGACATCCGCAATCTGTTTGTGCTGACTGCAGCACTGGAACAGGAAGGAGCGAGCGTGATCAATGCCAGCAACGGACGGCGCGCGATGGAACTGCTCAACTTTGAACAGGTAGACATCATCATTACCGACATCATGATGCCGGAAATGGACGGCTACCAGACCATCGCGGCGGTGCGCGCCAATCCGAAAATCGCATCGACACCCATCATTGCGCTGAGTGCCAAAGCCATGCCGGAAGACCGTAAAAACATACTGGAGACCGGCGCCGATGATTATTTGTCCAAACCGGTTGATTATGATGTTCTTAGCAACATGGCGGCATTGTGGTGCTCGAAAAAACACTAGACGTCCGTAATTGATATGGTGCAAAGTAGCAATACGAAATTTCAAATGCCAAATATTGAAACGGGAAAGCAGCTATGACCAGAAAGTTTCTAATCCTGTCGGTGGATGATAATGCCAACAATCTGTTTACGGTCAGATCGATTATCGGCAATCTGTCCAATACCGAAATCGTGGACGCGACCTCTGGAGAAGATGCATTGCGCCTGACCACCGAGCGCAATTTTCATCTGGTTCTGCTGGACGTGCAGATGCCGCAGATGAATGGTTACGAAACGGCAGAAATTCTTAAAATGACCGACCGGACCCGCGACATTCCTATCGTGTTTCTGACCGCGGTTTTCAAATCGGATGAATTTGTCAGCCGTGGTTATGCCATCGGTGCGGTGGACTATCTGACCAAGCCGATCGATGACAATATTCTTTTGAACCGGGTGCGCCATTACCAGCACCTGCACGAACGCGAACAGTTGCTCGAAGAAGCGCTGATTGAATTGCGCACCATGCGCGCCAATCTGCTGCAGACCGAAAAACTGTCCGCTCTGGGACCGATCGTGGCCGGCGTCTCGCATGAATTGAACACGCCGCTGGGCAATCTGAAAATGGCCACGTCCACCATGAGCAAGCGCATCCAGGATGTCACCAAGGCGTTTGAAACCGGCAACCTGACCCGCGAGCAGATGCTGGAATATATCACTGACAGCAGTGACTTGATGGACATCGCCAACCGCAGCGTGGAACGCGCGCTGAATCTGGTCGGCAATTTCAAACAGATGTCCGCCGATCAGATCTCGGAAAACCGCAGCAAATTTGAACTGCATACCCTGATCGGCAATGCCGTATCGACTTTTCGGTTGGGTCTGAACAACGTGCCATGGAAAATCTCGATCGGTATTCCCGAGAAAATTCAGATGGATAACTTTCCGCGCCTGCTGGAACAGATCGTCAACAATATACTGACCAACTGCATACGGCATGCCTTCAATGGACGTGATACCGGGCAGATCAGGATCGAGGCCCACACTGAAGACCTGATCCGGGAAGCAGGATTGCAGAAACTAAAGCAGGTGGTGCTGACTATATCGGATGATGGCGTGGGCGTTGAGCCGGCCAATCTGAGCCGGGTATTTGATCCGTTCTTTACTACCAAAATGGGACAGGGGGGCTCTGGTATCGGGTTGAATATCTGCCATCGGATTGCTACTACTTTGCTGGGCGGGTCGATTACGCTGGATTCTGATGTGGGCAGTGGGACTGTTATTACGCTTACTGTGCCTTGTGAGGCACCGGTTACTATTTGATTAAAATAAATTAAGCGCCAATCACGACCCGGTCAAACACTATCCGCTCAAACCGCATTGCCCCAGCCGGCACCGGCTTACTAAACAAATACCCTTGAAACGCATGACACCCAATCGATTCCAGAAACTGCCGCTGCTGTTCAGTCTCCACCCCTTCAGCAATCACCGCCAGTCCCAGATTTTTCCCGAGCGTGACGATGGCGTGAACAATGGCGCGATCATTCGCATCCACAAAAATGTCGCGCACAAATGACTGATCGATTTTCAGCTGTTCTAGCGGCAGCCGCTTCAGATAAGACAGTGATGAATAGCCGGTTCCAAAATCATCCAGCGAAAAATGCACGCCCTGATTCATCAGGGTTTTCATTTTTTCGATGACCTGTTCCACATCGTCGACCAACATCGATTCAGTCAGTTCAAGTTTCAGTTTCCCCGGATCGGTACGTTGCCGGTGCAGCGCCTGCATGACGGTGATGACAAAATTCTTGTCGTGAAACTGACGGGCACTGATGTTGACTGCCAGACTCAGATGCCTGGTTGCCGGATCCATCGACCAGCGCGTAAGTTGCGCGCAGGCCTGATTCAAAACCCATTCGCCCAGTGTCACGATCAGTCCGGTTTCTTCAGCCAGAGGAATAAATTCTGCCGGAGAAACCATGCCGCGTTCCGGATGCTGCCAGCGGATCAGGGCTTCGGCACCAATGACCTGTCCGCTCAGATCGACCTGAATCTGATAGTGCAGCACAAACTGCTCGTCTTCCAGCGCCTGACGCAGATCGGATTCAAGCGCGGCATGCCGGTTGACCGCTTCCTGCATTTTCAGATCAAAGAAGCGGATGGTATTGCGCCCTGCTGCCTTGGCCTGATACATCGCCAGATCCGCCTGTTTGAGCAGATCATCGGCACTTTCATCATAGCCTTGAAACAGGCACACGCCGATACTGGGTGAACTGTGGTGAATTTTCCCTTGCAGCGTGTACGGCAAATTGAGCGCAGTCAGGATTTTCTGAGAGACGGATTCTGCCGATTCGGCCGCCTCCAGCAGTTCACTGCTCAACCCTTCCAGCAGCACCACGAATTCATCGCCACCCAGCCGCGCGGCCGTATCGCTCTGGCGCAGGCACGATTCGAGTCGTTGGCCGACCGCAGCCAGCAGCAGGTCACCAACATCATGACCACGGGTATCGTTGATGGTTTTAAAATTATCCAGATCAATAAAGATCAGTGCCCCGGCATTGCTGTTGCGTTCGCTGCTGACAAGCGCATGACGCAGCCGTTCATTCATCAGACGGCGGTTCGGCAGTTTGGTCAGCGAATCGTAAAATGCCAGATTGCGGATTTCATCTTCGGCCAGTTTGCGTTCGGTTATATCAACCAGAGAGAACACATAATGGGTTACCACGTTATCGACCGAACGCACCGCAGTAATTGACATCCAGAGCGGAAAGGACTGGCCCTTTTTGTGACGGGCCCACAATTCGCCGTGCCAGCTGCCCACATTATTCAGAGTCAGTTCGATCAGATCATAAAATTCCTTGTCATGCTGATCCGAACTGAAGATGAGGGGATGATTGCCGATGGCTTCTTCACGATCATAGCCGGTGATTTTGCTGAAAGCCCGGTTGACCCGCAAGATATTGAAATCGGCATCGGCAATAAGCATGCCCTCCTGCGAATCAAAGGCGATTGCCGCTATACGCAATTCCTGCTCATGCGCAGAGGCCTGATGCCGGGCTGTCTCGACCTCTGCATACGCTTTGGCATTATCGAGCGCAATGGCACCATAGGCACACAGGGTTCTGAAGATCGAACATTCCCGTTCGCCATAGGCACTGTCCCGCTGGGACTGTATCGTCATCACGCCCAGCAGGCGCTTGCCGACTTCCAGCGGTGCAAACAGCATGCTTTTGACCGGCACCGTGCCCGGTATAAGCCGAATCGGTGCGGACTGATGGATCTGATCAACCACTATTTCGCGCCGCTCGCGCGCGCACCGCGCCGCCACCGAGGTCGGATGATCCAGCTCGAACTTGACGAAAACATGCGGCTGACCATTTTCGGTACCAAACGCCATTTTCAGATCCTGATCTTCTTCATCGAGCAGGTAAATCATGAAGGATACCGAATCCAGCAACCGGTCCACATGCCGGTGCAGTGCTTCGAAGACTTCCGTCACATCCAGACTGGCGGTAATTTCACGTCCGATCAGACCCAGCGTTTCCAGTGTGTCATTGGTTTCCTGCAGCGTTTCGGCCAGCCTGACATGCTGTTCTATCTCTGCGCGTACCTTGTCCATCTCACCGCGGATCTGCATCGACAGTGCGCGTTTCTGGGCTTCATCAATGCGCGTTTTATTGCGCTCGGCGGTGGCGGCCAATTCATTTTTATAAGCCCGCCTGAAATCACCGCATTTTTCATATTCGATGGCGATCTGAGACAACAGCTCAGCCGGAATCACGTAACCATTGATCGACTCGGCGATGGTACGCGCCTTGATCAGATAATGCAGCGCCGCCGTACCTTCTGTCATCTCGGGCAGCGCAGGCAGATCGAAATCCCGGTGCAGTTCTGCAAAAACCCGCAGGATGGTGATCTGTTTGTCTATCTGACCCTTGTCGGCAGCCAGTTCCAGCGCCTGTCTGGCCTTGCCCAGTGCAGCGTCTGCCTTGCCCAGCTGTGCCAGTGCCGAGGCCTGGCCGCGCCACGCATCGATGAGCATGTCAGAGGAGCGCACAGCGTCCAGTCCGTGTTCGAGTTGAATATAACGGTTCAGGGCTTCCTGATTATCCCCGACATCGAGAGCCAGCTGCCCCAACCTGCTGAGCATGTTGTGATAACTGCGCGAACCGGACTGCGCTTTCATTACCACCAGCGCTTCCTGCAACAGCGCACGGGCCTCATCAAAACGATTCAGCATGCGCAGTACGTCGCCGGATTGCATCAGACACACGCCGGTACTGGCCGGCCAGTTAAACTGACGCGCCAGCGACAGCGCCCGGTCACTCCATTCCAGTGCCGAGTCCAGATCACCCAGAGTAGCAAAGCCCTCGGACGCATTGTTGGCGCAAATCAGCGCCTGCGAATTCTGCCCGCAGTTGCTGGCCGTAAAAAAAGCCTGAAGATCAAATTTGATGGCAGCGCCGGGATTGTCGGTCAGCGCGGCAAAATTGGCCTTGGCGCTCAATATCCAGGTCGTCACGGGATCGGGCCAGTGGCCACTGTCAGGGAACAGCCGGGCCATTTTTTTCGACACCTGTATCGCATCGCTGAACGCTTCCTGGGACAGCACGCGCGCCTGAACAATATCAATGCGCTGCCGGTCCTTGCTTGTTTTGTAATTTTCCAGCGCCAAATTCAAAGCGGCGTCGATCTGCTCGACATTGCCGCTGTCATTCCACAACATGGCCAGTATCCAGTTGCAGTCGCCGATTCCATTGGCGTCGCCGATCTGATTGAATTGCGTGATCGCATCATAAATCAGCTGTTCAGCCTGTTTGAATTCGACAAACAGCGTTTTGATGGAGGCGCGCACCAAGGTCAGCCGGGCCCGACAACGAACCACTTCAACGTCGGATCCCGGTAACGAATTCAACAGCAACAGCGCTTCATCGGCCAGCTGCAGCGATCTGGCGCAGTCACGCTGGCGCAGATACCAGGCCAATTCCACCAGCGCAGCAATACGGCTGGCTCCCTCACAGTGAGACAGGTCGGTCTCGAGGGTCGCCAAATCATCATTGAGGATAAACAGTTTTACTGTCATGGCCGGAGGAACATCAAATTTTATCTGCACTGTATTAAAAATATAACGCGCATGTCACGCTAAAAAAAACTGGAATTGCCCAGTTACAGACTAGACTACAGATGTTTGTTATACAAGTCGCTTTGCCATTTTTATCGAGATGACGGCAAGGGCAACCTGCAAATACTCTTTTAGCAACAGAAACCTCGCAACCTGATTTGATATTGTGCAATGCGGGCTTCAATTGATCTTATAGAATAACCCAATCAGCGCCTCCCATAAGGATACCGATGTTAGCAGCCTATATTTCCCACGATGACTGTAGCAGACACGAAATGGGTGACCAACATCCCGAGTGCCCTGAACGCATCGGCGCAGTCAGAGATCAGCTACTGATCACCGGACTGCTGAATTTCATGGATTCTTACGAAGCACCGCTGGCAAGCGAAGAGCAGCTGGCACGCGCGCATTCCCCGGCTTACATACGGCAGCTGGCCGAACGGGTTCCGCAGCAAGGGTATGAGCATGTCGATCCGGATACGCTGATGAACCCCTACAGTTATCAGGCTGCGCTGCGTTCCGCCGGTGCCGCCGTGTTGGGATGTGATCTGGTTATGAGCGGCAAGGCAGCGGTGGCGTTCTGCAATGTGCGCCCGCCTGGCCATCATGCCGAACGCGCTGCTGCCGGAGGTTTCTGTTTTTTTAATAATGTCGCGGTTGGCATTATGCATGCACTGGAAGTGCACGGACTGCAACGGATCGCCCTGATTGACTTTGACGTGCATCACGGCAATGGCAGTGAAGATATTTTGTGCCAGGAAGCGCGCGTGTTGATGTGCTCAATTTTTGAAATTGGCATTTATCCGTTTTCGGGCACTGCAGCCAGGGGTCCCAACATGGTCAATATCGGGCTGCCGAGCCGGGTCGGCGGCAAGGAATTCCGCGCCGCAGTAGACCACAGCTGGCTGCCGGCGCTGGAGCAGTTCAAACCTGAATTGATATTTATCTCGGCCGGCTTTGACGGCCACCGTGAAGATGACATGGGCAATCTCGCTTTGGTGGAAGCCGATTTCGCCTGGGTAACACAACAGATTGTGCAGGTAGCAAAACGCCACGCAAAGGGACGTATCGTATCCTGTCTGGAAGGCGGGTATGTCATGTCGGCCCTGGGGCGCAGCGCTGCTGCGCATGTCAGGGCCTTGATAGGCGCAGATTAAAACTCACTTCGATTACTGAAAGAATCCGTATGGACAAACACTACCTCAGCCCGCTGTTTTCCCCCCAATCGATTGTGATCTTTGCCGGTTGCGATGCCGACTCGCAACCGGCAACCAGTGAGGCGCAACTGCTGGTCGAGCATTTCAAGAGCGGCGGTTTTACCGGACCGCTGACTTACCTCGATATCCGCATGAGCGGCACGCTGGGCGACCTGGTGAAGTCGCGCGTTGATCTGGCGATCATTGCCCTGCCCAATGACCAGCTGAGTGCAGCGCTGGAGGTGGCCGGCAGCATTCACTGCAAATCGGCCCTGATCATCTCCCGGGCCGTCGACGCGGCACTGTCCAAAAAACTGCAGGCCATTGCACAGGGCTATTCGATGTTTTTACTGGGTCCGAACTGCATGGGCTTTCAGCGCCCGCAGCAGCATCTGAATGCCAGCACACTGGGGCCTCTGGCCCAACAAGGTGCCACGGCGCTGATTTCGCAATCCGGCGCCGTCACGACCTCCATACTGGACTGGGCCAGCTCAAACGGTGTCGGCTTTTCCGCAGTCGTGTCACTGGGCGCGCATACCGTAGTCGATGTTTCCCAGGTACTGGATTTTCTGGCCGAAGATACGGCCACCCACAGCATCGTGGTGTATCTGGAAGGGGTACGCAATGCACGCAGTTTCATGAGTGCGCTGCGCGCTGCGGCCGGTGCCAAACCGGTCATCGTACTCAAAGCCGGACGCCAGCAGGCCGGATCTCAGGCGGCCCTGACCCATACCGGCTCTCTGGTTGCAAGCGATGACGTTTTTGACGCCGCGCTCAAACGCGCCGGTGCGGTACGGGTGCGCACCTTCGTACAACTTTTCTCTGCCGTGAAATGTCTGTCGGCACGTTACCTGCCGGTCGGCGAACGGCTGGCCATCATTTCCAATGGCGGTGGCCCTGCTGTCATGGCCGCGGACTGGGTTGCCGCACTCAAACTCAAAGTGGGCAAATTATCTGCCGAAGCGGGTGCCGAACTCAAAGCACAGCTGTGCAGGGAAGCTACCGTGGCCGACGTCATTGATCTGGACGAATCGGCCAACGCCACGCATTATCGTGCAGCGGTGAGTGCCTGTCTGGCCAGTCGCGACATCGACGGCATACTGGTGCTGCTGTCGCCCAAACCGCATGTCGACATCTGCGCCATTTCACAGGTACTGGCCGACCTGCAACCGCAAGCCGGCAAGCCGTTGATCACCTGCTGGATGGGCGATGAACTGGTCACTGCCGGTCGCACCATCCTGAACAATGCACAGATTCCGACCTTCCGCACCCCGGAAGCGGCCGTCGATGCCTTTAACAATATCGCGTCGTTCCACCAGAACCAGCAACTGTTGCATCAGGTTCCCTCATCCCTGTCGGAACTGGCCCAGCCCGACATCAAGGGTGCGCGGATTCTGATTGAAAATATTCTGGCCGAGCGGCGCAAGGTACTCACAGAAATGGAATCAAAAGCGCTGCTGTCGTCCTTCCACATTCCCGTGACCAAAACGATACTGGCCCGTTCAGCCAACGAAGCAATTCTGGTGGCGAATCAGCTCGGCTATCCGGTGGCGCTGAAAATCGATTCCTCGGATATCGTGCACAAATCCGACGTGCAGGGTGTGGCGCTCAATATTCACAATGCCACCGGGGTGCGTGATACCTGGCTCGACATGATGGCCACCGTAACCCGTCTCAAACCACAGGCCAAGATTAACGGCGTGACCGTGCAGAACATGGCCGGCAAACCGGAGGGACGCGAACTGTATATCGGGGTGCGTACCGATGACCAGTTTGGCCCGGCGATTTCGTTCGGCGCAGGTGGCACGATGATTGAACTGATCGCCGACCGTGCCATTGAACTGCCGCCGTTAAATCAGTTTCTGGCGCAACGTCTGATTGACCGGGTTCGTTCAGCTGAAACACTGGGCGTGTGGCGCGGCGCGCCGGAAGCCGACCGCGTTTCTGTAGAGCGCATCCTGATGCGGGTGTCAGAAATGGTCTGCGCGCTGCCGCAAATTCGTGAAATGGATATCAATCCGCTGATCGTTGACGCCAATGGCGCACTGGCAGTCGACGCACGCATCGTCATTGAACAGCGCGCCGCAGCAAACAATTATGAGCATCTGGCGATCCTGCCCTATCCGTCCGATCAGGAGTCCGAATGGCCCCTGCGTGACGGCAGCCGCTACAAAATCCGGCCGTTACACCCGCACGATGCCCAGATGCTGCAGGACCTGGTGCGCGGACTGTCGCAGGAAAGCCGCTATTTCCGCTTTATTTCTTCAATGCGGGAACTGCCGGAGCGCATGCTGGCACGCTTTACCCTGATCGACTATGACCGGGAAATGGCGCTGGTGGCAATGTATGCCGAACGTACCCCGAATCCGGACGGCGGGTTTACCGAGACCGAAAAAATTATCGGTGTGTCGCGCTATGTCACCAATCCGGATAAAAGCAGTTGCGAATTTTCTCTGTTGGTGGCCGATGAATTCAACGGACAGGGCCTGGGTTCGCGCATGATGCTGGCAATTATTGACGTGGCGCGCAGCAAGGGGCTGGCAACCATTGAAGGTCTGGTGCTGGGTAAAAATGCCGGCATGCTGAAGCTGATGCGCAGTCTGGATTTTCAGATCAAGACGTATGAAGAGGATCCTGATCTGAAACTGTGTATCAGGACGCTTTAACAAGTGCAGGTGTTCAGGCTGGCGTGTGGTCTTTCAGCCAGTCCTGTAACGCCGCATCCATACGCGCCTGCCAGCCCGCGCCGGTTTCACGGAACACATCAACCACCGCCGGTGTCAGGGCTATCGTAACTTCCTCTTTGACGGCGGACACGACGAGTTTGCCGTGCCGCTGCATACCGGGTAACGCTTCTTCAAATTCAGCTTATGAAATCTGAAACAACCCCTGAATTTCCACAGATTCAAACACCGGCAACGTAAACCAGAACACTGAACCTTTACCGAGTTCAGTTTCATAGCCGATCTCCCCGCCCATTCTGGACACCATTTTTTTGGTGATATTCAAACCCAGACCGGTACCACCCTGCTGGCGGGTATCGCCGCTGTTGGCCTGGGCGAATTCACCAAATATGCGGCTGCGGAATTCAAGAGCAATGCCGGGACCGTGATCCTGTACTTCCACTTTGACAAACCGCCCTTCCTGCTGCACGCGGATTTGCACGGCGCTGTCCGGGCCATTGAATTTGGCTGCATTGGACATGAGATTGGCCATGACCTGCATGATTCTGTCCCTGTCACCGATAACGTGAAAAGCATCTGTGGGCGCGATCAGTTCGTAGCGCGTGCCAAATTTGAGCGCATAGTCGGCATTCATGATCACCGACTGCCGGATGACTTCGACCATATCGATATCGTCGGTATTGAACACCACTTTTCCCGACAGCAGTTTTTCCATGTCGAGAATATCGTTGACCAGCGTGGCCAGACGCAGGCTGTTTTTATGCGCGATATTGACCAGCTCATGCGCCTTGACCGGCAGTGCGCCCAACATGCCGGCATTGAGCAAACCGAGAGCCGCAGAAATGGAGGTCAGTGGTGTGCGCAGTTCATGACTGACGGTGGAAATAAATTCGCTTTTCAGTTTTTCAACCTGCTTCTGTTCGCTGATATCCGTATGAAACCCGATAAACCGCACCACCTCACCATGGCTGCCGCGCTTGATCAGTCCGCGGTCCAGTATCCACACATAATGGCCATCTTTATGGCGCATCCGGTATTCATTGTTAAAGCGGTCGGTGTCCGATTTGATACTGGCTTCAACACTGCGCAGCACACGCGGTTTATCGTCGGGATGAATCAGCTGATCCCATAATTCCACGCTGTTATCCAGTTCACTTTCATCATAGCCGAGCATCGATTTCCAGCGCGGCGAATAGTACACCGTACCCAGCTCAATATTTCGGTCCCACAGGCCGTCATTGGCACCCAGCACCGCGAGGTTGAAGCGTTCTTCACTGAATTTCAGTTGTTCGGCATGCCCGGCAAGTTGGCCGCTCAATTCGCGCAATTCGGTTACATCCCAGCTGGCGCCCACCATGCGAATAGGCTTGCTGGCATTGTCATGCTCAATCACCGAGGATGTACGCAAATGATGCACGCTGCCGTCGCGCCAGATAATGCGAAATTCCGTATTGAAATTGCGCTTGCCCAAAACGGCATCCTGCAATTCCTGCTCTACGCGCACCAGATCATCAGGATGGACAAATTCCTTCCACAGAGCATAGCTAACCGTGACTTCTTCCTGTTGTGGCGCAATGCCAGACGAGTCATCCCACAATTCGTAAGCACCCAGCGTAGTCACATTTGCCAGGCCATACAGCCGGAACATCCATCCTTCCCAACTGAGCTGGCCGGATAACAGGTCATATTCCCACACACCGATGCCACCGCTGTTGGTGGCCAGCAGCATTCGTTCGGCATTTTTTTGAATAATACGGTTTTGCTCCATCCATTCGGTGACATCGATACTCAGAATGATGTAACGGTCGATTTTCCGTTTGTTATTAAAAACCGGCGCAATGATGCAATCCCCCCAGTACGGCGCGCCGGATTTTGATTGATAACGAATATCGCAGCGGCACGACTGGCCCGACATAATCTTCTGCATTATTTCTTCAAAAAACCAGTCGGGATGTTCACCGGATTTCAGCATGGCCTGATTGTTCCCGATCAGTTCCTCACGGCTGTATCCACTGATGGTGCAGAAGGTCTCATTGACTTCGATAAAATTACCGTCCAGATCCAGTATTGACATAATGAATTGCGATTGCACCGCTTCGAACAGACTGCGCTCTTTTCTCTGCGTTTCCATCAGACCAGTGATATTTTCAACCAGTGAAACACTGTTGACATTGCCAAACTGATCTTTCACCATGACGGCCGTAATGAGTACATCAATGAGCCCGCCGGATTTGCACACCATCTGGTAGGGAACATGATCGATGCGGCCGGTGCTGAATAATTGCGGCAGCACCTCGTTTCTGGCACGCTGCTGCGATTGCTCACTGTAAAAATCGGTGATCAGATGACCGAGCACCTCATGCCTTGCATATCCCAGCGATTCCAGCCAGAGCCGGTTCACAAAAACAATACGTCCGTCCGAATTGATGGAATGACTCATCATCGGCACTATTTCCATATACTGAATTGACAGGGCATGATCACGGATCAGTTCCTGTACCGCAAAGCGACTTTCCATCGCCTTGACCACTGCGATCGACAGATATCTGAGTGCTTCTTTCTGATGCGCTGCCAGCACCCGCGGCCTGGTATCAATAACGCACAACGCACCAACGTTCGATCCATCGCCGAGTTTCAATGGAACACCGGCATAAAAGCGGATTTTGGGTCCGCCCAATACCAGTTCATTGTCCGAAAATCTGGGGTCCAGAAGCGCGTCGGGCACTTCCAGCATGGCGTCGTCGCGAATGGTATAGGCGCAAAAAGCGGCGCCGCGTGACGTTTCGGTAACACCCGGCAAGCCGGTGCTGGCTTTAAACCATTGGCGGTCACTGTCGACCAGACTGATGGCGCAGATCGGCACTTCACAGATGATAGCGGCTGTTTTTACCAGCGCATCAAACTCTTCATCCGGCGCCGTATCCAGAATATGCAGCGCATGCAACGACTGCAGGCGCTGACTTTCGTTGAGAGGGAGCGAGGCGGCGGGCATGCTATGCCCCTGTTTCACGATTGATTGTCATAGTTCCTGTTCATAGCGCAAATCCGTTATTAAAAAATAATGAAAGCGATAATGCACCGATCAGGAATCAGTGTAGGCAACAACTTCGTTAAAAACCAGAAAATCCGCCAATCAGAAATTCAATATTGAAAAGACACATTAATGTGATCAGGGCTCAGGTTTGATGACCCTGCGCCGGACAAAATCAATGTGCTCTTTCAGGCCGTAAGCATGCTCGGTAAATGTCAGGGGCAGCTTGGCCTTCTGCACCTTTTCTTCAATCTGATCCAGTTGCCTGCTCACGGCCGCAATATCTACTGCGGCCGTGTGATCGCGCAACTGTGTTTCCAGAAAACTCAGTTCCCCGTACCAGCGATAGATGCGATGCCGGATACGCCAGTTGTATATCTGTGGAATGGCACGAACTACCGGAATCAGTACTGCCAGCAGCGGGATCAAAACCAGCGCGGCACGATCCAGCAAGGTAGCCAGCCAGAACGGCAGGTAACGCTGCAACAGCGGCGGGCCGGACTTGTAATAACGCGCGGCCTCCTTGCTCAGCTCCAGATCGACATCCTTGGCAGACGGAAATTCATTGGCAGAATGCAGCAAACCGGCTTCGGAATGGGTTTCATGCATGGCTTTCATCAACAGCGTAATCAGGGCCGGATGCACTGATTCGCGCGCTGCCAGCGTGGTGGTAGTGGCCAGCAGCGTCAGATCATGCGCTGGCAGATTGCGGGCAATATCGATCAGACCGTGCGGTATGTGCAGTTCATGCAGGTACGGAAAATGCCGCGCCGTCGCCGCTGCCTGATCCAGATCCATGATGTGTATCTGCGCATCGCCAGCCAGCTGTCGCACGATGGTTGAGTCGGGTTCGCCGATAAAGAACACGGCATCCAGTTTGCCCGCCAGCAGCAGCGCTGCCGCTTCGTCTCGACCAGTTGCCTGCATCGTGCTGTTGGCAGCGCTGACACCACTGGCCCCCAGCAGGCGGGTTGCCAGCAGTTTGGTACCGGAACCCTCGCGCCCTATTCCAAGTCGTTTGCCGGCCAGCTCTGAAAATCGGGTAACCGGTTTCGCGGAACGGTAGAACACCCACAGCGGTTCATAAGAAACACTGCCCAGGGAAACCGGATCGATTTCTTCATCCGCGGCTGTCTCGTTGAGGCCGTCCTGCAAAAATCCCAGATCCACATCCGATGTCGGGTCGCGCAGACGCAGGTGATTGTCGAGCGCGCCGTTGGATTGGCGTATCACCAGTTCAATGCCGTCCTGCGCCAGTATCTCCTGGTAACTTTTGGCGAAATCCAGGTAGGAGCTGTCTTCGGTACCGGTCATGATCACCAGCCGGTGTGGCGGCGCAGGGTCGATGTAATGGTAGGCGAGCCACGAGCCGGCCACACCCAGCAGCAGGATCGGAAACACAGACCAGAGGATGTCACGCAGCATCGTGCGGGCGGCTTGGAATTTGGCTTTTATCATGGGGTCCCTAGTGTAGTGTTGCACTCTTGGAGGTGCAAATAAAATTGATGCATTTGCGCGTCAGACTAGGCGCAAACCGCAGCGATAGTGAACTATCGCGAGGATTTGTAACGACGTATGGCGTGCAAAGGCGCATTTTTATGC
>JAYVMW010000030.1:0-10670 GCA_043758755.1 Oxalobacteraceae bacterium
AGTGTGACGGTGTCGCCTACCGGCACGTTCGCCGAAACGGTGCCAGTCACATTGATCGGATTCGTACTGGCAGCTTCGGCACCATTTACGGTTGCAATCGGGTCGATGCCAATTGAAATTGTTGGCCCGCTCAGGTTTGCGCTATACGGTTGATCAGCTGTGGCGCTCGCTGTGTTACCGGCGGCATCCGTCATTGACACGGCAGCGTGAATCGAATCAACTGACGCATTGCCCAATATATTGCCTGGCACACCAATCGAATAAGTACCGCCAGCTTGAACGGTGCCTGTGTAACTATGTCCATCCACAGTCAGAGTCACGGTATCGCCAACCGGTACGTTCGCCGATACGGTGCCGGTGACACTGATCGGATTCGAGCTGGCTGCTTCGGCACCATTAACAGTAGGAATCGCATTGATCCCAATGGAAATGGCCGGTGCAGTCAGTTCAACAGAATAGGCCTGATCAGCCGACGCGTTCGCTGTGTTGCCAGCAGCATCCGTCATGGATACCGCTGCATGAATAGAATCGGTTGCAGCCCCAGCCAGGATGTTGCCTGGTACTCCAATCGAATAAGTACCACCAGCTTGTACGGTGCCAGTGTAGTCGTGGCCATCTACAGTCAGTGTGACGGTGTCGCCTACCGGCACGTTCGCCGAAACGGTGCCAGTCACATTGATCGGATTCGTACTGGCAGCTTCGGCGCCATTTACGGTTGCAATCGGGTCGATGCCAATTGAAATTGTTGGCCCGCTCAGGCTTACGCTGTAGGGCTGATCTGCCGTGGCGTTCGCTGTGTTACCGGCGGCATCCGTCATGGACACGGCAGCGTGAATAGAATCGGTTGCAGCACCAGCCAGGATGTTGCCCGGCACACCAATCGAATAAGTACCGCCGGCTTGAACGCTTCCAGTGTAATTATGACCATCCACTGTCAGTGTGACGGTGTCGCCTGCCGGAACGTTCGCTGATACGGTGCCGGTGACACTGATCGGATTCGAGCTGGCTGCTTCGGCATCATTAACAGTAGGAATCGCATTGATCGCAATAGAAATTGCCGGTGCAGCCAGTTCAACCGAATAGGGCAGATCAGCCGACGCGCTTGCCGTGTTGCCAGCAGCATCCGTCATGGACACGAATGCGTGAATAGAATCGGTTGCAGCACCAGCCAGAATATTACCGGGTACACCAATCGAATATGTGCCGCCAGCCTGTACGGTGCCTGTGTAACTATGCCCATCCACAGTCAGTGTGACGATGTCGCCTACCGGCACGTTCGCCGAAACGGTGCCAGTCACATTGATCGGATTCGTACTGGCAGCTTCGGTACCATTTACGGTTGCAATCGGGTCGATGCCAATTGAAATTGTTGGCCCGCTCAGGCTTACGCTGTAGGGCTGATCTGCCGTGGCGCTCGCTGTGTTACCGGCGGCATCCGTCATGGATACCGCCGCATGAATAGAATCGGTTGCAGCACCAGCCAGGATGTTGCCCGGCACACCAATAGAGTAAGTGCCACCAGCTTGTACGGTGCCAGTGTAGTCGTGGCCATCCACAGTCAGAGTCACGGTATCGCCTACCGGTACGTTCGCCGACACGGTGCCGGTGACATTGATCGGATTCGAGCTGGCTGCTTCGGCACCATTTACGGTTGCAATCGGGTCGATGCCAATTGAAATTGTTGGCCCGCTCAGGTTTACGCTGTACGGCTGATCAGCTGTGGCGTTCGCTGTGTTACCGGCGGCATCCGTCATGGACACGGTCGCGTGAATAGAATCGGTTACAGCACCAGCCATGATGTTGCCAGGCACACCAATCGAGTAAGTGCCACCGGCTTGAACGGTGCCAGTGTAATTATGACCATCCACAGTCAGAGTGACGGTGTCGCCAACCGGAACGTTGGAGGAAACGGTGCCGGTGATATTGATCGGATTCGAGCTTGCTGCTTCGGCGCCATTCACGGCTGCAATTGGGTCGATGCCGATTGAAATTGTTGGCCCGCTCTGGTTCACGCTATAGGGTTGATCAGCCGAAGCGCTTGCTGTGTTACCGATGGAATCCGTAACAGAAATTGATGCGTGAATTGAATCAACTGCCGCATTGCCCAATATACTGCCTGGAATGTCAACTGCATAAGTACCACCGGCCAGCACAGTGGTGAAGTAATTGTGTCCGCCCACAGTCAGTGTGACGATGTCCCCAACTGGAACGTTGGAAGATACGGTACCGGTAATGGTTACCGGAGTCGCGCTGCTTTGTTCCGCCGCAGTTATCAGTGCCACCGGATCAATAGAAATGCTGATGGCCGGAGCTACCAGTTCTACGGCATAAGTCTGGTCAGCAGAGGCGTTGGCGGTGTTGCCCGCAGCATCAGTGCTGGAAATGGATGCGTGTATTGAATCGACCGATGCGTGACCCAGTAAATTGCCAGGCACGCCGATTGAGTAAGTGCCATTGGCCTGCACCGCGCCGGTAAAAGTCTGCCCGTCGACAGTGAGAGTGACGATGTCACCGGCCGGGACATTGGACGAGACCGTGCCGGTAATGGCCACCGGAGCGCTGCTGTTTCCTTCGGCGCCGTTGACGATGGTCACCGGATCAATGGCAATGCTGATGGCCGGAGCGACCAGTTCTACTGCGTACTGTTGGTCGGCGCTGGCAGTAGCGGTATTGCCGGCAGCATCAGTGGAAGAAATCGAAGCATGTATCGAATCGCTTGAGGCGTGCCCCAGCACATTGCCTGGTACACCGATCGAGTAGGTACCATTGGCCTGCACCGTGCCGGTATAAGTTTGTCCACCAACGCTGATAGTGACGGTGTCACCGATCGGCACATTGGAAGATACCGTACCGGTAATGAGTACCGCAGCGGTACTGTTTCCTGTGGCGCCGTTGACCAGTGCGACCGGATCGATGCTGATCTGAATTGCAGGGGCGGTCAGTTCTACGGTGACTGGTTGGCTGACACTGGCAGTGGCGATGCCGCCAATACCGTTGGGAATCGACACGCTGGCAGTAATGGGTTCGTTGCCGCCAGCGGCCAGCACATTACCGGGTACGTTCACATTGTAAGTGCCATCGTGCAGGACATTGCCGGTGTAGCTGTGCCCCCCGAAGCTGACAGTGACAATGTCGCCGGCCGGCACATTCGCGCTCACGGTTCCGCTGATAACGATCGGATTGCTGCTCGCTGCTTCTGCACCATTGATGGTGGGAATGGCAGAAACGGTCAGCTGGGGAGGGGCGACGAGGCCCATATGGGGTGTTTCGGTGGCGATCGTTACGGGCGTCAGATTGGTTCCGCCGGTGAGGGTAAAGCCGCCCACTGTCGTGTTTTCAGCGATGCGCAGCAGCTGGACGAAGGTGTGCAGACCGTCGGCTTCCGAGCCGCCGGTAAAACCGGCCGCAGCCGGGTCTATCAATTGGTCCAGATTTTGACCGGACGCAATCACGGCATCCAGCGCTTCGAGCTGGGGAGCTGTGAGGGCGGCATTATGCGTATCGACGGGTTGTGCATTGAATACCGAAGCATCAACGGTGAGCATTTCATTCTGATGCACGATGTAGGAGTGGCCGTCATTAAAGGCCAGTTCAACTACCGCACCGGGGCTGGTGATGATCAGATCGCCTTCCTGTACCGGATCGCCGATTTTCAGTTCAACCCGGGTGCCGTCCGGATGTTGAAGAAATGCCTGTCCCTGAAGGACGGCCACCTTGCCGATTACGATGCCTGAATTCGCCATGATTTTCCCTGCGGAATTATTGATGTTGGGCAACACTGTAACAGGGGTCGGCAGGGCGGGGTATTGTACTGAAGTACATGGCCAGAGTCTGGTCAGGAAAACTGATGTTATTAATGCAAATTAAACCAAAGCAGAAGAATTACAGAAAGTCGCGCATTTTAAGGGCCAGCTGCAACCGGTCCTGTACACCCAGTTTGATGAACAGCCCACTGACATGGGCCTTCACGGTGCGTTCGGTGATAGCCAGCTGACGGGCGACTTCCTTGTTGCTGGCGCCGGCTGCGATGGCTTTGGCCACTTCCATTTCACGTGCGGTCAGTCTGGGTGCCGGTGTGTTTGCATTCTCTGGTGCGCGCAGGGGCAGATTCTGCAGGCCCAGCATCAGGCGCTGCATCAGTGATTCCCCCAGCCAAAGACCACCCTGTTCAACTACATTGGCGGCCTGTTTTAAGGTTTCGGGTCCGGCGTGTGAATTGGCATAGCCGCGTGCTGACAGGGCAAACACCGCCATCGCTTCCCGGTCATTGGGTGTGTCGCTCAGGATGATCAGCCCAACTTCAGGCAAACGCACCGGCAATATCTGCTGCTGCGACGATGTTCCGGATTGCAGCCGCAGCCACAGAAAGTCGCCCGGTTTAAGTTTCGGGATCTGGTCGGGAGTGACTGCGACAGCGTTGGGAAAGGCCTGCTTCCAGCCCGCCAACAGCACCCCGTTGGCACAGACAAAGACATGTTTTTTAATGGCCATCCCAATTACTAACGTTCCGTCATTGCGGCCTGCCTGGCGCGCAATACCGGTTTTAACAGGTAGGAAAGTATGCTCTTGCGACCGGTAATGATGTCAACTTCGGCCACCATGCCGGGAATAATCGGCAGATTGCCGCCCAGCGATGTTTTGGTGGTGGAAACACGCACCGTGTAAAAGGTATTGCCGCGTTCGTCAGTGACCGAGTCGGCGCCGATCAGTTCCAGAGTTGCGTCGAGTCCGCCATAAATCGAAAAATCATAAGCGGTGAATTTGACGGTGGCTTTCTGACCCGGACGCAAAAACGCGATATCACGCGGCAGAACCTTGGCTTCCAGAATCAGCTTGCCTTCCAGCGGCACGATTTCGACGATGTCGCGCCCCGGCTGCACAACGCCACCGACCGTATTGACCAGCAGCCGTTTCACCGTGCCGCGCACCGGCGAGCGGATGGCGGACTGCTTGACCTTGTCGGACAGGCCGGCGCTGGTTTGGGTCAGTGAATTCAGCTTGGCCATGGTTTCGGAGAGTTCTTTGCTGGCGATGTTGCGGAAGTTCAGTTCCACTTCCTGAATTTTATGACTGGCTTCACTGACTGCCGCGCGCACCCGTGAAATCTGCGCGCCGGCAATATCGCGTTCGCTGCGATAGCGGTCCACGTCGCGCTGCAGGCGCAGCAGGTCCATCTCTGAGACCGCGCCGGAATTGAGCAGCGGTTTGGTGACTGTCAGTTCTTTGAGCGATGATTCATACAGCATGGAACTCTGGTTCTGTTTCGACATCGCTTCAGACAATTCATGCTGACGCTGTTCCAGTTCCTGACGCGCAATCGCAATCTGGGTCTGCATTTCATTGGTCGCCGTCAGATACAACTGCCGTTCCTGCGCCACCGTTGCCGGGTCTTCACTGACCACCGATGCCGGCGGGTTAAAGGGCTTGCCTTCGGTAATGGCGGTCAGGCGCGCCGCCTTGGCTGACAGCGACAGGTATTCCGAACGGTTCTCGCGCACCGAGGCTTCAAAGCGGGTCGAATCGACTTGCAGCAGGACCTGACCAACATGGACGGTATCGCCTTCCTTGACCAGAATCTGTGAAACGATCCCGCCATCCAGACTTTGCAGTACCTGCAACTGCTGCGACGGAATCACCTTGCCGTCGCCGCGCGTGACTTCATCAATATCCACCAGTCCTGCCCACAGGATAAACAGAACAAAGGTCAACAGCAGGGCACGCAACAGAATGCGCGCGCGCAATGGTTCCTGTTCAATAATCACCCGGTCGGCGTCGGCCATGAAATCACCATCGGGTGATTTGGCGTCGTCGGCCCAGCGGTCCAGAAAGGGTGCAAAAATCGGATCAATGCGCAGGCGTAATACTTCCATTTTTTCCAGCGACCACAGCCCTGCCTTGTGCAGCAGGTGAGCAGCACGGATCAGGTGACGGCTCATGAGGCCCTGCCAATCTGGCCGGACTGCAGTGCCGCAATGACTTTTTCTTTGGGACCGTCGGCCACGATGATGCCGTTGTCGAGCACGATAATCCGTTCGGCCAGATCCATCAGGCTGGAGCGGTGCGTGACGATGATCATGGTCTTGTGCTGACCGAAGTGTGCAATCCGGTCTTTCAGCTGGGTTTCGGAAATGAAGTCCATCGAACTGGTCGGTTCATCGAGCAGCATGATGGGCGGATCAAGCAGCACCGAACGGGCGATCGCAATACTTTGGCGCTGACCGCCGGACAGCGACTCGCCGCGTTCGCTGACGATCATGTCGTACCCTTGCGGGTGACTGTTGACGAATTCGGTCAGCCCGGCCAGTTCGGCGGCAGCAACCAGGGCGCGGTCGTCGGCATAGGGCGCGCGGATCGTGATGTTGTCGCGCAGACTGCCATAAAACAGGGTGGAATCCTGGGCTACATAACCGAGACTGCGGCGCAGATCGGCTGGATCCAGCTGACGCAGATCGACACCATCCAGCAGCACAGCGCCTTTGGTGGGCGCATATAAACCCAGAATCAGTTTTTGCAGCGTGGATTTGCCCGAACCAACCCGGCCGATGATGGCCACGTGCTCACCCGGCCTGATTGTCAGATTAATGCCGCGCAGTGCCTGCTGTTCGCTGTCCGGATAATTGAAGATGACATCCTTGAATTCGATATTGCCGCGGATTTCCGGACGGTGCACAAACGACGCTTCGTCGCTGCGCTCGTTCGGGGTATTCATAATCCCCTCCAGCGCTTTCATTGCCACCTTGGCGTTTTCAAACTGCAGCAGCAGCCCGACGATCTGCGACAGCGGCGCCATGGCGCGTCCGGCCAGCATGGTCGATGCAATCAGACCGCCCATGGTCAGCATGTGTTCATGGATCAGATATACACCGGCCACCACAATGGCCACGTTGATGAATTGCTGGATTGCCGAAGCGCCGTTCATGGTGGACGCCGACAGCAATCGCAACTGGGCATTGACCCGGGCCAGAAACGCGGTCGATTTTTCCCACTTGGCCTGCATCTGGTTTTCCGCGCCGTTGGCCTTGATGGTTTCCAGTGCGGTCAGACTTTCTACCAGCGTTGCATTTCTGAGCGCCGCAGCCCGAAAGGTGGTTTCGGATAATTCGCGCATGCGGTGCTGAATCAGGTAACCGTAAATAATCACCAGCACGATGCCGGCCATGGGCAAAAATACCAGTGGCCAGGCAATCCACGCGATGACGATTAAAAAGATCAGCGCAAACGGCAGGTCAATGATGGTGGTGACGGTGGCTGACGCAATAAAGTCGCGCACGGTTTCAAACGAACGCAGGTTGGAGGCAAATGCGCCGACCGAAGCCGGACGTTTGGACAGACGCATGCCCAAGACCCGCTCCATGATCAGGCTGGATAATTTCAGATCGATGCGCGCCGAAGCCAGATCAACAAAATGGCCGCGCAACAGCCGGATCACATAATCCAGTCCCAGCACCAGAGTCATGCCGATTGCAAATACCCACAGCGTTTCGAGCGCATAGTTGGGTACCACGCGGTCATACACGTTCATGGAAAACAGCGGCATGGCGATCCCGAACAGATTGATCAGGAGCGCAGCGGCCAGGATGTCTTTGAACAGCGCAGTCTGTTCAAGGATCGCAGACCAGAACCAGTGTTTTTGCACCACATCCACCACCGAAGGGGTGCGGTTGTCGAAGCGAAAGCGCGGACGGGAAAACAGCGTTACACCGCTGTAGCGGCTCTGCAATTCTTCAAAAGACAGGAATACTTCACCCTGACCTGAATCCGGAAACAGCAGCTTGGCGTTGCCGGTCACCTTGTTCCATGACAGTAGTACGCAGGCCTGATTATCGTTTAACAGCAAAATCGCCGGTAACAGGGCCGGATCGATTTTGTCCAACGCACGCCGTACCACTTTGGCGGAAAAACCGGCGTGCGAGGCTGCGCGCGCAAACAGCGATGGGGTCAGGCCGCTTTTCGACAGCGGCAGACCGGCCGACAGCGCGGCCCGGGTGCTGGGACGACCGTAGATGCGGGTCAGTTCAACCAGACAATCCAGCAGCGGATCAGTATGCAGCTGATCTTCAGGCAGGTCCACATTGGCCTGAACTTGCGCCGGTGCTGTGGTGCTGTTAGTCTGGTTTGTTGTCATTACCTGAATTTCGTTTATGGTTGGGGTCAGCAACCAGTTAATTCGCTTCCGGAATTTCCACCGTGATGTGCCACTGGCCGTCGATGAATTCCCAGTTCAGGGTTTTCAGAACCACATCGTTGTATATATCACTGCCATATTTTTGTTGAAACAGGGTGGTAGCATGCGTGGCATCTCTGAAGGTCAGTTTGATATCCGATATGCCCACCGAAATCCGTTTTTTCTCGCTGATGCGCTGCTTGCGCCGCGCCAGCCATTTTTCGTGGGTGCTGTCGATCGAAGCCTTGAACAGCGGCGCGTAGAATTTCAGATATCGCTCGGTATCGCGTGATTCCCAGGCCAGGCGCCAGTCATCCAGGGCGGCGCTGATGAGTTTTTGCGATGCCGCCATGTCGGGTGGTGCCGCGACTGCTTCGGCCGTTGCCGAAGCGGGCGGTGCCGCGGGGGCAGCAGGTGAAATAGTTCCGGCGGGAGCCGTTGATTTAACCAGAGCCGCTGCCCGTCGGTCGAGCTCTTCCTTGTTGACTACGTAAGTGTCAGGCGCTTCAGTCGGGCAGTTGGCTGCGCCGGTTTCATCATTGCTGTCTTTGAATTTGGGCAGGTCACCGGCATCCGGACGCGACAGGTTCAGTGCCCGGAACAGGTTGCCCATGCCGGCCTGTACCCGCGCGTAGGCAAACAACTGGTCATATTCGGCTTCGGCGTAGGCCCGTCTGGACTGAAACAGTTCATTTTCGGTATCGAGCAGATCCAGCAGGGTGCGCTGACCGATATCAAACTGCTGGCGGTACGCGTCGCGGGCTTTTTCGATTGAAAGCTGGTGCTGGTCCAGATATTTCAGCAACTCGGCAATTTTTCGTTTGTCGTTGTACGCGACTTCCAGATTCTGGCGCAGATCACGGCACACCTTGTCGCGATAGTCGCGAGACATGTTGACCTGTTCGGCCAGTTGATGCAGTTTGGCGCGATCGGAAAAACCATTGAATAAATTCCATGTCAGTACTACCTGGGCAGTTTTGTCATTGGAGTCACCAATTTCGCTGTTGATGTTGGTGCCATGCTGGCCGCTTAACCGGACATCGACACGAGGTTGAAATGCACTGTGATGGCCCGCGGCGTCACTGTCGGACGCGCGAATGCCTTCAATGGCAGCCAGGATGGCCGGATTTGAGGTGTTGGTAATCTGCAGGGCGCCAGTCAGGTCGGCAGGGATATCTTTATCCAGCCCGCCTGGTTCAAGCAAATTCGTGGCCGGCTTTGCACCCACCAGACGCTGGTAGCGGGCACTGACATCGTGCAGATTTGAGGTTTCGTTGAGAAGATTCGCTTCGGCCAGTGCCAGCCGTCCGGCCGACTGTTCCAGATCGACCCGACGTCCGACGCCAGCCTGCGCCTTGCTGAGCAGTTGGTTGTACAGAGCACGGTGCTGCACATAATTTTCTTCGGCATATTCAACCAGCTTGCGATAGCGCAGTACGTCCAGATGGGCGTGTACCACTTCCAGTACCGTGGTTTCGGTTACGTCATACAGTTCATACAGTTTGACCAGCCGGTTATGATCGAGCCGATCGACTTCATTACTCGTGGCAAAACCGTCGTAAATCATTTGCGACAGCGTGATGGATTGAGAATGGGAGTTGTAATTGTTGACCAGTAACGGATCGTTATGAATTTCGCGACCGGTACCGGCTTGCGCATCCAGATGCGGGTAGTAATTGCCGGCAGCAACATCGCGCTGACCATTGGCAGACAGAAAGGCATGCCATTTAAGCAGCACTTCCGGATTGGTCAGGACGGCTTCCTGTGCGGCATCTTGAATGTTTTGTACTTCTGCGCAGGCAAAAACAGGGAGAAGCAGGAAAGTGAGGATGAGTTTTTTATTTAGCATAGGAATTATTTGTTATCTAAAACAACAGAAAATTCGCTATTGCCGGCATTTTCATTCGGTATATTTAATTGCATTTGAGTACTGTCTCTAAAGTTGGCGTAATTTATCATGAAACTTTGCCTATTTTTTAAGCGCAACATTAAATTTGTTGTTTTGATGATTAAAAATGCTATTTAAATGAAAAACAAATTCCGGCGCAACAAAATAATTAATTCAAACAAATAAAAATTCTTCACTAAAATTAGATCAACCTGCCTTTTGAAGAGTGATTTATTTAATGAAAAAGCAATTTTGCGAAACCAGACCGACATGGATGATGTTATTCATCATGCTTGCAATGGTATTGCCGTTTTGCTATCTGAGTGCTATTGCTCTGGATTTGACCCAGATCCAGGCCAGTTTCAAAAAATTGGGAGGACGTCAGGAGGCGTTGACTGAATGGCAAACAATGTTGCATGATGCCAATGACCTGCCGGTGAAGGAGAAGCTGAAACGTGTCAACGAATTCTTTAACCGGCATATCAGTTACGCTGAAAACAGAGATGTCTGGGGCAAGGACGATTACTGGGCAACGCCGCTGGAGTCGCTGGCAAAAAAACGCGGCGACTGCAAGGGTTTTGTCATTGCAAAATATTATGCACTGATGGAATTGAATAT
>JAYVMW010000031.1:0-68301 GCA_043758755.1 Oxalobacteraceae bacterium
CGACTAACAGTCGCATATAAAGTCCGAATGTACGAATGCAATCTTTACCTATCTGCTGTCATGAAATGAAAGCTTGGCAAACCGGGGGCGTCCATGTACACCTCGCCAATATTGGTTGAATGACTACGGTTCGAACAAAATCAGGCTTGAGCCGGGATATTTATAACTCGTGCATAAGTTCAAGTATTTGCGTGCTTGATACCTAAATTTGATCTTATTTCAGATGACCGGTTGAATCCGTCGCCGCGAACTGCCTATCGATACCAATTTAAACGCACAAATTACTGGAAAAATGGTGAAATGTTTGACTCAGTATAAGAACAAACAGTGGGAAAACCACAAATAGATTAATTAATCGAACTGTGAAACTAAGTGAGACAGCCCAGGCAATATAAGATTGAATAAAAGCAAGCACGCTTAACACAACGCGTAACATTACGAACGTCGCAATAAGCACGACCTTTCCGCCTCTTAAGTCAGCTAAGCTCGGACTGCATTCTATCGTATGGTCCAGACCATAAAAGAAAAGACAAGACAGGAAAACGAGAGGCCACATTCACCATGCGCCAAATACTCCTGAGGCTTTGCCCCACATGTCGCGAAAAAATATTTTTAATAGTTCGCCAAATGGAATACTATTGTGGTATGGTTCGCCACATGGAAAACTATTCTGAAAAACTCGATGAGGTATTTCGCGCATTGGCCGACCCCACAAGGCGAACGGTGGTTGCAAGACTTTGCAACGGCTCGGCTTCAATCAAGGAACTTGCTGAGCCGTTCGATTTGGGACTGCCAACGTTTCTGAAACATATCCGGGTCCTTGAAAGCTGCGGTCTCATCGTATCTGAAAAAGTCGGAAGAGTAAGAACCTGCGTACTTAAGCGCAAAAACCTGGCTGCCGCCGAAAAGTGGTTCGAGCAACAGCGTGCGGGATGGGAAAGCCGATACGAAAATCTCGATAATTTGTTATCTACCCTAAAAGGAGAAGAAGGTGAAAGCTGACGTTAAATTAGACTTCCTTGTCGACAAGGAGAAAAATACCATTACGATCAAACGCGAGTTTGCAGCCAAACGAAAAATGGTTTGGGACTGCTACACGAAATGTGAACTCCTCGATCGGTGGTTTGCGCCTAAACCCTTAACCACTAAAACCAAGTTTATGGATTTTCGTGAAGGCGGACACTGGCTCTACGCAATGGTCGAACCCAATGGCCAGCAATACTGGGGTCGCACGGACTACCAAACCATCCATCCCATCGACAATTACACCGCGCTTGACGGATTTTGCGATAATACCGGCACCCTAAATCCAGACTTACCCAGAGCCCGAATGAATGTCAGCTTCTCGGACCTGGCGACAAATACACTGGTAGAGACAGTCGTTTCATATGCCTCGTCAGATGCACTCCAGCAAGTAATCAATATGGGACTCAAAGAGGGGCTGACTTCAACACTGGAACGTCTGGACGAGTTGCTCGTAGTACTGACCAAGAATTGAAAGAGTCCCTACGCGTAACAAGCGTATCGAAGAAGCGATGGATTGGATCGCCGAGGGCAAGAGCCGTTTTTGGAAATATGCAAAGTAGTGATTATCAATCACTGAACCGATGACTAACGAAATACCAATCGAAGTCATTCCATTATGGTTAAGAAAAAACTGTTAGCTGTCGAATAAAATCCATGTGGAAAATTTATTTTGGTGTAGGTCTGACAATCGTACAATTTCTGAATTCATGTCCGTTTGTCGGACCTGACACAAAGCGTTGTTACGATTTAGGTGGTTCCCATAGCTCAACCCGATTACCTTCGGGATCGAGCACCCATCCAAATTTACCGTATTCGGACTCGTCAACTTTGGCTTCCACATTGCATCCTTCAGAACGCAATTGAGCGATCAGGCCAAGCAAGTCATCAACTCGATAATTGATCATGAAGGGTTGAGTGCTCGGAGAAAAATGGTTTGAATCTTCCGGAAATAATGACCAGACCGTTTGTTCAGTTTCCGGATCGCCCTTGCCACTCGGCTGGAATACCACTCCACCCCAGTTGTCGACATTGAAGCCAAGATGATCCCGATACCAATCCCGCAGTTTTTCAGGATTTTTTGCCTTAAAAAACACGCCGCCAATTCCCACTACTCGTTTCATTTCGCCTCCTTCGATACATCGTTCAAAAATCGGATAATGAATAATGCACCATCTTGAATCGCTGTTTTCCGATACATTGTTAAGCCCGGTTGCATAACAATTAATTCGAATTGGGTTATTCACCTGACTGCCACTTTAGTGCAACGTCCTGCCAGACTAAAATCTTTATCGGTCAGCAGGATGATTAACGCCATCATTCAGCGAAACATGTTCAATTTCAAAAGGGTTCACCCCTTCCAAACATCCAACGTTATAGCCATATTGCCCAGGATTGGAGCGCCGTTGGTGGTGGGTATATATTCCGCAATTCGAGCAAAAATAATGCTTTGCTGTATTTGTATTAAATTGATATAGCTTCAAAACGTCATTGCCTTTAACAATCGAAATTGCAGCAAGAGGAACAGATGCAACGATTGCCCCTTTTCTCCGGCAAAGAGAACAATCACATCGTCTCGAGTCGACAATGCCATCTGGCAATGAAAGTTCCAACTCCACAGAACCGCAGTGGCAGGTTAATTTATGTTTTTCGTTGATTATTGTATTTCCGACTTTTTTAATCATGGTTTAATTTTGTGAATATTTATTGAGTACCACTGACCAAGCCATGGCCCCGACCGTCTGGTTGGTGCCGATGACCGCCCTACGTTGATGCGCAGGTCTTCACTAACATTTATTTCACGGATCTCGGTCATATTTGTGATTCCATTATTTGGTCTTCTACATCACTGCCGGCAATATGACGAAACTGATCATTCGCTCAATGTCATTGAATCGAAAGGTCAGCTTAATGCTGTACACCTTTGAGCAATTCCATTAACTGATCTGCCGGGGTAATGCCCTGGCAGTCAGCGCCCAGAAAGGTCATTTGCGTCTCGTTTTGCATGGTGTGCTGGCCGCGTGCGTCGGAGACGGTCATGTTGGTGGATGTCATCACGGAGTCGCCATTGATGGTGCTGGTGCCGGAACCCACTGTGGTACGGCCGTTTTGTGTGCAGTTGATTTCAAAGGTAGTCACGTTACCTGTGGTGCGAAATTTTGCAGGTAGACATTTTCCTTCTTTGTCGATTATCGGTTGCTTCTTTGCCGCCATAGCCGGGCTGATGCACATTTTCATATTGCCGGACCCATTGCTCATGCCGCCCGTCAATGATTCAATTTTGGCGCGCTGATCGGGGCTCATATTGGCCATCGCCTGTTTCATTTTTTCCTGGGCAGCAGACATTTGCGCATTCATATCCCTGCCGTCGATGACGGACTTGATCGGTTTCATTTCCCACAACCCCGGCTTTTGGATCGGCGCAGAATCCAACGATTGCGCCCAGCCATACAAAGTGGACGTGCCACCCAAAACCAAAGCAATTGCGACGGTGATTCTTTTCATGACTTTCTCCTTTGACACTCGATGAAGTAAATCTGATTTGTTTCAGGAACTAAATTTGAAACTTCTGGGAAAAATGAAGTAAATTTGACAAGAGAGTGTTGGCACACCCGTTCGACGAAAATAACCGACCACCCGCAAATATTAAATGATTAAGTAATGCCGTGCAAATCAGATACCGAGCTGACGGGACGCCAGTTCCTTCATGATCTCCTCGCTGCCTCCACCTATCATGGCGACTTTTACTTCCCGAAAAATGCGCTCACTGGCCGTGCCGCGCATAAAACCCATACCGCCAGGAATTTGCACAGCCTGATCAGCGCAATATTGCATGGCCTGGGTAGCGTGATTTTAAAGCATGCAGACTTCGGCGACCCAATCGGCATCCGTCTCATCATTGTCGGCACGCTCTGATACGCTTTTTAACCAGGCGCGGGTCGACTCGATGCGCATGCGCATATCAACCAGTTTATGCCGTATCACCTGATGATTGACCAGCGCTGTGCAAAAGGTTTTTCTGTCTCAGGCCCAAGTCAGCGCCTCGTGACAACAGCATTCAGACATACCCTGCGCCATGGCAGAGACCGAAATACGTTCACTGTTAAAGTTGGTCATGATGATCTTAAACCCGTGCCCTTCTTCACCTATTAAATTCTGTACCGGCACGCGGACATGATCAAAGCGCAGATGGGCAGTATCGGAACAATGCCAACCCATTTTTTTCAACGCAAAACGCGACAGCCCAACAGAATCGCCAGGCATGGCCAGCATGGAAATGCCACCGGCACCCTGTTTGTGAGGATCGGTTCGCACTGCCACAGAAATCCAGTCAGCGCGCAAGACCGGCGGCGATACTGTTGTGGTTGTTCCTGCCCAAAAGTAGAACGCACCTGACTGTTAAGGTTTCGTTCTTAACAGGGACGCTTCATCGTCGATAACGTGTGCCGCTTCTTTGAGCAGCAGATCCTTGTCGACGTCATTCTTTTTTTCAGCTTCTTTTTCAGCGCTGAAGTTGCGTTCGTTCGGCAGCAAACCGTCATCCTGGTCTATTGGTGCCTCGGTGACCGGGGATACCACGTTGTCTTTTGCTCGTTCACTTTCATGTCGTTTCAGTCTGGCCTCTTGCGTCTGTCGTTCTTTGCGGCGCACATCTTCATTGAGTGAGATGAGATTCTTTTTGCGCTGGGCGCGAAACTCGGCAATGTCTTCCAGCAAATTCTGGAACTCCTTTTCTTTGCCCATACGCGCGTTGTGGTACTTCAGCAGCTGCGGCACGTACCCGGTCAGATCCCGGACTGGCGTATAGCCCGCAGGTGCAATATGACTCCAGGCCAAGGCATTGTCAAAGCTGGATTCGCCAAAATTTTCTGCATCGGTGAGCATCGGTAATGAGATATCTGGCGTCACGCCACGCAACTGGATAGCGTCACCATTAATCCGGAACCATTTGGTGACAGTCATCTTCAGTTCGCCAAAATCCGCGTTGTCGTTCTTGGCGACTTTGTCCAGATTTACAAGCGCCTGCGTCGTTCCTTTGCCAAAACTGGTTTCACCAATGACGATACCGCGCCCGTAATCCTGAATCGCTGCAGCGAAAATCTCAGACGCCGATGCAGAGGCGTGATTGATGAGCACACCAAGTGGTCCATTCCATACCGCCGTTTTTTCAGTGTCGATATTATTCACCTTGACGCGATTTCTTGAGTCAAGCTGTTGCATGACCGGACCCTTGTCTACAAACAGACCGGTCAATTCAATCGCCTCTTCGACTGAGCCGCCGCCATTATTGCGTAAGTCCAGCAATACCCCGTCTACCTGGGCCACTTTGAATTCCTCCAGAATGCGCGAGACATCCCGCGCAGCACTTCTGAAATCATTATCGCCATTTTTTTGGGCCGAAAAATCCCGATAAAACCCCGGCAAAGTAATGACCCCGATGTGATGGATAGTCGTGCCATCTTTGATTGCGACGATCAATTTTTTGGCTTCCTGTTTTTCGAGCGTGATTTTTTTCCTGATCAGAGCAACCAACACATGCGCGTCATCCGGGCCGGCCTCGGCAGGCAGCACGTCAAGGTGCACTAAAGAATCTTCCGGTCCACGAATCAGGCTCACTGCATCGAAAATGCGCATGCCGATGACATCACTGACCGGCCCTGCTTCTCCCTGTCCAACACCCAGAATGCGGTCCCCCTCTTTCAACTTGCCTGACAGATCGGACGGACTGCCGGGAATTAAATGTCTGACCGTGATGTATTCGTCCCGGTATTGAAGTTCGGCGCCGATTCCGGTCAGTGACAACTTCATCGAAATATCAAAACTCTCCGCTGCACGCACACCGAAATAATTGGTGTGTGGATCATTAGCCGTTGCATACGCGTCCATGAAAACCTGAAACACGTCGTCGCCTTTGCTTCTCAAAATGCTTTTGAGGGAATTGTCATAGCGTTTGTTCAGGGTTTCGATTATCCCTTTATCGTCCTTGCCGGCCAGTTTCAGACGCAGCCAGTCGTTTTTAACCCGCTTGCGCCACAGATCATTCATTTCCTCTTCAGATTTTGGCCAGGCCGCGTGTTTTCGATCCAGTTGGAAGCTTTCCTGCTCCTTGAAATCAAAGCCCTGCGTGAGCAGGGCGCGGCAATAGTCGAGATGTTCGGTTATGCGCTGTTGGCGCAAATTGTAGATGTCGAACGGAATACTCAGATCTTCGCGGAGCATACCGAGGGCGATTTTTGAGCGGGCATTCGCAAACTGATCAATGTCGGACTGTAAAAAAATCAGCTTTTCAGCATCCAGCGCCTTGATGTAGTTGTCGAAAATTGCTGACGACATTTTTTCGTCAAACGGCAAATGCTGATAATTTTCGTGTGCAAGAAACCGGACCGCGAAATTCGCTGCTCTGGCCTGTTGGGGCAGCGGTTCGATTGGCGCGTTGATTTGCGTTGCGTTGAGCGTCGTTGAAAATAACGCAAGTACTACCCAGAGAAATTTTGTTTTCATCTTAATGCCTGAAATCGATTAAAAGAAAAAAATGGACGTCGCATGAGCAACCGCATGTTCAGCGGTCAGCCGTATAGCTCAATTCAATCTGTGCGCGCATCGTATCGAGCCAACCCATAATTGTCAGTGTTTCGGCATGGGTCATGCGCGGGCTTTCAGTCAGGCCCTCGCGCATGCACCGCATCGACTCGATCACCTCGTGCGTATATCCGTTGCCCAGGCTGGGCGTGGCGATTTTACGTGCAGTGCCATCGGCCAGCACAACGCTGACCGACTGCGAATAATGGAATGGTGCCTCCATCCGTATAAAACCAAGTTCGCCCGACACAATTAACTCCTTGGGCGTGTGTGCCAGCAACGAGCAGCTGCCCATTGAAACTGCACCACTGTGATGCCTGAGCATAAACGTCGATTGCAGATCGGCCCCTGTGGAACCCAGCTCAGCCTGGGTTTGCACCGAGACAATCGGGCCCAGCAAATCCGCAGCCAGCGACAGGGGATAAATGCCGAGGTCGAGCAACGCACCGCCGCCCAATTCTTTGTTGTGCACGCGATGTGTCGGATCGACGGTTGCGCGAAATCCAAAATCGGCGCTGAGCTGATGCACGGTTCCGATTTCACCTGAGGCCATAATGGCTTTGACTGCGGCCAGAGATGGCAGAAACCGCGACCACATTGCCTCCATCAGAAAAAGTCGTTTGGCGCGTGCCAGTTCCACGACCTGCTCAGCTTCGCGCCGATTCATCGTGAAAGGCTTCTCGCACAGTACCGCCTTGCCGCCATGCAGGGCCATCATTGCGTTCGCAGCGTGCATCGGATGCGGGGTGGCGATATAGATCGCATCGATTTCCCTGGCGTCGGCCAGTTCCTGGTAAGTTCCGTAGCAGCTCCCGACCTGATATTTCCGTCCGAAAGCCAGCGCACTGTCCATGCTGCGCGAAGCGACTGCTGCCAGCACCGCGCCGGGAGCGTCTAGCAGCGCCCGGGCGAATTCGCCCGCGATCTGCCCGGTACCCAGAATGCCCCAGCGAATTTGGTCGGTTTGATTTTTGATAGAAATATTCACACTGTGCTCGCCTAAAGGGTGAGGTTATTCAGAATTTGACAAGGTTAAGGAAGATCTCTGGGTTTGACATTGCCATCAGCCGTACCGTACAGAAAAATCAGGGCCTGGTCCAATCTTTTTGACCAGGCACTTTCATGATGTTTGTCACCTGTTCCGACGTTTAATTGCACAACAGGCGCAACAGCAGCTGAGGCCAGATTTTCTGCCAACAGATGCACCGCCGAGATCATGCTGCGGTTCATTCCTTCTTTTCCGGCTTCCCGGGTACCCATGCCTATGTAAATGCGTTGCGAAACCTGAAACAGATGATAGGTATCGCGCAGTGGTGCGCCATTCCCGACATGCAGGGATGGACTTTCAACCAGAATTTTTGATGCCAGCAACGGTGCATTGATCGCAATGTTCAAAGCCGCGATACCGCCATAGGATGATCCGCCGACTGCCGTGTTGTCGGCACCCTCGGCAACCCGATAATGTGCCTTTACATAAGGCATCACATCCTGACTCAGATATTTTGGGAAGAGTCTTCCTTTGGTTTCGGGCGCCCCGGAATCAAACGGCTCGTTGTAAGGCAAATATTCTTCCGCGCGCTTTGCTCCGGCATTGTCCAGACCAACCACGATCATCGGTGGGATCTTGCCTTGACTGATCAGTCGGGTCACTGTTTCATCGACACCCCATTCGACGCCGCTATAGCTGGTACATTTGTCAAACAGATTTTGTCCGTCGAGCAGGTACAGCACCGGATAGGCCTTTGATTGATTCGCTGGGCTTTCATAGCCAGGCGGCAGCCAGACTCGCAGCCCATGCGGATAAGGAAAAACTTTGGCATCGACTGTCTGGATGTCCAGATGCCCGGTCACACTGGATTCGCAGGCCAGGCAGGTTGCACTCCACGCAAGCGCAAATACAAATAATATTTTGCAAAACATATTCTCGAATCCTGTCTCAGAGTGATACCGCAATTCAGACCAATTTCAACTCGGGGGGATATTATCATTCTGCGCTGAACTCGGCTGCCGCCTTGGCCGTCCACAGCGCTTCGGCGTGGCTGGCGAACGGACTGTCGTAGCCGGTGACGCTGCCGTCCTGGTCGACAAAATACAGCCACCAGCCGTCGGCTTGTTCGCGAATCGCGGTGTGGCCGGGCGCACAACGGGTTTCCACTTGCTGGTGCGCAGTCAGGGTGGAAATGGTGATGCCGCGGTGGATTATGGCTTTGAAAGTCATGGCAATGCGCTCAGATGGGAAGCGGGAAGTGTATCAGCTCGCGCCAAAGAGCCCGTGTTTTTTTCAGATTCTGGTATCGCAACCGGATTTTTTCAGGTAATTTCTCAGCGAAACGAATAATCAGAAAGAACGCTAGGCCATGAAAAATTGACAGGCAGCAGTCGCTTCCCATGATATGAGCCAGATACTGGCATTGCTGTCCAACTGGACTCCGCCGGCTATTGCTGCGGCGATCAGAAGCCTGACCAGCGTTGAGCAGGCCGTGGTGATCCGGGTTTTGCCGCGCCGCACTGCGGCAGAAGCCTTTCAGTTTCTGGAACTGTCGCAGCAGGAACGATTGCTCAAGGCAATGGGGCAAAAAGAGGTCGCCCTGATTCTGAATGCTATGGCACCTGAAGACGCCCTGTTACCTGTCCATCAAACAGGAATGGACCGTGGCCCGGGTGCTCGAATATATACGGCAACACGGGCAGGACAGCGACACGCTCAACGTGCTGTATGTCATCGACGACAACGATCTGTTGATCGACGATATCCGGGTCCGGGAATTCGTGCCACTGATTATTTCCAGTGGCGGCAATTCCGGCTCTCAGGCCACTACTCTGGCGCAGCACAGGAGCACAGCAAGGCAGAAAGAAAAAAGATGACAGTCAGATTGCGTTTCATTGGTATGCCTTTGCGCTCAATGTTGTGACGGCCGTTACAGGCCGGTAACCGGCTAATTGGTTAATGGCCAAGAACCGAATATAACCAAAAATCTCTGGGTGTACCGCGCACCATTCTGAAGTTGCGCAGTTTGCCTTCCAGCTCAAAGCCACATTTTTGCAATACCCGGGCCGATGCGGTGTTTGAATCGAGTGTGGTGGCCTGAACTCGAACATAGCCACATTCCCTGATTGCCCAATCTGCCGCTGATTTACAGCATTCGGTAGCCAAGCCACGACCCCAGTAATCCGGATGAAAATCATACGCGATTTCGGCAGACCGATGCATCTGTGAAATCGTGTGAAATCCAACCGTTCCGACCAAAACCTGTGTCTTGCGTTCCATAATGGCAAACCGGGCTGACGAAGCGGCATCCTCAAAATTATAGGAATCAAATGCGCGCTGCAGGTCTTCAAAAGAATTCAATTGCCAGCTGGTCTGTTCCAGTACATGAGGAATTGAAAGATAGCCGTACCATTGCGCCAGGTCGTCGAGAATTAATGGTCTCAACGTCAGGTTTGCATTTTCAAGTACGGGGAAAGTCGTCGTGCGCATACTGGTAGTCGGTTGATTGACAGGAAATTAAAGCACAGCTGCGCCAACCCGAAGATGTTCACAATGGCAGTTGAGTGCGGCACTGTGGGATAATGCCAGCTTTTCAGGCGATAGTGTTTCTCTTCTATGAATGTCCATACCTGGTGGCTGTTTGCCACCGCCACGTTTTTCATTTCCGCTGCGCCGGGACCGAATATGCTGCTGATTTTGAGTCAGAGCGTGCGGTTTAACATGCATTCTGCGGTGTGGAGTGCTTTGGGTTGCATGACTGCTTTGCTCATTATGCAGACGGCTTCTGCGGCTGGCCTCGGGCTGTTGCTGCGCAGTGAACCGGCTGTCTTCGAAGTCTTGCGCTGGGGTGGCGCCATTTATTTAACCTATCTGGGTGTGCGAATTTTTTGCGCGCCGGTCAGTGCTCAGCAGGATCTGGATCAGATCGTCAAAGTTACCCAGCCAACAGCACGCACATTGTTCAAAACCGGCTTCATGACTTCGGCCAGCAATCCCAAAGCCCTGCTTTTTGCCGCTGCTTTTTTTCCGCAATTTCTGAACCCGTCATTACCGCAATTGCCGCAATTTGGCATTCTGCTGGGGACCTTCGTCGTGATTGAAGCCAGCTGGTATCTGGTTTATGCGACCGGTGGACAGAAACTGGCACGGTATCTGCAACGTGCCAGCGTGCTGAAATTATTCAACCGGGTCACCGGTGCAGTGTTCGTAGGTTTTGCAGTTCTGATGGCATTAATGAAGGCGTGATGCGAGACCGCCAGGCTGAAATTCAGGCCGGCAGTCTTCCCAGACTACTGTTTCACAAATGAATAAATCGAACCGCTGCTATATTGTCCGCCGCTGTTGGTAGTGCCATAAAAAATACCGTTCGACTGCAACAAACCAGCTACCGGATACCTGCCATCGTTAGCGGTGCTACCGAACGAATAGATAACCGTTTCGGTGCCGGTCGGTGTAATCATGAACAGCGTGCCATAGCCGGGATAGCAGGTGGTTGTCGAACCAGAGCATAGAGCTGTCCCCTTCGTTCCGCCTGAATAAGTGGCACCATAAAAATTACCGTCAGTACCCTCAATGACAGAATCATAGGGAAAAGTGCCATCCGTGGCAGAACTTCCAAATGAATAAAGTATCGATTCTGTGCCGGTTGGCGTTAATTTAAACACGGTGCCGGCTGCATGCGCGCCACCCTGAATGGTTGTGCCATAAAAATTGCCGTCGCCAGCCTGTATCAGATTGGCGTAGGGCGTTGTTCCATCCGTGGCGCTGGTACCGAATGAATACAAGATCGATTCTGTTCCGTAATTCGCAATTTGATACACGGCACCTTTGCCGTATTTACCACCGGACGTGGCCGTTCCAACCAAATCGCCGTTGCTGGTCTGGATCAAGCCTGAATAGGGTGAATTTGCATCCAGAGAGCTGTTTGCGCCGAATGAATAGATCACGGATTCAGATCCGTCCGAGGTTACTTTGAATACCGCGCCAACACCGTTGGTGCCGCCAATACTGGTTGTTCCATAAAAACTGCCGTTACTGGCCTGAATCATTCCGCCATTCGGGGTGATCCCGTCAGTAGCATTGTTACCAAAGGAATACAGTACTTTTTCGACGCCTGAGGCGGTTACCATAAACACGGTGCCATCGCCTGGCAGGCAGGCCAGCGACACGGATGCGCAACCATTTGCCCCATTGGATCCGCCGGATGCCGTCGTTCCGTAAAAATTCCCGTCGGTCGCAAGGATAAGGCCGCTCGGCTGGGTTCCGTCATTGGCCGTTGAGCCAAAAGAATACAGCACCGTTAGATTGCCGCCAGAGCTCACCTTATAGAAAGCCCCCATATTTTTTGCGCCACCCATCGAGGAAACGCCGTAAAAGTTGCCGTCACTACCTTTAATCAATGGTGAATTTGCGCCGATCGGATCGCTTGCTGTTGTTCCGAGAGAATAAAGTGTATTCATGGCGAAGGGATTGGTATTGGGAGGCGGAGTAACAGCGCCGGAACCGGAGCCGGACCCACATGCGCTGAGTAAAATGGAACCAGTCAAACCGGTAAGCAATCCTGCTATATGCTGAAAATTCATTTAATCCTGCCTGTCAATGATGATTCATCTCAAAAGAAAACGGAATTTTATCGAATATGGAAACGATGCTGCCATGGATATTCCTGCAACTTTGCGACTTTAGTAGATTAAAAGTCTATTGTCGAGTCATGAACGATGTTTGTGAAAATTGATTCTAAATTAAATCAATTCAAATTGTAATGAAACCAGTCAAAGCAAACTTAAGCAGGTATAAGTGGTTCTGACTTCTGAAGTCATGAGTGGACTGATCCGATCAGTCATTTCAATTTTCAATAAAAATCAAATGAGATGAACATCCATCTCGGGATTCCAGTTATGAATAGACTCATATGGTCACCAGGAATGGAACTTGGCATTCCTGAAGTGGATAAGGCACACCAATCTTTTTTAATGAAATTGTCCGACATTACGCGTGATCCGGAAATGGATTTCAATTCGCGCTATCTTGATTTGGTTGCCGGTCTGGAACAGGATTTCAGGGAAGAGGAGGCCTTGATGGAAGCGATCCAGTTCTATGAAATTCTGCCCCATCGGGAACAGCATTCCAGAGTTCTGGACGCATTGCATACCGCGATTCCGGACATGAAGCAGGGCGTTAATGATTCAGCGTTATTGGTATTGGAATCACTGCCGAAGTGGTTTCTGTTTCACCTGAAGTCGATGGATGCCTTGATGGGCATCTGGTTCAATTTGAAAAATTCCGATCTGACGTTAGAGTCGTATCTGACAGTCGGTTCTGATTATCGCTGACCGACAGGGCAATCAACCAGATCGCAGTGTAATAGCTGCTCAATATCCAGAACCCGGCAGCGGCAATCGGGTGATTGAAACGGTCATAGGCGATCAGTGTGTCGGACAGGAAGAACAGCGCGCCGCCGCAGGCGGCAAGGCGGCTGGCCGCGGTTTTCAGCGTCAGCCAGCGCGACGCGGCCTGCGAAGCCATCGCCGCCAGACACAACAGATAGACTGGCACCGGCACGTGTAATTCGACCGGCAATCCGGACCACAGTATTGCCATATTGATTGCGCCGATCAGGGCATAGACGAGTGGTGCCAGAGGCTTGTTCAACAAGGGCACATCACTGGTCAGCGCCCGCAGGAACAACAGATGTGCAACCAGAAAACTGGCCAGACCGCAGATAAATCCCAAAGCAAATGCGGCCGGTGGCAGCATCAAAAAAATGTCGCCACAGGCCGAAAGGACTATGCCTGCCATCACCATGGTCTTGTAGCGCTGGTTAACCGGATTGGCGCTGCGCCAAACCCACGCCAGGATCAACAGCGTGGTCAGTGGCTTGAACAGGTAGTGCAGCCAGATTGACGCGCCAGTGGCATTCGCAGCCAGGATAGCAATGAGTCCGCTTACTGCAACCCCGGCAGCAATGATGCGGCGCCCGGCATTGGCGCCATGATTAATATTACCGACCATCTTCACGGTCACGATCATGTTCTTGTTCATGTCCATGGTCGTGATGATGTTCATCGCTGTCATGCTCATGCTCATGTTCATGCTCATGGCGGTGTTCGTTTGCATAGGAATTGTTGTACCAGTTTTCCGTCACAAAATAGACTTGACGGTTGCAGGCATTGTATTGGTGACAGTATTTGTGCCAATTTCTGTGATGTTCTTCAGGAACGCGCAAATAAATCGGTGGGTAGGACTCTCTTTGTTGTTCAACTATCACCGGCGCACTGTAGATAACGGGAGGCGGTGGTCGGTTGCCCAGATCAATCTGACCATAAAAACCGGGCTCTGCGATATTGACGGATACACCCACCTGGGCCTGTGCCAGTATCGGCCCGGCAACCAGTGCCATAGAAATTATCAAACGTTTCATTAAGAACCTTCAAAAAGAGTTAAACCATCCAGGAGTCCGAATTATATGCCATAAGGCACGCTTTTCATTTGATGTGTGTCTCTTAAAATTCGGGATATTTTCATTGCAGATTTACTCACAGATCTTCAGCATCGCATTACATATTACTGCTAAACAAGTGATTGAAAACTTTAATGTGCCACGCCAGATTCGAAGGTCTAAACTGATTGGTGCACTGTAAGGAGTTCATCATGAGAGACCGAAATTATTTCATGCTGCCCGATGTTGCGAGCGCACGGGCGATGCTGGATCAGTTGCTGTTGGCTCGGGTTGAAGAGCGGTATATCCATTTTCTGGCCAGGCCGGATACGCTGCCGGCTGATATGCCGGAAGCGACTTTGTTTCAGCGTACCGATCTGGTTCACGGCACTGAAGTGGGTATCGGTATTGGCGCAGTTTCCGGTGTGCTGGCCTGTGCCCTGATGCTGGTGGTGCCGTTGGCCAAAGTGGAAACGCAGGTGATGGCGTTCGCACTGTGCGGATTTGGCGGTGCCCTGTTGGGAGCGTGGATGGCAGCACGTGCTGCGAGCGCCATTCCCAATTCGCATCTGGAACAATATATCAGTGCCATCAATCAGGGGCAGGTTTTACTAATGCTGGATATGCCGCCCGGCAGAAGTCGGGAAATCAGGGAAATGATAGCCAGACAGTATCCTCCCAAAGCCGCAGTTGAACAGGGTGTTCTGTGGCACGGTGTTGCCTGAGCGAGTGATTTCTGCAGCCGTCAAGCTGACATCGCTGTCAGGTGGAAGGTTTTGTTTTTTTGAAATGCGTGCGTGCCGTGGAAACCAGCAGCACGCTGCTTAAAATTACCGTCATTGCCACAATTTCCCGCACGCCCAGTTTTTCACCGCCAAACAGAACGCCAAGAGTTACGGCGATCACCGGATTGACATAACTGTAGCTCGAAGCCAGTGCCGGTGGCACAGTGGCGATCAAATACATGTAGGCAGTGAATGCCGCCAGTGACCCTGCGACCACCAGATAACTCCAGGCCAGCCATGCCTGTGCCGTAATGGTACCGACCAGATGCTCGCCACTGAGCCAGCTGACGGCAGTTAAAAAGACGCCGCCTGCCAGCATCTGGCTGGCAAATCCCATCGCGCCGGGCGCCATGGAAAATCGGCGTTGCGATAAAACCGAACCCACATTCCAGCAGGTTATGGCGCCGAGCAGGGCGATGATGCCGATGGGCTGTGCTGAAAAATTTGCGCCCGAAGCCAGCAGTACTGCGCCGCCAAAACCGATCAGAATACCAAGCCACTCGCGCCGGTTCGGCCATTCGCCGTACATGCCGATGCATAAGGTAAGAATGAAGGGTGAGCAGGCGATGAATACCGCAGTCAATCCGGACGAGATGTATTGCTGCGCATAGGAAGTCAGTCCCATGCCTCCCCCCAGAATCATGCTGCCGACCAGCGCGGCGTCGCGCCATTGACGTCGGGTAGGCAGTGCATTTCCGCGCCAGAGCAGCACCAGCAGCAGCGCGCCACCGGCGACTAAAAATCGCGTACCCATGAGCAGAAACGGCGGGAACGATGACAGCGCGATATGAATGGCGAAATAGGTTGAACCCCAAACGAGGTAGACGGTAAGCAGGGCAATGACAACTAAACTGGGCAGGGCGAACATAACAATTGAGGTTAGAATTGGCAAATTAAAAAGTCCATCGGGAGTGATGGACTTGTACATGAACAGATAAAAAATATGGAACTGCGCCAGCTTCGTTATTTTGTTGCCATTGTTGATCACGGATCGTTATCCCGCGCGGCGCGCGTGTTGCACATTGTACAGCCTGCGTTGACCCAGCAAATACAATTACTTGAACAGGAACTGGAGGCGCAGCTGCTGCACCGCTCCGCGCAGGGTATGCTCACCACCGATGCCGGCAAACTGTTTTACGAACATGCGCAGGCGATTTTAAAACAGGTCGGCGATGCCCGGTCCGCGGTCTCGCAATCAACCAAACGACCCAGCGGTACCGTCGCGCTTGGTATTCCGCAAAGCGTATCCGGCGCATTGGCGTTACCGTTACTTATGGCGGTGCGTGAACAATATCCGGAAATTTCACTGCAACTGACAGAAGAATTATCCGGTAATCTGATTGAACAGCTGAAATCGGGGCGGATCAATCTGGCGGTGCTGTTTGATGACGGTCAGCTGGGCGGATTTATTGTCAAACCGATAGTCGAAGAACAGATGATGTATATCACCTGCGCGAAATCGCACTTCGCCCATAAAGGCAAAACCATCAGGCTGGACGCCGCGCTGCAGGTCAGGTTGATCTTGCCGGGCTTTCAGCATGGGGTTCGGCCGCGCATCGAAAATCCGGCACGTACCAGGGGACTGGTAATCAGTGATGTTATCGATATCAATTCAATTGCTATACTCAAATCGGCTCTGCTGGCCGATATGGGCGCTACCATTTTGCCGATGGCGCCGCTGATGTCAGAAATCGAACGTGGCGAACTGGTGGCCGTGCCGATCGACGCGGAGGATATTTCACGAACCGTGGTGTTGTGTGCTTCAAAAAACATCCCGCTCACCAATGCCGCAGGTGCGGTGGAGCGTCTGGTTCTGGACGTGGCGCAAAAACTGTGTGACAGCGGAAAATGGCTGGGCACACGCCTTACAGCACCACCTTGACCATCGGATGCCCAGACAGAGCCCGATATAAATTGTCGAGCTGTTCCCGGCTGGTGGCGCGCACCGTGACGGTTACCGCCAGATAGTTGCCATTGCTGGAAGTGCGCATTTCCATTTTTGCTGCGTCAAATTCGGGGTCATGCAGCACCACCAGTTCCAGCATGGTCTGCGCAAAGGTATCATGCATGGGACCCATGATTTTGATGGGGAAATCACTCGGGTATTCGATCAGGCTGTCTGTAGTCATAGCGGTATTATGTGTGTCAGGATTGTGTTGTGTGTCAACAACAATCATGGTGTCAATCAGTGTCCTAAAGGGGCTGCCGTCAAACGACGACATTAAGGATGACAGTTCTGCCGTGAGCCACTTCGCTGGCGCTGGCAGAACCTGTTCGGGGTTTAATGAATGGTGACTATCTGCAACATGTACGGATCGAACTGACCCAGAAAATCATCCACTTCTTCCAGACTTGGATCAGAGGCGATCAGGTCGGAGACATCTTTGCGGAAAGAGACAGCCTGCAATCCTCCCAAAAAGAATTCACGTTTGACCGCCTTGTCAGTAATTTCATAACCGCCAAAGCGTAACGCTTCATTATCATCATCAGCGTAAAATTCCACGACGCTGTATTGCTCGCTGTTATATATGAGGTTCATTGTGTTTCCTTTGCTCAAGACCAGAACAGTTAGACAAATGGTGTTTGACCAGGGGATTTCAAGTAACAATCTACCTCTAACAATACTTCCTTACCAACTCACGTACATCAGATCACTGGTTCAGTATATGTGATAACGGCAAACATCAAAGATAAGTTGACCCTTTCCGACAATTTCAAACAAATAGTTAACCGGCGGTGTGATTCAGATCAATTAATCGACTGAATTCAAGAACATTTTCATAACCCCCTGAACCAATGGCATCTTTGATCCGATCCAGATGCGCAGAATTGGACAGACTTAGAAAAAGTTGTTGCGGTTTTTGCTGAATCAGCCGGTTCAGATAAGTGCGCATGATCATGTTATTGCTGCAACACAGACAGCCGGCGGCGATGCGAATCACGATGCAGTTTTCCTGCGTGGCCAGCGAGGCCGTGCCATCGGCAAGGCCTTCGAGCAGGATGGCTGATTTGATCAGTGCAGAATTTGGATCGTCAGCCATGGCCCGTGCAATTGCCCGTTCCCGTGCACTGGCACTGGCTCCGATCACCAGTGTGGTTCTTATCACGCCGCAAAGTCAGTTATTGCGTTTGGAAGATTTGAGCGATTCGACACCGAGCTGTTTGAGCTTGCGGTACAGGTGCGTGCGTTCGAGGCCTGTGCGTTCGGCAACACGTGTCATGCTGCCACCTTCACGCTGCAAATGATATTCGAAATAAATTCGTTCAAATGAATCACGTGCTTCACGCAGCGGCAGATCAAAAGAAAATTGCGAGAGCGGATTCTGCGGCATGGGCACTGCAGTCATACCTGTGCGCGTATCGAAATTACTGCTGACAATATGGTGCGTGCCGATTTGAGCAGGTTGAATGCTGCCGGAGTTGTAGCTGGTTTGCACCGGTGCGACATTGCTGCTATCGGTACTGATAGTGATGCGGTTGCTCATGACACTGCGTTGCGGTTCGGTGATTTTGGATAAACCCTGCTGCACGGCCTTGAGTAATTTTTGTAGTGAAATCGGTTTTTCCAAAAAGTTGAGTGCGCCGATGCGGGTTGCTTCCACTGCAGTATCAATGGTGGCATGTCCCGACATCATAATCACCGGCATGGTCAGCAGATTGTCGCGCTGCCATTCTTTTAACAGAGTGACGCCATCGGTGTCGGGCATCCAGATATCAAGCAATACCAGATCAGGGCGGGACTGAGCGCGGAATTCGCGGGCCTGTTGAGCATTTTCGGCGGTTTGAACTACATGACCTTCATCTCCCAGAATTTCGGAGAGCAATTCACGTATCCCCATTTCATCATCAACGACGAGAATATTTGCCATTATTTGTTGCCTTTCATTTCAGTCTGGTCTCATGATTTTGAATGCTGCAGGTGCGTATTCATGCTTTAACTTTCAGGTGCTAACTTTAACAGCAAAATCGCTACTTTTGCACCATTTCCATCAGATCTATTTTTAATATCGATTCTGCCGCCATGCTCTTCTACTATTTTCTTTACCACCGCCAGACCCAGCCCGGTGCCGCGCGGTTTTGACGTGGCATACGGCTCAAAGGCGCGCGCCATAATTTTACTGCTGAATCCGGTGCCATTATCGATAATCGACAGGCTCGCCGCGCTTTGCGTTTTGCCTTCTGAATTATCGTAATGCACGACTTCGGTAATGACATTGATCTGCCGTTCGGCAGTGTTGCCGTGCTGTTCGTTGACGGAATCCTGGGCGTTCTGCAGCAGGTTGTGAATTACCTGGCGCAGCTGCGTTGCGTCGCCCAGGATGGTGGGCAGATCCGGGGACAGTTTCATGTGGATGATGTCGGCACTGTCCCCCTCCACGTACAGATTCATCACTTCATCGATCAGACCGTTCAGGTTCAGCGGTGTGAGCATGGCCGGCGGGCTGCGCGCATAATCGCGGAAATCATCGACCATGCGCTTCATCGAGTTGACCTGGTTGACGATGGTGGACGTACTTTTGGACAGGATCAGCGCATCGGTATCAGACAGTTTTTCCTGCAGTTTCATTTGCAGTCGTTCTGCTGAAAGCTGGATCGGTGTGAGCGGATTTTTGATTTCATGTGCCAGGCGTCGACCGACCTCACCCCAGGCGATTGAGCGCTGCGCCGAAATGATATTGGTAATGTCATCGAACACCACAACCTTGCCGGTGCCTGAGGAAATTGGCAGATGCGAGCCGCGCGCCAGCAGGGTGAGGCTGTTGCTGGTTGCACCAAAACTTTGCTCTGACTGTGACTCCTGATCAGAAGCACGCGGCAATTCAATTTGCTGCTGCCAGTGTGGTTCCTCGACATTGCTGGCAGCAGATTGGGCACTCTGTTCTGAAAATGCCTTGGAGATAGCCTGCGCAAACAGGCTCAGTCCGGGAATTTCCGACAGGGGTTTGCCGACGTGATTTTCCACCGACAGTTGCAAGATCCGTTCGACCGATTCATTGCAGGTAATCAGATTGAAATTTCTGTCCAATACCATCACGCCGGCCGACATGTTGGCCAGCACCGATTCCAGATAAGCCTTGGCGTTCTGCAGTTCGCTGCGGTTTTTTTCCAGCGTGGCGCGTGCGTCGAATAACTGGTGGGTCATGATGTTGAATGACTTGGTCAGACTGCCGAGTTCATCGGTGCTGGCGATGATTGGACGCGGCGACAGATTCCCTTCAGTCACGGCCTTGGTACCTTCGGCCAGCAGCAGTATCGGCTTGATCAGATCTGTGGCCAGCAGGAAGGCGCTGACGATAGCGGCAAAGATGGCCAGCAGCAGGGTCAGCGTCAATGTCGCAATATAAATTTTGCGCAGCACCGATCTGCCACCGGCCAGTTCCTGGTATTTGATGCTGGCCGAGGCCAGCTTGTCGGTATTATTTTTCAGTGATTCAGGTATGGGCTGAATGAGCTGCAGAAACTGTGGTTCGTCATGCATCGAAAGACTGTCCTGCGAGTTTGGAATAATCACCAGAACGCGCAGGCGCACCCCCGAGGGTTGAGAAGATTTTGCTGCCTTGTCGCCGGAATCGGTATCCAGACTGGCTTCGTTCTCACCTTCATAACCGGCGTACTCGCGATTATTGCGCGCCTGACGCAACATCGACTGGCTGGGCACTGCCGGGAACAGCAGGCCGGCAAATCCGCCGGTGCTGGTGATGATGACGCCCTTGTTGGACACGATAGTCGCTTCCAGCTGCTGATTCTGTTCGAACAGGCGCGCCAGGTGAATGACGCGGCCGGATGCGGACATCTCAGCGAGTTCCTGTGCGCTGCGGTGTGCCCGGATTGTCAGTTCGTTCAGAGAATTATCCAGCGCACCGCGTCCCAGATTCAGACCCGCTTCGATCGCATTTTCGACCCGTTCGTCAAAACCGGATTCGATGGAACGCGATACGAACTGAATCGATACGGCATAGATCAGCGCGCCAGGCACGATTGCCAGGGTGGCAAACAGCAATACCAGACGGGTCAGCAGTCGCGTGCCGAATTCTTTTTTCTGATAGCGTCGATAAAGCCGGAACAGCATCAGGATGATCAGTCCCAGCAGTGCCACTGCAACCAGACTGTTTAAGCCCAGCAGCCAGATATAGTTTTTTTCAAAAACGACTTTCTGATCAGACAGGGCGACGATGAAAAACAGAAAAATTCCGAGGATTGCCGCACCGACTACCAGTAAATACCGAAGGAGACGCGTCACTTTTCATCAGCCTTGAAGGTCATCCGTTTCCAGTCGGAGGAAAGACGCCAGTCGCTGTTGTTGAGCGAATTGAACTGCAGAGGTTTGGGCAGTTGGTTGGTGTCCAGACGCACCCGGATTCCTACATTGTAGGTGGCGCCGTAAGAAAGTACTGATTTGTCGGTGATGAGCCAGCGGCTGGGTCGGCGCACCAGCGAAAGGGCATCATCGAGATCTTTGTAGTTTTGTGCAAAGCTGCCGTTGATTGAAGCGCGGTACTGGCGTGTGAGCACGTTATACGAAATCCGCACCGATTGCTCACTGGTGACTGATTTTTCATCAAACCAGTACCAGCGTGGCCGGGTAATTTCGACATCGGTGACAAAATACAGCGGAATTCCGCTGGTGATGACATTTTCCAGCTCTTTACTCAGTTCAAAACTGAAGCTCGCGGCAAGTCGATATCCGTCATCGGCAGATTCAATGCGTGCGTAACCGATTTCGATATTTCCGGCGCAGGCCGCCGGTTGCCAGCATGTCAGGCAGGCAAATAGGGTCAGAAGCAGGAAGTGTTGAAGACTGCGCATTGGTAAAATAATTCGGCTTTATAAAACTAAATGTTAAAAACGGGACTGCTTGCGTTTGGGACAACGAAAAGGACAACGAAAAGGACAACGAAACTTAGCAGAAAAATCAACCGCGCGGTCAGACTTATACTTTTTGAAATAAAGCAAAAAATAACCCGTCATGATCAGACAGAGGCAAAGCACTCGGCAGCAACTGACCGGGAGCAGGCAGTCGCTTGGCCTGATGGCGGTGCGCAAAGGCTGCCGCCTGTGCTTCTGATTCCTGTGGCCAGATCGAACAGGTAACGAGCAATAATTTACCATCAGGCTTGGTCATCATCCAAAGATTGTCGAGAATTCGTGCTGAAAGTGTGGCAAGTTGTGCAGAATCGCCTTTGCGCCGCAGCCAGCGAATATCCGGATGGCGTCGCACTATACCAGAAGCGGTGCAGGGCACGTCGGCCAGAACCCGGTCAAACTGTTTTCCATCCCACCAGTCGCGTTTGCTGGCGTCGCCCTGCAAAGTCTGCGCGGACAATTTCAGCCGCTCCAGATTTTCCGAAATGCGCGTTAAGCGCATTGCATCGGAGTCGAGCGCCAGAAGTTCCAGATTTGCCGTTTCCAGCATGTGGCAGGTTTTACCGCCCGGTGCTGCGCAGGCGTCCAGCACGCGCATGCCATCTGCAAGGTCGAGCAGGGGCGCAGCCAGCTGGGCGGCCGCATCCTGTACCGAAACAAGTCCATCTGAGAAGCCCGGAATCTGGTGTACCGGTACGGCACGTTCCAGGCGCACTGCCCATGCTCCGATCGCCTGACCTGTCATGCCGTGTTCCTGCAGCAGCGCCAGATAGGCTGTCATGCTGGTGGCGCGCCGGTTGATTCGCAGCGTCAGGGGTGGTTGCAGATTGCCTGTCTCCAGTATGGCCTGCCAGTCCTTCGGATAGGCTGACTTGCACGAATCGATCCACCACTGCGGATAGTTCCAGCGTGCCGGCGGCAATTTCAGTACGGTGGCAAGCAGGCTGTCACGTTCGCGCAAAAAACGTCGCAGCAGGGCATTCACCATATTTTTGGCATGCGCCATATCGGGATGAGCGGCCGCGGCATTGACGGCCTGATCGACCACGGTAAATGCCGAGTAGGGATGCAGCGTTTCATCCTGTTCCACAATCAGCGCCAACGCACAGCACAGCAGACTGTACAGCAGAGGCGGTTCGGGTGCCTTGCTGGTCATGGCGCTGATGAGCGCATCGACCCGGCCGGTCTGGCGCATGGCACGATAGGATAAATCCTGTATCGCACCACGATGCGCAGGTGCCACGGCCGACCCGGAAAAAATGGTGGACAACGCCTGTGGCAATGCCACGCCATTCAATACTGAAGCAATGGCCTGCGCGGCGCCGATCATGCTGTATGAAAGTGAATCGGGTTTGAGATCAAGTGCGGATAACAGCGGTGCAGCCTGGGGAAATTTTGTCGTTTTTTTCATTGTATTTTTATTCGAGTCGGGAACAGTGCAGTAAATATCCCCACAATCAGCTGACGATGTTGCGTGTATCGAGCCAGTTCTTTAAATCAGCAAAGACGCGGTCTTTGTCGGACTCATTGAATATTTCGTGATACATCTCGGGATAGAAAAAAGCCGTGCCAAGATTGCTGGGTAACGCTTCATAGAAATCGTGGCTGCCCTGAGGATCGATCAGCAGGTCATGCCCGGCCACCTGCATCAGGGTGGGAATTGACAGCACCGGTGCGTGGGTTTGCGCATAGGCGATGGAATTCAGCATGCCGCTTAACAGGCTGGCGGTGATTTTTTTATGCACCAGCGGGTCATTGTCATAGGCGATTGCAACGGCCCTGTCATGCGACAGCTGTGACGAATCAAGCCCGTTGGAAATGGGAAAATGCGGCGCCACAGACGACATGATGCGCAATAAAAAACGGTCCAGCTTCGACAATCGCAAGGCCAGCGCCGGCGACGACAGAATAAGTCCGCGCAGGGGCACCAACCCGGCCGTGGCAATGTGCGCGGCAAACAGTCCGCCCATGCTGTGGCCAAACAGGATCGGCGTCGACTTGCATTGCTCTGAAAATTCGCGAATTACCGTTACTGCGTCCTGAAGGATGGCGCCGGAATCGGGAATGTCAGCACGTACACCGCCCGATTGGCCGTGCCCGCGATGATCATAAGTGCGCACGGCAAAACCGCAGGAGTTCAGAAAAGCGGCAATGTGTTGGTAACGTCCGCAATGCTCGCCGAGTCCGTGCATGACGACGATCGAGGGTTTCGGGTCAAGTTCATTCTGGGAGTCAAGGAACCAGTCGCGGATGAATAATTCGGTGCCATCCTTGACGCTCAGGCGTGATTCGCGGGTTGTCGTTGTTGTCATCAGACCCCCCAGACCACGTCACTGCCTTTTTCGCTGGCCGCCTTGAGCATCTGCAAAAGCGGGAAGGCGCGTGTGGCGAAGCTGACCGCTTCGGCCGGTTCGTGATCATGGTCGCCGGTGTCATTGGGCTGGGGATGGATGTTGACATCATGTTTGACCGAGTTGGAGACCGGATGGGCGCGCGATTCGGCGATGGCAGCCTCGATGGCAGCGATCGCTTTCTGTGTTTCGGCCTTTGTGATGATGCCGCGGTTGATATCTTTGTCGAGTATGTCCAGTATCCGTTGCGCATGCTCTTTATACATGACGATTTCAGCGGCCGCCTTTGATTTAAAGATAATCAGCATTTTATTTTCCAATCTAAAAAGTTGAACGGCATCGTCCTGAGTGTCGCACAGCGAGGTCGGTAATTCAATCATGCACAGGCAATAATCAGCCGTTCAGTCCGACGCCGGTGTGGCAGTCAGACCGGTTTGAACGAACTCAAAAACGTTTCTGCGGCTTCCCGGTTCGAAGCCAGATCCATTTCTTCCCCGGGGCCGACTACCAGAATCTGATAAACCCAGGCATCATGGGCCACCAGACGGCCCACCATACGGGTTGCCGGTTTGGTGCCGGTTGCTTCGAATTCATCATTAAACGTGACGATCCCGCCCACATTCGCCACACTGGTTTTGTCCCGGCTGATCTGTCCGGAAATATTTTGCAGCAGCGTGTTTTTAATTATGGCAATGCTGGCCTGCGCCTGCGTCGCGTCCGTCATTTTTGCCGCCCCGACAGCAAATTTGATGCGGTCTATCTGTGTGGCGCTCATGTGCATGGTGACGGTTTGCTGGCCAATCTGAATGTCGCGACTTAACTGTGCCGGCTTGCCTGGCATCAGTATTGTGCCGGGCGCTACGCCGTCGTGCGCGTCGCGCCAGTCAAATTTGGGCGAACACGCCGTCAGAAGGCTCAGCGCCGCAATCAGAAATAAAGTTGGCTTAATTATAAAAAATCGCACAAAAAGTCGGCCCGGCAAATAAAGCGCTATTGTAGTTCAGTAGCCGCCGTGGATTTACCCTGTTCCTGAAATAATATGACCGCCAGCGCCACGCCCGAGCACAACAGCGCGGCGCCGGCAAGAATGCGCCAGTCCGGCAGGTGCGCTCGGAAGATAAAGGCGTACAGAAGAGCCGCCAGCGTTTCAAACACGATGAGCAGGCCGCCCAGCGTGGCGGGCAGCCTTTGACTGGAATAGTTCCACAACTGTATGCCCATCCATGAACCCAAAAGCCCGGTCATGAGCATGATGCTGCAAAATCTGGCCGGGTGATTTCCCAGCGGTGAGACCCAGACACCCGAATGGAAATACCGATATGCAGTCAAAATCAGAAATCCGGCCAGCGCCAGCGGCAGGGTGGTCAGCCCCTGAGCAGTTGACCATGAGGCAGAAGAAATGTGGGGATTGGCCTGCAGATGACGGCTGTTTTTGATCGGATACCAGGTCCAGGCCAGCAGCGCCAGACAGGCCAGCAGGGCGCCGCCGATGTAATTGCTTAAAGCGCCATGAAAGCCGCGCAGTTCGCTCAGGTTGACCAGAATAATACCGGCCAGAATGAATGCCAGCGGCAGGATCAAGCGGTTCCAGACCAGTTGTCCGTGTGGCAGCGTCAGTTTTGCACAGACCGCAATGCTGAGCGGCAGCGTGCCGATAATCACTGTTGGCAGTGGCGCATCAGCGAGCTGAATGGCAGAGGCCAGCGCTGCGTAATATAAAAGATTGCCGATTGAGGATAACTGGGCAGCTGTTTTCCAGTCGGCCCAGCGCAGCGCAGCCATGCGACGCCGGTCAAACCAGGCCAGAACCAGCGCGATACAACCAAACGCCACGTAGCGACCGAGTGAAATCTCGATGCCGGAATACTCTGGCAGCAGCAACGGAACGATGAAAACCAGGCCCCACAGCAGGCCGGCGCCCATCGCGGCCAGAACTCCAGTCAGCATATTGATGTGCACCCTGATCAAATAAGGAGGCGCAATAGTAACCTTATTCGAAATCAGCGACAAATCAAACCGTTACACATCCAGTTCCAGCTGTTGCCCCTGCGCTTTCTTCAGATTCAGGTCTTCGCCGACATCAACCAGTCCGCTGGCTTTGACTCCCAGCAGGCGCAGTTTTTTCTGCAGCGGTACGCGTTTGAGGCAGGCGCCGGCAGCCAGCCGGATCTGATCCGCGCTGGCCGTCGGTTCCGGCAACGTCAGGTCGCGTGTGACCGCTTTGAAATCGTCATAGCGGAGTTTGATGCCGATGGTGCGGCTGAGATAGCCCTTGCGCTGCAGGTCTTCGGCCAGTTTGCTGCACAGTCCGGTGAAGATCGCTGACAGCGCCGCGCGGTCCTGTTTGGCGTGCATATCCTTTTCAAACGTGGTTTCGCGGCTGATGGATTTGGTTTCGGATTCAGTCACGACGCTGCGTTCATCAAGGCCGTGTGCGGCCCGATTCAGCCAGGCGGCATACGTGCTGCCGAAATGGTCCTGCAGAATGGCGGTGTCAATTTCGGCCAGCTGCAGGATGGTTGTAACGCCCAGTGCTTCGAGCTTTTGCGCAGCCTTGGGGCCAATGCCGTTGATTTTTCGTACATGCAGCGGCCAGATCCGGGTCGGCACATCGGCCATGGACAGGATGGTCAGGCCATTGGGCTTTTCCAGATCCGAGCAGATTTTGGCGAGCAGCTTGTTGGGAGCGATGCCGATCGAACAGCTTAACCCGGTGGCTTCGAACACCGCGTCCTTGATGCGCTGAGCCAGGCCGGCGGTATCGGGATCTGCCCCGGTGAGATCGATATAGATTTCATCGATACCGCGATCTTCAATGTTGTCCACCACGCTGGTCACCGCGTTTTTAAACAGACGCGAATAATGGCGGTACGCGTCAAAATTCACCGGCAGCAAAATGGTATCCGGAGCCAGTTTGGCGGCTTTCATGGTGCCCATGCCGGAAAAAATGCCCAGCGCACGCGCTTCATAGGTTGAGGTGGTGAGCACGCCGCGCCCCACGTAATCACCGATTCGGGCGAATTGGCGCGAGCCATCCGGCAGCAATGTGGGCCGATGTTCATTGCGCCCGCCAATCGCTACCGGTTTGCCGCGTAATTCCGGATAACTGATCAATTCAACAGATGCATAAAATGCATCCATGTCCAGATGGGCGATGCGACGTGGAGGTGGGGTGGAATCCATGCAAATCTAAATTTCTGTTAATCAACCGTGTGCACGGATTGGGGTAAAATCGGCCCAAACTGGGTCAGTTCAGGCCGCAGCTGCTTAATAATAATCATAAAAAAGCCTCACACCATTCGGAGTTCAGTGAATGAAAAGTGATTTCCCCAATTTGCAAACCCCCCGTCTGAAGCTGCGCGAACTGACAGAAAACGACGTGGATGTTCTGTTTGCCATGCATTCCAATTCCGACGATATGCAATATGGCGGAGCAGGCCAAATGACGCAGCGCGAAGAGGCGCAAAAACTCATTGCCGGATTTGCAAAGATGCGTCAACAGCCATATACCGGAATTCGCTGGGGCATTTGCACGCACGAGTCTACTACGTTGCTGGGCACCTGTGGGTTCCTCAAATGGAACCGGGAATGGAATTCCTGCCTGATGCGTTATGAACTGAAAGCCGAAGCGCGTGGTCAGGGTTATATGCATGAAGCGCTGCGCTGCGCGCTGGTCTGGGCGTTTGCCAACATGAATCTGAACCGGATAGGTGCGCAAATCCATCCGGCCAACCGACCTGCCATCATGGTGGTTGAGAAGCTGGGCTTCGCGCGGGAAGGTCTGCTGCGCAAGGCCGGTTACTGGGATGAGCGGTATCACGATTTATGCAAGTATGGTTTATTGAAAAGTGAATTCTACAGCTGACATTTCTATCAGCACTACCAAATAAAAGTGTCGATTTTGCATGTCACTCCTGCAAGCACTGACACCCAATCTGATCAGGATTACAATGCGTTTTCGGCATTGAGGAACTGACATGAATCTGATTGACCCGATAGTACAATTTTCCGACGAAATCCGGCAAATTCGCCGCGACATCCATGCCCACCCCGAACTCTGCTACGAAGAAATCCGCACTGCAGAACTGGTAGCGGCCAAACTGACCGAATGGGCTATTCCCGTGGTGCGCGGTCTGGGCATCACCGGAGTAGTTGGCATCATCAAACGCGGTACATCGCAGCGCGCGGTCGGTTTGCGTGCCGATATGGATGCCCTGCCCATGCAGGAAGTCAACACGTTTGCGCACAGTTCAAAAAATGACGGAAAAATGCATGCCTGCGGCCATGACGGTCACACCGCCATGCTGCTTGGTGCGGCACATTATCTGGCGCAGCACGGCACGTTTGACGGAACTGTGTACGTGATTTTCCAGCCGGCAGAAGAAGGCGGCGCCGGTGCGCAGCGCATGATAGATGACGGCCTGTTTGTACAGTGTCCGATGCAGGCCGTGTTCGGCATGCATAACTGGCCCGGCATTGCAGCAGGAAGCTTCGCGGTGCGGGAGGGGCCGATGATGGCATCGTCGAACGAGTTTGAAGTTACGATCCAAGGCAAGGGTGCGCACGCAGCGCAACCGCACAAAGGCATTGATCCGATCATGGTGGCAGTGCAGCTTGCGCAAAGCTGGCAAACCATTGTGGCGCGCAATGTCAGTCCGCTGGAAAGTGCCGTGCTCTCGATTACCCAGATTCATTCCGGCAGTGCCACCAACGTGATTCCCGACGAGGCCACATTGATTGGCACGGTGCGTACGTTTAAATCCGAGGTGCTGGATCTGGTGGAAGCCAATATGCAACGCATTGCAGAACATACCGCCGCTGCATTTGGAGCGCAGCTGAAATTCCATTTTCAGCGCAATTATCCTGCTCTGGTAAATCATGCAAATGAAACAGCCCTGTGTGTTGATGTGTTAACGGGTCTGGTTGGACAGGACTGCGTGAACACTCAGACAGAACCGACTATGGGTGCAGAAGATTTTGCCTTCATGCTGCAGGCCATGCCGGGCTGTTATGTATTCATTGGAAATGGGGACGGGGATCATCGCGCACATGGACACGGTCTGGGGCCGTGCAATCTGCACAACGCCAGCTTTGATTTCAACGATGCCCTGTTGCCACTGGGAGCGACATATTGGGTGCGACTGGCTGAAGAGTTCCTGAGGCGGTGACAGAACCGGAATGGCTTCAGGACACGGAATTGCGAGCCATTTTGGCGTGAAATTCATCGAATGTTTTTTGCTGTTCGGGCGTCAGAGAGCCATAAAATACTTTTAAAGCCATCAGGTTGGAAGTCAATCTGGCTTCCTGTGCTCTGATCAGATTCAATTGTTGTTCCAGGCGTTCGGGCGTAGTGAGTTTTTCCATGGCGGTGCGCTCAAAGCGTTGTGATTTGTTTGGGATTGGAACGCTGGATATGAAATCATTCCAGAGTGTTTCCTGTTCACAGGATAAATTCAGTTGCTCGTGCAGAAGGGTTTGATTTTTCAATAGGTCAGCCTGCTCATCATAGACCATTCGGGTTTGAACCTGACAGTAACGACTGGTCTGATCCTGGGCACTGACCAGTTCTGAAGCCGATACAAAACCGAAAGCAATAACGCCGCAAGCAATTTTTTTTCTGAGCTGTTTTCCCATTTTTTCTTGATCCGTAAAGTTGCTTGAATACAATCAGTGCAACGAAAGGGCATAGTGAACCCGTCATGTTAATGAATCATGTCCAGCGACAAATTTTTGTATCTTGATGTTTCTGGAAACCGCGGCCCCAGAGTAAAAATGGTATTAATGTCAAGCAACATAGCGATACAAACCGGAATGTTGTCCCCAATCAAATTCTTCATAATGGCCGTATGGATACTAATCAAATTTTAATTGTCGATGACGACAGAGAAATCCGGACCCTGCTCGCGGATTACCTTCAGACCAACGGGTACCGGTGTTTTATGGCCGCTGAAGGTAATGCCATGTGGCATGCGCTGACGGAACATGAAATTGATCTGGTGGTGCTCGATCTCAACATGCCTGGCGAAGACGGCCTGACTCTGTGCCGCAATCTGCGTGCCAAATCAACCCTGCCGGTAATTATGCTGACAGCACGCAATGAACCGCTGGACCGGATTCTGGGACTGGAAATGGGCGCCGATGATTACCTGCCCAAACCGTTTGAACCACGTGAACTGCTGGCCCGGATTCGCAGCGTATTGCGCCGCAGCGGTGGTGGTTCGCAGGGAAATAATGAAAAAATCCAGTTTTTGAAATTTGCCGGTTGGACACTGGATGTAACCGCGCGCCATTTGCTTGATCCTCAGGGTATGGTGGTGCTGCTGTCCGGTGCCGAATACAAAATGCTGAAAATATTCCTGGAGCATCCGAACCGGGTCCTGAATCGGGATCAGTTGCTCAACATGACCCAAGGTCGCGACGCCGATCCGTTTGACCGTTCCATCGATATTCAGATCAGCCGCATCCGCCAGAAGCTGGGTGAAGATGCGCGCTCCCCGCAAATTATCAAAACAGTGCGCAATGGCGGTTATGTTCTGGCGGTCAGCGTGGAGTCGAAGTAATCCTATGCTGATCAAATCATTGAACGGCCGGGTGTTCCTGGTTCTGCTGGTCGGGATTGCCGCCTCAGCCTGCCTGACATTGTGGTTTGCGCTGGATGAACGGCAAACCAGTCTGATTCAGTCGCGCGAAACCCATTATCTGGAGCGTGCTGAACAGCTGATCACCGCGATTGATACCCTGCCGGCAGAAAATCGAGTCCAGTTTTTAAAAATGCTGCCCCGGCTCGGAATTGATGTTGCGACTGACCCGGATCTGCATCATTCCCGGCAAAACAATAGTCCGAATGCAAACCGTCTGGCAGAGCGGCTCGGCCCCAAATTTCAGGTTTTCAGTTTGCCGTCGGTGCCGTGTCCGATGTTTGGCCCACCGGGCCAGATGAGCTCCTGTGAAAGTATCGCCGTTACCATGCACGATGGTTCCCACCTGTCGCTGCTGCTCATGCCGCTGCATAATCCGTTGCCACCGGTCAGCCATTATTTCTATCACTATCTGCTGTTATTCCTGTTCTGCGTAGCCGGACTGGCATTTCTGGTTACCCGCATGGTGATCCGACCATTGCAGCAGTTGTCACAGGCCGCTCTGGATCTGGGCAACGATATCAATCACGCACCGCTGGTGGTCGAGGGCGCGACCGAATTAAGGCAGGCAAGCAATGCCTTCAATGCCATGCAGGCGCGTATTCGCAATTACATCGGGCAGCGCACCCATATGCTGGCGGCCATTACCCATGATCTGCAAACGCCGCTGACCCGGTTGCGACTGCGGATTGAAAAAGTGTCGGATGATGACCTGCGCGAGCGCTTGATCGCCGACCTGTCCGCCATGCAGGAAATGGTGCGTGAAGGTTTGATGTTGGCTCGCAGCATGGATGAGCAGGAGCAGCGTCAGCTGGTGAATCTGGATTCGCTGCTCGACAGTGTCGTGTCGGATGCCGTTGACGCAGGTCAGGAAGTTAAACTGACCGGCAGTGCCAACATGAGTGTGAAAGCCCAGCCGCAGGCGCTGCTCAGATGCGTCAATAATCTCATCGATAATGCCCTCAAATACGGCCACTATGCCGATGTCACCGTGCAGAACGAATCGAACCAGCTGGCCGTTATCCGGGTGCGCGATGGTGGAACAGGAATGCCGGAAGAGGAACTCGAAAAAGTATTCACCCCGTTTTACCGGCTTGAATCTTCCCGTTCAAGGGAAAGTGGCGGCACCGGGCTGGGGCTGACGATCGCAAGAAATATCTGCGAGCAGTATGGCGGAACGCTCACGCTGCGCAACCACCCACAAGGCGGGCTGGAAGCAATTTTGAAACTGCCGGGTAAAGCGATGAACAAAAAATTAAAAGAGTCGTCAGCCGATCTATAATGCTCTGTCTTCAACTCATTTCAGCTTGACTGACTACTGGCATCTGACCATGAATATTCAACTCGACGATATCGGCAAAATCATTCAACTCTCCATTGCGCCGGTATTCATGCTGTCCGGCGTGGGAACGCATCTGGTGGTGTTGACCAACCGTCTGGGCCGGATTATTGACCGGTCGCGCAATCTTGAAGCCAAACTGGCGCCGGAAGAACTGCAGCATTCTGCGGAACTGGATGAACTGCATGCAAGAGCGCATCTGATTAACCGTTCCATCACGCTGGCCTGTCTGTGCGCCCTGTTCATTTGCTTGGTGATTGCAGCCCTGTTTGCGGGAGATGCGCTGAATCTGGAATTGGGGAAAATTATTGCCGGACTTTTTGTGCTGGGTATTATTTCACTGGTGGGCAGCTTTTTTTATTTCCTGCGCGAGATATTTGTCGCGACCAGAACTCTGGACCGGGACCGTCAGCGCCGCGGCGCTGGCATACTTAACAGATAATCTGATTCACGCCGACGCAACGTCGGCGTCACAAAAACTGATCAAGACTTGATCAACCCTTCAGCAACCATCGCCGCATGCACGGCAGGACGTGCTGCCACACGCGCCAGGAAGGCTTCGATATTTGGCCAGCTGGCCAGCGATACATTGACATGGGCGGACCAAGACAGCACCACGAACAGATAGGCATCTGCTACCGTGAACTGGGCTCCACCCAGATAATCTGCATTACCGAGCTGTTTGGATATAAAGTCAATTCTTGATGTAAGCATATTGATTGCTGCAGCCTTGACCGCATCGGTGCTGGCCGGATTGAACAGTGGTGAATAAGTTTTATGCAGTTCAGTGCCGATATAGTTCAGCGTTTCCATCAAACGATAGCGCGCCATTGTGCCAGGGGCCGGTGCCAGATGTTTTGCAGGGACCAGATCGGCCAGATACTGCACAATTGCCGGACCTTCGGTCAGTACGCTGCCGTCCTCGAGCTGCAGCGCCGGTACCGAACCTTTCTGGTTGATGGTTTTAAAATCCACGCCGCTGTCAGTCATTTTGCTGCGTAAATTGGTTTTTTCTATCGTATGGGCCAGACCCGCTTCACACAGGACAATGTGTGGGGACAGGGAACAAGCGCCGGGTGAAAAATACAGTTTCATTTTTGTTCTCCAGACTGTGGGAACGCCAATTTACCAGATATGACAGCCACCTGCTCAGGGCACCGGTCCGATTCTGCGCCGGTTCTGCGGGGTACAATAGCGCCTTACCTGTTTAGTTGATCCCTTCATGACCATATTGCTGACCACCCTCAACGCACGCTATGCCCATGCTTCCCTCGGTTTGCGTTATCTGTTCGCCAATATGGGTGAGATGCAAGCCGATACCGTGTTGCAGGAATTTGTCATCGGCGCCAAAACAACCGATATTGTCGAAAAAATACTGACCTGCAGGAAGACCGGCGAGCCTCTGATTGTCGGCTTTGGCGTCTATATCTGGAACGTTGAAGAACTGACCAGAATTGTCGTAATGCTCAAACAGGTCGCGCCGGATGTCACGGTGATTCTGGGTGGCCCGGAAGTGTCATATGAAACTGCACAGCAGGACATTGTGCTGGCTGCCGATTATGTCATCGCCGGCTGGGGCGACATCAGTTTTGCCGGACTGTGCAGACAGATACTGCAGGGCCCACAACCATTGATGAAAATTCACGCCGGTGTGCAGCCCAAACTGGACCAGATCGCATTGCCTTACGCGTATTTTTCCGACGCAGATATTGCCAATCGCATCCTGTATGTGGAAGCCTCACGTGGCTGTCCCTTCAAATGCGAATTCTGCCTGTCGGCGCTGGATAAAACTGCCTGGCCTTTCGATCTCGATCTGTTTCTGGCCGAAATGGAAGCTCTGTATCAGCGCGGCGCGCGCCTGTTCAAATTTGTCGACCGCACTTTCAATCTGAATATCAAATCCAGTTTGCGCATCATGCAGTTTTTTCTGGATAAACTCGCAGCCCATCCGGATGATCCGGTGTTCGCGCATTTTGAAGTGGTGCCGGATCATTTGCCCGATGCGCTTAAGTCGGGCATTCAACAGTTTCCTGCCGGCAGTCTGCAGTTTGAGATCGGCATACAGACCTTTAATCCCGAGGTGCAGGCGTTGGTGAGCCGCAGGCAGGACAACGACAAAGCGGCCGAAAATATTCGCTGGTTATGTCAGCACTCGCACGCGCATCTGCATGTCGATCTGATCGCCGGATTGCCCGGTGAAGACCTGGCCAGTTTTGCGCGCGGTTTTAACCAATTGGTGAGTCTGCAGCCGCATGAAATTCAGTTCGGCATATTAAAGCGTCTGCGCGGCACGCCAATCATCCGGCACACTGAACCTTACAGCATGGTGTTCGACACCCAACCGCCCTACACCATTCTGGCCACCCGTGATATTGACTTTGCCACCATGCAGCGGCTGGTGCGCTTTGCGCGCTACTGGGATCTTATCGCCAATTCGGGACGCTTTAAGCACACCCTGCCATTGATCCTGTCCGATGATCCGTTTGGATATTTCATGGCATTGTCAGACTGGCTGTATATTACGACCGACGCCACGCACCGAATTGCCCTAGAACGACTGGCAAAGCTGGTTGCCGATTGGCTGGTAGCACAGCGCGGATTGAGTCAGAAAGTCGTTGCTGAGTGTTTGAAAAATGACTATGCGGGACAGCTTTCGCCAGAAAAGGTCTCGCGCTCACAACGCAATCAAACGCAGATCGAAAACATCACTAAAAAAGCTGCACCAGAACGTCAGGCTCGGCATATTGGAGATCGGCGATGATGCAATTCCTGGATCTGGGAAAGACGAATTTTCTGTTGAAAAGTTTGGTCCCACGGAATACGCTGCAGTTAACTTAGTCGGATAAACCTGTTGTATTGCCTTAAGGCTGACCAGTATGGCGCAACAATTCGCTTGGGTTTTGTGCTTTACGGCGGGACCGCAATTGCGCTTCGGCTCGGACATCGTCAATCGGTTGATTTCGATTTCTTCACTGAAAAACCACTTGATAAAGCGTCGCTTTATGCGGCCTTTCCTTTTTGCAGCAATCCATTGTTTTACAGGATGAGCTGAACGCTTTTACGGTCCTTGTTCCTGATGAGGGAACAAGGACCAACCCGTCAAAGTATCATTCTTTGGAACCATCTGCTTTGGCCGGGTCGGCCTACCGGAAATCACTGATGATGGAATCTTGCAGGTGGCCGCACTGGCCGATCTGATGGCAACAGAGGTCAAGGTGAGTCTGCAGCCGCATGAAATTCAGTTCGGTATTTTAAAACGGTTGCGCGGCACACCTACCTGACAGGCAGTTACTTTTTCCATGGAGAGATCTCCACAAATGAAAAGACCCAACAGACTTTCTGTTGGGTCCTTGGCACTACTGCATTGTCCAACTTGTTTTGTCAAACAAGGCCGACTGGTATTCTTAAGGAATATTTGTCGGCCATTCCCGCTATTACATTAGAACTCGTATGTCAGACCCACGTTGACTGCCCGACCGAATGGGTTCGAGAATACCGGATTGTATCCCGCCTGCCAGTTCTCATTTTGATTTGAGAAAGATGGATTGGTGTTAAGCAAATTGTTGATTCCAACTAACAATTTCACACCCTTCATCGGTTTGTACGTTCCATAAAGATTCCAGACCGAATAGGAGGCAACGTTAACAATGTTACCAGCCGCATCCGGATATTGATCTTGATATTTGGACATATAGTGGTTGTTCAGACCAGCGCCGAACTTATCCATTGTCCAGTCCAACGTCAACAATTGCTGGTAACGAATAACCGGTTGAAAGCCTTCGTTGAATTGCCCTGCCAACGCGAGGTTAGGACCACCGGTATAGGTCTGCAAAAAATAACCCATCACATAGTCACCCTGAATGCCGAACTTGAATTTACCGTAGTCACTGGTTTTCAATGAGTAACTTGCGCTCAGATCAATACCATCGGTTGAAATACCACCCGTGTTTTGAGTAGTTTGGGTGATGTATCCGCAAGTAGATGCGGTAGGTGTCGGGCATTGGACATTTGCAGCTGAAGCCGGGCTGAGTGTTCCCGAACTGTTCAAATTATATAAGCTGGCGAACTGCGTCGGATTGCCATAAATTGTTTCACTTGGGATCGCCTGAATCTCGTTTGTGACGATGATTCTGTAGTAATCAAGAGTGATATCCAAATTGCGAACGGGTTCGTAGATAACACCGAGGTCGAAGTTTTTCGAAGTTTCTGGCTTCAGGCTCGGATTACCGCCACTCAGTGCCAAGCCTTGAGATATACAGTTGAGAGAGGTAAATACGGAGTTGTAATTTCCTGAAGCGCAACCTGGACCATTCATATTACCTGCAGTAGCTCCAAATGTTTGAGGAGAATACAGCTCAGTAAGCGATGGTGCACGGAAGCCGGTAGACGCAGCGCCCCTGAATTTCAACCCATCCAAAGGCTGATACGCAAAGGAAAGTTTGGCGTTATTGGTTTCACCGAAATCGCTAAACTGGTCAAAACGATCCGAAATGGTAAAGTCAAAATTCTTGGCAACAGGAATATTAACCTCTGCGAAAAGCGCTTTTGACTGACGACTACCCGAGATCGTCAATGGTGGGAAGTAAGTCGCAGTGTAAAGAGTCGTTGCCAACGGAGTTGGATTATTACTAATCGTCTCGTCTTTCAAATCAAAACCAACAGCGAGCTGCGCTGGGCGGCCGGCATTGAACGCGTCACCAAGTGAATGACTGGCCTGACCGCTCAGGCCGTACAGGTTCAGTTTTCCGGATTCGAGATTGCCGTTCATGTAGGCGCTATTGAGCAGTGCCGCACCAGCCGCACTTTGCGGTCCAAAGGGATTGATCAAATTGCTGACCGTGTTACCTGGCGCAATAGTAGCGTAATTGGCATAGCCGCCTTCAGCTTTTTGCACGCCCTTGTTCTGACTCAAGTTGACCGAAGTTGTGTAGTCCCATCCGCCATTGGAACCAGAAAAAGTCACCAGCAATCGTTGCTCAGTGTTGGTGTTTCCGTTATAGCGATTGTTCTGAGCGTCTGTCCATCCTGCCTGCACCGGAGCCCCCAAAGTTGGAGCTTGTGCGGCGCCCTGCCCGGGAACCTGGCTCGAATTGGCCGCAGTTGGGTAGTATGGAGAAGATGGATCTACGTTGAAGAAGTACTCTTGCGGCCCACCCCATGTGGTCAAATCAAAGTGGCTGACGAAGTATTGGACAGCCAGCTGGTTACCACCCGAAAGCTTCTTGGTAAACGCGATTAATGCATTCTCAGAAGTGGAAATTGGGATCAGATCGACGGCCGCGGAGTACAGGTATTGGCAACTCCCGTTTATCGCCATAACATTTTTGAAGCCGGCGCAGGTTGGATAGCCCACCTGATACAGCAGACCTGCTCCGTCGGTGTAAGATCCTGGCGCCGGACCATAAGGACCGTTAAAGTTTTTCAGATTCATGGCCGGGTTATAGCCCGTGCTGGCAAAACCTCTTTGTGAAGCAGTCAGTTCGTTCTGGCGAACCCAGCTGCCAGTAATCATCAGGTTATATCCGTCTTCGTCCAGATTCCCTTTGCCGTAGGAAAAATCAATGGTACCGGAACTACCACCAGCAGTCGTTGGCTTGGTGCCGCTAACGTTTATTGTTCCACCTTCAAGACTCTTTTTGGTGATAAAGTTGATTACACCACCGATAGCATCGGAACCGTACAGGGACGAGGCTCCCTCTTGAAGGATCTCAATGTGGTCAATTGAGGCAAATGGAATCGTATTCAGATCCACTGCGCTGCCAAGATTCACATTGTTGGCCATACGCTGACCATCCAGCAACACCAGTGTTTTATTGGAACCTAAACCACGCAGGCTGACTGTCGAAGTACCACCGCCGTAGGCCCCAACGTTGGATGCGGTATTGAATGTCGAATTATTCGAGGTGACCAAACCCATGGCGGCTTCCACACTCGTGATACCCATATCCTTCATTGTCTCGGCCGTGATGATTGTCAATGCTTCTGCTGTTTCGGCATCGACCCGTTTAATCATGGACCCTGTTACAAGAACTTGTTGGACGGGTTCTGCTGCTGCAGTATCTGCTGCGATAGATGCTTGTTGCGCCAGCGCCGGTTGCGCCAGCATCCCAATGCCTAGTGTCACGCCACCTGCGAAAACCAGGCGGACTGAACGTGACATAATAGTTTCCATCATCATTTTTGCTTCTCCTTTGGTAAAGTTTGTCATTCAAGCGTTGAACAGTCCGCCTTTTGGGCGCTGCATTAAATTTGGTTATTTAAAACTAAATTTGAAGTGACATCAAACCATTCATTTCAGTTACGTGTCAACAACATGTCTGAGTCAGGCAAATTAAAAACAACACTTCTGGAATAAATAAGTTGCAGTCAAATGGAATGGCTAAATCTAGCAATCTAAAAAAAATTTCATGTAACAAAGTTCCTGTCGGTTGACTGGGATCATCACCAGCCAAAATTACTTACGTCCTCTATCAAAAACAACTCAAGCAGATCACATAAGCTGATCGCGATAGCCGTTCAATTGCCGATCGAAGGGAAAAAAACGCGGGGGAACGCTCCCCGCGTTTTTATCCAGAAAATCGCAGAGTTCAGAAATTAGAAACTGTATTTTGTTCCTGCGGTGACAAAGCGGCCAATCCAGTGTGGACCTGGTGCCTAGGCAAAGTTGGCTTGCAGCATTCCTTTAGGATTACCTGTACCGCGTGAGGAGCGTAAAAAATCCAGGCAAAAAAATGCCGCGACCAAAACACGAGCGCGGCATTTGGGATTTGACAATCGGATTGTTCAAATCATTTGTTTGGTTCTGAACCTTCGCCGGCATCGGCGTTACGTGCATTCAATTCCGCCATGACCCCATTGTATTCAGCGATCGCTGCTTCTGCCTCGTCGTGTGCTTTATTGGCCTGTGTTACATCAGCAGTTTTTTTTGCAGCTTCACGTCTTTCGTCAACGTACTTGTTAATGCATTTCTTGTACTCGGTCATGTGCTTGTCAAAGTATTTCACGACCAGTGGGGCTGAGCCCGGGGCAGGAATAGTTGGAATCTTGCAGTCCGGCGCAACCGAGCCATCGGCCAGAGCACAGGTGCTGAAAAAAGAGGCAAGTAAAAATATTGATAATGCTTTCATGTTTTATCCTTTTTGAATTGGTGTGTTCCGCCAGTGTCGAGTCAATGGCAGTGAACCCCGGTTTTTACCGTGGCATTTTACCGTCTATTGATCATTACTGGAATTCAAATGCGCAAACACGCTGAGCGGTTTTAAAAAAAAACCGCAAGGCGCGAGCCTTGCGGTTTCAATTCGTTTCCATGAAAGACAGTCAGACATCCTGACTGCCACTCACAAAATCACCACGGTTCTTAGAACTTGTAAATAGCACCGAGGTTGAAGAAACGTCCAACAGCGCCAATCTGATGCATCGATGGGTTGTACGGCAGGTTACCACCACCATAGGTATTCAGATCAAGCGGAGGCTGCTTGTTGAATATGTTGGTGATTGCACCGTGGAATACCCATTTGTCCCACTTGTAGCTCACGGCTACGTCAGTATCCAGGAACGAAGCAACTTTGCAATAGCTTGGGTTCGTTGGAGTTGTTGATGCGCCTGGGAACCAGGATGCATAGTAACCACCTTGTCCAACGCCGTCGGCGCAGCTCAGAACTGGGGTGCCAGCATTTGAACCAGATGGATCAGATAAAGAAAAGCTGCTGATCCAGTTGAACGTAGTGGCCACCTGCCATGAGTTTTTATCCCATGTCAAAGTTGCCTGAACGCGATCTTTTGGATTACCGGTGTTGCCACCGATAACTGCAGGGCCGTGTGTACCAGCCAACTGGGATTCAACGCCGCCGCTGGTGAACAGATAACTCATCATATGAGTCCAGCTCAGGTCAGCAGTCAGGTTGCCGTAGTCATTCAGTTTGAATTTCTTGCGGCTGTCTAATTCAAGACCGGTAACCTGAGTTGAGTTGGCATTAACATATTCCACTGGAATGTAGATAATTTCGCCAACTGATGTAGTACAGGAAACTGGGCCGCCTGGGCTTGCGCAGGTTTCCGCGATCGGTCCACCACGAACTGCATTGTTGATGTCACCGGTTCCGGCGACGATCTGATTATCGATCTTCACACGATACAGATCCACGGTTGAACTCCAGCCTTTGACAGGTTCAACAATGATACCGATGGTTTCAGAGGTTGATTTTTCTGGTTTCAGGTTTGGATTGGCCGTGTTTTCATAAACAACGTTGAAGTTACACTGTGAAATGACCGCGCCTGTAGCAGTTTTGTTGCCGCCTGGGCAGAGAATTGGATCGAAGCCGGTACCGGCTGAATAAGCCTGACCTGCTTGACCATTTTCAGCGGCATTTGGTGCACGGAAACCTTTTCCATAAGTACCACGCAGTGCAAACTCTTTGATCGGAGCAAACTTGAAGCCAACCGACGGTGTTGTTGAATTGCCGGCATTGTCAAAGTGATCGTAGCGCAGGTGGGCATCGAGTTCCAGAGATTTGGTTACCGGTGCATACAGTTCGGCATACACAGAAGCGTCGGTCTGTGAACCCTGTGCGTAGGCATTGTTTCCGGAAACCAGACCCTGTGCAACCTGGTCAGGGGCAACGGCAGTCAGATCGCGGCGGATAAACGAAGCACCGGTACTGAAGCCCATATCGCCACCCTGCAGTGCCATCAGTGAACGCGTTGCGTGCAGTTCAGCAAATTCAAGGGTTGAGGTATCGGTATTGCTTAATGTTGGATAGATTGCTGCATTATCTGCTGCAGAATTGCCGCCAGTGATCATGTACGGATTGGTGGTGCGGTTCAGTGCGGCATTCAGAGCAGGAACATTGGTTGAGCCGTACACGGATACGTCAGTTGTAACGCGTGTGTAACCCAGTGATGCGTCAATATCCCATGCGCCGATTGTTCCGGTCAGATCCGCAACTAAACGGTACGACTTGGAATCAAACTCGTCATGTGCAATTGGAGCGTCCAGATTGACGCCACGAACAATGGCCGGGGTACCAAACGGATTACCAGGATAACCGGCGGGAACAGTAACTGCCGGAATGCCTGTACCAACCAGATGCGGCAATACACCGGCTGATGCGGCAACGAGCGGGTTGAATGCAGTTGGGTACACGGTCAGGCCATTGGCTGTGGAACCCGCGCGGTATTGTTCACCTTTGCTGTCGAACAGGGAAGCCTTGATATCGAGTTTCCAGTCGTCTTGCAGTTTTTTGGTGAAGCTGGCCAGGACGTTAATGTTTTCAGTCGCAGGCTGGATTTCTGCGTGCGGGTTGGTATAAGTACAGCCGCCTGCCATCAATGAGGTGTAATTACAGTTGCCTTTATACGCAGCATTTGGACCAATCGGGCTGCTATAGAAAGCGCTGTTTGTAGCGTTAAATGGATAGGACGTAGGTGGATTATAGGGGGTCAGATAGTTGGTGCCGTAAGTTGGAGGAACTGCACGGATACCACCCTGATTTGTTGATGCACCAGGAGTCTGATTGTTACCACCGATATTGGTTTGATCCAGACGGGACCACTGTCCATCACCTTGGCGACTGTCCTGAGTGATATCACCTTGCTTGCGGAATTCCAGATTCACATAAGCGTTGTAGCCATCTTCATCGTAGTTACCTATACCGTGCATCAAAGTGGCGTGAGTTGTTGTGCCGCCGCCTTCTTGTGTTGTACCGGCTTCAGCTGACACCTGGGTGCCTACGAAGCTTTTCTTCAGGATAACGTTGACAACACCTGCCATCGCATCGGAACCGTACACAGCTGACGCGCCATCTTTCAGAATTTCAATGCGTTCAACGGCATCGAAAGGAATGCTGGAGATATCAACAAATGAACGCTGACCGTCGTCGGACAGTGGATACGGTGCCATACGGTGACCGTCAATCAGAACCAGTGTGCCCGCTGTTGTCAAACCACGCAGGGAAATACCGGTAGCGCCGCCGGCGAACGCGCCAGGGAACGCACTGCTCAAGGTACCTTGACCATTTGCTGTAATGTTTTGCAACACTTGGGAGACTGTGGTGTAACCGGATTTTTTCAAATCATCGGAAGAGATAACCTGAACCGGGCTTGGTGTTTCTGCATCAACACGGCGAATGTTTGAACCAGTAATTTCAACGCGTTGCACTGGTGCAGCGGTTGCTTGATCTGTTGTCTGTTGCGCGAGAACTGGCTGCGCCAACATTCCCAGGCCTAACGCTACGCTGCCTGAAAACATCAGGCGCATTGAGCGAGACAAAGTGGTTTCCATCATCATTGTTACTTCTCCTCGGGTAAAGTTTGTATATCTATAGTTAGACAGCGGGCCTTTTAGGCGCTGCATGAAACGCATTTTTCAAAACTGAATTTTGAAGTTACATAAAACCATTTATTACAATTGCGTGTCAACAACATGCCCGGCGCAAATAAATCAAAAAACAACACTTATGGCCGAATTCGATTAATTCCGCCAAATAATTAATTAAACAACAATAAAACTGTAATAAAAACCGGATTTCCGTTAAAAAGCAGATATTCAAATTTATTTTAAGGCAATCTATTTTAACAATGTAATTATTCAGTTATTAAGCTAATGTGCAAAATTTAATTCTGAAAAATGGAAGTATATTGAATTTTAATTTTGTGAGATAAGCAATATATTCAGTAAATCGGAGACGAAAAGAAGTTATATTGGCAATAAAAATGTAACTATTTGCAAGTTAATTTTCATCAATCATTTTCATCTTGAATTGGCGTCCTTTGATATTTCCGGTACTGAGTTTGCTCATTGCTTTAAGTGCAATATCACGCTGCAGTGCAACATAGGTGGAAAATTCAAACACCTGAATTTTGCCCACCTGGTCTTTACTCAATCCCACATCGCCGGTCAGCGCACCAAGCAGGTCGCCGGGGCGTAATTTGTCTTTTTTGCCACCAAAAATGCAAATGCACTTCATCGGTGGTGGATCCAGAACCTGCCCGTCGCCCTCCAGTTCCGCCAGTTCCTGCCACACTACTGGCTCGCCCTGATACTGTTCAATCAGCCTGACCCATTTCTTTTCGCCGGGGGAGGCCAGCGACAGAGCCAGTCCTTTACCGCCTGCGCGCCCGGTACGTCCGATGCGGTGAATATGGACTTCCGTGTCTTTACATACATCAACATTAATGACGGCACCCAGATTCTGGATATCCAGGCCGCGCGCGGCGACGTCGGTTGCCACCAGTACCGAACAGCTCTGGTTGGCAAAGCGCACCAGCACTTCATCGCGCTCGCGCTGTTCCAGGTCGCCATGCAAAGCCAGGGCGCTGATGCCACGGGCGCGCAATTCTTCCGTGAGTTCACGGCAATGGATTTTGGTATTGCAAAAAGCAATTGTGGAAACCGGATTGAAATGATTCAGCAACTGCGCTACCGCAGCATTGCGTCCCTCAGGCTGAACCAGATAAAAATGCTGTTCGATATGATTGGCGGCATGTTGCGATTCGACTTTGATTTCAGCAGGATCACGCATGAGTTCACGGGTGATGGTGCGGATGTCGTCGGGAAAGGTCGCCGAAAACAGCAGGGTCTGACGACGTGCCGGGCAGGCTTTGACCACCTGCACCATATCATCGTAAAAACCCATATCGACCATGCGGTCGGCCTCATCCAGCACCAGAGTCTGCACTGTCGACAGGTTGATGGTCTCGCGGCTGATATGGTCAATCAGCCGCCCGGGTGTGCCGACCACAATATGAGCGCCGTGCTCAAGGGAGGCAATCTGCGGGCGCATCGGCGCACCGCCGCACAGGGTCAGCACTTTAATATTGTCGATGGCGCGTGCCAGACGCCGCAGTTCATTGGCCACCTGATCGGCCAGTTCGCGGGTCGGGCAAATTACCAGACCCTGTACTGCAAAATACATCGGATTCAGTTTGGCCAGTATCCCCAGGCTGAACGCGGCAGTCTTGCCGCTGCCGGTTTTGGCCTGCGCGATCACATCGCGATGCTGCAGTATTAACGGCAGGCTGGCGGCTTGAATTGGGGTCATTTCCAGATAGCCCAGACTGGTCAGATTGGCCAGCAAAGCTGGGGAAAGGGCGAGAGAGTCGAAAGATTTGGTTGGCATGAGCGGCCTGGTTCGTTAAATCAAAATGATGGTGTCACTGTACCCTGCCACCTTGGCGTTGTGCAAAAAAAAGCGGCAAACAATTTGCCGCTTCACTTAGTTCAATTGCTGCGTCACCAGATCTTCACCCGATCCTGCGGCGCCAGATACAGCGGCTGCCCAGGCTGAATATCAAAAGCGTCATACCACGCATCCAGATTTCTGACAGTCAGCACCCGATACTGCGGCAGTGCGTGACCGTCCGAGACCATACCCGAGCGCATGGCCTGATCGCGGATCTTGGCGCGCCAGGCTTTGCCGTACGCGATAAAAAACTCCTGATCATGCGCCTTGTCCGGCGTGATGCCGCTTTGAGTCAGGGCGGTATGATAGGCAGTCAATGACGCAGTCAGCCCGGTCAGATCGGCAATGTTCTCGTCCAGTGTCTGCGCGCCGTTGACGGCCAGATCCGGAAATGGCTTGTATGCCGAGTACTGATCCACCAGCACTTTGGTGGATTGTTCGAAGTGCGCCAGGTCCTCTTTGGTCCACCAGTCGCGCAGCTCACCTTTGGCATCCACCATTGAACCGGTGTGATCGAAACTGTGGCTGATTTCGTGTCCGATGATGGCGCCGATGGCACCGTAATTGGCCGCATCGCCAGCGTCCAGACTAAAGAAGGGCGGCTGCAAAATCGCCGCCGGGAAATTGATGGCATTTTGCAGCGGCATGTTGATGGCATTGACTATCTGCGCATTGATGCACCATTCAGTAACGTCCACCGGTTTGCCGAATTTGGACAGTCCGTACTGATAGTCAAACAATCTGGCGCGCTCGCGATTGCCATAGGCGTCGCCCGGTTTGATAGTCAGACCGGCATAGTCACGCCACCGGTCAGGATAGCCGACACCAACATAGAATGATTTGATTTTTGCCAGCGCTTCCTGTTTGGTACTTGGTGCCATCCAGGTGATGTTATTGACCTGCACGTCAAAAGCAGCCATCAGATTGCTGACCATGCTGTTGACTTTTGACTTGGCTGCCGGAGAAAAATTTTGCTCGACATACAGTTTGCCGACTTCTTCACCCAGCTCAGTGCCGGTAGCGCGTACCGCATATTTCCAGCGCGGCTCCGGGGTTTTCAGGCCATATAAAACAGCGTTGAGTCTGAACGTTTCATCAAAAAATGCATGGGGTAAAACGTAAACGTGCTGTGCCAAAGCATGAAAGCGCAGATAGTCTTTCCAGGTCTCGAGCGGTGTGGCTGCCACCAGAGCCGAGGTTGAAGTAAAGGCGCTCGGGTGCCAGACCATCAGGTCAGACTGTTGGCCCAGACCGGCAGCGCCAAAGTAGGCGCTCCAGTCCAAACCTGGCGCCTTCTTGCCGAAGTCCGCCTTGCTCCATTTATTGTCGGCTTTTTGCATGTCTTCGGAATCTTCACGTTTGACATGACCCTGCGCGATGTTCATTTCCAGATCAAACACGCGTTTTGCCGCAGCCTCGGGTTGGGCTATGTGGGCCAGCCTGAAAATGTTCGCAATATAGGTTTGATAGGTAGTTCTGATCTTGGCCATGGCGGGCGAGTCGGACAGGTAAAACTCGCGATCCGGCAAGCCCAACCCGCCCTGAAGCAGGTAGCCGGTATATTTCGTGTGATTATGAAATTCCTGGCCGACCCACAGTCCAAACAAATTATCGGTATAAAAATTGGTTTGGTTGAGCGGGTCCACATCCGTGCGCAATTGCGCGCCCAAGTAAGCCGCCAGTGCCTTCTTGTCGGTAATGTGTCCAATTGCCTTGAGCTGTGGTTGAATCGGAGCCAGTCCGAGTTTATCGATGGCTGCGACATTCAGGAACGCGCTGTAATAGTCACCGACTTTGCGCTCGGCCGAACCAGGCGCGGCGCGGGTTGCCTGTTCAATGATTTTTCTGACTTTGGCGTTAGCATCCTCAGACAGGATATCAAAGTTGCCGATGGCAGCCTTGTCGTCGGGCATGACGGCAGTTTTAAGCCAGAGGCCATTGGCAAACAGGTTGAAATCGACGCCTGGTGCGACGCTTGTGTCCATGCCGCCGTCCGGCAGCGGAGCGTCTGCTGCATGCGCCGGCAAAGTTGCAGCGGAAAATGCCAGCATGATGTGCAAACACCGCATTGCCAGCGGCCTGAAACGAATGGTTGAATTCATGATTTTTCCTTTATCTGTCTGAATTGTTCAAAGGTCATTACCAGATGTTGACCCGCTCACCCGGTGCGAGATACAGCGTCTGACCAGGTTGCACATCGAAGTCGTCATACCACGCATCGAGATTGCGCACCGTCAGCGCACGATACATGCCGGGCGCGTGACCGTCGCCGATGATCGCAGAACGTAACACTTCTTCGCGCATTTTGCTGCGATATTTGTGAGCGTTGGCCAGAAAAAATTCCCGGTCTGATTCTTTGGTCGGCGCAATGCCTTTTTTCTGCAGGGCGATATGGTAAGCATCGAACGCGGCCATGAGGCCAGTCAGGTCGGCGATATTCTCATCCAGGGTTTGCCTTCCGTTGACGGCCAGATCCGGGAACGGTTTGTAGCCGGAAAACTGATCTGCCAGCGCTTTGGCCGACTGCTGAAAATGCGCCAGATCCGCCTCGCTCCACCAGTTACGCAGTTCACCTTTGGCGTCAATCATGGAGCCGGTGTGATCAAAGCTGTGGCTGATTTCATGGCCGATGGTCGAGCCGATCGCGCCGTAGTTGGCCGCGTCGCTGGCATTGACATCAAAATTCGGCGTCTGCAGATACGCGGCCGGGAAATTGATCGCGTTTTGCATTGGCATATTCACAGCGTTGACGGTTTGCGGCGTCATGCACCATTCGGTGACATCGACCGGTTTGCCAAATTTGGCCAGCGCCTTGCGGTAAGCAAATTCAGCGGCCCGGTCCAGATTGGCCAGCGCCTGTTTGTCGCTGACTTGCAGGCCGGAATAATCGTGCCAGCGGTCCGGGTAGCCGACTCCGACATAAAACGAGTTGATTTTAGCCAGCGCCTCGGCCTTGGTGGCCGGCGCCATCCAGCTGATGTTCTTGACCCGTGTTTTAAATGCGGTCATCAAATTTGCCACCATTTCATTGATTTTGGCTTTGGCTTCGGGAGGGAAATTGTCGGCCACATATAATTTGCCGACTTCTTCACCCAATGCACTGTTGGTGGCATTGACAGCGTATTTCCAGCGCGGCAGCGGTTTGGTGGCGCCGCTCAGTACGCTGAACAGCCTGAATTTCTGATCAAAAAAAGCCTGTGGCAATACCGAAGCATGCTGGTTAATTGCGTGGAAGCGCAGGTATTCTTTCCAGGTATTTAATGGTGTTGCACCGACCAGAGCCGAGCTGGTCTTGAAGGCGGTGGGATGCCAGACAATGAAGGCCGACTGTCCGGCCAGGCCGGCAGCGGCAAAGTAGGTGTTCCAGTCCATGCCGGGTGCGTTTTTGGCAAATTCGGATCTTTTCCAGGTATTGTCAGCTTTATCCATATCGGATGAATCGGAACGTTTTACATGGCCCTTGGCAATCTGCAGTTCCAAATCGAATACCCGTTGCGCGGCCTGGTCGGCATCCGGCAGTTTGGCCAGTTTGAACAGTGCGGCGATATGTGCCAGATATTCGGCGCGGATATGCGCCATTTTCGGTGTGTCGGACAAATAATATTCCCGGTCCGGCAGCCCCAGTCCACCTTGCAGCAGATAGCCGGTATAGCGCGAGTGGTCATGAAAGTTTTGCGCAACCCACAAACCGAACAGGTTTTCGGTAACGAAATTGGTCGCATTCAATGGATCGACGTCAGCGCGTAAATGCGTGCCCAGGTAGCGCGACAGATCCGATTTGTTCTTGATGGCAGCTATGCTTTTCAATTGCGGCATGATGGGCTCAAGACCGAGTTGGTCAATTGCATCGGTATTTAAATAGGCGCTGTAGTAGTCGCCGACTTTGCGTGCAGGACTGCCGGCAGGGGCCTGTTGTGCGCGCTCTATGAGTTTGACGACAATCGCATCGGACTCATCGCGCAGTGTCTGCCCAACGCCAACCGAAGACTTGTCGCTCGGGATAACGGCGGCTTTTTCCCATAGCCCGTTGACGTAACCGAAGAAATCGTTACCTGGCAAAACCGAGGTGTCTAATTCGTCCTGCAACGGGGAACCCGGCGCCGATGTTGCGTTTGCAACGACAGTGACCAAAGCGACGCACAGGCAGGTCTGGGCCAGGGATGTTAAGTAATTTCGGCGTATGAGTTTCATTGTGATGGCTTCTTATCTTGTTGTTGCAGGAGGAGTTAACTTCACTGTTCTGATGCGACTAAAAAATCAGTGAAGAATAATGCGGTGATTGCTTCTGAATGGCAATAGTTTTCGGTATATGGCAGGCAGATTCTTCAACTTTGCCTGCCCCCGATGCCGGCTGGAGCGCCGTTACCTTGCCGCATCGCGTTGCCAAACCGACCAGGCGCGAGGTGGTCAATTACTGGTACAAGGCCAGTTTTGGTGTTGTTACGCAATATGCGGCTGGTGATTGATTCTTTGACACCAAACGAGCGCGATCTGCTGCCGGTGCTGGGCAATTTCCGCTTCCGCATGGAATCACGCTTTAGTTCGCTCAAGCTGGGTTTCGAGTGGCATAACCATGATATGCCGGAGTCGCTCGAAGTTGAGCCGGATGTTGGTTTGAATGCGCTCAGAATTTTGCAGGAAGCACTGGCCAATATCCTCAAGTACGCACAGGCCAGGCAGGTGATTGTTGAAATTTCTTATATGCTGCAGACCCTGAAAATACGTGCTGCCGATGACGGTTGCGGCTTTGTTGAAAGCGCCGGGATCAAGGGTCGTGGCATATCGAACATGCGCACCCGCGCCAAGAAAATCGGAGCCGGCTTCAATGTCCGATCGCTTACTCCAGGAACCGAAGTAAACCTTGAAATTCTTCTGGATGTCATCTGACGGTCATCAATTCCCCGTACAGTGTGGCATTTCTTGTCTGGATGAATCGCGTCAGATTCATCATCCTTTATTTACTTTAACTCTCCTTGTTTTTGTACTAAGCTGAACCATAACTTCAACGTATTCAACGCCATGGACATCACCATACTGCATCCGGAATTCATGACCCAGCTCCTGGAGATGCGCATTTCCGGGTATTTTTCAGCACCGCGGATTTTGCTCAATGGTGTTCCGGTTAAACGCGTGTCCGGAGAATATGCCGTGCTCAATGATGCCGGCCATGAAGTGTCAGTCAAGCTTTACTCCAGCGTATTTAACATGTTGCCGCAACTGTTGATTGACGGTGCAGAGATCAGAATCCGAAGCGACGCTGGCTGGACCCAGTTTGCGGGCTGGAAAAAATCAATTCCGATGCGATGGGGAAATCAGGCGGTGCAGTTCCTGTTGAATTCTGCCCGTGTCAAAAAGCTCAACAAGACAGTGCAGGGTTGAGGTGTGTGATGCCTGATTTCCGCCCAACTCTGATTTCTGCGTCCCGGTTTGCGGTGCAGACCTGGCTGTTTCGCTCAGGGTTGATAGCGTTTTGTTATCTGACCGTTGCTGTGCTGAACTGGCTGGTTCGGGATTCGACCCAGCCGTTTCTGGATGCGCTTCCTGCGGGGATCGGTCTGGTGCTTGGTTTTGGCGCCATGCATCGGATGGATGTCAGCAAAAGAAAATATCCCCAATAGCCTTGTTCAAATCTGCACGGGCCGAAATATTATCCAGGCGCCCGGTCGGCCTTATGGTGGGCCAGAAACCAAAGCGCCATCCACGGCCACAATTCGGATAAAAACTGCGCAGCGCCGTTAAAGTTCAAAAATTTCCCCTGCACCCAACCGGAAATGGTGTCGGTAAAGTACGGATTGCCCGGCACAAAATTAATAACCATCAGACTGATGATCAGCATGAACATGGATAGATTGCGCTGCACCCGGGCCGGCGTAAAGGCCAGACCGTACAGCATCAGACAGCCCACGATCAGGCCGGCCTCGACACCAGGTGTGATCCAGGTCCAGGCATTTTCGGGTTTGAACAGCAGCGCCTGAGTCAGGCTTTTCAGGCTGAGTGTAACCAGAATCAGCAGGGTGACCAGACGCGCCTTGGGTGCGTTACGTTGCAACAGACATAAAAAAATCAGCACCGCCCCGATCAGCCCGCAACAGGTAATTATGGTTTCGGACAGCCAGTACTGCTCAATGGACAGCTCGGCGCCCTGACGCAGAATTTCCCCCAGATCGACCGGGACATCCAGAACCACACTGATCCAGCCCGACAGCGTGGGAACGACGTGGCCCAATCCGAACAGATAACCCTGCGGGTAAATCTGCGCAAACGGCCACAGTGCAATCAGAATCAATCCCTTGCTGGCATCGGTGATAAACCAGCGCAACCGGATTCTCTTTAACAAATCTCTTTCAAGCAGCAGCGGCGTAAGGATGCAACCCAAAGCGATGCCGATGAGCACACCGAGGCAGTTGGTCGCGAAATCAAGAATTGACGCCACGCGAGTTGGCAAATAAGTCTGTATCGCTTCCATCGAACCGGTCATCAAGCCGCCGGCCAGCATGCTCAGTACCGATGCCCAGATGCGTGACAGCCACGGATAGCAAGCCAGCACCAGCAACATGCCGAACGGAATATAACCGACTATATCGATACTGACATCAAACACCGTCCAGTAATGCGGAAAACGTTCGGTCAGATAGGTCAAGGGCGCAGCGCCAGTGCGGCGCCATCCGGAAAACGGATACAGACTGGCATACAGAATCAGAAACGTATAGGCCAGCAGCGCCATTCTGACCAGTGGCGAAGAGGGATGTTCTACGTGCGGCTCAGTTTGCATAGCCAGCTGTTCAGATCGGTAAGCAGGGCGTCAGATGCCACGCGCATGGCCTGCGCACCGGACGGCGCATCAGGTTTTGCAGCAGCGCTTTGCTGACTCAGTGTGGTTTGTGCAATCAGAGAATTGGCGCGCACCACCGAGGCGCGCAGCTGCAGTTGCGCCACGCTGTGGGTGGCATCGCTGAACTGCTGACTGAAGTCGGTCAGATCAAGGCGCAACTGCCACACGCCAGGGCTGGTCACGCCGCTGTCGATGACTTTCACCTGCATGGCTGCCAACTGCGCTCTGATGCGCAAACCGAGCAGCTGAGCAGGTGTCATGCTCCAGCGGTAGCCGGCGTAAGCATGGCTTTGCAGATCGTTATCGTACAGCAGGCGGTACTGCATCAGATTGCTGTCGAGCGCGGTCGGGCCGGTGATGTCGGCTACCTGTATTGGCGGCAAAGTGCAGCCGGGCACGTTGTCCGGTTTCGGCATTGCGCCAAAATCATAAAATGCCAGCGGCGCTGTCGTTGTGGTGCAGGACTGTAGCAATACCAGCAGTGCGGCACATAACATGGTGCGAGAAAAGGTGTTCATCGTGTCCCTTATTTTCTGGGTTCGGAAAAGCCGGCTTCGCCCGGTCCCGGTGCAGGAGCAGGTCGGCCAAACAGCAGGTTTTGCGGATGGTCCTTCAACTCCTGCATGGTCTGATTAAAGCTCTTCATCGACTCGCCGGCATCAAGGGACAGGGTATGCAGTCTGGGCACGGTGTCAGACTGGATACTCTCACCGAGAGCGGTGAAGGTGGTCAACGTATGGTTGAGCGCACCGTTAGGATCTTGCAGATCGCGGGTCAGTCCGGTCAGCTGATTGGCCAGACCGCTGGCGTTTTTGGACAGGTTCTGCACGGCAGCCAGCGTTTGATTGGTTTGCTGTAACAGACCGGGCAAAGTTGCGACCGTTGGCGCGAGATCATCGGCAACCTTGCTCCAGCGCTCGGCGGCCTCCGTTGTTTTGCTGAATGCGCCCAGCATGGTCTTCTGATTTTCCGGCGCAAACATATGGGCCAGCCGGTCGCTGACCAGTTCGACACTGGCCAGTATTTTTGTGCTGCTCTGTTCCAGTTTTTCCAGCAATCCGGCGCGCAGCGGTATGCGCGGGACTTGTCCTGCGGCCACGGCAATACGGTTTTGAATGCTGCCATCATCATCCAGTTCGACATAGGCAATACCGGTGACCCCCTGATAGCCCAGTGTGGCAAAGGTTGTCTGTGTCACCGGCGTGTCGGGATCGATGCTGACATCGACCAGTATCTGTCCGGGAACGGCCTCATCAAATTCAATTTTATCGACCCGACCCACGGCCAGCCCCTTGTAACGCACGGCGGCCTGGGGATTGAGACCAGATATGGCATGCATGGTGACGATCTGGTATTGGGTGCGCTGGGTTTTGTCGCGGTTCAGCCACATGCCGGCCAGCACCGTTGCGCACAGCATGGCAACGGTGAAAAAGCCGGCCCACAAGGCGTGAGATCTATTTTCCATAATCGTCTTTGTCCAATACGGTCAGGGCGCGTCGTCCGCGTGCTCCCAGGAAAAAATCCTTGATAAAAGGATGCTGAAACTGAATTACTTCGTCTATCGTACCGATTGCAATGACTTGCCGGTCGGCCAGCACGGCGATGCGCGAGGACAGGGCAAACAGGGTATCGAGATCGTGCGTGACCATGACGACGGTGAAGCCAAGCTCTCTGTGCAGCGACTGAATCAGGCTGACAAACGTTTCCGACGAATGCGGGTCGAGCCCGGCGGTTGGTTCATCCAGAAACAACACATCCGGTTCCAGAGCCAGCGCGCGCGCCAGAGCCACGCGCTTGACCATGCCGCCGGACAGCGAGGACGGCATTTTTTCGGCATGCTCGGGCCCGATACCGGCCATATCCAGTTTCAGGTACACCGCATCCCGGATCAGCGCTTCAGGCAGCACCTTCAGTTCCCGCATCGGCTGCGCAACATTGTCAAATACCGACAGCGCCGAATACAGCGCGCCGTGCTGGAACAGCATACCGGAACGGCTGCGGAAATACGCCACCTGGTCCGAACTGGCCTGATTGATATCCACTCCGAAAATCGTGACACTGCCTTTCTGCGGCTGTTCCAGTCGCAGCATCTGGCGCAATAATACTGTTTTCCCGGTGCCTGAACCACCGACGATCGAGATTATTTCGCCCTTGTAGATGTCCAGGTTAAGATGATTGTGAATGATGGTGCGGCCGAACTGGGTACGCAGATTCTGTACTTTGATCACGATTTCTCTGGCGGGTGTATTAATAAACGCTGCCATTAAAAATACCCCACACGGCTGAAGACGATCGCAAATATGGCGTCCAGAATAATCACGACGGTAATCGCACTGACGACCGAGGTGGTGGTGCCCTGACCCAGACTTTCGGTATTCGGTTTGATCAGCAGACCGAAATGGCACGCCACCAGTCCGATTGCCGCACCAAATATCACGCCTTTGCCCAGACCGATATAATAATTCGACAGTGCCACCACATCCGGCAGTTTCTGGATAAAGAAGCGCGGCGACATACCCAGGATGAAATTGGCTGACAGCATGCCACCCAAAAGCGCCATGGCATCGGTCCAGATCACGATCAGTGGCATGGCAATGGCCAATGCAATAACTTTCGGAAAGATCAGTCGCAGTCCGTGCGGGATGCCCATCACCAGCATGGCGTCGAGTTCTTCGGTCACGCGCATCACACCCAACTGCGCGGTAATGGCCGAGCCGGAACGACCTGCCACCAGAATCGCTGCGAGCATCGGCCCGAGTTCACGGATGATGCTCATACCTAAAATATTGACAATATAAATATCGCCGCCAAAAGTACGCAACTGCTGAGCAGACAGATAGGACAGCACCACGCCGATCAGTATGCCGACCAGTGCCGTGATGCCCAGCGCACGAAAACCCATATGATAAACATTGGCTGAAATTTCCTTCCAGGGCGCGCGCGTCGGATGGCGCAGCACGTGGGCCAGATCCAGTATCAGCTGACCAAGCAACTGCGTGAAGGCAAACAGATGCGTGAAAAATCCCAGCATGAACGTGCCCAGCTGCATGATCGAATTCAGGCGCAACCGGATCCGTTTCGGCATCGACAGTTGATTGGCCTGTTCCAGCCGTTTAAAGAACGCTTCCTGCGAAGGCAGCAATATCAGCTGCGCCGGCCTTTGCCTGCCCCAGTAATTCCATAACAGCTGCGCGCCGATATGATCGATCGAGCTCACGCCGGACAGGTTCCACTGGAGTTCACTGCGAGTGCCCAGCAAGGCAAGTCGCTGCTCAATGTTGCGCATCACATTACCGTCCGCAAAAGCATGCACCTGCCAGCATCCCGCGGCCGTAATCAAACCGGTTTGTGTTTCCTGCAGTTGGGGCGTCTCTGTCTTGTACATGGTTCCTTATGTCACACAGGTGCCGTCAATAAACACCTTCAGTTCGCCTTTGTCGAATGCCTGCCAGACTTCGTTGGTGGTCAGCGGTTCGGTTGCGATCACCGCAACCCGGTCCTGTGGTGTGGTGACCTCGGTAAAGTCGATACTCAGATCGCGGTCCGACAGATGGGCGGTGTTGAAAGGAAACTGGCGGATCAGGTAATGCATGTTGGTGGAGCAGTGGACAAACAGCGCCGCGCCGTTGGACAGCATCATGTTGAATGTGCCATAGCCGGCAATCTCGGCGCACAATTCCTGGAGTGACCCAGCCAGCTCTGACAGGCTCGGCGCCTGACTGCCAAACCGGGAGCGCAACTGTTGCAGGATATAGCAGAAGGCACGTTCACTGTCGGTATTGCCGATCGGCAGAAACTGGCCGTTCAGTTTCGGCATAAACGCAGTCAGGTCACCATTGTGTGCAAACACCCAGTTGATGCCCCAGCATTCGCGCACAAATGGATGACAGTTTTCCAGCGCCACCTGACCCTGGGTGGCCTTGCGTATATGGGCAATCACATTTTTCGATTTGATCGGGTGCGCCTTGATCAGTTCGGCCAGCGGCGAATTGGCGGCCGCCTGATGGTCAACCAGATACCGAACGCCGGCACCTTCAAAAAAAGCGATACCCCAGCCATCCTGATGTTCATCGGTTAATCCGCCGCGCAGGGCGAAGCCGGTGAAACTGAACACGATGTCAGTCGGCGTATTGCAGTTCATTCCCAGCAGCTGGCACATGATGAGTTAACTAAAAAATGGAATAACGGTATTGTTGTTGGTTAAGGGCAAAAGGTCAAAGCTTATTGTTAGATCAATAAAACCGATATGGGCGATCTTGAAATTATCTGCGTATCAAGTCAGGTTTTAATAAGTTGATATCAAAACACTGCAAACGGCTGTTATTTGACTCTATCCACCAGTATTGCTCGCAGGAAACTGCTATACTGCAGCCTCAGCATCGCTGCAATTTTCTGCCCTGCACGATCCCGCTAAAAATCATATTGAAAAATTGCTTTCAATTCCTATGCTGGTTACATCAACGTTGTACACAGGGACCCACGTTTATGATCAAAAATTTTAATATCGGTGCGCTGCTGTTGTTATTTTCAACAACCTGTCTGGCGGCCGACCCTATCGTGGTCGGACAATCTGCCGCACTGACCGGACCGGCCAATTTGCTGGGCACCGAAATGGCGCGGGGCATGAATGCGTATTTTAATCAGGTCAATGAAAAAGGCGGCGTCGGGGGCCGTCAGATCAAACTGATTACGCTGGATGATGGTTACGAGCCGGAGCGCACCATCCAAAACACCAAAACACTGATCAATGAAGAACACGCCGTGGCGCTGGTTGGCTACGTTGGAACACCAACCAGTGTGGCTGCCCTGCCCATCATCAAAGCTTCCGGCCTGCCGTTCATCGGACCTTATACCGGAGCGGACAGTCTGCGCGACGGCAAATATGAAAATGTCTTCAACATCCGCGCCAGTTATAACGATGAAGCTCAGCGTATCGTCAAGGAAATTGACGGCATGGGTTTGCATACCATGGGCATTGTGGTCCAGAAGGATGCGTTTGGTGATGCAGGGATGAATGCGATCAAGGCTGCATTGGCCAGTCATCCTGAAATCAAGGTGCTGTGGTCTGAAACCGTGGAACGCAATTCAGTGAATGTGGATGCGGCGGTTGCCAAAATCGTCAGCGCGCATGTGGATTCGGTCTACATTGTGAGTGCCTATAAAACAGAAAGTGCGTTAATTACCAAGGCGCGCAGTTCCGGCTACCTTGGCCTGTTTACCACCCTGTCGTTTGTGGGTACTGAACCACTGGCGCAACTTGCCGGCGCAGCCTCGCGCGGTGTCGTGGTACCGGCAGTAATGCCAAGCCCGCATTCTGAACCAATACTGTTGTCGGGCGAATACCGTCGCGCAATGGCTTTTGGCAACCCCAATCCGACCTACAGCTACGCCAGCATGGAAGGTTATGTAGCAGCGCGGGTATTTGTGGAAGCGGCCCGCCGTGTGAACGGCAAGATCAATGCCGATTCCATTAACGCTGCCATGCACGCAATGAGGCTGGACTTAAGTGGTTTCCAGCTTGATTTCACCAAGTCCGGCGGTGCATCAAAATGGGTAGAAACGACCGTGATCGGCGCTAACGGAAAAATTTCGCGATAGTGACGCGGACCGGGATTTCATTAAGGTATACGCCAATAGATTGAATTGAATGATGTTTTTATAATCGGCACCCTATTATTTCCCAGGGAGCTAAAATGAAAACGATTCAAATTAATGCAGTAATGATCGCGTCTTGTGTGCTGTTGTCAGCCTGTGCATCGGTGGGTGTGACCAGTAACTCGACGAGCATCAAACAGGTCAGCGAAATCACGCTGGCCGACGGTACCGTAACCCGGGTCGGATTCAAGCCGGCCGAAAGTGACTGGAACTGTACCGAGCTCGACAAGCAGACTTCCAATGCAGCCATGAATAAAATCAAAGGCGCCATTTCCTTTTCTGGCCCGTTCAAGGTCATGGAAGAAGAAGCCATCAATTATGCAAACAGCAAACAGCTGAAACCCAATTACATTTATCTGTACGTTCCCACTGAAGTCGCCGTCGGTAAACTGGATACCAGCGTATTTTCCAAGGCCCAATCCACGTACTACCAGTGCGACAAAGTGCCCGACGTCAAAGACAACATTTCCTCCATTCTGAATTAACCGCCCCACTTGTTCCGACGCAAATTTTGCCGTCGGACCGCATAATTCAATGGGTATCATATTTAATGATACCCATATCCAAATCCCCTATTTCCACTCCGTCTGAAGAGTCACTACACTTGCCTCCACACAGCAGATTCTCAAGGAAGCTGAGATTTTCGTTGTAGAGAAAACAAAACGCCACTACCCGGCAAGCGCTACCTGGGTGACTGCTGCCTTACCCGTCAGCACATCAACTCGATAGCAATCCAAAAACATCCTTTTGGAAAAACTGTTTCATCTACCGATATGCAGGAATCTGCTGGTTTCTCTTTCACCAACCTCACTCTGGGCGATCAATCCGCAGACAGCAAACCCGGCCAGCAATACAAACTGACCATGGCGGTTGCGCGTTATGCGTATAAACTGATGGCGCACAACGATGAAAATGAAGTGGCCCGGGCCTTGCGTTCATGGAAAAGCTGCGCGATGGTGTAAAACACCGGGCAAGGTCACCTTGCAGTGATTTGTACAGAATTATGAAAAAGACATGCAGGTTGCAATGCGCCTGACTATGGGCTTGTTGACGTTTACGTTAACGTCAGCTATGTTGTGTGTATTGCTTTTTGAACCGATGACCCGACGCATCAAAGCCAAGGATGTATACCATGACTGATTTATCCATTACCCCCAATTTGACCGAATACAAACCTGCCAACAAGGTGCGCTTCGTCACGGCCGCGTCGTTGTTTGACGGTCACGACGCTTCCATCAACATAATGCGCCGCATCCTGATGGCCAATGGCGCCGAGGTTGTCCATCTGGGGCACAACCGTTCCGTGGATGAAGTGGTGACGGCGGCTTTGCAGGAAGATGCGCAGGGCATTGCGATTTCCAGCTATCAGGGCGGACATGTCGAGTATTTCAAATACATGATTGATCTGCTGCGCGCGCGCGGCGGTGCGCACATCAAGGTATTCGGCGGCGGAGGCGGCGTGATTGTGGCGGATGAAATCGCCGAACTGCATGCCTACGGCGTGACGCGCATATTCAGTCCGGAAGACGGACAGCGCATGGGTCTGGTCGGCATGATTTTATCGATGATGCAGGCCTGTGACGTCAATCTGTCCGGCTATGCGCCGACGACAATGGAAGCGTTGCAGGTGGCAGATTTGGGCACGCGACGGCGCAGCTTGGCCCAGCTGATTACCGCTTTGGAAAATGACGCGGCGGATCCAGACCTGAAAAGGGCTATACACCAGCAGGCCGAATCAAAACGGGTTCCGGTATTGGGTATTACCGGAACCGGTGGTGCGGGCAAATCTTCGCTGACCGATGAACTGATTCGTCGCATCCGGCTGGACCAGAACGACCGCATCAATATCGCACTGATTTCGATCGATCCGTCGCGCCGCAAATCGGGCGGTGCCCTGCTCGGTGACCGGATTCGCATGAATGCCATCATGCCGTGGGGCGTTGGCAGCGAGCCGCGCGTGTTCATGCGTTCGCTGGCGACCCGTGAAGCCGGATCGGAAATTTCACCGGCGCTGCCGGACGTGATTGCGGCCTGCAAGGTGGCCGGCTTTGATCTCATCATGGTTGAAACCTCCGGTATTGGTCAGGGTGATGCCGCCATCGTGCCGCACGTCGATACCAGCATGTATGTGATGACCCCGGAATTTGGCGCGGCATCGCAGTTGGAAAAAATTGACATGCTGGATTTCGCCGACTTCGTCGCCATCAATAAATTTGACCGCAAGGGTGCGCTGGATGCCTTGCGTGATGTTTCCAAGCAGGTGCAGCGCAACCATGAACTGTTCAAGAAAAAACTGGAAGAAATGCCGGTATATGGCACTCAGGCTTCGCGCTTTAACGATGACGGCGTGACTGCACTGTACCAGGGTGTGATCGCCAAACTGGCCACTCAGGGCCTGACGCTGCAGCCGAGCAAATTGCCGGCTGTAAAAACCTGTTATTCAAGCGGGAAAAATGTCATCGTGCCGCCGGCGCGCAGTCGTTACCTGGCCGAGATCGCCGACACGGTCCGGCATTACCACCGGCACACTGGCAAACAGGTGCATCTGGCGCGTGAAAAACAGCAGCTGCAGGCGGCCTCAAAAATGCTGCTCAAAGCAGGTCGGCCAACTGACATGAACGATTTGATCAAGGAACGCGATGATCATCTGGATGCGAATTCGAAACATTTGTTGAACAGCTGGCCCGATATGCAGGCCGCGTATGCCGGCGATGAATACGTGGTGAAAATCCGCGACAAAGAAATTCGTACCAATCTGATTTTTGAAACACTGTCCGGTACAAAAATCCGCAAGGTAGCATTACCGAAGTTTGCCGATCACGGTGAAATCCTGCGCTGGCTGATGCTGGAGAATGTGCCCGGCTCATTCCCATTCACCGCCGGTGTATTTGCGTTCAAGCGCGAAGGTGAGGACCCAACCCGCATGTTCGCCGGTGAAGGTGATCCATTCCGTACCAACCGCCGCTTTAAACTGGTCTCGCAGGGCATGCCTGCCAAACGGTTGTCGACCGCCTTTGATTCGGTGACTTTATATGGTGCCGATCCGGCCGTGCGTCCCGACATTTACGGCAAGGTTGGCAATTCTGGCGTATCAGTGGCCACTCTGGACGACATGAAAGTGCTGTACGACGGCTTTGATCTGTGCGATCCGGCCACCTCGGTTTCAATGACGATCAACGGGCCGGCACCGACCATACTGGCCTTCTTCATGAACACCGCGATCGATCAGCAGATGGATAAATTTCGCGTTGATAACAAGCGCGAACCGAGCCCAGACGAAGCAGCAAAAATCAGAACCTGGGTACTGCAGAATGTGCGCGGCACGGTGCAGGCTGATATTCTGAAAGAAGATCAGGGACAGAACACCTGTATTTTTTCAACTGAATTTTCACTGAAGGTGATGGGCGATATCCAGGAGTATTTTGTGCATCATCAGGTGCGCAATTTTTATTCGGTTTCCATTTCGGGTTATCACATCGCCGAAGCCGGCGCCAATCCGATTTCACAGCTGGCATTTACCATGTCTAACGGTTTCACTTTTGTCGAAGCCTATCTGGCGCGCGGCATGCATATTGATGACTTTGCGGCCAATCTGTCGTTCTTCTTCAGTAACGGCATGGACCCGGAATACACGGTACTGGGCCGGGTGGCGCGCCGCATCTGGGCCGTTGCGATGCGCGACAAATATGGCGCGAACGACCGCAGCCAAAAATTGAAATATCACATCCAGACCAGCGGCCGCTCGCTGCATGCGCAGGAAATCGACTTCAACGATATTCGCACCACGCTGCAGGCATTGATTGCCATTTACGACAACTGCAATTCGCTGCACACCAATGCCTACGATGAAGCGATTACCACGCCCACCGATGAGTCCGTGCGCCGTGCGCTGGCGATTCAGCTCATCATCAATCGTGAATGGGGTCTGGCCAAAAATGAAAATCCGATTCAGGGCAGCTTCATTATTGAAGAACTCACCGACCTGGTGGAAGAAGCGGTGCTGAAAGAATTTGAGCGCATTGCCGAACGCGGTGGTGTACTGGGCGCCATGGAAACCGGTTACCAACGCGGCAAAATTCAGGAAGAGTCGATGCATTACGAGCACATGAAGCATGACGGCAGTCTGCCAATTGTCGGTGTGAATACCTTCAGAAATCCGAAGTCCGGTGAGGCGCCACAAAAAATTGAACTGGCCCGTTCGACCGATGATGAAAAACAGTCACAGTTAAAACGGCTGGAACAATTCCACACCGAACATGCCGCTGTGGCACCGGCAGCGTTGGCTGCACTGCAAAAAGCGGCGATTGCAGATGAAAACGTGTTTGCTGAATTAATGGCAGCCGCGCGAGTTTGTTCATTGGGTCAGATTACTGCGGCGCTGTTTGAAGTTGGCGGCCAGTACCGGCGCAATATGTAAGTAAAAACGGGGCCAGCGCCCCGTTTTTTTTAATCAATTCCCAAAAAACGCACCGTGCTGCGAATTCGGGCATGACCCAGTTGTGCCATCGCCGCATTCAGGTTCTTGGTTTTAATGAACATCATCATGGGTTTGCTTCGGCGCAGCGATTGCGAGCTGTAGTCTTTCGGGTCAAGCCCGATCAGGCTGATCCAGTCAGCCACGATGCGGGAATACTGGCGTGCCGAGATGTGCGGTGAATCATTGATGCGGCTTGCAAACAGATAGCTGGCAGGCCTCAGATTTTTTTCTGCGACCCATTCTGCAATCAGTGCGCTGCTTGCCGGGCTGATTTCAAATTGAACGGTATGGTTGGTCTGTGTGGAAGCCAGTGAAACCCACGACAGAATTTCACCTTTCCTGCTGATGTCCTTCAATTGCAGCCGCACCAGATCGGTTGCACCCAGAGAGCTTTCCACCGCCAGACTGAACAGGACAAGATCGCGCAGATTGTTGCCAGATTTTAATTTGCGACTGATGGCATTGATCTGTTTTTGTGTTAAGGGCGGCTTTTGTCCGATGGTCTGCCCCTTGTTCCAAACACTCACTTTGCCGTTGGCTTTCAATTTGCTCTCTCCTTTGGTTCTTTTCACAGACTTATTCAAAATTTGAAACAGGCGAAACGCAATAATTCAGTTCGCAGACGATGCTATAAGATAATTTCAAGCTTGGATGTGCCCTATTTAGGGCATTTTGACCAGTTAGGCTACTCAGATGTTAGATAGCTGCCAGCGATAAAGTTCCCATTGACGGAAAAAAATTAAACGTGTTGCTCCAGCGGGTTGGCAGCAATTTGATGCCGCAAGGAAAATCTAGTAAGTCAATATTAAATTTGCTACTATTTATATGTTTTATTAACAATGTCGAACGTCTGCAATCTTGACCCCCCCATGTTTTGAGAATTGCGCAAAATACCCTGCCAGCAAATCAGCTCTGAATAATGGAGGTATTTCATCTTGCTCGTTCCGACTGTTTTAATTTCGTTTGCACCACTCTGGTCTGGAATTTCCATGCGCAACAGTGAAAAAAAAGTGATAACGCTTGGCAGCCTTTTTGCTGAAACCCCAAGCATTAAATATTTTAAACGCCTGTTTGGCCGATTGAATCCGGCCGGATGGTTTGCAAAGCCGTGGCGTCAGGCCGGCGGTCAAGCGCAGGCGGACACCGAAGTGAATGGCGAGGGATCGGATTCAGCGCACATATTTGCCGTAATGCGCGATGTGATCACTCGTCACGAAAATGAGATCCGGCGTCTGGCCTATTGGGATACCTTAACCGGGTTGCCGAACCGTGTGCAATTCATCTCCAAGTTGAATCAGGCGATCCAGCTTGCTGACCAGCAGGCCGGCAACCCGCCCAACCCCTCTGAATATGCCTGTTGCGTGTTGATGATGGATCTGGATCGGTTTAAAAATATTAACGACATCATGGGCCACAGTTTTGGTGATCAGGTATTGAAGCAGGTAGCATCGCGTTTGAGGGTTGCGCTGCCAGGTGTACAACTGGCCAGACTCGGCGGTGATGAATTCTCGCTGTTGCTTGGCAGGGTGAGTCTGGGTACAGCTTGGGATGCAGCGCAAACCATGCTCACTCTGCTTGAAACACCCATTACCATCGATGAACAAACCGTTGATCTGGGAGCCGGCATAGGAATAGCTGGGTATCCAGAGCATGGAGAAAATGCGGAAATTCTGTTAAGCCATGCTGAACTGGCCATGTATGCTGCGAAACGCAATCTTGGCAGCAATTACGTGATCTATCGGCCAGAAATAGACCATGGCAGCCAGCAAAATCTGTCGTTGGTCAGCGAATTGCGTCACGCGTTGCAGCAAGATCAGCTTTGTTTATATGTACAACCCAAGTTCGGGCTGAAAGAAAAAAAAGTGCTGGGTATGGAAGCATTGATCCGCTGGAATCATCCAACCCGCGGGTTTCTGGCGCCCGATCAATTCATCGTTTTTGCCGAGCAGACCGGTATTATCCGCCAGCTCACCAGATGGATACTCGAAAAGTCGGCACGGCTGTCAAAAGAGTTCTACGACAGGGGCCTGGATCTGAAAATTTCCATCAACGTGTCGACGCACGATTTGCTCGATCCAGATCTGCCGCGCAAGGTTGCAGATATACTGGCGCGCCATCAGGTTCGAAATTCATCAATCTGTCTGGAAATTACCGAAAGCGCGATCATGAAAGACCCGCAGCGCGCGCAAGGTACTCTGGAAAAATTGAGTGCAATGGGCGTGCAGCTGTCGATTGATGATTTCGGCACCGGATATTCTTCACTGGCTTACTTAAAGCGTCTGCCGGTGAATGAACTGAAGATTGATCAGTCCTTTGTCATGCAGATGGCGCGTGAAGATGACGACAGGACTATCGTCAAGTCAACCATCGATCTGGGTCATAACATGGGACTGCGGGTCGTGGCGGAGGGTGTCGAAAGTCCGGTCGTCATGCGCCTTCTGACCAGCATGCGGTGCGATCAGGTTCAGGGTAATTACATCAACAGGCCGATACCTGCTGAACAATTCATTGAATGGTTCACAGAACATTCAGTCCACTAGTGTAGCGTTACCGACTTGGAGGAACATAGGATTGCGCCTTGCCCTGCACTCATTTTGATCCATTCGCACGCCCAATTTATATGTCAACACGCCTAAGAGCCAGGATAATAAATTGAAGTATTAAATTGCTTATATGCAATTTTCATCTATTTTCTTCCTAAACAGGGATTAAACTGAAAGTTCGTTTTTAATTCCTTGAGGAAATATTATTGTGCTGACGTGCTGTCATTTGAGGTCGGGCAAGGTTAAGCATGATCAAGACACATAAAATAGCCTCTTCTGGTACAAAAACGTTACAATCCTGCAATTCCTGCCAAGAGGTTAAAAAATGAATAAAACTGAATTGAACGAAGTGGTTTCAGATGTTGTCCTGATGAACAGTTACAGTTTGCCCCTGCATGGCGCTGAACGAATCTGGCTGCATGACTTTGCCCCCTTTCTGAACACCGGGTTGTCCGACGCGCAGCGCGAACTGATCCATGAGGCGTTCGATGCCTTTGCAGACAATGCATCCCATTTTTCACACGGCAGTACCCTGCACATTATCGTGGAGCAGTCACTGAACAATATCGAGATGACTTTTCAGGACAATGGCACGGGTATTTACAAAAGGATGGCCATGGATTGTCCTGAAGCGACAACGGCATTCGACATTCTGGACACCTACATGACCAAACATCCGAAATGCTCAATCAATCAATTGGCACCACAGTTTGATTACATCCAGATTGAATCCAACGGCAAATGCTTTCCGGATTCTTCGGCGTCAGACGGTAAGGAAGATATATTTGATCAGGGTACGACAGTCGTGCTGGCGCTGACCCTGAATCACCCGGTTTAATCAAAAAAGGAACATCAGCTTATGGCAAATTATGTTTTCACCATGAACAAGGTGGGGAAGATTGTTCCCCCGAAGCGTCAGATTCTGAAAGATATTTCACTTTCCTTTTTCCCTGGCGCCAAAATCGGCGTGCTGGGTCTGAACGGTTCTGGAAAATCGTCGCTGTTGAAAATCATGGCGGGAATTGACAAGGATATTCAGGGTGAAGCCGTACCTATGCCGAACCTGAATATTGGATATTTGCCACAGGAACCGCAGCTCGATCCTGAACAGACCGTGCGCGAAGCTGTGGAAAGCGCACTGGGCGAAGTGTTTGAAGCCAAGGCGAAGCTGGAAGCGGTTTATGCTGCCTACGCCGAAGAAGATGCCGACTTCGACGCGTTGGCCAATGAACAGGCGCGGCTCGAAGCGATTATCTCGACTTCGTCCGGCGACAACGTCGAACTGCAACTGGAAATGGCTGCTGATGCATTGCGCCTGCCGGCCTGGGACGCCAAAATCGGCGTGTTGTCCGGTGGTGAAAAGCGCCGAGTTGCGCTGTGTCGACTGTTGTTGTCCAAGCCCGATATGTTGCTGCTTGATGAGCCGACCAACCATCTGGATGCCGAATCGGTGGACTGGCTGGAGCAGTTCCTGTTGCGCTTTCCTGGCACCGTTGTGGCAATTACGCATGACCGCTATTTCCTCGATAATGCCGCTGAATGGATACTGGAGCTGGATCGCGGGCATGGCATTCCCTGGAAAGGTAATTACAGCTCCTGGTTGGATCAGAAGCAGGCACGCCTGAAGCAGGAAGAGGCAACGGAATCGGCCCGCCAGAAATCACTGCAAAAGGAACTGGAATGGTCACGCCAGAATCCCAAGGCGCGCCAGGCAAAAAGCAAGGCGCGGCTGGCCCGTTTCAATGAATTGTCGGAACACGAATACCAGAAGCGTAACGAAACCCAGGAAATTTTCATTCCGGTGGCCGAGCGTCTCGGCAATGACGTCATCGAATTCAAGAATGTCACCAAATCATTCGGTGACCGTCTGCTGATCGATAACCTCTCCTTTGTTATTCCGGCCGGCGCCATCGTCGGTATCATCGGCCCGAATGGTGCCGGTAAATCGACCCTGTTCAACATGATCGTGGGGCGTCAGCAACCGGACAGCGGTGAGGTCGTACTGGGTCAAACCGCCAAAATTTCTCTGGTGAATCAGAGCCGCGAAGATCTCGGGAATACCAAAACCGTATTTGAAGACGTGTGTGGTGGTGCCGATATTCTGACCGTTGGACGTTTTGAAATGCCTTCCCGCGCCTATCTGGGGCGGTTCAATTTCAAGGGTGGCGATCAGCAGAAAGTGGTTGGCAATTTATCGGGTGGTGAGCGTGGTCGTCTGCATCTGGCTAAAACCCTGCTGCAGGGCGGTAATGTGCTGCTGCTGGATGAACCTTCGAATGATCTGGACGTCGAAACCCTGCGTGCCCTGGAAGATGCCTTGTTGGAATTTGCCGGTAGCGTGATGGTGATCTCCCATGATCGCTGGTTCCTGGATCGTATCGCCACCCACATTCTGGCGTTTGAGGGTGATTCGCAGGTTTCGTTCTTCAACGGTAACTATCAGGAATACGAAGCAGACAAAAAGAAACGTCTGGGTGAAGAAGGTGCCAAGCCGAAACGTATTCGTTATAAACCACTGGCTCTTTAAAAATGTTCCAGTTGGCGGGTTCGGTCAGTACCGAATTCGAAATCAAAAAAAGTCGTTTTATCGGCCAGCTTTATCCGGTTTCAACGCGCGTTGAGGCCAGGGCAAAGCTGGCCGAATTGCGTCAGGAGCATCCGAATGCCGTGCATATCTGCTGGGTTCTGATTTGCGAAGGAGATTCCGGGTTGGATGATGATGGTGAACCGTCCGGAACAGCAGCGCGCCCGATGTACAACGTGCTGGTACATAAAGAATTGATGAACGTGCTGGCCGTGGTGGTGCGCTACTGGGGTGGCATCAAGTTGGGTGCCGGCGGGTTGGCGCGAGCCTATGGCCAGGCGATTTCGGATGCCAGCAAACTGGCCGTCATGATTCCGGTAGAGGTAATGTGCCAGCGCACTTTTTTGATCCGGTTCGCTGACGAGTCACAGTTGCGGCGCCTGTGTGAACACTATGCTGTGCAGATTCTTGATGTTGTCTACGGCGACCTGGTTACACTGAATCTGCAGATGAAATTCAGTATTGCCGAAGAATTTGAACAGTCGGCATTCAGTTTGCTGCGTGGATCTTTGCAAAATATTACTGCCTGAATCTTAAAGTACATCAATTTATTCACATCCGCTTGCCTTATAATCGCGGCTTACCTCAACCTCACCATTCTTATTCAATGTCTACGGAAATCAAACCGCAGGTTAGTACCCGCTTTGTATTGTTGACTGTGTTTCTGGATATTCTGGGTATTGGCCTCATTGTCCCGGTCCTGCCTAAACTGGTTTCCATGTTTGCACCACAGCCCGATCTGCAGGCTTACTGGTTTGGCGCAATTGTTGCCGCGTATGCCATCATGCAGTTTTTTTTCGCTCCCTTGCTGGGCGCCCTCAGTGATCGCTACGGCCGCCGGCCAATTTTATTGATCTGCGTGCTGGGGCTGGGGGTGAACTTTTTTCTGATGACGCAGGCGCCTTCGCTGATCTGGTTATTGATAATTCGGGCTATGGGTGGCATGACCGCAGGGAATATTGCGGTAGCAAACGCTTACATTGCTGACACCTCCACGCCTGAAAATCGCGGCAAGGCAATGGGGATGATCGGGGCCATGTTCGGACTTGGGTTTATCTGCGGTCCGATGCTGGGCGGGATTTTGGGCGAGCAACAGTATCAGTACCCGTTTTATCTGGCGGCTGCCGTTTCACTGTGCAACTTCGCGTATGGCCTGTTTGCTTTGCCCGAATCTCTGGAGCCGGCCCATCGCCATGCATTTTCTTTTGCGCGCGCCAACCCTTTTAAAAATCTGGTTGGTCTGACTCATCTGAAGAGTGTCGGCGCACTGGTCTGGTCCATGGGCTTCTCTCTGTTTGCCCAGTTCACCATGCAGACCACCTGGGTGCTGTCGACGGAATTGCGCTTTGGATGGACCCCTTTGCAAAATGGAATCTCCCTTTTTCTGGTCGGAGTGTGCAGTGTGGTGATGCAGGGGTTTTTGCTCGGGAAGGTAATCAAGCGACTTGGTGAAGAGAAAACCGCAATTATCGGCTTAGGTTCTTCGTTTTTGGTATTGCTGTGTTACGGTCTCGTGCAGCAGGGTTGGCTGATGTATGTGCTCATTCCCTGCAATATCATGGGCTACGCAGCGAACCCTGCCATTCAGGCTATCTTCTCAAAGTCGGTGGGCACCAAGGCTCAGGGCGCGGTTATGGGATCGCTGGCGTCACTGGGCAGTGTCATGAGTGTGGCTGCCACACTGATCGGAACCATTCTGTTTGCTCAGGTGGGCCATTTTCCAAAAGGGAATCTGTATCTCGGCGCACCATTTTTTCTGGCTTCATTGGCACAAGGCATTGCTTTGTTAGTTGCATTGAAACATTTCGCCAATGTGAAAAAATCATTAAGTGTCTGCGAGACCACGGAAATCAACCGCTCATCGAATAATTGAAGAAATTCTAAAGGGTTGCTTGACGGTATAAATTCAATTGATTATAATCCGTGGTTCCCTATGGAGAGGTGGCCGAGTGGTTAAAGGCGACAGACTGTAAATCTGTTCTCTCTGAGTACGCTGGTTCGAATCCAGCCCTCTCCACCATAGG
>JAYVMW010000032.1:0-2722 GCA_043758755.1 Oxalobacteraceae bacterium
ATCTTCGACCGCTATTGGCCAATTAGCAGTGCAAAACACGTCAACCGGTGTTTCCAGCCTGGGACTGACGAACCTCTGCGACAATTTCGGACCCTATACCAGCGCTCCGGTCAACTATTTCAATGGGATCGATGTCGCGTTGGCTTTTTTGCGCGCCGATGGCTATGACGTCATTGGCCATTTGCCGTCATCAGGTAACGTCCTGTGTGCCACCAGCAGTCCGATGCCTTCCTTGCAGTGGTCACTGCCCAGAAGCTGGTATGATGCCAACAGCTTTTTCGATGCCTCCCACGTCCCCGGCCTGCCCGGCTCTGATTTCCTGACACTGACGTCCGATAAACAAGCCCAAATTATCGTCAATGCCCTCACTGGCACACTACGCATGTTTGCCTCAATTACGCTGTTGATCTTTGGCTTGATCGAACAAACAGTAAACCTGTGCTTGACCATTGCCGAAGGGTTGACCTTTATCTCATTCGCGATTGCCCTGCTCTTTTCATTCTTCAAACGCACCGAACCGATTGCGATGGCCATGATTGATCAATGGGTAGCCTTGATCGTCCAGACGATTATGATCGCCCTGCTGCAATCGTTAATCGTCAGCTTTCTGGTGACTTTGGCGCTCACGAATAACCAGGTGGTGGCCGTCGGGGTATCGATTATTGGGCTGATTATTGAAGTCCTTATTGCCAAATCAGCGTTGGCAGCGATACAAAAGACCTTCGATGGGCTGTTCAATGCCTTTGGCAAAGCCACTGGTGGTGCTGTTGGCAGCCTGAGTGATGCCGCCGGAAGTGTAACTGGCATTGGCATGGGCTTAGCCACTGGCGGTCTGTCTGGTATGGCCATGCTGGCCGGTGGCGGCAGCAAGATGCAAGCAGTTGGCGCTACATTCGGCGATTCAGCAGCATTGAACGGCGCAATGCGTATGTTTAGACAGACACAGCCCAAAGACTCAGCATTGGGGGACGGTGCAGCAGAGTTTCTGGAGGGAGCTGCCTTTCGTCAGATTGGCCAGGCCATTGGCGGAAAAATCCCTGGCGCACCAATCGGCAGTTATATCGGTGGACGGCTTTTGCATCAACCATCTGCCAAAAGCAAAGATCACAGTCCTGACGACGGTGATAATGACGATGACATCGCTGCGGCCAATCCTGCTGCAAGAATTCCAAACAGCCGGTCTCAAAAACAACCGACTGCCGGGCAACAGCCAGCAACCACTTTAGGGATTCCGAACCGTGTCACTCCAGGACAGGTCAATGCGGTACGGCTGCCGGCGGTACCGTATAAAGACCGTGCTCACGAAGCCGACTATATTGATGCCGAAATCCTGCCAGATGATCTCGCCATACCATCGCCATGGCGTACCGCCGAGGGCATTTTCCAGCCAGCAGCGCCATTACTGATGATTAGCAGCGGCAGCGAGCCATCCACAATGAACAACTCGGTTGCTTTGAGTCCATCACCAACCAGTTCGACTTCTGGCTCGGAATTGTCATCAAACTCAACACGTGAAAGCAATACAGCGATTGCTACTAACCTGGCCAATGCACCCGATAGCGCTACTGCCAACAAGCTGACAGTGGCTGATGATCCCCGTAAGGTGCAACCAGAACCAACGGAGCAATGGCTGGAAGGTGAAATCATCGCTGATGAACAGCAAATTGCAGCCTCAGTTCAGAACAGCAGCGATGGTCAGAAAGCATCTGCTGATACCAATACCTCCCGGTTGACGGCTGCGGCGAACGACGATGAAACAGATCTGGCCCATGTTAATGAAGCCAGCGCGGATAATGCGCTATCGGAAACAAAAGGCGACACCGGCGCGCTGAATACAGCCATTCAACATGGTGACAACCATTCGGATCAAACAGCCGCCGCAGCAAGTAACGCCTTAAGCACGGCAGCCAACGCCTTATCCGGTGCCGCTACTGACCTGAGCCGGTCAGCCCAACGTGCCGACACAGTCCAGCGTCGCGAAGAAACCGCTCAGCACCTGGCTCAAGCCGAAGGTACCTTTTCAGTGCAAGGTACCGGCAATATCTCCGCAATCCTTGCCAACCTGGTCGATACCTTGCACACCAGCCTGGCAGCGAATGGTACCGGCGAGAAATCGGCACTGCCCGATTTTCAGACCATTGCCCATGCTACCGCTCAGGTGACTGGTATGACGCCTGTCGCTGATACCAGCCCAATGACCGGCGGTGACATGACGCGTGTCGGTCTGTTTACAAATAAAGCACTCGACCTGGGACTGAGCGGCGATGATACACAGACTGTAGTCAGCGACGTGAGGAATTCACCGGATCGACAACTGCGCCCGGAAACACGCCAGGCATTGACACAAGAGCTGGTCGCCAAACAGGGCTATTCTGAACGCTCCGCAGAAACACAGGTCGATCAATTGGAGCACTATGCGCAAATGCTGCCGCCTGAACTCAACGTTTATGGACAACGAATGGTGGCTGTAGCAGCCGATGGCTCGTTGTCTGAACCTGGCTCTACAACCGCTACGCCCACAACGAACACCGCCGCCAGCAATGACATCAAACGCAACGCGCCACCTGTCGGTATTACACCGCCCACTGCGCCATCGATCATAACGGCTCCGCCCGCTTCAAACGCGGTACCGCACTACAGCAGCGACACTGTAGTACCTACTGTCGCAAGTTCGGCCTTGGACACGCCGCTATCAAACACCCCCTGGCCAACACCAATCGCC
>JAYVMW010000033.1:0-12749 GCA_043758755.1 Oxalobacteraceae bacterium
GCTCGTCGTAACCGAGGTTGGCGCGGTCTTCGATCATCATCTTGAAGCCACCGATGGTGCCCAGCCCATTTACGGGCGGTGGCGGAAAAACCATGATGAAAGCATCCTGAATGCTGCCCATGCGTTTGTTGATTTCAGCAGCAATCGCAGCGCCCGATTCTTCTGGCCTGGTGCGCTCGTCAAACGGTTTCAGAGTGGTAAAGACAATACCGGCGTTCGGTGCATTGGTAAAACCGTTGATCGACAGTCCGGGAAACGCTACCGACGATTCGACACCCGGAATCTGCATGGCCGTATCCGACATGCGACGTATCACCGCAGTCGTGCGTTCCAGCGAAGCCGCATCCGGCAACTGCGCAAAGCCAACCAGATATTGCTTGTCCTGGGCCGGCACAAAACCGGCCGGTACCAGCTTGAACATCAGGCCAGCGGCCAGGGCCAATAACAGATACACCCCCACGGCTGCAGATTTGCGTCCCAAAACACCCTTCACGCCAGTTTCATAACGGCTCGAGGCACGTCCGAAAAAGTGGTTAAACCACGCGAAAAACCGTCCGAACAGGCGATCCATCGCCCGGGTCAGGGCATCTTTGGGCGCATCGTGTGGTTTCAATAAGGCCGCAGCCAGAGCGGGTGCCAGAGTCAGTGAACTGAAAGCCGAGATCACGGTGGAAATCGCAATCGTCAGGGCGAACTGGCGATAGAACTGTCCGGACAGACCTGACAAAAACGCGATCGGTACAAATACCGCACACAACACCAGTGCAATGGCGATAATCGGGCCGCTGACTTCTTTCATGGCCTGAATCGTCGCAGCGCGAGGCGACAGTCCGGTGGCGATATTGCGTTCAACGTTCTCTACCACCACTATCGCATCATCGACCACAATCCCGATGGCCAGCACCAGGCCGAACAGGGACAGCGTATTGATCGAAAAGCCAAAACCCAGCATCACCGCAAAGGTACCCACAATCGAAACCGGTACCGCCAGCAACGGGATAATTGAGGCACGCCAGGTTTGCAGGAAAATGATTACCACCAGCACCACCAGCGCAATCGCTTCCAGCAGGGTATGAATGACGGCCCGGATCGATTCACGCACAAACTGGGTCGGGTCATACACCACTTTGTAATCAACACCTTCCGGAAAATCCTTTTTGAGCTCTTCCATTTTGGCGCGCACATTGGCCGACAGCTGCAGATCGTTGGCGTTCGGTGCTTCGAACACACCAATCGCCACTGCCGATTTGTTATTGAGCAGCGAACGCAGATCGTAAGAACTGGAACCGAGTTCAACCCGGGCCACATCTTTGAGCAAGGTGGTTGCACCCTGGTCACCGGTGCGTACGATGATGGCACCGAATTCTTCTGCGGTTTTCAGGCGCCCCTGAGTGTTGACGGTGAGTTGATATTGGGCCTGTTTGGACGGCGTGGCACCGATTACACCGGCGGCGACCTGAACGTTCTGTTCGCGAATTGCTTCGACCACATCGTTGGCAGTCAGGCCGCGTGCTGCGACTTTTTGCGGATCGAGCCAGATGCGCATGGCGTAGTCTCCAGAGCCGAACAGGTTAACTTCACCCATACCGGTAATGCGTGCCAGCTGATCCTTGATATTGAGCACCGCGTAATTGCGCAGATACAGATCATCGTAACGACCATTCGGTGACACCAGATGTACCACCATGGTCAGATTCGGCGAACTTTTAACGGTAGTCACGCCAATCTGCCGCACTTCGTCCGGCAGACGTGGCAAGGCACGCTGCACCCGGTTCTGCACCTGGGTTTCGGCCTGTTCGACGTTGGTGCCGACTTTGAAGGTCACGGTCAGAGCCAGTGCCCCATCCGAGGTATTTTGCGAAGTCATGTACAGCATGTTTTCGACACCGTTGATCTGCTCTTCGAGTGGCGCAGCCACGGTTTCGGCAATGACCTTGGGATTGGCACCGGGATATTGCGCCCGCACCACCACGGATGGTGGCACCACATCCGGGTACTCGGAAATGGGCAACTGAAAAATAGCAATCAGGCCAGCGACAAAAATAATGATCGACAACACCGCGGCAAAAATCGGCTTGTCGACAAAGAAGCGTGAAATGTTCATGGTAATTATTCCTTGGCCGTAGTGGCTGACTCAGTGGCTAACTTAGTGGCTGAACCAGTAATGCTGGCAACTGTCGAATCCGCATCCATCGGCACCATCTGCGGTGTAATGGGCGCACCCGGATGCACGCGCTGCAGGCCATTGACCACCACGCGCTCACCGGCTTTCAAGCCTTCGTTGACCACGCGCAGACCATCTACCGTCGCTCCGAGTCGCACCGGACGATATTGCGCCTTGTTGTTGGCATCGACCACAAACACAAATTTGCGATTTTGATCAGTACCCACGGCCAAGTCGCTGATCAGCACGGCGTCGGTCCGTTCCTTGCCGCCACCGAGTTGGACACGCGCGAACAAACCAGGCACCAATACATTGTCGGCATTGACGAAGGTGGCACGCATGCGCACGCTGCCGGTCTGGACATCGAGCTGGTTGTCGACGAAGTCGAGCCTGCCTTCATGCGGAAAGCCGCTTTCATTGGCCAGCCCCACCCGCACTGTGACCGGTTTGCCGGCGTGCGACATGGCACCGACGCGCAGATAGGTATCTTCGTCGCCATCGAAGCTGGCGTAGATGCGGTCGGTCGATACCACCGAAGTGAGTCTGGCGGAGGCGTCGCTCAGATTGCCGACAGTGATTTCAGCCTTGGATACGCGTCCGTCAATGGGTGAACGGACCTGGGTATAGTCCAGATTCAATTTTGCCGCTTCATAGCTGGCCTGGGCCGCACGGGCATTGGCATCCAGTTCTTTCAAACTGGAAGCACTGCTGTCATATTCACGTTGTGCAATTGCTCTTTCAGCCAGCAGTTTTTCCGAGCGGGTCAACTCCAGTCTGGCCAATTCGACTTTGGCACGCGCCGACGAGGCGGCAGCTTCGGCACGGTCCATTTCAGCCTGATACGGGCGTGGATCAATGACAAACAGCACTGTGCCTTTTTTGACTTCACTGCCCGGTTTGAAATTCACCGCAGTGATGAAACCGCTGACCCGCGCACGGATGTCGACATGCTCGATGGCTTCCAGTCTTCCCGAGAATTCCTGGGTCTGCTCAATCTGTTTTTCGATCACGAGCGCGGCTGAAACCGGTGGGCCACCGGCTGCGGGCAGGTCATTGGTTTTACCGCTGGCGAAGTTGCAGCCAGCCAGAACCAGGCTGGTTGCGCCCAACAGTCCGGCTAACGCCATTGCGGCGAACAGCGGCCGGTTTTTTGAAATTGTCCCGGACATCTTTTTTGGTGTGGTATGCATGGTACTTCCCCTGGTGTTGACACTGATTATCAGAAAATTAGGTAAAAGAAATCCCTGCATCGACGTGTCGATGCAAAAAAAATGGTACTGCTGTTAAGTCGGTGCTGAACTAAAAGGCTGGTCTGCGTCAGGCCGGCGCCGCCCTCACCCTCCCCTTGGTGGCTGGCCCTGGCTGCAAACCGCCGAGAAACGCGCCGATTGCATCAAGTGCAAGTACACGACAGGCGCATTCGTTGCGCGCGCCGGGTTCCTGCAAGGGGGCCGGTGGCAGTCGATGTACTGTGGTGTTGACACCGGCACTGATTAATTTGGACCCGTACAGTTCAGCTTCATCGCGCAGTGGATCGTCATCTGCAGACAGGATCAGCGCTGCGGGCAGATTTTTTAACCGGCTCGATTGCAACGGTGAGGCGTAAGGATGGATCCGATCTGCTGCGTTGGGCAAATAACCGCGATACGCCGCAGCGCAGGCGTTCGCCACTTCCATGACTTCCGGTGCCGGCATGGCGCGCATGGAACAGGTGCTTAATCCCGGGTCGAGCATGGGCATGATCAGAATCTGACCATCGAGAGCCGGACCACCGCGGTCGCGCGCCATGAGGGTGCACACGGCGGCCAGATTGGCACCGGCTTCAATGCCGGACACGATCAACTTTCTGCCGCTCCAGCCCAGTTGCACCTTGTGTTTTCTGGCCCACAGCAACACGGCATACGCATCTTCGACCGCGGCAGGGAAAGGCTTAACAGTAGCCAGCGTGTAATTGGTTGACAGCACAATCTGGCCGGGATTGTGCTGGGCCAGATGATTGATAAATTCATGGGCGTCTTCCAGAGTGCCGGTATCGAAGCCGCCGCCATGGAAGAACACGATCAGACTGTCCTGCCTGACACCCGCTGGCCCGGCGCCATAAATCCGGGCAGCCAACGAACCAGCGGCACCCTGCACCTTGATATCGCGCACTTTGAGCCGGTTCGCAACGGTAGCGGTTTCGGAGGGGTGACTCATTGCGTTACCACCTGAGTTGATACTGGTGTCATTGCGCCATGCGCGCTGTCCGTGGTTGCCGGAACCGGTTGCATCAAGGCCAGTTCACCATGCGCCTGCACCTGCGCGGCCGTGGAATAAGCGTCGCTTGAAATGACTAACTCCAACAATGATAAAAATGTCAGCACGGCTGCGAACAGGATCACAGCGTCCATAATTTTATTTGGGTGAATCATCGCAAACTCCTGATTTAATGCAATCCATGTTGCAGTGCGGCGATAATAGTCCCGTTATACAATCGAATAAATAGGCCAAATACGAATTAATTATTCGAATATGCCGAACAATAAGGTTAAACATGAATAAATTACAAGCAATGGAAGTGTTTGTTGCCGTGGTTGATGCCGGCGGCTTCACGCGCGCGTCCGAGCATTTGCAAATTCCCAAGGCCACGGTAACGACCCTGATTCAGGCGCTGGAAAAAGAGTTATCGGTCAAACTCCTGCATCGCACCACGCGCCAGATCAGCGTGAGCGCCGACGGTGCAGCGTATTACGAGCGCTGCCTGCGTATCTTGTCGGACGTGCGCGAAGCGGAAGAATCGCTGTCGCACAACCGCGCCAGACCAAGCGGCCGGTTACGCGTGGACGTCTCTACCGGCATGGCCAGCAGTGTCATTATTCCTGCCATTCCGGATTTTTTTGAACGTTATCCAGATATCGTGCTCGAACTCGGATGCAGCGACCGGCCGGTGGATCTGATCGAAGAAGGTGTCGATTGCGCGGTACGGGGCGGCAATCTGGCCGACTCGAATCTGATCGCACGGCGCATCGGCGTGGTCAATTTTGCCACCTGCGCTTCCGTCGGTTACCTTAACAAATTCGGCCGCCCGCAACACCCGAGGGATCTGGCACATCATCTGTGCATCAATTATTTTTCTTCCAAGACCGGCAAGACCTTCGACTGGGATTTCACCCGCGACGGTGAGCGCGTTCAGATGGCCATGTCAGGCAAAATCGCGGTGAACGACTCGAATGCCTATGTCAGTGCCGGGCTGGCTGGACTGGGTATTTTGCAAATGACCGATTTTCAGATGGCACCGTATCTGGCCGATGGCCGATTTGAATTGCTGCTGGCGGACTGGGTCACTGACCCGTTACCGATCCACGTGGTCTATCCCCAGAATCGCCACCTGTCGGCGAAAGTGCGTGTCTTTGTTGAATGGGTTGCCGAACTGTTTGCCGATCAAGCTGGGCTGCATTAGAAATTCACGCTAGAATTCCATGTTCCCAAGCACAATGTAAAACCCTAATCAGGACCCGCCATGACAACCAAAACCCCAGCCATCAAAATTACGCCCTCCACGACTGCGCTGATTGCAGCAGAACGCACTGCACGCATGAACAAACCGGCTTTCGGCGCCGTGTTTACTGATCATATGGCCGTCATTAACTACCGCGACGGCGCCTGGCAGCAGGGCGAAGTGCGCGCCTATGGTCCGTTAAGCCTGGACCCGGCCTCGTCAGTACTGCACTACGGTCAGGCGATTTTTGAGGGCTTCAAGGCTTACGCCCAACCGGATGGCACTATCAAAACCTTTCGCCCTGAAGCCAATGCGGCGCGCTTTAACCGTAGTGCACAACGTCTGGCTATGCCGGCTATCCCTGCGGAATTGTTCATTGAGGCTGCTGACGCCCTGATCAGTCTTGACCGCGCATGGGTGCCCAAAGCGATCGGCCAGAGTCTTTATCTGCGCCCGTTGATGTTCGCCACCGACCCCTATCTGGGTGTGCGCCCTTCCAACACCTACTCCTTTCTGTTGTTTGGCTCACCGGCCGGTGATTATTTTCCGAACGGTGTCAAACCGGTCACGGTCTGGCTGTGCGAAGACTTCGTGCGTGCTGCACCCGGTGGAACCGGTGAAGCCAAGTGCGCCGGCAACTATGCCGCGAGCCTGCTGGCCCAGGCCCAGGCCAAAGAAATGGGTTGCGATCAGGTGATCTGGCTGGATGCGACCAACCACGAAGTGATTGAAGAAATGGGCGGCATGAATCTGTTTTTTGTCTACCGTGAAGATGGAAAAACCCGTCTGGTTACGCCCGAACTGACCGGCACTCTGTTACCCGGGATTACCCGCGCCAGCCTGCTGGAGTTGGCTGCAGATCTGGGCTATGAGTCACAGGAACGCCGAATCACGGTGCAACAGTTGCGCGACGATCTGGGCGCCGGTCGCATCACGGAAGTGTTTGCCTGCGGTACGGCCGCCGTCATCACACCGGTCGGCCAGGTCAAAGCGCGCGGCTTTTCCGTCGAGATCAACCACAACGAAAACGGCCCCGTAGCCATGGCGCTGCGCGATGCGTTGTTGGCGATTCAGCACGGTACCGGTGCGGATGTGCATGGCTGGATGCACATAGTTGTTTAGAGATTGCAGGTCAGAATTGTCGAATCTGGCCCAACCGAATCTGGCCCAACCAATACCCGGCCTTCGGTAATATCGATTCCTTTGGCCTGTTCAAACAACGGTACAGGGAAAAGCGCCAATGCGCGATGGCGGCGTGGCTTCGGCCCTTATCTCCTTTTCATATATTGAAATGAGAAAAGATTCCAGTGCCCGAGTAAAAATATACCATCGAGACTGGTTACACTTGCGGCAACTGATTTTTAAACAGATTCCCGTGCAAACACTCTCGAACCATTCCGTCGGCCGCGCAACCAGTCCCTTGCCGAGGCTGGAATTGCGATCCATTTCAACTCTTGATCAACCAGAACCGGCCGTACATGAAGAGGAATCAGAACAAGATTCCTCATTTGTAACTGACCAGTTGGTCATGCGTGACAAGCTGATTCGACACCAGCTCGAAGCACGTCGCACCGCAGCACCTGAACATATCAATTCAACCCTGATCCCTGCCCTGAGCGGTCCGGACTGGATACAGCGCGATCAAATCAAGGCGCTGCTGGAAATCTGTGCCTGCGAACTGTGCAACCTGTTTGCCGACAACCTTGTCAATGCCAAAATGAGTGCGCTGTTAAAACTGGTTGGGGCCGGTTCAGGTCAAACCATCCGGTACAAAGAATGGGCCGGCCTGTCTTTGGCACTGGAACAATTGCTTGCAAGGCTTACGCCGTTACACACCAATCGGATGTCGCGTGCCGAGTTTCTTCGACAGAACCTGGTTAATCTGGAAAAGACCTGCAGATATGCGTGGGCACGCGATGCACGCGCTGCATTGGTGCAGATTTTCACCGAAGATAATGTTTCGGTATCGGTAATCAACCCGACACTGCAGGATATCACTCTGAGGAAAGCATCGGTTGAAGTCGGCACACCGCCACCGTTCCTGACCGGTACGCTGGAACTGGGCTACCAAACCATGAAATATATCAACGACGAGGGTTATATCATGCGCACCCGCACCGGTACGGTGAGCTTGACTGGCAAGGCCAGTGCGCATGTCGGTGTGGGTGTGAGCGGCAAGGGTAAGGTCATGGCTGGCACGGGCCCTCTGGCTTATTGCCGTAACGCCCTGGATGATGCCAAATATTTCTTTAACGAGATTCTGGATGAAAACAGCGACGTGCCCAGACTTGCCCCCTATCTTTCACGAGCCGGCGCAGTGGGTTCCGGTTCCGCAGATAAAATCGAAATCCGTGACTTCGAAGCCATACAGAACGATTTCCTGATTCAGCAAGAGCGCATTGCCCAGTATTTTTCACTGCTGTTAAGCACACCGGTCACCTTGCAAACGCAGCGGCACGGGCCCATCGAGCGGCCGGCCTACCGGCATTGGCACGTGCATTTGAAGGCTACAGCAGAAAAGCAGGCTCGAGCGCTCAAGGGTTCAGTCAGCACGGTGTCGGGCAGTGCGGGCGGTTTATTGTCGTTCGGACTTGGGCAGGCAGAATTGACGGGAGAAAAACTAAAAAAAACCACCTGCGCCAAACGCACCAGAACCCTGTGTGAATTGTTGAAGGATCCTAACCTTGCTCCTAAGGTCAAAGCTGAACTGATCAATAAACTCGGCAAGTCGTGCCGTCCGATCTGGCAGAGCGTGAGCCTGAAATTCTGGCGTCAGGATGCCCTGGATCAGGGGAGACGCAGCAATACCAAAATCATTGCCAATCTCAGGCAGGATTTAAAAAGTTACACGCGCGCGCAGGCGTGGCTGGCTCAGGGCCATCCGGGCGCTGCCGCCATGCTCACGCAATATCATGAACGGTATTGCGCCAGCAACAGCGCGGCAATGTTGGGCAACATGGCATTGCTGATCGCCGACAGTTACGTCAAAGTCCTGCAACAGGAAACCGGCGCCACACAGAAACAGCTGACGGCACAACTCATTGAACTCGAACATGAGTTATTTCATTGCGGCATTCCGGGAGCACGCCAGATCCTTGAGAAACAGGCGTTTGCGCGTCAGCAGTATCGCTATGCGCAAAATGAAAAAAATGTGCAGGTTACAGTCGGCGCCGGCATTTTGGGTGGGGCGTATGCCCAGACCGTAAAGTACAGCCGCTGGAGTTTGAATCATTACGAATCGTTTGCCGCCGGCGACTATGAAAAAATTGACTTTACACTGGGACTGAGCCAGGAAGTCAAGCGGCAGGTGCTGCAATCGGTCAGCGATTATGTCAAGGCCAACATTCCCGGAGTTAGCGCTGTTTTTGGTGCAGGCAGTTACAGCAAACAGGGCAGTTACTCGGTACGCTACTTTCGTCCCAACGCTTTTGCCAACCAGCCATTCAGCAAGCAGTATGAACGGATTGTGGTTCAGGAAAACCTGCAGCTCGGTGTGAATGTGCCGCTGCCGGTACCGCTGCCGGTATCGATTCAGGTTGCCGCCAGTTACAGCCGTGCCACTACCACCATGCAGAGCGAAACACCAGGGTCGGACAGTCTGTGCTATTTCGCACGCCATTACATGCATGCCAGACAGACCAAAAAGACCGACGAGAATGGCAAAATCATTCAGGACAGCTCCTGGTATTGGCTGGAGCGAAAACATCGTGCCGTGTTTCATCACATGTTTATGAACTACGCGGCGACACGCCATACCCATGGCCGACTCGTGGACGAGCTCGACGCGATCGACCAGGGACTTCCAATGGACCCGGCCGGCCGCGCGACCTGTCTGATCGCGCGCAATCGGTTTCTGGATTGCACCGAACAATTGCGGATTCAGCCCAACAGCGCGGAAAACTATGAAGCCTGTTTGAAAGCGCTCAAGGCGTTGTTGGATGCCTGGTTTCCGTACTGGCTCAAAAGAAGGGAAGATTCGCCGATCTACGGTGCCTGGCGCGTGGGCTTATTGCATTGACCCAGTGAGAAAACGATTCATTACCTGTATCGCAAGCTTGGCAATACCAATCTTTAAGCTAGTGTAGTGGTCCGGACTGTCCCCAGTTTTGCCTGCTGATAGCCGGCATACAGTTTCAGATAGACAGGACCGGGACGACCGGCACCAATCATTGCTCCATCGAGTGATTTCACAGGCAGTACCTCTTTGGTGGCCGAAGACAGGAGAACCTCGTCAGCAGCGAATACTTCAGCGCGGGAAATATTAGCGACGATGAACGGAATGTGCAGCTGCTCACACAGTTCCTGCAACAACCCGTAACGAATTCCTTCCAGGATTAAATGATCAGTCGGTGGGCCCATCACAGCACCATTTTTCACGATCCAGACATTGGACGACGAGGCTTCGGTCAAAAAATTGTCACGGAACAGGATGGTCTCAACCGCGTCATTCTCGGCTGCATATTGGGCAGCAAAGATATTTCCCAACAGTGAGGTTGATTTGATATGGCAATATTGCCAGCGTTTGTCGTCCATGCTGACACACGCAACGCCACCGGTGCGCTGGCTGCCCGCAGGCGCCGGCAACGGGTTGGTCATGATGAATGCAGTGGGCGCATGATCGACCGGGAAAACATGGGAGCGCGGCGCTGCGCCGCGCGTCACTTGCAAATACACGATTTGATCTGGCGCATGATGCGAGGCAATAACTGGTCCAATCAATTTGAGCCAGGTCGATTTGGTATGGGGATTTTTTATTTCATGCTGTGATCAGCACCGAATTTGGCTGATCTGCGCTGAGGCTCGCCACAGCGAGTTTCCCTAGGGATCAAGTGGATTCACCATACCCCGGTGCTTTCCACAACCCGATCCGGTTTCCATTCGCTTGGCTCCTAGCCGACACCTGGAAACTGGCTCATTTTCCTAGGAGTCAGCATGGCCAAAATCAAACTCACCAAGTCCGCTATAGACGCGGCACAACCACAGGCGCAACCCGTCGAACTGCGCGATACCCTGGTGCCCGGCTTCATGTGTAAGGTTACACCAGCAGGCCGGAAGGTGTTCATGCTCCAGTATCGGACGAATGCCGGCGAGCGGCGCAAGCCGGCAATCGGCCTGTACGGGGAGTTAACCGTCGAGCAGGCCCGCTCGTTGGCGCAGACCTGGCTGTCCGAGGTTCGCCGAGGCGGCGATCCCGGCGGCGACAAAGCCGAAGCGCGCAAGGCGCCGACCGTCAAGGAACTGTGCGGGCGCTTCATGTCGGATTATTCCAAGGTCCGCAACAAGCCGAGCACACAGAAAGGCTATCAGGGCAACATTGACCGCAACATTATCCCCATTCTGGGCCGCATAAAGGTACAGGACGTAAAACGCCCGGATGTTGCGATGATGATGAAGAAGCTGGAGCCAACGCCGATGGAGGCCAACCACACGCTTGCCGTGATGCGAAAGATGTTCAACATGGCCGAAATCTGGGGCTTACGGCCGGATGGCACGAATCCGTGCCGGCACATCCCTCAATACCCTCAGGGCAAGACCACTCGGCTGATTACTGATGAGGAAATGGGCAAACTTTTCCGGCACTTGGACAAAGTGGAGGCTGAAGGCAGCGAGCCGCCTGTCGTCACTCTGGCCATCCGCCTGCAGTTCGAGTTCGCGGCGCGTCGGTCTGAAATCCTGTTGCTGGAGTGGGCCTGGGTCGATCTGGAGAACCGCCGCGTGGCCTGGCCCGACAGCAAGACTGGCGGCATGTCCAAGCCTATGAGTGAGGAAGCTTACGGCCTCCTCTCGACGGTGCATAGGCCCGAAGGTTCTCTCTATGTACTGCCGTCGTTGCGCGATCCGCTCAAGCACATGACGAACGGAGAGCACTACAACGGCTGGAGCCGCATCCTGAAAGCTGCGGGCGTGCAACACGTCGGCACACATGGCATCCGCCACCGTTCAGCTACCGACATCGCCAACTCGGGCATCCCGGTCAAGGTGGGCATGGTGCTAACCGCACACAAGACAGTGGCGATGTTCATGCGCTACATCCACACCGAAGATGCGCCGGTGCGTCAGGCGGCCGACCTAGTGGCGAACCGCCGCAAGACTGTGGTGGGGGCGCAGCGCGACAAGGAGGTGTCAGCATGAGCGGGCGAAGTCGCCTCTCCTGGCGAGCAAATTGTCGTATTGCTGATACGACAATCGAGTTGGTAAAATTTTCATCAGAAGAATCTATTTCAGCAAACGCTGAAAGTGCTTGTTTGAATGAAATAAATCTTGACAATTTCACTGAAGGTGCTATTTTCAACAAATGCTGAAACCAGATCATTTGATGAAAGACATAGAGAGCCAGGCGGCGCAGGCGCTTCGCTTGCTGCTGGAGCAAGTGCCTGCAATCAAGCTTTTGGACATGGAGTACGAGGCGTCTGGGCCTGACCAAGGCGTGGATATCGTGGCACATATCAACGTGTCTGGCAGGCGTCACGCGCTGGTCTGCGAAGTGAAGTCCACTGGCCAGCCACGCCATGTCCGTATGGCATTGCTTCAACTGCGCAACTACATGGCACATCGTGCGAAAGATGCTACGCCTGTTTTCATTGCCCCTTATCTGTCCTCTGACGCTCAAGCACTGTGCCGTGAGCAAGATGTGGGCTTTCTCGACCTCGAAGGCAATGCACGCCTAGTCTTCGACAGCGTCTTCATCGAACGCCAAGTCGCGAGCAAACCCGTTGCCGATCGGCGTGAACTTAGATCACTGTTCAAGCCGAAATCCGCGCAGGTGTTGCGCGTGATGCTTCGTAATCCCCGCCAGGCGTGGCGCGTCACGGATCTTGCGCAGGCCGCCGCTGTCAGCCTCGGTCACGTTAGCAACGTTCGTGTGGGCCTGCTTGATCGGGAGTGGGCGCAAGTGTCTGAAGAGGGTCTGTTTCTATCCGAGCCCGATGCGCTGCTGGATGAATGGCGCGACGCCTACGAGTCACCAGTTGGAAAGCGCCTGGCCTTCTATACAACTCTGCACGGTAGCGCGTTAGAGGAAGCTGCGCGGCGAGTGCTGCGTTCGGATGGAGCGGTCGGTCTGGCAGCATTTGCATCGTTTTCAGCAGCACACTGGCTCGCGCCGTA
>JAYVMW010000034.1:0-20443 GCA_043758755.1 Oxalobacteraceae bacterium
CACTGCAGCAAACGGCGGATCAGTAAGTTTCAATAACATCGGCATCAAAGGCGCGATCGCTGCAACTTTGGATATCGTAAATCAAGCCACCTTCCAAACCGACATGTTTACTCCATCAGCTTCCGGCGGCTTTGGTGTAACACCAGTAACTGCAGCAAATGCAGCTACTCAGGGTGCTGCTCTGGCTGCGTTCTATCCAGGTGGCGATGTTGTTAAAATCGCGATCCCTAACATTGCAACAGATGCAGGCCTGAATATTACCGTTGCTGGTATCACTATGGGCAACAACGGCGGTAAATCATTTGGTTCGTTCGCTATGAACAACATCACAATGCAAGGTACTACCGTCTACATCATGGCTCACTAAGCTTTTGCCTGACGCCAGATGAATGAATAACGGCCCTCACTATGGAGGGCCGTTGCTTATACTAAATTCTACTGATTCGGCATTAGCCGGATTCAACTACCCTACCTATCTGAAAGCGTGACAATCATGCACCTGTTTCGCACTGGTTTGTTACTGTTGATTTTAGTCAGCGCTGCCGAACTGTGCATAACACCCGCATGGGCCAAGCCCGTCGCGCTGTCGGATTCTGAGCTTGCCGAAGTGTCGGGTCAGGGCCTGATCAACGTCAGCAACAGCAGTCTGAACGGTCTCGATTTTTCCACCATCACATTTAATTCCGACATCACGCTCAACGCCAATCTGCACAACATTGTACTGGGTCAGTACACCAACACTGCAAACAATGGCAGCGGTGCCGACATCAATATTTCGTTGATGCAGTTCGGGACCAGCGCAGGCACTGTCGCGCAACAAACCGTCTCAATCAGCAACCCCTATATCGAATTTGTTTATAACAATGCGGGCGGCCCCGGTAACAGCCAGGTCATTGGCATGCGCCTGGGATTTGAAGGCATCTCCGGCAATGTCGGACTGTTGATGAATACTGTCAGCGGGTCGCTGCAGATTGACGGCGGTACTGCCGGCATACTTACCAGCAATGGCTATCGCGCCGACAACATCTGTGCCGGCACGACCTGCATTCCCTTGACCCAGATCGGCGGCGTAGTCGCCGGCAACGCCAGTGGTCCAAGTCGCGATTTCTGGATTTCCATGCTGTCCCAGGCGGTGCAGTTTCCGGCTCAACCCGGCATGACGCAACCGAATCTGGCACAGACCGGCGCATGGATGAACTGGACCGACCGATTGACTGCGCAAAACACTGCCGGCGCAATTCAGGCGAATATGCTCGCTCAATTGCGTCGTCACTGAACCATGTCCATTGCCATGATCAACCCCAGCCACCGACTCCGACGCATTGCAGGAACAGCGCTGACCTTGCTGACACTGCATTGCATTACCACACCGGTCATGGCCGCTGATATGCAGCCACTCGACGACACGGCTTTGTCAGACGTAACCGGGCGCGACGGGCTGTCCTTTGCCATCAATCTGAATTCCAGTATTGGCGCAGCAACCATCAGCACCTCAGACTATGCCGGCAATCCGGCCACTCTCGGTCTCAACAATGTTATCGCGACCGGCTCAATTGGCGGAACACTGGACATCATTTCCGGAACATCCGGCGCACCAGATTATGTGAGTTGGGCCTTTCCCAATATCGACGGCCTTAACAAACTGCAGTTCGGCGCTGACCTGCTGGCCACCGATAACGGCAGCAGTTTCGGCACCGGCATCCAACTGCAGAACCTGACGTTCGGCGGTACCAACATGCAGCTAACTAGCACCCCTGGCGGAGCAATTACCTTTGGGCTGGGCCTGAACATGGCCATTGGCGACATGCAGCTTCAGCCCAACGGGCGCGGTATCAGCAACGGCCAAATGGACATTAACGGCATTGGGATTAGCGCTGCCGGCAGCAACGGAACTACACCCTGGGCGCTGGCCGACATCAACGCCCAACCCGGTACAATCAATGTCGTCACCGATGCCAGTGGCACCGACAGCGTTCAGATTGGCATAGGCTGGCCGACTACGCCCGGCACCGCCCCTGCCGGCAGTCTGCAGATCGGCAATATCACTTTCACTACGCCCGGCGGAGCTGTCAATCTCGGCAGCAGCAGCATCGGATCGATACAGATTCAATATCTCAATGTCAAGCTCAAAACCGGAACATGATCAATACCAACAAGCTGAAAATGGCCATGAATTTACGGACTGACAACCATTGAAATAACACTTAATTAACGTTAGAAAAACAAGTTATCAACTGCTTACCAAATGGCTTTCAAAGTCCACTATTTGGCTTGATCGGTCACCGAAAAAGCCCTGCGGATCTGGCCAATCCACCTACCATTAATTACGAAATCAGGAGACCCGGAATGTCCAAGAAACTCATAGCCTTATTCGCAGCATGTTCTATACTGACTCTCAATGCAATCGCAGCTGACAGCTCGCCGGTTGGACTCTGGAAAAACATCGATGACGAAACCGGCAAGCCCAAAGCGTTGATCCGCATTACCGAAAGTGGTGGTGAATATAAAGGCAAGATAGAAAAGCTGTTTCGTGAACCCGGTGAAGATCAGAATCCGATGTGCACCAAATGCAGCGGCGAATTGAAAGACAAACAGATTCTCGGTATGACCATGCTGACCAACCTCAGACAGGATGGCGATGAATATACCGGTGGCGAGATCACTGATGCCAAAAATGGTCAGACTTACAAAAGCAAGATCAAGGTAATCGACGGTGGCAAAAAATTAAGTGTGCGTGGCTATATCGGCATTCCGCTGCTTGGACGTTCACAGGTATGGGTACGCGAAGAATAATTTACACAATAACGTTTTATAGGTTGGGCGCGCCATGGATTGGTTAAGACAGAATCAGAAAAAATCACAGCTCGGTCAACTGCTGATCAAGAAAAAGTTAATTTCTGAAGATCAGCTTAACCGCGCGATTGAACATCAGAAAAATACCGGTCAGCGACTTGGTGACATTCTTACCGAATGGAATCTGGTCACGACGCGCCAGCTCGACGGCATGTTGCGCAAGCAGCGCAATGTGCGCCGGATTGCGACCATTGTTACGGCCTTTCTGGCACCGATTCAGGTCTACGCAGCCTCCGTGGCGCCGGTGCCTGTGGTGCAGACCCAGACGAATACCACCCAACAGAAACAAAGCAGTCTGCGCATGCTCAACGAAGAAGAACTGTCCGAGATCGCCGGACAGGGTGTTCTGGATGATACCTTGCGCAACTGGCTCAATCTGAATGGCGCGGCAAATATTAACGCCGCAACCATCATGAATCAGGGATTCACGGCCGCATCGCTGAGCGATCTGACCAAACAGTCTGCCGGGTTGCAGGTGCTCGGCAATCTGGTCAGTCTGATGGATCCATTACTGGGGTTGCTGAGCGCACAGACGTCGGTCAAGAATGTAATCTTTAACCCGGCAAGTACGGCTTCGGTTGTCAATCCTGATGGCTCGATCACGCTGAGTCTGCCCAGCTCGATCGGACAAATCAGCTTCGACAATATCCGGGTCATGGGCAGTACCGGACCCAGCCTGGGCAGCATCACGATCAACAGTATTAATCTGGCCGGTACCACTGTGACCGTCAAGGCGATACATTGAATGCGCAACATTCTGTTTTCACACCGCATTCGGATTCAGACTGTCACATTTTTTGCGGCATTGCTCGTTACCTTTAGCCGACTGGCCGGTGCGCAAACGACTGTGCCACAGGACCTCGACCTGAGCACGGCAACCGAAACACATGTGGATGTCATTGACGTGAGCAATCTGGCCGTGCCGGGCAACACCTATGTTGCTGCAACACTCATGAGTGGTTCAGTCCAGAAACTGTGTTCGACGATCATGAATTATTCCGAGTACCCGCAATTCATGCCGAACACCGAAAAAACTACCATCGTTTCGACGGCCGAAGGCGCCACCGTCATTGAGATGACGCTGGGACTGCCGCTCGGGAAAATCAAGAAATACCGCCTGAAGATGATGCCGGCAGTTACGCCGGAATACTGCCAGTTGTCATGGAAGCTGGTGCCATGGGAAGGCTTGCAGGCCAGTGAGACTATCGTTGATACAGCCGGATACTGGCAACTGACTCCGTACCCGAAAGACAAAAGCAAAACGCTGGTTAAATATTATGTGTTTGCCGATCCGGGTCCGATTCCGTATGGGCTCGGCTGGATCGTCGATGTGATGACCAGAATCAGTCTGCCACGCACTCTGGAAGCGTTGCGCGAACGCGTGGCAGGCAAATAAATCATTTCGGATTCATGGCGTTGCGCATGCGCATGCCGATCTTCTCAGTCAACTCAGTCATTTTTGGATTGATTGTCGGGCCGTTTTCAACGGCAAGTTTTTGCCCGAGCGCGGCTTCTATTTCAGGAGCTGCTTTTTCAAATTTACTCTTCACTGGCGACTCAAGAATGGCGATAATCTGGCGCAATTCTTCTTCAGTGAATTTGTCAGCCAAAAGCGGAACGACCGTCACAGGAATCTGCTTGTGCGCACTGTCGATTACCGCTGGAGAAACCTCTTTCAAAAAGTCCATTGCGTCCTGAGTAATCTCCTTCATGGTCGCGTCCTGGGTTTCGGTTGATACCCGTCCCTGCAGCAGCGACCGGGACTGGCGCAGTGACTCCGCTACCGGTTTTTCCAACATGACCAGACCGACCTTCTCAACAGGCCACAATTCCAGCACACGATTAATCAGTTTTAGTTTTTCCGGCGCAATGGCAGTCGCCGTGACGGCAGCGGATTGCGCTTTCGCTGGCGCTGTGGCTTGCGCTTTGGCTGGCGCAGTGGTTTGTGCGTAGCTTGCGCTGGACACGCCGGCCACGGTAAGGGCGGCTATGGTAATGAATGAAACTAATTTTGACATGCGAGGTTCCCTCTGGTTGGTTATGAATGGCTAAGGTGATTTTTAAATGCGCTGCGGTGTCCGGTCAGAAAGCGTGGCTGTACTTAAATCCGAAGTAGCGGACAATCAAAGAACCCGACACGTTCGTCGCCGCATACGGGTTGTAGATCAAATTGAAAAATCCGTCGCAATTAAGATTACAGTCGGTACGTGCCGGCACGTGGTAAGTTCCCTTCATGTAGCTGGCACCCACATCCAACGTGTCAGAGTCGCTGACTTTGTATTGCAGACCGGTACTGAGCAGCTTGGTATCAGGCAGTGGGGTCAGCAAAGAAATTTTATCGCCCGGCACTGAACTCTTGCGCGGTTCATATCCGAAGCGCAGTGCCAGATCATTGGTAACCTGAAGCTGCAAACCTGCTCCGTAATTGACCACACTTTTAAAACCCAACGGCATCGTCAGTTGGCTCGAGTTGGCTACACCAAACATACGGCCCGTCTCCAGCACACCAATATTGTTATCAAATTGTAGCGTCATCGCGTTCCATTTGGACCAATCCGCCCAGCTCACGTCCAGATTGAGCTGCACAAAACTCACTGGCTTGAGCTTGACACCAAACTGGAAGCGCGTCGGATACGGCATGGTTGCGACCACATTCCCCTTTTGCACTGGCGGAATCTGTACCGGCATGCCTGTCGTGGCGGCCAGTATTGGCCCAAGCAGGCTTGAGTTCAAACCTTGGACGAACTGCCTCAACATGGGGTAGGTATCGAACTCGAAGCTGCCGTGATAGGTAGTTTTGGTGCCGGCCTGCATGACAGCGCCAAATGCAAACCAGTCCGCCGGTTCCCACAATACGCCAATATTGACGGTCGGATCGATCGGGGCATCCATGCTCAGATTAAAGTTGGCAGCTTTCTTGAACGGGCTCAACATTCCGTCAGGACCACCGCCGCACAAACCGAAAGTCAAGGTGTCGATGACGGTCGGGTTACCGTTGGGACAGGTTCCCTTTTGCAACTGGCCGATCGTACCCAACAGCTTGTTGGGGAAGCGCATGTCAGTGTTGATATCTATTGAAGAATACGAAATCGGCACGGCAACACCGAAACGCAACGTATCAGAGTATTTATAACCCACCGATGGCGACACGTATACCAGGCGCTGCATGTCCACCACCCGGCCTTCATACCCGCCCGGATCATTCGGATTTTTGGTGCGGTCCAGCGAGTAAAAAAACGGCATGTAGGTGAGCGTTGCGAAGGTAAATCGCGAACCTTCCTGGTGAAACGCAAACCCCATCGACGGCAACGCAATCGCGGGCAGATGCCATGGCATCAGTCCCAGCACCGGCAATGCAATGCGCTGGCGCCCACCACCTGAAACAGTATTATTGAGGGGATCAACCTTGAAACCACCCAGATCAAGATCCGGTGCAGACTGAAATGAATCGTAGTTGCGTATCGATGCGACCGTAAAGATATTGTCATTCAGATTGGTATCAATACGCGCCAGACCGGCCGGATTGAAATGGATCGACGCCAGACCCGGCGGATCTGCTGTTACCGCGTTGCCGAGCGACATGGCCCTTGGGTCGATACCAACGTTATCGGTCAATTCGGCGTGCACGTGGCACGCGCCCAACAGGCACAGCGAACTGACCAGCAGTCGCACAGCCATGCGCGTTCGGGTGTGGGATAAAGTCATGCCAGCGTTATCCGGTTACAGCGAAAAGGGCACGGTAAAATCCAGCGTCAGATTGGGCGAGTTAGCCGTCAGTCCGATACCTATCGACGTATTGATCGTGGTTTTTGGCGTCATGCGATACCCCATACCGATGCTCAATATGCCCCCGGTCTGTGAAGACGTGTGATTCTTATTGCCGCCTGCAAAAATCAGGGTGGAGCCAGCCGAGATGGATTCCTGGAATGACACAGAGGTAGTTATCGAATACGACAGCGCATAGGCGAAGCCGCCACCGAACAGGAATGCAACGCCCGGCTTCACTTTCACCAGCTCATTACTGCCAAGCATCTGATTGGCCTGTGCGTCCAGACTGTAGGTGAGATTGACCGATCCAAACAGGGCAACCGGATCGACAATCTGATTCACATTCAGACCACCTGTAAATGACGTGCTGCCGGCGCCGCTCGCCACGCCGCTGCCTGCTATTACCTTGAACGGGCTGGTGCCGGTCGGAAGACTGACCCTGCCGGTAACGGTCAGCGACGGGCTGTCGCGCACCGCCTCAAAAGGCTGATAACGTGCGCCAAAATTGATATCGCCCAGCCCGTTGGTAATGCCATCCAGCAGTGGTGTCTGCGAATATTTGGTGACCAGCGGCAGCGTGACGTTACCGGTCAAGTTATTCAACAAACCGTAATCCAAAGAAAAGGTGTTGGTAAAAGTGTGCGAGTTGGTATTCTCAATACTGAACAGGGTGGCGTTACCGGAGGCCAGATCGGTGTTGATGGTTTGCTGGCCGATGTAGGCATAGTTCAGATCATAGGTCAGCTGCATTTGACCATGTTTCAACAGCGTGTAATCCTTGTCCACGGCAGTCAGCGTTTGCGCAAGCTGCTTGTTACTGTTTTCAACGTCACTGTCCTGTTTGCCCAGCGCGTCACGTACTGCATTTTCAATGGAAGGTTTCGCTGCCGGGGTTGCAGAATCAGGGGCCGGAGTGGCTGCCGGCGCTGTCGCTTCCTGCGCATGAACCGGTACCGCCAGAACCGCCGCAATCAAACACAACTGATGAAAAAACCTCATGAAAACTCCATGGCAAAAATGAATGGGCGACGCATGGGTATGCATCGTGTGCAAATTAGTGTGCTATTGGTGATAAATCGAAATCCCGTTACCGTTGACCAGACGTTCATTCTTCAGAACGTTGTCCATCGGTGCCAGAATTGCGCGGTCCTTGATCCGGTCCATATCGGTGACCCCGAGCTCCGTATCCGTGAGCGCCAGCCCATGCAGATCAGGCTTGTCTGCGGGAGGGGAAACCACAAAAAAAGTATTCCGATCCCACATCGAGGCAAATTTCTTTTGCGAGAACACGATATTGCCGGCTGACGGATCAGCGATATATACAAGTCCGTCGCGAATGCCGCGTACCACCACAAAATGTTTTGAGCCGCCGAAATCAATCGGCACCAGTGCCGGATGCTGCAAAGGCAGCAAATCTTCAATCTCGCCCCGGTAGCCCGCGCCCTCAATCCCGATCGACTTGAGATAGCGCTTCATGTCGAGCAGGGAAAAGCCGCGCCGCGCAATAATTTTTTCTTTTTCACCGAACTGCATCATGCCTTCCATGGCATCTTTTTCTTTGACATCCATGCCCAGATCAAAATTCATGATCGTCACCAGTGCGGCCGAACCGCAACTGTAATCGAAGGCCTGGTGGACGATATGGTGAAACTTCAGAACCTCATACGGTTCCATGGTCACGGTCTGCGAGATCGGGCCGGCACCTACCGTAGCCTCCTGCAGTTCGAACTGACCCTTTGGACGGTCCTGCGGCGGATGGTTCGACCACAGCCCGGAGCCGGTAACCGCCAGCGCCAGGAAAGTCCCCAGCAAGGTCATCAGCATGGGAGCCTGTCGCTTTCCGGTGGCTGTGCAGTTGTCAATCGCAACATGATTTTTTGCCACCCGTTTGACGAGTGGCCGGTACGTTGTGCATTTGGTGTCTCCAGCTTGTGATATTTATTTTTAGGTTACTCTGCCGACATCCAGACGCACGCTTAGGGGTCTGCGCGGCAGCCCCCCGGACGGAAAAGTACCGTTGGCAGTGTATGGGTCGGAATTTGGATTGGCACCGTTCATATGGATAAAACTGTGCACAATACAACCTATCCTATTGAACAGGCTAGTTTTACCGGAGCTGCAAACGTCATTTTGCCCTATGGCGCAACAGATTGCCTGCAAGAAATTTATAATTTGTGGCGGATTTACAAATATCGCACTGTTTCGAAAACCAAACCACTGTGCACTTTAGACGGTTGACACTAACCAAAAGGATAGTTCCCAAAAGCAAGATATGCAATAATGCCATTTTGTGTGCTCAAGAAGACTTCACCAACATGACAGTTATCAAACACAATCTGCCCGCCAATCTCACCCTTCCGCAACTCAACCGGAATACCGTTGAAAATCCCAACCTGCCCGGCTGGCTGGAAGACTGCGCGCACGCCAGGCTGGTACTGGCCGTAGCGCCGGCCGGATTTGGCAAGAGCACGGCAATTTTGGATATACACAAACACATCAATGAAGCCGGCGTCAAAACTGCATGGATACAGCTGACCCGTGACGACAATCATCTGGACCGCTTCTGCCAGCTGATTCATGCTGCGATTGGTCCGGATGCGCTGCCCGAGTCAGAAAGCACAGAGCTGAGCGCCAATCTGATTGATGCGATGTACACCAACACATCAATGAATTTCAGGCTGCTGGAGCTGGTGGCGAATTTGCCGCAGCCGACTGCCATTTTTCTGGACGATTTTGATCACATCACCGATACGCACATCCTTCAATTCCTGCAGGCCATGATTGAGCGCTCGGGAAATCAATGCAGCTTCATCATTGCCGCCCGGGCGCAACCACAACTTAAATTGCTCAAGCTCAGGTCGCAGGGCAAAGTTATTCTGATCGGCCTGCGCGAACTGGCTTTCGATCTGGAACAGACCCGCACGTTTTTCAACGAGCGCTATCAGTTACAGCTCGACGATGCCAGCATTGAACATCTGCACAACAGCACGGAAGGCTGGCCAACCGGATTGCAACTGGCAGCCCTGGCCATGGAAAAGCGCAAAGACCGCGATAACTTCATTCAGAATTTTCTGGTCAACACTGCCGATATTGATCATTACCTGTATGAAGAAGTGTTTCTGACCCAGTCACAGGATGTGCAGACTTTCCTGCTCAAGACCAGCGTGGTCTCGCAACTCAACAGCTCACTCACCAATACCATTGCGGAAATCCAGAACAGCGCGGCGCTGCTGCGCTCAATCGAACAGCAGAACCTGTTTTTAATGCGGGTCGGCGAAAGTGACACCCAATACCGGTTGCACCCGATGTTTGCCGAATATCTGCAAAAGAAATTGCGCGAAGATTGCCCCAACCTCGAGTCCGGCCTGCATGTCAGGGCCGCCGAATGGTACCTGGACAATGGCATGCCGGATCTGGCCATCGACCATCTGTTGCTGGCGGGTGAGTTTGAGCGGGTCTGCGTCATTCTTACCGCCTATATCTGGGTACGAATCAATACCGGCCAGCTCAGCGACTGCCATCGCTGGCTCAATGCGATCGCACCGGCCGTACTTGAAAACCACCCCGATCTGCTGGTAGCGAAATGCTGGATGCATATTTTTCAGCATGACTATGTGCTGGCACGCAATCTGGCCTACCGCTTGCGCAACCGGGACGATCTGGCCACCAATAAAGACTACCGGATTCTGGAACCGCTGACACTGGCCCTGATGGATCAGGCCAAAGAGTGTGAAAGCGTGCTGGAAACCCAATTGAAAGATGTTGTGTTCAACGGCCCGGTTGGCGGCGTGCTGCACACCATTCGGGCCGCGGTGTACATGTGGGCCCACCAGTTCGATAAGGTATCGGCCGAAATTGATATGGCCAAGGCGATTTTCCGCCAATATCAGAGCCTGTATGGACTGTCTTTCACCATCGGCATTGAAGCCAATGTGTTACTGATGCAGGCCAGGGTCAAAGAAGCGATTGCGCTGCTGGGAACCGGCTTTGCCGACATGGCCCAGCGCAGCGGACAAAACTCGGTATGCAGTGCGCATCTGGCGGGCTATCTGGCTGAGGCGCTGTATGAAGTCGGCGAATATGAGAACGCGTTCAAGCTGGCCCGTGACTATTTTGAACTCACTTGTGCGACCGGCATGACCTTCGCCATCAATGCCAGCTTTCGGCTGCTGTCGCGCAAAATGTGCAACGCCGGCAATTACCAGGAGGCCAAAGAACTGGCTGAACGCGGTATTGAACTCGGACGCAAGCTCAGTCTGCACAATGTCAGCGTGGCGATGAAACTGGAACTGCAGAACCAGTTCATACACCAGTATGACGCGCAGCCCATCGAACTGGTGCATCCGGTACCGTTGGAAGAATTAGCCTGGAACAGTACCGATCAAAAAACCACCACCGCCAACGAAATCGATAACAACAGCATTATGCAGTTGCGCATCTGGTTGCGGACCGGCAGAAGCCAGCAGGTAGTCAGCGATGCGCAACATTTTATTGATGATGCCCAGCAGCGCGGCTGCATCCGGGTTGCCATCAAGTTCCGAATTTTACTGGCGCAGGCGCGCGAAGCGCTTGGCCAGACCCGAGCGGCGCTGGAGGAATTGCGCACTGTATTCCAGATATTGAACGGGCAGAAAATGGTGTCGGCATTCCTTGAGGAAGGTCCGCGACTTTGCGCCTTGCTGGAAAAACTGGCAGCCGAACCGGTTGAAGCAAAAACACTGGTGCAGGTCAGACAGATTTTAAGTGTGAATGCCCATCTGAAAAGCGCCGTCAGACAGCAGTCAGCGGATGAAACTGCAGCACCGGGGTTGTTGGCTGAAGCAGCGCCGGTCACACTGAGTGCCAAGGCGATGGATGCGCTTTCAGACCGGGAGCTGCAGATACTGCAATGCCTGGCTGCGGGCATGCCCAACAAAGCCATTGCCGAAAAACTGTTCATTACCGAACCAACCGTCAAATTCCATCTGCGCAATATCAACTCAAAACTGCGCGCCAAAAACCGCACACATGCGGTTTTTATCGGACGCCAGCTTGGGCTTATTCAAAATTAATTCCGGCTGAGCTGGAGTTGTTGGGCTTTGCCACATATTTTTTAAATTTATGTGGCAAGAAAGAGGCGGGCCGTCAGGGGACGCAATTTTCTGTTATGGGCATTGACCGTTAACAGTCAATCCTGCAGCGCCAGCAACGCCCCCTGCACCGCCTGAATCACACCGACCCAGTCACCAGAGCGGCTCTGATTGAAAATACGCAGGTCCGGATACCACGGGCTGTGCTCGCGGTGCTCTATCCAACGCCAGTCACTGTCAAAACGGTTCAGCATCCATACCGGTATTCCCAGCGCGCCGGCCAGATGCACCATGGCGGAATCGACTGAAACGACCAGATCAAGATTGACTGCCAGCGCGGCGGTGTCCGCGAAATCGACCAATTCGCTGGTCCAGTCGATCCAGTGCGTGCCACAGGCCACACTGTCACCGGCCTCCTGCTTCTGAAGGCTGACCCAGGTAATGCGCGCGTCCTTCATCAGCGGGAGCAATTGTTCAAAACGCAGGCTGCGGCGCGCGTCCGACTGGTGCGAACGCCGGCCGGCCCAAGCCACGCCAATCCTGAATGGCGTCTTTGCCCGTTGCTGCAGTCGGTCGCGCCAATAATCGCGTGCCGGTTGTGCGACTTGAATATAGGGAATTGGAGCGGGAACTGTATCCGGCTGCGTGTTGAAGGCGCGCGGCAACGACATTAACGGACAATGCCACTGCCATGAACCAAAGTCAGTCGGCATTTGTTTGAGTACCAGTACCGTGTCGCCAAACGAGCGCTCCATCAAGCCAAGCAGGTTGGGCAAAGGGCAAACAAAGCCTATCCGGGCAAAGCGTTGCGCAGCCAGGGCCAGATAGCGCGAAAACTGCAAGGTGTCGCCAAAACCCTGTTCGGCGTAAACCAACAGACCCTGCTCGCCCACTTCAGCCTGTCCGTTCCATTGCGGCAGCGGGCAGTGTGGGCGCAAAAAAGTCCCGTTGTTATGTTCGGACGATCCGGTCCAGCGCGCTTCATAATTCTCCCAACCGGCCTGCCACTGTCCCAGATACAGCTGCACCATACCCAGATTGAGGCGCGCCTCGGCAAATCCGTGATCAAGCTGCAGGGCACGGGAAAAGCATTCCCCGGCTTGCTGCGCCAACCCCAGCAACTTCAATAAACTGCCCAGACCGTTCAACGCCGTCGGAAAATCCGGCTTAAGTTCCAGTGCGCGCTCATAACTTGCGCGCGCCTCATCAAACCGATCCAGCTTTTGCAGTATGTTGCCGCGCATGTTCAGCAGCGGTGCCGAGAGCTGGCCGTTCGGCGAAGTTTCATGCTGCAGCGCCAGCACCCGACGAAAAGTCTGTGCTGCGTCAGAGGTCATTTTTGCGTCGGAATAAGCCAATGCCAGATTGAAATGGGCGTCAATATCAGCCGGTGCCAGCCGACAGGCGCGCCTGCCGGCCTGAACTGCTGCGTCAAAGCGGGCCAGCCGCCGCGCAATTTCGCCAAAGTTGCGGTGGTAGAGTGCGATCTGGCTGTCGATTTCGATGGCACGCTGGAATAAAGCGGCAGCAGCAGGGAGATTGCCCGCGTTGAATGCCAACAGCCCGAGTTCCTGAAAAGCAGGATGACAGTGGGGGTCAGCTGCGATCATGGCGCGGTACAGCGTTTCGGCCTGCGCCATATCGCCGGCCTGCGCAAGGGCCTGCGCCTGCCTCATCGTGTCTGCCTGCGATTTATCCATGGTCGTTACTCCATGAAAACCAGTAGTCAGTCAAGCTGAAATGTTCGGTATAAATCGCGTCTTTTTCCGTCTGGCGGCGTTTCCCTTGCAGGGCGCACACTGGCCTGCATGCCAGTGCCGCTGCGCAGGCGAGCAGCATGCTGCTCGAATTCCCTGCTTCGCCATCGTTGCTTAGCCAGCTAAGCGGCCTCCTCACGCCTTGCCATACGAAAAAATCCATCGATTTCTATCGGAACATTTCAACTAGACTGACTACTGCTCAACTAATTTTGAACGGCTTCAACTTTTTGGCAATGCCCACATTTTGAAGTGTCACGTATTGAGGCAGTCCGCCCTGGTATTTCGGATAATCTTCGCCCTGAATCAGCGGCATCAGATAGCGTTTGCATTTTTCGGTGATGCCAAAGCCATCCTTGCTGATGAAATTTTTGGGCATGAATTTTTCGACATTGGCCACGTCCTTCAACTCGGCCACACCAATTTTATATTTGTAAGGTTCATCCGAGATGCGCTCGATGGTCGGCATGACCGCATTCTTTCCTTTGAGTGCCAGTTCCACGGCTGCCCGACCCAGTTCATAGGCCTGCTTCACGTCAGTCTTGGACGCGATGTGGCGCGCCGAACGTTGCAGATAGTCGGCCACCGCCCAGTGAAATTTATAACCGAGTGCTTCCTTGAGCATATTGGCCACCACCGGTGCAGCACCGCCGAGCTGGGCATGACCAAACGCGTCGCGCGTGCCCTGTTCGGCCAGAAACCGGCCATCTTCGTAATGGCAGCCTTCTGAGACAACAATGGTGCAGTAACCGAACTTCTTGACTTTGACATCGACTGCGGCAATAAATTTTTTCTGATCGAACACCACTTCCGGAAACACAATCACCACCGGAATATTGTGATCCACCAGCAAACCACCGGCCGCAGCGATCCAGCCCGCGTGGCGTCCCATGACTTCAATCACAAACACCTTGGTCGAGGTTTTCGACATGGAACGCACATCCAGCGAGGCTTCCAGCGTGGACACGGCGACGTATTTGGCCACCGAGCCAAACCCCGGGCAGCAGTCGGTAATGGGCAGATCATTGTCCACGGTTTTGGGTACGTGGATGGCCTGTATCGGATAGCCCAGTGATTCGGCCAGCTGGGAAATTTTGAAGCAGGTATCGGCCGAGTCACCGCCACCGTTATAAAAGAAGTAGCCGATGTTATGCGCCTTGAATACTTCGATGAGTCGTTCGTATTCGCGCCGGTTGGTTTCGAGGCTTTTGAGTTTGTAGCGGCACGAGCCAAACGCGCCGGCTGGTGTGTGGCGCAACGCGGCAATGTCGGCGGCGGATTCTTTGCTGGTATCGATCAGGTCTTCGGTGAGCGCGCCGATGATGCCGTTGCGCCCGGCGTAGACTTTGCCGATTTTGTCTTTGTGTTTGCGCGCCGTTTCAATTACGCCGCAGGCCGAGGCGTTGATAACGGCGGTAACGCCGCCGGACTGTGCGTAAAATGCGTTTTTCTTTGCCATGTTTTTATCTTTCACGAAATTGGGTGACTATAGCACTGAAGAATCAAGATGGATATCACGGGTTTCTTTCATCGAATACACAGCGATGAAACTCAGCAATGCCGCCGCAGAAACATAATAGCCGACCCAACCGAGCCCGCCCTGTTCAACCAGCATCTGCGCAATAAATGGTGCAACCGAGGCGCCGATGATGCCGCCGATATTGTAGGAAATCGACGCGCCGGTATAGCGCACCGCAGTCGGGAATATTTCCGGCAACAGCGCCCCCATCGGCCCGAAGGTGAAACCCATTAAAAACAGTTCGATAATCAGAAACAGGGCAACACAGGCCGTGTTGCCGGAACCGAGCAACGGCGCCATGGTAAATCCGGACAAAATGGCCAGCGCAGCGCCCAGCAGCAACACCGGCCTCCTGCCCCAGCGGTCACTGGCCCAGGCCGACAGCGGTGTGGCGCAACCCATGAAGACCACCGCCAGACACAGCAATCCTAAAAACTGCGGCTTGGTGAAGTGCAGATTCTTCACCCCATATGACAGTGAAAATACCGTGGAAATATAGAACAGTGCGTAGCACACCACCATCGCAAACGAGCCTTGCACTACCTGTTTTGCATGCCTGGCAAACAGCGCAAACAGCGGCACTTTCACCTGGCCATGCTGTTTCAGTGCGTCGGTAAATACGGTCGATTCAACCAGTTTCAAACGCACATACAACCCAACGGCCACCAGAAGCGCGCTGCACACGAACGGAATGCGCCAGCCCCAGCTTTTGAATTCATCCTCATTCAACAGCACTGCCAGACCAAAAAACAGGCCATTGGCACATAAAAACCCCACCGACGGCCCCATCTGCGGAAACATGCCGTACCAGCCGCGCTGTCCGACCGGGGCGTTTTCAGCGGCCAGCAGTGCCGCACCACCCCACTCCCCGCCCAGTCCGATGCCCTGCCCAAAGCGCAATATACACAGCAGAATCGGGGCGAGCGTGCCCAGGCTGTTATAGCCGGGCAAAAAACCGATCAGGGTGGTGGACACGCCCATGACCAGCAAGGATGCAACCAGCGTCGATTTGCGGCTGACCCGGTCGCCGAAGTGCCCAAACAGCGCCGAACCGATCGGACGGGCCAGAAAGGCGATACCAAAAGTCAGAAACGCATTGAGCGTCTGTGCAGCACTGGAGTCTTTGGGGAAAAAGGTGGGGCCGATCACCAGCGCTGCGGCCGTGGCGAACACATAGAAATCAAAAAATTCAATGGCCGTGCCAACAAAACTGGCAATGGCAACGCGGGAACGGGAATTGGCGGGAGCAGTATCTGAATTGGTCATGATATTTTTATAGAGTTGCCAAAAGCTGACTGGAGGCTGGGATTGTATCCCAACTCTGTAGCAAACTGATTCGCTGGTTTATGCGGCGATCGTTTTTGCACTAGGAGTCGAACCTTGCCCTTTGCCCAAAATTCCGCAACGGATTTGTAAAGGGGGAAGTCAATGTGGGAAGTGCCCGCCAGATCCGTGGGCATGCGAACAAAGTAGTGCTAAGCACCCCAGATTCCGGCAATCCCGGTGACCAGGCTCAGCACTGCGGTCAGCGCAAATGCCATACCCACTGCCAGCGCATACCAGCCTTTGAGCCGGAGTGAATCGGGCAAATCCGTATAAGCCAGCCGAAACAGAAAAAACAGCACCAGCGGCAGCAGCAGGGCATTGACGACCGCCGTGGCAATCGCCAGGCTGATCAGGTTGACCCCGGAACAAACAATCGCAGCGCTGGCAATCAGCATCGCTGCGAGCACAACATAAAACCACGGCGCCTGACTCGGATGCAGTTCCAGCGAATGCCGAACGCCAGTCACTTCACCCATCGCCCAGGCCGCGGTCAGGCACACCACAATCGTGGCAACCAGCGCCCCGCCGGACAGGCCAAAGGCAAAAACAATGCTACCGGTTTGTTCGCCGAGCACGGCAGTAAATGCGTCGGCGATCTGCGGTACGCTGTCCAGATGGATGCCATGCGTGCTGAACGAAGCGGCAGCAGCAACAATGACGGCTGCCTGCAAGGTCTGACACAATATGGCACCAAACAGGGTTTCCGTTCTGGTCACTTTTAATTGCGTGACAGTCAGCCCTTTATTGACCATCGCTGACTGCTGATAAAAAATCGCCCAGGGCATGATGCAGGCACCCAGATTGGCCGCCATCAGGTACAGATAACGATGATTTTCCAGCGGCATTTGGTACAGTTGCGCCAGCATCTGGCCAGTATCCGGATGCGCGTTCCAGGCCACGAACAAAAAGGCCACTCCAAACAGGCCAAAGAAAATCGCAATGCGTTCAACCGACTGATAAGAGCCGGTCCACATCACGGTAAAAATCATCGTGACGATCAGCAGTGCGGATTGCCAGACCGGAACCCCGAACAGCTGACCGATGCCCACCAGCCCACTCATTTGTGTGAGCAGGGCACCGAAGCAACTGATGATCAGCACCGTCAGCGCCAGCACACTCATCGGACGACCAAAGCGCAGCTGTATCAGTTCGCACAGGCCCTTGCCGCTACCCAGCCCGAGCCGGATGGTCAGCTCTTGAGTCAGGTATAACAGCGGAATGGCCAGAAACTGCATCAGCAGCAATCGGTATCCCCATTCAGCGCCACTCTGCGCTGCGGTGATGACACTGGCGGCTTCCATGTTGGCCAGCATGACCACAATGCCGGGGCCCACCGTGCAGGCGATACGCCACAGACGGGCCGTTGTGCGCACCAAGGCCTGCTCTTTCATTTCAAAATGCCTGAATCATTATTTTGCATTTTTTTGTTTAGGTATTTGGTTCAACAACTTTGGCCAGTCCTGCCCGGATCACCCGCATCTGGTTCAGTCGGCGGCACGATTGATATGAGAAAGTCACGCGTTGCTTAGGGTTTAGAGAGAAGCACGATCAGAATCCGCGCTTCGGTCGGAATCCGGTTCCACCACGCAGCCTGTGTATAGGCCTGAGATTCAACACATCATTCATTGCAGATTCAGTCAGGCTGACGACAGGGGTGGTATGCACAGCTGCCACTTGCTGAAAGTAGCGCCACATTTCATTTTGCAACGCGACGGTGCGCATATTGATTTGCCTGATTTGCTCCTCGTTGCGAGATGCGTTGTAAAACAGGATGCGTTCAATAAGAACCAGGAACAAAACAACAAATTCGGCGGCCGGATAGTCTGCTGGGTTGTTCATCTTAAATTGCCCTATATATTCGGCGCATCAGTTCAATTGCCAGTTAGCAATACTGCCAGAGTTGCTTAAAAATAGCACGTACAAAATGATGGGCACCGAGTAATCGTGCGGCATTTAAATGGAGATAAAACAGGCGCGACTGGTCACAGCCCCTGCTGAATTCTTATTAATTTCCACCCAATTAACTACACCACAACCCCAGGCGCCTTGCCGGGTACAGCCATAGAGCATCAGGCCGAACCACTTGCCGTGGTGAAAGCAATCAATACCGTTACCCTTGCTATTCCTGAAGGCATGGAAATCAGCAGAGTGAAGGTTGGCAGTGAAGTCCGCGCGATGTATATTGAGGCTGTTGCCATGCATATTGAAGCCGCGCCGGCAACATCTGCACAACCTGCTGCACCCGCTGCTCCGGCAGAAAAGAAATAACCGTCATATCAGATTCCTGACCTCGTATCTAAACATTAAAAAGGAAATGAATTATGAAAACCCATCTGAATACCAGCCTGTTGGCTTTATGTTCCGCATCAATAATTCTGACTGGTTGCGCCAGCGCACCTGATGTGTGGACCTCCTATGATCGCACTGCAGACTTCACGCAGTATAAAACCTTTGCTTTTTACTCTCCGCTGGGAACCGATCGTCGCGGCTATCAAAGTATCGTCTCGGTCGAATTAAAAGCTGATACCCAGCGGGAACTGGAAGCACGTGGCCTGCGACTGGTAACGACAAATCCGCAACTGCTGGTCAATTTCAATGCCGCACTGAACAATAAACTGCAGGTTGAAAGCACTCCCACATCAGCTGCTGCGCTGCGTGGCGGATATTATGGCTACCGGGCCAGCATGTATACGACGTTCCCCATGTACACCGATCAAACCACCGTTTCGCAGTACAAAGAAGGAACGCTCAATATCGATGTGGTTGATGCGGCCCGCAAACAACTGGTCTGGGAAGGTGTTGTCAAGGGCAGCATGAGCTCAGACGATCTGAAAGATATGCCCGGCTCAATCAAAAAGGCCGTCACGGCGGCTTTTGCCAAGTATCCGATACAGGCACCTGGGGGCAAGTGATCAGAAAGCAAAAATCAAGTTACACGTCCAGCCTGTTACGCTGTCTGCCGGCGCCCGCTACTGTTATCTGACCTTGTGGCAATTGTCACTCGACAGAAAGCACGGCAGACAGTTTCAGCTTCCAAACTGGAGAAGCAGAGACCTGGCTTCGTATGCAAATGCAGTACGATTTATCTCAGGCAAAAAACAAATCCCGTGCAAACGTGAAACCGGTAGTTCGGCAAGCATTAAGTACTTAAAAAATTGAGTGATTCTCTTGGCAGTGCGACTGTCTCGGCCTGTTATAAAAAGCGCTCTTAACGCCACTGTACCGCGGTCAAATTTTAAGTGATGTTCCTGATCAAAGATTGGCAAGATCATCGTCATTCAACTGATTCTGACTTTGCTCCGGCCTGGCAATGTTGAGCCGATCTATCGATTCTTCCGGATTTTTCAGGATACTTTCGAGCAGTGTCGTGAACTGCCCAATCAAACGTTGAATGCTACTGCGCTCAAACAGGTCGGCGTTGTATTCGATGGCACCGGTCAGTCCCTGCACCGTTTCGGTCAGGTTCAGCGTCAGGTCAAATTTGGCGCTGCGGTTTGGTTTTTCCAATACACGCGACGTCAATCTAGGAAATGCCAGTACCGGTCGGGGAATATAAAACCAGGACCGCTGGATAAATCACCGCGCAATACCAGATTATTGACAAAAACCGCCGATCAAGCCTTCCAGTTCGGCCCGGGTGCGGTTGGCAATCGGCGAACCGATCAGAATGTCGGCCTGCCCGCTTATGTTCCTTTAGATTGAATAAATGAGAGCAATCCACAAAAGTTAACCGACCTTTGATGGTAGCTGTAGTTAAACGACAAGAAACGCCAAACGACAAAAAACCCGCGTTCTCATAGGGAGCAAGGCGGGTTGATGATCATACTTGAACGGTCTTAAACGACTTGAAACAACCAGATGGTGCCGAGGCCGGAATTGAAGTATGCTATTAACATATTGATTTTAAATGATTTAATAAATAAGCAAGGCTGATTTGGATGCACTTATGGATAATAAAACTCCGAATGTGGTTGAACGCCCCTGTTCTGTATCGGTCAGTAATTTTGTTTTTAAACGTGCCGGATATTTATTTATGCTGCGTTGTTAACGTGGGACAGTTTCCCAATGACTCTACGCTGCTTGGTATAAGGTTTGGGGGATGCAAACCCAAAGTTGATGAAAACCGCCCCTTGCGAGGGTCGCTTTTTTTA
>JAYVMW010000035.1:0-180787 GCA_043758755.1 Oxalobacteraceae bacterium
GCGGTGGTTCGTATTTTGGCAGCTCTTTGACGGCGTTGGTCGCGTTGAATAGTGCCACCGGCTCATTTACCGGTGGTGACTCGAATGCCGTGATTGGAACTGTGTATAACGACAATGCCTTTGTATACACCACGCCAACCATCAACGGCATTACCGCCAGCTTTGAATATGCCATGGGTGGCGTGGCCGGCAACAGTTCAGCAATGTCCCAGGAAGCCGCCACGATCATGTATAACAGTGGCGATGGCTTGAAGCTGGATGCATTGATTTACAACGGTAATGATGATGGTCGCGGTGTTCCTGCAGCACCAAACGGAACCAATACCAACCGGCTTGTCCAAGTTGGTGCCAAATACACATGGAATGCGATATCGACCAGTGCGCAATATTTTAAAGGCACCAATCCATCCAATACCGGTGCAGGACAAAATCCGCCAGCACTGGGCGGCGCAGTAACTACAGGTAATGTTGAACTGTACGATCTGGGTCTCGGCTACCGCGTATCAGAGCAAACCAATATAACTTCCGGTTACTACCATATCAAGGATGTCAATCACTCCGACAATATTTCCGATATGGTTTCGATCGGAGTGAATTATTCACTGTCCAAATTAACGACTCTTTACCTGGAAGGTGCAGAAGTCAAGAACGTCGGCAACAACATGAACCAGGCGCCGGTATATGCCACTCCGGTTACCGCTGGCACATTCTCTGGTACAGCTGCAGGCATTACTTCCAAAGCAGTTATGGCAGGCATACGTCACAGCTTCTGATCTGACTATGTAAAAAATTGAATGCCGGCTGCACATCATCGACATGTGCAGCCGGCATTTGATCTCAATAAAAGGAAATCAACATGTTTGGACTGATGCAGCAGGAACCATTATTGGTATCTTCATTGATAAAGCATGCCGATCGCCATCACGGCGCGGTTGAAATCGTATCGCGGTGTGTCGAAGGAGATATTCATCGCTACACCTATCACGAACTGCATCAGCGCTCGCGCAAATTGGCCAACGCGGTGCACAGCCTGGGCATTCAGGACGCAGATCGGGTCGCCACATTAGCCTGGAACGGTTACCGGCACATGGAGCTGTATTACGCCATATCCGGTATGGGTGCCATCATGCATACCGTCAATCCACGCCTGCATGCAGATCAGATTACCTATATCGTCAATCACGCCGAAGATCAATGCCTGTTTTTCGATCTGACTTTTTTACCCATCGTGGAATCCATTGCCGGGCAACTCACCTCGGTCAAACATTTTGTTGCGATGACCGACCGCGCACATCTGCCGCAAAATTCCACCATTCCGAATTTGCTCTGCTATGAAGACTTGCTGGATGCGCAGCAAGCCGATTTTGCCTGGCCGATATTCGATGAAAACAAAGCTTGTTCGCTGTGTTATACCTCCGGCACGACAGGCAATCCGAAAGGCGCACTGTATTCGCATCGATCCACCCTCTTGCACACCTATGCTGCAGCCCTGCCCGATTCCATGAACTGTTCAGCGCGGGATGTGGTTCTGCCGGTAGTGCCTATGTTCCACGTGAATGCCTGGGGCTTGCCGTATATCGCCTGTATGGTGGGCGCCAAACTGGTATTTCCCGGACCTGCGCTGGATGGTAAATCGCTGTATGACTTGTTTGAAGCTGAACGGGTTACGCTGGCCGCTGGCGTGCCCACCATCTGGCAGGGCCTGCTGAATCACGTGGAGTCGCACGGTCTGCACTTTACCAGTCTGAAACGGACCGTTATTGGCGGTTCGGCCTGCCCACCCGTGATGCTGAAAAAATTCCAGGAACAATACGCCGTGAATGTGATCCATGCTTGGGGTATGACCGAATTGAGTCCGCTGGGCAGCGTTTTTGCGCCGCGCGTTGGCTACGCTGAACTCAGCTCGGAGCAGCGCTATGCGTTGCAGGCAAAACAGGGGCGCGCAATATATGGCATAGATTTTAAGATAGTCGATGATCAGGGACATGAACTACCGTGGGACGGCATTGCCGCCGGTGATCTGCTGGTGCGCGGCCCGTGGGTGATTGCCGACTATTACCGTTCCGAAGGAACAACACCGCTGATCGCCGATGCAGCCGGTCAAGTCTGGTTTCCAACCGGCGATGTCGCCAAAATCGATGCGCAAGGCTATATGCAAATCACCGATCGCAGTAAAGATGTCATTAAGTCAGGTGGTGAATGGATCGGATCGATCGATCTGGAAAACGTAGCAATGGCGCATCCAGCGGTGGCCATGGCGGCGTGTATCGCCGTAGCCCATCCGAAGTGGGACGAACGTCCGCTGCTGGTCGTGGTAAAAAAATTGGGCGCCGAGCTGACACGTGAAGAACTGCTGCAGTTTTACGAAGGAAAGATCGCCAAATGGTGGACTCCTGACGATGTGGTGTTTGTCGAGACTCTTCCGTTGGGCGCTACTGGAAAATTACTGAAAAACAAATTGCGTGAACAATTCAGACAATACGTATTGCCGACAGCGAAATGACATTACCGACGCGCCCATTCACAGCATTACCTCGATCATCCAGAAATCAACATTGAAGGAATCATTTATGCAACTCAGTAATTTCAGGGTCGGCTCCCGACTGACAGCCGGGTTTAGCTTGCTGTTGTTGCTAATTGTTTTTCTTGTCGTGTTCAGCCTGATGGTGGGCGCCAGAAGTCGTGCAGAAACTTATGTGGTATTGGATAACTTAAACCATCAGGTTGAACTGACTCAACAAATACGGTATGACGCGTCGGAGCAAGAAGCGCTGTTTTACCATTCAATCAACCAGCGGAACGACACGACCAACGCCAAATCGCAAGAGATGCTGCAAACATTAAATCTGGCCATGAATGAGAAATACGAAGCGCTGCGACAATCTGACCAGGATCAGGCAACACTTCAGAAACTCATACTGCTCGGTAAAACCGTCAACCAACTCAGAGAAAATGCGCTGAAATTAAACGTGGATAATCTTCAGCAAGATACGTTCAGCGCCATGCACAAAGAACTTATCTCGGCGCGCAAGGAACAGGCGAACGCGCTGACTAAATATGTCGATTCACTTCTGTCCCAACAAAAAAGTCTGCCAGGTGAGCTGGAACAGGCGTATCGTAAAAAGGCGTTCAGCGTCATACCATTGGTGCTCATTATAATCATTGGATTTGGTATTTATGCAGCGCGCATATTGACCAGGAGTGTGACGATTCCCATTCAGGAAGCCGCAGCAGTTGCACATCAAATTGCCGCCGGAAATTTAAACGTATCGGTCGAACCCTCAGGCCGGGATGAATTGAGCGACCTGATGCATGCTATCCGGGACATGAATCGCGCCCTGTCCGGCACTGTTGGAAAAGTCAGAAATGCGACCGATGTCATTTCAGTCGCTGCACGGGAAATAGCCCAGGGCAATTCCGACTTGTCGGCCCGCACCGAATCGCAAGCTTCCAGCCTGGAACAAACAGTCAGCGCCATGGGAGAATTTACGGAAACAGTGCGGCAAAACGCTGACAATGCAAAACAGGCGAATCAACTCATCATCCAGACTTCCGAAGTCGCCACGCGTGGCGGTGCAGTGGTCAACCAGGTCGTGACGACGATGACGTCGATCAAAGAAAACTCCAACAAAATCGTCGACATTATTGGTGTGATCGACGGGATTGCCTTTCAAACCAATATCCTGGCGTTGAACGCCGCTGTAGAGGCTGCGCGCGCTGGCGAACAGGGACGCGGATTTGCAGTGGTTGCCACCGAAGTACGTAATCTTGCGCAACGCTCCGCAGCGGCAGCCAAAGAAATCAAACAACTGATTGGCACTTCAGTTGAAACGGTCAACGCCGGAGAAAAACTGGTAACCCAGGCTGGACAGACCATGCATGAAATAGTGAGTTCGGTTCAGAAGACGACCCAGATCATGCGCGAAATCACGGCGGCAAGTCAGGAACAACGAACCGGCATTGAGGAAGTCAATTTAGCGATTACCCAAATAGATGAAATGACCCAGCAAAACGCAGCCCTGGTTGAACAGGCAGCAGCTGCGGCACAAAGCATGGATGATCAGGCACGTGAATTACTTGGTGCGGTGAGTGCCTTTAAGTTAAATGACCGCGATAGCTACGCGTGGTCGCTGGAGTGACGGCAGAATCAACTATATTTTGAGTGGGCACGCGCTTGGAAGATGAAGCGCCATTTTATTTTTATACGGTCTGACTTGCACGGCGATTTTGAATAGTTTGGAGATGACCGTCGATGCTTGCGCTTGCGACAATACTGTATGGAGCAGCGCCTGAGTGAAGCAGCTTATGGCGCGGGATAAAAGGCTTGAGAATTAAAGTTCGGTCACGCGAACCTGCGCCGCCGCACTTCTGTCGCACGCCACTTGGTCGGCGCACTGCCGAACTCATACTTAAACCAACGACCGAAAGCGCTTTGATTGGTATAGCCCAATAGGGTCGCGACATTCTCGATTGAATAACGAAGATTGGCTAGATAGCGTACCGCCAAGTCACACCGTACCTCATTGACAAGCTTGCTAAAATTGTAGTCATCTTCGTCTAATCGCCGCTGAAGCGTACGTGTGCTCACGCGCATGTGAGCAGCGACCCGTTCTATCGTAGCCCGTCCCAGAGGCATCAGCAACAATATCGCTTGGTGGGTCGCAAGGAAGAAGGAGTCTGGATTGACGGTGCGCATCACCAATACGCTCTGCTCCAATTGCTGCAACATCTGTGGGTCGGCGTGGGGGTTCGGACCGTCCAGATCCTTGCTGGCGCAAGTGATGCCATTGAACTCGCTGTCAAATCTGAGTTCACAGGCAAACATTCGGCGATGCACTGACAGGTCGGCGGGGGCGGGATGGGTGAAGTACGCGGCGTAGGGGCGCCACTTATCGTCGAGCAATGATTTGCAGGTGCTGGCCAGTATACCTACCGCCAGTTCGGTCGCTTGCACCGAATACGCCCCCAACACGGGTAAAACTTCTTCCCGGATGATAACGGTATTCCCATCGTCCTCCAGGTCAATCGCCAGCACAGTGCTCATAGACTGACGGTATTCGATTGCAGTCAGTAGTGCATCGCGCAAAGTCCGCCTGTGCGCCAACAACATCCCTATCATTCCCAAGTCCGACAGTTTGCGCTCTTCCGCCATGCGCAATCCGAAATTCATCTGTCCGCTTCGCATCGCGGACTGCTCAAGCAACCACACGAATGCTTTGGCCGAGATGGCTTGCTCCGGATTGGTGAGTAGTGTCGGATCGAGCCCCGACTCACGCAGCAAACTGTGAAGATTGAGCTTGAGCGCGCGCGCGACATCGAAATAGGTTGCTAGTGTTGCTGCACGGATAGTCGCTTCCATCTGGCGTTCCAATTTAAAGATCTTATACAACGAGGTGTTATGTGGCATGAATTGCAGAAATTATGGCATGAAATGCAGAGCTCCAATAAATCAAATCGCTATCATTGTTTTCATTCGCAACAATGCTTGGCGCCGCCTACATTCTTACCATCAAGGATCATTTCATGGCTTATGCAGTTCGATTCTACGAAAACGGCGCTGGCATCGAAGCAACCTTCGGTGCATCAATGCCGATCGAAAAGCCCCTGGCGTTGAAGGCGCAGTTTCCCGATGCCGAACACCCAGTCGTACGCATTCATCCTGAAACGGGGGAGAAGTTACTTATTGCTAATGTTTTTACCACCCGCTTTACCAACTACCATCGCCCCGAGTTTGTGCGCTTTGGCCAAGATGCCAATCCAGGCGTTGGACAATTGCTGGCCCATCTGATCAGCCAGGCATACATCCCCGAATATCAAGTGCGTTGGCAGCCCAACAGCGTGGCCATCTGGGACAACTGCTCGACGCAGCATTATGCCGTGATGGATTACCCGCATTGCCACCGCAAGATGGAGCGCGCCGGAATCATGGGCGACAAACCCTTTTGAACTTCTGCAATCAATTTAAAAACAACCATTCTAGCCCAGGAGATACACCATGCAATTCCTCGACGATTCGTTACATCCGAAAAATCAAGACAAGGTAGTCATCACGACAGCCCCCTATGGACCACAGTGGATGCCCGCTGATTTTCCTGAAGATATTCCGTTGACGATGGAAGAGCAGATTCAGAAGGCAGTTGATTGTTACGAAGCAGGGGCTTCGGTGTTGCATCTGCACGTTCGTGAATTGGACGGGAAAGGTTCCAAACGGCTGTCTAAGTTCAACGAATTAATTGCCGGTGTGCGCGCCGCCGTACCCGACATGATCATTCAGGTCGGCGGATCGATCTCATTTTCTCCCGAATCTGATGGAGAGGCTGCAAAGTGGCTGTCCGATGATACTCGGCACATGCTAGCGGAATTGACGCCAAAACCCGATCAGGTGACCATCGCGATCAATACTACTCAATTCAATCTGACGGAACTGATGACGCCAGAAGCAATTTCCGGTACCTCACTGGCAGATCCGATGTATCAGGCCGCTTACAGAGAAATGACGGTTCCGGCTGGCCCGGGCTGGGTAGAAGAGCACCTCAAGCGCCTGCAAGCCGCCAATATTCAGCCGCATTTTCAGCTGGCGGGGATCCACTCCTACGAAACGATCGAACGCATGATCCGCCGGGGTGTTTATAAAGGGCCGGTGAACCTGACCTGGATCGGTATTGCCGGTGGTGCCGATGGTCCTAACCCATATAGCTTCATGGAATTGGTGCGCCGGGCCGCCGACGGTATTTGCATCACATCAGAGTCGCTACTGCACAATGTTTTGCCGTTTAATATGATGTCGATGGCGATGGGTTTCCACGTTCGTTGCGGCATCGAAGACACGCTCAGTGACCAGTACGGAAACCGCATGACCTCAGTGCAGCAGATCCAGCAAAACGTGCGCCTTGCCAACGAACTGGGCCGTGGTGTGGCCAATGGGAAGGAAGCACGTGAAATCTACAAGATCGGTGTGCAATACAAAACAGTCGATGAAACACTTGCGAAGTTGGGCATGGCGCCAATTCGGCTCCCGGGACAACGCAACGTGCCATTGCGCGGCGCTTAAAATAATGACGCGCTGGTGATCAGCGCGTCATTGATGGGTCTTGCCACTGAATATCTGCAAGACCCTGCCGATAGATAACTACACTAAACTAAACTAAACCGCGCCCAAAAAAAATGCGGTAAAAATTGGAGACAACGTTGGCCTATCATTCCGCCCCCCCCCTGACCTCGACGACTACCTGTAGCGTGTCTCGTCGTTACGCCTGGGTCATTTTTGCATTAACCTTCGGGCTCCTGATTTCCGACTATATGTCACGCCAGGTTCTGAATGCCGTCTTCCCGCTGCTCAAAGCGGAATGGAATCTGTCCGACTCCCAATTAGGTGCTTTGGGCGGCGTCGTGGCATTGATGGTGGGCTTACTTACTTTTCCGATTTCATTACTGGCTGACCGTTGGGGACGAATAAAGAGCATTGTGGTCATGGCTGCATTATGGAGTATTGCAACGCTTGGATGTGGGCTGTCGCAATCATACGACCAGATGTTGCTGGCCCGTCTATTGGTCGGGATAGGCGAAGCTGCCTATGGCAGTGTCGGGATTGCAGTCGTATTGTCGGTGTTTCCGATGCATTTACGCGCGACGCTGACAGGGGCATTCATGGCCGGCGCCATGATCGGGTCTGTGCTGGGTATCGCCTTGGGTGGAATTCTTGCCGTTCATTTCGGATGGCGTTGGTCCTTTGCTGGAATGGCCTTGCTCAGAATGGCGATGGCGCTTGTATATCTGGCTGTCATTAGGCAAGATAAAATTTACCCGAATCAACCGTCAGTTACCAACGTAGCGCCGACCAGCATACCGTCGTTGCCGCAATCGAATCGAGTCGCGCTGTCGACGCTCGTGTCAACTCATTCGGTGATATGCGCGTACATAGGAAGCGGTCTGCAACTGTTTATGGTCAGTGCGGTAATGGCATGGATGCCAAGTTACCTCAACCGTTACTATGGCTTGACGCTGGATCGCGCAGCGGGACTTGCCGCTGTTTTCGTATTCAGTTGTGCGATTGGCATGCTGCTGTGCGGTATGTTAAGCGACCGTTTCTCCCGCAATGCACCTGAGCGTAAAGTAATACTGTTGATTACTTTTTGTCTCTTGAGCGTCATTTTGTTATTGACGGCATTCAATCTACCTAATGGGAAAGCACAACTGATTCTGATTGCAATTGGTATGTTCTTCGCTGCCGGGTCGTCCGGGCCGGCCGGCGCGATGGTCGCCAATTTAACCAATCCATCAGTCCATGGATCAGCGTTTGCGACCTTGACACTTGCCAATAATTTGCTTGGTTTGGCACCAGGCCCGTTTGTCATTGGCGCGCTGGCCGATCGCTTCGGACTGCACACTGCATTCCAACTTATGCCGTTGATAGGGATTTTCTCCGCTGTGGTCTTCCTCATAGCGAAACATCACTATCTCCACGATTTGCAGCACAAACGTCCCTTTCTTTCTGATCTCGCCGGTGTGACAGCACAAACTGCATCCAGATGAAATGACGACTGATCATTTTTGCAATGATACGACCATACACGCGGCCGGCTACCGTCAAACTTTCACCGGGTGAACGTTCGTTTGTCTGCATTGAGGGCGCAAGCATTGCACTGTTCAATTTATAAAACGTATTCTATGCGGTCGACCATAGCTGCCCACCCTGTTCAGACTCTGCGCAATGACCTGTTGGCGGAGCCTGGCGGCGATCATCTGTTTCAAGCCCATCTCGCTGATGGTGGGTGGCACTGCGTTCCTGGCGCTGCCGGTTCCGTAGATTCTGCGATGGTGAACCACCTGATTTTTTTTGAAAGCGAATAGAACATGACTCACAGCTTACCCGTGCACACCCCATCGCCGCAGCGCGCGGCCGCGACCAATCTGGCAGCCTTTACTCGTATCGCAGAAGCGAAGACGGGACGGACCTTCGCGGACTATGACGCCCTGTGGCGCTGGTCAATCGATTCGCCCTCTGCGTTCTGGCCCTTGGTCTGGGAATTTGGTGGCGGCATTGGCGAATTGGGCGAACGCATCATCGAACAAGGCGAGACCATGTCGGCGACTCGCTGGTTCCCAGAGGCGCGTATCAACTACGCGGAGAACCTGCTTAAGCGCCGTGATGACGGCGACGCCCTCGTGTTCTGGGGCGAGGATCAAGTCAAACGGCGCATGTCGCGCTCGCAGCTGTATGGCGAGGTAGCGCGCTTCGCCTCGGCGCTGCGTGCCTTAGGTGTGGGCGAGGGCGATCGCGTGGCCGGCCTGTTGCCGAATCTGCCCGAGACCCTGATTGCCATGCTGGCCACTACGTCCCTTGGCGCGGTCTGGTCCTCGGCCTCGCCGGACTTTGGCATCCAGGGCGTGATCGATCGCTTCGGCCAGATTGAGCCCAAGCTGATGTTGTGCGTGGATGGCTACCGCTACAATGGCAAGCGCGTGTCCTGTATGGAGAAAAACGAAGCGATCGCGGCGCGCCTGCCCAGCTTGGAGCGGGTGGTGGTGGTGCCTTATCTGGACGTCGCTGTTGACATCGCCAGCATCGTCAAGGGCGTGGTCTACGGGGATTTTCTCGCGCCCCATACAGAGTGCGACATAATATTCCATCGTGTGCCCTTCAATCACCCGCTGTTCATTCTGTTCACATCGGGGACGACGGGCGTGCCGAAATGTATTGTGCATGGACACGGCGGCAGCTTGATCCAGCATCTGAAGGAGCACCGTCTGCATAGCGACCTCAGTCACGGCGACCGCTTCTTCTATTTCACTACCTGCAGTTGGATGATGTGGAACTGGCTGGTCTCGGCCCTGGCGTCGGAAGCCACGCTGCTACTCTACGACGGGTCGCCCTTCCTGGCTGGACGAGATGGCCAGTCAGGCAGCATCTTGTTCGACTTCGCCGAGGAAGAGCGCATGACCCACTTCGGTACCTCAGCCAAATTCATCGACGCGCTCAACAAGCAAGGACTGGTACCGAGTCGCAACCATGACTTGAGCGCGTTGCGTAATTTGTTCTCGACCGGCAGCCCGTTGGCACCCGAGGCATATGACTACGTCTATCGCGCAATCAAGGACGATGTCTTCCTGGCCTCGGTGGCCGGAGGCACCGATATCCTGTCTGCCTTCGTGGGCGGTGTTCCTACGCTGCCTGTGTATCGTGGCGAGATACAGCGCGCTGCACTGGGAATGGCCGTCGATGTCCTGGACCAGGCCGGCAGACCTGTGCGCCAGACCAAGGGGGAACTGGTGTGCAGTCGACCTTTCCCGGCGATGCCGGTTGGCTTCTGGAACGACAGCGATAGCAGCCGCTATCGCGCCGCCTACTTCGAACGCTACCCGAATATCTGGTGCCACGGCGATTTCGCAGAGATCACGGCCAGCGGCGGCTTTATCATCCATGGCCGCTCCGACACAACCCTGAACCCCGGTGGCGTGCGCATAGGTACGGCGGAAATTTATCGCCAGGTCGAGCAGCTTCCTGAAATTCTGGAGTCGCTGGTGATCTCGCAGGATTGGAACGGGGATGTGCGCATCGTGCTGTTTGTCAAACTGCGGGATGGCGAAGAGCTCAGCGAAGCGTTAAGTGAGCGGGTGCGGCGCCAGATCCGCGACAATACTACGCCGCGCCATGTGCCGGCCAAGGTGCTGCAGGTGAACGACATTCCGCGCACCAAGAGCGGAAAGATTGTCGAGCTGGCGGTGCGCAATGTCGTGCACGGGCTGGCCGTGAGCAATCTCGAAGCGCTGGCCAACCCCGAAGCTCTGGAATGGTTTGAGAACCGGATCGAGTTGAGTAGCTAAGACCAAAATCATTTCCTCTCAAGGCAACCGTGGTTGCTCCCAATTCCTGACACCGGCCCCGTCACGCTCCCGCTGAGGCGGACCCAAGCGTGTGGCCGGTCTTTAACTTAAACCGCAGGTGATTGGGTGCAATTTCGTTTTAAATTAGATGTGCAGGGGCTAATGAAGATCGCGCAGTATTGATGGTCATGCTACAAGCAATATGTAGGAGCACTACGCGACGCCGACAGTTTCCCGACTCATTGAGATAGCAAACTTAGTAACCGAAACACGCGACGCAATTACGCTGCTAAAAGCAGTAAGTGAGAATAGTCGTTCAGAAAGTCGCGCAACTAAAGCAAAAGGGTCAGCGCTTGCGGCGCTAACCCTTTGACTTTACAACGTAAGGCTGGTGCGGCCGGCAGGAATCGAACCCACGACCCCTTGGTTCGTAGGACCACCTGCAAGCCACAAATATTTAATAATAAACGCCTTGCGCAACTCGCAGTTTGCAAAATCAAGGTGAAGCAATCGCAGCAAAGTTTAAAATGCGTTTAACCAAGCTGCAATTCAGTTGCAGTCAGGACTGCTAAGACACCCGGGAGTGTCCAGGCGTTCCGTGGCGATTCAGTAGGGGGTTGGCGATCTCTTGGAACTGAGCCAGAGGCTCACGGAAATCGTTTGGCCAGGGCGAGATTGATCTGCATGAGAAACTGAGGTAAGATGGCTCGACTTACCGTGAAGGAAAATGATATGGAAACCGTCAAATTATCCTCCAAGGGACAGCTTGTCATCCCGAAATCGCTCAGGGACAACATGCATTTGCCTCCCGGAACAGAATTCCTCATAAGTTTGACAGCGACCGGAATTAGCCTGACACCTAAAACGCTGATATTTCCGGAAACAACAACAGCTCAAGTCAAAGGCGTCCTTGCTAAAAGTGGAGGTACTTTGGGAAGCGACCAGGAAATCAAGTCAAGGATTCTCGCCAAGCTGAAGAGCAAAGATCAAGTGTCGAAAAAGTCACAAACATGATCGCGCTGGACACAAATATTCTCGCCAGATATTTGCTGAACGATAGCCCGGATCAAGGGGAGCGTGCAGATCGCCTCTTAAATGGTCCCGAGCCTTGCACAGTGCCAATTACGGTATTTCTGGAATTAGCATGGGTGTTGGAATCCTATGACTTCGAACGCACCGAAATCGCAAAGTCGATACGCATGTTGTGCGGCTTGCGCAATTTCTATCCGCCGAACTTAGACGCGCTCGGATCGGCATTGTTCTGGTACGAGGAAGGAATGGATTTTGCGGACGCTCTACTTGGCACTAAGCAGCAAGGAAAGCGAATTTAGAACGTTCGACAAAAAAATGATGAAATTGTCTGACCGATTGGCTACTCAGCCAAAGGTTTCCGCCCCCTGAAAAACAAAAAGCCCCGCTTTCGCGAGGCTTTTTTGTTTAATACTGGTGCGGCTGGCAGGAATCGAACCCACGACCCCTTGGTTCGTAGCCAAGTACTCTATCCAGCTGAGCTACAGCCGCGAAAGCGAGAATTATAGCACTGGTTTCTTAATGATTGGAAGCATTATTTAAAACATTTTCCAATCAGGTCGAAATCAGTTCGGTTTCAGGCTGGTCAACCCACCCATATAGGGTTGCAGCACTGCAGGAATGGCGACGCTGCCATCGACCTGCTGATGATTTTCCAGTACCGCTACCAGTGTACGTCCTACTGCCAGGCCGGAACCGTTCAGGGTATGCAGAAATTCAGGCTTGCCCTGCGCGTTGCGGTAACGGGCCTGCATGCGCCGCGCCTGAAAATCGTAAATATTCGACAACGAAGAAATTTCACGATAGGTATTTTGTGCCGGCAGCCAGACGTTGATGTCATAGGTTTTACCCGAGGCAAAACCGATATCACCGGTACACAGTGCCATCACCTGATATGGCAGATCGAGTCGCTGCAATATCGTTTCAGCCTGCTGCACCATGATTTCCAGCGTGGCGTCAGATTGATCCGGATGCACGATCTGCACCAACTCCACTTTGTCAAACTGATGCTGACGGATCATGCCGCGCGTGTCGCGCCCATAACTGCCGGCTTCGGAACGAAAACACGGTGTATGCGCAGTCAGTTTGATCGGCAAGCGGTCTGCCGGCACGATTTCATCGCGCACGGTATTGGTCAGCGACACTTCTGAAGTGGGAATCAGGTACAGGTTTTCTCCATCGCCGTCCTGGCCGCCTTTTTTGACGCTGAACAGATCATCGGCAAATTTGGGCAACTGACCGGTGCCGCGCATAGTGGCAGCATTAACGATATACGGTGTGTAGCATTCGGTATAGCCGTGCTCCATGGTGTGGGTGTCCAGCATGAACTGAGCCAGAGCACGATGCAAACGTGCGATACCACCTTTTAACATCATGAAGCGTGAGCCGCTCAACTTAACGGCGGCATCAAAGTCCAGACCCAGTGCAGTGCCAACATCCACATGATCGCGCACCGTGAAATCAAATTGGCGCGGGCTGCCAACACGGCGCACTTCCACGTTTTGTTCTTCGCTGGTGCCAACCGGTGTGGCGACATTGGGCAAATTTGGAATCACTTCCAGAAATGCGGTCAATTCATTCAAGATCTGTTCCAGACTGGCGGCAGAACTTTTGAGTTCATCGGCGATGCTGTTGACCTGCTCCATCAGGGCGGTACTGTCTTCGCCCTTGCCTTTCATCATGCCGATCTGTTTGGACAGACTGTTGCGCAGGCCCTGTAACTCTTCACTGCGTGACTGGCATTGTTTGCGCCGGGCTTCCAGTGCGTTGAAACCATCCACGTCGAGAATGAATTTGCGCTGTGCCAGACGGGCAGCAACATTGGCAATGTCTTTACGGAGCAGTTGAATATCTATCATGGTGATTCGTCATTGGTAAGGAAACTGGGGAAGCAGAATTGTAACTTAGTGAGGACATCTGGTCGAATACTGATCACGACAATGCGACGATGTTGTCTTTTTTGACAGGCCCTGCCGTAAGCGTGTAACGGCATGGGCCTGGAGATTAACTGCCGGAACTGATGCTGCCTATGCCGTCGGCAATTTTATTGATGGATTTGGGATTGCCATAAAAAGTCATTGATCCGACACCATGTACCACGGCGTTCAGATGATTGCTGACATAAATTTCCACGCCCCCTACTCCGTCAAATTCCACGTCGGCATTGTCAGCCAATAATTTTTTGGTATCAATGGCGCCCACGCCATGGCCTTTGAGACGCAGCCATTTGGTCTTACCGGACACTTCCAGACTGCCTACCCCGTCATAAGACAGGTCAATGCGGTCGCCGTCGACATTTTTTATGACCACGTCACCGACACCCTTGCTCTTGAACAGCCGCACTGCCGGCATCGTGATAACTATTTTAGTTTTTGAGGAAAAAACCAGATTGTGACTGTTATGAGGGCTGGTAATGACCAGTTCTTCATTAACCACTTCAAATTTCAGTTTTGCAGTTTCATCATCCGCCCCCTTCACCAACACGGATTGGGCACTGCCGGCAGTGATGTCAATGTCAAATACGCCGTCGCATTTCACGGCATTAAAAGCGGGTAACTGCAGGGTCTGATCGGCACGGGCAAACGGACTGAGCAACAAAATCGATATAAGAATAATGCCTCGCATAACGGTCTCCTTCAAAGGGTTGGGTGGCGAACAATGACTGATGCCGAACTATAGAGACTGGCCCGATGTTGCTCGCGCTGATTGCGACGAACTGCGCATAACGTGGCATGTGCTGCACAAATTCTGCTATTTTTTTGATTTTCTGGCAGCCGCATCGAGACTGCGCAGATGCGCCATCTTGTCGGCGATCTGAATTTCCAGCCCACGGCCAACCGGCGCATACCAGCCAGGCTCGGGCATGCCGTCGGGCAAATAGGTCTCTCCGGCCGCATAGGCTTCCGGTTCGTCATGGGCATAGCGATAGGCGTGCCCGTAACCGAGTTCTTTCATCAATTTGGTCGGCGCATTGCGCAGATGCACCGGCACTTCACGGGACTTGTCATGTTTGATGAAGGCCATGGCCTGATTGAAGGCGTTGTAACCGGCATTGCTTTTGGCGGCCACTGCCAGATAGATCACTGCCTGTCCCAAAGCCAGTTCCCCTTCGGGTGAGCCGAGCCGTTCATAGGTGGCAGCGGCATCATTGGCAATCTGCATGGCACGCGGGTCGGCAATGCCGATATCTTCCCAGGCCATGCGCACAATTCTGCGCGACAGATATTTGGGATCGGCACCGCCATCGAGCATGCGGCACAGCCAGTACAGCGCGGCATCGGGATTGGAGCCGCGTACCGATTTGTGCAGGGCCGAGATCTGATCGTAAAAATTATCGCCGCCCTTGTCAAAGCGCCGCGCATTCAGGGTCAGTGCATTGTGCAGAAATTCGGGCGTGATGTGCGACACTCCCGAAGAACTGGCCGCACTGCACGACTGTTCCAGCAGATTCAGCAGGCGACGTGCATCGCCATCGGCATACCCGATGAGCGTATCAATGGCAGCCGGGTCGATCTGCACTTCAGACAGTAACGATTGCTGGGCGCGGGCAACCAGCTGCTTCAATTCCTCTTCGGATAGCGATTGCAGCACATACACCTGCGCGCGCGACAGCAAGGCGGAATTGACTTCGAAGGACGGGTTTTCGGTGGTGGCGCCGATGAAGGTCACCAGGCCGGATTCGGCGTACGGCAGCAATGCATCCTGCTGCGATTTGTTAAAGCGGTGAATTTCATCGACAAACAGGATCGTGTGTTTGCCCATCGCCAGATTTTGTTCGGCCTGCTCCATCGCAGCGCGAATATCCTTCACGCCTGAAAACACCGCCGACAGGGCAATGAATTCACAGTCGAAGGCGTGCGCAGTCAGGCGCGCCAGCGTGGTTTTACCGACCCCGGGAGGTCCCCATAAAATCATCGAATGCGGCTTGCCTGATTCAAACGCCAATCGCAACGGTTTGCCAGGGCCCAGCAAATGACTCTGGCCGATAACCTGATCGAGCGTCGAGGGACGCAGCGCTTCTGCCAGCGGTGGGGTCGGCGCTACTTTGAACAGGTCATTCATTTTGAATTGAACAGGTCGGCGCCGGCAGGTACGACAAATTTAAACTGATCCGGTTTGAGGGCTGGATTTCTTTCGATATTCTGCAGCAGGATGATGGTGGTTTTGCCGAAGTTGTCACGCAAGTCCATTTCGCGCGGCAGGCCATTCTGCATGCCGATACTGATCAGGGTGAAGGTGCTGTCCTTGTCTTTGGGCGTTGCCTGCAGCCAGTCCATGCCATCCTTTGGTCCGGCATCCTTGATGGCGAAATTAGTTTCCAGATCGTTGCTGCCAAACAGAATGGCGGCCGGACTTGAGCTCAGTGCGGTACCCAGCAATTTGGTGGTGACCTGATTCAAGTCCTTGTCATACATGTAGAGTTTTTCGCCGTCGGCCTGCAACAGCTGGTCATACGGCTTTTGATACAGCCAGATAAATTTGCCGGGTCGGGCAAACATGAAAGTGCCGCTGGCCTGATTCGACAGTTTGTTTTCCCCGTTGACCACCTTGACCTGGCGCTGGATGAAATCGCCTTTGGCGGCATGGGTGCTGGAGACGAAGGTTTTGAACTGATCCAGAGCCCCGGCCTGAACCTGCCCTGACAGCAAGACAACTGAAACAACGAACAGGGACTTTGAAACGGCTGATTTTAAAACTGATTTCATAATTTTTTATTCCGGTGCCGAAGTCGGCACGAGTATTTCACGGTTACCATTGCTTTGCATGCTGGAGACGATGCCGCTCTGTTCCATCTGCTCCAACAGGCGTGCAGCGCGATTGTAACCGATGCGCAGATTGCGCTGTACCAGCGAGATCGAGGCGCGCCGGTTTTTAAGTACCACGGCCACGGCTGAATCATACAGTTCATCGGCTTCATTGCCGCTGGCTGCGGCCACGCCATCGAGTGACAACTGGGTACCATCGTCGGCCACGCCGCCTTCCAGAATGCCTTCGACGTAATTCGGCTCACCCTGTTTTTTAAGAAACTCCACGACCCGGTGCACTTCTTCATCAGACACAAACGCACCATGCACCCGCACCGGAAAGCCGGTTCCGGGCGGCATGTACAGCATGTCACCCATACCGAGCAGCGATTCCGCGCCCATCTGGTCCAGAATGGTACGCGAGTCGATTTTGCTGCTGACCTGAAAAGCGATCCGGGTCGGAATGTTGGCCTTGATCAGACCGGTAATTACATCCACCGAAGGGCGCTGGGTAGCCAGGATAAGATGCAGACCGGCCGCACGCGCTTTCTGCGCAATCCGGGCAATCAGTTCTTCCACCTTTTTGCCGACCACCATCATCAGGTCGGCCAGCTCGTCGATGATGATGACGATGGTAGGCAATTCTTCCAGCGGCTCCGGCGCGTCGGGCGTCAGGCTGAACGGATTCGGAATATGTTTTTCATGGCGTGCCGCTTCTTCAATCTTGTGGTTGTAACCGGCCAGATTGCGCACACCCAGCTTGGACATCAACCGATAGCGCCGTTCCATTTCATTGACGGCCCAGTTGAGCGCATGACCGGCCTGACGCATGTCGGTGACAACCGGCGCGAGCAAATGAGGAATCCCTTCGTAGACCGACATTTCCAGCATTTTCGGATCGATCAGAATCATGCGCACCTGCTTGGGATCCGACTTGTACAGCAGCGACAGCAATGTGGCATTGATACCGACCGATTTACCTGAACCGGTGGTGCCGGCTACCAGCAAGTGCGGCATTTTGGCCAGATCGGCCACCACCGGATTGCCGGCGATGTCCTTGCCCAGCGCAATGGTCAGTGACGAGGTACTGTCGTTGTAGAGCTGGGAGCCGAGAATTTCAGTCAGGCGCACAATCTGGCGCTTGGGATTGGGCAGCTCCAGCCCCATGAACGTTTTACCGGGGATGGTTTCCACTACGCGAATCGAGGTTATCGACAGCGAACGGGCCAGATCACGCGCCAGGCCCACAATCTGACTGCCCTTGACGCCGGTGGCCGGATCGATTTCGTAACGGGTAATCACAGGTCCCGGGTAAGCCGCCACCACTTTGACTTCCACGCCGAAATCGGACAGTTTTTTCTCAATCAGACGGCTGGTGAATTCCAGCGTTTCCACACTCACGGTTTCCTGCACTGCCTTGGCTTCATCCAGCAGCGCCAGCGGCGGCAGCGCGTTGTCGCTCAGATCGGAAAACAGCGTGGCCTGCTTTTCTTTTTCAACCCGCTCTGAACGTACCACCGCCACCACCTGCGGCTCAATCCGGACCGGTGCAGCTTCCACGTGTTTGGCGCGTTCCTGCACCACCACAACTTCACGCTGGCTGGCGGCCACCTGCCCGACCAGACGGTCCTGGCGTGCGGTATATTTTTTGATGAACCACTGCACGGTCAATTCCAGCCAGGTGCCGATAGTTTCAGCGACGGTCAGCCAGGAAACCTGAAACAGCACGCTGATGCCCAGACCAATGAGCACCAGAAACATCAGCGTGGCGCCGGTAAAACCAAACGTGTTGAAGGCCGCTTTGCCAATCACTTCGCCCAGCATCCCGCCGGGTGCACGCGGCAGCTGAAACTGGTAGGAATACATGCGCAGATATTCAATACCCATGCTGCCCGAAATCAGCATGGCAAAGCCGATGGCCCGCAGCCAGCCCATAAAGCGATGTTCCGGCTCCCAGTTTTCCATATGATTTAACTGGGAATACGCGCGTGACACAGTAATAACCAGTAATAAAAACCACCACCAGGCCGACTTGCCAAACACATACAGCAACAAATCGGCAGTCCAGGCCCCGATTCTTCCGCCCCAGTTGGCAATATGTTCAACCTGGGTGGATTGCGACCAAGCTGGATCGCTGCTTGAGTAGGTCAGCATAATCATGGCCAGAAATGCGGTAATCGCCAATAAAATCAACCACCTGGCTTCGCTGAGCAATAACACCATGCGGCCAGGCTTGTCGTTCTGTCGGTCTTTGTCGGGGGCTCGGGTGTAGGCGGGTTTGCTCATAAATCCTATGGAGAAACATTGTCTTTGGTAAAATAATCTATAATCTTAACCAGTTTTGAAAAAGGTGCAATCAATTACGCCTTTGGCACTGTCAATTGTTTAGTCAAATATCCCACAGGAATCAATCATGTCTACCCCAAAACACGCCCATGTCCTTATTCTCGGCTCAGGTCCTGCCGGTTACAGCGCCGCTGTCTATGCTGCACGTGCGAATTTAAAGCCGGTATTGATCACCGGCGTGGAACAGGGTGGCCAGCTCATGACCACGACCGACGTGGAAAACTGGCCGGCCGATCCGATGGGCGTGCAGGGTCCGGAACTCATGCAACGTTTCCAGCAGCATGCCGAACGCTTCAACACCGAAATCATTTTTGACTATATTCACACTGCCAAACTCAACGAAAAGCCGTTACGCCTGATCGGTGATCAGGGCGAATACACCTGTGATTCGCTCATCATCGCAACTGGTGCCTCGGCACAGTATCTTGGTCTGCCGTCTGAGCAGGGCTTTATGGGCAAAGGGGTGTCGGCCTGCGCCACCTGCGACGGCTTTTTTTATCGCGGCAAGGAAGTCGCCGTGGTCGGCGGTGGCAATACGGCAGTGGAAGAAGCGCTGTATCTGTCCAATATCGCCAGCAAGGTCACGGTCGTGCACCGCCGCGACAAATTCCGCGCTGAAGCAATTCTGATTGACCGCCTCATGGCCAAGGTTGCAGAAGGCAAGATTGAAATCAAATGGAATCACACCCTCGATGAAGTCACCGGCGACGCTACCGGCGTGACCGGTATCAATATCAAGGCCAATGACGGCAAAATTAGCGCCGTTCCATTACACGGCGTATTCATCGCCATCGGCCATAAACCGAACACCTCGATTTTTGAAGGTCAGATGGACATGCATAACGGCTACATCAAGACTAAAACCGGACTGGAAGGCATGGCCACCGCCACCAGCGTGCCGGGCGTGTTTGCCGCCGGCGACGTGCAGGACCATGTGTACCGTCAGGCCATCACCAGTGCCGGCACCGGCTGCATGGCGGCTCTGGATGCGCAACGTTTTCTGGAAGGTTAATCGCCGTGAAGCGCGCACCGATCAAGGATCTCAATGAGTTAAGCAGTCTGAAGCAGCAACTCAAAGTGCGCGCTGAAGCCGAAAAAATCGCAGAGCTGCAACGACAGGCCGATGAACGTGCGGCGCAAAAAGAAGCCGGCCTGTTCAGAAGCAATATCGGCGCCATCACGCCGCTCAAACCACCCGATACGTATCAGCATCCACGCTATGCGGTGCCGGTGCAGCCGGTCAAGAACCAACCACGTGAAATCACCAGCATGGCACAGGCCATGCAGGATATCGAACAGTGGTCGGATGAATTTGACGCCAGTCAGATCGATGAAGAAGAAGGTGCGAGCTACGTCGCCAAAGGCAGCAGCCCGGACCTGCTGGCCAAATTGCGCAAGGGCCAGTGGCCGGCACAGGCCTTTCTTGATCTGCACGGCATGCAGCGCGATGCGGCGCGCACGGCACTGGCAGATTTTTTAAAGCGCTCCAGGCTGGCCCGGCTGCGCTGCGTGTGCATTATCCACGGCAAGGGATTCAATTCAACTCAACCCGCGGTATTGCCGGGCAAGGTGCGCAGCTGGCTGAGTCAGTCTGAACTGGTGCTGGCGTTCTGCCCGGCCGCTGTGAAGGATGGCGGGGCTGGGGCGGTGCAGGTTTTGCTGGCGGTTTGATGTTTCATTCTGGACCGGAAGTATTGTCTGAATTTTCAATAAAAATTTTTCCGGCCGTTCACACGGAGATGAAATACAACAGTGAAGTCGAAGAATTTTAATAATTGCCCCAATAATAAATTTCCACCTTGTGCAACTGATATCATTCTTTGCAGCAATTAAAGCGCATTTTTTCATCCACTTCCCTCTGAAAAATACACAGTGAATTCATTCAATGACACAGCGCGCATCATTCGCATCGCCTTTGCAATAACTGTCATCGCCCTGCTGGCCCATGCTCTTGGATTAACGCCAAACAATGGCGATATCAATTTTTTGCGAAACGCAAATACAGACGGGTTTTACTCGCAGCTCGGTTTTAATTTGTTTAGCTGCCTGATTCCTTATTTCATCATGAAGCGCCACTGGAAAGAACGGGCGGCTGTTTTACTGGCCGGGCTGATTACAGCCGTCATTTTCTGGTTCGCCCACCCGGATTCCTGGCATCTGGAATTCTGGTCACTTTCAAACGCATTCCATTCCTTTATCGGACTCGGGATATTTTCTGTCATTGCGATATTAATCGACAAAAATGAAGACCGCAAAAACCAGAACCGCCAGATCATAAATCTGCTGATTTTCATGATGGCATTTCAATTCAGCGTTTTGTCCCTGCTGGATCTGACAATCGCGCTGCACCCCAAAGCCTGGGACCCGGTCGTGTTCCTGATTGATTCGAGCCTGGGATTCAAACCCAGCATACTGGTTGCGCAACAGGTTGCAGGCATTCCCGTTTTAAAATCCGTGCTGGAATTTGTCTATGCCTGGTCACCGATGGCCATTCTGTTTTTATGCGGACTGCAGCTCCGAAATAAATCCATGGCGCCGGCAAACATCCTGCTGATCTGGGCAGTTTCTACCATAGCCGGCCTGCTGGCCTATCACCTCTGCCCTGTGGCGGGTCCGGGACATTTTTTTGGACCGATCGTCTTTCCGGATCACGTACCGGCCATAAACACCATTTCACCTTATCTGAATTTTGTTCAACCTTCCTACCGCAACGGTTTGCCGTCGATGCATTTTGGCATGGCCCTGATGGCGCTGTTTACTGCCCGCTACCAGCAATCGCGTCTGATCAGTGTCAGTTTTTTCATTATCGCAGTCCTGGTGATGCTGTCCACCCTGTCCACCGGCGAACATTACCTGATTGATCTGGTCGTCTCATTCCCTTTTGTTGTCGCCATCCAGTCTTACTGCACTCACGTCGACACAGCAGGACAGAAATTGCGCATGCAGGCAATCATTGCCGGGATTGGCATGTGGCTGATGTGGGTGCTGCTGGTCCGGTCCGGTCTGACGGTTTTCCTGAATCTGCCTGGCTTTACCTGGGTTGTGGCGGCCCTGACTGTTACGGCAAGCCTGCTGGTGTACCGAAGAATCTGGCCGCATGAAGTCTGGAGCAGCACGACCGAACCTGTCAGATCTGCCCTGCCGATTGTGCGATCGGAACTCGGGTTGAATGTAACAGTCATGTTTTATATTTCAGGCTTCACCGGATTGATGTACGAAGTCATTTTTTCAAAAGAACTCGCACTGGCATTTGGCGGCATGGCAACGTCCACCTACACTGTGCTCACCGTGTATATGGGAGGCATGGCTACCGGTTCATGGCTGGGAGGAATGCTGATCAGCCGGACCCGGCGCAGTGGTCTGGCGATTTATGCCGCCTGTGAATTCATGATCGGGATTTACTGCCTGATGACACCATTTTTATTTACCCAGATCAGAAATCTGTATGTCGTTCTGGCAGCAGGCATTGCACCAGATGCCACGAGTCTGATTATTTTGCGCATTGTGTGCGGCAGTCTGGTTTTACTTGTCCCGACTATACTGATGGGAATGACACTGCCGGTCATGGTTTCAGAACTGCAGCGCAAAAACACCGGTATTGGACAGGCCATTTCAAAATTGTATGGTGCCAATACGCTCGGCGCTGCAACTGGCGCACTTCTGTCCGGCTATTTCATCCTGCCCTTTCTGGGCGTATTTAAAAGCATTGCCCTCAGTGCCGCCGGCAGTTTGCTGGTCGCTTTTTTTGCACTCAGGCTGGACAAGCAGTTGGAACCAGCACCTCACAGCGGCCAAACCACGCCACACGATACTGAAACCAATTTTCCTGCGGTCAGCCCCATGATTGCCAGAATGTGCTTCCTGAGCCTGTTTATCACCGGTTGCGTGACCATGCTCATTGAAGTCAATTACATGCAACTGCTGGGCGTGGTTGCAGGCAATTCGGTGTATGCGTTTTCGCTGATGCTGTTCTCGTTATTGATGGGGTTAGGTGCAGGCGCTCTGGTTGCCAAATCTGTGTTGGCCAAAAAACTGCCCACTCCGCTGATTCTTACCCTGCTGTTACTTGCCCTGGCAGGTGTACTGCTCGCGGGTGCATTCCAGTGGAACAGTCTGCCGGCCTCCTTTGCCGCTTACGGCCTTTCCACCGTTCAGCTAAACTTCAGCGCCCGGGAATCAATCCGTGCCATCACATGCTGGCTGATGATGTTCCCTCCTGCTGTCCTGATCGGGGCATGTTATCCGATCGCGCTGGAACTGGCACTGGGAGCCAGGCAGCCGGAAAACCGATCCAGGTTACTGGGTGGCGCAATTGGCTTTAATACGTTAGGCAACATCGCCGGCACCTTGCTGGGTGGTTTTTTGCTGATCCCTGCGCTGGGGATGTTGAAAACCATTTGGATCAGCGCCGCACTGTGCCTGTTGTCCGGCTTGCTGATCACTGCTGCTGCCAGACTGTTTAAAAACGCTGCAGTGCTGACAGCCGCAGCACTGGTCATGATTTTATTCAGCATACAACCGGCAGGGTTTAATTACACATTGCTGGCCTCCGGGTCCAACGTGTATTTTGCCTATCGCGACAATGGCACCGTCATTGACCACGCTGAAAGTCTGGATGGCGGATTGACTGCCGTCAGCACCAAAGACGATAAACAAAACGGTGTGATAAAAACCTTGCTGACCAATGGAAAATTTCAGGGAAACAATGCCCTGCGCGGTGAAATGCCGGCACAGCTCAGTTTTGCAGTTACACCGTTATTGCATACACTGGCGCGCGACAATGCGTTGGTGATCGGCTATGGAACCGGAGTCAGTGCGCGCGCGGTCAAAGAGGCGGGATTTTTGCAGCTCGATATTGTTGATTTGAGCCGGGACCTGGTGACCCTCGCAAATCGGCACTTTGGCAACATCAATAAAAATACATCGACCCAACCCGGAGTGACAACCTTCATCACCGACGGCAGAAATTTTTTGCTGCTACAAAACAAAAAATACGATCTGATCAGCATGGAAATTACGTCGATCTGGTTTGCCGGCGCAGCCTCACTGTACAACCAGGAATTCTATGAACTTGCATCCGGCAGACTGACCGAACATGGCGTACTGCAGCAATGGATACAGATACATCATCTTTCACCGGTCGATCTGGCCTCTATTCTGAGCACGGCGCGCACGGTCTTCCCGATAGTCAATCTGTACGTGATAGGCGGACAAGGCATACTCATTGCAGAGAAAACGCCCGACAATATACCGCCAGAAACCGCAATCAGTCTGATGCGGGCCAAACCTGGACTCATGGACATGTTTAACGAAGTGAATCTGGACCCGTCCAACCTCAGGGATGGATTGATTCTTTCATCCGACGACACAAATCGCCTGATCAAAAGTTTTGCAAACAGCAGTGACTTTGTCGTATCGACAGATGACAATCTGTTTCTGGAGTATTCAACTCCAAAAGGGAATGCCATGGACCCGGTGAAATCGTCCAACCAGCTAATGGGATTCCTGCAACACTTTTCTTCACAACAACGAGGAGCCGTGCGACCGACTGCCCCCTGACCCGAGCAGCAAAAATTCGAAGCGCTTCAACTACAAAAAACGCCTGTAAAAAATATGATTTCATTTGATGAACAAAAGTTGATTCGCATTATTTCAATATTTATTTTATTCATTGGAATAACGGGAAGTTTTTTAGGTTTGGCATCAAATCCAGGGGTTACCACTTTTATTGCCAGTTTGCACACACCTGGCTTCTATACCAATCTGGGCTTTTTTACCCTGGCCTGCATCATTCCCTATGCTTTTGCCAAACGCCCGGTCAAAGAAAAAATTACTGTTTTGGCGCTTGGCGCCTGTTCTGCCGTAATCGTATGGCGCATACAACTTGACTCGTGGCAGTTACCCTTCTGGTCCATTGCCAATGCACTTGTTTCAGCGATTGGGTTTTGTTTGTTTTCTATCGCCGCCATATTCATCGATACCAATCCGGAGAAAAAAAACAGAGCATTGGTTCAGCACTTTAAAACACTCTATCTGTTTGTTTTTGCACTTAAATTCAGCGCTTTTGATTTAGTAGATTTCACTATTTCCCTGCACCCGGTTACGTATGACAGCGTGGCATTTTTTATTGATTCCACAATGGGCTTCTACCCAAGTGTTGTCGTTGCCAGACTTGCCGGATCCTATCCATTTCTAAAATCGTTTCTCGAAGTTGTTTATGCCTGGGTCATTGTCGGGCTGCCATTTTTGATTGGGCTTCAACTGAAACAAAAACAGACACCGCCTGCCAATTTACTTCTGGTCTGGGCAGTGACAACCATCAGCAGCGTACTGGCCTACCATCTTTGCCCCATATCAGGCCCGGCGTATTTTTTCGGACCGGAAATTTTTCCCAATGCCGTTCCCGTCATTGACGCAATTGCACACACACCAACCATCGTTAATCCAAATTATCGCAATGGGTTTCCTTCCGTGCATTTGGGTACGGCTTTAATTATGGTGTTTGCCGCATGGCATCAGAAATCAAGATTACTGAAATTCATATTCACCGTGGTTGCAATACTCACTGCGCTGTCCACGCTGTCGACAGGAGAACACTATCTGGTCGATTTGGTGGTGGCATTTCCTTATTTCGTTGCTGTTCAATCGATTTGCACTCATGTTCGACCCGAAGGGCAAACCTGTCGGATGCGCGCCTTCTGGACCGGAGTGGCTTTATGGCTGATGTGGGTAATATTGGTACGCTACGGCCTGGTCCTGTTTCAGAACCTGCCTGGTTTCACCTATGTTGCTGAAATATTGACTGTTGCAGCCAGCCTGTACCTCTACAAACAGGTTCTTCCCTATACGGTACGCGATCACACTGCGCCAGAGAAAAACCACCTGTCAGCCTGCTTTGGAACGCCGGACCGTATCGGCATTTATGCCATGTTTTTTATTTCCGGATTGACAGGACTGATCACTGAACTTGTTTTTTCAAAGCAGCTGTCTGTCGTATTTGGTGACATGGCCACGCAAACCGTTACCGTACTGGCCATTTATATGGGCGGACTTGCGGCAGGGGCATGGCTGGGCGGAATTTTAGTGACCCGTTCCAGAAAAAGTGGTTTCATTATTTGCGCTGTCTGCGCACTTTCGATTGGTGCTTACAGTCTTGCCAGCCCTGCTTTATTTTTACTAGCAAGAGATCTGTATGTCCATGCGGCGCAAAACATGGGCAATGATTTACGTGCTGGTTTAGAAGGTCTGGTTTTATTTATACCCTCCATATTGATGGGAATAACCCTGCCCGTCATGACGTTTGAATTGCAACAACGCGGCACAACGACAGGACGGGCCATTTCATCGCTGTATGGTGCCTACTCCCTGGGCGCAGCAACGGGCGCGTTACTGGCGGGTTACTTCTTGCTGCCATTGCTCGGCGCCTATAAAACCATGGCATTGAGTGCAGTATGCAGTCTGGCGGTTGCATTCATAGCGCTCAAATTAAACAAGCGCGTTGCTGTCAATATGAATGAACGGCCTTCGGCAAATGAAGAATTGCCAAAGCCAATGTTCAGCGTATCCCGACAAGTAGCCAATTCTGCTTTGCTGGCACTGGTTATAGCCGGTTGCGTAACGATGTTAATGACAGTGGCATACATGCATTTGTTAGCCGTGGTGGCCGGTAACAGCGTTTACGCATTTTCGTTAATGTTATTTTTCCTGTTGGCAGGATCAGGTGTCGGCGCAACACTTGCCCGCTATGCATTTAATTCCGCAAAACCGACAGCAATGATTTATTCATTATTACTGTTTGGGCTGGCCAGTATTTTATTGGTGGGTGCATTTCAATGGAATAACCTCCCGGCCCTGTTTGCGGCTTACGGCTCTTACACCTGGCAACTCAACTTCAGTGCGAAAGAAGCGATACGCGCACTGGTGTGCTGGTGGATGCTGTTCCCGGCAGCCGTTTTGATGGGAGCGTGTTACCCAATCGCGCTTGAATTGGCCGCATCGGCACAATCTCAGCCGGCCCGGATTAAAGCGGCTGCGAATGCCATCAGCCTCAATACCATCGGCAATGTCCTGGGCACGGTAACAGGCGGATTGCTGTTGATCCCCATGATTGGAAGCCTCAATACCATCAGGCTCTGCGCTGCCCTCTGTCTGTTGGCTGGTATTGTTGTTAGCGTCGCTGACAGGCGTCTGACATCGCCGACGATATTGGCATCGATGTCTTTCGTCATCATGCTGTTTGCTGTTCAACCTGATTCCTTGAATTACACGCAGCTGTCCTCCGGCTCCAACATTTTTTTTGCGTTTCAACATTGGGGCGAGGTAATTGATCACTCGGAAAGCCTGGATGGTGGTCTGAGCACAGTTTCGGTAATTAACGGGAAAAATCAACGCGCCGTCAAAACGCTGGTCACCAACGGCAAATTTCAGGGCAACAATGACCTGCGTGGTGAAGTGCCGGCGCAGCTCGGCTTTACCGGCATCGCATTGCTGCATACTGTCGCGCGCGACAATGCGCTGGTGATCGAATATGGAACCGGGGTCAGTGCACGTGCATTCAAAGAGGCAGGATTCAGGCAACTGGATATTGTGGATTCAAGCCGCGATCTGGTGGCACTTTCAAACCGGCACTTCGGCGCATTCAATAGAGCGATCTCGGCGCAATCAGGCGTAACCACCACCGTCGCCAATGGCAGAAATTATTTACTGCTGCAAAACAGGAAATACGACCTGATCAGCATGGGAAACATGTCGGTCTGGCCTGCCGGCGCAGCGTCACTGTACAACCAGGAATTCTATGACCTGGCAGCGACCAGACTGACCGAGTCTGGCGTGCTGCAGCAATGGATACAATTGCATCATATGTCGCCGGTCGATCTGGCCTGCATACTAAGCACGGCGCGCACGGTTTTCCCGATAGTCCATCTTTACAGCATCGGCGGACAGGGCATACTCATTGCACAGAAATCGCCCGACCGAACAGCACCACAGGCCGCCATCAGTCTGATGCAGGCCAGACTGGGGCTCATGGCTATGTTTAATGAAGTAAATCTCGATCCATCCAGGTTCAGCGATGGGCTGATTTTATCTTCCAGCGATACAGACCGCTTGATAAAAAGTTTTGTCAACAGCAGTGAATTTGTCATTTCGACCGATGACAATCAGTTTCTGGAGTATTCAACCCCAAAAGGCAATGCCCTCAATGCAGGGCAATCGATCAATCAGCTCAAGGAATTTCTAAGCCGGTTTTCTTCACGAAAAAAACCGGATGACAGGCCCGCTACTCCCTGACCAGATCCAGCGCTTCGAGCAATAATTCAGGCTGACCCAACGCCAGTTTTCTTGAATCAGACAGCCTTTGCCGAAACGATCTGGCCCCCGCCAGCCCTGCCATCAGACCCAGCATATGGCGTGTGATACTGTTGAGTTTGAGGCCCTGTTTTCCATGCAGGGCCAACTGGGTGGTCAGGTAAGGAACCATCGCTTCCAGAATTTCACGGCGCGACCTGACCGGCGTCGAATCCTGGTAATAGTGCGCATCAAATTCCGCCATCAGGTACGGATGATGGTAAGCTTCCCTTCCCAGCATAATGCCATCGACATGCTGCAGATGCAGATCCATTTCAGCCACCGTCTTGACACCGCCATTCAGAATTATTTCCAGATCGGGGAAATCGCGCTTGAGCTGATACGCAAATTCATATTTAAGGGGTGGTATTTCACGGTTTTCCTTGGGGCTGAGTCCCTTCAGAATCGCATTTCTGGCGTGAACGATAAAGGTCCTGCATCCGGCATCGGCAACGAAACCGACAAAGTCACGCATGAAATCATAGGAATCGCTGTCGTTGATACCGATGCGGTGCTTGACCGTTACATCAATACTGACCGCATCACGCATCGCCTTCACACAGTCTGCCACCAGGTGTGGCTCAGCCATCAGGCAGGCACCGAAAGCGCCACGCTGCACCCGCTCTGACGGGCAGCCGCAGTTCAGGTTGATTTCATCGTAGCCCCACTGCTCACCCAGTTTTGCGCACTTTGCCAGATCTTCCGGTTCACTGCCGCCCAGCTGCAGCGCTACCGGATGTTCAATTTCATCAAAATCCAGATGTCGTGCCACATCGCCGTGCAGCAGAGCACCGCTGGTAACCATTTCCGTGTACAACCACGTGTGCTTTGTAATGTGGCGATGAAACTGCCGGCAATGCCGGTCAGTCCAGTCCATCATGGGTGCAACAGAGATTGTTCGTGGTTTGAAATTCGTTGAGCTCACTACATGTACCTGGGGAAGAATAAAAATTAAACACCAAAACTATCGAAAACATTTAACGCGTTTTCAATTGAGACAAAAATAGATTTAACTGGTCCATCGATGCAGCACTGTCCATTGAATTTTCTTTGGGGGTTGCATATTCCAGATTGGCGTTGTCGTCTGTAGATATGACAAAGTCACGACTGTTCCGGTATGCATCAACCAAACTGTTGACCTGGTATGGCCAGAGGACCGGTTCCACTTTAAAATCATTGATTGACAGATCGGCAAGCGCAAACATGGTCGCCAACCCCGGTTCAGCCTGCATTAATTCCGAGATACGTGCTGCGGAATCCCCGAACGATTTTTTTGAGGCAATTATACGTGCTTCGTCGCCAGCCGAATATAGCGCGACATAAGGGAATACTGAGCGCACCGTACTTAACAGACAAGCCAGAACGGCTGGCGTCAAATGATGCAGTTGAATTCCCTGTTCAAATACGCCGGCATCCGACAGGCGCTGCGCTGCCAGGTCATAAAACTCCCGATTATAAAATGCCGCGTTCCCAAAAACCCATATCAGGGTAACGTTGGTAGCAATAAGATCATATTTTTTATTGGACAGTGCCAGATAATTTCGCCCGTCGCCAATCAATGTCGCAACACCTTGTTGCTCTGACACCCGGCCATTCAACTCTGAAAAATACTTATTCGACAACGCCATCAGATCCTGATTTCTTTCGACTATATCGATATGCCTGAAACCAGCCTGTTTGATCACATTCGCATAGAAACCGGTTCCGTAACCGATGACCAGCGCATTTACGCGTGCCGGACTTTGCAATAAGGGTGTTAACGCAGATTTAAGCTGGCTTTTCAGATTGCCGGAATCGTCTCCTTCAAAACTGCCGTTTGCAAGCAAGGTCCTGGTCTTCGCCGCATCACCTTGTGGATTGACTGCGACCGCCGTCAATCCTGTTTCCAAACTCATTGCATGGTCAATCACGGTTCCATACTGTGGCGAACTAAAATAAACCTGCGATCCGGACGACAATTCAGTGTAATTTAACGATGCAGGCTGCAATCCAAACAGGACCAGCAACAAAGCCAATGGGCACAGCACTGACCAATGTTTGAGATGGTGGCCGGACGCAGCGCTAATCAATCCGGCAATTATGCACAGGACCGCGGCGAACTGGATAATTTTTTGAATCTCCGGAATCGCAATCATCAGGACACTACAGCCGGCTGCAGCGATGATTATCCCCGTTATGTGTGCCCAGACTGCATGTCCCGAATTGTGCATGTGCAGGCGAGGCGCAACAACCATATCAAACAGCAGCGCAACACATGCGCCAGCTAATACCGACGGTGGAACTAGCATCGTTGCGCATACAAATGCGCGAACCGCCTGCTGCCCATAAAAGTTCAAAGGATAGGGGTAGGTGCTGTAGTCGGCAAACCGTCCCGGTAACGCATCCCACTGAAAAGCACTTCCGAGCAGCACGCCTGCCAGGGCAAATAACAACAGCGACACAATCAGTTCTCGCGGAAGCGCCAATACCCGCAAACGGTTCGCCAGCAGGGCCCCCGTCCCGGAGCTGAGCAAGGCCAGGAATAAAATCAGCAGCGCCACGTAAGAGCTGCTCCCGGCCACCACAATTAATAATTGTGTGTAACCGATCAGGGTCAGCGCGACAACGCTGCCCATCAAAAATAAAACCGCCAAAAATACACCGGCCTGTTTCGAATCCAATTCAGATTCATTCAGCCACTGCTGTCCAGCCTGATTGGACTTCGCCAGCGGGTCCGCTTCATTTTCTTTATGCAAATTGAGTGCAAACAGCGCCACAACCAGGCTCGCTGCCGCGCTTAAACTCAGGCCTGTTTTCAACCCCAAAAGCGGCAGGATTGCATAACCGAGCAGCAGTGCTGCCAGTGCTGCGCCAGACGTGATCGACACGTAGAGCGTTGCAAACACGTTCTCGGTTACTGGGCGCGCTGCCACCAGTCTTGTCAGCATGGGTGAGATTGCCATTCCCATCAAAATCGATGGAATGAACAACACGGTAGCGTTGCAAAAAATTTGCAGCAGCGCTGCCTGGACATTTGAGGTCAGTCCACGTGCCATCCCGATATACAGTATTTGGATTTGCGGAATAAATACCGGGCTTAGAAAGCAATATAACCCAACGAGAAATTGACTGACCGCAACCAGCAGCAGCGGCTTTTTACTGGTCCTGATCATGATTTTGCGACTGAGCCAGGCGCCTGTTGCAAGGCCAGCCAAACACAAACCATGCACGGTTGTTGACACGAAAAATGAATCGCCCGTGATAAGTGCCATTCTTTTATACAAAATGATCGCATAGACCATTCCGGTAAAACCAAGAATAAATAACATCACAGGAATATCGGCTCGCCCAAACTTCTGTTCTTCAACATTGTTCTGCACACCGACCGATCCCCATACCTCATGCGGCCATATTCGACTGTAAGCATACAGGCTCATTGCTATCGTTATTGCACTGATGACCCAGACCAATCCTGGAATCGCTTGAAACAGCCCCAGACCGTTGCGTATTAATACGACCCAGATAAACCAGGCCGCGATGCCGGTCACAATGGCTTCTATGCGATATCGCTGCCCTGATTGATCGACACGCGTGCAAAACGATTGAATGGCAACGATAAACGGGAACGATCCAACCAGATCAATCAGGTAATGCTCACCAAGGCCCAACGTCGCCAGAAGCACCGAGGCACTCAGCGCATACAGAAAACACTTCAGAAGCCATGATTTTTCGTAGCGCGCGGCGAACAGCACAATTAAACAGGTCCCAAAATGCATGGAAGGAAAACCATTGCGATACGTAATGCCTGATGACGCGGCGAGGCCGGAAATTTGCTCCAGGGCAGGCATCGCATGGGGGAAATATTCCTTCCCGAAGAAAAATACCGGACCGGCCACCGGGCAAAAATGGTAGGCAATCAAAGCGCACGGTACCGAAATGGACCAGACCATCAGCAAATTCGCCGGAGGCGTACGCGTCTGTCTCAATTGGAACGCAAAGACCAGCGCCACGCCCCATAATCCCCATTCATAACCGGCATTCAGGATGACCGCAAACCAGTGATGCGTCGCATGAATTTTAGCTACCAGCACGCTGGGATTAAATCCAAAACCGGCATCAATGAGGTATGCGACTCCATCAAATGTTCTGGGATGCAGTACGACTGTTAACGACAGCAGCGTGTAGGCACTGAATTGAAGCAAGGTCACAAAAACATAAAAATCAATCAGTTTTTGTCTGGTCAATTCGCTTTCCGGGCCCCGGCCTTTATTGAAAAAAATCATCGCCATTGATGCCAGACCGAATCCCAGACTTGAAATCATCAGATTCTTGACCGACCAAAATGGAAAACTCCAGGCCGGTGGATGACTGAACCACACGAACACGGCTGAAATGAATCCCAACATCAGCACAACGGCGTATTCTTTCCAACCCCGGCGACTCGCAAAATAAGGCAGCAAACATCCGGCCATGCCAAAGCCCAGATTTTTATACAACAAGCTCGAGCCAAGATCGTTAAAAATCAGATATAGATTGGTATTGATGTGGGTAATGCCGAGCAAATACGGCACGATTGCGACGAGGAGCATTCCGATTGAAATGGCGCGAATTCTTGTGTGTTCGTTTTTCGGTTTCATGTTGGGAATTTTAGTTTTGCCGGCTATTATAATGCCGATCACCTCCCCCAAAATCGCAAAAATTATTTTCAGAATCCGGCGTCGAAATTATCGATGTGGCAATCGATCCAATTCTTGCGAAGCCGCGCCGGGCATTAACGGATTATGGAGTTCAAACACCGTGCGGGAGGACAGGTCGGCCATTCTGATTGCCGCACCGTTATATTGTTCGAATAACTTTTCGAACGAACCATCCTTGATCGCAGCGAGCAATCCCTGCTCAATAACTTTGGCCAGAGTCTGGTTTTTTTTGCTGACGAAAAAATAAGTCAATGCAGTGTAATGCAGCGCCAAATGGGACTCAACCTCCAGTCCAAGTGTTGAATAGACTTGTTTTTCGCGCCAGATTTCTCCGACCCCGCGCGGAAAATATTGAAACCTGCCCGCCACCAGCATCCGGTGCAGATTCTGGAAGTCGGAAACACCGATCACTTTCAGGCCATTGTCGCGCAAAACGACCGTATCGGGCCAGTCGGTCTGCTGAGCGGCCACCAGTGATTTAAGTTGGTCCAGGGTCTGAATATGCTCAAACAGTGGTCGGTCACGTGCATTGATCAGAAACAGTCTCCAGCCCAGCAGACCTTTATCGAGTGAAATCCGGATCGGCAACATGCGACGTTCAATTTCAGGAGTAACCGGACCCCAGTCCACATTCACGCCATCATCGGCCTCCAATTGTTTCCACAGGCGCGCGCGCACCATGGGATGCGCATACGGCTTTAATTCATATTGAACGCCCGCTTTGGTCAAGGCCAGATCGAGCAGTGCAATATAGTAGTTGTCGCGCTTGTCGGTAGCCAGACCTTGCTCGCCGGGATAGGCAATCGAAAGATGCGCGGCCAGGATCTCAGGTGCGCCCAGCAATGAAAACAACAGCAAAACAACGCCAATTCCGATCAGGCGGAAACGATCAGTCATGCAATTTTGTCCAGTTTTCAAGATTTCGAATGCTTCAATGGGTTTTAAAGTCGCCAGGATCGGTTCAAAACCAGATACTGACAGCATATCCAAGGAAGAATATACCAGTCAAAAATTTTTGAAAGCTTAATCGCGCATGGTTTGAGGTGCGCCAAATTTATGCTGTCGTGACAGTCAGCCACCCTACTATACAAACTTGACTCAGGCTGCTGACAATAATCGCTGGGTATGTCGGGCGATCATTAAATCTTCGTTAGTTGGAATGACCCAGGCGAAGACTCTGGCATCTTTGATTGAAATGCACCCACCGTTGGCACTGGTGTTGATTTCCGCATTCCTGTTCGGATCAATTGCCACACCCAGCCAGGCTGCCGCTGCGCACACCCTGGCGCGAATCTCGGCTGCATGTTCACCGATGCCGGCCGTAAACACCAGCGCATCCAAGCCACCCAACGCCGCAGCCAGCGACCCAAGTTCGCGGCAAAGGCGGTAAACAAACAGGTCCACCGCTTCCGCTGCGCGCGGATCGGCGCTTGCCAGCAAGACCTTCATATCGTCACTGAATGCAGATACGCCTTTCAGGCCGCAATCGTTATAGAGAAATGTCGAAATCTGTTCCGCATTCATTTTTTTCTCTTGAATCAAATACAGAATTACGCCCGGATCGATGCTGCCACAACGCTTGTTCATCATTAATCCGTCCAGCGCCGTGAAACCCATGGTTGACGTCACGCTGCGACCATTCTTCAATGCGCACATGCTGGCACCGGCCCCCAGATGAGCAATGACTACCCGCCCCTGCGCCAACGTTGGCCCCATGTGCATCGGCATCACACTGGCAATATATTCGTACGACAAACCATGAAATCCATAGCGCCGCAGCCCTCCCTCAGTCAAGGCTCTGGGAATGGCGAAGGTGGTTGCCACTTTGGGGTTGGTATGGTGGAACGCGGTATCAAAGCAGGCTACCTGTACCAGATCGGGATATAACTTTTTTAACGCTTCAATGGCGCTGACATGATGTGGCTGGTGTAATGGGGCCAATGGAATCAGACGACGGATCTCAGTCAGGACTGCGTCGTCAATCACAATCGGTGCGCTATAACGATCACCGCCATGAACCACCCGATGTCCGGCTGAAGTCAGCCGATAATCGGGATACGTATCAGCAATCCATTTCAACAGAAAATCAATTGCCTGTACGTGCCGCAAATCAGGCAATTGCTGCTCGGTCAGCACAGTCCCATCGGTGCTTTTGGCCATCAGGGTAACGACACCACCAAAGCCTGAAAACTGTCCGGAACTCATCTGACAGAGCGCACCGTTGCCGGTCTGGTACAGAGAAAACTTAATGCTCGAAGAACCGGCATTAATGATTAATAACATCTCTGGTTTATTGTTGCCCATCTTCACACCTTCAGTGCCTTCTTTGCAGCGGCATTACGGACCAGTAATAACGCGATGGCGCATGAACCGAGACGTGCGATGGTTTTATCGGCGCGACTGGTCAAAATAATTGGTACCCGCGCACCTAGAACGATGCCGGCCATTTCTGCATCAGCCAGATATTCCAGCTGCTTTGCCAGCATATTGCCAGCCTCGATATCGGGCACCAAAAAAATGTCGGCCAGTCCGGCAACCGGAGAAACAATTCCTTTGGTTTTGGCAGCCTCGGCCGAGACTGCATTGTCAAACGCCAGTGGCCCATCCAAAATACCGCCGGTGATCTGACCGCGATCGGCCATTTTGCACAGCGCTGCGGCGTCCAGCGTTGAAGCAATATTCGGATTGACCGTTTCTACCGCAGATAAAATTGCCACGCGCGGCTCCGGATTGCCCAGCGCGTGCGCCAGTTCGATGGCATTTTGCACGATGTCACGTTTGGCTTCCAGATTGGGGTAAATATTCAATGCCGCATCGGTAATAAACAGGGCTCTGGGGTAATTGGGTGCGTCAATGGCAAACACGTGACTCATACGGCGTTCACCACGCAATCCAAGTTTGGGATCAACAACGGCGCGCATGAGTTCATCGGTATGCAGCGAGCCTTTCATGAGTGCTTCGGCGTTGCCTGCCCTGGCCATGGCCACGGCCAGCAGTGCTGCCTCTTCACTGTTTTCTGTCGCAATGATTTGATAATCGCTTAAATCAATGTCTGCCTTGCTTGCGGCAAGGCGAATTTTGTCTTCCGGTCCGATCAGAATCGGAATGATCAATCCCAGCTTGGCCGCTTCTATTGCACCAATCAGGGAGATGGTATCGACCGGACACACAACGGCGGTCACGATCGGTTCCATGTCCTGGGTTCTGGTGATCAGTTGCTGATAGCGCCGACCCTTGATGCGAAATTCGGCTTCCGGCAACACCACGCGTTCACGCGATATTTTTTTGGTTGGCGCAACCACCTCGGCACGACCGGAAATGACCAGCACATCAAATTGGTTGGTGAGGCTGCATTCCAGCACGACATGCTGTTGTTGCGGCTTTTTCTCAATCACTTTCACCACGGCAGTCACGGTATCACCAAGTGCCACCGGTGCCAGAAACTGCAGCGACTGATTCAGATAAATCGTTCCTGGTCCAGGCAGTTCGGTGCCCAACAGGTTGGATATGAGCGACCCGCCCCACATACCGTGCGCAACCACCTTGTGAAACAGTTCACTTTGCGCGAATTCTTCGTCGACGTGGGTCGGATTCACGTCGCCAGACACAATGGCAAACAATTCGATATCTTTAATGGTTAAAGTACGGCTTAATCTGGCCGAGGCGCCTATTTCGATTTCATCGAATGTTACATTCTCAATATTTTTCATCATGCCCTTTTGTAACGGTAGTTTTACTTAGTTGGTATTGTGAACTTATTCTGAACCACTATTGTTGCGATGCGTCAATATGCGTATATTGGATTGTTTTGTCCGGGCCTTACGGGGAAATACTTTATCGTGTCGGATCGGCCATTTCCTGATTGGGCACCGCAGTTGGCTTGGGCAGGCGTTGGACAATTGCACCGAAATACCCAGGATTGTCTTTTGCCAGCCCCTCCCAGGTGCGGTACACGGCTGCATAGTCACCTGAACCATTGTCATACAGACGCTGAATTTTAATGAGCATCATCACTGCGGCGTCGGGATGATTATCCCAGGCATACAGCAGCGCCAGACTTTCCAGAACCGGGGGGAAGCCGAAACGCAGCGCCTGGCGCTGGAACAGCGGCATATTTTCGCGCGCATTGTCAGGCGCAATACGCAATTTATGTAACGCAAAAAAATCGTAGTACTGTGGGTAGAGAGTAAAGGCCGGTCTGCTCAACGGCAATGCGGCCTCCGGTTGACTGATCCGGGTCGGCTGCTGATCTTCATCCAGCGACTTGAAAGCCTGGATAGCCCGAACCGTATCGACACAGACGAATACGGTTACCGCTACCGTCAGCAGCGCCACCAGAACCACAAACGGCCGGGATATCCGGCCCTCTTTGCAACCGAGCCGCTCCTGATGCAACGCACCGACAACCAGCGCGAACGGGACAGAGAAAAATCCGTACCACAGCGGATATTCCACCATGCTGTGCAGCATGGTGGCAATCAGGATCAGACTCAAAAATCTGACCTGTACACTGCTCCAGCGGCGCACGCAGCATACATAAAACCAGTAAGCAGCTGCAGAAAAAATCAGCACGGTCAGCGGCCAGCCAATTTCATCGGCAAAATTAAGTACGATATTGTGGGCATTATCGGCGTATTCAACTGCATTGAAAAACTGCGCATAGCGAATCTGCTCGGCACCGAACTGATACCAGCCGGCGCCAAACCAGGGATGCAACAGGCTGAACGACCAGGCCTGTTTCCACAACGTCAGCCGCACCGAAGTTTGTCCGGCCCGATGCAGCAGGTTGTCCGCATTCTGGCCCATGTACTGAATCAGCAGCGGCGCAAAAAACACCATGACAGCAAACAGGGCAACCAGAAAAATCAGAGCCATGCGTGAAATTGGACGGGTGTTAGGTGGTTGCTTCCAGAACAGCACCACAAACACCGGATAAATAATCCAGAGTATGCGCGACTGGGTCAGCGCGGAACCCCACAGCAGCAGCACGATCATGAACAGCGCCGGCGCGCCCCTGAGCTGGCGCATCAGGTACAGATACCAGACCGACGCGATCGACAAACTGAACAGCAGCGCCAGCAGATTCGGTTGCCCGAGATTGGCAAATGGGCGCAGAAAACCATAACTGGTGATCGGCGTTACCCAGGGACTGGCGTCCAGATTAAAAATCTGCAGATGCTGGCAAACCAGCGAAACCAGACAGCTGACGATAAAAGTCCAGGCCAGCGCAAAACTGAGCGCCGGCCAGCCCGGTCCGGACTCAGAGAGCGTCGCACCCAAAATCAGCGCAACAGAAAAACCAAGCAAGGTAAGTATCGGAAACAGGGCATCGATCGGATAGAGCAGCAGACCATTGAAAGTCTGCAGTGCGATAACAATAATCAGTCCCACCGGCACAACCAAGGTTGCCGGCAGTCGGATTCTTCCCTGCGGTAGCGCGGCCAGGTAAATAAGCCCTGCCATCACCCCGGCCACCGGCAGCAGCTCATTGAAAAAGCTGCGATACGGATAATTGTGAACCGGAAAAAGAAAGGCGGCGACCAAAAACAGCGAGAGCACACCAAGTACACGTTTGGCTGGGGTCTGATTTATCATAATTCCGCTTTATTCCGATACTGGTCTGATCATCTGACTGAAAATGGCGTCGTACCGCTGCGGATTCTTTTGTGCATATCCGCTCCACTCCGCATAAATCCCTGCATATTCAGGCCTGTCGATATGCTCAATAATGGTCAGGACCTGCAGTGCTTCTGTTGGTCTGTGATTATTGCTATACGCAATGGCCAGCCGGTCCAATATGGGAGCAAAGCCGAACCGCATAGACAGCCGTTCCAGAAAAAGCAGATCTTTGGCGGGCATGCCCGGCTCGGCTGTAATTTCCACAATATGGAAGTAATCGTAATATTGCGGGAACAGGGTCCAGTCCGGTTTCTGAATATTTGGCAGATAGCGTTTATCACCGGCCTGGATTTTCGCGATGGCACTAAACCCGCGCGCCATGCGGAAGTAATCCTGATTGATCAAAACCATGCATGCCAAACTTACGGCAGCCATAGAGACCACCCAGAACCTTCCGATCTGTCTGGTTTCCATGCCCAGCTTCGGGGTATGCAAAGCCCCGACCATCAGGCCAAACGGGATCAGAAAAAAGGCATACCACAAAGGAAATTCCACCATGCTGTGAACCAGAATGGCCACGAAAATAAAACTGATGAAACGCACCTGAGGATTTTTCCATTGCAGCCAGCAGCACTGATACAGCCAGATCACCGAACCGGCCACCAGCAGCAGTGTCACCGGCCAGCCAGTTTCAGCGGCAAAATTGAACAAGATGTTATGCGCATAATCACTGTACTCGGTCGGATTGAACCGGTTTGCAGTCAACACCTGGTTCGGGCCAAACTGAAACCACCCCACACCAAACCAGGGATGCGAAGTGCTCATGGCCAGCGCCTGCTCCCACAGCACCCGTCGTGCTCCGGTTTGTCCGGCCCGAAATTGCACTGATTCGGCTATCGCGCCGATCAAATGCAAAAACTGTGGAACCAGCACGATGAATCCCGCAAACGCGCCAGCGCATAACACCAGCACGGGTTGCATTGTCGTGCCACTCTTGCGCGCTTCCGACCAGAACAGCAACAGAAAAAGCGGCATGATGATCCAGCCAATACGAGATTGCGTCAAAGCCAGTCCCCATAACAAAACCAGTGCCATGATCAGAGCAACAACCGGTTTGATTTTGTGCGACATAAACAGATACCAGACCGATGCAATGGCAAAACACAAAGTCAATGCCAGCGTATTGGCCTGGGCAAAATTGGCATAAGGCCGAAGCGGTGCAGCCCAGTTCAGGGCTACCACCCAGGGAAACAACTCCAGATTCAGCAGTTGCAGATGTTGCAGCAGCACGGAAGTCAGTCCTGCAACAACAGAACCGGCGGCAAATACCGAACAAAGAATGGATAAACCATATTCATGCATGGCGATGGTTGAGCCGACAACCAATGCCAAACTAAAACAGATCAGATACAGCACCGGAAAAATCATGTCAGCCGGATACAGGATGAACTGACTCCAGGTTTGTATCGCGATGACGACAATCAGTCCGAACGGCACGATGACCGCATGGGGAATTTTCAGGGTGATGACGGGAACCCGGACCCACCAGAGAATGAGGGAAATCAACCCCAGTATGACCAGAACATCATTCCAGTAGGAGCGGTAAGGATGAATGTGATAAGAACAGGCATAACTCAGAACAAGAAATGCATTAAAAATGATCAGGCTGGTTCTGAGTTGCGTTTGATTAAGCATGGAGTGAAAAAAAGAAACTGACAGACAGTTTTATCATGAATTGCTTAATGATAAGAAAATAGTTCCGACAAAATCAGAACTTTTTTCCAATTCCTGCTAAATCAGATCAACGACGTCGCCGGTTTTGGCATCAAAAACCACAATTAATGGCTTCAACTTGTTGACCATTGGTAAAAACAGAACGGGGCGTGTGGTGTGTTTCAATTCATAATCGCGCACACGCTGCCGGGTTTCAGTGTCCACACCAAGTTTCTCACTGCTTAAGCCGGCTTTGACGACCTGCGGTCTTACCTCATCATACGGAATAAAAAATTTGGGCAAATTCTGGATACCCATCCCACCCAAAAATCCCAGCAGGATGTCATCTTTTGATTTTTTATCTTCAGGTTCTTTGGTGCCGACATAAACAGGCCCAAGTACCGGCAATTTTTTAAACTGGGGCAAAGCCGCCTCGTTCAGGGCCTGTGGCTCGATTTCATTGGCGCGTACCAGATAAAAATGGTTTTCTGAAAACACCAGAAACGCTGGACGAGCGGTGAACATGCTCCACATGCCATAGCCCATGAAGCAGAACTGGCATATCAGTATGATAGCCACATCCATTTTGATCAGCTTTTTCTTTGCATCAAAAATGATCAACATGGCCAGCGGCCCGATTACCAGATCAACGCAGACAATCAGTCGGAGCAGTTCAGCGCCTGCAGCCAACGCAAACATTTTATACGGATACCAGAGTTGCGAAATTAACAAAAAAATAGCAAACAGTACCAGTCCACTTAGCGCCAAGTGAATAGCAGCCGCTTTATATCGATTCATTTTTGATAACCTTTCAGATTAAAAAAAACACGGCAAGCCGTGTTTTTTTATTTTGCAAAAGATCAGCACAGGCCAGATGCGATACATGTACCGGTTTTCGCCCAGGTAACCAGACCACCTGAAATAGTTGGTGTCAAGATATAGGTGTTGCTGCCTACGCTGGTATTACCAGTAGCAGTAATTATGCCCGTTGAAGTAGTAACTGTTGCTGTATAGCCTGTAGCAGCTGCACCACCACTAGGATATGCAGCTGGAACTTCACCAGTTGGGTTGGTAGTACCACCAACACTCGTACCAGCATCGCAAACGTTTGAATTGAATGGAGTTACAACAACACCGTTGTCAGTCGCGCACAATTCAATACCGGTTTTGTATGGACCAGCAGCAGAAACAACTTCTGAGAATTTAGCTTTCATTGTGTATGTCTGATACTGTGGCACAGCGATAGCAGCCAAAATACCGATAATTGCGATAACGATCATTAATTCGATCAATGTAAAACCTGATTGTTTAGTTGCGCTCATTTTACTCTCCTGTAAGGTAGAAATATTTCTACGTGTCAACATACATGCAAAGACTGTGCCAGCTTTTTCCTGAAATTTCGAACCGACAAAGTTAATTTAATTTAATCTCCACTTACTACACTTGTCACTTTGTGACGAATTTTGTCAGTGGTGACGTACTGCGAACTGCCACTTTTTATCCCCAACCTGCAAAAACCAACATTTCAACCAATTTGAAACATCAATTGTGTACCAGACATATCTATCACATCACCCTGCTTCAACTCCCTGACTTTATTTCCAATCGGCATATTATTTACCAATGTCGGACTCGCACCCTCAACGTGAGTCAGGAAATAAGTGTTGTTGGTACGGGTAATAGTTGCCACCTGAACACCGGGGCTGCCCAGTGTAGTTAATTCCTTGCTCAATGACAACTGTCTTCCGACATTGCTGCCATTTAATACTTTTACCAATGCCGGCTTAACCGGTGGTGGCACGTAGGTGCTTTCGTGTGAGGCACTGGCTTTCAGCTTAGAGTCCGCTTCAAACTTAATCAAGTATTTAGCAAGGGAAATAACATCGCCATTCTGTAAAAAATGGCACTTGATCGGCTGACCATTCACCTGGGTACCATTAGTGCTGTTAAGGTCTTCCAGATAACAATCATTCATCTGCATCTCAATCACGGCATGATTACCGCTGATAGCCAGATGATTCAATACCACGTCGTTATTGGGCCGGCGTCCTATGGTCACCTTGGGCTTATTGATTTGTATTTCCTGCAAGATCGCGCCCTCTAAGGTCACGCTTATTTTTGCCATTGAAAAACTCCCTCGGTATTTATATTTATTTTTTATTAGCCAGGCATTAAAAAAGTTGTTTCAGACCGGTATTCCTAATGCCATTAATTTTAAAAAGGATGACTGAAATGTTGTCGCGTCCGCCCTGATTATTGGCTTCCTCAACTAATTCGCTGCACATTTCGTTCAATGTTTTGTCATTTCCAAGCAATATCTTCTGTATGGTTTGAATATTAAGCATGTCGGACAGACCATCCGAACACAGCATGTATATGTCACCAATGGCAATCTGGTGCAGATTAACTTCCACGTCTACCGGAAAACCGACACCGACGGCCCTGGTTACCAAATTCTTCAAATCCGAGTACTGTGCTGACTCAGCAGAAATCATGCCAGCATCAATCTGTTCCTGAACGACCGAATGGTCCCGGCTGATCTGAGTCAGCTGTCCGCCCCGCAAACGGTAAGCGCGCGAATCGCCCACGTGGGCCACCACCAGAATGTCGCGATAACACAATGACATCACAAGCGTTGTTCCCATGCCCGTGTACTGCGGTTCATTGAGTGCGGTGTTTAATATGGTGTTGTTGGCCAGCTCGACGGCCTGTCCAACCATTTCCAGCAATTCGTTAGGCCGGTGCGGAATCAACATCGCCAGAAAACCGGTCAGCCTGTCTTTAATCGCCTCTTTAATGACCGTAATCGCGATTTCACTGGCCACTTCGCCGGCGTTATAGCCGCCCATGCCATCGGCCAGTATCGCCAGTGCGCTGTCGGGACAGACGGCAATCGCATCTTCGTTATGCAGGCGCATCAAACCGACATCGGTCTGCGCGGCATATTCTATGCAATCGCTATTTTTCATGAATACAATATTTCTAATGCTATTGAAGAAGTGAATTGAATATATCTGACCGGTAACTATAAAGATCAACCTGTTATTGGGCAAGTTATTGTTCTGAAATCGCCACCAAACCAATTATTACATTGCTTTAAAGTAAATATGCGTGCTGATTTTACTATGTGGACAAAGGTCACATGATTTACAAAAACAATTAAACAACACAAAAATTAAAAAATCTGTCGCGCAAAAAAAAGGGAAGCCGCAGCCTCCCCATTTTTTTGTCAAACAGCCCGACCAGATTACAGCATGGCTTTCAACAGTCGTGCCATTTCAGAAGGGTTTTTGGTTGCCTTGATGCCGCACTCTGCCATGATGTCGAGTTTGGCCTGGGCCGTATCGGCACCACCAGAAATCAGCGCGCCGGCATGACCCATGCGTTTGCCCGGCGGCGCTGTGACACCGGCGATAAAGCACACTACCGGTTTTTTCATGTTGTCCTTGATCCAGTAAGCGGCATTGGCTTCATCGGGTCCGCCAATTTCACCGATCATGATGACTGCATCGGTATCTGGATCATCATTGAACATTTTCATGATGTCGATATGTTTCAAGCCGTTGATCGGATCACCACCGATACCAACGGCGCTGGACTGACCCAGACCCAGAGCAGTCAACTGACCGACTGCTTCATAAGTCAGCGTACCGGAACGTGACACCACACCGATGCGACCTTTACGATGAATATGTCCAGGCATGATGCCGATCTTGATTTCATCCGGGGTAATCAGACCTGGGCAATTTGGTCCCAACAGCTTGGTTTTGCTACCGGCCTTGGCCATCCGGTCTTTCAACATCATCATGTCGCGCACCGGAATGCCTTCAGTGATGCAGATCGCCAGATCCAGATCGGCTTCAACAGCTTCCCAAATTGCAGCAGCTGCGCCGGCTGGCGGTACATAAATTACAGAAACAGTGGCACCGGTAGCTGCTTTGGCTTCACGTACGTTGGCATAAATCGGAATGCCTTCAAAGTCTTCGCCTGCTTTTTTCGGATTCACGCCGGCTACAAAACAGTTTTTGCCGTTGGCGTAATCGCGGCACATGCGGGTGTGGAACTGTCCGGTTTTACCGGTGATACCCTGGGTAATTACTTTGGTGTCTTTGTTGATTAAGATTGACATAGTGTTTCCTTATTAATGAGCGGCAGCAGCGGCAACCACTTTCTGGGCAGCCTCTTCCATGGTGTCTGCGGAGATAATGGGCAAACCTGAATCTGCCAGCATTTTCTTGCCAATTTCTTCGTTGGTACCTTTCATGCGTACCACCAGCGGCACCTGCAGCGACACTGCCTTGGAAGCAGTAATGACACCTTCGGCAATCACGTCACAGCGCATGATGCCGCCAAAAATATTCACCAGAATGGCTTTGAGGCCGGGATTTTTCAGCATGATCTTGAATGCTTCGGTCACTTTTTCTGCAGTGGCACCACCGCCGACGTCAAGGAAGTTGGCCGGTTCGCCGCCGAATAATTTGATGGTATCCATGGTAGCCATGGCCAGACCGGCGCCGTTGACCAGACAGCCGATATTGCCGTCCAGAGAAATGTAAGCCAGATCAAATTTGGAGGCTTCAATTTCAGCCGGATCTTCTTCATCCAGATCGCGGTACGCCACGATTTCCGGCTGACGGAACAATGCATTGGCATCAAAGTTGAATTTGGCATCCAGGGCAATGATTTTGCCTGAGCCAGTCACGATCAGCGGATTGATTTCGGCCAGTGATGCATCGGTTTCCATAAAGGCGGTATATAGCCCTTTTAACTGGGCACGGGCATCGGCGATAGAGGCTTCAGGAACGCCGATTTTTCGGGAAATATCATCCGCTTCGGCGTCTTTAAGTCCGGTACCCGGATCGATTGCGATGTGATGAATTTTTTCAGGATGCGAAGCAGCCACTTCTTCAATATCCATACCGCCTTCGCTGGATGCCATGAGCACCACGCGCTGACTGATACGGTCAGTGACCATACTGACATACAGTTCTTTTTTGATATCAGCGCCTTCTTCAATCAGCAAACGGCGCACTTTTTGACCTTCCGGGCCAGTTTGATGGGTCACCAGCTGCATGCCGAGGATAGCATTCGCATATTCCCTGACCTGTTCCAGCGTTTTTGCCACTTTCACGCCACCGCCTTTGCCGCGACCACCGGCATGAATCTGCGCCTTGACTACCCAGACAGGGCCGCCCAGAGTTTCTGCAGCCTTGACAGCTTCGTCCACTGTCAGGCACGGGATGCCGCGGGGTACTGTGACACCAAATTTACGGAGAATTTCTTTGCCCTGATACTCATGGATTTTCATGCGATTTCCCTTCAAACACTGTAATGCTCATTAAAAAAATAACCAGAATTGCCAACCTGTTACCGGCTTGTTGCCAGCTTAACGCTCCACATTATCAAATCTGGAGCCCATCAATTTGTTGTACATCACTCATTTGCATTGTTATTCAATAAACTTGTCTCTGCCTGTCTGAGCCAGACCGCCAGCAATACCATTTACTATAGTTGCTAATTCAGTTTAGTCAGGAAGTTGTCACGAGTTTTGGCATTAATCTTTCCAACGCGATGTTCGGACGAGCAAACGCATCCATGTCAATGACACGGCTGAATTCCACCAATCGCTACGGGAAAAGGATAATGAACAGAACATGAGATGGGACTGGGCTTCAAGGTGATGACTTATCGTCTACAAAACTCAAAAAGCCGCTTTTGGCGTCGTTTGCGCAGTTTCTACGCTAACAGCCGCTCTTGCGGCACTGCAAAAATATCGGTGGAGTTTAGCACAGGTCGCAGGGTTGGAGTTTCATTCAATGCAAATTGAATACTGCGGAAGTATAAAAAAACGGTTTTAGAAATGAATACAGTACATTACCGACAATTAAATTAGTGATAGCTGGCCAGTCTTACCTTATTCAAGAGCGTCCAAGCCTGCCGCACCATCCATATCCTTACCACAGTGCAAGGCTTTCCGGATGGCAGCGGATGAAAACCCACGCTGCGCCAGATAACGAATCTGTCTGGCGCGTTGTTCCTGAGTAAATTGGCCATCTTCCGGCAAGTCTTTCGCATTACCAAACTTTTTCTGCCAGACTGCACAAGCACGTGCCACTTCGGTTTCGGCCAGTTCGACCTTGGTCTGCGCCATCAGTTCAGGATCCAACTGATGGGTTTGTAGTTCCGCCATAATCCGGTTGTTACCATAACTGTCCAACCGCCGCCGAACTAAGGCGTCAGAAAAACGTTCACCCGACAGAAAACGCTTTTGTTCAAGCCAGTCCAACAGAGCTTCAATGTCGTCCCCTTCCTCGGCGTAACGCGCCAGCTTGCGTCCTAGCTCAAGCCGGCTATGTTCGCGTAAGGAAAGGTAGTTCAGCGCCCTATTCTTTAGACTGAGCTTTGGCTGCTTTGGTGGCATTGGCTACAACCGAGTTTTCGTCCGCAGTAACGGCAACCTTGCCGGCTTTTGGTTCAATAATGGGTGGCAATTCACGTACACCCAGATGCAGACGGACTTTGTTTTCAATTTCACGGGCCAGTGCCGGACGTTCTTTCAGGTAGGTACGGGCATTGTCTTTACCCTGGCCGATACGTTCGCCGTTATAGCTGTACCAGGCGCCGGCCTTTTCAACAATTTTGGCGTCCGAACCCAAGTCAAGAATTTCACCTTCGCGAGAGGTGCCCTCTCCGTACATGATGTCGAAATGGGCTTCCTTGAACGGTGGTGCCACTTTGTTTTTCACTACTTTCACTTTGGTTTCGTTACCGATAACTTCTTCACCGGATTTGATACCGCCTACCCGGCGTATATCCAGACGTACCGAGGCATAAAATTTCAGGGCGTTACCGCCCGTGGTGGTTTCCGGATTACCGAACATGACGCCGATTTTCATACGGATCTGGTTAATGAAAATGACCAGGGTATTGGTGCGACTGATGGTGCCGGTCAGTTTGCGCAGCGCCTGGGACATCAGACGTGCCTGCAGACCTGGCAGCGATGCGCCCATATCCCCTTCAATTTCAGCTTTTGGCGTCAGCGCAGCAACCGAGTCAATCACGATCAGATCCACGCTACCAGAGCGGACCAGCGCATCAACGATTTCCAGTGCCTGTTCACCGGTGTCCGGTTGCGAAATCAGCAGATCGGGTAAATGGACATCCAGTTTTTGTGCGTAACCGACATCAAGCGCATGTTCGGCATCGATAAAAGCGCAGGTACCGCCAATTTTCTGCATTTCAGCAATTGCCTGCAAAGCCAGCGTAGTTTTACCTGAGGATTCCGGTCCGTAGATTTCAATAACGCGACCACGTGGCAAGCCCCCCACGCCCAGAGCGATATCCAGACCGAGCGAGCCGGTTGAGACCACGGAAACTTCTTCGGCAACTTCGCCGTCAGCCATGCGCATGACCGAACCCTTGCCGAACTGTTTTTCAATTTGTGCTAATGCTGCTGCGAGTGCTTTGGCTTTTTCTGCAGTGGGGAGTGGTTTTTTGTCGTCCATGATGTCTTTCTGCTGGTAATGAAGAGAATTCAAAACGGCGTTTTGAGCCGGTTACTTTTTCGATAAAGCGTATTCTACTGTAATTTTAAACAGCTGTATAAAAAAACAGTTAAAAGCTGAAAAATAGTTAAATCTGTTGTTTTCAGTCGAACTATCGTTGGTTTTGTTGCATTAAATATATTTTAACGGTCGCGATAGTAATAACCGGCAGCGCACAGTGCCACGCCTACCAGATACAACGCTGCCGTTCCGGGGATCACGTACGGATACAGCATCAGCGCGACGCCAATCCACTTCACGTAAAGATGACTGGTTCGTTTTCCCCAGTAAAAAGCGGCCATGCCAATGATGCCGAACACGATTGCACCAAATATGTAGGCAGGCGTTGGAAAGGTCAGCCCCATTTCTTTGAGTGTGTTTAATTCGTCCATGGATTGAGTTTGGGTTGATTGTTGTGAGCCCAGCCAGCATTCTATTGCAGAAAAGTCGGCAATGCCCATAGTGAGCCTGCGAATCTGGTACCGGTAAAAAAATAAGCTCCTGAACAGAAGCTTATTTTTCAGATTCAGGACACAGAATTAAATAACCTGAGTCTGCGCCTCATTACCAACACGGGCACGAATTTCACCAATCTGCCAGGCCTGCTCGCCTGCTGCGCTCAAGTGCGCCAGCGCCGCAGCGGCATTTTCTTTCGACACGATTACGACCATGCCGATACCGCAGTTGAAGACCCGGTGCATTTCAGCGTCAGCCACGTTGCCGTGCTGCTGCAGCCATGAGAACAGTGGCGGCATGACCCATTTGGAATGATCCAGCAATGCGGTCAGGTTCGCTCCCAGCACGCGCGGTACGTTTTCGACCAGACCGCCGCCGGTGATATGTGCCATGCCTTTGACTTCAAGCAGCTCGATCAGCGCCAGTAAAGGTTTGACATAAATACGGGTTGGCGCCATGAGGACATCGGCCAGTTTCTTACCGTGGAAATCACCGTTCAGATCCGGCTGGGCCACATCAATGATTTTGCGCACCAGTGAATAACCGTTGGAATGGGCGCCGGAAGAAGCCAGTCCCAGTATGACGTCACCCGGCTGAATTTTGGAGCCGTCGATGATTTTTGATTTTTCAACTGCACCGACCGCAAACCCGGCCAGATCATATTCACCATCCGGATACATGGAGGGCATTTCAGCAGTTTCACCGCCGATCAGGGCGCAGCCGGCCTGTTCACAGCCCAATGCGATACCCTTGATGACGTCAGCGGCAGCAGCCACATTGAGTTTGCCGCAGGCGAAATAGTCCAGAAAGAATAATGGCTCGGCACCCTGAACCAGAATATCGTTGACGCTCATGGCGACCAGATCGATGCCGACGGTGTCATGGCGGTTCAGGTGGAACGCCAGTTTGAGCTTGGTACCCACGCCGTCGGTACCGGCGACCAGCACCGGCTCCTTGAATTTTTTACTCACTTCAAACAGGGCGCCAAATCCGCCGATACCGGCCAGCACACCTTCGCGCATAGTGCGTTTTGCAAACGGCTTGATCACATCGATTAAGGCATCACCTGCATCGATGTCGACGCCTGCGTCACGATAAGAAAGGGAAACTTGAGAAGGAGTAGTCATATAGTTCTGGCTATGTATTAAGGGAGGATGCAGTAAATTGTGAAGAAAAGGTGTTCTATCAGGTAAAATCCGGTGTTTTGATTGTTTGTGACAGTGCACTGCTGATAAAGACTGGCATTTTAACCCAAAAACCTCCACGCAGAACCGACAAATTCACTTCAAACCGGCCCATGACCTTTACTAAAGAACAATTTCAAACTGCCCTGTGGCTGCTGTTCGGCATGGCGATGGTGGTGCTGCTGCTCAAGCTCGGACCGGTGCTCATGCCGTTCGTGACCGGTGCGATTCTGGCTTACATACTCAATCCGCTGGTCGATCGCCTGTGCCAGATCAGCGTGGCCGGGCGGGCGTTCCCGAAGTGGTCGATTCCGCGCGCAGTGGCCGCCCTGCTGGCCATGGGCCTGCTGTTGTGCTGCATCCTGACCCTGGTTCTGATTATCGTGCCGGTGGTTGAAAATGAAATCCCGCTGCTGCAGGATCAGATCCCCAAATTCCTCGATCAGCTGCACACCACGGTGCAGCCGAAACTGGCTGAGTACAACATTCACGTTGAGCTCGACAGCGCCAGCATCAAACAGAAACTGGCTGAGCAGGTGGCCGAAAGCAGCGACAAATTTGCGTCGGCCGCCCTGTCGTCAATCCGGGTCGGTGGTACGGCGGTACTGGGACTGATCGCCAACGTGCTGCTGATTCCGCTGGTACTGTTTTATCTGCTGCTGGACTGGCACTCCATCATGCAGCGTCTGCAGCAGGCGATTCCGCGCCGCTGGGAAAAACAGACCACCGACATTGTGCAGGAAACCAATGAACTGCTGGCCCAGTATTTGCGCGGGCAGTTGGCCGTCATGCTGGTGCTCGCCTCCTACTATTCCTGCGCGCTGACCCTGTCCGGTTTTTCGGTCGCACTGCCGGTCGGCATTCTTACCGGTCTGCTGGTATTTATTCCCTACCTTGGTTTTGGCTTTGGACTGTGTCTGGCCATCATTGGCGCTGTACTGCAGAATGATCCGATGCATGGCCTGCTGCTGGTGGTCCTAATTTACGGCATCGGCCAGATCGTCGAGGGTTTTTACCTCACGCCGCGTCTGGTCGGCAAGCGCATCGGGTTGCCACCGCTGGCGGTAATTTTTGCCCTGCTGGCTTTCGGTCAGCTGTTCGGATTTATCGGCGTATTGCTGGCGCTGCCGGCCGCCGCCATCAGTTCCGTGGGCTTGAAACATGTACGCAATCTTTATTACCGAAGCCGTTTTTATACAAATTCATGAAACAATTGCTGTTGAAACTGGACACCGATCGTCCGCAGACTCTCGATTCTTTTGTAGTTGGCCAGCATGCCGAACTGGTGGCGCTGCTGCAGCTGTTTTTGCTGCGCCAAGCCGGCAGTTTTGGAGAGCGCGCTGCTTACATCTGGGGCGAACACGGTGCCGGAAAAACACATCTGCTGCGCGGACTGACAACCGAATCGGCAGTGCGCTACCTGAACCCGGACGCGGCACTGGCCGATTTTGAATACACCCCGGAAGTCACTCTGTATCTGCTCGACGACTGCGGGCAGCTCAATGCCGATCAGCAGATCGCCGCGTTCAATCTTTACAATCAAATCAAGGAACAGGGCGGCTTCTTTGTGGGCACCGGCACCCTGCCACCGGCACTGCTGAGTGTGCGTGAAGATTTGCGTACCCGTTTGGGCTGGGGGCTGATTTATCAGCTGCGCGATTTGACCGATCAGGAAAAAATAGCCGCACTGGAAAGTGCAGCCGGCGCACGCGGCGTGACCATTCCGACTGATGTACTGCCCTACCTAATTACCCACTTTCAGCGTGACATGCCCGCTTTGTCCGGCATGCTCAATGCGCTCATCAATCTGTCACTGGAAATGAAGCGTCCCATCACTTTACCGTTTCTGCGCGAAGCAATGAATAAACAAATTACCCAACAAGATACAAAAGAACATGCAAAAACGCGGGCCGGCAATGAATAACTCACGCCTGGCCATTTTCGATCTGGACCACACCCTGCTGCCGATCGATTCCGATTATGAATGGGGGCAGTTCCTGTGCCAGATCGGTGCGGTCGACCGTGGCTATTTCGAGGTCTGCAACAAGAATTTTTATGAACAGTACCAGGCCGGCACGCTCGACCCCAGAGAATATCTGGAATTTGCGCTATCCACTCTGTCACACTTTTCGGCAACCCAGCTCGCGGCCATGCATGAACTGTTCATGAATGACGTAATCCGCCCGGCCATTCTGCCGGCAGCAAAACGCCTTTTGGCCCGCCATCAGAATGATTTGCTGCTGATGATTACTGCAACCAACCGTTTTGTCACCGAGCCGATTGCCAGGGAACTGGGTTTTACCCATTTAATTGCGGCGCAACCGGAATTCTCCACGGATGGGCGTATAACAGGTAAACTGCTTGGCACACCAACCTCCGGCATCGGCAAGGTCAAACATCTGCAGGAATGGTTAAATCAGCACGATAAAACACTGAACAGTTTTGAGCGCAGCTATTTTTACAGCGATTCTCACAACGACATTCCGCTGCTTGAACTGGTCAGCCATCCGGTCGCTACCAATCCGGACCCCAAATTAACTGCGCATGCCCACAAAAACAACTGGCCCATCTTAGAGCTATTTAAATAATGATCAAGCAACTTATCAAACGAATTTTTGGCCAGGCTGAGCCTAAACCAGCTAAGCCGGCCAAACCGGCGGTTGCCAAACTCAAAACCCTGACCGTCAGGGAACACGGTATTGATCCGGCACTGGTGTCTTCCAACGCAATCCGCGTCACCAAAACCCTGCAGGATGAGGGCTACAAGGCATTCATCGTCGGCGGTGCGGTACGCGACTTGCTGCTCGGCGTCAAACCCAAGGATTTCGACATTGCCACCAACGCCACACCAGATCAGGTCAAACGCCTGTTCCGGCGCGCCTTCATCATCGGCAAACGCTTTCAGATCGTGCATGTCATGTTTGGCTCGGACCTGCTCGAAGTCACTACCTTTCGCGGTGCCTCGGTGGATGACGCGCCCAAGGATGAATTTGGCCGGGTGCTGCGCGACAATACCTTTGGTGAACAGCCGGAAGACGCAACCCGGCGCGACTTTACCATTAACGCCATGTATTACGATCCTGCCAGCCAGACCGTGCTGGACTATCACGGCGGCATGAGCGACATCCGCAAAAAAATCCTGAGAATTATCGGCCAGCCGGAAGCGCGCTATCGCGAAGATCCGGTGCGCATGCTTCGCGTGGTACGGTTTGCCGCCAAACTCGGTTTCGACATCGCGCCCGGCACCCGCGCACCGATCGCCGTCATGGCTTCGCTGATCGACAATGTGCCAACGGCGCGCGTCTTTGATGAAATGTTGAAACTGCTGTCCAGCGGACATGCGCTGGCCTGCCTGAAACAGTTGCGCAGCGAAGGATTGCATCACGGTCTGCTGCCGCTGCTGGACGTGGTCATGGAACAGCCGCTCGGTGCCAAATTCGTCACGCTGGCATTGTCGAATACCGATGACCGGGTGCGTCAGGGCAAAACCATTTCACCCGGCTTTTTATTTGCCGCGCTGCTGTGGCATCAGGTACTGGAAAAATGGCTGGCCTATCAGGCTGCAGGCGAATTTCCGATACCGGCACTGCATCTGGCCGCCGATGATGTGCTGCAGACCCAGACCGAATCGCTGGCGCTGCAGCGCCGGATCGGCTCCGACATGCGTGATATCTGGTCGATGCAGCCGCGCTTTGAGCGACGCGTCGGCAAGACCCCCTATAAACTGATCGAGCATCCACGCTTTCGGGCCGGTCTGGATTTCCTGGTGCTGCGCGCTGCCTCAGGTGAAGTGGAACAGGAACTGGCTGACTGGTGGTCGGAATTTCTGGCTGCAGAAAGTCATGTGCGTGAAGCGATGCTCGCTGCCAAGCCGCAACGTCCCAAACAGGCACAGGTCAGTACCCCCAAAAAACCTGCAGTCAAAAAACTGGCAGAGCCTGCCACCGATGCCATGCCGCCAGCTGCTGCGGCACCCAGAAAGCGCCGGCGCCGCCCCAGAAAACCTGCCGCCACAGATTAATCTCCATGGCCGATGAAAAACATACGGTCTACATAGGCCTGGGGGCAAATTTAGGCGACGCTAACAAAACCATTGTGGAGGCAGTCGCAGCAATCAGCGCGCTGCCAACTTCAAAGCTGGTCAAATCGTCCGCCCTGTACCAGACTGCCCCTGTCGACGCCTCTGGTAACGACTACATCAATGCTGTTATCGAACTTGAAACCGCGCTCAGCCCTTCAGACATACTGCACGCACTGCAATCAATTGAACATGACCACGGTCGCGTTCGACCCTATTCCAACGCGCCCCGCACACTGGATTGTGATGTGCTGCTCTATGATCAGCGCATCATCGCCACTGCCGAGCTGGTCGTGCCTCATCCACGCATGACCCAACGTGCGTTTGTCCTGGTTCCGTTAATTGAAATCGCACCGGAGATTCACATTCCCGATCAGGGCAAGGCGCGCGACTTTTTACCTTTGACAGAGCACCAGATTATTCGCAAATTAGTCACATCAACATCATGACGGCGGAGGCAACGCCGGTTGAAGATTGACTACGATGGTTAGCTGACTTTTAACCGCAATGCCGGCAAGTCGCCCCGGATTGAACCTGGTATGCATAAATGCCTTAATAACCGATTCTTTGGCTTCATCGGATAAGAATGACTCTTCAAGAACCACTTTCTCCATATAACCCTGCTCATCAATAAACAGATGGACTACCACCGGCAGCGGAAAAATATCAGGCACATTGAATTGCAGACTTTCCGACGCATCAACCGCCACGGTCGGCTTTTCTGACAGTTCCGGTGGCGTATAGTAGTGCGCTTTATCTACCTCAAAACTCGAGGTCCGGGGGCTGGAATTCTTCTGGTCAGATGCCCTGGCGTCCGGGGTATCGCTTGCGTTGAATGATTTGACCAGATCCGGCTTTTCCAGCTCGGCCTGCGCCGGGGTTGGGGTGCTGACTTCCTGCTCGATGATGGGTGTTTCAGGTTGGATTTCAGGGTTCACGCCGGCCTGATTTATCATAATCAATACCGTCTCGGTGGCAGCGGTTCTGGCGGCGCTTCTGGCTGAATAATGACCCAGTTCATTTTGAGTCCCACCATAATCCACCAGTACCAATCCGCCAATATGCAACGCCGCTATGCAAATCAATATGACCAGCCGATAAGGTTCTTTTTTCAGTAATTCCCGATCGATCAATACAGCCATATAAAAGAGTTGAGGTTAACTACGATTGGTTTGACAGGTTGCGCGCAAAAGTTTTCATCAGCCTTAAATTAAAATCCCTGTGCAATTCAGATTGCACAGGGATTGATGAATTACCGCTTACTGAGTCGGCAATTCACGCCACGAAACACGTCGTGTCAGTGCTGAACCCGGCGGACTGGTCGGAGGATTGACGTAAGTTGGGTCTTTTTGACTGTCGATATACCCGCCCACCTTGCCCGAGGTGGTTTCAAACATCGTTACCGAAGTCGCATACATCGATCCCAGACTGACACCAAGGATGTTGGTATTGCCACTGGCCTGCACGGAACTGCCGGTCAGGTAATTCACGTCATAAAAATAACTGGTTGCCGATGAGTTTCCGACCACACAAACCTGTGCAGCACTGGTTTGCGGCACGATGGTGGTAAACAATAACGAACCCAGCCCCAGTGAAGGATCGGTATAGCTGCGCTCCCCCGAATTGACAAAATTAAAGTACCAGCCGTTATTGGTGGTCCAATCCACCGGATTGTTAGTCACGGTTAAATTTGCCGAACTGCTTGCACAGAATGCATCTCCGGCAGGGCAACTACTTGTTGCAGTCAGGGTTTGCTGTACAAAATTATTACCGGCACTCGTTACACCGCCGGTGTAGGTAGTCGAACCCAGATTGTCCTTGACTGCATAGAAGGATTGCACCTGCGTTGTCAAGACATCCGACACGCCCAGGAATTTACCCGTTCCCACAAACACCACCGGAAAGTTGTTGATTACGGAAATCATCGGTGTTTCCGTTACCGGTTGAGGCGTACCGCTTGGATCAGTGAAAGTGATCATTTTCAGTGCGCCGTATTTCGGTGCATAGGTACCATTGATATCAAACCGCCATAAATTGCCATACAGGTCGCCGCCATAAACAGCCAACGCAGTATTGTCTGTCGTTGGAGAGAGGACATAGGCGCTGATCTGTGCCAGACCATCTGGTGACGTTGGTGAACCAACACCAGTCGATATCGTTCTGATGACGGAGCCGGTATTTGCATTGAGCACATATAAACGGCCGACACCATCGTCATTGTTGTAGCCGGAAGTCACAAGCACTACCCAGGTTCCGTCGGCCAGCTTGGTAATGACGGGATTACCGTAGCTGTAACCCATATGCGCATCGGTAAATTCCCACAGCAGAGTCGGAGAATTTTCATTGGTAACATCCATCGCATAGTAGCCGTTACCACCGCGGTTCAAACCACCAACCAATATTGTTTTCCACTGACTGGAAGTACAGGTACTGGATGGTGCATTGGGACAGATATCGGATGTCTGTGGCGAACCGTCTACAAAAAACTGATGCATTGAAGAGGTCGGCAATGAATAATTCTTATCCGCAAGAATGTACATGTTTGGCAGCACCATGGACGGGATGTAGGCCCATTTTTCCTGACCCAAAACGCCGTCAAATGCGTGCAGCATGCCGTCATTGCTGCCGACATACACTACGCCACTGCGAGATTGGGAAGCGGTGGCAAAAGCGCCATAGTTCGCATCGGCGTAATTGAATAATGAGGCGCCAACGTAACTGGCAACCGAGTCAACAATATCGCCCAACACATGGGTACGGGTACGGTAGAACGTACCTTCATTGCTGCGATCTCCGGCCAGAAACTTAACCAGTGCTTCACCGGCCGCTCCGCCCTGTGCAATCGTCGAGTACTTTTGCGCCGGGTCGGTGCTCAGGCAATTCGCGCCAATTGAACAAAATTGCGATAAACCGGGGTGGGCGAGATTGGCGGCATTATAAGTCAGCGCAGCCGGCATGAAATAAGCCTGCTGTGAAGCATCCAAAGAACCCCAGTCAAATGAAATCAGGGTTGTCGACGCTACATTTTTCGTGTAAATAGTTCGTGTGGTCTGAGGCGTCTCCGCAACCAGCGTTGCTGCTGCCTCATTTTGGTTGAGTACCCTTGTATTGGCCATGTCCAAACCGGCGGATGTAGTGTCATAGGTGGCCCCTGACGAGTAATCAGTCGTCACCAGATGGCAGGCGGTATTGGATGGGTCACGATATACCATACCTGCGACATACTGGAAGCCTGCAACCCATGGCGTGGTCGTACAATCCAGCAATTGCTGCGCAGACCAGTTCCGTGCGGACAGGGAACCATCCACGGCAGAGTTGGTTGTGCTGACGTTAATGGTGTATTTATCCAGATCACCATACCAATACACCGACTCAAATTTTGAGGCGAAAAACAGGTTGTTGGTCGAGGTAATGTTTGGCGTACTGGTGGCAGCCGCAGATTGATCACCGTTCGCAGGCACATTGGCAATGGTTGCGAAAATGGAATTGAGCGCAGTAGCCAGCGAGCCAGGGTTTTTCGCACTGAAATACATCCCATGTCCATTCACGGCGGCATGCCACAGATCGTCTACCGTCGTATTGGTATTGGACACCGGAACAGGCCAGTAACAGTTGGTTCCATCCGGCAGCCAGGTACACACACCGGTGCTGGAATTGGCACTTGATGATTTAAGTATGCTGTAAAAGTCACCGCTGGCGTCTTTCCAGTAATTGACCCCGTCCTGAGGCGCATAAACCGCCTCACCCTGTGCACCCAAACCCAACGTGAAGGTCGTCATGTGTTGCTGAACCTGAGCATCACCACCTGGGTCGGTACTCACCACCGGAACATTGTTGGCACATAAATCGTCCCCGGCCGCGCTGGTGCAATTTCCGTTACCAGCCGGAGACGGGGCACGCAAATCAGTCGCGTAATAATAAGCCGCCAAGTCAGCCAGGGTGTTGGAGGTACCACCAGAGGTTACTGTCTTGCAGTTGATTGCTGTACCTACTGAATAAGGCGATGCACCTGATTGCGGCACGGCGGTACAACTGGCCACGGTGGCCCAACCGGACCACGCCGTATATTGACACTGCAGAGCTGCAGAGGTGGAACACGATGTGGCATTGGTCCAGGTTCCATACTGAGTGGTTCCAGCGGCACATTTCACTGCAGTCACCACAGAATAAGGTGAACTTGTCGACTGCGCCAATGCGGCACAGGAGTTCACGGTAGTCGAGGATGACCAGGCTGTATACTGACAGTTGATGGTTGCCGATTTGGTGCAGGTGTCTCCAGCTGCAACGTTGGTCCAGGCACCAGGTGTCACAGTCGGCCCTGTGCACTTAGTTGCCTGAGTAACGATGTAGGGCGAACTACCAGACGGGGCCACAGTACTGCAGGAAGGTACAGTTACCGCTGTTGTATAGGCAGAGTACTTACACTGTGTCGTATTTCCGCTAGCATTCGGCGTGCCTGTGGCGGTACATGTAGACGCGGTATTGGCATAGGGCACGGTAATCACTGAGGTACATGCAGTCACGGCAGTGGGTCCTGCATAGGTGCCGCTTGTGCCTGAAGAGGCAGTCACAGCGCATGTGGCTGCGCCGACAACAGTAGTCGTTCCCCCGTAAGTACACTCGGTATGCGGATAAGTTTTTGAAGAGACATTATAGGTGCACCCACTGGCAGCAGGGATCGGTGCCGACCAGCTTCCATTTTTAAACAATTGTGTGCTGATCAAGAGTTGCGCAGTTGTCTTCTGCAGCTGTGTAGTTTGACTTTGTAAGTAACTGTTCTGCGATTGATAGGTGGTTGTCAACGGCTGTTGCTGCAGATTGCTGGTCTGTTGCAGAAAAGTTGGCTGTACAGTGCGGCTTTGCAGGGTACTTGTTTGCGACTGAATGGTGTTGGAAGCACCATCCCAGTATGGCGGCGGCAGGAGATTATCCTGATTACCCACTGCAGTGGTACCGTCCATTTTTACAAAACCGGACGTGACGTTCCAATATCCGTCGGTCGACAGAATGGTGTAATTATGCTGGCAGGAATACTGCATCGGGTCAGCAGGAACCGCAACGCCATTAATGGTGCTGGTATTCAATGTACCTGCATAATACTCGCCCGCCGTCGATAACCATTTTCCAAGGTCCGTAGAATTGCCTGGCTTGGCTTTTAACATCGTGGTTGACCAATTGTATTTATTGGTTCCGGAAAAATCATTCATGGGGGCGAATTCGGTCCCGGCATTATTGTTGATCGTCATCAAACCCAAACGAAAATTCGTAATACCGGCCGTAATGTCTGCCGGTTTATCCAGCGCCGCCGTTGCATTGCTCAAAGATGTTTTGATCATTTGCATACGGGTGTGGTAGTAAGCCCACCAGTTTGCATAATTGGTCATTTCTTCCTGATAAGTACAGGTTGTGCCGGCACAATCGGTACGTGTGGCGGCTTTTACCGGGCTGCCAGACGGCGTCGGGTAAGTCGTGGCGCCCGCAGTGGCGTAGTTATAACCTGGCGCATAAGCATAACTGGTTACGCTGGGTGTAATTGTTGTGCGCAGCACATAGCCTGGTACCGAACCCGCGGCAAACGCTGTCACAGTAAATGCCATGGTGCCGACTTGCGTTACCGCTGGCGTCGAAGTGGTAATACCAGGCGCGGTAATTGTTACTACGCTACCGTTGGCGCTGGCCGAGTAGCCGACCATAGAGCAATGCGTCCCACTGGGCAAACTGAATGAACAGGCATTGATCTGAGCTGCGATATTGGAAGCAACCGTTGAAGACGTGTTTGACGCTGATGAGGTTGCCGACATAATTTGCAGTCCGTCAACCGTGATACCGCTCAGAGAACTTGACGTTGAACCGGCAACGGTAATCGTTGCAGTCGCCGGAGATGGAGCACGAATATATTGCGCAGCTGCGCCTTCATTAAAAGTCGCCTGGCATCCTGTAGTCAACGCTGCATCACTGCACCATCTGAGATAGGCAGGATAAGGGTAGGCCGTTGACGGGGCAGTTTGCGCATTACATATCTGCAGCCCAGTCGTCGTGCAATATTCCCCGGGAATAGTCGTATAAAAATAAGGTTTGGGCGTTTGCGTCACCAGATTGACCGTCGAGGTTGACTGTATTCCATAGCCGTCAACCGGCGTAGCTGCCCAATTTACCCCACCGGTCGCTGCCGAGGTACCGGTCATGCTCGGGTGCGTTGTGGTATCCGGCTGCCCTGAGGTTGTTACTACCGTTGGCGGTGTGTAAGTCGTTGCAGAGGAATAATAAATACCGTTAAAGCCCTGGTTCTTGAACCAGTAATCACCGGGCAGGACCGCTGGTGAATCAGCCGTTGAACCGCAACCTGAATTGGTAATCGACATGCTTCCGCAGGCCGCATCCGGTAAAAAATCCCAGGCCATCGATCCTGAATCATCCATGACATACAGGATATTCGGTTTGACCGGTATCGTAGTTGATGCGTTGTAGGTGGTTAAGGGATTGGTTGAAATATCTGTTTGAGCATAAGAGTTTGCCGTCGCAGTAACCGCAATAGCGGCAGCAAAAATCGCTCTGACCAGTCTGGAGTTGTTCATGATATTACCCTTGAATTAATTTTAACCAATACGACTACAACGAAACCACCGCCTGAATATAGCTCACGGTATTACGTGGTCCATCAACGCGAACCGTAATTCGGTAATAAGCACCGGCGGTTGCATTCAATCCCGGATGGTTCGACATATTAGGATTACCACCCACTGAAGTTGCAAGAACGGGCGAGGCAATACAGTTCGCACCCGAAGTAGGTGCACCGGAGTTATAACAGAGCCGGTCTATGACATAGGACACAGTATTGCCTGAAGCATCAGTAGCCAGCGCAACTGGCTTGCGATGCACCAGCGTGGTATTCCAGTACGAATCCCAGGACTGCACCGTCGGTGTTACTGATGGATTGTTTAAGGGATTACTGCCACTTGCTGAATACCCATTGGGTCCGTCATCACCGTAAAGAACAATACTGCCGACTGCATTGTTGGCAGTCAGGTAGCCAAGCGCTGCTTCAACTCCCGCATCGGCTGAACGGGTTGCCGACTGTTTAAATGCGAGGTTGCCGGCGATCAGATTATTGGTGTCAACCGAGCGCACCAACATGATGGCCGCAAAAGTCATGGCCACCAGCACAACCAGCGCGACGATCAGTACGACGCCGCTTTGCTTATGCATGGATTTCTCTGGAAATCCCCTGTTTATAGTTCTGGTTAACATTCTGATTTAGTCCCCATCCAGACAACATTTCGAATTGGCATGACGGATTGAAAAACCACATAACGATAATGTTTCCAGGGTTCGTCAGCTGCCGAATCTGGCCCCAGGCCCAGCGTTGCGGTAGTAGGGCCTATTAACGGGGCTACTGCGTCCCCCGCCCATGCCGGTGCATTGACCGGGCTCGGTGCATTCGCTGCGGTATTGGTTACTACCGTTTTATTAAACTGCTGGCTGCGCGACACCAGTGCAAGGTTGACTGCAGATACCCTGAGCCAACCGCAGGCCGTCGTGGGCGTAGTCTGGTTGGTCCCATTCGCATCCGGTATGCCATCCATGAAATGGATAGCCGAAGTATCCTGTAGATAGACTGCTCGCAAACTGACGATGTTACTTCCTATCGGTTCCCATATAGCTGCGCTGGTGTTAAATGCGGTATTGCTGCAATCGTTCACCATATAGTCGCAAACAGTCAGGTTACCGTTACGAATTGCGTAGGCCAGTACAGTGGGACCGTTTGGGTGGGTCGAGGAAGGAGCACCAACTGTACCTGGCCCGAGATTAAACAGAACCGAACTACCTGCCGCACCGGTTGCAACGGTGACCGTAGTTGCCGTTGGAGCTGCTGTAATCTGGTCAAAGGTCAAGCTGCCGGAAGGACAGGCTGAAGAACCCATTGAAGCCGCCAGCACATAGTCGCCCGCAGCAAAGGCACTGGCCATTTGAACGGAATAGACTGTTCCTGCAACATTCGATATGGCATTGCCTTCGGGTTCATTGCTGCCATTGCCGTACATGATTAAAAGTGTGTCGGTATTGGGATCGTTTCCGGTTATCAGTTGCCCGCCTGTCGACGAAACCGGGTTGATCGTCACCGGTGCTATCGGTACCGGATTAGTCAGTACCGCACCGGAAGAGGTTTTCCAGACAGCGCCGCATCCAAACAGGGTATAGGAATTAAAACCATATCCGGATTTATTGATATCGCTTTGTAATTGGTAAAACACCTGAATGCCATTGCTTTGCGCATCACCGCCGTAGGTCGCTACCCGTTGGCGCTCTTCCGACAAAGAATAGACCTGCAACATGATAATTGCGCCCAGCATGCCAATCGTCAACGCTACCAGGGTTTCGATCAGGCTGAAACCAGCAATGCGACGTGTGGAAAATTTTGTATGCAGTAACACATTATTCTCCATTATTTGACCAGCGCCATAGAAACAAATTTGTGCACGGTTGTCGCGTCATTTGGTTCCACCCATTTTATTGTTACCGTTACCTGATTGGTTCCATCAACATTGACTGTCGGTGGTGCCAGAGTTGTTCCAGGCAAGGTCGCCTGCACGGAGGCCAACCAGGTGTTGTAACTTGCCCCGCCGGTATTAAAATTGGTTTGCAGCGTAGAGTTCGTCCTGTCGCTGATCCACATGCTGCTGATGAGTTGATTTGCCAATATACCGGCCTGGGTACGATACTTCGCACTAGTTACCTGCTGTACCGAGACTGACTGCAGACCAATAATGCTGATGATGCCCAGAGAAAAAATAAAAATGGCAATCATCGCTTCTATCAGCAACACACCACTCTGATTTTTCAGGCTCACTGGTTTTTTGACTGTTTTGATCAATGACATACGCATGTTATTCACCTGAATTTTCAATAAATTGCCGGCATCAGCAGGCTTGCGGACTGCTGGCATTAGTCAGTGTCAAGGCCGGATCACACATGCGCACCTGACCGGCCGGGCTCACTATCAACCTTAAACAGCGCATCGCTCCCCCATCTGCAGCACAGGTCGCCCCGTTGACACTGGTGACAATATCAATCACGGCGGTATTGGCTGCGGGCAGACCCACCACTTTGCCGTAGCCATTGAAGGTAAGTTGACCGGTCGTAGCAAACGTAGCCCCGGCCGCTCCGGTAACGGTATTTGTGATCGTCACATTTTTTGAGCCTTCGAGATAGGAACGGTGCTGAATATCGGCCGGACAGGAGGTGAGGTTCGTCGAAACGGTAGTACAGCCAACCTCCCAGGATGAGCTGTTGGCCACATCAGCGCCCGCACTGGTTTTGGACAGACTGAGCGTAACTTCAGTATTGCGGCGCACCGCTTCGGAGCGCGCCAGACTTAACCCGTTCTGAATCGATTCACTGGCATTGCGGATCTGGCTGTTCTGCAGAAAAGTAGCAAAACTGGGCGCCCCGATCAAAACCAGCAGGCCCACAATCACCAACCCGATCACAAGTTCGATCAGGCTCACACCACGCTGCGATGACCGGCCTAGCACACGCCCCCCGGTCCGGTAATCCAGCAGTTCACGGACGAGCTGATCCATGAAGCAGGTGCCGGCGCAGCAACTGTTGACTGCTTGTTATTACTCTGATCGAGCGTATAGCTAAAGCCGCTCATCGATCCGGTTCCCACGGCCTGCAGTGTAAATGCCGTTAGAGTACCGGCGACTGAACAACTGAAGGTGTAATTTTTGCTGGAGGTAGTATCGGCATTACAGGCCGGCGCATTCGCGTAGGTTTGATTGTCCTGAAAATATTGCTCCATCTGCACATGTTTGGTCGCCAGAGTCGACGTGGCATCCGGGATTTTTCCCTTGATCACGTAATTTGTGTACTGAGGCATGGCAATCGCGGTCAGAATGCCGACTATTGCCACAACGATCATCAATTCGATCAGAGTGAAGCCGGTCTGGGCGCTGTAAAGTGAACGGGTATTTTTCATGGCATTTTTCCTTTTCTCAATTATTGCCCAAATTCAATTAGGAAGTCAGCAGTCTAATTAAAGTTTCCGATGAACGGCTCAATTTTCAGATTAAGTGGCATAATTGCCCGCCCGATCGTGGCGAAATGCGCTGTAAAGCTCGATCAGACTTACTAAACTGCTCACTCATACGTTGATTCTATGGCTACCTACCTGCAAGAACCGAACCGCAAAAACGTCACCGTCCCCGGTCTGGCTGCCTTAAAGACCCAGGGCGAAAAAATCACCATGCTGACCTGTTATGACGCCAGTTTTGCTTCCCTGATGGATCGCTGCGGTGTCGACATCCTGCTCATCGGTGATTCTCTGGGCATGGTCTGTCAGGGGCATGCCTCGACACTGCCGGTGACCATCGCCGACATTGCCTACCACACTGCCAGTGTGGCACGCGGCAACCAACACAGTCTGGTGGTGGCCGACATGCCGTTTGGCAGTTACTCCACGCCGGAGCAGGCCATGCAGAATGCCGTGCAACTGGTGCAGGCCGGTGCCCAGATGGTCAAACTCGAAGGCGGTGCCTGGCTGGCTCCCACCATCCAGTTTCTGACCGAGCGATCAATTCCGGTCTGTGCGCATCTGGGTCTGACACCGCAATCCATCCATCAGATGGGCGGCTACAAAGTGCAGGGAAAAACCAGCGCTGCCGCGGACCGGTTAAAAGAAGATGCACTTATTGTGCAGGCTGCCGGTGCCGGCCTGCTGGTACTCGAAGCGATACCGCGCGACTTGGCCGCGCAACTCACCGAAATTTTGGCCATGCCCACCATCGGCATCGGCGCCGGCCCGGACTGTTCGGGTCAGGTTTTGGTGATGCACGATTTATTGGGTGTGTTTCCAGGCAAAAAAGCGCGCTTTGTGAAGAATTTCATGGAGGGTCAGACCAGTATTGATGCGGCAGTCATGGCGTATGTGTCTGCGGTCAAGGATGGCAGTTTCCCTGCCGCTGAACACTGTTTTTAATTAATTCAAATCTGTAGACCTACACTAGGGCTTGGAACCGATTTGCGGCTTTTCATATTTGGACAAACTGACAGCCAGCTTTTCAGCCAGCATCTCCGGACCGCTGATACTCATCCCGACTTCATTTAACAGTCCATCCTGCAGACCATAGACCCAACCGTGTATGGTCAGTTCCTGTTTCCGGTCCCAGGCGTCATTGACGATCGTGGTCTGACACAAATTGATGACCTGCTCGATCACGTTCAGTTCGCACAAACGATTCTGCCTGACGTGATCGGCCAGTGCCTCGCCCAGATAGCGCTCATGTTTTTGATGAACATCCTGCACATGGCGCAACCAGTTGTCGGCCAGACCGATACGGCGGTTTTTCAGAGCGGCGTCCACACCGGAGCAGCCGTAATGACCACAGACAATGACATGCTTGACCTTGAGCACATCCACCGCAAACTGTAGCACCGACAGACAGTTCAGATCCGAATGCACCACCACATTGGCAATATTGCGATGTACGAACAGTTCACCGGGAAGCAGGCCCAGCAGTTCATTGGCCGGCACCCGTGAGTCGGAGCAGCCAATCCATAAATAATCGGGAGATTGTTGAGATGCCAACTTGGAAAAGAACTGTTCGTCCTGCGCCTTGATGTCCGCGGCCCATTCGCGATTGTTGCGAAATAATTGTTCAGGCGATAATCCGTGACCTGTTTTTCGTAATTTTGAACTATTCATCGTACTCCTCGTCTAATCAACTGGCCGCTATTGTATACTACGAACCCATGACTTTGATTTCCTGCCGAACCAGCTGCGGTGCCTGCTGCACCGCTCCCTCGATCACCTCCCCCATCCCGGGCATGCCAAATGGCAAGCCGGCCGGGGTGCCGTGCGTTCAGCTCGATGGCAATCTGCGTTGCATGATATTTGACAGCCCGCTGCGGCCTGCAGTTTGTGCCGGGTTGCAGCCATCAGAGGAAATGTGTGGCAATTCCAGAGAGCAGTCGATGCGCTGGCTCACCGAATTGGAACTGGCAACCTGCCCAAAGGACTGTGCATAAATGAATCAGCCAGCACTGAAATTACTTCAAAGCGTCTTTGGCTATCCCGCTTTCCGCGGCTCGCAAGCTGAAATTATCGATCACGTCACAGCTGGTGGCGATGCACTGGTGCTCATGCCGACCGGCGGCGGCAAGTCGCTGTGCTATCAGATCCCGGCTATGTTGCGCGCTGGCGTGGGCATTGTCGTTTCACCGCTGATCGCACTCATGCAGGATCAGGTTGATGCGCTGGCTGAAGTCGGCGTACGTGCCGCCTTCATCAATTCCAGCCAGACCTTTGCACAGGCTCTGGCGATTGAGCAGAAAATGCGTCAGGGTGAACTCGATCTTGTCTACGTGGCACCGGAACGTTTGCTGACCCAGCGCTGCCTGGAATTGCTGGAAGTCTGCCCGATCTCGCTGTTCGCCATTGATGAAGCGCACTGCGTCTCACAATGGGGACACGACTTCCGGCCCGAATACATCAAACTGTCGGTGCTGCATGAGCGTTTTCCCAACGTGCCGCGCATCGCGCTCACTGCCACGGCCGATCAGGCCACCCGCGCCGAAATCATCACCCGGCTGCAACTCGAAAATGCGTTGCAGTTTGTTTCCTCGTTTGACCGCCCCAATATCCGTTACCGCATTGTTGAAAAAGCCATCGGACGCCATCAGCTGCTGGATTTTCTGCAGGCCGAACATGCGCAGGATGCCGGCATTGTGTACTGTCTGTCGCGCAAGAAGGTGGAAGAAACCGCCGAATTTTTAAACGAACACAACATCAGCGCCCTGCCCTATCACGCCGGCCTCGACACCAAAATCCGCACCGCAAATCAGGCGCGTTTTTTGCGCGAAGACGGCATTGTGATGGTGGCAACGATCGCCTTCGGCATGGGCATCGACAAACCCGACGTGCGCTTTGTTGCGCATCTGGATTTACCCAAAAGTATTGAGGGCTATTATCAGGAAACCGGCCGGGCCGGGCGTGACGGCGCACCGGCCAATGCCTGGATGGCGTACGGATTGCAGGATGTGGTGCAGCAGCGCCGCATGATCGATGAATCCGAAGCCGATGAAAATTACAAGCGCCTGCAGAGCGGCAAGCTCGATGCCATGCTCGCGCTGTGCGAAACTATTCACTGCCGGCGCGCGCACCTGCTGACTTATTTTGGTCAGCATGACGCCAACAAATGCGGCAACTGCGATGTCTGCCTCAATCCGCCCAGTGCGTTTGATGCCAGCATCGTCACCCAGCAACTGCTGTCCGCCATTTACCGGGTTGATCAGCGCTTTGCTGCAGGACATGTCATTGATGTGCTGCGCGGCGCGGACAGTGAACGCATCCAGCAGTGGCGTCACAACAAACTCTCCACCTATGGCATCGGATCAGAACGCAGCGAAGCCGAATGGCGCGCCATTTTGCGTCAGGCCATAGCGCAAGGTTACGTCAGCGTTGACTATGATTCCTACAATGCCCTGAAACTGACCGAAACGGCACGCCAGGTATTGAAAGGTGAAATCAGCGTGCAGATGCGCCGCTATGAAAAGCCGCAAAAGCCGACCAAACAGAAACGCAGTGTCAGCAAGGGATATGTCGAAGCCGACCTCACTGCCAGCGCTGTGCAGTTATTTGAAAAACTGCGCAACTGGCGCATGGAAACTGCGCGTTTGCACAATGTACCTGCGTATGTAATTTTCCATGACAGCACACTGCGCGACATTGCCAATGCACACCCGTCATCACTGGAAGAATTGCGCGGCGTCAGTGGTGTGGGTGAGAAAAAGCTGGCTACTTACGGTGAGTTAATTATCGAGCTGGTGAAAAGCGGTGAATGAAATGCCTCATTTGTCGACCCCGGCGTAATGTACTTCAACCGTAATATGCGACAGTCCCTTTTGCGCACTGAGCAACTCATGATAAAACACCGGACCACGCCCGACCTCACGGGTGGCTACCGACACCACGGCGCCGAAATGTCCCGGCCCCAGACGCCAGATATGCAGATCCAGTAACTGGTCGCCCGATTCGTTGACGATGGCTTCCACTTTTTCAACCATCGCCGCACCCGGATTCATGTCCAGCAGGATGGCGCCGGTATCCTTGATCAAGGTGTATGACCAGCTCAGGATCACCAAAGCGCCGATAATCCCGGCCGCCGGATCCATCCACATCCAGCCAAAATTGCGCGCCAGCAGCAGACCGATAATGGCCAGCACCGACACTGCCGCATCGGCAATCACATGGATATAGGCAGCGCGCATGTTGTGATCGCGGTGATTGCGATCATGTTCGTGATGGTCGTGGTCGTGATGATCGTGGTGGTCGTGATGGTCATGTTCGTGTTCGCCATGATCATGATGATCGTGCCCGGCATGACTGTGCCCATGGCTGTGACCATGGTCGCCCCCGCTTAACAGCCAGGCGCTGACAATATTGACGGCCAGTCCAAGCACGGCAATCGGTATCGCTTCAGTAAAATGGATAGCTACCGGTGCAATAAACCGGTCGATTGCTTCATACCCGATCAGCAGCGCAATCATGGCCAGAATAATGGCGCTGGTAAAACCGGCCAGATCACCCATTTTTCCGGTACCAAAAACAAATTGCGGATTGCCCGCGTGTTTGCGCGCGTAGGTATAGGCCAGTGCCGCGATGAGCATGGCGCCGGCATGCGTCGACATATGCAGGCCGTCTGCCACCAGTGCCAGTGAACCAAACATGCTGCCGCCGGCAATTTCGACAATCATCATGATGGTACACAACACAATCACCGACCAGGTTTTGCGTCCGTTGGCATCATGTCCCTCCCCGAGAAACACATGATCATGACCACGGGAAAAGGGCGAATCGTAAAATTTATTCATGTAAAGCCTATCGGAAGGGGGAATTAATCGGGACGCGGGATTTTACCTTGTCAGGTCACATTCTGCCATTCGGAAACCAAACGGAAGAATTCCTTGGCGGGCAAAGCCGGTGACCAGCAGCGCGGCAGTCGCCGACCAGATTTTTTGGGAGATTGTCAACGTAAAGATCACGCCGACTGCCATCGCGACCACACTGTTCGCCAGGTTGTGCGCACAGGTAAAAAACTGTGCCGGGTTCAACTAATTCAAGTCTTACTGGTCTTCCTCGCGACGTTGCGCAGCCGGATTGTCATTTTTTATCTGAATGGTCTGATCATCAAACTGCCGGGCGCGTTTGCCGGTAAAGCCGCGATAGAAGCGCTGGATTTCCAGCATATCCTTTTCAATTTCACCGGTGGGATGAAACAGATGCGCCACACCACCAACCTTGTCCTTAAAGTCCAGAAAGCCCAGCAGTATCGGTACCTTGGCACCCAGCGCAATGTAATAAAAGCCGGTTTTCCAGTGGCTGACCTTGCCGCGCGTTCCTTCGGGCGGCACGATCACCGTCAACCGTTCGCTGCGGTTGAAAGCATCCACGGTGGACTGCACCAGATTGCCGGACTTGTCGCGGTCCACTGAAATGCCGCCCAGCCAGCGCATGACCGATCCGAGCCCCGGGGGAAACAGGCTGGATTTGCCCATCCAGTACACCCGCAGACGCAAGGCAAAACAGACCATCAGGGTGAACGGAAAATCCCAGTTGCTGGTGTGCGGCGCGGCAATCAGTACATATTTCGGTTCGGCGGGTGCCTGCCCCTCGACGCGCCAGCCCAGCACACGCAGCATCAAAACGGAAAACCAGCGCATCAGCGTATTGATTACCGGCGTATCGAAAATTGTGTAATGCATAACTGATCAGGTCCGTTCTGGTTCAACTGAGTAGATTGCTGGAGCCTGAATTATAGTTGCTGAGGTGAATAAATTACAGGAGGGAATGAGTAGCGCAGATGGTATGATGTTTTTGCCATCAAATTTGGACAGAATGGAGTCGCGTCACGGCGGACATGAACCAGTCAGGCAATCACAGCGGCAGCGCCGCAGCTCATCCACTGATTCATCCGCTCATCCCTGTATTTCTCCGTTTCGTCGCATTGGTTCAATGGCAAAACTTGAATTCACTATACTGCCGACAGTTTGTAAAACCCGACTGACAATGAGCGATTAAAATTTGATTCATGATTCAATTGCCGCACCGAAGTTATGTATACTCGCGGCAACTTAAATTATCTAGCCTGGAGATTCACCATGTTGCGACACACTCTTTCCACTTTGCTGATTGCATCCACGTTAGCTCTGGCGGTTTCCATAACGCTGACCGGATGCAACAACGCTTCGTCCAAGGCTGACAAAACGGCCGTCTCAACTGAAATTTTGCTGATTGCGCCTGAAGATATCACCATCATACACAGCAATTCGTTCGCCTCTGGCCCGTCCATAACCGGTGCTATTCAACCTGAAAAAAAGGCCGACCTGCGTGCTGAGATTTCTTCAGTGGTTCTGCAGGTATTAAAAGAAAACGGCGAAAAGGTCAAAAAAGGCGACCTGCTGGTTCGGCTCGATGACACGTCGATACGCGACAGTCTGAATTCGGCCCAGGAATCGGAACGGGCTGCATCGCAGTCTCTGGAACAGGCGCAACGCCAGTATGAACGCCTGAAAACCCTGCGCTCTTCCGGCATGGCTTCAGCCCAGCAGGTCGAAGATGCTGAAATCAAACGCAACAACAATCTGTCCGATTTATCCGCCGCCAAAACTCGCACCGTACAGGCCCGCCAGCAACTGCAGCGTACCGAAATTCGCGCACCGTTTGACGGCATCGTCGCCGAACGCAAAGTATCAAACGGCGATACCGCCCAGATCGGCAAAGAACTGATCAAGGTGATCGATCCGGCCAGTATGCGTTTTGAAGGACTGGTTTCGGCCGACATGGTCAGTCAGGTTAATGTTGGTCAAAGGGTCAGTTTCAGAATCAACGGGTATACCGGGCAGTCATTTAATGGCATCGTCAAACGGATCAATCCTGAAGCCAATCCGATTACACGGCAGGTGGAAGTGCTGGTCAGTTTCAAGGGCAGCGATCTGCCGATGGTATCCGGTCTGTATGCAGAAGGTCAGATCGAAGCGACCAGCGTCGCGACCCTGATGATTCCGGATGCGGCCATCGTTCGCAGCGGTGACAGGACCTCAACCTGGAAAATCAAAGACGGGGTGATCCGCAAGGTGGACGTTGCTCTGGGTGGACGCGATCAGCGGCGCGGCGATTACGTCGCAAAAAGTGGCGTGAGCGAAGGCGACGTGGTGCTGCGCAACCCGACCACCACACTCAAAGACGGTCAGAAAGTCGACACGTCGAACCAACCCGCCCCTGCCAGCGCCAAAGGAAAATAAGCCATGTTCCTATCCGACTTCAGTATCAAGCGCCCGGTTGCGACCATCGTCATCATCATCATGCTGATGTGCCTTGGTTTGCTGGCGCTTAAAAAACTCAAAGTAAACCAGATTCCCGATGTGCAGCCGCCGGTGATCGTGTTAAACATCCCCTATCCTGGCGCGTCGCCAGAAACGGTAGAACGAGAAGTAATCAACCGGATCGAAAAATCGCTGCAAAGCATCACCGGTGTCGATCAGTTGCGTTCCACTGCGAATGAAGGCAATGCAACCATCGTCATCATTTTCAAGTTCAATAAAAATCTGGTTGAGGCCTCCGATGAAATTCGCAATGCCATCGGTACCGTGCGCTACAAACTGCCGACCGAAATGCGCGAACCGGTGCTGCAGCGCATCGATCCCTCTGCCGAGCCGATCATGGAACTGTCACTGGCATCGACCAGCCAGACCCACGCGGAAATTTCGCGCCTGGCAGAAGACCAGCTGGCCGACAAATTCAGGGCGGTTGACGGTGTGGCCGTGGTGGCAGTCAACGGGTCGCTGCACCGCGAACTGAGCGTGCTGATCAAAGCCGAAAAGCTGCGTGAGTACAACGTGTCAGTCAGCGACGTGGTCAACGCGCTGCACAGTCAGAACACCAACGCGCCGGTCGGTAAGGTCAGCGGTACGCTAAGTGAGCAAAGCATACGCCTGGTGGGACGCATAGAAACACCGGCCGAGTTTGATCAGATTGTTGTCAAACATAATGGTGATCAGCTGGTACGGCTGGCCCAGGTTGCCACCATTGAAGACGGATTTGCCGAAGTCACGTCCTACAGCAATCGCAACGGTCTGCCCAACGTCAACATTTCAATCACGCGCGCCAATAATGCCAGCACCATCTCCGTAGCCAAGAAAATCCGCGAAGAAGTTGTGGAAATGAACAAGGCCATGCCGACCGGCACCAAACTGGTGATTACCCAGGATGGCGGCGAAGATTCCCAGGCCAATCTGGACAATGTCATTGATTCGTTAATGTTTGGCGCAGTGCTGACTATCTTTGTGGTGTATATTTTTCTGAACTCCTGGCGTTCCACGCTGATCACAGGCTTAAGTTTGCCGACTTCGGTGATTGCGGCTTTTATCGCGGTATGGGTGTGCGGATTTACCCTGAACTTCATGACTTTGCTGGGTCTGTCACTGGCCATCGGGGTATTGATCGACGATGCGATTGTGGTACGTGAAAATATTGTGCGCCACATGGAAATGGGCAAAGACCGGCGCAGCGCCGCCTCGGAAGGTACCCGTGAAATCGGCATGGCAGTGGTCTCGACCACGTTTTCGATCATGGCGGTATTTATCCCTGTGGCGTTCATGCAGGGTGGCGCCGGAGAGTGGTTCAGGCCTTTTGCCCTGACCGTGACGACTTCGGTACTGGTCAGTCTGTTTATTTCCTTTACGCTTGACCCGATGCTGTCGGCTTACTGGGGCGACCCGGTTGGACATCATTTGCAGGCCAAACAGGGCATCAGTTTATGGTTGCAAAAATTCAACCACTGGTTTGACCGCCAGGCCAACGGATACAGTAACGTCATTGCCTGGGCACTGCATCACCGTCGCGCCATGGCCATGATTGCCGGACTGAGTTTTGTCGGCGCCATTGTGTTGCACGCCACGCTGGGTGGTTCCGAATTTTTACCGGCTTCCGATAACGGCACCATTGCCATTGATGTGCGCACGCCACCCAGTTCCAGTCTCAAATATAACCAGATCAAGGTGGAAAAAGCGGCTGAACTGGCGCGCACCGTGGCCGAAACTGTCGCGACCAACAGCAATGTCAACGACAGTGGTGGCCGCATTTATGTGGACATAGGAAAAAGCACCAAGCGCAAGCGTTCAGCCAAACAGGTTGCGGTTGAACTGCGCACTTTAATGAAAGGAATTATCGGAGCCGAGTATGTCGTGCTGGATGACACGAATAACGGTGCCGAAAAACCGGTGCAAATCAAATTCTATGGCACCGACTCGCGCCGTCTGGCCGCCATCACCAATGACTTCATGGACAAATTGCGCCAGGTCCCGGGTGCGGTCGACGTGGGATTGTCTGAACAGGCACCCAAGGATGAGTTGCAGATTGAACTCAACCGCGGACTGGCCAATTTACTCGGCATTTCCGTGTCCGATGCCGCGCAGGCATTACGGGTGGCCTTTGCCGGAGTGGAAGTTGGCGACTGGGTCGACCCGACCGGCGAATCACGTGACGTAGCGGTTCGTCTGCAACCCAGCGACCGTTTAAACGCGGAAAACATTGAACACCTGCCGATCGCCGTCACCGGCAGCAACAACATGGTACCGCTGGACCAGATCGCCAGTATCAAGATGAGCAAGGGTCCGTCCAAGATTCAGCACAGTGAAGGCAAGCGCATGGTCAACGTATCGGCCAACGCTGAAGGTCGCTCTGCCGGTGAAGTCACTGCGGACGCCTTGAAAATTGCCAAGGCGATTGATTTCCCGGACGGTTTTGGGATTCAGCTCGGCGGTGCCGCACGCGAACAGCAATTATTGTTCACCGAGATGGTCACCGCACTGATCATGGGGATCGGCCTGATGTACCTGATTCTGGTGATTCAGTTCGGTTCCTTCACCGCACCGGTGGCCGTGATGATGTCGCTGCCGCTGAGTCTGATCGGCGTGGTGCTGGCGCTGCTGATCACGCGCGGCACGCTCAATCTGATGAGTCTGATCGGCATTATCATGCTCATGGGTCTGGTAGCCAAAAACGCGATCCTGCTGCTGGACTGCGCAAGAAGGCATGAAGCAGAAGGACACAGCCGCGAAGAGTCGCTGATGTTTGCCGGCCGGATGCGGCTGCGTCCGATCCTGATGACCACCTTTGCGCTGATCGCCGGAATGCTGCCGGTGGCCATCGGACTCGGTGAAGGCGGCGAATTCTACCGGCCGCTGGCGGTGGCAATTATCGGCGGCACCATTACCTCAACCCTGCTGACGTTGCTGGTGGTACCAACTTTTTACGACAGCATCGAAATTTCACGTGACCGCCTGTTTGCCAAAATGAATGCACGCTCTACCCGCATGAACATCGTGTTTGCATTTTTCCTGACCATGGCTGAAGCACTGATGACGTTGACCATGCTGCGCTGGATATATCGGACAATTATTGTGCAGTATGTTTTGCGCCGGCCCAAGGTGGCAGCCAAGGCTGTGTGATTGTTTGCAGAAGAAATTACAGGCACCTGCGGGTGCCTGTTTTTTTATAAATCAGGCCAGCTGACAATCGGGTGTAATTTTTGCGTGCCAACTCCAGAAAAAATTCGAACAATAAGCAGACTTTGGCACACTGCCGTCCTGAACCAAAAAGCCACATTTGTAATACCACTTAGGAGAAATAAATCGGGATGAATATCCTTGCCCTTGGTATGATGTTCGCCACACCGTTTCTGTTTTTCTCATCTGTTTTTATAAATAAAAAAATCTCAGTGACTTTACAAACTCACCTGGCCGCACGACCAGTCAGGCGGTTCGTGACAACGACCTGCATGGCCGCACTGCTGTTTGTATGCGCTGCGCCAGACGGTATTTGTGAAACACCCAAATCTGACAATACCCTGCAGGTTTTGCACTGGTGGACTTCCGACAGCGAACGCAAAGCCGCCACTTATCTGGCCGGCCGGCTGGCTGAAGAAGGGGTTTACTGGCAGGACGTTGGGGTTCCGGGTGGCGCCGGCATTGGTGCGGGCAAGGTGCTGAAAAGCCGGGTGTTATCCGGCAATGCGCCGGAAGTTACCCAGGTCATCGGTGCGTCGATTCGCGGCTGGGATGAACTGGGCTTTCTGCTGGAACTGGACCGGGTCGCTGGCGCCGGTAGATGGAATACGGTTTTTTCCCCACGGTACAAAGTCTGATTCAGCCGCGCAAACATGTGGTGGCTGCGCCGCTGGGCATCCATCGCATTAATACCCTGTTCTACAACCGCAAAATTTTTGCCACGTACCGCCTGACTGCGCCGGAAACCTGGGATGACATGATTACCCTGGCAGCGCGCCTGAAAGCTGCCGGTATTGTTCCACTGGCGCAAAGCAGCGAACCGTGGCAAGTGGCCACGCTGTTTGAAAATCTGATTCTGGCCGAAAGTGGCCCGGAATATCACCGTGAGCTGTTCGTAAAACAGAGCGTGCAGGCCGCGCTGGATCATCGCCTCATCGAGGCGCTGGAACATTTGCGCATCATGAAATCGTGGATGAGCAATCCGATTGAGGAGCGCCCCTGGCCGGTTGTGGTTCGCCAGTTTGCCAATCATGATACTGCCATGATGATCATGGGTGACTGGGCCAAGGGCGAGCTTAACGAAATGGGACTGGCTACCGATGACGAATTTTCCTGCAGCACCGTAGCCGGTACCGGCAAATATCATCTGTACAGCGTCGATACGCTGTCCATGTTTTCCACCAGTCCGGCGCGCGGCCCGGCGCAGGAAAAGCTGGCCAGACTGGTAGCCACGCCATCGGTACAAACTGACTATAACGCCATCAAGGGATCGGTATCGGTGCGGCGCGATGCCGACCCATCCAGAATGGACAGCTGCGCGCGCGCATCATGGAGCAAATTTGCCGAAGGTGCCGCCGTGCAGGCTCCCAGTCTGGTGCACCGCATGGCCACCGATGAATCGACCCGAGATGCCATTATTGTCGTGATCCACCATTTCTTTATCGATGACAGCGTCAAACCTGCCGAGACCCAGAAGCGACTCGCTGCCATTTACCATACCTTCAATATCAATAATCGCCAGTAAAACAACAGGAGCCCGAAGCCCTATGCTACGTAAAATACTCATCGTCGATGACGACCAGAAAACCCGGCTGTTACTGAAGACCTATCTCGAAAAAAATCAGTACGAAGTCAAACTGGCCCACAACGGTGAAAGTTTTATTACCGAATTCAACAGCCAGACCGAGCAGTGGTCATTGGTAATACTGGATGTGATGCTGCCCGACACCGATGGCTTTGCCCTGTGCAAAATTGTACGGCAGCGCTCCAACGTGCCTATCATCATGCTCACTGCCAGCTCGGATGAAACCGACCGTATCGTGGGGCTGGAACTGGGCGCGGATGATTACATGGCCAAACCGTACAGCCCGCGTGAACTGCTCGCGCGTATCAAGGCAATCCTGCGTCGCAGTGGCGCTGAAGGATCGGCAGCGACTGTGCAGCGCTATTACCGGTTTGTCGGATTCACGCTGGATTTAATCGAGCGCAAGGTGACTGACAGCGATGGCGTCGTGGTACCGCTGACCGGCCTGGATTATCAGCTGCTGAAATATTTTGTCGAACATCCCGGTGACGTGCTGGATCGCAGTGTGCTTTGTGAAGAAACGCGTGGCCGTGATGTCGGACCGCTGGACCGGACTCTGGATGTGCAGATCAGCCGTTTGCGATTGCTGTTGAAAGATGACAGCAAACAGTTTGCCCTGATTAAAACCGTGCGTGGTGCCGGCTATGTGTTTTCTGCCGACGTGAGCGCTTCCAGTGTCTGAAACCGTCCGGGTCAGACACTGGCTGCCGCACTCGCTGCTGGGCCGGTTGTCGCTGGTGATGGTGTTTGGGGTACTGCTGACGCAACTGGCCGGCAGCGTGATCTGGGCCGCCCAGCAACGCAACAAGGCCGAAAGCGAAGCCAGAACTGCGGCAACCTATCTGGCGCACAGCGCGTCGTCCTCGATCCGTTTTTTCAGCAGCCTGCCGGCCAACTATCGCACAGTGCTGATTCAGCAGTTTCGTGAAATGGGTGGCACGCGGTTCTTTGTGCAGAACAATAATGATTACGTCCCGGTTACCGAGATTGAAGCCTTGCCAATTGCGCAATCAGTCGTGAGCCAGGTACGCAGCACACTGATTTCCGACCTGCCCAATTCCGCCCAGATCCGCGTTGCATTTGCCTGGCCGGATCAACTGACCATCTCTGCAGGCGGCATGCATCTGTCAGACCTGCCGGAAAGCTGGGTGCAGCACATCCTGCTGATCAAACCCGACCCGGCTCCGGTACTGATAATCCAGACAGAGCTGGAGTCGGGCAACTGGCTGTACCTGGCTTCGGTGATGCCCAATCCGTACTTTTTAAAGGTCAACGATCCGCTTTCTGTTGATCGTTTGCTGCTGCTGGGACTGTCACTGGCCGCCGTGCTGCTGCTGTCGTTTCTGGTGGTGCGCTCGATCACCCGCCCGCTGTCGGCCCTGTCAGACGCTGCCGAAGCCTTTGGCAAGGGAGAAAGTCCACCTGACCTGCCGGAAACCGGCAGCCGTGAATTTATCAATACGGCCCGTGCCTTTTCCGCCATGCGTTTGCGCATTCAGTCTTATCTGGAAGATCGCGAACGTTTGTTCATTTCAATTTCACACGATTTGCGCACACCGATTACGCGATTGAAACTGCGTTCCGAGCTTCTCGACGATGATGTGCTGCGGGTCGAATTTGAAGAAGATCTGGATGATCTGGACATGATGGTCAAAGGTGCACTGCAATATGTGAAGGACAGCGACATCCATGAAAATCCGATGGAAGTCAAACTGGATGTACTGATCAAGCGTCTGGTGCGCAGCGCGCATCTGGCGCGGCATCATGTCAGCTATACCGAATCCGGCATCAGCGTGCGCGGCAAACCGCTGGCGCTAAAGCGCGCCATTGGCAATCTGCTCGACAACGCACTGTTCTATGGTGAGAACGCTGAAATCAGCGTTACAGCGGATGCACGCTTTGTGTTCATCCAGATCCGCGATCACGGACCCGGCGTGCCGGAAGAAGCATTTCACAGCCTGTTTGATCCTTATGTGCGGCTGGTGCATGGCCGGGAAAAAAATGAGGGTGGCATGGGGTTGGGACTGGGCATCGCGCGCAGCGTGATTGAAACGCATGGCGGAGAACTGATACTGAACAATCATCCGCAGGGTGGTCTGAATGCGATCATTAAACTGCCGGGATGATTGTCGATCAGCGACCTGTCCACAAATCCAACAAAATCAGAATGCATTCTGTAAAGTTTTGTAAGGATTTAATAATTTTTATTTTTCCTTTTATTTATTTATGCGAAATGCCGGTACCGCAAATCAGGCTTTGCACAGCGGAAAATAAATCCACGCTGCGATCAAAGTAAAGAAAGGTAAGGATCAATAATTTCCGCTTTCAGTTTTTATTAAATCAAATCAGCAGCTTCGCTGCCTTCAGCGCAAATTCTGCCACACGCTTTCATTACAAACTGACCACTGCTAGCATCGGTTTCATTGTTCGGCCGCTCAGCAAGGACGGCCATCAAGATGAATCATACAACCCGTCGTATGAGTTGCCGGCGCCTCCCACAAGGCGTCGGTTTTTTTGTGGCGGTGGGTGGCGTGGTTGAATTTGTAAAGTGGAGATTCAGAGGTTCCAGTTTTTTTAACGTCAAACAATAGTCGTATTTCAATAAACAATTCTCAGGGAGATATTTGCATGACTAAGCCTTTATTCAAGAAAAAATTATTACCCGGTCTGATTGCAGTTGTTGTGAGCACCCTATCAATTCAGACTGCGTATGCAGCCGACCAGCAGGCACAGGCCGCCAGCGGGTCTGACGCAGCGGCACAGGTGGTTGAAGTGCAGGGCATCAGAGATTCGCTGAATAAAAATCTGGCTACCAAACGTGACGCCCAGAACGTCATGGATTCGGTTTCTGCAGAAGACATCGGCAAATTCCCGGATAAAAACGTCGGCGATGCATTGCAGCGCGTGCCGGGTGTGTCGGTTGAAAATAAACTGGGAGTCAATCGTGACGTGTTCATTCGCGGCACCAACAAAGATCTGAACATGGCACAGCTCAATGGCCAGGACGTGGCGTCGGCCTACTGGTGGGCCAATGACCAGCAGTCACGCGGTTTCAGCTTTGACATCCTTCCTTCGGAAATCATTTCCAGCATGGATATTTACAAGAGCCCGTCCGCCGACCAGAACGAAGGAACTATCGGCGGTCTGATCGATATCAAAACCCGCAAACCGTTTCAGTTCAAGGATCAGCTGACCGCACAGTTTTCGGTGGAAGCAGTGTACAGCGACCTGCCAAAAAAATGGGACCCACAACTGTCCGGCGTAATCAACTGGAAAAACGATGCGAACACCTTTGGCGTACTGTTTGCACTGAACGACCAGAAGCAGACCCTGCAGCGTAACGGCCTGGAAAACTTTACCGATGGCGGTTCCCAATACAATATTGTGAATGCACAAACTGGGGCAGTGACGCAGAACGTCATGGCTGCCTGGGGCGGCGGTACACCGATGTTCCAGCAGGACCGCAAACGCACCACCGAGAATCTGGTCTTCGAATTCAAACCGAATCGCCAGACGGATATTTCCCTGAGCATGCTCAATACCAATATGGATTTGAACAACAGCAACCAGAATTATCTGTGGCTGTGGGGCGGTGTTGCCACTCCTGCTGCGGCCAATGCCACAACTGGCAAAAGCGGCACGCTGACTGTCACCAATCCCAACATCATTCAGACTGTCAACGGGCCGGCTCTGGTCGGCGGCACCGTCCGTACCGCAGGGTCCGGTCAAAACGTGAATGGTTATCCAATCGGCGGCAATCTGTCGTTTGAGCCGATATTTCGCAAGGCGTACGTGGATTCACAGGTGTTCGACCTGGATGGCACCTATAAAGGCGATGGCTGGACTGCACACGGACAGGCCGGTGCCACCAGCGCCAAAGGTGGCAGCAGCCATGACTATGACATGTGGTTTGCCGCGCCGTCATCGATCACGACCAATACTGCCGGCAACAATACCTTCGGCGTGACGTATAACCAGATTGATCCGAATAATCCGAATGTCATGTCACTCATGAGTGCGCATGACAATCCGCGTGAAATGAAAGCGCAGGAAAATTATGCGCAGGGTGATCTGACTCTTGATTTGAACGCCGCTTTTTTACGTGATATCAAATTCGGTCTGAAGGTCAGCGACAGCACCAATTCAAATACCCAGATGAGCGCCACAGACGGACCCGGACAACCGGGCTGGCAGTCACTGTCACTGGCGTCAGTATCCACGGGTTCAACGCCGGTACTGAACAACTCGGCCGGCTCCCTGCAACAGTTTGCCATGGTCAATCCAGCTGCTTTCTGGGGCACGGTGGTACCGATGTATAACCAGGGTATGGTGTATGCAAAGAACTGGGCCGCTGACTACAGTATTAAAGAACAGATTACTGCTGCATACGGCAAGGCTGATTTTGAAGTCAATAAATTGCGCGGCGATTTCGGCGTGCGTCTGGTGAAAACCGATGACAGCTCCACCGGTTACGAGCAGCTCAGCGGTCAGTCCAGTTATTCTTCAGTCAGTGTTGATCATTCCTATACCGATGTGTTGCCCAGTCTGAATGTAGTGTATGACTTGCGCAATGATCTGATCTTGCGTGCGGCAGCGTCCCGAGGCATGGCTCGCCCTGACTGGTCGCAGTTGAGTCCGGCACTGACTCCGGACGGTACCATTACCAATAAATATTCAGGTGGTAATCCAATGCTGAAACCGTATCACGCCAACCAGATTGAAGCCGGTGCGGAATGGTATTTTGCCGATGCATCCATGCTGTCTGCAACCGTGTTTGCCAAACGGCTCGACACCTTCATCTACACCAACTCCGATTTCGAGACCGTCAACGGTGTCGCGTCCCAGGTGGTGCATTCGGTGAATGCCAACTCAGGTGCATCCATCAACGGTTTGGAACTGCAGTGGCAGCAACCTCTGGGCGGTGGCTTTGGCATGGTGAGCAATCTGACCCTGACTGACGCCAAATCGAATGCAACTTCCGAAGGACAACCGGCTGAAGTGGTGGGCAACTCGAGAGAGTATTTCAACTATTCTGCTTTCTATGAGAAAAATGGTTTTTCGGCCCGTATTTCCTATAACTACCGTTCCAAAACATACGGTGGCTTTGATGAGGGCGGACAGGACATTACCAGCGCCTACGGACAGTGGGATGCCAATGCCGACTACGACATTGACAAACATCTCAGTGTATTTCTGACAGCGGTCAATCTGAATAACGAGTTTGTACGGACCAATACCACCGCCGGGATTCCGGTCGGCAGTTATGAAAACGGTTCCCGCTACAGCATCGGATTGCGCGGCAAGTTCTGATCGCAGAGCGGAACTGATCACACGCTGAAAAGCCTCCCCTTCAAAAGGGAGGCTTTTTTCAAGATTCACCATCTAGGTTAATTCGCATCAACGCGAATTGACGTGGATTAATATAATTTGGAATGCACCATGAATGAAAACGAGCAGTCGGCCGGATCAACCAGAGATGTTGTGGCCGCCATGTTTTTTATCAGCCTGCTGTTTTTTATACTGGGTTTTGCAACCTGGCTCAACGGCTCGCTGATTCCCTTTCTTAAAATTGCCTGCGACCTGAATAATTTTCAGGCGCTCTGGGTCACGTTTGCGTTTTATATTGCCTATACCGTGATGGCTTTGCCATCCGCCGCGATTCTGGGTCGGATCGGCTACAAGAATGGCATGACGCTGGGATTATTCATCATGGCACTGGGTGCCCTGTTGTTCATTCCTGCGGCCAGATCCGGCCTGTATGCACTGTTTTTGCTGGCACTGTTTGCCCTGGCTTCCGGCATGACCCTGATGCAGACCGCAATCAATCCTTATATAGTCTGCATCGGTTCGCGCGACAGCGCGGCAATGCGGATTTCCATCATGGGTTTGTTCAACAAGAGTGCCGGCATCGTCGTGCCGCTGGTATTTTCGGCACTGATTCTGTCGGGTATCGGCAAGTATTCCGATCAGGCGCTGAGCGCGCTGGGTGCAACCGACCGAGCCAACCTGCGTGCCGACCTGGCTGCACGCCTGATATTCCCGTACACGATCATGGCACTCGGCCTGCTGGCTGTCATGACGATCGTGCATTTTTCAACCCTGCCGCAATTAAAAGTGGAACAGGAACCGCACCAGCAGCCCGTAACGCGCTTCGGGGTATTTATGTTTCCGCAACTGGTACTCGGCGCGCTGACCCTGTTTGCGTACGTCGGTGTTGAAGTGATAGCCGGTGACACGATAGGTTTGTATGGCCGGCATATCGGTGTAGCCAATTTTGCCGTGCTGACTTCCTACACGATAGGCTTTATGGTGCTGGGTTATTTTCTCGGTGTGACTACCATTCCCAGATTGCTGACGCAAAAAAATGCGCTGCTCATGTCGGCATTGGCCGGCATGCTGCTGACAGTCGGTGTGACGCTCGGCTCGGCCACTGAGGTCGGCATTGCGCAGGTTCTGGTCGGATGGGCCGGGGTACCGCTGGTACCCAACACTGTCATGTTTTTAGCCATGCTGGGATTTGCCAACGCATTGGTTTGGCCGTCAATCTGGCCGCTGGCGTTACAGGGATTGGGTAAATATACCGCCAGCGGTTCGGCCCTGTTAATCATGGGGATTGCCGGGGGCGCCCTGCTGCCCATGCTGTATGGCAGGATTTCAGATTCGTTCAGTTCGCAGTCAGCGTACTGGATCATGCTGCCGTGTTACCTGCTAATTCTGTTGTATGCGTTAAAGGGCCATACCATGCGCAGCTGGAGATAATCAGATTGGCCTGACATTCTGCATCGCTTTTGCCAACTGATAAAAGCGGTGCTGCGCTTCGACGATGGGCATCGAATCATCCATAAAATAACGAACCAGTTCCATAGTCACGGCATTTTTGAAAACCCTGTCAGTGGCCATATCGCGCGCCAGACTGGGAACCAGCGAGGCGGAACCGCGTGAAAAAATCTGCCACGAATTGCGTGCGCAGCTGTCCATTTTGATCTGGTCGGCATTTTTCAATACCGGCACCGATCCTTTCACCACGTTATAGTCGGCCTGCACATTCGGCGACACAAACAATTGGGCGATTTTTTCATCCTGCTGCATTGGTCTGGCCTCATTTTTCGGCATCACCAGGGTATCAATATCATAAATGTGATACCTGCCAGTCTGCGGAACTGCCACGCAGCCAAAATTGACGTCAGTGGTATAACCCCAGGCATTGAGCTCACCTTTGGCAAAATCACCCATGATCATCATGGCAGCGTCGCCTTTGATCACCGAACGTGTTACCTCAACCCATGATTGTTCCCGGATGGGCTTGGCCATGAATTTTTTTAAAATCTTCAAGCGCAGCATGGCTCTGGTAAACCGCATGTCACTGAACGCAGTCGGATCCCTGGCAACGAACGCACGGCGATATAACTCCGGCGAAGATTCAGACAGCAGCAGCGCTTCAAACAGCGCGGCAATCTGCCATGGCTCGCCGCTTTGGGCCAGCGGGCTCACCCCTTCTCTGGCCAGCCTGTTTGCCACTGTCGTGAACTGATCCCAATTGGTCGGCACCGGCAGTCCATACTGCTGCAGCACGATGCGGTTGTAAAAAAGCGTATTCATCCGATGTATGCCTAACGGCACGGCAACCAGATGACCTCCGGGCCGAACCAGGTCAGTCACCTGGGGAAAAAACATCCGGTCCCATTTACCGTTATTGTTGTCCGGTGCGCCATTGACCTTTTTACCGATAATTTTGTCAGGCTTGAATTCTGTCAGCACCCCGAGGCTGGACCAGCCTGCCAGCAACGGGCCCTTGAGCTCGAAGAGATCCGGTGCAGTTCCATTAAGGACGCGGCTTTTGAGATCGGTGCCAAGCGCACCTGCCGGTATGGTCACCACCTGCCACTGAATACTTTCCTGGGTCAGTCTGGCAGACAGGAGATTTGCAGCCTTTGCTTCGCTGTCGGATTTCCACCATCCCAGCACCTTGACCGGGCTGGTCTGCGACCAGGAATCCGATGCAGCCAGCAGCATCGCTGCCAGAATCAGCATTGCAGAACCATGCCGGAACATTGATTTTTTAATCATTTTTATTATGGTCATTCTGTTTTCCCTTTTGTGTCCCTTTGCAGCAGGAGGGTATGTTTATTGTTTATACAACCGGCTATTCAGGTGTCTCGAAAACACTATAACTCATGTCCCTATGCTCGACCTTGCAAAAATCTGAATTTTCTTTCCTAACCAAGGTAGAATGCTGCGAGGTTTTTCCCAAACCCGTTTATCCGAAACACGTTTAGCCAAACCCGATTCACCACTACCTGATATTTTTCCCATGACCAGCCAGAAAACTTACCCTTCCCTGATCGCAGATATAGGCGGCACCAATGCCAGATTTGCCATCGAAAACGAACCAGGTAAATTTTCCGCCATTCAGATTCTGAAATGCGCTGAATTTCCCACCATCTCGGATGCGCTGCGCGCCTATCTGCAGCATCCCCAGGCCATAGCCGCAGGTGCCCAAAACCTACGCAAGGCCGGCATTGCGATTGCCAATCCGGTGCACGGTGACTTCATTAAAATGACCAACCATCACTGGTCGTTTTCCATACTCGCCGTTCAGGAAGAATTTGGTTTCAGGCCGCTAAAAGTGGTCAACGATTTTACTGCCCTGGCCCTGTCATTGCCGCATCTGGATGCAACCCAGAAAAGTCAGATTGGCGAAGGCGAGCCGAAACCCGGCGCTGCTATCGGATTGCTCGGTGCCGGTACCGGACTGGGAGTGTCCGGATTGATTCCTGCGCCCGGCGCACCCGGAGGCTGGGTAGCGCTGGACAGTGAAGGTGGCCATACTTCATTTTCTCCTACCAATCAGCGCGAAATCGATATTTTGCAGTTTGCCCTGAAATCCTACGCCCATGTTTCCAGCGAACGCCTTATGTCCGGTTCCGGACTGCTGCTGATTTATCAGGCTCTGGCTGCGCGCGCCGGAGTGGAGGCTGAACCGATAGATATTCCGGAAATTACCCGGCGCGGCCTGAAACAGGAATGCCCGATCTGTGAAGAAACGTTGTGGGCGTTCTGTGACATGCTGGGCACCATGGCCGGCAATCTGGCCGTGACACTCGGTGCCAAAGGCGGAATTTACATCGGCGGTGGTATCGTGCCACGCCTCGGACAGTTCTTTAACGATTCGAATTTCCGGAAATGCTTTATCCAGAAAGGACGTTTTGAAGAATTCCTGAACCCGATTCCAACCTATGTCATAACCGAACCGTACCCGGCCTTTTTCGGAATCTCCGCGCTGCTGGCTCAAACAGAGGTTACCTGCATTTAACTGTATTCCTTATAAGTAATGATGCTATTTATATAGCCATTAAATCGTTTTTCATAGTTATTTTTCGTGTGATCATGCGGCGTTCCAGGTCATAAAGGTAATAAGGCAGCTTGCCTGTTACCTTTCTCTGGTTACTTAACTTTCCGGTCACTGAAAAATGAACTTTCAACAACTGCGCTCCATACGCGAAGCGTCGCGCTGCGGATTTAATTTAACTGAAGTTGCCAACACGCTGTTTACTTCCCAACCGGGAGTGAGCCGTCAGATCCGTGAAGTGGAGGACGAGCTGGGAGTGGAAATTTTTGAGCGCAACGGCAAACGATTGACCGGACTGACAGAGCCCGGCAAAGGTATTCTGAAAATCATTGAACGGTTGCTGGTCGAAGCGGAAAACCTGCAGCGCGCCAGCGATGATTATGCTGACCACACCAAAGGCACGTTAACGATTGCCACCACCCATACCCAGGCGCGCTATGTTCTGCCGCGTGTGGTGCAGGCATTCCGCCTTGCGTTTCCCGACGTACGCATCGCCCTGCAACAGAGTTCGCCGGATCATATTGCCGATCTGGTGCTGTCCGGCAAAGCGGATATCGGGATTGCCACAGAAGGACTGTCACAATACAAAGATCTGGCGTCGTTTTCCTGTTATGAATGGAGTCACGTGCTGGTAGTGCCGCAGGGCCATCCCTTGCTTTCCTTAGGCGAGAATGAACTGGTGACACTGAAAGACCTGGCGACCTGGCCGCTGATCACCTATGACGTGGGCTTCACCGGTCGTGGTCATATCGACGAAGCGTTCCGGCTCGGAGGTGAAACTCCAGATATCGTGCTCACCGCCATGGATGCCGATGTGATTGCCCAATATGTGGCATTGGGCATGGGCGTCGGAATTGTCGCTTCGATGGCGGTTGAATCACTGCATGCGCATGGCCTGCAGACGATTGAGGCCAGTCATCTGTTCACTTCCAACGTAACGCGTCTGGCAGTCAAGCGCGGCACGTATCTGCGCAGTTACGTGGTTGATTTCATCCAACAGTTTTCACCGAAACTGACTCACCAACTAATCACTTCAGAAGTCGCAATCAGCTGAATTTCAACGCCCCGCTCAAGTCACCGGGAGGCATGGCGCCACGCTCCCTGAAGGCCGCATTGCGCAGTGCCAGGCCTTCCAGCAACGGCAGGTCATGCAAGCGGGTGATGAAGCGCAGGATCGAGGTAGTGTCATAAAAAGTGTGATCGACATTACCCTTTTTCGCAAACGGTGACACGATAATTGCGGGCACGCGTGAACCGGGTCCCCAGCGATCTCCCTTGGGTGGCGCCACATGATCCCACCAGCCGCCGTTTTCGTCGAAGGCAATCACTACCAGCATATTATTCCACTGCGGACTGTGCTTCAGATGTTCCAGTACATTGCACACATGCTGATCGCCCGAATCCAGATCCGAATACCCGGCATGCATGTTCAGATTGCCCTGCGGTTTATAAAACGTCACAGCCGGCAGCTTGCCGGCAACCGCATCGGCCAGAAATTTATTTGAAATCGGACTGTCACCCAAGCCGCCATCGCGAATATGCTGCTCGCGCGCAGCAGTGCCTGGTGCGAATTGCTGAAAATAATTCAACGGCTGATGATGAAACTGGAAATTCGGTTTCGGTCCACCGCCAACACTGTCCAGCGCAGCCTGCCAGGCACCGGCATACCAAGCCCAGCTCACCCCTTTGTGCGAAAGCAGATCGCCGATGGTCTGATGGGTCTGCGGCGGCAGTGTGTTCGGATTGTCGGGATCTGCCAGTCGCGCATCTCCACCTGCGGCCGGATTGACATAACTGGGTTGAAACGGCGGAGCCATGGTGTTGACGCTGTAACCGTCCGGCGTGATGGTGCCGTCCTGAACATATTTTGGTTTGCCATCCAGCGCTGAAGCCGGACAGTCTTTATCCAGTGCCAGCCGCGCGCCGGTCGGGCCACCTTCAGTGACGGCGATTTTGCCTTTGGCCACACTGTTGGCTGCGTTCGGATAAAACGGTGCCCGACCTGAAATCAAAAACTGATGATTCAGATACGATCCACCAAAAGCCGACATAAAAAAATTGTCGCACAGCGTATAGTGCTGCGCGACCTGCCACAGGCCGAGATTTTTTTGGGCTTCTCCATAATGACCCATTACCAGCGCGCCCGAATCACCCCAGGCCACGAACTGATCATTTTTTCCTCCGTTAATTTGCATCTGATTCGGATAAAAAGCATGAATCAGATCGCGTGTGACCAAGCCGGTAGGCAACGGCTTGCCCGCGCCGTCACCAAGAGCAAACGGCGCGTTCGGCACATTGGTGATTTTGTTTTCATCAATCAGATAGGTTTTGCCACCCAGCGTCTGTTCTTTCTGAATCAGGCCACCCCAGATTTTGGGCAGAACAGCAAGAGGCTGCCCGTTACGGTCCTTTTGCAGATAATCGGCTTCTTTGAGTGATGCCAGCGGCACACTCACACCGGGAAAATTCGCGAACAGATTATTGAAGCTGCGGTTTTCAAGATAAATGACCACCACCGTTTTGATGTGGGTCTTCAGTTTACTATCGAGCGAGGCAGGCTTTTCAGAGCTGGCTGCAGCGGATGCGGGCAGACTGGCCAGCACACCGGCTGCAGCGCCGGCCTGCAGCAGGCGACGCCGGTTGGGATTATCCAGCTGTTCTGGCCGTACCGCATCTTGATCAAGAGTTCGCATCATCACACCCTTTAAATGGAATAAAAAAAATCCGCCGCAGCGGATTTTAATCGCGTTACCCTAATTTGGCAGCATGTTCGCGGGTTGAATGGAATACTACCTGCGGCCAGCGCTCCTGAGTCAGTTTCAGATTGACACCCGAACTGGCCAGATACGCCAGATTCCCGGCTGCGTCGGTTGCCAGATTATGGCCAGCGCTGGAATTCTGGAAGTCATTCATGATTTTTTTATCGTCACAGCTGACCCAGCGCGCACTGCTGATGCTGGTGCCTTCGAAGACCGCATCCACGCCGTACTCATTCAACAAACGGCTGGCCACCACTTCAAACTGCAGCACCCCGACTGCGCCCAGCACCAGGTCGGAATTATTGACCGGCTTGAATACCTGCACCGCACCCTCTTCGCCAAGCTGCTGCAAACCTTTGTGCAACTGTTTAATCTTGAGTGGATTGCGGATTCGCACCGAGCGGAAAAAATCCGGCGCAAAATAGGGAATGCCGGTGAACTGCAATAACTCGCCTTCTGAAAAACTGTCGCCGATCTGCATGTTGCCGTGGTTCGGCAAGCCGATAATGTCGCCGGCAAACGCCTCTTCGACCTGCTCGCGCGACGAAGCCATGAAAGTCACGACCGACGAGACCTTGACTTCGCGATTCAGACGCAGATGCTTCAACTTCATGCCACGCTCAAAATGTCCGGAACAGACCCGCAAAAAGGCGATACGGTCGCGATGCGCCGGATCCATATTGGCCTGAATCTTGAACACGAAACCGGAAAACGGTGCTTCAGTCGGCGCAACCGATCGCACGGTGGCGTCACGCGAACGCGGTGCCGGTGCCCATTCGATCAACGCATTTAAAATTTCCCGCACACCGAAGTTGTTGATGGCAGAGCCAAAGAACACCGGTGTTTGGGTACCGGCCAGGAAGGCGTCCAGATCAAACGGATGCGACGCGCCGTGCACCAGTTCCACTTCCATTTTGAGCTGTTCAATTTCAAGCGGAAACATCTCGGCCAGACGCGGATTGTTAATACCCTTGAGGACTTCAAATTCCTGATCGGCACGGTCACTGCCGGCGGTAAACAACATGATTTCATCGCGCAGAATATGGTACACACCGCGGAAATTTTTACCCATACCGATCGGCCAGGTGACCGGTGCGCACTGAATTTTCAGGACCGATTCCAGTTCATCGAGCAATTCAAGCGGGTCGCGGGTTTCACGATCCATTTTGTTGACGAATGTAATGATCGGGGTATTGCGCATCCGGCACACGTTCAACAGTTTGATGGTCTGCTCTTCCACACCCTTGGCAGCATCAATCACCATCAGGGCCGAATCAACTGCGGTCAGAACCCGATAGGTATCTTCAGAAAAATCCTGGTGGCCCGGCGTATCGAGCAGATTCACAACGTGATCCTTGTACTCAAACTGCATCACCGAACTGGCTACCGAAATACCGCGCTGCTTTTCAATATCCATCCAGTCCGACGTCGCGTGGCGTCCACTTTTACGTCCTTTGACCGTGCCTGCGAGCTGAATCGCGCCGGAAAACATCAGCAGTTTTTCTGTCAGGGTGGTTTTGCCGGCATCCGGGTGGGAAATGATGCCGAAAGTGCGGCGGCGCGCGACTTCTCGAACGACCTCCTTATTGGCGGAAGCGGCTAAGTCGGAACTGGTGGGGGTAATTTGGTCGGACACAATAAACGATCTGGGGAAAAGGTGAGCAGTCTACCGTTTTTAACTTGATTGTGCTCGAATTTAATCTGATTACCGGCTCGAAATCAGTCGGATTTTTTGGCGTGGCCGACGGCCGGTTCTGGCAACAGGCAGGCATCGATAATCTGCAAATCATTATCCTTGGCGAAATCGATAACAAAATGGTAAGCCAGCGGTTCGATTTCGCGCAGCGCATGATCGACTACCACCGAGCGAATTCCGTTGATCAGTATTGGACGTACAAATTGCGAGTAGTGCAGGTGACTCTGGCGACCACTGTCGGGGCGAAAGCACGACATTGCTCCGCTCAGTCGCTCGGACCAGTCACTCGGTCGGAATTGCCTGCCCTGGCTGGTTATTCCGAGGATGAAGAATTCATTTTTTGCAGATTTGGTTGTGCTGTCGGCCATCGGTACGTCTTCTTTGTTACTGCAGAAAAAGAACAGTATTATATCTTATAATTGTTACAGATAAAAAACTCCTTATAAATCAATGACTTACGCAACTGTCAAAGTAATGATTTATTGGATTGTGTAATTTTTATAATAAAACACTGTAACCTCTTGATTCTATTGGGTTAAATGGTCCACCTTTCATATGAAAAGTAGCAAAATCTGCGGGGCACTGTGACAAAATCTACGCAAAAAAGTTTCAAAAATGTCATGCATCCGGTTGTTCTGTAACAGGAAAATCGACATATTACTTATGTAACACCTAAATAGTAGTCTTACATAAGGAGTATCAAAATGGCACTAATAAAACGAGGCGACATTTATCATGTTCGCGCCCAAGTCGCAGGCGTAATGATTGCAAGATCAACTAAAACATCAAACAAGCGTATTGCGGAACAGTTGGAAGCTAAATGGATTACCTTGGAAAGAAATTAAAAAGACCTTAGTCATAGAAGCATTAGCAAGAAATAATTGGAAAACAGTTGCAGCAGCCAGAGATTTAGGTATTAGCCGTACCCAAATGTGGCGTTATAGAAATGAATATGAATTATATTGATTTGGTTACTCCTTGTTACCCTCAAAATAGACACTGAGACAAAGTGATAGGCAGCATTGAGACAAAGTGAGACAAAAGTGAACGGCCTCCCACTCACAATTTTTGTCAACCGCTAAACCTCCAAAATTCACCAAAAAACAACGGATTGTTACAAATTATTACATCTGTTTGGAAGCCACCCAAGCCACTCTTCTGAAATTTTGTCTGTCAACCATTATTTTCCAAACCGTTGTGAAAAGATAACACATAGGTCTTATAGAAGACCGACCATCACTCTTATAGAAGACCGACCATCACTCTTCTAGAAGACCGATAGGCTGCATCACTGCCCTACCCTGTCAACCGATTTATTTTATTTTTCTTCAATCCTATTTTGCATTTCTTGAGGATTTTTCTGAAATTTCTCGAATTTTCAAGAGTGACAAAAATTAGGCAAGGGTGGGTTTCACTGTGTTCACAGTGCCAACCATTTCAAGGCTAATAAACCTTTTAATAATCAATAGGTTACACAGCCTATCAATGGTCTAACGACTGTTCTAAACAGTGGAGTATATGGAGTAGTTTACCGCTTGCTCTGCCGCACCGTAATAAACATTTGTCAACCTAGAGGGAATTTGTTTATTAGCCACAAAAAGGTTGACAGGACTTTAGATAGACCATCCGAAAATCTTTTCCGAGGTGTTCAGAAAAATTTCTCTTGACAGATAGGGTGAGTGGGGGTGCCCCCCATTTTTAGGTGAGTGGCCGGAGAGTGGCCGTTCATTCACTGTGACAAAAAATAAGACCGAGAGTGGCTTCCAATGTGACCAATTATTTTCACCACCCTGACCGAAACCTTCAAACACATCCAAAGTCAACCACAAAAGGCCGAGACTAACTGTAGTACCACGCTAAGACTTCGGTACTGGATATAGTGCCAACCCTGACCTAAAATTTTCCGCCGACCTATCCAAGACCTCAGAATGCAGCAGGAATAATTCGACTAAATACTTAGATGAATTATGCCAATCAATACACCAAGTTAATATCCAAAGCTGCACTAAGAGAAATGCTCGGGCAATGTGATCCATACACTTACTATGAAATCCATCACATTATTCCACGATCCCAACGCGGAACAGACCACCCATCCAACTTAGTAAAGCTTACCGTCCGAGAGCATATGTTATCTCACATCCTGCTTTATAAAATGGGCGACGCTCAACAAATATTCAGCGTGGAATGTTTTTTAAAGGATGCAATCAACATAAACAAGCCTAATAGATTTGGGCAAGTCCGTTATAAGAAATGGCACAGAAAAGCCATAGGCCTTCAGCGTGCCGAAAATAATCGCAAGTCTGGTATTGCCTTGCAAAAGCGAATATACCAACACGGAATGACCCAAGTCACCCAAGACTATGTGGACGGATATTTTAAGGCAAAACTAACTGTGAAATATAAATCCGCTGGTGTTACTTCTTTTTTTACTGCTTTTGCCATTTTAGTTCTCCTAATAAGGCGCCCAACTATTGCATATACAAGCCCGAGGAATCTAAGCCCTCCAACACTTGCAACTTCGTATGCAAACGGGGTTAAAACTACAGCAGCTAACTACTAATTTTAAGTGGTAGAAGTTAGCTGCTGCATTTACTACTGACTACAAACAAATTGTTCAAGCATCTGAGCAGAACTTAATGAAACTTGGGTAAGGGCATTGTATGAGCAATTATTTTGCAAGTTAATAATTTGAGCAGACGTAATAACACAGCAATTTTTATTAATTTGTTTTTTAATTCTGTTAGCTATGTACACAGCTAAATCTTTGCTGTTATACGTGTCCCAAATATGTACAAATTCAGGCTTTGGCCAATTTATATTAAAAACTTTGCTGCATTGTTTGCCAAAGTCAGTTGTATAAGTTGCGTCTACTGAAAAATACTGCTGACTTTGGGTGTTTGTTTTTGTTGCTGTTAACATTTTCGTCTCCGAAAAATCTACGCTTGAGCTGTGCCCCAAGTATATAAACCCAAATGTTTATATACAGCGAGCACGACTGGCGCAGCACTGCACACGCAGACTTAAAAGTCCGAATGATTTGTTACTTTAATAATTAAATTGTAAAAGAACACGAATAAAACACACTGAGTGATGTACTCAGAACACCAATCGTATCATATCCAACACAGAAAGTCAAATTTGTAAAGCACTTTTTCAATTAATTACAATCGCGTTGTTTTAACCCATTTGTTATCAGTCTTTCAATGCCCTAAATTGCACGAAAAATGCATAAAAAAAGAGCCTCGAAAGGCTCTTGAATAGTAAGACATACCCTGAAAAAATTCTAATTTGCCAACAAGTCAATCCAATTTTTGCCGCCCTCTTTTACCGCCGACAAAAAATTCTTTTTAGGACTGCCTTTGCCAGTCGGCAGCTTTGTCCAAATTTCACCTGAGTCTAATTTATAAGTTGCACCCGGAATAGGACTTTGCCCCGTGCTGTCTAAGTCCTTACGCTGCTTTCCGGCAGTAGTAACTTTTGAACGAGTGGTATGGGTTTTAGTAACAGGTACGCTGTTGACCCCATTCACTTCAATCCACTTTGCCCTTAATATTTCAATAGTTAAATCCCAATCAGCACCTTTCGCATATAAGTGACCCGCAAATTCTTCGCACTGCTCTTCAATAAACTCTTTTAGTTTATCCTTCAAAGCCGCATTTGCAGCATCCAATAATTGTTCAACTTCGTTTCGTTTATCTGCCAAGTCGGTTAGTGTCGAGCCGCTGGTAAAATGTTTAAGTAATTTTTCCTTAGTTAATAAATCCGACTTAGGTTTAGTCACTCGTTTAGTTTTAGGTTTATCTACATCCGTATGTAAAATTATTCCACGAGCCACAATTTTCTCCTTAGTTAAACTAACATTGTCCTTAGCCATCATATACCCCTTTTCTTAGTATGCAACATTGCATAATCCAAATAATGTATTCAATGCAGCAGCCGAACAACCGAACACCTCTTAAAAGGGTTCCGCTGTAATTCAATTATTTGGATGGAAAAATGTTGCTGAATGCCAACAAAGCAGATGTACAAAATCGTGACAGCTGTCTTTTAGACATTATTTACAGAGGGTAATTTTTAGTGCACCGCGCTAAGAGTCAATGTCTATGCGGGTTTGCGGGGAGTGTTGAATTAAAACAATTGACAAAAAGTAAACAAACAACTATATCTTATAGAAGACCAGATTTTGAACTCATTCGCAGTTACTTTTCCCGCTTCGGCCTCCCGAACCCAACCTCAGTATAGACAGCTCTGGGGCCAGCTCAAGGAATAACCGAAAATAAAGCAAGGGACTCAGGAAAGCCAGACCGCCATGGAAAGCAGCAGAAGCAGCAACATCCACAGTAACAGGGCGCGCCACACCAGACCAACTGCGCTCTGCAGCGAACGTACCGTAGCAGGCTCACCTGGCATGATTTCAGGTTCAATGGCAACAGCATCGACCACCAGTGCAGAGTCGAGCGGCATCTGGATGGCGTTTTCAACAGGGCTACCCAGCCGAACACCCAGAGCACCACCACCGGAAGCCAGAATGATGCCTTCCGATTCATTTTTCCAGCGATGTGCAAAATTGCGCCACGCATAAATGGCATCTTCAAAATTCCCGACTACGGCAAAGGCGATAGCAGTCAGACGCGATGGGACCCAGTCGATCAGATAAAAAATCCGGTCCGCATACTGACCAAACGCCTCATTTTTCATGTGCTGCGGCTCATTCCAGGCCCGCGACAGATGTTCCGCAACCCGGTACATTACCGCACAGGCCGGTCCCAGTGGCATAAGAAACCAGAAAAACACACCAAACACACTGCGATGGGTAGTAATCAGGGATTTTTCGACAGCGATCCGGGCAATTTCGGTCACTTCCAGACCGGTGGTATCGGTTTTGGTCCATTCAGCCAGCAGACCGCGCGCGGCTTCTTCATCCCCGGAATGCAGCGCCAGCTGTATCGATGTGAAATAGTGGCTGTAGTGACGAAAACCCAGTGTCAGATAAACGATAGTGATGTTCCATGCCAGAGCTGCGAAAATATTAAGTTTCATGCACAGCCAGTAAATCAGTGCCGTGGGGATCATCAACATCAGCACCGTGATCCACCAGCCAAGCCGGCCATGATGCGCTTCGCCGGCATTGCACCAAGCTTCCACGCGCAGGGCCAGAACCTTGACCGCGGCATAGATAGGATTATCGGCGCGCAATGGCCGCAATTGCTCAATCAACAAGGCGATCAGTATGGAAAAAAATGTCATCGGATATGGGGGGAAATGTAATTCTTGTCTAAAAGTTGCACAGGGAAACAAGTTGCCAAGATAGCTTAGACTGAGTATTGATGCAACTCTTACGTCGTTTTACGCCCGCAGAAAATGAAATAAGTTACGCAGCATGCCGGCCGTGGCGCCCCAAATAAAGTAATTCTGGTACGGCATGGCATAAAAGGTACGATGGTTGCGCTGGAACTCCCGACTTTCATCGCCGGCGATGAGAATGGTGCGGCGCTGGTGCGCGGCGCCATTCATCAAAAACTGAAGCGGCACTTCAAAAATTTCCTCGACTTCGTTCGGATCCGGCTTCAGCAGCGGCATGGTGGTTACGGCCCCCACAACCGGGGTAACCCGGTAACCGGTAATGGTATGGTATGGCGGCAGTTGACCGATTACGTCCACCCACTCTGAACCCAGGCCGATTTCTTCTCTGGTTTCGCGCAATGCAGTTTCGATGGCATCTTTATCCTGCCTTTCTGCCCTGCCGCCAGGAAAACTGATCTGGCCCGCATGCTGACTCAGATGCGCAGTGCGTCTTGTGAACAGCACATTCAATCCATGTTCGCGCTGCACCAGCGTAATCAATACCGAGGCATCCCTGTTTTGGGTTGCCGCCAACGAATAGAAATGCTCATCGGTCTGTTCCGGTTGCCAGTTCGGCGCATCAGCAAACCGGCTTCTGATCCAAGCCAGATTCAGGCGTAGAGGATCGAGTGCGGCCTCAGCGGCCACGCCTGCTATTGGGGCAGTTGCCGGATCGAACTTCAGCATGGCGATGAGTGCAAGAGAATAAAAGTAATGAGGGAAAAAAAGGGCACCACAGGTGCCCTTTTTTATTGAGAAAAACTTACTCAGCTGCTTTGGCTGCTGCAGCACCTTTACGTGCTGGCAGTTTTTCTTTAATACGTGCAGATTTGCCTGAACGTTCACGCAAGTAGTACAGCTTGGCGCGACGCACATCACCGCGACGTTTCACTTCAATCGAAGCGATCAGTGGCGAGTACAACTGGAATGTACGTTCGACACCTTCACCGGATGAAATTTTACGCACGATAAAATTTGAATTCAAACCGCGATTGCGACGTGAAATAACTACGCCTTCGTAAGCCTGGGCACGTTTGCGCGTACCTTCAACCACGTTGACATAAACCACTACTGTATCGCCAGGGGCGAAGTCAGGAATGCTTTTACCCAGACGGGCAATTTCTTCTTGCTCAAGTTGTTGGATCAGATCCATTTTTAACTCCTGTAACCATCTTGCCGGAGCGTTCGGTGCATATTGTTATGCTGGCCCGGTAGAGGATGGGATTAATCATGTAAGCCTAAGCTTACTCACTGGTACCGCTTTTACTGCCACTTCTTTTGCTGCCACTTAGCGTCTGACCTTAAGCCAGACTGCTTAAAAACTGTTCATCTGCCATGGTGAGCAAACCCGCCTTGCGCGCTTTGATAATCAGGTCGGGACGCTTGAACAGCGTCGCCCTCAAAGACTGTTCGCGGCGCCATTTTTCAATTTCGGCATGATTGCCACCCATCAGTACCTCAGGCACTGCAACACCGTCATGTATATCAGGGCGCGTATAGTGCGGACAATCCAGCAAACCATTAACGAAACTGTCCTGCACTGCAGAATCACCATCATGCAGCACACCTGGAATCTGGCGGATTACGGCATCCATCAACGCCATTGCCGGCACTTCACCGCCGGATAAAACAAAATCACCTATGCTGATTTCTTCGTCGACTAACGCATCGATCAGGCGCTGGTCTATCGCTTCGTAGCGACCGCACAGCAAAATCACGCCACGTTCTCTGGTCAGCTGCATCACTTTCTGGTGTGTCAGCGGAGCGCCTTGTGGCGACAGGTAAATTACTTTGGGGGCCGTCACCCCCTGATCAGTCTGGCGCAACTTTGCCGCGGCGATCGCGTCCTGCAGTGGTTTGACCATCATCACCATGCCGGGGCCACCGCCATACGATCTGTCATCGACTGTACGATGCCGGTCGGTAGTGAATTTGCGCGGATTCCAGCACGTTAACGCACATTTTTCCTGTTCAAACGCACGTCGGGTAACACCCGACTGGGTAAGAGCTGCAAACATTTCAGGGAATAGCGTAATGACATCAAACTGCATTGAATTCGCCCAAATTCCTGATAAACCTGTTAATAATCCAGTCCCCAGTCGACTGTGATTTTTCTATTTTTCTGATCCACTTCCGGAACAAAATGCTCGACAAACGGAATCAGATATTCTTTCTCGGCACCAGCCTCAGAACGGACCACCTTCAATATCGGGTGTGCACCGTTATCAATCAGATCCGCCACCACACCCAGACTTTCGCCCTGCAGGTTAACAACATCCAGACCGATCAGATCGAGCCAGTAAAACTCATTACCGGACAATACCGGGAAGTGACTGCGCTGTATCTTGACAACATGCCCTTTGAGGCCTTCAGCCGCATCGCGACCGACTATTCCCATAATCCGGGCGACTACATCGTCACCATGGAGTTTGGCTTCCAGCTTCTCTACATCATGAAACTGTTCAGGCTGAATTACAGCTCTGCCGTCTCCTGGCGCTGCCGATTTGCCGATCCACCAGGTTTTCGCATGCAGTAACGCATCTGCATCAGCCGAATAAGGATGAATCCTGACCCAGCCCTGTACGCCATACGCACCTATGATATGCCCGACCGGAATCAGGTCGGCCGGTATCTTTAGTACAGGCGCCGTTGACACTGATTGCGGCTTAATTACACTGCTGCTGGAGTCTGTTTAGCTGCCAAAGCAACCAGACGGGCTACGGCTGGTGACAATTGCGCGCCGTTGTCTGTCCAGTGAGTCAAACGATCTTGCGCAATACGCACAACTTCGGCATTACCGGAAGCAACCGGATTATAAAAACCGATACGCTCAATGAAACGACCGTCACGACGATTGCGTGAATCAGTAGCTACGATATTGAAGAATGGGCGCTTTTTAGCACCACCACGAGATAAACGGATAACGACCATAATAATTCCAAATAAAAGAGTGCCGGTGGCACTGAAGCGAAATACAAAGACGGAAAGCCGGGCATTGTAACGCACAATGTACTCGGCAGCAAGAAACGATGACGATTATTTATTCAGTCAACATCATTTAGTTCAGACAGGGCAACATTCGGTACAATGGCCGCACTTTTATTTAAAGGCATTGATGACAATACATAAAAACAAAACAAGAGCAGCTTTACTGGCAGCTCTCGGCGGTGGAGTCGGACTGTACCGATTTTATCTAGCTGGTCAAAAAGACAAATGGGGCTGGCTGCATTTTGCCAGTTTGCCAATATCACTGCTGATTTACTTCTTTTTTAAACCTGTAAATCCTTTTTTTGCTGCCATCCCGTTAATTATTTCCGTCCTGGCCGGATTTCTGGCCTGCCTGATAATTGGCACCATGTCGGATGAAAAATGGGATGCAATGTTTAATGCCGGTTCCGGTCAAAAGTCCGACACCGGCTGGACCATGGCACTGCTGCTCGTGTTTACCATGGCCATCGGCGCCGGCTCACTGATCGCAGTCATTGCCCGGACCTTTGATCTGCTGTTTACCGGCGGCATGTACGGCTAAAACTGATCAGCAGTCAAAGCCAGGGTGCCAACGCTGCCTGACAGTATGCTGGTTTTCAACCCTTCGGCCTGCACCAGATAATGCTCGGCAAAAAACCGTGCCGTGGCAATTTTGGCTTGGTAAAACGCGCTGTCCGCATCGCCCTGTTCCAACTTGGCCAGCGCTGCCAGCGCTGCGCGCCCCATCTGCCAACCGCCCAGCACAATACCCGCCATTTTCAGGTACGGAACGCTTCCTGCAAACACGGCCTTGATATCGGTTTTCATATTGGCTGCAACATATGTCACAACCTGCTCGAGCGCTGCGACCGCAACGCTGAGCTGCGCTTCAATCGCCTTAAGATCGGCATTTTTGCTGGCAGCCAGCAGTTCAGCTGTTACGCGCGCATCGGCCAGTAATCCTTTTGCAGTTGCGCCGCCGTCACGCACCGTTTTACGGCCGACCAGATCGTTCGCCTGAATTGCGGTAGTACCTTCATAAATCGTCAGAATACGTGAATCACGGTAGAACTGCGCCGCACCAGTTTCTTCGATGAATCCCATCCCGCCATGCACCTGCACGCCGGTTGAGGTCACATCCAGCGACATTTCGGTTGACCAGCCTTTGACCAGTGGCACCAGGTATTCATACTCGGCCTGATTCTGCTTGCGCACGGCGGCATCGGCATGGTGATGCGCCATGTCCAGTTTTCCTGCTGCCACATAGGCCAGAGCGCGAGCGGCTTCGATCTGCGCACGCATGGTCATGAGCATGCGCTTGACGTCAGGATGATTAATAATGGCAACCGGTCCGGCAGAACCGGCCAGATCACGCGACTGAATCCGGTCTTTGGCATAAGCCACGGCGTGCTGATAGGATCGTTCTGCAACACCCACACCCTGCATACCCACGCCAAACCGGGCGGCATTCATCATGATGAACATGTATTCCAGACCGCGATTTTCCTCACCAACCAGCGTGCCGATCGCACCGCCGTGGTCACCGAACTGCAATACCGCAGTCGGACTGGCTTTGATTCCAAGTTTATGTTCGATTGAGACGCACTGGACATCGTTACGCGCACCGAGTGAACCATCGGCATTAACCATGAATTTGGGAACTAGGAACAGTGAAATACCCTTGACGCCTTCCGGTGCATTCGGCGTGCGCGCCAACACCAGATGAACGATATTTTCGGTCATGTCATGGTCACCATAGGTGATGAATATCTTGGTGCCAAACACGGCATAAGTGCCGTCGTCGCGCGGTACCGCGCGACTTCTGACCATGGCCAGATCGGAGCCTGCCTGTGGCTCGGTCAGATTCATGGTGCCAGTCCATTTACCGGAAATCAGATTTTCCAGATAAATGGCCTTCATTTCGTCACTGCCGGCAGTCAACAGCGCTTCGATGGCACCATCGGACAACAGGGGGCAAAGAGCAAATGAAACTGACGCTGCATTGAGCATTTCCAGACACGGCGTTGCGACGATTTTCGGCAAACCCTGTCCGCCAAATTCGGCCGGATGCTGCACGCCCTGCCAGCCAGCTTCGGCATACTGGGTGAACGCTTCTTTGAATCCTTTGGTCGTGGTGACATGACCATCTTTCCATGAACTCGGTTCCTGGTCACCAATCCAGTTCAAAGGCGCAACCACTTCGCCAGCAAACTTGGCATGCTCTTCCAGAATCGCTTCAACCGTATCAGGCGTTGCGTCTTCACAGTTGGGCAGGGCATTGATTTTATTGATATCGACTAATTCGTTTAAAACGAACAGCATGTCTTTTAACGGTGCGCGGTAAGTCATGGGTTACTCCATAAAAAAACAGGAGGCAGTTTGATAACCGTCCGCCTGTTTTGAATTGCAATTCAAAGGTTATTACGCTCAACCAAGTTCTTTGATCAGTGCAGGTACGATCTCAAACAGATCTCCGACGATACCGTAGTCAGCCACCGAAAAAATCGGCGCTTCAGGATCCTTGTTGATGGCAACAATGGTTTTGGAATCTTTCATCCCGGCCAGATGCTGAATCGCACCCGAAATACCGATGGCGATATAAAGCGAAGGCGCCACGATCTTGCCAGTTTGCCCCACCTGCCAGTCATTTGGAACATATCCCGCGTCAACTGCCGCACGCGACGCACCCATGGCCGCACTCAGTCGGTCTGCCAGCGGTTCAAGCAGTTTGAAATTTTCACCGGAACCCATACCGCGCCCACCGGAAACAATGATTTTTGCAGCAGTCAGTTCTGGACGATCCGATTTTGCTACTTCGCGCGATACAAAAACCGATTTACCGGAATCGGCAACGACTGCGATATTTTCCACCGCAGCAGAACCGCCAGTTGCAGCAGCATCAAATCCGGTAGTACGCACTGTGATCACTTTGGTAGCGTCAGAAGACTGAACGGTAGCGATAGCGTTACCGGCATAAATCGGACGTTCGAACGTGTCAGCAGAAATCACTTTGGTAATTTCAGAAATCTGAGCCACATCCAGAATGGCAGCAACGCGTGGTGAAATATTTTTACCGTAAGCGGTCGCCGGAGCCAGAATATGGCTGTAACCTGCAGCGATGGATACCACCTGCGCTGCGCTGTTTTCAGCCAGACCGTCAGCAAAATACGCAGCATCGGCAACCAGAACTTTTGCCACACCGGCCAGTTGGGCGGCAGCCTGGGCCGCAGCACCGCAGTTTGAACCGGCTACCAGAACATGCACATCACCACCGCACTGGATTGCAGCAGTCACTGTATTGGCAGTACTGCCTTTTAAACTGACGTTATCGTGTTCAGCAATTACTAATGTCGTCATTTATATCACCTTGGCTTCTGTTTTGAGTTTTGCGACCAGGGTGGCCACGTCAGGTACGATAATGCCGGCTGAACGCTGCGCCGGTTCGACCACTTTGATTGTTTTTACGCGCGGAGCAACATCGACGCCCAAGTCGGCAGGTTTAACGTTATCCAACTGCTTTTTCTTGGCCTTCATAATGTTGGGCAAAGTAACATAACGCGGTTCATTCAGACGCAGATCCGTCGTAATGATGGCTGGCAGAGTTAACGACAATATTTCCAGACCGCCATCCACTTCGCGCGTCACACTTACCTTACCGTCTGCGACAACCACTTTGGACGCGAAGGTTGCCTGGGGCCAGCCCAGCATCGCTGCCAGCATCTGACCGGTTTGATTGGAATCATCGTCAATTGCCTGCTTGCCCAGAATAATCAATGAAGGTTGTTCTTTGTCGGCCAGCGCCTTGAGCAACTTGGCAACTGCCAGAGGCTGCAGTTCGGCATCAGTTTCAACCAGATAGCCACGATCAGCGCCAATTGCCATTGCGGTACGCAAGGTTTCCTGACATTGTGCAACGCCGCACGATACCGCAATGATTTCGGTCGCAACGCCCGCTTCTTTCAGGCGAACCGCCTCTTCAATGGCAATTTCATCAAAGGGATTCATCGACATTTTGACGTTGGCGATATCCATACCTGACTGGTCGGATTTAACGCGCACTTTGACGTTGTAGTCGACTACGCGTTTGACTGGAACTAGAATTTTCATATTTCTGCCTATGCAAGGAACAATTGACGTTAACGTAAACCAAGAATTATAACTGTGGGCACTGCTTTAATCTACCGGGCGCTAATTTAGCACGATCGTACTTTTTATTCCACAATGCAACTAGAATTTAATACCTAATTACAACGGATAACACTGATATGGATCACAGTTTAGAGCCAACTTGGTGTTATGCAATGAAAAAAGCCCGCTGGAATGCAGCGAGCTTTTTATGAGGGAATACCGAGTTATTTACGTTTGATGAAATATTCATAAACCTGCAGGTTTTCTTCGTGAGCAACCAGTTCGTTACCGGTTTGCTTGGTGAAGGCCTGAAAATCACGGATTGAACCGGGGTCAGTCGACAACACATGCAAAATTTCGCCGCTCATCATTTCAGCCAACGCTTTTTTGGCTTTCAGTATTGGAAGTGGACAGTTTAAACCGCGCGCGTCCAGCTCTTTGTTGAATTGCATAATTTCCATCCAGATATTTAATGGGCCAAACAATGCACTGATTCTACATCAAAAAAAATCCAGCATGGTGCATCGCAACAAATTACGACGATAAAATTCGACTATTAAACAACTATTTAATAATTGATTTCACTGGATCAATGTTTTTTTGGAAATTAATCAAACCAATTAACAATATTCTTATTAATCATTTAATTACAAATACAAGAAAACAGAATCAGGCCAGTTTCGCAGCAACCCAATTTCTCACACTGTCCAGCGCCTGCGGCAGCGCTTCAGGTTGAATACCACCTGCCTGAGCAATGTCGGGCCGTCCGCCTCCTTTGCCACCCACCTGCAGAGCCACAAAATTAACCAGTTCACCGGCCTTGATCTTGGATGTGGCATTGGATGTCACGCCGGCAACCAGACTGACTTTACCCTCTTGCACCGACGCCAGTAATATAACGGCCGTTTTCAAACTTTCCTTGAGCTTTTCAGTCACTTCGCGCAAGGTCGTTGCATCAGCGCCGTCCAGCTGCGCCGATACCACCCTAACGCCCTGCACGTCAACAGCCTGGGCAGCAAGCTCATCACCCTGATTGGCGGCCAATCTCGATTTCAGTACGCCAATTTCCTTTTCCAGCGCTTTGAACTGTTCCTGCACCAGTACAATGCGCTGCAACAGATCATCGGGCTGGGTTTTCAGCAAGGAGGCTGCTTCAGCAATCCGCGCAGTCAGGTTTTGCACCAGACGCATTGCGACTTCGCCGCTGACCGCTTCAACTCTCCGAATTCCGGCAGCAATACCACCCTCGGATACAATTTTGAAAAAGCCGATATCGCCGGTGCGTGTAACGTGAGTTCCGCCGCACAGCTCGCGCGATGAACCGATATCCAGTACCCGCACCTGGTCACCATATTTTTCACCAAACAGCGCCATGGCACCGTGCTTGACCGCATCATCAAATCCCATAACCTGCGCCCTGGTCGCCTGATTGGCGAGAATTTCACGGTTCACGATTTCTTCAACCTGGCGGATTTCATCGGTGGTCAAAGCAGCGTTGTGACTGAAATCAAAACGCGTTTTATCAAAGTCGACCAGCGAACCTTTTTGCGCCACGTGCGAACCCAGTACTTCACGCAGTGCCTTGTGCATCAGATGGGTAGCTGAATGGTTACGCACTGTCTGGGCACGCACTTCTTTGTCAACATGTGCAAATATGGTCTGACCCAGAGTCAGCCTGCCCTCTTTGAGCATACCGTGATGACCGAACACATCGGGCTGAATTTTGGTGGTGTCGGCCACTTCAAACAACAGACCCTGATCGGAAATAATACCGCGATCGCCGCACTGCCCACCTGATTCGGCGTAGAACGGTGTGCTGTCGAGAACCACCAGACCGAATTGCCCGGCGCTGATTTCGCCAACCGGACTGCCATCGATATACAGTGCCACGACTTTACATTCCTGAGCCAGCACGTCATAACCGACAAAGTCGGTTTTGGCACCGCTGTATTCAATGCCTGCATGCATTTTAAATTTACCGGCGGCGCGCGCGGTCTGCTTCTGATGCTCCATTGCAGCTTCAAAGCCAGCCTGATCCAGTTCGACCTTGCGCTCGCGGCAGATATCGGCAGTCAGATCGAGCGGGAACCCAAAGGTGTCATACAGCGTGAATGCAGTGCGACCATCCAGATGCTGACTGTCCTTCAGGAGTGCGGCTTCCAGAATTTTCATGCCGTGTTCCAGTGTTTCACCAAAACGCTCTTCCTCCTGTTGCAATACCTGCGCAACACGGGTGGTATTTTGAATCAGTTCCGGATAGGCCTGCCCCATTTCTTCGGCCAGATCATTGACCAGTTTATAAAAGAATGGTTTGGTCTGCCCCAGCTTGTGACCATGCCGCAGCGCGCGGCGGGTAATGCGTCGCAATACATAACCTCGACCTTCATTGCCGGGAATGATGCCGTCAACAATTAAAAACGCAGCACAACGGATATGGTCGGCAATGACTTTGAGTGAATTGTGGTTCAGATCGGCACAGGCAGTTTCACGCGCAGCGGCCTTGATCAGCTTTTGAAATGCGTCTATTTCATAGTTGGAATGTACATGCTGTAACACTGCGGCCAGACGTTCCAGCCCCATCCCGGTATCGACGCAAGGTTTTGGCAAGGGATGCAGAACGCCCTGTTCATCCTTGTTGTATTGCATGAACACCAGGTTCCAGATTTCGATGAAACGGTCGCCATCTTCCTGTTCAGAACCCGGCGGGCCACCCCAGATGTCAGCACCGTGATCGTAAAAAATTTCAGTGCACGGTCCGCAAGGTCCGGTGTCAGCCATCTGCCAGAAATTGTCGGACGCATACGGTGCACCCTTGTTGTCACCGATGCGAATGATCCGTTCGGCCGGCACGCCGATTTCATCTTTCCAGATCTGGTACGCTTCATCGTCCGACTGGTACACGGTGACGGTCAGCTTGTCTTTCGGCAGACCATATACCCCAGTCAGCAATTCCCAGGCATAGTGAATGGCGTCGCGCTTGAAATAATCACCGAATGAAAAATTGCCCAGCATTTCAAAAAACGTGTGATGTCTTGCGGTATAGCCGACATTTTCCAGATCATTGTGCTTGCCGCCGGCCCGCACGCAGCGCTGGGCGGTGGTGGCGCGACTGTAACTGCGTTGATCCTGCCCGAGAAACACGTCCTTGAACTGAACCATGCCCGAATTGGTAAACAAAAGAGTGGGATCATTGCCCGGTACCAGGCTGGAAGAACGCACTATCGAGTGGCCTTTGGATTCAAAGAATTTGAGGAATTTTTCGCGGATTTCAGACGATTTCATGTTTGGATCAGAAGAAGTTAGGGTTAAGCTGAGGTAACGTTAGCGGTGGGTGATTATACTAAAGTTGGTTGATTTAACCCGTATTTAAACAAAGTCAGCACCGATTATTTTCAAATTGTCGGTAAACAGTGCGTCAACTCCCACAGCCAGCAGTTCGCGCGCTCTGATCGGATCGTTGACGGTGTAGCAGCACAAGCCCAGACCGGCCTGCTTGACTCTCTGCGCCATGTCCACTGTCAGAGTGCGCTGATTGGTATGCACTGAAACCGCGTCCAGTTTCTTCACCTGCTCCAGCCAGTCTGGCGGTATCTGATCGAACAGTGCGCCGCGCGCGATATGCGGCGCAAATATCTGTGCCGTTGCCAGGGCATCCATGGAAAAGGAAGAAAACAGCGGCTGGATGAAATTGGTGTTTTGATAAAAATCGCAAGTGGCTTCAGCAACAATTCTTCCTGTGACTTCTTCAAATCCTGCTGCCGGTTTGATTTCGATATTCATCCAGATGGCGCCACGGGTACAAAAATCCAACACCTGGCTCAACGTTGGTACATGCGCGCCGGCAAAGTCTGACCCGAACCAGCTGCCAGCATCGAGCTGCACAAGTTCGCTGGCCAGCAAGTCGCAAATCTGTCCACTGCCAGCCACGGTGCGACCCAGCCGTTCATCGTGCACCACCACTGGAATTTGGTCTTTTGTTAGCATTACGTCAAATTCAACAGCACGAAATCCATAACTAAATCCGCACTGAAATGCCTCCAGCGTGTTTTCTGGTGCTAAGCTACCGCCTCCGCGGTGGGCAATGATCTTCGGATACGGCCACATAATATTCCACCAAATAATTTAGATTAAATCAGAAACCGATCCAGCATGAAAAACAAATCATCGTTATCTCACATACGCGTCCTTGACCTGACCCGGGTACTCGCCGGCCCGTGGTGCACACAGAATTTAGCCGATTTGGGCGCCGATGTCATTAAAGTTGAACGTCCGGGCGTGGGGGATGATACACGCAGTTGGGGTCCGCCTTATGCCAAAGATGCAGCGGGCAACAACAGCACCGAAGCGGCTTACTATCTAACCGCCAACCGCGGCAAACGCTCGATCACACTGGATATCGCCAGTCCTGAAGGACAGCAGGTAATCCGGCAACTGGTGATGCTCTCCGATGTCGTAATCGAAAATTACAAGGTCGACCAACTCAAAAAATACGGTCTGGATTACGCATCGCTGGCCGCACTGAAACCGGATCTGGTTTACTGTTCGATCACCGGCTTCGGTCAGACCGGACCGTACGCTCCTCGCTCCGGATATGATTTCATCGTCCAGGGTATGGGCGGTCTGATGTCGGTCACCGGCGAACGCGATGACCTGCCCGGCGGCGGTCCGCAGAAAGCCGGTGTCGCCATTGCGGATCTGATGACCGGCATGTATGCCACTATTGCCGTGCTGGCAGCGTTGACGCACCGCGACCGCAGTGGCGAAGGTCAATACATTGACATGGCACTGCTGGACGTGCAGGTGGCGATGCTGGCCAACATGGGCAGCAATTATTTATCGAGCGGGACCGCGCCAAAACGCTGGGGCAATGCCCATGCAAACATCGTTCCGTATCAGACCTTTGCTACCTCCGACGGTCACATCATCGTCGCCGCCGGCAACGACGCGCAGTACCGAAAATTCGTTCTGGCCGGCGACTGTCCGGAACTGGCCACCGATGCGCGCTTTTTGACCAATCCGCAGCGGGTCGAATTGCGCGATACGCTGGTGCCTGTTCTGGCGGAGATGGTCAGAAAAAAAACCAAGGCAGAATGGCTGGAATTGCTGGAAAACGCAGGCGTGCCGTGCGGCCCGATCAACAAACTCGATGAAGTGTTTGACGATCCTCAAGTCAAGGCGCGCGAATGTGCGATCGAACTTCTCCATCCGAGCGCAGACAGCGTAAAACTGGTGGCCAGCCCGATGCGCATGTCGGCCACACCGATTCAGTATGACAGGGCGCCGCCACTGCTGGGACAGCATACCGATTTGGTACTGCAAGAATTGCTGGGGTACTCGGAGCAGCAATTGACGCAACTGCGCGATAAAAAAATTATTTAGGCGTCAAAAACAGATCCGGCCAATACAGGCTAGAATGCCGGACAGTTACCCAAATTCCCAACAATAATAATTCTCGAAAGTCACCGAGCATGCCTGTTAATAAAGAAATAGCTGAACAAAAGTCAGCCACTGCGACACCGGTGTCGGAAAGAATTCGCAGTCGTCTGGTCAAGGCCAAACGACGTTTCCATGCCAACGACAACATATCCGAATTTGTTGAACCCGGCGAACAAGACGCATTACTGGAAGAAGTTACAACAAAAATGCAGGGTGTTCTGGATAGCCTGGTCATCGATACTATCAGCGACCACAATACTCAGGATACGGCGCGTCGGGTTGCAAAAATGTATCTGACTGAAGTGTTTCGCGGACGCTACGTCCCCTCCCCTGCCATCACCGAATTTCCTAATGCGGAACATCTGAATGAATTAATGATCGTAGGTCCGATCACCATCCGCAGCGCCTGCAGTCATCACTTCTGCCCTATAATGGGTCGACTCTGGATTGGCCTCATGCCCAATGAAAATTCAAATCTGATCGGACTGTCGAAATACACCCGACTGGCTGAGTGGGTGATGTCCAGACCGCAGATTCAGGAAGAAGCAATTGTTCAGATGGCTGAATTACTCATGAATAAAATGCATCCGGATGGACTGGCAGTGGTCATGGAAGCAGACCACTTTTGCATGCACTGGCGTGGGGTTAAAGATTCAGCAACCAAAATGACCAACAGTGTCATGCGCGGATCGTTCCTGAAAAATGCGGCGCTGCGCCGTGAATTTCTGTCTCTGATTAACGTGAAAAGCTGAGGAATTAAATGCTAGTTCGATTACTGTACGCCAGCCGCGCTGTGAGTCCGCTTTCAAATTCAACCATCGAATCGATACTGGAAACCTCGCGGGCCAATAACCGCGGCCGCGGTATCACGGGTATTTTGTGTTACAGCGACGATTTGTTCATTCAGGTGCTCGAAGGTGGCCGCGATAACGTATGCGAACTTTACAATACCATCGTCAAAGATCCGCGCCATGATCAGGTACGCATCCTGCACTTTGAAGAAATCAGGGAACGACGCTTTGGTGCCTGGAATATGGGGCAGGTCAATATCAGCAAAATCAATCCTTCACTGCTGCTGAAATATTCTGAAAAACCAGAATTGAACCCGTTTAACTGTACCGGAATGGCTTCGATGGCACTGCTGGATGAATTAATCGCAACGGCATCGGTAGTGAATCGCTGTAACTGACACGGTAATACAAATTTACTGACGTAAATTGAACCACATTTACACTGATCACTTGATGTAAGTGCAGAGGCTGGGATGAATTCGCGGCATATACGGCTGCAATGCTGGGTTTTCATGTCAGCCTACGGTAAAATGTTGGCTCTTATACGTTTTGTCGGGACAGCCTCCAACATGAGCAACGAAACCAGCAGCGCTCCAGCCACTTCCAATTTTTTACGCGCCATCATTGAATCCGATCTGGCCTCAGGCACCCATACCAGAGCCGGCCTTCCCAACGTCATCACACGTTTCCCTCCCGAACCCAATGGTTATCTGCATATCGGTCATGCCAAGTCGATCTGCCTGAATTTCGGCCTGGCGCGTGACTATAAGGGCCGCTGCCATTTGCGCTTTGACGATACCAATCCGGAAAAAGAAGATCAGGAATACGTCGACACCATACTGGATTCGGTACGCTGGCTCGGCTTCGACTGGAACGCGGGTGATCAAGAACACCTGTACTACGCCAGCAATTATTTTGATCAGCTGTATGCCATGGCCGAATACCTGATCCAGGCCGGATATGCCTATGTGGACAGTCAGTCAGCTGAAGACATGGCTGCCAATCGTGGCAACTTTGCCGAACCAGGAAAAAATTCGCCGTTTCGCGACCGGCCAGCTGTTGAATCGCTGGATCTGTTCAGGCGTATGAAAGCCGGTGAGTTTGCTGATGGTGTGCATATTCTGCGCGCCAAAATCAGCGAAAACGCGATGGCTTCACCCAACATGAACATGCGCGACCCGGCAATCTACCGCATCCGACACGCACATCACCACCGCACCGGAGACGACTGGTGCATTTACCCGATGTACGATTACACCCACCCGTTGTCGGACGCAATTGAAAAAATCACCCATTCGATCTGCACGCTGGAATTTCAGGATCATCGCCCGTTTTATGACTGGGTGATCGAACGCTGCGCTGAAGGTGGATTCTTTCAGCAGCCGGTGCCGCATCAGTACGAATTTGCACGTCTCAACCTGACCTACGTTGTTACTTCAAAACGCAAGCTGCGTCAGTTGGTGGAAAATGGCACGGTAACCGGCTGGGACGATCCGCGCATGCCTACCATCGTTGGCATCCGCAGACGCGGCTACACACCAGAAGCAATCCAGCTGTTTTGTGAACGGATCGGCGTGACTCGTTCCGATGGCTGGATCGATTACAGCACGCTCGAAGCGTGCCTGCGTGAAGACCTTGATCCCAAGGCACCGCGTTCGGTGGCCGTGCTGCGACCGCTCAAACTGATCATTGATAACTTTTCGGAACATGACAACGTGGCCTGCAGCGCACCAGTCCATCCGCATCATCCGGAACGTGGCAACCGCGAATTTTTTATCAGCCGTGAATTGTGGATCGAAGCCGACGACTTCATGGAAACGCCAAGCAAGGGATATTTCCGCCTGTTCCCAGGTAATAAGGTACGACTGCGTTACGGTTATGTGATCGAATGCACGGGCTGCGAAAAGGATGTGGTCGGCAATGTGATTGCAGTGCACTGCAATTATTTCCCGGACAGTAAAAGTGGTACTGAAGGCAGCGCCAATTACAAGGTCAAGGGCAACATCCACTGGGTCAGCGCAAAGCATGCCATTGCTGCTGAAGTACGTTTATATGACAGGTTGTTTACTGATGCCAATCCGGATGCCGGGGGCAAAGACTTCATGACACTGCTTAACCCGAATGCGTTGGAAACAGTAACTGCGTATCTGGAAGCGGGAATTGAATCGGCGCAACCGGACGACAGATATCAGTTTGAACGGCACGGCTATTTTGTCGCGGACCGGATCGACAGCAAAGCGGGCAAACCGGTATTCAATCGGGTTACTACTTTGAAAGACAGTTGGGGAAAGTAACTGAAAAAACAAACGGAGGGATCTGAAAACAAATCCCTCCGATTATTTTTATTCTGAGTTCATTTGACTGTCAGGCAGCCATCGAAAATGCAGGGATCGCGAAATTTGGTATGACGTGAACGCGTGCTGCTTTTTTGGCCCGTTTGGGTGGATTCATTAATTCAGCAATACGCAGTTCAATCGCGGCAGCTTCGGTTTTCAGTACAAAATGTGCCGGGCGCTGCGTCTGCACGATACTCCAGCGAACTACTGGGGCCTGAACTGCGCCGTTGGAGTGATTGGCTAACAGATTGCGATCCAGCAGCCATTTCTCAAAAGACCTTGTTGGCAAATTACTGTCGATCCAGATCAGATTATCTGATGACATTTGATTACTTTTATTGCCGCGAATTTGTATTTCGTAGATCATGTTTTCCGTTCTCCGAGTGGAATCATCGCTGTAGATGTGTTATTCCAGGCAAGGATTCTATGTTTGATGTACGACTAAAAACGCTGTGATCGACACTTAAGTTGACAGATTTCAGAAAATATTTTTAAGTGATTCAGTATGTAACGTTTCTTATACATGCATACAGAAACCAAACCCAAAAGACCTTAAATCATTAATTAATTGAATTTATAAAAAATTATTATGCATCAAAACAGCGCCGATTATACTGATTTAATTTCTATTTCAGCTTTATATATACATAATATTGTTACGATTGCCTTTGAATTTACTGAACAAAATAAGGCCATCGTTGTTGTTGACCAGCGTTGTAAATTAGCAAAAATCCTTGCCGAAGGCTACCGACGTAATCTGCCCAACGCTCAATTCATCGATTTTGATTCAGTTACACCCGAATCTGTCCTGGCAGCTTTTGCGCCTTTGCAGCCATCGGACCTGGTGGTGTTGATTCAATCGACCAATTTTCGACTCGAAGCTTTCCGCCTGCGCGTGGAATTATTCAAACGTCAACTTAAAGTCATCGAACATCCGCATCTGGGACGCATGAGCGAAGAGCAGATTCCGTATTACATCGACTCGCTGGCTTATGATCCCGGCTATTACCGCAAGCTTGGTCCGGCTCTGAAGCAGCGTATCGATTCGGCCCATCGCGGAATGATTGACAGCGGCCCCGGTGCCGAGCTGTTCTTTGACAGTCCATTTGAACCGGCCAAACTGAATATCGGCGACTATACCGGAATGAACAACATCGGCGGACAATTCCCGATCGGCGAAGTGTTTACCGAAGCACTGGATCTGGAAGCAGTCCATGGCCGATTACGCATATCCGTATTTGGCGACACTACGTTTACTGTCAACAAACCGGAGCTGCCGATTATTCTGATCATCGAAAAAGGTCGGGTCAGCGGAGTCGAAAATTCCACTCCTGAATTCGATCTGGTGCTGCAGCAGATTCGCGAAGATGAGGGAGAGATCTGGCTGCGCGAACTGGGTTTTGGCATGAACCGCGCATTCACTGCCGAACGCATCGTCAATGATATCGGTACCTATGAACGCATGTGTGGCGTTCACCTTTCTCTGGGTGGGAAACACGGACAGTACAACAAGCCACAAATACGCCGCGCCAAAGTTCGATACCACGTTGATGTATTCGCCGACACACATGCGGTAAGGCTCGATGATGAAGATATTTACAGGGATGGCAACTGGACAGTCTGAACCGCAAAACCACCTGGCAATATCCCAAAAAAGACATTTTCACTGACGGCACTTTCCGCAGCAAACGCTAAACGGCTACACTAACTACCACTTTTCAACAATTGAACATGATGAATTCCCTGTCCAGATCGATTTTCAAAGCTTATGACATCCGCGGTGTAGTTGGAAAAACGCTGGATACCCAGATCGCCTTTCAACTTGGGCAGGCGTTTGGCACTGCAGTTCGCAACAATGGGGAAATCAATGCTGTGATTGGTCGCGATGGCCGTTTATCGGGACCTGAATTAAGTACGGCACTTGCCAGGGGCCTGCAGGTCAGCGGCGTGAATGTGATTGATCTGGGCGTAGTTGCCACACCGCTGGTGTATTTTGCCACCCACCTACTGGAAGCCAGATCAGGCATCATGGTCACCGGCAGCCACAATCCGCCGGATTACAACGGATTCAAAATGGTGCTGGCCGGTGAAGCCATATATGGCGACGCCATTCAGGCTCTGTACGAGACCATCGCATCAGAGAATTTTTCAACCGGTGACGGCCAATATCAGCAGCACAATATCCGCGCAGCCTATCTGAAGCGGATTATCTCCGGGATACGGCTCGAACGCGGCATGAAAATAGTGATCGATTGCGGCAATGGCGTAGCCGGGAATTTTGCAGGTGACCTGTATCGCGATCTGGGCTGTCAGGTGGAAGAACTGTTTTGTGAAGTGGACGGCACTTTCCCTAATCATCATCCCGACCCGGCTCACCCCGAAAACCTGCAGGATCTGATTGCACGAGTTAAGGAAAGCGACGCCGAACTTGGCCTGGCATTCGATGGTGACGGCGACCGTCTGGGTGTGGTGACCAAAGACGGACAGATTATTTATCCCGACCGGCAGCTGATGTTGTTTGCCGAAGACGTTCTGACCCGTCATCCTGGTGCGCAAATTCTGTACGACGTCAAATGCACGCGCCACATCTCCGAGTGGGTTAAGGCACGTGGCGGCCAGCCACTCATGTGGAAAACCGGTCATTCGCTGGTCAAAGCCAAAATGCGCGAAACCAACGCGCCACTGGGCGGTGAAATGAGCGGGCATATTTTTTTCAAAGACCGCTGGTATGGATTTGACGATGGCATGTACGCAGGAGCGCGCCTTTTGGAACTGATGTCGCGCGTGGCAGATCCGTCTGCGGTACTGAACGCGCTGCCCCAGTCCAGTTCAACGCCAGAATTGCAGCTGACATTGAATGAAGGAGAAAATTTCTCCCTGATTGCACAGATGCAGAACCCCGATCAGATCAAGACTCATTTCAGCGATGCCACTCAGATCATCGGCATCGATGGTTTGCGTGTCGAATATCCTGACGGTTTTGGACTGGCCCGTTCATCCAACACCACGCCGGTAGTCGTGATGCGTTTTGAAGCAGAGACGCCCGCCGCAATGGCAAAAATCCAGGCCGCATTCAAGCGTGCAATTCTGACTGTCAAACCTGATGCGCAACTGCCGTTTTAAATGAAGATACTGCTGATACGAGTTTCCTCGATGGGTGACGTGCTGCACAATATGCCGATCGTGGCAGATATCGTGCGACATTTTCCTGATGCGCAAATTGACTGGGTCGTTGAAGAAGCTTTTGTCGATCTGGTCCGGCTCAATCCGGGTGTACGGAAAATTATCCCGTTTGCATTGCGCCGCTGGCGCAAAAAATTATTCTCAAAAGCAGTGCGCGACGAGATGGCAGCATTTAAAAAAATGCTGCAGGCAGAAACATATGACGTGATTCTGGATACGCAGGGTTTGACCAAGACCGGTGTAATCATGGGACTGGCGCACGGCAGCGCCAAAGTCGGTCTGGCCAACGGCACCGAAGGTTCCGGCTATGAACCTGTATCACGGATATTTCATACATTCAGTGTGCCGGTCGGCATTCATACCCATGCAGTGTTGCGCGGCCGACTGGTTGCCGCACGGGCGTTGGGTTACAGTGAAAATCTGGAGCAGACTGTCCCTGATTTTGGACTGATCGCACCTGCATCTGCCGGATACGACTGGCTACCGGAAACTGATTTCGCTGTGTTTTTTCACGGCACCGCCGGCGCTGCAAAAAAATGGCCTGCACATGACTGGATTACATTGGGAAAACATTTGCACAGGTGCGGTTATCCGGTATTGCTGGCTTGGGGCAACAGCAATGAACACCTCGAAGCGGAACAACTCGCCGCACACATTCCCTTGGCCACAGTCTTACCCAAACTCAGCATGATGGAAGCAATTGTGCTCGCACATCGTGCCAGACTGGCAGTGGGTGTCGACACCGGGCTGACACACATCGCTGCCGCCTTTGGCACGCCTACAGTGGAAATTTATGCAGCGTCTCCGCGCTGGAAAACCGAAGGCAACTGGTCGGACAGAATTATCAATTTGGGCGATCAGGGGTCTCCACCAGACGTTGAACAGGTCATCGCCGCAGTAGATCAACTCATCCAATAAAAAAAGCCCGGTTCAAAACCGGGCCAATTTTTCAACACAAAAAATAATTATTGCGGCGGCTGTTTGGTCTGAACCAACTGTAATGGCTCAGACGGCACTTCAACTACCGGCTTGCGCACCCGTGGCGCACGCACTTCCGCAACTGGTGTTGCATAAGTTTGCGCCTGGCGTACCTTGTTGGGATCTGTTGCTGCCAGAACCAGTCCAGCTGATTTCAGCATGTCATTCAGATCTTCCACGCGGGTTATCGCAGGCGCTGCGGTTTGCACGACAGGCTGCGCAACCGGTTGCACGGCAGACTCAGCAACTACTGCAGAAGCAGCAACTTCACTGACAACAACCTCGGCCGGCGCTGCAGGCTCACCTGCCGGTACAACCGCAATTTCCGCGACAGGTTCGGCAACAGGTTCTGCGAAAGCGGCTGGAGCAGGAACAGCTTCAGCTATCGGTTCGAACGTCAGTTCAACCTGAGTTGGTACCGGCGTTATTGCAACCGGAACGGCTGGCTGTTCAATCACCACGGGTTGCTCTGCTGCTGCGTCAACTGCAGGAACCATCGCAGATTCATGCACAACGGGTTCCGCAGCAACACTGACAGACTCAGCAACAGATTCACTGGCTTGATACTGCTCGGCATGCGCAATATCGGCAACCGGAACAAAATCTTCCGAGTTCTCGCGAGCGACTGCTTCGCCGGTTCCGGCTTCACCAGCTTCACGATCACGGCGATTGCGGTTACGGCCACCACGACGACGACGACGACGCGGTTCATCGCCTTCAGCTGTGCTGTCGGGCTTGGCAATCTGGTCGAGTTTTTCTTCCGATTCGAACAGCTCATCAGTGACCGGCACTTTAACCTGATCAGGGGTTTCGTGCCCAATTACGCCACCGGCAGCTTCACTGGCAGCTTTTTTTGCAGCCCGTTCTTCACGTTCTTTTTGCTGACGTTCACGGCGTGCTTCCTGTGATTCACGTTCTGCACGAGGTGGACGCGGACCTTTGGCCGGACGCTGAGCAGCATCGGCATTGGGCGCGTCAGTAATCACCGGCTTGGCCTGCTTGCCAGCTGCAGGGGTAACAGCAGTTGCCGGTGCACGTTCTTCAGTATCACGACCGTGGCCACGACCATTGCGGCTGCGGTTACGATTGCGATTGCGATCATTATTGACGCGCGCTTCTCTGTCGGTTTTAGCCGGTACTGCAACGGGAGCCGGTGCCACTTCTTCTGTGGCAGAACCAGTCAGCCAGCCTACGATGCGTGCAAAGAATCCGCTCGCTGCAGGTTTGGCAGGTGTTGCCACCGCCGCTTTGACTTCGACGGCTGCAGGACGTTCGACAGTTGGGGCAGTATCAGGGGTAATACTTTTTACCATCGCTTCCTGACGCGGTTTTATTTCTTCCTTGCTGCCCTTGCTGTAACCGATATCAGTATCAACCTGCTCAGCCATGGCGTAGCTGGCATGGGTTTCTTCCAGACGTGGATCGTCCGATTTCAAACGGTCCAGTTTGTAATGCGGCGTTTCCAGATGCTTGTTCGGGATCAGGATGGCGGTGACGCGATGACGGGTTTCAATTTTCAGAATCTCACCGCGTTTTTCGTTGAGCAGGAAAGCAGCGACATCGACCGGCACCTGTACATGAATCGCGGCTGAATTCTCTTTCATTGCCTCTTCCTGGATAATACGCAGAACCTGCAATGCGGATGATTCAGTATCGCGAATATGACCGGTGCCGTTACAGCGCGGACAGGTCACATGACTGCCTTCAGACAGCGAAGGACGCATACGCTGGCGCGACAGTTCCATCAGTCCAAAACGCGAAATTTTACCCATCTGGACCCGTGCGCGGTCGTAGCGCAACGCATCTTTGAGGCGGGTTTCAACTTCGCGCTGGTTCTTGGCGTTTTCCATATCGATAAAATCGATGACGATCAGACCGCCCAGATCGCGCAGACGCAACTGACGTGCCACTTCTTCGGCCGCTTCACAGTTGGTATTGAAGGCAGTTGCTTCAATGTCCGAGCCACGGGTGGCACGGGCCGAGTTGACGTCAACCGAAACCAGGGCTTCAGTATGATCAATCACGATCGCGCCGCCAGATGGCAGTGGCACGGTACGGGAATAGGCGGTTTCAATCTGATGCTCAATCTGGAAACGTGAGAACAGCGGCACATCGTCACTGTAACGTTTTACGCGATGCACCATATCGGGCATGACGTGGCTCATAAACTGCTGAGCCTGTTCGTAAATATCGTCCGTATCGATCAGAATTTCACCGATATCAGGTTGGAAATAATCGCGAATGGCGCGGATCACTAGCGAGGATTCCTGATAAATCAGGAACGCACCGGAAGCCGATTTGTTGGCGCCTTCAATGGCACGCCAGAGTTGCATCAGGTAATTCAAGTCCCATTGCAATTCATCAACATTGCGGCCGATACCGGCGGTGCGGGCGATCACGGACATGCCTGACGGCAGATCCAGCTTATCCATGGTGTCGCGCAGTTCCTGACGATCTTCACCTTCAACACGGCGGGAAACACCACCACCACGCGGATTGTTCGGCATCAGAACCAGATAACGGCCAGCCAGGGAAACAAAAGAAGTCAAAGCCGCGCCCTTGTTGCCGCGTTCTTCTTTTTCAACCTGAACCATAATTTCCTGGCCTTCGCGCAATGCTTCTTTGATTGACGCGTTGCGGGGATCTGCACCTTCTTTGAAATAGGTGCGTGCTACTTCCTTGAATGGCAGGAAACCATGACGGTCTTCACCATAATTGACAAAGCAGGCTTCCAGGGAGGGTTCGATACGGGTGATGACGCCTTTATAAATATTGGATTTGCGTAATTCACGACCAGCGGTTTCGATATCGATATCGATAAGTTTTTGACCATCTACAATTGCCACACGCAGTTCTTCCTGTTGCGTGGCATTAAATAACATTCGTTTCATTTAAATACTCCATGACCATTACGGCCATATCTGTGGCGCAATAACGATATCGTCTGCGCCATTTTTTACATGGGTATGCGTGGAGTAGTAATGAAGGAAAGAATTGCCGAAGCGGATTGACAAAACAAGCTGACGAAAACTCGACGGCTTGCGCAATAAGCGCCGTGCCGTGGGACTTGAAGCATTACCGAGTGCACATGTCTCTGGGTTAAGTAGACTGCAAACGAATTCGCAAAGGAATCCTGTTTTATCTACCGCGAAAATATTCGCACCACCAGGCAATGCGCAACTTAAAAAGCGTGTCAATAAATCATTCTCTGCAATGAAACGCCGGGTCGGCATCATTGATGGAATTCACGCAGGCTATCAATTCTAGTTACTTATTAATAGTGTCGAATTGAACACTTGCGCTGCACAGCCTGTAAAAATCGATAACTCTTCAATTCATCAACCGGAAAGCATACCCAAACTGAGTAACTGCTGTCCGCCAAAAAATTCTTAAATTCACAACTACAGATAACTAAACCAAGCCACACCCTGAGCAATCATTTATGCACCGGGCAGGTACGCACACATCTTTTCAGTCAAATTTGCAAATAGGCGAGGCTGACCGACGCGCCACTGTGTAGAATGTCTTCTTTTATCTCTACACAACCAATTTAAAATAAATTGACCGCCAATTATATATTCAAAATGAAGGACTTAGCGAAAATTAATAGCAACCTAACCGAAAACAAAGCTTCAGTTCGGGATATCCCCCCTTCATCCAGTGCAGCTCAGGTACAAATGCTGGTCATTTCAGAAGAAGATGCCGGTCAAAGAATCGACAATTTTCTTTTAAAAGTCTGCAAAGGCGTGCCAAAAAGTCATGTTTATCAGATTCTGCGTTCCGGTCAGGTCAGGGTCAACAAAGGGCGGATCGACCAGCTTTACCGATTAAAAACAGGTGACGTGGTACGCATTCCTCCGGTGCGCATGGCCGAATCGAAACCCAATAATGCACCGAAAACGGAATTTGCAATTTTGCATGAAGACGCTCACTTGCTTATTATTGATAAGCCGAACGGGGTGGCAGTTCACGGCGGCTCCGGCGTGTCCTACGGGGTCATCGAACAATTACGAGCATCACGACCCGACGCCAAATTTCTGGAGCTTGTGCACCGACTGGATCGTGAAACTTCCGGTATTTTAATGCTGGCCAAGAAACGTTCGGCGTTGACAAATTTACATGAACAAATGCGCGACGGCCTCACCGACAAGCGTTATCTGACCCTGATACAGGGTGAATGGAAAAACCAACGTCAACATATTAAATTACCCCTGCATAAATATACGGCTGCCGACGGCGAGCGCAGAGTGCGGGTTCAGGCTGACGGCATGCCCAGCCACACCGTGTTTACCATGCTGCGTCGTTATGGTGAATTCACCCTGCTGGAAGCCGAACTGAAAACCGGACGCACTCATCAGATTCGGGTGCATCTGTCCGCCAGCGGATACGCCATGGCGGGCGACGATAAATACGGTGACTTCGCGCTGAATCGCCGGCTGCAAAAACCGGAGGGTACGCGAATTGCTTTAAAAAGAATGTTTTTGCATGCACATCAGATAACCTTTACGCATCCGGATACCGGGCAGCCCATGACGATCAATGCCGCATTGCCCAAAGAGTGTGAACAATTTTTAAACAGTCTGTCAAAACAATAAAATTTGATTTGGGAAGATAGCTACTTATGGCCAAAAGAAAATATGACTTCATCGTTTTTGACTGGGACGGCACCCTGATGGACAGCACCAAAACCATCATCAGTTGCATCCAGTCTGCCGCGCGTGACCTGGGCTTGCCGGTACCGAGCGTCAAGAATGCATCGCATGTCATTGGACTCGGTATGCTCGATGCCATGAAAGCCGCCATGCCTGATGTCGATCCCCAGTTTTACCCCAAAATCATTGAGCGCTACCGTCAGCATTACTTCAATCAGGATAATGATCTGGTGCTGTTTGACGGCGTGCAGGAGATGCTCACAGACCTGTCACAGCAGGGATATTTTCTGGCAGTCGCCACAGGGAAAAGCCGGGTCGGCCTCAATCGCGCATTGAACGCCAGCAAATTGCTGACCCTGTTTGATGCCACGCGCTGTGCCGATGAAACTTTTTCCAAACCACATCCGGCCATGCTGCAGGAACTGACCCGCGAACTCGGTCAGGACATGCACCGTACCGTCATGATCGGCGACACGACCCATGACCTGCAGATGGCGTCCAATGCCGGTGCCGAAGCGATCGGTGTCAATTATGGTGCGCATGACCATCAGGATTTGCTGAATTTAAATCCGGTCTATATTGCCGATAACATCGCCAGCCTGCATCAGTGGCTCAATGACAATGGGTGATTCACCTGTTCTGATCTGCGCTGCTGACGATGTCGTCGAAGGCGGCAAGGGAATCCGTTTTCCGGTCAGCGCCGGTGATGAATTGACAACCGGATTTGTAGTCCGATATGGCGGTGTGGTGCACGCCTATCTGAACCGCTGCGCGCATGTACCAATAGAACTTGACTGGAATCCCGGGGAATTTTTTGAAGGCAGCGGTTTGTATCTGATGTGCTCAACGCATGGCGCAATTTATGAACCGGATACCGGTCATTGCAGCGGTGGTCCGTGTCGCGGCGGAAGATTGCGGCCCATTACCGTGATTGAGAAGGAAAGCCAGGTTTTCTGGCAACCTGATAATTACGTCAAACCTGTCGAGGCCTGATCAATTTTTTTTAATCGAATTGCCTGATAGATTTTTCAAAAACACCTGCACTGCCCATAGTTTTTATTGTCTTGAACTGTCTCGGTCTGGTGGACTATATTGGAACTCAGGTTAAACAACAAGAAGGGGGCCATTATTCAAACAACTCCTTATATATTACACAATCAAATCTGCACTCTGGTCGTTGTAGTTTAAAGTAAGCATTGAAGTTGGCCATGTAATCAGTACACCAGTTGCAGATGCTCTTTATGAAATCTATTTAAAAAATTTACCTGTCTTAATTGATGCAGGATTGAGGAATCTCGGATTTCTCGCCATATTACCGGTAGTGGAATTGAAGTTGAACAAATGCAGGACCAAAAGCGGTGGTGCAATGCCACCGCTTTTCTATTGTGCGGACGGAATGGGCGCACAATTAAAAGCCACCAAATGACTTTTCTTTTTCCATTTACGCTAGATCAATGCTGTCTGATGCAGTTCTGCTATCATCAGCCAATAATTCCCCCTTGCCAGAGCCAGATCCAATTGTTTAATTTTAAATTGTTCACTCGTCCTGAATCGGTCACCTGCTACCACTGCGGCGAGCGCGTGGCCGTGCGCAACGTGGTTAAAATGGAATTTGACGGTGTGGAGCGCGATCTGTGCTGTCATGGCTGCGAGGCCGTACTGATGCTCGTGCTAGCCAACGGACTGACCAGCGATTATCTGAATGAAAAAGCCAGTGCGCAATTAACCCAATAATTTTTCTAAATGAATCTAACTGACCTGTCACCGGAAATCAGCGAGCCCAATCAAAGCGAAAAGATTAGCCTGAATGGAATGCGTTGTGCCGCCTGTGCGCAGTTGATCGAATTTCGTCTGAAGCAATTAAAAGGGGTGAGCAAGGTCAGCATGAATTATGCAGGTCACCGGGTTGATGTCAGCTGGCAGTCCGACATCATTACCCTGCATAAAATTATTGATGCGGTCCAGGACCTCGGCTACGCCGCGCTGCCCGAGGGTGGCCAGAAGCTGCTGGAAAAAAAACAGAAAGCCGATATCTGGCGTCTGTTCGTTGCTGCCTTCGCGATGATGCAGGTCATGATGTACGCATTTCCTTCCTATATACAGCCACATCCGGAAGCAGGCGGCGACCTGACGCCCGACATCGATCACCTGTTGAAACTGGCCTGTTTCGCTCTCGCGATTCCGGTGCTGCTGTTTTCTTCCATGCCGTTTTTCAGGTCAGCCTGGCGCGATATAAAAAACCGCCATATCGGCATGGATGTACCGGTTTCCACCGGCATACTGGCCACCTTTTTCATGAGTACCTGGGCCACCTTCAGCGGCGGCCATGTCTATTTTGATTCGATGATCATGTTTGTCTGTCTGCTTTTGGCCGGACGCATGATTGAACAGCGCGTACACGAAAAGAGCACCGCGGCGCTGCGCAGCCTGACCCAGTTGACTCCCACGTTCGCTCAGTTCCTGCCGGACTATCCGACCAGTCGCACTGCAGTCCAGATCGAAGCGCAACAATTGCGTATCGGTGACTGCGTGCTGATTCCACCTGGAGCACAGATTCCAGCCGATGGCGTCGTCGTGGAAGGCAGCAGTGAATGCGACGAATCATGGATGAGCGGCGAATCCAGGCCGCAGGCCAAGCAGATCAATTCCAGCCTGATCGGCGGCGCGATCAATATCAGCAGTCCGCTCATCATGCGCGCCCAGCAGGTGGCCGAGGCCACCCGGTTTGCGAGTCTGATTCGCATGATGGAATCGGCCAGCAATGAAAAACCGCCGCTGGTGGCGCTGGCCGACCGGCACGCCAGCCAGTTCCTGACCATCATCATGCTGCTCTCGGTTATTACAGGACTGGTCTGGTGGCAGATCGACCCGGATCGGGCAATCTGGATTGCCATTACCGTGCTGGTAGTCACCTGCCCCTGCGCGCTGTCGCTTGCCACGCCGGGAGTCATGTCCGCCGTTATCGGCCTGCTGGCCAAACGCGGCGTGCTGGTTGCGAAAGGTTCTGCTATTGAAGGCCTGGCTCGGGCCGAGCATATCGTGTTCGACAAAACCGGCACGCTCACCGAAGGCAAACTCAACGTCAGTGCCAGGCAAATATCGAGACCGGACGACCTGGCACCCTGCGCGGCGATGGCTGCGCATTCACTGCATCCGGTATCGAAGGCACTGGCCAGCGCACTGGGCGAAGGTGAAATACGCTGCACCGATCTGGTTGAAGTGGCAGGGCAAGGTTTACAGGCCCGCCATCTGGGAAAAACTTACCGCCTGGGCCGTCTGACGTTTGTGCAGCAACTGTGCGCAAACGGGTTTCCGACTGAGCCATTGTCACCCGAATTTTCCAATTCCAGCCTGTGTGCCTTCGGTGATGAAGACGGACTGATCGCCCTGTTCGCGCTCAACGATATCCTGCGCGCCGACGCGCTGCAGATGGCGCAGCAACTCAAGGCCATGGGTAAGCAGCTGCATATCCTGTCCGGTGACAGCGCAAGTGTGGTGCAGCATATCGCCGCGCAATTGCAGCTCGATCATGCAACCGGCAATATGAGTCCCCAGGAAAAATATCTGGCGATCCAGGCCATGCAAAAAAACGGTGCGAAAGTGGCGATGATCGGCGACGGCATGAATGACGGACCGGGGCTGTCGATTGCCGATGTTTCGATTGCGATGGGTCAGGGAGCGCCGATTACCCAGGCGCGCAGCGATGTGCTGCTGCTGTCCAATCGCTTGCCGGATCTGGCGTTTGCCGTGCAGATGTGTCAGCGTTCATTGCGTCTGATCAAAGAGAACCTGGCCTGGGCGGTCGGCTATAATCTGCTCGCCATTCCGGCGGCCATGACCGGCTATATTCAACCCTGGCACGCCGCAATCGGCATGTCGCTCAGTGCCTTGATCGTGGTATGCAATTCGCTGCGACTGCTGCTTACCAAAAAGGCTTAGATCACTCCGTGGAAATTCTTTATTTACTCATCCCTGTGAGCATCGTTCTGGTGTTTGTCATTGGCGCGATATTCTGGTGGGCGCTCAACAATCAGCAGTTTGACTCACTCGATGAAGAGGCCAACCGGATTTTTCTGGAGGATGACCTTCCAACAGCTAAGCCATCAGTTCCAGTGCCAGACGCAAAAAATCCTGATCAGTAATACCGCTCAGGTGCAGCACCGGCGCGACATCGAGTTGCGGAAAATTACGTCCGATTGAACGCAGATAGGCCGGATCATAATGGTCCACCAGCAATTCGCGCACCAGCAACTCCAGACTGTTCTGATCGACCAGGTCCTGCCAATGGCGGATCTTGTCTTTGCCATACAGGGCTGTCAGATAATGCAGCCGCTTCATCAGCTCGCCGGGCTGATCAACAAAATAAACATACTCCTGCATCAGCAGTGCCACACGCAGGTCTAGCGCGCCCTGAAGGTGAATACAATCGGCATCACGTATGCGGTCAATGAGCGCGGCAGGCACGCGCAGGTTGCCGACTTTTTTGCTTTCTGATTCCACATACACCACCTTGGCCGGATCAAAATGGCGCAGGGTATTCCAGATTGCACTTTCAAAGAATTTTTGCGAAGGCTGCAGTTCACCCGGCATTTCGCCCAGCACTGAACCACGATGCACTGCAAGCTGCTCCAGATCCAGCACCTGTGCACCACTGGCCTGCAACGCCTGCAATAAACGGCTTTTGCCACTGCCGGTAGTGCCGCAGATCACACGGTAGCGAAAGCGGCCCACCAGAGCGGGCATTTCGTCATTGATATGCTGGCGAAACGCTTTATACCCGCCGTCGAGCTGCACCACCGGCCAACCGATTTTGGCCAGGATCAAGGCCATGGAGCCGCTGCGATTACCACCACGCCAGCAGTAAATCAACGGTTTCCAGTCGCGCGGATGGGACAGGAATTGTTGCTCGATATGCGTGGCAATATTTTTTGCCACCAGCGCAGCCCCCACCTTTTTGGCTTCAAAGGCGTTGACCTGTTTATACATGGTGCCGATCTTGATCCGCTCTTCATTGTCCAGCACCGGGCAATTGATCGCACCCGGAATATGGTCAAGCGCGAATTCAGCCGGACTGCGCACGTCTATGATCTGATCGAACAGTTCGAGCTGATCAACGATTTCGGCAAAGGACAGCAGTGCGGGATATTTCATTGCATTTTATTTTTTTAAGAACACCACATCCCAGACGCCATGTCCGAGTTTCAGGCCGCGATTCTCAAACTTGGTCACGGGGCGGTAAGTCGGGCGCGCTGCGAAGCCCAGAGCGCTGTTTTTCAATGCCGGCTCAGCACCCAGCACGTCGAGCATCTGATGAGCATATTCTTCCCAGTCGGTCGCGCAATGCAGATAACCGCCCGGCTTCAGACGCGAGGTAATCAGCTGCACCATCGGAGCCTGAATCAGACGGCGTTTGTTGTGACGCGCCTTGTGCCAGGGATCGGGAAAAAACACATGCACACCGGCCAGCGACTCCGGCGCAATCATGTGAGTCAGCACTTCATAGGCATCATGCTGAATGATGCGCTGGTTGTTCAGCTGCTGCTCACCGATCAGTTTGAGCAGACTGCCCACGCCCGGGGTATGCACTTCAACGCCGATAAAATTTTTGTCCGGCATGCCGGCTGAAATCGTGGCACTGGTTTCACCCATGCCAAACCCGATCTCAAAAATGGTGGGTGCAATGCGGCCGAAGACGCTATCGATATCCAGCACGGCCTTTTGATAGGGAATGCAGAATTGCCCGGAGAGTTCTTCCAGCGCGCGCGCCTGACCCGAGGAAACCCGACCGGCACGCGTGACAAAGCTGCGGATTCGGTGTTCGCTCGGGTCATAAAACATGGGTTTTGTGGTGCTTGACTGGTTTTGATCGGGCAGATGTTCCGAATCAGTTTTTTTGGATGACATACAGGGACTTTTCGCGGAAATTCAATGGAGTAAAGCTGGGAAGCGGATTTTAGCCCATAAGTGCGCCGGCAGGTATAAAACCCCTCAATCGCGTGCGAGGCACGCCGGCAAATCATGAGCGCGCCAGCGCAGCATGCCGCCGGCCAGATTGGCAATCCGCACAAAACCTGACTTTTTCAAAATGGTTGCCGCTTGTGCCGAACGCGCACCGGAACGGCAGACTGTGATAATCGGCAGATCCGGGGACAGTTCTGCTGTTCTGGCCTGCAGTTCACCCAGTGGTATCAGGCGTGCCCCTTCAATATGGCCAAGCGGGCCGTCAAATTCCTCAGGATCACGCACATCAACGATTTGCACCGTCGCGCCATGTTCGCTGACCCAGTCCGGCTCGACTTCCCAGAACCCTGCGAAGGTGAAGTTCAGCGGTGCCCAGTCAGAGTCCTGCACCGGCACTCTGGCGTCGCTGGGTTGACCACACACCAAGTTGGCCGGCACCGCCACATCGATCTGCTTGGGATGCGGCAAACCCAGGTTGTTCATGTACCCGGTGAAGTCGACCTCGGAAATGTTTGCGCCCAGGCGCGGATTGTGCAGCTTTTCTTCACCCACGCTGGTAACAGTCAGGCCCCGATAATCGTGAGCGGGCCAAAGCAGACAGTCATCGGCAAGCGTGAATATTTGCGTCTTGACCGATACGTACAGATTATGCGGGCTGCCTTGCTGGAAATCGGTACGACCGCAACCACGGATCAGCAGCGCGTCGCCGGTGAACGCCATGCGCTCGTCATCGAGTACGAAAGTCATGCACCCGTCGGTGTGTCCCGGGGTGGCTCTGGCAACAACATAGCGGTTGCCAAATTCAACGCGCTCACCGTCGGCCAGCGCCTGGTCTGCACCCTTGGCTTTACTTGCTGCCGAAATCACAATTTTGCTTCCCAGCCGCTGCTGCAGCAGCCAGGCTCCGGTCACGTGATCGGCGTGGGCATGCGTGTCGAGTGTGGCCACCAGTTTCAGATTGAGTTCGTTAAGCAACGCTGCATCACGCCCAGCCTGTTCAAATACCGGGTCGATCAGTATGGCCCGTCCTGCTGCACTGTCGGCAAGCAGGTAGGTGTAGGTGCAGGATGGAGGATCGAACAGCTGGCGAAAAATTAGCATGGCATGTGTACGTCTTCGAAGGTTATGGAACCTGGAGTGGGTGAAGGGAATCGGCCATCCTCGCCAGCCAATGCGCCTTCATGCGCAATGGCGTTCGCAGGCTCGTCGCATGCGACTCGAAACCCCTGCTCACCCCTCTTCGTAAGCTTGGGAAGCTTCTGCTCTGCCATTGAGCTACACCCGCAGAACCTGCATTCTCGCGTCTTTTGGCGCAATTGGCAATCTCAGTGCGAAAGCCAACGCCCCGCTTCAAGGTGATTCATCGGCCTGGCAAACAGATAGCCCTGCAGTTCATGACAACCTGCATCCTTGGCAGCAGTAGCGTGCAATTCGGTTTCCACGCCTTCTGCAACCACCTGCATGTTGAGCGCCTGGGCAATCTGGCAGATCGAAGTGACGACGGCCATGGCATCCGGTGCCGGCAACGGGTCGATCAGGGCCCGGTCGATTTTCAGGGTCTGCAACGGTAATTGCCTGAGCATGCTCAGCGATGAATATCCGGTCCCAAAATCATCCATCGCAACCAGAACACCCAACTCCAGCAAATGCTGGACTTGGGTCTGGGTCTGAACCATATCATTGATTGCGGCACTTTCGGTAATCTCCAGTGTCAGCAAACGGGCCGGGATTCCATGTGATTCGATCAATTCTGCGATCATCTGCACAAAATTCGCATTCAGCAGCTGAATCGGAGAAACATTGACTCCAACCGGAACGCAGTGGCCATATTCAGCAGTCCATGCTGCAATCTGGCTGCAGGCATCGGAAAGCAGCATGGTACCCAGATCAGAAATCAGTGCCGTTTTTTCCGCAACCGCAATAAATTCAACCGGACTTACAATCCCGACTCCCGGTCTGATCCATCTGGCCAACGCTTCAAACCCGACCAGCCGGTGGGTTCTCGCATCAACCTTAGGTTGATAGAACAGACAGATTTCGCGATTCAGAATTGCGCTTTTGAGGGCCTGTTCCTGTTCCATGGCACGGGTCAGTGATTCTTCAAAACGGGCTTCAGCCAACACCAGCGAAGTGCCGGGTATCTGTTTGGCCTGATGCATGGCTGCATTTGCAGCGCGCAACAACCCGTCGGCATTCAGGGCATTCAGGGGATAGATGGCCTGTCCGATCGCCACGTTGATAAAGAAGTCGCGTTCTCCAACCAGAATCGGCTCCTTGCAGATTGCATCAATCCTCGCATTTAAAGCTTCAATTTCTCTGAGGTTGATACTGACCAGCCCAAACTCGTCGCCACCCAAACGCATGACTTCGGTTTCAGCGCCGACACCGTCTTTCAATTTTTTGGCAAATTCAATCAATACCTGATCACCGATGACATGCCCTTTGCCTTGATTGAACAGTTTGAAGCGATTGATATTCAAAATGGTCAGCATGCATGAAAAATGGTTTTCATCGGTGTAGCAATATTTGTTCAGATGCTGAATCAGGACACGCCGATTCGGCAAGCCGGTCAATTCATCATGGGTTTCCTTGTGATGCAGGGCCATGGCAGAATCGATCAGCTCAGTCTCATCGGTAATTAAAACCTGAGTGGCCGGCTCACCGTCCCATTCGATGCGCCAGGCGGTAAAAGTCAGGCTAAGACATTTGCCATCAAATCGGGTGCGTCGACCGCTCCATGTTGCAACATCCAGTTGATGCTGGTGTAACTGCTGATGCCAATATCGGAATTCGTCGTTGTCACCTGAACTCTGCTCCTTGCGCTGATAAGCTTCATTGAGCTCGGTCGTACTGGAGCGTCCGTATAATTTCTGGGCCGCTTCATTGGAATACACGACTTTCGGATAATCAAAGACGAGTACGCCCTGGGGTGACTGTTCAGTCATCATTCTGAACCGGTCCATCGATTTTCTGATATCCCTTCTGGTCCGGTTCAGCGCGGAATATAAAAACAGGAAACCAATCACCGCCCGCAGAAGCGCGGCCAGAAAGCCCTGCACGTGTACCACTTTGTCACCACCCGACAGAATAATCAGATTGGTACACCCCAATAATATTAAAAGCGGTCCAAAACTGCGCCTGATGTTGTCTTTTTTCCAGAACCAGTAGATTGCGGCCAGGCCCAGACAGATCTGGATTGACATGCTGATCAGACCGAACACCGACAGCGTGTGGGTGGCACGTGAATAGCCAATCGCAACGCATAATAAAATGGCAAAAGCAATGTGTTGATAGCGTCCTAAAGGTACGCGTGCCAGACGGGTGATAGATGACACCAGGTAGAGAATATTCAGAATTGCACCCAACACTGCGACCCAGAATGCGATATTGCTGTAGGGCTGGTTCTTTTGCAGATAAATATCAAAGCTGAGAATCACCAAAGCAAACGCAAAATTCGACAGGGCAAAATCGCGCACAAATTTTTGGGTGGGGTCATGGCGCCAGACGATCAGCAGCGTAATTCCGATGAACACCGGAATAATCATGACCATTAAATACATTAAAGACTGAATCTGACTCATAAACCTGCTGGACTATTGAAATACATATGTGATCGGTCATGGTAGTTCATTCAGAACGCAACTTCTAGTAATTCATTGCACCATTGAAACAAATTGCCTTTCCAGTATTAGTCTCAATAGGGCACAATTGAAAATACGTCATTGCTCTTTCTAAAATCACAACCAATTTGCCTGTACCCAGATTCAGATTCAATTTTTCAACTTTGCATCCCCTGTCTATAGTATTCTTTAAGCAATGCCAGCACGTATTTTTAGTATGGTAAGTGATTACCGTCAGCCCAGAGTGGACGGTAGCATTGGATCCGGGCCGGCAATTCATGGCAATAAAGGCACCACTGAAAATTCCAGATTTAATGGTTAATCTTTAGTTGTATTTATAACGAGAGGATGCGCATGTCCGGCGATGCAAATGACGAGGGCCAAAGCCGGAAATTTGTAGAACGCCTGCAGCTTATGATGGAGCGCACGGAAAGCATGGCGCACCTGGCCAGCTTCGAGTGGGACGTCGATGCCAATGCTGTAACCTGGTCACCGGAGATGTATCGGATCTTTGGCCGCAATCCTGCCCATGGCGTACCAAACCTGGAAGGGCAGGCAGCGTTGTATACGCCAGAGTCCGCCCAAAAACTGTTTGAAGCAGTCGGCAAGGCTGTGACCGACGGCACTCCCTACGAACTCGAACTGATGACCGTGCGGCCCGATGGAGAGCAGCGTCCCTGCTACATCAAGGCTTTTCCGGAACGGGATGACGCTGGTCGGGTAATTCGCATAGCCGGGCTGTTACAGGACATCACCGAGCGCAAGCGGCTCGAGAAAAGGTTGCTCGTAAACGAAAGGGAATTTCGCATTCTGGCCGAGTCGATACCTCAAATTGTCTGGATCACCCGCCCCGACGGCTGGAATATCTACTTCAATCAGCGCTGGGTGACGTACACCGGTATGTCGCTTGAGGAAAGCCATGGGCATGGCTGGAACATCCCGTTTCACCCGGAAGAAAAAATAAATGCATGGAATAGCTGGCAGGCCGCTGTTACCGGGACTGACCACTATTCTCTTGAATGCCGGCTGCGCCGTGCGGACGGAGAATACCGGTGGTGGCTGGTCCAGGGCCGTCCCGTCTTCAACGAAAATGGAACGATCGATAAATGGTTTGTGACCTGCACCGATATTCACGATATGAAGCAGGCAGAACAGGAGCTCAATGCCGCCGCCGCAATCGAACGTGAAATGGCTTTCAGAAACGTTCAGCTATCCCAGGAACTGGCCCGGCGCAATGCCGACCTGTCGGCACTGACTGCCCATGTACACAACATTTCGGAAGAAGAAAAATCCAGGCTGGCTCGCGAACTCCACGATGAACTGGGCAGCATTCTGGTCGCGATGAACATCAAGCTCGACCACGTGACCCACAATATTTCAGCACCCGAACTGTTGGACGATCTGGCCGATCTTAAAAGTCTGCTCGATGATGCTGCAACGATCAAAATGCGTATTATTAACCAGCTCACACCAACAGTTCTGGATGATTTTGGCCTGGACGCGGCGTTGGAGAGGCTGGTTGGAGAGTATAAAAAGCATACCAAAATTGGCGTCACACTGATATTGCCAGGCGATGGATTTGTCATGGAACATCTTTACTCGCTGGCTGCCTACCGCATTACTCAGGAATGCCTGACCAATGTTGCAAAACACGCCGGTGCCAGTCATGTAGTGATCGAAGGTAGCGTGTGCGATAACCGCCTGAACCTGATCATACGCGACAATGGCAAAGGATTTCATGAAGCAGCCAATGCTGATGGTCATGGTATTTTCGGCATGATTGAACGGGCCCGCTATCTGGGCGGAACCATTGAATTCACCAGCAACCCTGATCGGGGTTCTACAGTTCGTCTGATCCTTCCTCTGGCAAGTATGCGTTCAAAAGACAAAACGCGGGTGCTGCTGGTGGATGACCACGCCATCGTGCGCAATGCGATTAAACAGATTATTGAAGATCAGACTGATGATTTTTCGGTTGAGGGAGAAGCTGCAGACGGCCAGATTGCCGTCGAAATGGCGCTTGAAGGGGACTGGGATATTGTGCTGCTTGATATTAACTTGCCGAAAATGAACGGTATCGAAGTCCTTAAAAAGGTTAAACTTGTCAAACCCGATCTGCCCATCATCATGTTAAGCAGCTATCCCGAATCGGAATATGGTGAAATTTCCATTTCAAACGGTGCGGCCTGTTACATTGAAAAATCCAGAACCGACAAATTGATCGAGACCATACGGTGGGCCGCTGATTCACGCAGGTGCAACCAAGTTTCTTAAATTTCCCGCCAAATCATTTGGTGAAATCCAACTCTTTAATGAAGGAACAGCACAATGTCCAAACCAAAACTCATCTACTTTGATTTTGCCGGGAGCCGCGGCGAAGAGTGCCGTCTTGCGCTGCATCTGGGCGGCATCGATTTTGAAGACGTACGCATTCCACGCCAGGAATGGCCGGCATTGAAACCGGTCACGCCGTTCGGCACTCTGCCGGTGTTTGAGCTGCCCGGGAAAGCACCACTTTCCGATACGAATGCCATACTCGTCTATATTGGCCGACGTTGCAATCTGCACCCAAAGGATGATTATGAAGCGGCCTTCCACGAGTCACTCATGGGTTATGTGGAAGATCTGCGTCACAAAGTCAGCCCTACCATGCGCATTACTGACGAAGCGCAAAAACGTGCCGAACGTGAAGAGCTCGGCCGCAATCTTCTGCCAGGCTGGGCGCAGAATGTCGAAAACCTGCTTGGTGCACATCCCTTTGTCGGCGGCGACAACCTGAACGTCGTTGATCTCAAGTTGTATATGATCGTGCGCTGGTTCGTTTCGGGATCAGTCGACTACATCCCTGCGACCGTGTTTGATCACTGCCCCAGACTCAAACAGATCTACCTCTCGGTCGGTGCACACCCTGGTGTGAAGACCTGGCTTGCACGCACCGCACCGCAAAGTTAACCACCTACCTGGAGGTAAAAATATGACGCAGAACCCACCACACCTGCAACCGGCCGTTGCCCGGTCACTTGCAACCTGGCACGCCATGGTGGCCAGCGAGGATCTGAGTAACCTGATCTCTATCGTGCATCCGCAGGCGGTGTTCCGCTCTCCCATGGCAATCTCCCCGTACGCGTCTGCACAGGCGCTGATCCTGGTGCTCGGCACAGTCATTCAGGTATTCGAAGACTTCACCTACCACCGGGAACTGGCCAGCGCAGATGGGCTCAACGTGGTGCTTGAATTCAGTGCTCGCGTCGCAGACAAACAACTCAAGGGTATTGACCTGATCCGTTTTGACGAACAGGGAAAAATTGTTGAGTTTGAGGTGATGGTCCGTCCATTGAGCGCGCTGCAGGCGCTGGGCGCGGAAATGGGAGCGAGACTCGGGCAGCAGATGCCGGCTTTCAAGTCGAAACAATGATCCAGTTCGAACTGATTTGATAAAGTATGATTTTATGAAGAACAATGAGTTGCACAGATAAAAAAACCAAGACAACATCGATGAATACCGCACGACATGGATCTCAAATTGCAGTGACCTACCTTCTGACATGCATGCCTGGACATACCGGGTGCAAAAATTTGCTGTTGCTGCTGTTCACCTTCGCCTCGGCCCCGATGGCACTGGCAGCCCCACTGACCCTGCACTATGAGAATCGAACACCCTTCATGTTCTTGGAAAACGGCGAACTGAGCGGCACGGAAGGACAACCGGCAAGCAACGCCTTCAAGGCTGCCGGTATCGATTTCGTCCTGTCTGAAGCACCGGTTGCACGTCAGATCGAAGTGATAGGCAAGAATTTGGCGCCATCCTGTGCGGTGGGATTATATTGGACTGCCGATCGTGCCAGGCTGGGAAAATATACCAAGCCCATTTTCCGCAGCCTGCCGCAGGCTGTGGTAGTGCGCGCCGACAATCAGAAAATCCAGTCAATTTCATCGATGACCGCCCTGCTCGCGGATCCAACAATCAGTCTGGTGCTGCGCAACAGTTACTCGTATGGTGCCAGTGTTGACGCCATGCTGGAGCGCGCAAACGCACGCCTGAAGCGCCCCCCTGAAAACAGCCACGGAAGAATAAAAATGGTTCTGGCAGGAATGGCCGACGGCTCGCTGTTTACTCAGGAAGAAGCCGAGTATCAGATCAAACAATTCGGCGCAGAAGGAACGGCACTGTCAGTACGCCATTTCAGCGATACACCTGCCGGCGAACCGCGTCACCTGTATTGCAGCCAATCCGTTGATGATGCCATCATAAACAGGCTCAATGAAGCAATCAAATAGCGACCCGATAACAAATTCCACTTCAACTTGACTGACTACTGATTACCGATACATTTACAGGGCGGAACAAACATGACTTTACGATCCACAATCGATTTTCTGCTTTACGACTGGCTCGACAGCACCAGCCTGACCGCGCGTGAGCGCTTTGCCGATCACACTCGCGAAACCTTCGATGCGGTACTTGACACCTGCGAACGGATAGCGCGTGAAAAGTACGCGCCCTGCAATCGTGTCATCGATATACAGGAGCCACGCATTGAAGCCGACCGGGTCGTGCTGCCAGAGGCAACCTATGCAGCCAACCGGGCCTATGCCGCCTCCGGCATGCTCAGCGCAGGGCAGGATTTTGAATGGGGCGGCATGCAGCTTCCCTACAGTGTCGAAGCTGCTGCCAACGCGTTTTTTGCCTGCGCTTCAATCGGCATCAACAGCGCCCTGCTCACTTCTGGCAACGCCAATCTGCTCATGGCGCACGGCACGGCAAAACAGAAAGAAGTATTCGCAAAGAAGGAATACGCCGGACTCTGGAGTGGCACCATGTGCCTTTCCGAACCGCAGGCCGGCTCCAGCCTGTCCGACCTGACCACCCGCGCCGTGCCTGATGTTGACACCGGCCTGGTGAGCTGGGAACAGGATCCGCTGGGTCCGCGTTACCGGCTCAGGGGTAACAAAATGTGGATTTCGTCAGGAGATCACGAGCTCACCGAAAACATCGTGCATCTGGTGCTGGCCAAAATACCGGGCCCTGACGGAAAACTGGTGGCCGGCACGCGCGGCATCTCGCTGTTTATCGTACCCAAACGGCTGGTCACGGCCGAGGGTGAGTTGAGCGGTGAACGCAATGACGTAGCGCTGGCCGGCCTCAATCACAAGCTGGGCTGGCGCGGCACCACCAATACGCTGCTCAACTTTGGCGAAGGCAAATATCCGGTACACGGTCAGGCCGGCGCGCTCGGTTATCTGGTCGGTCAGCCCGGCAAGGGACTGGCCTGCATGTTTCACATGATGAACGAGGCGCGCATCGCAATCGGCATCGGCGCTGCCATGCTCGGTCTGGCCGGTTACTATGCATCGCTCGACTATGCGCGTAATCGTCTGCAGGGTCGGCCGCACACCGGCACAGGTAAAGATGCCACCCAGCCTCAGGTACGGATCATCGAGCATGCCGATGTCAAACGCATGCTGGTAACGCAAAAGGCATATGGCGAAGGTGCATTGGCACTGGCACTGTATTGCGCGCGTCTGGTGGATGAACAGCATACCGGCGACGCTACGAGTGCCGATGAGGCACGCATGCTGCTGGAATTGCTCACGCCCATTGCAAAAAGCTGGCCCAGCGAATGGTGCCTGGAAGCCAACTCGCTGGCCATCCAGATCCACGGTGGTTATGGTTATACGCGCGACTTTCCGGTTGAGCAGTACTGGCGCGACAATCGCCTCAACATGATTCATGAGGGCAGCCATGGCATTCAGGCGCTCGACCTGCTGGGCCGCAAGGTTTTGATGGAACAGGGACGTGGACTGAAACTGCTCGGTGAGCGCGTACAGGCCAGCATAATCAGGTCAGCAACCCATGCGGCTCTGGCGGACCACGGTAAGGCACTCGGGGCAGCATTGCAGCAAGTTGGTCTGGCCACCGAGTCGGCCTGGTCCACCGCCAACCCGCACCAGGCGCTGGCCAATGCCGTGCCTTACATGCAGGCCATGGGCCATACGGTACTGGCATGGATCTGGCTGGACATCGCCTGCTGTGCACTGGAAAAAGATCCGACGCTCGAACAGACGCAGTATCGCGGCCGGCTGGGCTGTGCCCAGTATTTTTACCACTATGAACTGCCCAAAATCGATGCCTGGCTGAATGTGGTGGCAAGTCGTGACATGACCTGTGCCGAGTTTCCTGAAGATGCTTTTTAACTGGGACCGGTTGCTATTAACGCCTCAAATTCCTTGATCGGCACCGGTTTGCCTAACAGATATCCCTGATAATGGTTGCAGCCGGCATCTTCAAGAAACTGGCGCTGCTCCAGGGTCTCTACACCTTCGGATCAGACCGGTAATGAGCTTTTGAAACGTTATCATCTTGTGCTTTGTTGCAAAATAAGACGTTGGATTCTTAGCGCCGTGCGATTCAGTTCATCGATGGTCCGAATTTTAAAAAATGACTGACTGCTGCAGATTGTCCATTGGAGCAATTCGATTCTTACGGACTCACCATTGGGATGGCGGGACCTTAATTATCTGTAGTTACCAACCTATGACACGAGGTGCATAGTACAAGTTAATTTTTGTTGATAATTTACATTGCGAAGTATTTTAATGACAAGAAATTCGACTACGCGTGCCCCAACATCAAATACGTCAGACTTGATTCCTGAATTCAAAACTATATAATCGCCATTATATAAACCGGAGATAAAAATGCTCAAATTTAAAGTGACCACTGTTGGCGCTTCTGAAGGATTCATATTGAATAAGGAAGCCAAAGCCAAATTGAAGGTTCAAAAAGGCGACGTTCTTTACCTGACCGAAGCCCCCGATGGCGCGTTAAGAATCACCCCATACAACCCTGAATTTCATCGTCAAATGCTTTTGGCAGAACAGATCATGCACGATGACCGTGAAATATTGCGTGCCCTGGCCAAATGAAGAGCTGGCGTTGGGTGGGATCGGATCTGGTGTACGCCATCCATGAAATTCAACTGGCAAGATATGGAGGTCTGGATGGGATTCGCGACAAAAATGCGATTGACTCGGCACTGTCCCGTTCTGAACAACAACATACTTATGGAGACCCGAAACCCGACGCAGCCGATTTAGCGGCTGCATACACTTACGGATTGGTTCGTAATCACGGGTTCAGCGATGGCAATAAACGCACCGCCTGGGTGACAGGTCGTGTGTTTTTGGCTGATAACGGAATTTCATTACAATTTGGCGCGTTCGATGCAATCAAATTGATGGAAGGAGTTGCAGCAGGATCGATCTCTGAAACAGAATTATCTGACTGGTTTCGGCATCATATGGTGGCGCAAAAATGAACAGACAAAAAGCCGCCGTTCTGCAACGCCGGCTTTTTTACCGTCCATTACTTCTTGCGCATCGGCGGCAAATCCGTGCAAACCCCTTCAAACACTTCCGCTGCCATTCCGATTGATTCACCCAGAGTCGGATGCGGATGTATGGTTTTGCCGATGTCTACCGCATCAGCACCCATTTCGATGGCCAGTGCTATTTCGCCGATCATGTCGCCGGCGTGCGTGCCGACGATACCACCGCCGACGATGCGATGGGTTTCGGCATCAAACAGCAGTTTGGTAAAGCCTTCATCGCGCCCGTTAGCCACTGCACGTCCGGACGCGGCCCACGGAAACAGACCTTTTTCCAGTTTGATCCCTTTGGCCTTGGCTTCATCTTCGGTCACGCCCACCCAGGCCACTTCCGGATCGGTGTAGGCAACGGATGGAATGACTTTGGCATCGAAATAAGCTTTATGTCCGGCAGCAGCTTCTGCAGCCACATGGGCTTCATGAACCGCCTTGTGCGCCAGCATCGGTTGACCAACCAGATCACCGATGGCAAAGATGTGCGGCACATTGGTGCGCATCTGGCCGTCAACATCGATAAAGCCACGTTCGGTCACGTTCACTCCGGCTTGGCCAGCCGCAATTTTTTTGCCGTTGGGACTGCGTCCGACTGCCACCAGCACCATGTCATACAGTTGCGGCTCCGGTGCGGCCACACCTTCCTGAGCTGCTTCAAACGTGACTTTGATGCCCTCCGGCAGTGCTTCGACTGCAACGGTTTTGGTCTTCAACATAATCTTGTCGAAGCGCTTCTCGTTGAATTTTTGCCAGACCTTGACCATGTCGCGATCGGCACCCTGCATCAGGCCGTCCAACATTTCCACTACGTCGATGCGCGCGCCCAGGGTTGAATACACGGTTGCCATTTCCAGACCGATAATGCCGCCGCCGATCACCAGCATGCGTTTCGGGATGCTGCGCAACTCCAGTGCGCCGGTCGAATCCACAATGCGCGGATCCGGTTTGATAAACGGCAGATTGACCACAGAAGAACCGGCCGCAATAATGGCCTGTTTGAACTGCACGGTTTTTTTGCTGCCATCGGCAGCAGTGACTTCAATGTGATTCGGACTGACGAACTGCCCGACTCCCTGCACCACAGTCACCTTGCGCGCTTTGGCCATGCCGGCCAAACCGCCGGTCATTTTGCTGATGACTTTTTCCTTGTAACCGCGCAGTTCATCGACGTTAACCACGGGGGCTGCAAAAGTGACGCCATGTTTGGACATGGCAGCAGCTTCATCAATGACCGCTGCCACGTGCAGCAACGCCTTGGAGGGAATGCAGCCGACATTCAGGCACACGCCACCGAGCGTGGAATAACGTTCCACCAGCACGGTATTCATGCCCAGATCAGCTGAACGGAACGCGGCTGAATAACCGCCAGGTCCGGCGCCCAACACCATCATGTCACATTCCAGATCCACCTTGCCGCTGTAGTTCGAGGCCACCGGTGCCGCTGCAGCGGCTGCCGGTGCAGGGGCAGCAGCCACAGGTGCAGCTGATGCAGCGCCTTCTTTGGTTTCCAGTTCCAGCAGTATCGAACCTTCAGCAATCTTGTCGCCCAGTTTGATTTTCAGCTCTTTCACCACACCGGCGTGGCTGGAAGGAATTTCCATGCTGGCCTTGTCGGATTCAACCGTGATCAATGACTGATCCACCTTGACGGTGTCGCCCACTTTCACCATCAGTTCAATCACTTCGACTTCTTTAAAGTCACCAATATCGGGAACTTTTACCTGAATAATTGTCATGTCTGATTCCCCGGTTACAGTAAAGTCTTGCGCAGGTCTGCCACGATATCGGCCAAATACGCAGTGAAGCGGGCGGCCATGGCACCGTCAATGACGCGATGATCATACGACAGTGACAGCGGCAACATCAGGCGCGGCTCAAACTTGCTGCCGTCCCAAACCGGTTTCATTGCCGATTTGGACAGGCCCAGTATCGCCACTTCCGGCGCATTGATAATCGGCGTAAAGGCCGTGCCGCCGATGCCACCCAACGAAGAAATGGTAAAGGTGGCGCCCTGCATGTCAGCCGGTTTCAGTTTGCCGTCGCGCGCCTGGGCCGACAGCTCGCCCATTTCCACGGCGATCTGCGACAGACTTTTCTGATCGGCGTTCTTGATCACCGGTACCACCAGCCCGTTGGGCGTATCCGCGGCAAAACCGATGTTGTAATACTGCTTGACGATCAGGTTTTCGCCTTTGGCATCCAGTGACGAATTGAACGCAGTGAATTTTTTCAGGGCGGCCACGCTGGCCTTGATGACAAACGCCAGCATGGTCAGCTTGACGCCGGATTTGGCCATGGCAGCATTGCTGTCTTTTCTGAACTGCTCCAGATCGGTAATGTCGGCTTCATCAAATTGCGTCACGTGCGGAATCATGACCCAGTTGCGGTGCAGATTCGGGCCACTGAGTTTTTTGATGCGCGACAGCGCTACCAGTTCGGTTGCACCGAATTTGCTGAAGTCCAGCGACGGCCAGGCCAGCAGATTCATGCCACTGCCAATGCCGTTGCCAGCACCGGCCGGCGCACTGGTTGGAGGTGCCTGCATGACGCCCTTCACAAAATTCTGCACATCTTCCTGAGTAATGCGCGTCTTCGGACCGGTTCCGGTTACCCGGTTCAGATCTACACCGAGTTCGCGGGCAAACTTGCGTACCGACGGTGAAGCGTGGGTTTGATTGTTGGCTGCTGCAGGTTCTGCAACAGCGGCTGCAGGTGCCGGGGCTGCCACTGCTGCAGGCGCGGTGGCTGCTGGAGCTGCAGGCGCGGGTGCCGCAGATGCTGCCGGGGCCGCAGATGCTGCCGGGGCACTGATTGTCGCTGCCCCGTCGGTTTCCAGCATCAGCAGCACGGAACCTTCCGCGACCTTGTCACCCACTTTGATCTTCAATTCTTTTACCACACCGGCATGACTGGATGGAATTTCCATGCTGGCCTTGTCCGACTCAACGGTAATGAGTGACTGATCTACCTTAACGGTATCACCCACCTTCACCATCAGTTCGATCACTTCCACTTCCTTGAAGTCGCCGATATCCGGAACCTTGATTTCTATTGCGCTCATCTTATTCTCCGTTCCTGATTAGATTGTGACCGGATTCGGCTTGTTGGCATTGATACCGTATTTGGCAATCGCCTGCTGCACGACTGAGGCTGACAGCACGCCTTCATCCGAGAGTGACTTGAGGGCGGCAATCACCACAAAATAGCGGTTCACCTCAAAGAATTCCCGCAGCTTGGCGCGGGTGTCGGAGCGGCCAAAGCCGTCGGTACCCAGCACTTTGTAGCGACGACCGTGTGGCACAAACGCGCGGATCTGTTCAGCGTAGGTGCGCATGTAATCGGTGGCCACGATGATCGGGCCGGCGGTATCCTGCAGACACTCAGTAACATAGGCCACTTTAGGTTTGTCGCCCGGGTGTAGCATGTTCCAGCGTTCTACATCCTGACCATCACGTGAGAGCAGCGTGAAGGACGGTGCGGACCAGACATCGGCAGCAATGCCCCAGTCGGACTGCAGCAGTTCGGCACCGGCGATGACTTCGCGCAGAATTGTGCCGGAACCCATCAGTTGTACGCGGTGCTTGCCGGTGGCCTGATCTTTTTGCAGCAGATACAGCCCCTTGATAATGCCCTGCTCCTGCCCTTCCTGCATACCAGGATGCGGGTAGTTTTCATTCATCAGTGTGATGTAATAAAACACGTCTTCCTGATTGGTAATCATGCGACGCAAACCATCGTGAATAATGACGGCGACTTCGTGCGCAAAGGTCGGATCGTAGGCAACGCAGTTCGGGATTGTTGACGCCAGCACGTGAGAATGTCCATCTTCATGCTGCAAACCTTCACCGTTCAACGTGGTGCGACCGGCAGTTCCGCCGATCAGGAAACCGCGTGCGCGCATGTCGCCGGCCGCCCAGGCCAGATCGCCGATGCGCTGCAGACCGAACATCGAGTAATAGGTGTAAAACGGAATCATCACGCGGTTGTTGGTCGAGTAGGAAGTCGCAGCAGCGATCCATGAACTCATGCCGCCGGCTTCATTGATACCTTCCTGCAGAATCTGACCGGCCTTGTCTTCGCGGTAGTACATGACCTGGTCTTTATCCACCGGTTCATACAGCTGACCTACCTGAGAGAAAATACCGATCTGACGGAACAGTCCCTCCATACCGAAAGTGCGCGATTCATCCACCATGATAGGTACGACGCGCTGCCCAAGACTGGGGTCACGCAACAGCGCAGTCAGTACCCTGACATACGCCGCAGTGGTGGAAATTTCGCGGCCTTCGGCAGTCGGCTCCAGCATGGCCTTGAATGCCGACAGTTCGGGCACGGTCAATACTTCATCGGCCTTCTGGCGACGCTGTGGCAAATAGCCGCCCAGTGCTTTGCGACGGGCCTGCAGATACTGCATTTCCGGTGTATCGTCAGCCGGTTTGTAGAATGGAATCGAAGGCAGCTCGGCATCGGCAATCGGCAACTGGAACCGGTCACGCAATGCCTTGACCGCTTCATCGTCGAGTTTTTTGGTGTTGTGCGCGGTATTCCTTGCTTCACCAGATTTACCGAAACCAAAACCTTTGACACTCTTGACCAGCAATACGGTCGGTTGACCCTTGTGTTCCTGCGCCACTTTGAAGGCGGCGTAAATTTTGTGCGGATCATGACCGCCGCGCGTCAGACGCCAGATATCGTCATCAGACATTTTGCTGACCATTTCCAGCAGCTTGGGATGTTTGCCGAAGAAATTGGCGCGCACATAGGCGCCATCCTTGGCCTTGTAGTTCTGATATTCGCCATCCACGGTTTCCATCATCACACGCTGCAGAATTCCGTCTTTGTCCTTAGCCAGCAATTCATCCCAGCCCGAGCCCCAGATGACCTTGACAACATTCCAGCCGGCACCGCGGAAATCGGATTCCAGTTCCTGAATGATTTTGCCGTTGCCGCGCACCGGACCGTCCAGACGCTGCAGGTTGCAGTTGACCAGAATCACCAGATTATCCAGCTGTTCACGTCCAGCCATGCCAATTGCGCCCATGGATTCCGGCTCGTCCATTTCACCATCGCCGCAGAAGGCCCAGACCTTGCGGTTGGCGGTATCGGCAATATTACGTGCATGCAAGTATTTCAGGAAGCGGGCCTGATAGATCGCCATCAGCGGACCCAGTCCCATCGATACGGTCGGAAACTGCCAGAAGTCCGGCATGAGCTTGGGATGCGGGTAGGAAGACAGTCCGTTGCCGTCCACTTCGCGGCGGAAATGGGTCAGCTGCTCCTCAGTCAGGCGGCCTTCCAGATAGGCGCGAGCATAAATGCCGGGCGATGAATGCCCTTGTATATAGAGCAGATCGCCGCCGTGCGTGTCGGTCGGGGCATGCCAGAAATGGTTGAAGCCGATACCGAGCATGTTGGCCAGCGAGGCAAAACTGGACAGATGCCCGCCCAGATCGCCGTCCAGCCGGTTGGCCTTGACCACCATGGCCATGGCATTCCAGCGCATCATCGAGCGCAACCGTTCTTCGATCACCAGATCACCCGGGCAGTGTTCACCCATGTCGGCCGGTATGGTATTGACATAAGCGGTATTGCTGGAAAAAGGAATCTGCGCACCGCGGCGACGTGCCAGATCGACCATGCGTTCCATCAGGTAGTGAGCGCGTTCCGGACCTTCCTGTTCCAGAACCGATTCCAGCGCATCCAGCCACTCCTGGGTTTCGACCTTGTCGGGATCATTGGCGGCCTGCGCCAGCAGATTGTCTATTTGGGTGGTCATGCTCTGGTCTCCTTGTGGCCCGGCGCGCTAGAACCGGATTATTCAAAGTTAGTTACCTGCAAAGTCTGCTCAGTTTAGGTCGAATTGACTGAGATTGTTATGACTTTACAGAGGAAAATGTTGCTGCCAATAATTAAGCAGGCGTAGTGTAACAGGACTTTTTAATTTTTCAAATAGCGATATTCAATCTCATAATGTGAAATATTATTGCGATGCGATATTTAAATGACATAATTCACATCAGATGATGTGGTTATTGATTTACCGGGCTTCTGCGCTGCAATAATCGGGACCGTTTCGATCCAATGGCAAATCAAAACCTGACTTGCTTCTAAGTAGCAGCCCCAACAGCTTATAATTCCACATTTACTCGCACGCAAACATTAAAGGCCAACATGTCCGCACAATTAATCGATGGCAATCAACTTTCCCAGCAAATCCGCATTTCAGTCAAACAGCGCGCTGCCGCGCTGACAGCCAAAGGCAAACAGCCCGGGCTGGCCGTGATCCTGGTCGGCGAAAACCCGGCTTCTCAGGTTTATGTGCGCAACAAGGTCAAGGCGTGTGAAGACTGCGGTATTTATTCGATACTGGAAAAACATCCGGCCGATCTGAGCGAAACCGACCTGCTGGCGCGGATCACCGCGCTCAACGTCGATCCGAAAATTAACGGCATCCTTGTGCAACTGCCACTGCCACCCCATATAAACAGTCACAAGGTGCTCGAAGCCATTGCGCTGGAAAAAGACGTAGACGGTTTTCATGTCAATAATGCCGGTCTTTTGATGACTGGCCAGCCGCTGTTCCGGCCCTGCACGCCATACGGTGTCATGAAAATGCTCGAATCGATCGACTATCCGATACGCGGAGCTCATGCAGTCATTGTCGGGGCCTCAAATATTGTCGGCAAGCCGCAGGCGATGTTGTTGCTGCAAGCCGGAGCCACGGTGACGATCTGCAATTCCAAAACCCGTGATCTGGGTGCGCATACCAGACAGGCCGATATTCTGGTCGTGGCCACCGGCAAACGCAATCTGGTCACCAAAGACATGGTCAAACCCGGCGCAGTCGTGATCGATGTCGGCATGAACCGCGACGATGCCGGCAAACTGTGCGGTGACGTTGATTTTGCCGGCGCAAAAGAAGTAGCCGGCTATATAACACCGGTACCAGGCGGTGTGGGACCAATGACCATTACCATGCTGCTGGTTAACACCCTGGAAGCCGCTGAAAGAACTCTTTAAACATTGATGGATATGATGACCAATCCCCTGCTCGACTTTGGCGCCTTGCCGCGTTACGAATCCTTTACCCCAGCCGATGTCACTCCTGCGCTGGCTGAACTGCTCAAACTGTGCCGCAACGTGGTAGCAGAAACTGAACGCAACAGCGATGCCGTGAGTTGGGACAATGTGATCGTTCCGCTCGAAAACGCCACCGAAAAACTGGGGCGCGCCTGGGACCTGGTCAGCCATTTGCACAGTGTGTGCGACACGCCGGAACTGCGTGCCGCATACAACGAAAATCAACCGCTGATCACCGAATTTTTTACCGAACTCGGACAGAATCTGGTGTTGTACAAAAAATATCAGACACTGCAATCAAGTGCCGAATTTGCCGGCTACCCGCCGGCCCGCAAAAGAATCATCGACAACGCCCTGCGCGATTTCAAACTGTCCGGTGCCGAACTGCCAGATGAAAAGAAAAAACGCTATGCCGAAATCCAGGAGCAACTCGCAAAACTCTCGAATTCGTTTTCCGAGCACATTCTGGACGCAACCAATCACTACAGTCTTCACATTGAAGATGTCGCCAGCCTGGCCGGCCTGCCGGACGATGTGCTGCTGGCCTCCCGCACCAAAGCACAACAGGCCGGCAAATCCGGCTATCTGTTCAGCCTGCAATTCCCTTCGTTTTTTCCGATACTGCAATACGCCGACAACCGCGCGCTGCGCGAAACGGTATACCGTGCCAATGCCACCAAGGCGTCTGACCTGGGTGAAAATCCGGAGTGGGACAACAGCGAGATCATGAATCAGATCCTGGCGCTGCGCAGTGAAGAAGCACACCTGCTTGGTTACAACAGCTACGCCGAAGTGTCACTGGTTCCCAAAATGGCCGACACGCCGGAACAGGTCAGCCAGTTTCTGCTTGATCTGGCGCGCCGGGCCCGCCCGTTTGCAGAACAGGATCTGCAGGAACTGCGCCAGTTTGCAAGGCAGGAACTCGGGCTCGAGCAACTCGAAGCCCACGACATGACCTATGCGTCAGAAAAACTGCGCGAACAGCGCTATGCCTTTTCCGATCAGGAAGTCAAACAGTACTTCCCCGAACCGCAAGTTGTGCAGGGACTGTTTGGCATCGTCAATACGCTGTATGGCGTGGATATCAAACCGGATCAGGCCAGCACCTGGCACCCGGACGTGAAGTTTTACCGCATCGAAAAGCACGGCAAACTGATCGCCCAGTTTTATCTGGATCTGTACGCGCGTGACAGCAAAGAGGGTGGCGCGTGGATGAACAATGCGCGTGGCCGGCGCAAAACCGGGGAACATCTGCAAACCCCGCTGGCTTATTTGATATGCAACTTCACCCAACCGGCCGAGGGCAAGCCGGCCTATTTTACGCACGACGAGGTCATCACCCTGTTCCACGAATTTGGTCACGGACTGCACCATATGCTCACTGAAGTCGATGAGCTCGGCGTATCCGGTCTGGCCGGAGTGGAGTGGGACGCGGTTGAGCTGCCCTCTCAGTTCATGGAAAATTTCTGCTGGGAGTGGGATGTTTTACAACAGATGAGCGCCCATTCCGAGACCGGAAATCCACTGAGCCGCAGTTTGTATGACAAAATGCTGGCAGCGAAAAACTTTCAGTCTGGCCTGCAGACTCTGCGTCAGGTAGAATTTTCTCTGTTTGACTTACGCCTGCATAACGGTTATCTGGAGCAGAACCATCTGACCGTGCAAGGCCTGCTGGATCAGCTGCGCGACCAGGTGGCGGTCATCAAACCACCAGCCTTTAACCGTTTTCAGCATGGGTTCAGTCATATTTTTTCGGGCGGTTATGCTGCCGGATATTTCAGCTATAAATGGGCCGAAGTGCTGTCGGCGGATGCTTATGCGGCCTTCGAAGAAGCGGGCAACAACGCTGCGACCGGCATCCGGTTTCACCGGGAAATTCTGGCGGTGGGCGGCTCGCGTGGCGCACTCGAATCCTTTATCGCCTTCCGTGGCCGCGCACCTGAAATCGATGCCCTGCTGCGCCACAGCGGCATGAATTCCTGATTCACTTTTTTTACACTGTTTTTTTGAAAGCGACCGCGATGAGATCCAGATTATTAATTTCTTTAATCATGTTCATAATCAGTATTGCCGCTCACGCTCAAGTCTATAAATGGGTGGATGCCGACGGCAAAGTCACCTACAGTGACGTCCCACCACCCAAGACAGCCGTCAAAGTTGAAACCAAAGCGTTTTCCGCTGCAACTGACGCAACAGCGTCGCTGCCGTATGAACTGGCAGAGGCGGTCAAAAACATGCCGGTAACTTTATACACTTCAGGCAAATGCGACCCCTGTGACGAAGGCCGATCCTTTTTAAAACAGAACGGCATACCGTTTTCTGAAAAAACCGTGTCATCCAATGCCGATATTGCCAAACTGAATGCCGTTTCCGGAACCACTCATTTGCCGGTTTTGACGATCGGCTCCAGCAAGTTTGTTGGATACAACTTTTCCGAATGGCGCACCGGCCTGACTCACTCCGGCTATCCCGAGTCGAACCAGCTGCCGGCTGATTACCAGTTTCCGGCTGCGCAAAGCGCCGCACCGGCACCCGCCCTCCCGGCAGCGGAACCCGGCAAGGTGCCCGTACCGACTGACGTGCCGCAGCGCGATCCGAACGGGTTCCAGTTTTGATCCCGTCTGAACTGACCACACGTATTGATTTCCACAGCAATGTGGGCAATCAGCTTGACTACGCATGCCGGCTTACCCGCAAAGCGCTGGGAGCCGGATGCAAACTGATGGTGCTGCATCAGGATGCAGGGCAGTTAGCCGAATTTGATCAACTGCTGTGGTCCTTTTCCGGCCCGGATTTTCTACCGCATGTCACGGTGCAGGATCGCCTTGCTGCCCAGACTCCGGTTCTGCTGTGCCTGGCCGACGCTACGCTCAATGCCCCTCTAAACCGGGAAATTCTGCTGAATTTAAGCGCTGCCGTGCCGATCGGCTTTGACCAGTTTGAACGTCTGATTGAAATTGTTCCGCAGGATGGACAGGCAAAAGAAGCCGGGCGGCAACGTTACCGGCATTATCAGCAGCAGGGCTATCAACTCAACCACATCACCGCCAAATGAATTCAGCCACACCCCCAGAGAGCAATATTCCGGTTCTGACCGAAGTGATTTCCGTTGGGGATACCGGTACGTACATTCCGCAGGATCCGATGTCGGATACGGTGACCGGCGCGCAGATCAACTATCCGCCGCTGTCCCAACAAGCCATGGAACAACTGGAAAAAACGCTGCGCGAAAGTGTGTTGCGCCAACTGTTGACCCGGGTCGACTTCGTCCTGGAACACCGGGTGCGAGATGGCCTGGCTGATGTGCTGCAGACTGCCGTTGAGGGGCTTACCAGAGAAATCCGTCAGGGCCTGACCAAGTCTTTGGAAGAAGTAATCCAGCGCACGGTCAGTCAGGAAATTTCAAAAATACAGTCATCGAACCATAAAAACTGATCGTCAGGACTATGACGCCTTGCGCACCGCGACCTCAGCCGGTTTTTCATCAAACACGATCCGCGGTGAAAACTTAGCGCACTTCATCGGAAACCGGGAATGAAAATGTTTGACATTGCCTGAACCGGAAATCACCTTGCGCACAAACTGATAGTAGGCATCCATATCAATGACGTGTACCACAACAAAATAATCGTATTCACCCGATACAAAATAGCACTGCATGACCTGACCTTCCTTGGCCATGCGCTGCTCGAACGCCAGCATCGACTCTTCGCTCTGATTTGACAGCGACACCTCCAGAAAGGCCAGCATGCCGTAACCCAGCGCGAACGGATCAACCATGGTCACATCGGCGCTGATGACACCGGCCATGCGCATGTCGCGAATCCGGCGCAGGCAGGTGGGCTGGGAGATATGTACCCGCTCGGCCAAGACCCGGGTGGGAATCTGATTATCCTTTTGCAGCAGGTTCAGGATTTTACGGTCAACTTTATCAAGCAGGTATTGTTTGGGCATTGGCGATTAAAATAATAGTTCAAAGTTCTTTTCAAGAAACGCAGCTTGATATACATTCTACCAATTCGGTTTTTACCATCGGGTTTTCACCACATACCAGTCAATCTTCGGAGAACGCAATGTCCATCAAGTCAACCATGATTCCACTCACAGCAGCAGTTGCATTCGCCTTTTCCGGTTTTGCCCATGCCGACGACCTGATCGTCAAAATTGGACATGTTGCCCCCATCTCGGGTCCCTCCGCCCACTTAGGCAAGGACAATGAAAACGGCGCAAAAATGGCGATCGACGAATTGAACGCCAAAGGTATCATGATAGGCGGCAAAAAAGCAAAATTTGTATTGCTGGCTGAAGACGATGGCAGCGACCCGAAACAGGGTACGGCTGCGGCACAAAAACTGGTCGACGCCAAAGTCAATGGCGTGGTTGGCCATCTGAACTCGAGTACCTCGATTGCGGCTGCAAAAATTTACAACGTGGCCGGCATTCCGCAAATCTCCCCTTCTTCCACTTCCCCGGTATTTACCTCAATGGGCTTTAAAACCACCTTTCGCGTGGTGGCCAACGATGGTCAGCTCGGTGGCACACTGGGCCGCTATGCCGTGCAGAATTTGGACGCAAAAACCATCGCCGTCATCGATGATCGCACCGCCTATGGTCAGGGTGTGGCTGACGAATTTATCAAGGGAGTGAAAAGTAAAAACCCTGCCACCAAATTTGCCCAGCGCCAGTACACCAACGATAAAGCCACCGACTTCAATGCCATTCTGACTTCGATCAAGTCGTCCAAACCTGATGTGGTATTTTTCGGCGGTATGGATTCAGTCGGCGGCCCGATGTTGCGCCAGATGAAAGCACTCGGCATTACTGCCAAATTCATGGGTGGTGACGGCATCTGTACCACCAAGCTGCCTGACCTGGCCGGTGACGGCATCGGTGACAATCAGGTGTATTGTGCCGAAGCCGGCGGCGTGGTCGACGCGCAGAAGAAAGTGGAACAAGATTTCCGGGCTGCGTATAAAAAGAAATTCGGTCAGGAAGTCATTCTTTATGCGCCCTATGTCTACGACGCTGTCATGACGCTGGCTGATGCCATGGTGCAGGCCAAATCATCTGACCCGGCCGTGTACCTGCCATTCCTGCAAAAAATCAATCATCAGGGCGTAACCGGCGACATCGAGTTTGACAGAAAAGGCGACATCAAGGACGGCGCACTGACTTTGTTCACCTTCAAGGGTGGCAAGCGTGAAGAGTTGCAGGTGCTCAGATAACCGACTGCCGTAACCGCCCTTTCACTCACCAACCCCTCAGCACATTGAGGGGTTTTTTAATGCGTAAAAAATGAAACTACCTGTTCCCGGCCGCGTGCTGGCCATTGATGCGTTTCGCGGCATCACCATGCTGATCATGATCTTTGTCAACACACTGGCCGGTGTCAGGGGCGTTCCAGCCTGGATGGAACACATGCCACCGGAAATTGATGGCATGACCTTCGTCGACGTCGTCTTTCCGGCGTTTCTGTTCATCGTCGGGATGTCGGTGCCGTTTGCGCTGGCCCAACGCAGCAACGACACGTGGATTGCCCGGCAACGACACATCCTGCAGCGCGCACTCGCTCTGATCGTGTTGGGTGTGTTCATGGTGAATGCCGAAGAGGGTTTTAATGAAGCGGCCATGCACATGTCGATTTACCTGTGGAGCCTGCTGTTCTACGGTTGCGCCATTCTGGTCTGGAATGTCTACAGCTTTGCCAATCCTAAAATTTCAAAGGCCCTGCGTATCACGGGCGTCATCGGCTTGATTCTGCTGGCATGGCAGTTTCGTGGCGGACCCCACGGAGAACTGCGTCTGGCCCCGCAGTGGTGGGGCATCCTTGGACTGATCGGCTGGGCCTACCTGTACAGCTGCCTTATTTATCAGTTGTGCCGGGGCAGATTTATCCTGCTGCTGAGTGCGCTGGTTTTGTGCGTGGCATATTACTGTCTGGGCCATACTGGAAGCAATGCTGACTCGTTGTGGATTGCGCAGACAGAAAATGCGGCACACACCTCGATTGCACTGGCCGGTCTGCTGTGCTCGGTAATTTTTTTTGGCCCGGGACTATCAACCATAGGGCAGCGTTATCGACGCGCCGCATTGCTGGCACTATCTTGTCTGGCAGCCGGTGCCTGGCTGCGACCCTGGTTCCATATTTCAAAAAATGCGGCTACGCCAACCTGGTGTCTGTACAGCGCAGCTATCTGCATCGCGCTGTTCGGCTTGCTGTACTGGATTATCGATCTCAAAAAATGGCAGGGCTGGACCCGCTTCTTCAAACCTGCGGCATCCAATCCGCTACTGATCTATCTCATACCCTATATCGTTTATAACTTCATGCAAGTCATGCAGCTTAGTCTGCCGCAAGCACTGCAGCAAGGTTTGCCGGGCATGCTCTGGGCGGCTGGCTATGCGGTTGCCATTCTGTTTTTGGCCGCCGGGTTAAACCGGTTAAAGATCAGGTTACAGATATAAAAGAACTGGACTGGCTCATCTAAGTCACGTCGCGCAGAGCCTTGAAAACTGTCGGAATTTTTTACACCTTGGAAATATTGAAGCACCGCAATTAAGTTATCCCTTTGATTACTATGGTTATTTAAATACAGGCACAAATTTTGCTGAATAGAAATTACCTTATCAATTTAACGGGATCCAAATGAATCACCTGATCAAAAAACTTATCGTACTGACTGGTTTCATGACGTCGTTGACTGCATTTAGCTCAGCCAAAGCTGATGTGCTGTATGACAATGGACCAGTAAACGGTACCGTCAGTGCATGGACAATAGATACATATAGCGTTGCAGATACGTTTACCTTGACTTCACAGTCGACACTGACTGGCCTGAACTTCAGTTTATGGAATTTTGCCGGTGACGCCACGACTGCTGTGGACTGGACTATTCTGTCGAGCCTGAGCGGGCCGCTGTTGGGATCGCCGCTCGCATCCGGTATACAGGCTCCGGTTACTCAAACACCCGATTTTATCAATAGTTATGGCTATGCCATAAATAACGATTCCATCGCACTTCCGAATATCTCACTGGCCGCGGGAACTTATTGGATTGAACTTCAGAACGCTGCTAATACCAGCGGCAATGTGGCGTACTGGGATATGAATGGCGGCCCATCCACCGTCTGGGAAAATCAGTTGGGATACAACCCAACCGGCTATGGCGGCGACCTGCGAAATGCTTCAAACACATTTCAAATTATTGGCAGCGGGTCATCCGTGCCTGAACCTGCAAGCATTCTGCTGCTCGCTATCGGCATGATCGGTCTGGCTTCACTGAGAAAAACAAGAATTCATTAATCGGCGTTTTCTCAGGCCGCGACTCAACATTCACGGCCGGGACAGGTTCCCAGCCTGTAAGTTGGATTTATTTCAACCCCAAAACCCACTTAATCAGGGTGCGCGCTTCCGCTTCCGTAACCTGCGCATTCGGCGGCATCACAACCGGCCCCCAGTTACCATTCCCGCCTTTAAGCACCTTCTGCACCAGCCGGTCCTCAGCATCTTTTTGCCCCGCATATTTTTTTGCCACATCCCGGTAGGCCGGTCCGACCAGCTTATTGTCCACGGCATGGCAAGACATGCAATTTTTCTGTTTGGCCAGTTCCAGGTTCGCCAACGCCGCGCCCGAATACAGTAGCGCTGCCGTGATCAATAAAATACGCTTCATAAATTTCTCCGCTAAAAGCCAATGAAAAATGCCTGATTTCAACTACACTCCAGCTCAACCAGTGAAATTATTGATGTAGTCCAACAATTTCACGTAATTATTACGTATTGCAATAATAGCTACAAGGAAATCTCACCATGATTTTGATTATTCTTACTGTTGCTCTGACACTGATGAAGTATCTGGACGTCAGTTTTATGGATCACATCTCCTGGGGATGGATTATTGCCCTGTTTTTCTTCACCTTCTTCTGGTTTGAGTTTTTCGAACGGTTTCTGGGTCTGGACAAGAAAAAAGCGCACGCGAAATTTGAAAAAATGCAAAAAGAGCGCGCAAAAAAAACTTTCGAGAAGCCAAAAGGAAAATAGAGCACTATTGACTCGCACTCAAAGTCTCCCGGCACCAAATATCCCATATGAATGTACCCATAGAATTACGCCAGTTGCGCTATTTTGTCGCAGTAGCCGAAGAAATGCACGTCGGGCGCGCCGCGCAACGCCTGCACATGACACAGCCACCGCTTTCGCAGGCTATTCAGGGACTGGAAGCACTGCTGGGTGCCGATCTGTTCATCCGGCAAAAGCGCGGCATTACCTTAAGCGCGGCCGGTCACGCACTGCTGCCGGAAGCGCGCCGCCTGATCCGGGACAGCCAGGCATTACCTGATCTGGTCAAAAGTGCCGCGCTGGGCAAGACCGGTACGCTGTCACTCGGCTTTATCTCAACCGCTGATTACAACCTGCTGCCCCCGCTGCTGCGTGAATTCAGAAGACTGTATCCGCAGGTCCAGCTTAGCCTGAAGGAAGCAACCAGCGACGTGCAGCTCGAAGCACTGCGGCTCGGCCAGATTGACGTAGGGTTGATGATTCCGCCAATCCCGGAAAAGCTCAATGAAGTCATGAATTATCAGCCCATCATGTCGGAACCGCTGATACTGGCCGTGCCAGCTGACGCTGACTGGCTGGGCAACAAAAATCGAATTTCACTCAGAGCCTGTCACGGGCAACCTTTGATCATTTTCCCGCGCGCGATTGCACCGGCTTTTTATGATGCGATTCTGGGCTGCTTTCAACGCGTCGGCATTACGCCGGAAATCGGGCAGGAAGCGATTCAGATGCAAACCATCATCGGGCTGGTTTCTGCTGGCATGGGGATCGCACTTGTGCCACAATCCGTGTCAAATCTGAAACGGCCCGGGGTGGTGTACTGCGACCTGATCGAGACCACACCGCACATCGAAACCGGCGTGGCCTGGAAAAAAGACAATCACTCGCCGGTCCTGCAGGCTTTCATTACTCTGCTCACCAACAAATAGGAAAATATTCAGCATGCCATTAGTCCACCCCATGCCCGACCCCGTCGCACTCCAGATCGGTCCACTCGCCATTCACTGGTACGGGCTAATGTACATGGCGGCCTTTATGCAGTTTCTGGCAATCGGAAAAATCCGTTTGAGACAGGCCCACATCGTCGCAGCCGGCTGGCGTTTCGAACATCTGGAAGACATGCTGTTTTATGGCGTACTTGGTGTAGTGATCGGTGGACGGCTCGGTGAAGTACTGTTTTATCACCCGCAATACTATGCGCAGAATCCGCTGGAAATTTTCGCGGTCTGGAAAGGCGGCATGTCTTACCACGGCGGCTTTTTAGGCGTGCTGGCCGCGCTGGCACTGTGGTCGCGCAAGGCACAGCGCAACATTCTGGATGTATATGACCTGATCGCGCCGCTGGTGCCGCTCGGCTATGCGTTCGGGCGGATCGGCAATTTCATCAATGCCGAACTGTGGGGACGCCCTGCCGACCCGACTCTGCCGTGGGCCATGATCTGGCCCAATGTTGATCAGCTGCCGCGCCACCCTTCCCCGATTTATCAGGCTCTGGTGGATGGCCTGCTGGCTTTCATCATGCTGTGGATTTATTCGCGCAAGGCACGTCCGCGTCTGGCAGTCGGCGCCATGTATGTGCTGCTGTATGGCTGCGCGCGTTTTTTCACCGAATACTTCCGCGAGCCAGACTGGACCGTCTATCTGGGCAATATTCCAATTTCTGCCGGGCAGGTACTGTCACTGCCCATGATCGCCTTCGGGATTGTCGCGCTGTATTTTTCCTATCGTTTTGAAAAAAGTCCGCATAAATCATGACTGACAATGCCAACCTGTATGCCCTGATCCAATCTGCTTTTCCATCCGATCTGCATACCGATTGCCTCGTTACCGCGCAGGGTGCCAATTACAGCTGGAGCGATCTGGATTCTGCCAGCGGTAAAATCGCCAATCTGCTGGCCAGTCTGAATCTGCCGAAAGGTTCGCGCATTGCGGTGCAGGTGGAAAAATCGCCCGAAGCACTGCTGCTGTATCTTGCTGCGCTGCGTGCCGGCCTGATTTTCATTCCGCTGAACACGGCCTATCACAGCGCGGAAATGCGCTATTTTATTGAAGATGCGCAGCCGGCCGTGGTGGTGTGCAGCCCCAAAAATTTTGGCTGGCTGGCCCAGCTGGCATTCTCACTGGGCTGCTCGCACGTGTTCACGCTGGATGACAGAATGCCGAATCAGGGCAGCCTGTTGCAGCGCGCTGGGCCCCTGTCCGGCCAGTTCCAGACGGTTCATTCCGAGCCGGACGATATCGCCTCGATTCTGTATACCTCAGGCACGACGGGCAAGAGCAAAGGTGCCATGCTCAGTCATGGCAATCTCGGCTCCAACGCCAAAGCACTGCAGCAGGCCTGGCAATGGCGCAGTGACGACGTGCTGCTGCACTGCCTGCCGCTGTTTCATGTGCATGGTCTGTTTATTTCGTGCCACGTCGCACTGCTGTCCGGCAGCCGCATGATATTTTTACCGAAATTCGATCCGGCACAGGTCAAGAAATTCCTGCCGCACTGCACCGTGATGATGGGCGTACCGACATACTATGTGCGCCTGCTCGAACACCCGGATCTGGATCAAAAGCTGTGCAGCCATATGCGCCTGTTCATTTCCGGTTCGGCGCCGCTGCTGGCTGAAACCTTTCACAGTTTTCAGCAGCGCACCGGTCACACACTGCTGGAACGTTACGGCATGAGTGAAACCAACATCATCACGTCCAATCCCTGCGATGGTGACAGAAAGGTTGGCACTGTTGGTTTTCCTTTAAACGGCGAACAGGTGCGCACAGTCCATGATGATGGCTCGCTTTGTGACGTCGATTCCATCGGCCACATTCAGGTCAAGGGCCCCAATGTTTTCAAGGGCTACTGGAATATGCCAGAAAAAACCGCGCAGGAATTCAGCGCAGACGGTTTTTTCAAAACCGGCGATCTGGGCAAATTCGATCGCGACGGTTACCTGCACATCGTCGGGCGCAGCAAAGACCTGATCATTTCAGGCGGCTACAACATCTATCCCAAAGAAATTGAACTGATCCTCGATGCCATGCCCGGTGTGGTCGAATCTGCCGTTATCGGATTGCCGCACAAGGATTTCGGTGAAGCGGTCTGTGCCGTGCTGGTGTGCTCTGAGCCGGTCGACAGCAAAGAACTGATCGCCACACTCAAAACCCAAATTGCCAACTTCAAGGTTCCTAAACAGATTTTCATCGTCGATGAGTTACCACGCAACAGCATGGCCAAGGTTCAAAAAAACGTACTCAGGGACCGGTTCAGTCAATAACTCCGGCACGGGTTAAAAACCATTGTGAACCAGCATGACCAATCTGCAATTTCATTTTTACCAGGAATTGAAACGTGCCGAAAATTAAATTGAACGATACCGAACTGTATTACGAAGATACCGGCGGATCGGGGGAAGTGATTATATTCAGTCATGGCCTGCTGTGAAATACCGCGCTGTTTGCAGCGCAAGTCGCTGCATTCAGGTCCCAATACCGTTGCATTTCCTATGACCATCGCGGTCAGGGGCAAAGTGCCGACGATACCCGATCCACGATTGACATGGACCTGCTCACTGAAGATGTCATCGCACTGATCCAGACACTGAAATTGGGTCGAGTGCATTTTTGCGGACTGAGTATGGGCGGTTTTGTCGGGATGCGTCTGGCTGCACGACGACCCGACCTGGTGCGCTCACTGATCCTGTGCGAAACCTCTGCCGAGAGTGAACCCGAAGAAAGCGCCCCCAAATATGCACGCATGAATCTGGTGGCGCGCTGGCTCAGTCCGCGCCTGGTTACACCAAAGGTCATGCCTATCCTGTTCGGCAAGACCGCGCTCAACGATCCGGCGCGCAGCGTGGCTGGCTCAATTGAATAAATGCCGCCGCAGTATCTGGCGCGCGGTCAACGGCGTCATTCTGCGTAACGCCGTCATCGATGAAATTGCCCAGATCACCACACCGACACTGGTGATTGTTGGCGAGGAGGATGTCGCCACCGTGCCAGCCAAGGCAGAACGCATCGTTGACGCCATCCCGGGTTCAAAACTGCTGCGCATTCCCCATGCCGGACACAGCTGCACGGTTGAAGAACCGCGAGCGGTCAACGCATCTATCACTGCGTTTTTAGCCGGGCTTTAGATGGTTGACGCATGCAGCAGTGGCGGCTTTTGGATTCAGAAAATAAACCTGCTGTTCAAACCGACGCCTTGCTGCTGCTTCTTGCGCCGCCTTGCCAAACCCAGAGCTACGGCGCCCAAACCGAATAACGCCGGCGACACCGGTTCCAAAACGCTCGTCCCCACAGCGTTTTCAAAGACGAAAGAACCACCACCGCCACCGCCGGTACCCGTTAAATTGTAATCTGCGTTATTACAGCAATACCCGCTATTTCCGCCACCGCCCACCAGAAGTTCGAGTTGTTCACCCTGTGTAAGATACAAATCCCCTTTGATTTCAGCCCCCCATCCACCGTAGGCAGCGCCTGTCGTGTAACCTGTTATGGTATAAACATAGGCCTCCTGGCCGCCCTGCGCGCCATCGACAACGAATGAATATGTACCGGTTGTCGGTGCGATCCAATCGACTATCGAACCGGTATATAAATACATAATGCCGTCAATTGCAATAAAGCCATCTTGTCCTCTATCGCCTTGATGCATCGAGTTCCCGTTCTTGTTACCGTTCTTGCCGGTAACTTCGCTCACGTTATTCACTGCCACATTATTGAATGAATCGATGATATACGATCCACCTCCGGCACCCCGTATCGATGCCTGGCCAGCGCCCCCGCCGCCACCGGAATAGCCGCCGCCACCACCTCCGCCCAGAAAGCCACCACCTCCGCCCCCACCGAAGCCACCGTGGGATGTCGAAGGCAGCAGATTGCCACCGATACCGCCAGCACCGCCATCAGTGGGAGGGGAACCGCCATGTGCCAAATCTGACTTCTCACCCTTGCTGAGCCACCCGGCGCCTCCGGCACCACCGTTGATGAGACCAGGACCGGCACCACCACCAGAACCGTTGGTGCCGCCTGGACCAATATTCGAATTAGCGGGGTCTGGACCGCCAGCCGTTCCTGCCAACCCCGGTTCTCCATTCACATAATCAAGATTGGAAGGAAAAGCAACATCGTTGTTACCAGCACCGCCTCCACCACCGGCTGCAATCAGCAGTGTCGGCGTTGCCGATACTGTCGTCACAAAACCGGCCAATCCAATCAAAACAGCCCACAAAAGTGATGGCAACGGATAGGCAGCAGGACCGCTCGCTCTTTTATGTAGATCAATCATGTTATTTCTCCAAAATACCCAAACAATCAAAGTGCCCGCTCAGACAATCTTCAACGACAGAAAAATATTAATTTTCTGGTAAGCATATTTTGTGCTATTTTTATTATTTTTTTTAAAAACAAAATGTTATCCAGCACGATAAGCATAACTATTTTGCAATGTAAAGTTATCCGACAGATTTTATCGAGGTTTGATTTAATGTGAGCGCGAAGCTGCTGGGGGCGACAGATGAGCGCATTCAACCCAAGGCTGAATGGATCGCAGGGATAGCTTGCGCAGAATGCGAAGCCGGTGACTGTCAGGTTGAAGCAAGCAACCTGGTTGACTTTGGCATGGCTCTGTTTGCTGGCGCCTCACGTAAACCGTCATTCGGTCCGGCTGCATCACTGAGAATGAAAATACTGACCACATTCGCCAGCTCAAAAGCCTGATCCTTGAGCGATTCCGCAGAAGCAAACGACTGCTCAACCAACGCAGCATTCTGTTGGGTACTTTCATCCATGTGATTGATGGCGCGGTTGACCTGTTCAATACCGCTGGCCTGCTCTTTGCTGGCGGTGGTAATTTCACTCATGATGTCGGTCACCCGTTTGACGCTGGTGACAATGTCACCCATCGTTGCGCCCGCCTCGTCAACCAACCTAGCGCCGACGTGCACCTTATGTACTGAATCGTCAATGAGGTTTTTGATTTCCCTGGCAGCCGCTGCCGAACGTTGTGCCAGCTGCCGCACTTCGGTGGCCACTACCGCAAAGCCCCGGCCCTGTTCGCCGGCACGGGCTGCTTCCACTGCAGCATTGAGCGCAAGAATATTGGTCTGGAAGGCGATGCTGTCGATCACGCCGATAATATCAACGATTTTTTTCGATGACTCGTTAATCGAGGTCATGGTTTCAACCACCTGCTCCACCACAACTCCGCCTTTTACTGCAAATTCGGATGCCGATTTTGCCAGCTGATTGGCGGTTTGCGCGCTTTGCGCATTCTGCTTGACGGTCGCGGTCAGTTCTTCCATCGAGGAAGCCGTTTCCTGCAGCGAGTTGGCCTGCTGTTCAGTGCGGGCCGATAAATCGTGATTGCCCATCGCGATTTCGTTGGAAGCATTCACTATCGTGGTGGTGCCGGTGCGAACCCGGTCGACGATAGTCACCAAAGACTCTGTCATTTCCTTCAGAGCCCGCATCAATTGCCCGGTTTCATCCTGGGAAGTGGATTCAATATGATTGGTCAGATTACCAGCGGCCACATTCTTTGCGGTTCTGACGGCAGCCTCTAAAGGAAGAGAAATGGAGCCAATCAGCCAGTAGCCGATCAAGGCGGAAATGATGATGCCAAAAATAATCCCGGTAATGCAGCTGTTTCTGACCAGATGGTAAAGAAACTGTGATTTCTCAAATTCTTTTTTTGCCGTATCCATTTTTAACTGGTTCAGCGCATTCGCCGCATCCTGAACTGCTGCAGCCAGCGCTGGCATGGGGCCGCGAATCAACCGGGTCGCTTCGGCAATATTATTGGTACGCAGGGCCGCCATGGTCGGCGTTAACCCATCCTGCACCAGTTTTATATGTGCTTCGTTGAATTTTCCGGCCAGGGCCTTTTCATCTGCATTCTGTTCGATCGCCGAAAAAACCTGCCACTCAGTGCTGATTTCGCTGAGCCGTTTTTCAATTTGTTCCATTTCCTGCGGGATGGCGGACGCATCGGTGCTCAGCGCAACAGTAACCGACAACTGATTGCTGTTAATCAGGCGGATCATTTTTCCCAGATGCTCCATGGGCGCCAGACGATTTTCGTAATCAGACCTGATTACGTCATTGGCAATACTCAGATTGATAATGCCGATCAGTCCGCCAACGATCAGCAGGAATGACAAAAAAGTAAGAACAAAAACCAAACGCGACTTGATGGAAATATTGTCAAGAAATTTCATATATAGGAGCGCGACCTGATGTCGCCATAATTAGTAAACAGTGGAATCCCAAAATCCGTCTATCCGGGAAGCGCAGATTAAATCTATGCCTGTCCAGTCTATGCGATACGGTCACCAATTCAATTAAAACTCGTTAATCTGGCGCGGCAACCTGCCACTGCATCACTAAATATTGATTAAAATCAACTGATCCAAGAGCCTGTCGTGACGGCGCTGCCGCCGCGCCGACCTTATTCACAATCGATATAACGACTATGAAATAACATCATTAGATAACATAAGGTTTAAGTTTTATAGTGTTGATGCGATAGAATTTTTATAAAAAGAGGAAGCAAAATGAGTGTTCTTATTCAACAGTTAAAACAGGTTCAATTCACCATGTCGGGCATCGTCAAAGATAATTTCTGGAATATGCTGTTACTGTCCAGCCTGATGCTGGCGACGCTGATCGGACTGCCAAGGCTTTTTTAAAAAGTCTGTTGCCAGTGGCCTGGCAAAATTCACTACAAGTAAAAAGAGGTGTACTCCGCAGGGAATACACCTCTTTTCTATTTTGCTTCCAACATTTTCTGTATCACCCGCCATTCGGCGCTACTGACCGGTGTAATCGACAACCGGTTGCCTTTTTTTAAAATCAGCATCTCGGCCAGCAATGGTTCGGCGCGCAATTCGGCCAGATTCAGCAGTCGCGTTTTGCGTAATGCCTTGACGTCAACCTGCATCCAGCGCGGCTGCTCCAGCGTAGCCTTGGGATCGAAGTAATGACTTTTTGCATCGAACTGAGTCGGATCGGGATAGCTGGTGCTGGCCACTTCGGCCAGGCCAGCAATGCCGGGCTCGGCGCAACTGGAGTGGTAAAACAACACGCCGTCTCCGACCTGCATCAAGTCACGCATGAAATTACGCGCCTGATAATTACGTACGCCATACCAACCGATGATTTTCTGTTTGATGAGGTCATCGATGCTGACTTCACCCGGTTCGGATTTCATTAACCAATAACGCTTCAATCTGTTCTCCTGTTGGGCGCACAAAGAAAAGCGGCTGCATTTTTCAATGCAGCCGCCTGAAGAAAATCCCCGCCAGAGCCGCTTTGCCAGCATCCTGAACCTGAAGGTTCAAGTTGGTTGCAGTCAGTTCAATTTCGGGTTCATCGGACAAAGCGACGCTCACACCAATTAAACAATGTCCACAACCTATGCATATAAATGGTTCAAGGAATATATGACAATAGCAAACACGGCAGGGAGACAAAGTGTACCTGAATCAAGCATTGTTTAAAAGCATTTATTCCAATTATTCAATCCTGACCAATAGGAACAACCAATTTGCCTTTAGCTCAAAAAAGGTTTTCCTGCGGAGTCAGAGCACTGTCCAATACGTCGTTCATATCGTGCATCTGTTTTTTCACTTCGGCGATCGTCATTTCCGGAAAAAGTCCGCCCGGCACTTTGGTTGCGAGCAGATCGGCCGAGATCGTCAACGCCGCCATTACCGCGATCCGGTCAGTTCCTTTGATTTTGGCACTGTCACGAATCGCACACATTTTTTCATTCAGATAGGCCGCGGCCTGCTCCAGTGCGCCCTGCTCACCTTCCTTGCAGGCCAGCTTGTAGGCCTGTCCCATGATAGTGACATCAATCTGGTTCATTTTGACTCCTGTTCGGCCAAGGGTAATTTTTCCAGAACTTCGGATACGCGCTCGTGGGCCTGCTGTATCCGTGCAGTCAGATCCGTATTGGTCGATGCCAATTCCGCAACCTGTAACCGCAATTCGGTATTCTCGGCGCGCATTCTGGTCGTCAGCGCTGCCAATTGCTCAACTTTTTGAGCCAGTAATTGAAAATCAGAAATCATTTCAGTGGTTTTTTTGTGGGTTTAGCGGCCAGGAAAGCGCGACATGCACGTTTCAACTAGCCGAATTCTACCAAATTGCCGTCAGTTAATATCAATCCCGCATATATTTTTTGCTGGCGGTAGATTCCCTGCAGCGCAGCGCAATATTGCTGCAGCTGCGCCTCATATTCGGCTCGTTCCAAGTCGAGCAATTGGCGTTTGAAATCCAGCACCCACACTTCGTGCTCAAAAACCACAACTCGGTCCAACCGTAACAGCCGACCATCGATCAGCACATCCATTTCATTACGGGCGAACAAAAACAGCGCCGGATTGAAGAACCGTTCCAGCTGCGCACTGCTCAATATGGTTTGGGCCTGTCTGCGGATCACCTCGGAATTGGCAGCCGTGCACGGCAGCCATTGCGCGATCTGCGCTGCCGGTGGAATAACGACTGGCCACTCTGTGGTCAGGCGTTCCATCAGACTGTGCAAAGCCAGGCCTTCGAGTTGTGCTTCAGTACTGAATGCTGCGGGGGGCGGTGCAGCCGGCGGTGCCAGATCGGGAGCCACAAAACTGCTCAGCTCAAACTGCGCCGGCATGACCGGCGCCTGATCGGCGCTCATGCTCGCAACCGCCATTTCCGGCACACACTGCAACCGGTCATACCAGCTGTTTTCTGCAACCGGAGTTTTATTTTTTGCCACACCACTCACGACCAGCCACTGTTTGGCGCGCGTCATGGCTACATACAGCAAATTCCAGTTTTCCTGTTCGGCCAGCTGTTGTTCCATGGCGAACAGGCCATCGCGTGCAGCGCCGCGCTGGTTCTTGCGGCCAAAGGCAGAAAAATGCCTCAGTGTAGTGGCGTCCGTGAGCGGCCATTCGTAGAGAATTCCCGAGCGGTCCACCACCCCGTCACTGTGATTGGCATCCACAATCACCACCAGTCGTGCTTCCAGGCCCTTGGCACTGTGGATGGTCAGTATGTTCAATGCATCGGCACTGCTTTCCACAGCCGATTCATCCGGCGCATCGCCTTCGTCGCCCTGCCGAAAGTCTTTTAATGCCTGGATGAATTTGGGCAGACTCGGATAGCGGCCCGCATCCAGGTTCAGTGCCAATTCTATAAATTCCCCCAGATTGCCGACCACCTGATTGCGGCTGGCAAATGCTGCATGACTGGCGTAGCGCTGCACCAGTTCACCCTGATGAAAAATGCGATCCAGCAAATCATGGACCGGCAGATAATGCGCTGCCTCCATCCAGTCACTGAGCAGCGTTCTGGCGCGCTCCAGTTCCACACGCGCCTGTTGCATCATCAGCAGGCGTTTCCACCAGCTCGGCTCCGGCTGCTGTGCCAGAAAAATCAGATCCGCGTCGCTCGCATTGCAGATTGGCGATTTCAACACCTGAGCCAGTGCCTGATTGTCTCCCGGAGTAATCAAAAAAGTCAGCAGCGCCATGACATCACTGACTTCCAGCGCATTGAGCAGTCCACCGCGCCGGCTGGAAATGAACGGGATGCCCGCTTCGCGCAGCGCCGTTTCATACGCCGCCAGATGGGTGCGGCGCCGCACCAGCATCATCACTTCGGACCACAACAAGGGCTGCCCCAGCTGCGCTGCCTGTTCACGCGCACCCAGCAGTGACTGCGCTATCAGCCGCCCCTCCTGCAGGCGCTGGCTGTCTTCGGCTTCGTCGGCGGGTGTGTCGAGCGGGTTACGGATCCGCCCGACCTGTTGCGCGGATTCAGATTCATCCGGTGACTGCGAGGGTACCAGAGGCAGTCGCCATACCGCACCACCGGACACTTTGAGAGTGCTCTGCGCGGTAAACAAAGGATTGTCCTGCATGCAGGTATTGAGCACATCAATTAAGGCAGCGGCGTTGCGACGGGTCTGATTGGTGCGCAGCACCTGCGCGCCGCGTGCCTGCAGCAGCGCACTGGCGGCAGTGAAGACGCGCGGATCGGCGCGCCTGAAACGGTAAATCGACTGCTTTGGATCACCAACCACAAACACGCTGGGTTGATCGGCATCGGCACCATAGGCGTCCAGCCAGGCGCGCACAATACTCCACTGCAGCGGATTGGCATCCTGGAATTCATCGAGCAGAATATGTTTGTAGCGCGCGTCGAGTCGGCTCTGGATGTAGGCAGCATGCTGCTCCGACTTCAGCAACCGGTAAGCCAGCCATTCCAGGTCAGAAAAATCGAACACGCGCTGTTCGGCCTTGACGCTCTGGTAAAAAGCCACATACAGGGACCCTGCTTCAAACAGGGCCTGATTGGTTCGGATGACATTCTTTTCATGGCTGCGCACACCGAGACATTTCAGATACTCGGCAATCAGGCTGCACTCATCTTCAAACGCGCCATGATCATCCTTGCCTAGGTCTTTTTCCAGCACTGCACTGAGCGCTTTTCCGTTGACATTGTTGGCGCGGTTTTTGCCGCTGCCATCAAAAAATTCATTAGCCAGGTCGTCAAAATTCTGTGCTGCCGGACCCTTGCTTAACGCGCTTTCGATCGCACCGGCACGCTTTTGATTGGTCGCGCTACCCTGCCCCAGCCACAGCGCAATCTGCCGGATTCGCTCGATCCAGGTCTGGTCCTGCCACAATCCCAGACGCGCATCCAGCACGGCATCTTCACCACACAGTTCAACTAGCCACGACAAAGGTGTTCCCAGTTCCGGGTCCTGATTGCAGGCCCACCATTCGGTGCGCTTGTCCAGAAAATCCTCCAGCAGCGCTCTGGTGTTGGTGTCACCGAGTTCGTCATACAGGAAAATCAGCGACGCTTTGATGGCCGCATGCTGCTCCGTATTCAATGCCCGCATGAACTGGCTGTAGGCCTCTTTTTGCAGTTCGGTCGTGGTTTCGCAGAGCGTGTAGCCGTGCGGTATGCCGGAATTTAACGGCGCAATCTGGATCAGCCTGCCAAACCAGCTGTGAAAGGTATCCAGATTCAGCGCCTGTCCCGAGGACAGCACTTGCTGATACAGACCACGTGCCTTTGCAACCAGTGGGTCCAGCTGTGAGGGCAGTATGCCGCGCTCCTTCAGCAATTCGGCAACCCGGGCGTCGCTGGCCAATGCCAGTTCCTGCAATAACTCCAGCAGTCGCTGGCGCATTTCCTGCGCCGCCTTGCGAGTAAAGGTAATCGCCAGCAATTCGCCGGGTTGCGCGCCGGCCAGCAGCAGCCGCAGCATGCGGGCCACCAGCAGCCAGGTTTTTCCGCTGCCGGCACAGGCTTCCACCACCACCGATTGCGCCGGATCACAGGCCACGGCAATAAATTTTTTATCATCGGCATTGCTGCCATTAACCTGATACGCGCTGTTCATCACCAGGCTCCCTTGCGGCACAGGCCGCGTACATCGCAATACTTGCAAACCTGACTGCTACCCTGAGCCGGCAAAGCGGCGCCCTGCCCGATTGCACTCAGATTACTGATGATCGACGCTTTCAGTTCCTGCTGCCAGTGTGCATAATCCGCGGCGCTGACATGATCGATTTTTTCCGCAGTCTTTTCCAGCGCCACGTAATGGGCCGACGAGATGGCGCCCTGTGCGGAATCGGCCAGCAAGCCATAAAACGGCAATTGCTGGTCTTCGCACAGTTTCAGCTTTTTGGTCAATGCTGCCTTCGAGTTGGTCTTGTAATCGAGTACGGCCAGCTCTCCATCGGCGTTTTTATCGATGCGGTCGATCTGACCGCGCAACAATACCTGTTGCTTTGTTCCTGATTCTTGCCACTCCAGCATTTTTTCGAGCCAGACTTCACCCATCTCAAACTGCCAGCCGGATTGCACATACCGATCACTCCACTCGACATACGCCGGAATCACTTTTTCCCAGCGCTTGCTCATACCCAGAGCGGCCGGGCTGGCTTTGAGTATCGGATCAAACTCTTGCTGCGAAATATGCGCCAGCAATGCCTGCTGTGCGTCGATGGAGGATATTTCCGGACTGGCTTTGAGCGTGTCGTGATATTTTTTCAGAATCGCGTGCAGCCATCCGCCGTAGTCGCGTTTTTCGGGCAGGTCCGACAGACTGTCAAGCGTGGACAGGCCCAGCATGCGGGTGGCAAAAAACTGGTATGGACAGGCGATCAGGCGGTTATAGGCGCTGGCCGACAGCGTGGCCGGAATCAATTCCGGCGCTGCCGGTCGGGGCTGCTGCACAGCGACGGCCATGAGCGACTGGCTGCCGGGTTTAATCTGATGAACAGGCAGGCGGTTCAACCCATTCTGCTGCAGACACAGGTTCAGACGTTCGACCCAGGGGCTTACCGGATTATCTTCACCGCGCTGGGTGCGCTGCCAGGTCAATACCGTTACCGGATTGACGGCCAGCACTTCCGTGAAGTCACGCAATTGCTGGCTCACTCGCTGTTCGCGGGTAATCAAGCCGCATTCGCGCCGCACGGCATTGGTGAAAAACAGCACTTCCTGCGGCTGCGACGGTAAATGCGCCGCGTCGCAACCCGCCATAAGCACAGCATCAAAGCGGCGCAGGCGTGCGCCGTTTAACGGTAACATGACTACGCGCTGATCATGGCGGGCCGACTCGAACGCAGTGCCTTCCAGCTGCAGGTTGATAAACACGCGCCACTCGGCAAAGGTAAAGGTGTCTGGCAGGCCGGCACAATCTACCCCCAGTTGCTCCAGAAGTCGTGCTACCTGCAGACCCGCTGCATCACTCTGCCAGTTCTGGGCAATGCCGAACTCAGTCAGACTGTGTTGGGTCAGCGTCAGCCACTGGGTGAGCGTTTTACGCTGTACATACTGTGACGCACTGTCTTTCAATTGCGCGCACAGTGCAGCACAGTCCGGTGTTTTATCGAGCGCGGCTGCGATGGCGTCCCAGCCGCCGATCACATTGGCACGCAACAGGGTTAGCTCAATGCTCATCACCCAGTCGCTCTTGTCCTCAAAACCGGCCATGCAGTCCGGGACAAAATACGGTGACTTGATCAGGTCCAGCAGCATGACCGTATCAGCGCGGGTTACGATGACATCAAACCAGGCTGCCAGCACCGATGCGGCGCGCGTGGTCGACAGCTTCCAGCCGGTTTCATCGCTCACATGCACCTGGGCGCGTTCCAGCAGGGCCCGAATCCGTCGAGCTACTACCCGGTCCTGTGCAATCAGGGCAATGCTGGCTTTGCCTTGCTGTAACCACTCAACCACGGTCTGCGCGCAAAGCTGCGCTTCCTGCTCCAGACTGTCTGCCGGCATCAGCGCGATTTGATTGCGTGCAGCAGATTTGACCGGTACGGTGGGCGTGTCGTCGTCGACCATCTCATCCCAGGCCTGCGCAAACAGCGGCTCTAGCGAGGCGCCGCGCCAATCAAGGCTGATGACCTGCACGCTTTGACTGGAGGCGTAAGCATTTAAAAACAGCAGATCCAGCCCCTGCGGCTGCACCGGGTTAATCCACACCAGCACATCCGGCGCACGTTCGGCCAGTTCCATCATCTTCTGAAACCGCAGGCTGATTCGGTCCTGGCCGTCGAGCTGGCTCTGCCAGATCTGCCACACCAGCTGTGCTTCGTCCGACAATAATTGCTGTGCCGGTACCGGCATGTGCGACAGCGCCTGCTGCCATACCTGCTGTAACTGTCCGCCCTGCGCGGCCAGCGGCAGCATGGCTTCGGTGAGTTCGTCTGACAGGGTAATCAAGGTTTGTGCCAGTGGCAGCAAATCGGTATTTTTACGAGCCGAAAATAATTTTTTCAGCCAGGCATGTTCGCGCAGTTGCGCATACAGCGCCATCAATCGCTCGCCTTCGCTGACACTCTGTTTCGGAGCGTCTGACGGTTTTTGCATGTCCAGCCAGGCCGACAGAGTATTGAACCGTGGCGGAATGAAGTGCGCACCAAGTTGCTCGGCCATGGCGCGCGACAACCATTGCGCGTGTTCATAGGCAGGAACGATAACACGCAATGCGGAATAATCGAGTCGGGCCCATCCGTCTGCCCGGCTTTGTATCAGATGACGGGCGCAACTGGCCCAGAATTGATCGGAAGGCGGGAGCAAGACTGGCGGATTCTGCATGTGTTTTCGGATTGAAATGGACAGCGTATTCTATTCGAGAAAATGCCAAACGGTTGCGTAACCATGCACAGTTATCAAAAACTCATGCGCACAAATATTTCGGTTTCGCAAAAAATAATGAGTTGGCCATTCACCTATTTCACAAAATTGGAGTATTATGCGATTTCCCTGCCTTGCAGCTCACTTTAAAAAGTAACAATACTGAGTGGCATCAGGTTCAATACCCACCCTGCGTTTATTCAACATTTTCAGGGGCGTGGTCCGGGACTACAAAACCAATGTAGCAAACAAACTCGTAACAATTACCCTTTTTTTAATTCCCCTCATTCGAGGAATCCATGAGCGAAAACATCAAACACATTACCGATGCATCATTTGAAACCGATGTATTAAAATCTGACAAACCTGTCCTGGTCGATTTCTGGGCTGAGTGGTGCGGTCCCTGCAAGATGATTGCCCCAATCCTGGAAGAAGTTGCCAAAGAATACGGCGGCAAAGTCATCATCGCCAAAATGGATGTGGATTCCAATCAGGATACGCCGGCCAAATTCGGCGTGCGCGGCATTCCGACTCTGATTCTGTTTAAAAACGGCGTAGCTGCCGCTCAGAAAGTGGGCGCGCTGGCCAAGGGGCAACTGACCACTTTTATCGACAGCAATATCTGAACCCAGTTTCATTGCGCGGCAATCTTAACTTTTTGCCGCGCAACTGAAGTAACTTATAAACACACTATTCACACCACGTTGTACCTCCCCCACCACTATTCCCATCTCGGGACACCCAAACATGCATCTATCTGAATTAAAAGCGTTACACGTCTCCGCATTGCTCGAAATGGCAATTGGCCTAGACATTGATAACGCAGCACGATTACGCAAACAGGAATTAATGTTTGCAATCCTTAAAAAGCGCGCCAAACAGGGTGAACAAATTTTTGGCGATGGCGCTCTTGAAGTCTTACCCGACGGGTTTGGCTTTCTGCGCTCGCCGGACGCCAGTTATATGGCTTCCACCGACGATATTTATATTTCGCCTTCCCAGATTCGCCGCTTCAATCTGCATACCGGCGATTCGATTGAAGGTGAAGTGCGAACGCCCAAAGATGGCGAACGCTACTTTGCGCTGGTTAAAGTTGACAAGGTCAATGGCGAATCACCCGAAGCCTCGAAACACCGCATTCTTTTTGAAAACCTGACGCCGCTGCACCCGAACAAGCCACTGTGCCTGGAGCGCGACATGCGCGGTGAAGAAAATACCACCGGCCGCATCATCGATCTGATCGCGCCGATCGGCAAAGGCCAGCGCGGTTTGCTGGTTGCCTCACCGAAGTCCGGCAAGTCCGTGATGCTGCAGCACATTGCGCACGCCATCACTGCCAACCATCCCGACATTACACTGATCGTTCTGCTGATCGATGAACGTCCTGAAGAAGTGACCGAAATGCAGCGCTCGGTGCGCGGCGAAGTGGTCGCCTCCACCTTTGACGAACCGGCCACCCGCCACGTCCAGGTCGCCGAAATGGTACTGGAAAAAGCCAAACGTCTGGTCGAAATGAAAAAAGATGTGGTCATTTTGCTCGACTCGATTACCCGTCTGGCGCGCGCTTACAACACGGTCATCCCTGCTTCCGGCAAGGTACTGACCGGTGGTGTGGATGCCAATGCCCTGCAACGTCCGAAACGCTTCTTTGGCGCGGCCCGTAATATTGAAGAAGGCGGATCACTCACCATCATCGCCACTGCCCTGATCGAAACCGGCAGCCGCATGGATGACGTGATTTACGAAGAATTCAAGGGTACCGGCAATATGGAGGTGCATCTGGAACGCCGTCTGGCTGAAAAGCGCACCTATCCTGCCATCAACCTGAACAAATCCGGCACCCGTCGTGAAGAATTGCTGATCAAGCCGGACCAGCTTCAGAAGATCTGGGTATTGCGTAAATTGCTATACAGCATGGATGAAATTGAAGCGATGGAATTCATTTTAGACAAGATGAAGGGCACCAAAAACAATGCAGAATTCTTTGAAATGATGCGCCGCTGATTTTTTCATAGCTGTTTTTGGCTGTTTCTGTGTATAATCGCGAGCTCGGCTACATGGGTAGCCGATTTCAAATCAGGTAAGTGATACTCAATCGGGTCAAGAAGCAGGTCGACCGACGAAGTGGTTATTGGCTGCCCAACTTTATTTAGAGGCTCAAATGCGTAAAGGTATCCACCCCAATTATCGCGATGTCGTGTTCCAGGACATGTCCATCGATTTCAAATTCATCACTCGTTCCACCATCAACACACGTGACACGATCGAATTTGAAGGCAACACCTATCCACTGGTAAAAATCGAGGTGTCAGCAGAATCCCACCCTTTTTACACTGGCAAACACAAAATTGTTGACACTGCAGGTCGTGTTGATAAATTCCGTAAAAAATTCGGTACTGTTGGTTCCAAAACGGCTGTCAAAGACGAATAATTTTGACTGCATCAACGGCAACAGCACCACAAAAAAGCAGCTTCGGCTGCTTTTTTATTGCATGCGCGGCTGCATGAGGGTAAATTCTCTGCACCTGACAAAAGTTACACCATGTCCTTTCAATAATTAGAAATTAATGAAACCAGTTCGTCTTCCCGCTTCAGCAACAATTGGACTTCCCCGACTCGGCATCTTTGCGCTGTGCCTTCTGTACATACTGCCGGGACTGCTCGCCCGCGATCCCTGGAAAATCGGCGGTGACGCCAGCGGTTTCGGCATTATGTGGAGCATGGCGCACGGCGGGCTCAATGACTGGTTATGGCCACACATTGCCGCCATGCCAATGCCACAGGAGGGGCCGCTCAGTTACTGGATCGGAGCACTGTGCATCAAGCTGTTCGGCTGGCTGATCGGCGATGACGCTGCCGCGCGCATCGCCTGTCTGCTGTTTTTCGCTTTGGGCGCAACCTCGGTCTGGTACGCAACCTACGCACTTGGTAAAAGGCAGGAAGCGCAACCGCTCAAGCTGGCGTTTGGCGGGCAACCTGAACCGACAGATTTTGGGCGAACTCTGGCTGATGGCGCGTTACTGATCTATCTGGGCAGTCTGGGTCTGCTGCTGCACAGCCACCTCACCAGTGCCGTGGCACTGCAGATTTCACTGGTGGCATTTGTGCTCTACATTGCCATACGTCTGTTTGACGACAACCCGGAACAGCCGACTTCAGCCAGCAAATTCGCGCTGCTGCTGGGCGCAGCACTCGGCATGCTGGTACTGACGCGCGGCTGGCTGGTTCCACTTACTCTGTGGGCGACCTGCCTGTTGCTGGCCGGCTTTCGCTATAAAAAATTATTGCCCCATTTGATACTGATTGCCCTGCCTGCTGCGCTGGCCGTTGCCGCAGTCTGGGTGGTAAGCTGTTATGTGGTCCAACCGTTTGGCAGTTCACCGCTTGAGGCATGGATCAACTGGAACAGAAAAGAATTTTTCCGCCCCAGTTATGGCAGCCTGCGTTACTTCATCAAGTACAGTGCCTGGTTTACCTGGCCGGCATGGCCATTTGCCGGATGGGCCGTGTACGCATGGCGTCAGCAAACTACAGCATTGCACATTGCCCTGCCGCTGGGATTTCTGACTGCACTGACGCTGCTGGCGTTCTGCAGCCCCTATGCCGAACAGAGCAGCCTGATTCCATTAATCCCGCCACTGTCGATACTGGCCGCCTTCGGGTTGCCGACCATGAAGCGTGGTGCCATCAACGCAGTCGACTGGTTTTCAGTTATGGCGTTCAGCCTGTTTGCAACCTTTATCTGGCTGTCCTGGTTTGCCATGCAGTTTGGCTGGCCCGAACAGATGCACAACAACGTCTTCAAAACCGTGCCCGGCTTTACTGCTCAATTTGATCCGGTCACTTTTTTCATCGCATTTGTTTTCACCTGTGCCTGGGTCAAGCTGGTGCACTGGCGCATTTCACGTCAACCCAGAGTATTGTGGCGCGCCGTGGTGCTGTCCGGCAGTGGTGTCATTTTGTGCTGGCTGCTCGCGCTGACCCTGTTTACACCCTGGATCGATTATCGTGTCAGCTACCGCTCGGTGGCACTGGAACTGGCACACCGGTTACCCGCGCAATACAACTGTGTTGATACCAACGTCAGCAGTGCCCAACTCGCGTCCTTCGCGTATTTTGGCAACATCCGCTTTGCCGGATTTGACAAGCCCAACTGCGATTATTTCCTGGCACAGCGCCGCGCAATCAAGCCAGCCAACTATCCCTCGGGAGAACCGTTGTGGGAAGGACATCGCGCGTCGGACAAATCGGAACGGTATATGTTATTCAAACGGAATTGAACGATGCGTGCCAGCGCGAGCATGACAATAACTTTCAGTTCGGGGCAATTGTTACTTGCACTAAACAATCGAATGCACCATAATAGCGACTCAATTTTGCCCGGGTGATGAAATTGGTAGACGTAGGGGACTCAAAATCCCCCGCCGCAAGGCGTGCCGGTTCGAGTCCGGCCCCGGGCACCACGGATTCAAAAAAGCACCGTAACGATCATTTGTTCGGTGCTTTTTCAATTTTTGATTGTGCGGGAATGAGCCAGGTTCAAGTAAATCTAACCAGCAATCGAACTTCTTCTTCGTATTGGTCGAGGCACCAGTTCACCTTCTTTAAAATTGCTTCAGGCACCAGATTGCATTCCTTAACCGAGTCAAATCCGTGTGACCTATAAAAAAGCTCTAAATGTGCGAAGGGAATACAATAAAGAACTGGATACGACGCCTCAGATATCAACGTATCTACAATATTCCCGGCCACAGATTGACCTCTAAAGTTCGGCAAGACAAAGATACCGCCAAGCTCGCCGACTTCCTCATTGATCGTTACAACCCGTCCTATCCCAGCCCTTTCGCCGTTCACTTCGGCGATAACAATTAACTCATCCTCGGTGGACGGAACAAATTCGATTTCCGCGTAATGACAATTTATCCAATCCAGTTCGTCGATACGTGCCTTCCTGACTACCACGCTGTCCATATTGCCCTCACATTCCCCTGCGAATACTGCCCTGGTTTTCAAGAGTGATGCATGGGGATTATTTATACCGTTCGAAAAATCGTATTCATATTTCATTATTCAAGTTGGCGCATATTCCTTGATTAAACTCTCAACAGGAATATTCAGCGCACTGTGTAATCGCCGAATCATCGCCAAAGTCAACGGACGTTTGTGATTCAGAACTTCATAAATTCGATTTGATTTACCGATCATCGGCTCCAGATCTTTGATAGTCATACCTGACTGATCCATCCGGAATTTGATCGCCTCAACGGGATCTGGCAGATCCATCGGAAAATGTATTCTCTCGTAAGCCTCAACCAATGTAACCAGCACATCCAGTCTGTCACCTTCTGGCGTATTGGCACGTGCCGACATCAAAGATTCAATTTCCTTCAACGCTCGCTTGTGGTCAGTCTTGGTGCGAATTGGTTTGATATCCATTTTTCCCCTTAAATATTCTGTACATCAATTTTGTCGTACTGCTTATGTGTGCCAAAAAACCTTATGTACACGACACGATAAGGGTAATTGATCCACACGATCAGTCGATATTTATTGCCTGCGATATTGAATACCACCCTACCATCATGCAGGACACTCGCGCTACCGATGTCCCGCTTTACGTCGGCCGGTGCCTTCCAATCAGCCTTTATGGTATGCCGGTACCAAGATAGCGCTTGCTCCTTTGCATCAATATAGCCGGGGTTTTCTTCCCATAACTTTTTGATGGTTGACAGTGAAATAATTCGCATCAGCCGATATTAGTCCCATTTTGGGACTATCGCAAGCATTTTACTTAAGAATTTAGTAGTTAGAAGTACCAACGGTCTTAGATTGAAGATCCGTTCTGGGAAAATGGTCAGAATCAAATGCACGAATTTGTAAAGTTCTAGTAAAGTGCAAATTAAACAACCGTATCCATTTGATTCTATTGAAAAATAATAGGCACATTGCTCTCAAAATCCCCCGCCGCAAGGCGTGCCGGTTCGAGTCCGGCCCCGGGCACCAGAACCAAGAAAAAAGCACTGATTTATTCAGTGCTTTTTTCATTTCGTGAAGATGAGTTCTTCTAATTCGACGCCAGTTTCATTACAGGCTGCAGTTGATTGAGCAACTTTGGAACTGCGCCGTTGGCAGCTTCCCACACGGTATTCAGATTAATTTCAAAATATCCATGTGCAATTCTGTTCCGCATTCCCCTCATATTTGTCCACGGCACTTCTGGAAACTGGTTCAGTAGATTAGGATGGTCTTTCATCAATTTGGTAACCGCTTCGCCAATGATAATAATGTTAAAAATAACAGCCTGCTGGGTGCGCGTATCCGAAAAAAAATCATCCTTGCTCATACCGTCCGTATAACTGATGATCAGACCTGCAGCGTCCAGCATGTGCCTGACATAATCTGCCGCTATGATCCCTGTCATACCGGACTCGCCTCGGCAATTACCCGGTCTCGAAATTTTTCCGGGAGATCGGTCGGAGTCAATAAATCTACTGGAACACCAAGTAATTCTTGAAGCTGGTATTGAAGTCCGCCCAAATCAAATAGAGAGGCGCCTGGAAGATCATCCACCAATAGATCAACGTCACTGCCCTCCTGATCGGTACCGTGCAGCACGGAGCCAAATATACGGGGATTCGTAACAGGAAAATGGGTTACCAATTCCCGTACTGTTTCACGGTGGATTTCAAGAGCCTCAGAGGGTTTCATGTCAGTAAGTAAGCCAACAATTATTAATTGTGCTTCATTATGAACAATAGGTATTTACTACATCAAGCCTTATTTTGAAATAATTTAAATTACATCCATTATTTTCTAAAAAACAATTCTCCTGAACCTTTTTGTATCGAACAGGTCCAGTGCACCAAAAATGAATTAAATTTGCAAACAAGGCGGTGCAAGGTCCGGCAACCGCCCGTTGGTTGAACAAGGAAATGTTCGAAAGTCGAACCTGCCACAGCCCCGCCGCACGCGCTCCCCACGGTCAGTCACCCTTCCACAGTTGTACTTCACTTCGCTCGCTGTGGTCAGCTTGCGGGAGGACTCGCACCTCCGGGAGTGCACCCATGCTGGGAGCACCCAAAAAAAACCGTCCGGAGACAGTTTTCATTACGAGCGATACCCATAATTGCGGTTTCTTTATTTTGCTTTGCGAAGTCTTGCGGCCAGTGCCAGCAAGCCAAGAGCGGCCAGGGACAAGGTAGCAGGTTCAGGGACTGCGTCTCTTGATGATGTTTGATAGGCCCATAAACCTAACTCCTGTTGCTGTGGATTCAGTCCACCGGCAATTAGATTCATCGAATAACTGGTATTAAAGTTGCGCCACCCTAAACCACCATTGTAGGCATAAGCCCAGGTTTGATCTGTCGAGACACTGCTGGAAGTATAAATCCCCCAAATAATTTCTCGTTCAATTCCGTACCCCATCGTAAATGCATATGACGTCCAATTCGTCGCCATGTCGGAAGTATCAGATTCAAGTTGACTCATTACCGATTGATTTGCCTCCGTAAAACCATTGGCGTTAGCGACTGCAAGCATTTGGTTGCCTGTAAATCAAAAAATGGAATCGGGCCTGGAAAATCCGGATAATCGAAGCGACCAATCCCTATTGAAACGACTTGTACCTGGAATTGACAGCGTGACGACGCTGGGTTCCCGCCAAAGGCACGCGGGAACGACGTTGATTAAAGGGTTGCTGTCGTTCTGCTGCGCACATTCCTAGTTGCCGCTGCGGCTCGCCTGTAACACTGAGCGCGGACTTTTTTAGGGTGTTTTCGGATCTAATGTATGCTTCAAACTGATATTGACCAACTGGATCAATTCAAAAGCTTGGCGCTATGCTCTGTCGTACCCGCCACCAGCGCAGCTGTGCGGTCAGATGGAATGACATTGGAGGTAATGGCAATTTACCCCAACATGTGTCCTTTGAAATAATCGTGACCAGCGAACTGTCCGGGCCATCCGATTTTCTGTTCGCGAACAATATTGCGCACGCTATTTCAAGTGAAGTTGGCAAGCAGGGCAGTCAAAAAATTACAGTTTTTGCAATAAAATGAGAAACGTCGCTGCTTTTATCGGACCAGACCGGCGCGCATTTCGCAGACGATAGCGCTTAGCAGCGCAACAAGTTTGATTTTCAATATAGAAAACCGGCATAAATTGCCACCCAATTTTTATGTTTACGAGCGCTGGTTGATTCTGACCAGTTTAGTCAAAGTCAAGTATGTCTGGCATTTGACATACGGTCAGTTGGCGGTGATACTCCAGCCGATTCCGCCTATTTCGGCGATAATAGTGAAGGTTAATAATCGGTCGCACGCGGTGATCCCGCAAACTGCCGATTTTTTGAAGCAAATACCACCAGAGACGGCGTGGCTACCCCATGCTAAATTTCAAAAATCACCAGACCAAAACGCCCGACAAAATCGCGCGAGGAGCATTTAATGACACAACAACAGCCGCAGCAGCCGTTGCATCTGCATGTGCCGGAACCTACCGGACGGCCAGGCAAAAACACCGATTTTTCCTATCTTCATCTCTCTTCCGCAGGCACCGTTCGCCGCCCCCCCGTAGATGTATTGCCGGTTGATACCAGCGATATGGCCTTCGCGTTGATCCGTGTGCTCGACGAGCAAGGCAATGCAATCGGCCCGTGGGCGCCGGACATCGATACCGCGACGCTGCGCAGAGGGATGCGTGCCATGCTCAAGACCCGTATTTTTGATGCGCGCATGCTGATCGCGCAACGGCAAAAAAAAATGTCGTTTTACATGCAGAGCCTGGGTGAAGAAGCGATCGGTACAGCGCACATGCTGGCATTGCAGGATGGCGATATGTGTTTTCCGACTTACCGCCAACAAAGCCTGTTGATGGTGCGCGATTACTCGCTAGTCGAGATGATCTGCCAATTATTTTCCAATGCCCGTGATCCTCTGAAAGGACGCCAGCTGCCAGTGATGTATTCGGTGCGCGACAAAGGATTTTTTACTATTTCCGGTAACCTTGCCACGCAATTTATCCAGGCGGTTGGATGGGGCATGGCATCAGCGATTAAAGGTGACACAAAAATTGCCTCGGCTTGGATTGGCGACGGCGCCACCGCCGAAGCAGATTTCGATACCGGGCTGACTTTTGCGCATGTCTACCGAGCGCCGGTAATTTTAAATGTAGTGAATAACCAGTGGGCAATTTCAACCTTCCAAGCAATTGCTGGCGGCGAAAACACCACCTTCGCAGCACGCGGCGTCGGCTGTGGCATCGCCTCGCTGCGCGTCGACGGGAATGATTTTTTGGCGGTGTATGCTGCTTCAAAATGGGCCGCCGAACGGGCCCGCAGCAACTTGGGTCCGACCCTGATCGAATGGGTCACCTATCGCGCTGGCCCGCATTCGACATCGGATGACCCATCCAAATATCGTCCCGCCAATGACTGGGAGTGTTTCCCGCTAGGTGATCCGATTGCGCGCCTTAAAAAGCATATGGTGGCGCTAGGGGTCTGGTCGGATCAGGAACATGACGATACCCAAAAAGAATTGGAAGCCGAAGTAATCGCAGCGCAGAAAGAGGCCGAGCAATTCGGTACGCTGTCCAGCGGCTATGCGCCAAGCGCAGCAGAGATGTTTGACGATGTCTATAAAGACTTGCCGGAACATCTGCGTTTGCAACGTCAACAATTGGGAATTTAATAAAATGTCAGAAGAAAAAAAGCACGAAAAATCCGAAGGTAAGACCACTTCGATGACCATGATCCAAGCGCTGCGTTCTGCGATGGACGTGATGATGGAGCGCGACAATAATGTCGTGGTGTTTGGGCAGGACGTTGGTTATTTCGGTGGCGTATTTCGCTGTACCGAAGGTCTGCAAAAAAAATACGGTAGCTCACGCGTGTTTGATACGCCCATCTCCGAAGGCGGAATCGTCGGTGTGGCGATCGGCATGGGTGCGTATGGGTTGCGTCCTGTCGTAGAAATTCAGTTTGCTGATTATTTTTATCCGGCCTGTGATCAGATCGTCTCTGAAGCCGCGCGTTTGCGCTACCGCTCAGCTGGCCAGTTCACTGCGCCGTTAACGATCCGCATGCCGTGCGGTGGTGGTATTTACGGTGGCCAGACCCATAGCCAAAGTCCCGAAGCAATGTTCACCCATGTATGCGGATTGCGTACCGTGATGCCGTCGAATCCATACGATGCCAAGGGCTTGCTGATTTCCTGTATCGAAAATGACGATCCGGTAATCTTCCTGGAACCGAAGCGCTTATACAACGGCCCGTTTGATGGCCACCACGATAAACCGGTTGTGCCATGGTCGAAACATCCGCTCGGCGAAGTGCCCGAAGGGTATTACACGGTTCCGCTGGAAAGTGCATCGATCTATCGCGCTGGCGCTGATATTACCGTGCTGGCTTACGGGACGATGGTGTACGTCTCGGAGGCTGCCGCCAAAGAAAGTGGTGTCGACGTCGAAATTATCGATTTGCGCAGTATCTGGCCGCTTGATCTGGCGACGATTGTCGCGTCGGTGAAAAAAACCGGACGTTGCGTGATCGTGCACGAAGCCACTCACACCAGCGGTTTCGGTGCGGAATTGTCGGCGCTCGTGCAGGAAAATTGTTTCTACCATCTTGAAGCGCCGATTGAACGCGTCACAGGTTGGGATACACCGTATCCGCATGCGCAGGAATGGGCGTATTTCCCTGGACCAGGTCGGGTCGCTGCCGCATTTAAACGAGCTATGGAGAAATAATATTATGGGAATTCATGTAATCAAGATGCCGGATATCGGCGAAGGTATCGCCGAAGTTGAAGTGGTCGTTTGGCGTGTGCAGGCCGGCGACACGGTGGTTGAAGATCAGATTTTGGCTGATGTAATGACGGACAAGGCGACAATAGAAATTCCGTCTTCGGTGCATGGAAAAGTTCTGGCACTTGGCGGTAAGGCAGGCGAGCTGATGGCGGTTGGCGCGGAGCTGATTCGAATCGAAATTGAAGGTAATGGTAACGTCGATGCGAACGCGCCTGCGCGCTCGCTCGCTGAGGTTGTGGCACCGGTCGTCGTCGCTACAGTAGCCGCCCCGGATCCGGAAAAGGCAGCGCCAGCGGGCAAGCCGGCTTCCACAGCTAAAATAACCCAAAAGTCGATTACAGCGCAGCCTATTGCTGCAACGCGCGCGAGCGGAGAAAAGCCGATCGCATCTCCTGCGGTACGTCGGCGCGCGTGGGACTTGGGGATCGAATTGCAGTTCGTGTCGGGTAGTGGTGCGGCTGGCCGGATCATAGCGGAAGACCTAGATAATTTCCTCGCGCGCAGCCCGCAAGTGGCGTCCGGCACCGTGAATCGGTATCAGGAACGGCACGAGGAAGACGCGCTGCCAGTGATTGGTCTGCGCCGCAAGATTGCTCAAAAAATGCAGGAATCAAAACGCCGGATTCCCCATTTTACGTATGTCGAAGAAATCGACATGACCGAACTCGAAACATTACGCACCACGCTCAACACGAAATGGGGCAAGGAGCGCGGTCGATTAACCATCCTGCCATTTTTGATGCGCGCGATGGTATTGGCGTTGCGTGACTTCCCTCAAATTAATGCGCGCTTTGATGATGATGCCGGTATTGTCACGCGCTATGCCGCAGTGCACATTGGTGTGGCAACACAGACTGACGCTGGCCTGATCGTGCCGGTAGTGCGGCATGCTGAATCGCTTGATCTTTGGGCCAGTGCGGCGGCAGTTGTGCGTCAGGCTGACAGTGCACGCAGCGGCAAGGCATCGCGCGAAGATCTGTCTGGGTCGACCATTACGTTGACCAGTTTGGGAACGTTGGGTGGCATTGTTTCGACTCCGGTTATCAATCATCCAGAGGTGGCAATTGTCGGTGTGAATCGGATGGTGCAACGGCCGATGGTGCGCGGCGGTGCAGTCGTGGTGCGCCAGATGATGAATCTGTCGTCGTCGTTCGACCATCGCGTGGTCGACGGCATGCATGCGGCTGAATTTATTCAGGCAATCCGCGGATACCTTGAGTGTCCCGCGACCTTATTTACAGAATGACGGAATTTAGGATACAGATCTATGAATGAACAAAAAACTACCCTGCTTATTATCGGCGGTGGTCCGGGCGGCTATATTGCTGCAATTCGCGCTGGGCAGCTCGGCATCGCAACCGTCTTGGTGGAAGGTGCTGAATTGGGCGGTACTTGCCTCAATATCGGCTGCATCCCGTCCAAGGCGTTGATTCACGCAGCAGATGAATTTGCCAAAGTAATTAACTATGCCGGTGCCTCACACCTTGGGATTCAGGTGCAGTCGCCAAAAATTGAAATTGGCAGTACCGTCAAATGGAAAGATGGCATTGTCGGGAAACTCACCGGTGGTGTCGGCGCTTTGCTTAAAAAACATAAGGTCACGGTCATTAAAGGCTGGGCAAAAATTGTCGATGGCAAAACTGTCGATGTATTGGACGGGGACATCGCCACCACTCGCATCAGTTGTATGCATTTATTACTGGCGCCCGGTTCGGTGCCAGTGTCGTTGCCGTTTATGCCATTTGGTGGAAGCGTCATCAGTTCGACCGAAGCGCTGTCGCCCAAAACTCTTCCCAAAAAACTGGTCGTAGTCGGTGCAGGTTATATCGGTTTGGAACTGGGCACTGCATATCGCAAGCTTGGCGTTGATGTGAGCGTGGTTGAATCCGCTGATCGGGTATTGCCTGCCTATGATGGTGAACTAACTAAACCAGTGGCGGGATCGCTGAAACGTCTGGGCGTCAATTTGTATCTGGGTTGCACGGTTCAGGGACTGAATGCTGCAGGCGATGCGGTGCGCATTAAAGATGGTAGTGGTGCAGAAAATGAATTGCCTGCTGATCAGGTGCTGGTGGCTGTCGGACGTCGTCCCCGCATCGATGGCTTTGGATTGGACTCTCTCAAACTCGATATGGATGGACGCTGCGTTAAGGTTGACGACCAGTGCCGTACCTCAATGCGCGACGTTTGGGCGATTGGTGATCTGACGGGTGAACCGATGTTAGCGCACCGCGCTATGGCGCAAGGCGAGATGGTGGCGGAAATTATTTCCGGCAAACGTCGCTACTTCCAACCTGCCGCAATGCCTGCAGTCTGCTTTACTGATCCGGAAGTGGTTGTAGTCGGTAAAACGCCTGATGAAGCTGCCGATCTGGATTGCATCACTGCGATGTTTCCCTTCGCCGCTAATGGCCGTGCCATGACTATCGAATCGACTGATGGGTTTGTGCGGGTGGTTGCGCGCCGCGATAACCATATGATTTTGGGCTGGCAGGCAGTCGGCAGCGGCGTATCAGAATTGAGTGCGGCGTTTAGCCAGTCGATAGAAATGGGCGCGACACTGGAAGATGTCGCTGGTACCATACACGCGCATCCGACTTTGGGTGAGGCAGTCCAGGAAGCGGCGCTGCGCGCACTCGGCCATGCCCTGCATATTTAAATCCTACTAAGATAGCGTTGGCCCCGACAAGCGCCTATTTCTTGAAAGATGTGCGTTGCAGGGACGATTTTTCGTCAATATTTCTTAACAGGGAACGGTCCGCATGAATAATTTTTCACAAGATATTCAAAAATTTAATGGCATCTACAAATTGCCGGTCAGCCAGGTTCCCACTACCGACGTTGGCGTGCCGGTCGTAGAGCGATTAAAGGCATTCAAATCTATTTTGGGCGAAGAGCTTGACGAAATCGACGAAATTATTAATGCTGCCGAACGCGGTGACGACCAACTTGTATTGTTGACTGCGCTGGCCGATTTGCTCGGCGATATCCAAGTGTATTGTGCCTCAGAGATGGCCAAATTCGGTTTGCCACTTGATGAGGTATTAAGCGTGATCATGCAGTCGAATTTTTCTAAACTCGACGCCGACGGTAACCCAATTTATGATGAACGCGGCAAAGTCATGAAGGGCGCGAATTATTGGAAGCCGGAGCCAAAAATTTCTAAAATATTGGATGACAAAATCAACGCTGCAAAAAAATCGTAAGCCATCCACTGTCCGGCGCACGATCCGCTCTGCGGTTACCAGTTCCGCTGTTGCTGACCGGCGTGCGAGCCTTGTAAGCCGCGGTGATTGTGCTGCGTGCGCTGCATTAGCTTAGTCCAGTCGTGTTCGCGGCATCTTTGGTTACTTGGAAGGCTTAACTATCTCAACCGTGGTCAAATAAATCAGATTCGATGCTCCG
>JAYVMW010000036.1:0-8825 GCA_043758755.1 Oxalobacteraceae bacterium
GCGATCTAGTATTAAAGATGCACATGTCGGTTTATTACTATAGTGGAAACCTGCGTATGTCGTTGAATTAAAGCGGTTTTTCGCAGCGTGTTTTATAACTGATGTACTGCAGCGCGGCGGCGATCGATTCGATGAAATCGGTTTGTTTGATGATAGTCATAGTGCAAAGCCTGTAAGAGATGGTTATTTTTGAAATAGTGTCTGCGTGCAGGCAAAGCACTAATAACGATGTACTGACGAAGGATGCGCTATTTTACACGCGTGTTGCTTCGCTGAAAACACAGTGATGGAGTGTAGGTCTTGGCGAACCGACCGTCATTGATTTTCATCAGGAAGTTCGTCCGGCTCGGGAGGGGTGCTGGTGATGATGTAGCTTTCTTCGGCCCAGGCGCCCAGATCTATCTTTTTGCAGCGTTCGGAACAGAAAGGGCGGTACCGATTGGCGCTGCTGTATTCGATTTTTTTATGGCACTGAGGACATTCAACGATCATGCTGATCCATTTATTACGGTTAGAAGTTGCACAGCGTTAGTTCAAACGGGACTTCACTCTCAACGGCGCGCGGTTTGAGCGTGCCGTCCTGGGTCATGAAACGAACCCACAACATGTATTTGTTGGCCGAAATTTCAGGAATTGCGCCCAGTGTTTCATCGATGCGCAGCCGTATCATCTGATAAATTTTACCCTGTAACATTTGCTGATAGCTGCCAGCCTGTGCCAGCATTTTGGTTGTATTGCCGGATTCGCGCAATAAGCGCAGTGCCATTGAGATGGCTTCAAACAGCGGCGCCAGTGGGGCAAACCAGTTGGTGATGTCGGCGCGACGCTTTTCGGTCGAATTATTCTGCCAGGCGTAATACGAAGGCAGATCGAATTCACAGGCACCGCCCGGAATGATGGTGCGACCGCGTATGCTCATGAGCCATTCGTTGTCGCGGATATTCTGCCCCGACTTTCCCTGCGATGTCATCAGAGAGGAAGTAATTCTGTTGATGTCTTCAATAATGGAGTTGAGCATATCAGTGGCGACATTGGGGTTGGTGCGAAATCCCATCAAAGTCTGCTTTTGTCGCTCAAGTTCCTGCAAAAGATCTGATTTAAGGTCGGCTCGACCGGCTACTTCCAGCATTTCAAAGATCAGTGACAGTGCTACATGATGTTGAAATGGATGATCCTGCTGTAGAAAAAATGAAAACTTTTCATACAGGTCCTCCAGTCGCAGTAACGTGCGAATACGCTCGTTGAAAGGGTATTCGTAAACAATCAAAGTAGTTTCCCTGTAAAGGTTATCTGGTGTCGATCTGGAATCATCAAGTTTGGAGGCGGATTGTATACGCAGTCTGCTCGCAATTCTTCTTAATTATTTTTATCCATGGCCAAAAGGAAGTTGTCACCACTTCATTCCTTGCAAATTTACATGATTCTGAACCAAGCCGGGGAAAATTACAAATACTCTGTTTGATTTGATGAAGATAAATCACTGTATATTTTGTGCAATCGATCAATTTCCGGAAGCAGCGATTCAAAATCTCCCTGATTTTGCAGGACATCAGTTGCCATCGCCAGACGTTGCGCCCTCGTGGCCTGCTGGGCAATGATGGATTGAACGATGTTTAATGGAAGCCGGTCGCGCAGCATGACGCGCTCGATTTGCTGCTTTTCATCGCAATCGACCACCAGTATCCGCGAGAACTTCCAATGCCCGGTTTCGGCCAGCAGTGGTACGACGTACATGAGGTAGGCACCCTGCGCTGCATCGGCCTGTCTGCTAACTTCAGCGCGTATCATCGGGTGCAATATGGATTCAAGCAGACTTTTCTCAGCCGGATCTGAGAAAACCCGCTCGCGCATTCTGGCGCGATCCATCGAACCATCCGGTGCAATGAAGTCAGTGCCAAACGCTGCAGCAATGGCGGCAATGGCGTGACCTCCGGGAGCAGTCAATTGATGAGCGATCAGGTCGGTGTCAATAATGGAGGCGCCGCGCTGGGCAAATGCGTTGGCAACACTGGTTTTGCCGCTGCCAATGCCGCCGGTCAATCCGACTGAAAATCTGTCTGGCTTCGGGTTTGATTTTGTAACTTCAGCGTTCACAAAACAATGCCCAGATAGTGTTGCGTGAGCGTGCGACCGAATGGCAGCATCAGCAGGCCGGCAATGGCCAGGTAAGGGCCAAACGGCATAGGCACATCGCGTCCGCGTTTGGCCAGTATCATCAGGCCGATTCCAATGACTGCGCCAGCCAGTGATGAAAACAGGATGGTGATCGGCAAAACTGTCCAACCATACCAGGCTCCCAGCGCTGCCAGTAATTTAAAATCACCGTACCCCATGCCTTCTTTGCCGGTAGCGAGTTTGAAGGCCCAGTAAACTGACCACAATAATCCATATCCAATCGCAGCGCCCAATACGGCCGATTCCAGTGTGCAAAACACATTTTGGGTGTTGATCAGCAGGCCGCACCACAGCATCGGCAGAGTCAGGTCATCGGGCAGCAACTGCGTGTCAAAATCTATTAAAGCCAGTGCGATCAGGAACCAGGCAAAGAGCAGACTGGCCATCCCGGCCACGCCGGTACCGAAATGCCAGGCCATACCAAATGAAATACCTGCTGTGAGCAGTTCAACCAGCGGGTAACGCATGGAAATGGCAGCCTTGCATTGGGCACATTTGCCGCGCAGGGCCAGATAACTCAGAACCGGAATATTTTCGATGGCGCTGATCTGATGTCCGCAGTGCGGGCAGGCAGAGCGTGGCACCGACAGATTAAAAACATCTTTATGCGGCAGCTCCTGCCCATTCTGTTCAGCAATGTAATTATCAAAATCACGCTGCATGATTTTAGGCAGGCGGTAGATGACAACATTCAAAAAACTTCCGATCAACAGACCCAGCATGCCGACAAACAGACTTGCCGGCAGACTTGCGGGTAATGCAAAATATAAACTGTCCAATATCAACCGCCAACCACATTGCCGAGTTTAAAGATAGGCAGGTACATGGCAATAACAAGACCGCCGATAATTATGCCAAGAAACACCATAATGATCGGTTCCATCAGACTGGATAAATTCGCCACTGCTTCATCGACTTCTTCTTCGTAGAAATCAGCTACTTTACCCAGCATCGCATCCAGAGAACCGGATTCTTCACCAATCGATACCATCTGCGTGACCATGTTGGGGAACACATTGACATTCTGCATGGCCATGGTCAGGCTGGTACCGGAACTGACTTCTGTCTGAATTTTAAGCGTGGCGTCAGCATAGACGGCATTGCCTGCGGCTCCGCCAACCGAGTCCAGAGATTCAACCAGCGGGACACCCGCAGCAAACATGGTAGCCAGCGTTCTGGTCCAGCGTGCCACAGTCGCTTTGCGAATGATTTCACCAAAAATCGGCGCTTTTAATAAGAGTCTGTCCATGGTTCGCTGAATTTCAACCGAACGTTTCCATGACTGGAAGAACAGATACAGACCCGCGCTCGGCACCCCGAAAACCAGATACCAGTACTTGACGCAAAAATCTGAAATAGCCATGACCACCAGTGTTGGTCCCGGCAGGTCGGCGCCAAAACTCGCAAACACATTTTTAAAAGCAGGTACAACCCAGATCATGATGACGGCTGTCACGATGAAAGCCACCGCAATAATGGACATCGGATAAAACAGCGCTCCTTTGATCTTTGCCTTGATGGCGACCGTTTTCTCTTTATAGATAGCCAGCCTGGTTAGCAGGTCTTCCAAAATACCGGCCTGCTCACCGGCGCCGACCAGATTGCAGAACAGCGGATCAAAATACAATGGAAATTTACGGAATGCCTGGGAAAGGCTGGTTCCGGTTTCGATATCGCCACGGATGTCCATAATGAGTTTGGATACGGACGGATTCGTGTGACCTTTGCCAACGATATCGAACGACTGCAATAAAGGCACGCCGGCTTTCATCATGGTTGCCAGTTGGCGGGTAAACAAGGCGATATCTTTCTCTGTAATTGCCTTGCCGGTGTTGAAGGATTTCTTTTTTACCTTGTTGACCAGAATCCCCTGGCGACGCAAGGTCGCGCGGACGATCGTTTCACCACCGGCTCGAATTTCGCCACGCACCTGTTTGCCCGCTTTGTCCTTACCTTCCCAGGTATAAATGACGTCTTTGACGGTATGTGATGCTTTGTTTTGGGCAGTCGCCATAATTAGTTCCTGATAACAGTCTCGGTATTGGAGAAGAATGTAATTTATTATTAACTATTCGTTATTCGTTCGTACAACCTAAAATTTCTTCAAGGCTGGTTAATCCCTGCCTTACTTTTACCAGGCCCGATTCCCGCAGCGTCCTTACTCCCTCACTGCGCGCCTGATTTTCAATGTCAAGTGCGCTGCCATGAGCCAGAATAATCCGTTCAATTTCTTCCGTAATCGGCATGATCTGATAAATACCGACGCGGCCCTTATAACCGGAACCACTGCAGCGCTCACATCCGACAGGCTGATACGGAGTCCAAGTGCCATCCAGCATGGAGTCTTCAAATCCGGCGTCCAGTAAAACCTGATCCAGTATTTCGATCGGTTTTTTACAGGTGCACAGCCGGCGGGCCAGACGCTGTGCAGTAATCAAAATCACGGATGAGGCAATATTGAATGGGGCAACGCCCATATTCATCAGACGTGTCAGCGTTGAAGGCGCATCATTGGTATGCAGGGTTGAGAACACCATGTGTCCGGTCTGCGCAGCTTTGATGGCAATATCTGCCGTTTCAAGGTCGCGGATCTCACCCACCATAATGACATCAGGATCCTGACGCAGAAATGATTTCAGGGCGACCGGGAAAGTTAATCCGGCTCTGTCGTTAATATTGACCTGATTGACGCCCGGTAAATTGATCTCGGCCGGATCTTCTGCCGTTGAAATATTGATACCCGGCTTATTGATTACGTTCAGGCAGGTATACAGGGAGACGGTTTTACCGGAACCGGTTGGTCCCGTTACCAGCACCATGCCGTAGGGGCGCGTAATCGCGTCCATCAATATGGCTTTCTGGTCGGCGTCATAGCCGAGCGCATCAATCCCCATTTGCGCCTGCGAACCATCCAGGATACGCATGACCACTTTTTCGCCAAACAGCGTCGGCAGAGTGCTGACACGAAAATCGATGGCACGGGTTTGAGAAATCAGCAATTTCATCCGACCGTCTTGAGGAGTGCGCTTTTCTGAAATATCCAGACGTGCCAGTACTTTGATGCGTGAAACCAGTTTTTCTTTGATGGCAAGTGGCGGTTGGGCAATTTCACGTAATTCGCCGTCCACGCGGAAACGGATGCGGTAAAACTTTTCAAAAGGTTCAAAATGCAAATCGGATGCGCCCATATTGATGGCATCGAGCAGGATTTTATTTAAAAAACGGACGATCGGGGCATCATCGACTTCCATGGTGGCGGCTTCGGCAGCGGCCGAGGGACCTGCATCGGCTTCGCCAAAGTCAATTTCCATATCGTCGCCAATTAACTCGGTCAGATTCTGCTCCGAAGTTTTGGACATTTTTTCGAGTAACGACACCAGCAGGTCATGTTGAACAATGATCGGCTCAACAATCAGTTCGGTCTGGAATTTGATCTGATCCAGAGCCAGGATATTGGTTGGATCAGAAATGGCAATCGACACCTTATTGCCCCGTTTTGCCAGCGCAATAATGCGTTGCGCATGCATTAACTTTTGATCAACAATTTTTTCTGGGAAAGATGTCGGGCTGAAAGCATCGATGTCCATCAGGGAATAGCCAAAATTTTCTGAACAGAAAACTGCCAATTCCCGGGATTTGATTAAATTACTTTGCAAAAGAGCATCAATAAACGGTACTTTTTCAGCGTGTGTTCTTTTTACGATTGGATCAATTTGTGCCATGGTGAGGCGATTTGCCTGTAATAAGGCGCGCGCCAACCCGGGTATGGGATTTTGAGTTGCTGTATTGATAATTGCTTCAGCCATGGCGATACATTCCAGTAGGGGTTTCCCTGAAGATGATGCATTGTGGAAGCTAATTTGTAAAGATTTGCTTGCAGAGTTGCCGCTTAAATGTTTATTTTTGGTAACTATATGTTAGTTGGTATTATTTTTGTTGGCAAATCTTCACTACTTTAATTGCCTGATTTTGAACCTGAATGATTTCTATAACGCAATTTTTTATTTTAATGCTGACTTGCGCCTCTGGAATATCCTGCAAAATTTCGAGTAACAATCCATTCAGTGTTTTAGGCCCATCAAGTGGGAGATCCAGATGCAATCTTTTATTAATATCGCGCAATGTTGTGGAGCCATCCAGCACACACTGGCCCTGTTTGTCCCACCCAAATGAGTCGGCCCGCGCGTCACCGGGAATTGAGGTGGTAAATTCGCCGATCATTTCTTCAATAATATCGTCCAGAGTCACCAAGCCCTGAACTTCGCCGTATTCATCAATGATGATGCCAAGTCGTTCGCGCTTTTCCTGGAAGTACTGTAACTGAGTAAATACACCGGTATCTTCCGGAATGAAATATGGGGGAGACAGCAGTGCGCGGAAATCCTGGGTCGTTAATTCATCCTGCTGGTTCAGCAGGGCGATTGCCTTGCGGACATGCAGGATGCCGATTATGCGATTGATTTCGCCTTCATAAACCGGCAATTTATTGTGGTAACAGGTGGTCAGCTGATTCTTGATTTCCTCGACCGGAACCGAAAAATCCAGTGCCTCGATATGTGAGCGGGGCGTCATCACGTCCTCAACCGATATGCTTTCCAGTTCAAACAGATTAAGCAAAATACTTTTATGCTTCTGAGGGATGAAATTTCCGCCTTCTAAAATCATGGAGCGCAGCTCTTCCGGTGACAGTCGGGTGTTATGGACCGAGTTTCCGGTTTTGATGCGAATCACGCTTAAAAGGGAACTGACAAACAAATTGACAAACCAGGTAACCGGCAGGCCGACCGTCATCAGAGGTTTCAATATAAAACTGGCTGGCAGCGAAATCCGTTCCGGATAGGATGCGCCGATCACTTTGGGAGATATTTCCGCAAAGACAATAAGCAGAAAGGCGACCACGGCAGTGGCGATGCTGATTACCTTATCGTTGTTGCCGAACGTGGAAATGGCAATGGCAGTGACCAAAGCGGTAGTGAGTGCATTAAAAAGCGTATTCGCAATTAATATGACCGCAAGCAGTTTATCTACGCGATCGAGTAACCACAGGGTGGTAACGGCATTTTTGTTGCCGCGTTTGGCGAGGTGCCGGATCCGGTGCCGATTGGCTGCCATCAAGGCAGTTTCGGTCATGGAAAAAAAAGCTGAACACAGAATCAGACCGGCCAGTGTCGAAAATTGAACCCAGAGTGGAATGTTATTCACGTTAGCATTGGACCCTTGGATTGATCAGAAAATCTCAATGGTTACGGTCAACTGAAAAATGGGCCAACTGCACCAGCGCTTGCCTGAAGTCGCTTTCAGGCAAGCCACTTAATGCCAGAATTGCCTGACTGCTGGCCTGTTCGGCCTGTTTTCGGCTGTATTCCAATGCGCCCGAGGTGGTAATGGCTTCCAGAATCTCGTCAAATTTACTGCTCTCGCCGTTTTCAATACATTCGCGCACCAGATTGCGCTGATATTCGGTGCCGTTTTGCATCAAATAAATTAGTGGCAGGGTCGGCTTGCCTTCACGCAGGTCATCGCCGACATTCTTGCCGATATCGGCCGCGTTGCCTGAATAATCCAGAACGTCGTCAATCAGTTGAAATGCCGTGCCCAGAGAGCGTCCATATTCGGCGGCCGCTTCTATGTCAACTTCGCTTGCATTGGCGATGAGGGCGCCCAGACTGGTCGCAGCCTCAAAAAGTTTGGCTGTCTTGGAGCGGATAACCTGTAAATAGCGCTCTTCTGATACGTCGGGATCGTGCATGTTAAGCAGTTGCAGCACTTCGCCTTCGGCTATGACGTTGGTTGCATCGGCCAGAATATCCATGATGCGCATATTTTGCAGACCGACCATCATTTGAAATGAGCGCGTGTACAGGAAGTCGCCAACCAGGACTGACGCTGCATTGCCAAACAGGGCATTTGCGGTTTTTCTGCCGCGTCGCAGCGATGATTCATCAACAACATCATCGTGCAGCAAAGTTGCGGTATGAATAAATTCCACAATGGCTGCCAGAGTATGATGGGATTTGCCGTGATAGCCGTGGGCATTGGCAAATAAAACTGCCAGTGCGGGGCGGATACGTTTCCCACCCGCACTGATGATGTATTCACCGACCTGTTTAACCAAGGGTACATCTGACTGCAACTTAGTGCGGATCTCAAGATCAACGGCATCCATGTCGACGGAAATGATGGAAGTGATCGAATGTTGTGTTTGTGGGATTGTAGTGGCGGACAAAATGTAACCTGCAATAAGAAACCAAGATGGACGAAATTATACGATGCTTATTTGCAGCTTATATTCCTTGGCTGCAAATTCTCCTGTTTTTACCGCCACTATGTGCAATCTGCTCGTTTTGATGTGAAAAAAATATCGGTATTTGCCGTGAAATTCAGATTTGCTGTTGAAAATACCCAAATGCAGCGTTTTTTAAAATCAACTTGACAACATCAGAATTTTTTGTAAATAGATTTTGACTGTTCGTACTGCTTTGTGTACAATCCGGGGCTTCCTTAAATTTTTGTGAGTTTTAGTAACTTACTGAATGAACAGGAAATTTTAAAAAGATTTTCACATTTTTGATGAGGTTTCATATGTACGCGGTCATAAAAACTGGTGGCAAACAATATAAAGTTGCTGCTGGCCAAAAACTTAAAATAGA
>JAYVMW010000037.1:0-13721 GCA_043758755.1 Oxalobacteraceae bacterium
GCGATCTAGTATTAAAGATGCACATGTCGGTTTATTACTATAGTGGAAACCTGCGTATGTCGTTGAATTAAAGCGGTTTTTCGCAGCGTGTTTTATAACAGCGCTATTATCGCGCGGTCAGTCATTGTTCCAGCGCCTTTGCACTGCTCACAGATGTGTCCATGTTCATGCTGGGTAGTTCCCTGAAACGACGCGAATCGATCTCGGGACGGCTGGGCGATATTCTGCCGCAGATGTATTTGATTTCAGCCGTGCTGAAACGTTTTGAAGATGATGCCCGTCCGCCTGAAGATTTGCCGTATGTACACTGGTGCGTGCAGGACGCGCTGTTTCAGTCGCAACAGGCCATGCTGGGCGTACTGGACAATTTTCCGAACCGGCCGATGGCCTGGCTGCTGCGCCTGACCATTTTCCCGTTTGGCGCACGGCATCGCGCGCCGCTGGATTTACTCAGTGGACAGGTTGCCAACGCCATGCAGACCGCAGGGCCAGCGCGAGACCGGTTGCTGGCGGAGACCTATATTCAGGGCGATTCGGACAATGTCATTTCCAACTGCGAAATGGCGCTCAGACTGCTTCCTGAATTCAGGGCAATCGAACTGCGTCTGAAAGAGCCGATCAAGGCTGGTCGCCTCGAACCGATTCCCGACAGTCTGACCGTAATGCACGACTGGGTGTTGCGGGCCATTGTGTCCGGGCATATCAGTACCGAGGAACGGCGTGTGATGCTGGATTACTCGCGTCATGTAAACAGTGCGATTCTTGTCGATGATTTTCCAAAGGATTTTGGTATCAGGAATCTGCCGGTGCAGCGTCAGTGGCAAGGGGTGATTTAATTGTTTTTTTTGCAGCGCCGTATGTTGTCTGGCGCACAGTAATGCAGCTCAGGTATATCTATGATGAACACATCTTCTTAGACAGCCTGGTCCCGGCACTTGCCGGTTCTGAATCGCAACGGTTTTCAAGATAGTCTAGCGGGGCTGGCGGTCGGGAAATATACCAGCACCAAATTCTGTATCAGTCCTTAAGTGTGCTAACGAACGGACGAGCCGTCCGAAAAACGACATACTGAAAGTCACGAAGCCTAACCACTCCGTGGCGATTCTGATCCTGACTGAACCCGATTTAATCACACCAAAGGAGTAATAACATGACAACAATACGAAGCGTTTTGCAAAAAATGGTGATACTTGTCGCAGCAGTCTGCGCGTTCAGCACGGCAGCCAATGCAACATCGGCTGAAGAGCTCAGCAAAGATGCCGCACAGTCATTGCAGGCTTTATACAAGTCCAATCCGTTGGCTGCTTCAATGGGAAAAGACGCCAAAGCGATTCTGGTATTTCCAAAAATTATCAAGGCCGGCCTGGTATTTGGCGGCAGTTATGGTGAAGGCGTGCTGACCAAACATAACCAGTTTGACGGTTACTACAATTCAGTTTCTGCCTCGTGGGGTTGGCAGGCTGGCGCTGAATCCTACGGCTATGTCGTGTTCCTGATGACCGATAAAGCAGCGGCTTACCTGGCCAAATCACACGGATGGGAATTCGGTGTGGGGCCCAGTATTGTGGTTGTCAACGAAGGTGTCGCCAAGAATCTGACTTCGACTACCTTGAAAAATGACGCCTACGCGTTCATTTTTGACCAGCAGGGCCTGATGGTTAATCTGAGTATCGAAGGCACTAAAATCTCGCCGATCAAACGTTAATTTTTACCGGTACGCGCTAACGCCCGAATTCAGGTTTGCCAATGAATTTGGGCGTTTTTTCATCCACGAACATCACATTAATGGGTCAGATTGAACTGCTGACGCAATTTGAACAGGCTGTCCTGCCATAAAATTTTTGAATCGGATTCGGGTTTCTGCGCTCTGGCTTCGCATTCGCTGATCGAATTGTTCATGTCGTCGAGCTGCTGTTTAAAGGTGGCGATGTATTCTTGTCGTGTGGTCATGGCAATGCTCCAATTGGCCAAAATAATGATTGTCAAAAATTGATTTCCTGTTTCAATCAATTCGCGATCCAGACCGATTTCGGCAATGGCTGGAACAGCGCGCAACGTGCCCAGCTCGACGCCAACATCGCCTCGCGCGGCCGGACGGCAAAACCCAGTACCTGCAGGTCAGCGGGGAGCCGGTATTTGATACCTCGAGCCGCTTTGTCGGGTGCCGGGGGATCGGGCAGGATATTACTGAGCGTATGAAGACCAATCAGGTTGTGAATTAGATTCAACGCAGGCTACACCGTCCAGGCAATCTCGTCCAAGCGACCCCGCCCAGGCGGGAATGACGTTTTATATGACACCTTCCTTCCATCTTTCACCAATGTTCGCCACCGAACCGACTTTGTCGTTCTGACAGCCTATAACTTCAACATCGATGCCAATAGCCATCGATCTACCAATAACAGAGAATGAAAAATGAACTCAAATTCACTACCCGGCCTGAGTGCCATGTGTTGCGCTGAAAGAAAAGGATTACAAAAAGACCGATGGATTGCCCAAGGCTGCCCAGGCTGACGCGCAACTGGCTCAGAGCAAGGCTGATTCCGACAAAGCAAACAGGAAACATCATGAAAAAAATACTCACCCCAACGCTGCTGGCCATTGCAGTGCTGATCAGCGCCTGCGCTATCACGCCCCGAACCACCGGTCTGCTGGATCAGACGCGCAGCGATTTTGCCATTGCCCGCAACAATCCGGATGTAGAACGTTATGCGCCGCTGGAATTGCAACAGGCCAATGAGGCAATGAACCTGGCCAACGCAGCGTCGAGTCATGATGAAAGTGCGGAAAATATCAACAAGCTGGCCTATATTGCCAAAAGCAAAATCGCAGTGGCAAATGAAGTCACCAAGCAGAAGCTGGCCGAGGCGGAAATCGCCAAAACTGCCAAGGAACGCGATCACATGATATTGAATCCGCGCACTCTGGAAGCGGACAATGCCAATCTGACCGCGCAGGCTGCGCTGTTGCAGGTGCAACTGGCCGCACTGTCTGCCAAACAGACCGAGCGCGGCATGGTTATTACGATGGGCGACGTGCTGTTTGACGCCAATCTGTCCAACCTGAATTCCGATGGCATGACTACGGCGCATAAACTGGCTGACGTGTTGTCACAAAATCCGCAGCGCCGGGTACTGATTGAAGGCTATACCGACAGTGCCGGCAGCGTCGATTACAACCAGGAATTGTCAGAGCGGCGCGCCCAGTCGGTGCGCACCGCTTTGCAGGAACTGGGTATAGCTCCGGATCGCATTGCGATACGCGGCTATGGCAAAAATTTTCCGGTGGCACCGAATGACAATGGCGCCGATCGGCAGATGAACCGCCGCGTTGAAATTGTCCTGTCTGATGCAGATGGAAAAATCATTGCGCGCCAGTAGAGGCCTCGCAGCGTGCTGCGGCATTCCCAACATTTACTCTGAAAGCCAATGATGAAACAGAAAAAAAAGAACGCCGGCAACGACATTGATATTGCTGAAATACGGGCCGCTGCAAAAAATATCGATGAAGGCGGCGTAACCGTCGGCTATCAGGCTGACCGGCATGAAATCATTTCCATGCTCAACGGCGCGCTGGCTACCGAACTGGTCTGCGTGCTGCGCTACCGGCGTCATTACTACACGGTCACCGGATTGCAGAACGGATCGGTCAAGGCCGAATTCCTGCAGCACGCCATTGAAGAGCAGATGCATGCCGATCAACTGGCTGAGCGGATTATTCAACTCAATGGCAAGCCGGACTTCAATCCCGCGACGCTGACCGAACGCAGTCATGCTGAATATGACGAGTCTGATCAGATCCAGTCCATGATCAGGAGCAACCTGATTGCAGAGCGGGTCGCAATCGAATCGTATCGGCAAATGATCGTCAAGATTGGCGACACGGATCCGACCACCAAACACCTGCTGGTCGGCATCATGGCCAAGGAAGAAGAGCATGCTGACGATATGCGCGATTTGCTGGTTTAGACCATTTTGCAGTAACCGAATTTCAGTTATCAGGGGATAATCATGTTGGAAAAAAATATTGATGCTGTCAGTCGCGATGTCAAGTTGTTGATCAGCGATGCACAGGAATTAATCCAGGCGGCCGCCTCGCTGACCGGCGACCAGGCAGAAGAAATGCACCGTCAGGGCGTCATGCTTCTGGACGCGGCGGTAGCGCAGCTGCAGCAGACCCACGCAGTGGCGCTGGCCAACAGCAAGAAAATGGCGCTGTCTGCCGATCAGTATGTCAAAGAAAATCCATGGAGATCGATAGGCACCGGGGCCGGTCTGGGACTGTTGCTGGGTGTGATGCTGGCACGGCGCTGAGAACAGAATCGATGCGTAGGGTGCAATAACATTGCACCATCTCGCACGCCACATAGAACGGTGCAATGTTATTGCAGGGAGTGTGCGCTGGCAGGCTCACACCGTTCCGCTGGCAAGGAGCAGTGCTCATTGAATTTCCAGCTCCACCCCTACAAAGTAAAAAAGGGATGCGGCACGAAAGTGCCGCATCACTTTTTCTGTCAGCCTGCCTAAATCGCTGAACGCCCGCCGATGACACGCAAAAGTATCATCACAATTTCACTTTGGTCGTGATCACGTCATCATCAATTTTTGCCCCAACCGTATTGATGTCATCTTTGATCGCAAATTGGTTATCAACTGAACTGACGCCCAGTTTCAAAGGCATATTCATGATGGTTCCTTTACGAAATAGGTCAGACCGGCTGCTCGTGCTGCATGGCAGGCACGAGCAGCCGAACCGTTAGTTCACGCGCTGTTCAATCGTAATCTGTTCAACCTCAACCCGACGATTCGGTTCCAGGCAAACGATCAGAGCTTTGCGGCCTTTTTCAGTACAGGTGACCAAAGGATTGTCTTCGCCTTTACCTTCAGGGAACAGACGATCGGCAGAAACGCCTTTGCTCACCAGATAGTCTCTGACGGCATTGGCACGTCGTTCAGACAGTTTCTGATTGTATGCCCTGGAACCGATCCGATCTGTATAACCGCTGATCACGACATGATTGGTCTGGGTATTGTTGTTCAATACCCGGGCAATCTCATCGAGTTTGGTTTGCGGCATGCGCAGTTCGGATTTGTCAAAGGCAAACAGTTCAGTCGATGACAGCACAATTTTTTCAAATTTCGGTGGCGGTGGTGGTGGTGGCGGTGGTGGCGTTACTGCCGCCACGTAGGCTGGCACCGGTTCTGGTGGCGGCACTGCCTTGGCCACTGCCACGGTCGGCGTTTTGCCAAATGAATAGCTCACGCCCAGGCTTAAATAGTTATTGCCGTTGGTATTGGTCGCGAATTCATTGCTTTTGAGATAGCCGTGTTCACGACGAAAATCGAGCTGCAGCGTCCATTGATCATTCAATACCGCCTGGATGCCGATACCTGCGTTGACGTAGGGCGCATAGCCTGAGCGTTCACCCAGCGGTGTATTCAGGCGATCCTGCTGGCCGCCCAGGCCGGCAAAGACAAAGGGCCGCAGTGCGCTGCGCGAAAACATATACAGTGCGTCGACCCCCAGCATGTTTTGCTGGTATTTCATTTGATTGGCATTTTGACGGCCATATTTGGTGCCGATCTGAATGTCCCAATCTTCCGACAGCGGTTTGCCGATCAGCAGTCCGGCACCTTCGCCATGATTGCCGACACCGAAGCCGGAATCCGGAATCATCATGTTCAGACTTGGCGTGACGTACCAGGACGGGTTGTAATCCATCGCAGGATTCAGGACCGCATCAGCGTCACCGTAGGCGGACTGCGCAAAGACACTCGTTGATGAGAAGCTGCAAAGCAACATGGCAGCAAGAGAAATTTTAGAGATATGGTTCATGAATGACCTCAGAGTTGGTTTTATAAAAGTTGACGACACAAAGAACTGGTACTCTCTTGGGTAATAACACGACTGACGTGACGAATAATTAACCAAGTGGGTGAACTTGATGTTGACTTGAGGTTATGGGAAAACCTGGTTTGATACTGTTCGATAACCAACATAGACAGCAACTAAAACGCGACTGTTGTTTTTTTGGAGAGATCTGTGTTCAAAGCGCGCCGTCTGCTTCAATGCGGGTGATGTTGGAGACCACTGAAGTCGGATCGCTGGCAGGAAAAGTCATCTGCAGTGCATCGTCCAGCACTTGTTCTTCAGCCAGATTTTTTTCGCTCTGCATTTTCAGCTCGAGTTCTTTGATTGCAGCCAGACACTGAATAAATTTCAGATTGATCAGATCACGAATGGTAATCACATGAAATTCCGTCTTTAATGTCATCGCCTGACGGCTGGTAATGCAATGCAGAGTTTCCAACGGTGAATCCATTAATTGCTGGTGCTGATGAAGATCGCCAGACTGTTCATTGATCATAGTATTCATGGTGTTCTCGCTGAGTAGATGGTGCGTTGTTGAAGTTGTTGAGGTCAGATCTGAGTGTCATCTTTCAACTGCCGGCGCGCCGCACGCAACTCGCGTTTTTTTTGCGGACTGTTTTTCGGCAGGCTCATGTTGAGTCGCCTGAGATGATCAAGAACAATGCGCGAAATAATGATCCTGGCATTTTCTTTGTCATCCGCCGGCACGATGTACCAGGGTGATTCGGGCGTGCTGGTGGCTGCCAGGCAGGATTCATAGGCATTCAGATACTGTGGCCAGAATTGACGTTCATCAATATCGGCCTGGCTGAATTTCCAGTTTTTGGCCGGCAGGTCTCTGGTGGTGCGCCATAAAAAATCGTGCTGCAATTCAGTGCTGCTGGGGTGTTTAAAACTGAATACCTGGCAACCTTGTGGGTTTACGCCCGACATAATATGTTTGATTGCCCCATCTTTACCGGCCGCGTCCATGGCCTGAAATATCAGCAGCACCGCAACATGGTGTACGTCCAATTGATTATGGCTGATGGTTGTCATGATGATTGACTCCGGTTGAATTTTGATGACATGATGGACGGCACCATCGGTGTGGTCAGTGAAGTTGGTGCGGGAAGCGTGTTCTGGCTTGAATTTGCTGTTGCCGCTGCAGCAGCGCCGCATGTTCCCGCCGGCCCGGCCAGGATGGATATGGCGGGCCCGTGGGTCTGAGTCTGGCCGACACACATACTCTGGCATGCAGTAACGTGTTCAGGCACTGGCTGGTTTGGTCAGCCGTCCTGAATCCAGAAATTCCTGCAGGATCGGACTGCTGTCGAGCAGTCCCGGCTGGTCCGCCTGCAGCTCCGGATGCCATTGACAGCCGAACATGTAGCCATTGCCGGTCCAGCGAATTGCTTCGATCAACCCATCATCCAACGCGCGTGCCTCTACAATCAGATCATTGCCCAGCGTCTTGATCGCCTGGTGGTGAATGCTGTTGACACTGCAGGTACCGGCATCCGGAAACAGGGCCGCAAGGCGTGAGTCGGCCACAATGCAGATCGGATGGTGGAAGCCGTCATAAAGCGCATCATCACGGTGCAGCGCGGCATCCGGGTATTGTTCAAAAATGTCCTGATACAGGGTGCCGCCGCAGGCCACATTGATCAGTTGCAGGCCGCGACAGATTCCCAGTACCGGTTTGCGCTGAATGATGAATTCCCAGACCAGTTCGATTTCGAACAGGTCACGAATCCGGTCGCCGCTCCACTCCGGACGTGCGGCCTGTTCTCCATAGCTTTCCGGGCTGACGTCAGAGCCACCCTGCAGAACCAGACCATCCAGTGCCGACACACAGTCGCGCACCGAAATGGCACTGCGCAGCACCTTGGCGTCACGGCTCAAGGTGGGAATCATGAAGGCAATTCCGCCGTGGCTCATGATCCAGTGCGCCAGCGACTGTTCCAGATACTGCAGCGTTTTGCCGTGGAAGCCAAGTTCCTTGGGTGGTGTGTGCATCAGCCGTGCCGATAGACCAATGCACAACGGCTTTGGGTTCATCAACTCACGCTCTCCAATTGTCGCACTGACGCTGCACCATTTCCTGCAGTGAACCGCAGGCCTTGCGTTCTGCAAGCAGTCGCACTGCATCATTTTGTCCGGCCAGAACCTCGGCGCGCAACAGTCGGCAGGCCTCGTCGGCGCGCAGTTCGATGGCATGCTGTTCAATCAGATCAAAGGTATGCAGCAGCGCTTCTGTGACGGTGCTGTGTTCATGGCTGCCCGGATCAACATAGGTTCCTGCATAGCCGAACCGACAGGCCTGAAAACGGTTGAAGGTGTACACCAGATAATCGTCGTCCTGCAGCCGGAACGGACGCTCGATCATCAGGTAGCGCGCCACGCTCTGGATAAAGGCGGCAATCTGCGCGGCACGCTGTATGTTCAAAGGGGTGTCCATGACCCGTACTTCGATGGTGCCGTATTCTGGTTTTGGACGGATGTCCCAGTAAAAATCCTTCATGCTTTTGACCACGCCGGTTGCGGTCATTTTTTCAAAATAGGTTTCAAAGTCCGACCATTTTTCAATGAACGGAATCCGTCCCGACAGGGGGAAGGCAAACACCGAGTTCAGGCGCGCCGACTGAAAACCGGTATCGTCGCCCTGCACGTAAGGTGACGATGCGCTGAGCGCAATACAGTGCGGAATGAAACGTGACAGCCCGTGCAGCAGATACAGCGCCACGTCAGGCCCCGGACAGCCGATGTGGACATGCTGGCCGAATATGGTGAACTGCTTGGCCAGATAGCCGTATAAGTCCGACAGATACTGAAAGCGCGGTCCGTCAAATATTTTACGGTCACCCCAGTGCTGAAAACTGTGCGTGCCGCCGCCACAGATACCGATGTTCAGACGATCGGCGCTGTCTACCAGCTCATCTCGAATTGCAGTGAGCTGGCTGAGCGCGTCGGCGTGGTTCTCGCAGATGCCGGTTGCCATCTCGATCATGGACAGCGTCATTTCGGGCTTGATATCCATGTCCAGATTCTTGCGTTTGATATCGCGCAGCAAATCTTCAGCCGAACTAACCAGATCGTAGTTGTGCAGGTTGACCAGCTGCAGTTCGAGCTCAATGCCCATGGTCAGCGAACGCGAAGTGGCAAATTGTTCCAGGGCCATCAGCTGCCCTTTTCGTTGGTTTCATTGCAGGAGCGCAGCGCCAGTTGTACGCCCACGGGTCCAAGTACCTGCAGTATCGTAATCATGCACAGCACCACTGCGCCGACCTGGACACCGAATTCGGGATACAGCCGGTGAATGTCGTCAGTCAGTACCAGGGCCACCGCCGATATCGGCATTAACGCCATGCCCAGCGCGAAGCTCTGCTGCCGGCTCATTCCGCCCAGCGTGCTGAACAAGGCGACGCCAACCCCCTTGCCGAGTGTGCGTGCGGCAATAACGGCCAGCGCAGTCAGCGCGCCGGCTGCGATGTCTGTGCCGCTCAGCAGGGTTCCGGTCAAGACAAACAGGAGTATGACCAGTACTCCGCCGGCGCTGCCGAAGTGGCGTGGCCACAGCAGCGGTTTGCGGTCAGAATTTTTCACCATGACCCCGGCCAGCAGCGGAGCGAGCATGGTGGGCAGGGAAAATACCTGCAGCACCGACAGCGCTACCAGCAGCAACCCGAACAGCATGGCTACCGCCAGTTCGTCCGACATATCGAGCCAGCGCCGCAGTCGGCCAAAAGCCCATGAGATCATGATTCCGACCAGCAGCGAACCACACAGCAGATAAATCGGATGCAGCACCGCTGCAGTCCAGTCGTTGCGAAACGCGCCGTGCATACCGCCGACAATCAACTTCGACAGCACCACGGAATAGAGCACGTTGAGTGCGGTGTACACAAACAGCCGCTGTGTCACCTGTCCCTCGGCGTGCAGTTCGGCTGCCACGCGCATGACGATGGCCGGCGAGGTGCCAATGGCAATGGCACCGACTGTGGCTGAAAGTCCCGGTGTATAGCCGAGCCAGCGCAACACGAAAAAGGTGGCAAAAAACGCCAGGGTGGCTTCAGCCAGGCTGGCAGGAAGGATCCATGGATTGGTGCGAAACCAGTGCAGATCGACCCGGGCGCCCAGTTCAAACAACAGCAGCGCCAGCGTCAGATCGATGAAGATCCGAAATGACGTGATGTCGACCGCACTGAACCAGCCCAGTACGGCAGGTCCGAGCAGCAACCCGGCCAGTCCATAACCGCTCACGCGCGGCAAATGAATGAAGCGCGCCAGACCTTCGCCGGTCAGTCCCGCCACGATCAATGCCACGCCGATGCGCATTGTTTCACTGAAGTGTGCCGGCCACTCCTGCCATATCAGAAATTCCATGGGCATTAAGCTGATGGGTTAATAAGCCTGATCTTTGCTTAATAAATAAATGCCGTAGTTCATCAGGAACAGAAACAGACCGCTCAGGGCCGCCACTACCATTAGAAAATTAGTCATTTTTACCTCCGTATGGCTTGATTATGGCTGATTGAATGGAGCAATTCCGTTCGATGGCGCACACAGGGGAGGGTGGATGACGCGGTGATGCACCAGGTTGAAATTCATCTTGCGCTGTGATTGATTGAGCGGTATGTCTCCCAGCGAACAGAACTTGTTGCTGACCTATTGGATGATCAAGGCTCCACCACTTATGAAGGAAGAAAAATCATGAAATCCAAATTAACTGCTGCCTGTCTGATCCTCGGTACCCTGTTCGTATCAGTTGCTGCAACTGCGCAGGAAACCGATTCAGATCGTTCCCACCCGATGACGTTTGTCAAGGATTCAGCCATCACCACCAAAATCAAAGCCAAACTGAGTGGCGACAAAATGAGCTCGCTGGTCAAGGTCCATGTTGATACCGATGCCCACGGCGCAGTGGTGTTAAGCGGTTCTGTGCATACCAAGGTTCAGGAAGAACGGGCCGTGCAACTGGCCAAAGATACCGAAGGCGTGACTTCGGTCAGGAATAATCTGGTCATCAAAAAAGACGAATGACAGTTGAAGTTGCAGGGTGCAATAACATTGCACCATTGTCCGCACGTTCCGGGACGGTGCAATGGTATTGCACCGACTCCACCTGTTCCGATACCGCCTCACCGGCGCGATATTCATTCAGACCCAAATATTTATCTCAAGCAAATTCCAAAATAAATTTATTCTTCTAGCTAGATTTTTTAACAAGTTTACGCAAGAATGTTTTGCGTATTGATCTTGCCTCCCATTCTTTCAAAGTAACAGCCTTCAGACTGTTCAACTCAGGCAGGTTCCATGCAAGGGCTGAGCAGTATTTCCGCTAACTTCAATTGAAAAGGTGTGCCATGTTACCTGTAAAAAGTCTGTTTGTAACTCAAACCATCCCGTATAAAAAAGTGGCACAGGTTGCCACCGGTGCGCAGCAACACGTGTTGCACGACACACAAGAGCGTCCACTGCAGTTGAGTCGATGTGAACGATTTGTCGATAAAGTGTTTTGCCGTGGCACGAAACAGACAACGCTCAGCCGGATACGTGAAATGTCACGCTGTACCGCGCTGCTGCATCTGGAATTGGAAAAGCCGGAGGGCGTCAGGTCGCCGATGATGATCAGAGCCTATTCGGGCAGAATTTGTGATATTCAAGTTGCATTAAAAAAATTAATGGCAGGCGACACGCTTGAATTTGGATGGGTTCCAGGGCGCGCGTTGGTTGACAACGACAGTTTTTTGGTGCACCGGTCTGAAACGGTGGTCAAGACTGGCATTCCATTGACAAGACCTGCACCAATCAACGTTGGAATACAAAGTGAAAGGGCGCCTGGCATTGGGCCTGGAATTGGACCGGGAGCGGGTGTGATGCCTACTCCAATCATCTCAAGATATAGCGGTGACAGGTCGGAAATTGACAGCGATGCTTTTAGCAAAATAAAAAGAGATGGACGAGTGAACTGTGCAGGTAAAGTGTTCAGAGTCCGGTTCCTCATCCACGATGAACCAGCGGTGCTCGGCCTTGAACCCGATCACATCTCTCTATCGGTTCAGAAAGTGCTGTCGGTGTGTTGGTTAAGAGATCAGGGAAGCAGTGCGCTGGTACGACTCGATGCAATCAGGTCGAATGACAATTTGTCCTTACCTGTCACATTTCCCGATACGGAATCGGAGTTGTTCGCAATCCGCTCGCAACTGGAACTGGATAAGGAGTGTGATACCGCTGCTGATGCGGAGCGAAGGGGGTTTACAACAATTGTTCTGAGGCTCGAAAATGACAATAACGCTGAATCGTCTGCGTTAAGAGAAATATTTCAAAAATTAAGTTGTATTGTTGATTCTGTCCCGGAAAACAGGAAGATTTTCCTGTGTGCCGAAACAAGATTGTCGCGCCTTGAAAATCGTCACCGCCATAGCAATGAACGCTTGACGACCCTAAAACAGATTTATTGGCGGTTTTTTGAATTGGCCAAAGTCTGCACCAGTAAGCGAATGCAGGACATCCCGTTGGAACGAATCAAAAAGATCAGTGCTAAATTGACCAATTTAAATGACAGCGTTGCGCCGACAGTTTGCGCTGAAACGTTAGCTGTTCAACTGCAAAACGCGTCGCTATTCATACAAAATTTTTCTTCCTCTCTTGGTCGTTTCAAAAAATTACTGACATCAAGACCTGAAATTGTTTTAAGTGACGGGGTCGCCGTGTTACTGCCGGTTTCACCCGAGTTAGATGAGTTAATAGGTCAATTGTGTAAGGTTGCAAGTGGTCCGGATAAATCGTGGCAAGACATTCAAAGCGCAATGCAGGCAGTGCAGGATTTTCAGGACCCACTTGCCGAGCGTTTTACTCGCAAGCTCAATGCAGGTGTCGCGCTCAATGAGAAATTTGAAACTTTGGTGGGCGAAGAAGGTTTGAACCTGGAAACGGGTGAAAGCTTTTATAACCCAAGAACTTATTCGCGCATTGTGAGTCTTAGACAGATCAGGGTGGAATTGCTGAACCGTGATAAACATTGGACCGATGAGGCCCTGCGGAAAAAAATCGCAGAGTGTGATCGCCATGTGAGCGAAATTCAACGTGATACCGGGTCGATTCTCGCTCATGCACGAACAGAGGGTTTTACGCGTCACATCATGTACCTCCCTGAAATGAACCCGGACGGTCTCACCCCCATTAGTTTTTTTGAATGGAGCGATGAAGGGAAAGGCCGGGAACGGGAATTGAAGGAAAACAAGGAGCGCGGCCCAGTTGAGTAACTCAGCAAATGACAGCAGCCCTGCAACTGGCGTATTTTTTTGCCGGTTGCAGAAAACATTCACGCCATGGACAGTGCCACAACATTGCCTGAATGGCCTGGTCCATGGCCCAGAAAGGAGATGAACGATGATACCGATAGCAAGAAATGGCTGGATCAGCAACACCATCAGTTATGCCCGGATTGCTGCGGTAGTTCAGGGTGCAGAAACCCGCGCGCAGTCAGGCGGCGTCAATCCAGCCTGTCAGATGGGGCACTGTGAAAAAATGATGGATTATGTATTTTGCGGCAGTGTTAAAAAACAATATTTGCAATACCTGCATGAGATGACACTGGCGAAAATGCAGGCGTCAGAAAGCCGGGCCGTTCAGTCAACAGAGGTGTTGAGAGCGCAGAACCACAGGCTCCGTAAAGTGATGACGGAATTAGTGGGTTACGAGTCGGCACTGAGTCGGCTCATGTCTGGCAATACCCTGAATTTCTGTCTGACTGCATCTGGCAATCCGACTAACTGGGAAAACTATTTAATTTACCGGGACCGGCGCCGGCATGCCGCCTGCGGACTTGCCGTGCCATTGCCTGCCCCGGTGCCGCCAGCGCCACC